>NZ_JBHMET010000145.1:0-43936 GCF_042430365.1 Bradyrhizobium erythrophlei
TGCAAGACCGCTCACCGCCAGCTCGGCGAAACCACTTGCAACGCACGGCCGGACCATACAAACGGGTCAATCTCGACATTCTTGCAGTTGGCTAGCCGCGTCCGATCTACCCCCGCTTTCAGACATACCGCTGCACTGCGCCAACTGAAGCGATGGGCACAAGGGCGGAAGTGGCGGTCGCAGGCTGAGGGACCGTCCTTCTCTCTGGAACCGTTGATCGCGCCTTTGGAAAAAAAGGGAAGCGCGCTGGCAATCTTCAAACCAGTTCAGAGGCGAAAGCACCGGTGCCCCGCAGGGTTCCAACCTGCAAGCAGATCGCCAGAAGTGATAGGATAGTGATAAAGGTCGGTCGCCTCGCGGGCGACCATTGCCCGTATGGGGGAGCCAACGATGCCTCCTCTTGATACTGCGGTGATCGTTCTCACTGGCATCGCTTTTCTTGCAGCTTTCGTAAATGGCGCGCTCGGCTATGGGTTTTCCTCGCTCACCGTGCCGGTGGCTCTCGTTTTCTATGCAAACCGCATGCTGAATCCCGCCGTCGTCCTGGTTGAGGTGGCCACCAACTTCTACGTTCTATTCATCAATTTGAACGGCGTTGCCGCTGTATGGAAGAGGGTGTTTCCAATCATCACCGGGCTCCTGCCCGGCATCGGAATCGGAGCCTTGGTTCTCGCTACACTTCAGCCAGGCTGGATCAAACTCGGGACCTACGCACTCATTCTGCCCCTCATCCTGATTCAGGCAGCCGGTTGGCGGAGGCCAATTCGGCAGACATGGTGGGTGGGTCTTCCCTTTGGAACTGCGCTGGGCATCCTGTATTCGGTCACCACCATCTCCGGACCGCCGCTGGCGATCCTGTTCAACAACCAAGGTCTGGTCAAAACCGAGTTTCGGGCCGGTCTCGCATTGGTTCGCGTGGCCGAGTCGAGCGTGACCGCCATCGTCTATTACCAGCTTGGCCTGTTTACGGCTGAAAGCGGGAACATCTTATGGGTGTTTGTTCCCTGCGTTGGCGTCGGGGTACCACTCGGCGCCTATGTCATCCGCCATCTGGATGCCGAGACGTTTCGTCGAATATGCATGAGCTTTGATGCATGGGTCGTGGGCTTCGGTTTCTCGCGGGTATTAATCGAGCTAAATTTGATGGAAAGCCCGTGGGCCTACGTCGTTTTGATCCTCACATTTTTGATCGACACCTATTTATTGTACATCTTTTTCACACGAAGAGCGGCCTCAAGGCGATCGCAAAGAACTTTGCTTACGCCCGCCGCTCCGAGTGGGCCGGATAATCGCATCGCTTCGGACATGACCGAACCTCCCCGTGACCCGTTTGCTCCCGCTTAGCACCTTGCTCGGTTACGTTGTCGCGATCCTCGCTGTCGCCATGCTGGTCTTCGCCGAAGCGCTTTCGCTGTCCTTCGAATGCTGGCCCTGACAGACGGCATCATTGCCGCCCGGTCCCCTCAACGAGCGGCCTCTAAAACTGGTTCCGACGCCACCTTGTCGAACCGCAGAATAAGAATGTGCGAACCGAACCGGACCTCTTCGGCGGGAATCCCGAAGGCCGACCATTTCTGCCGAAAGCCCTCCTCGGGCTCCTGCTTTTCCTGACCATGGCGCCCGTACACGATCCACGCGCGCTCCCCTTCCTCAGCGCGCTGCGCAGCGTCGTCCGAGTTGGATGCGTACACTGGAATCCTCGAATCGAGCCGAAGTCGCTCAGCATAAGAAGCGAGGACGTATTTGACCGCTTGGTTTTGCGCAACGATGACATCTTGCGGGCGTGAATTGTCCACGAGAAACGCTACCGCTCGGTCCCAGCGCGGTTTGGTCTCCGCCTTGTAATAAGGCGCAAGGCTTAGCGCGCCGCCTCCCGCAACCACCACGGCGATCAGCAGGAAAAATCTCGTCGGCAGCCTCGCCGCTCCAATACCCGCGAGCACAAAAAACGGACCGGTGCTCCACATCAAATACCGTGGCACCAACATCGGCTGGAACGCGGACATGACCGAAATCGCAACCGGCATCGCCAAAAAGGCAAGCCCTACCACCGTCAGCGAGCGCGGATCGGTCTTCAATCGCCATGCTCCGATAAGGGCAAACACCGCAACCGCCGCGCCGAATCCCGGGAACGGTGCCGGCAGCAGGTCGAAATTCATCATATCCGATATCCGAAACAGATAGAGTGCAGAGACCACCGACCAGATGGTTTCGTAACTGGCCTTGGGTATCCATCCAACGCCACTCAGCGCGGCCCCCCGATTTGATAGCAACATGATGATCAAGCCCGGGAGCCAGATAAGCAGGATGATGGCCTGCGCCCATGCCCAATTTCGCAATAACTCCCTTCGTTCGGATGCCGCGCGGTGGGCAATCACCAACAAGGCCATATTTGACGCCAAGAGCCAGGGGACCGCACAGTTGTGCACGAGGAGCGCCCCGAGTGTGCCGAGCACGTAGGCCGCCCATGCCCCCCGCTGCGCTGCCGGCCGGCTCAAGGGCAGCGCAGATGCCACAGGTGTGTGCGCGATGCGGACCAATCCCCAGATCGCAATGAGCACCAAGCAAGAGATAAGCGTGAACGAGCGAGCCTCCTGGCCGAACTGCACCTCAAATGGTGATAACGCCATCAACAGTCCCGCCACGAGGCTCGCTTGCGGCCCACGTATTTCGGCCGCCAGTCGCGTGACGAGGAATGTGCAGGCTGCTCCAAACAGGGCGGACGGGATTCGTAGTGTCCACGCATCGATGTTCGCCGAGGCGAATGGATAAAGCAGCAGAAAATAAGTTGGATAATGCTTGTGTTCGAACGCGTCGATGACGAGTCCAGCAAACGGAAGGTTTGCCCGGTTCAAAGTGATTATCTCGTCGAACCAGAGAGGTTTGTCAGAGAGGCCATAGAGCCGCAGCACCAGCGCGAGAAACGCCAACAACACGGCCAACGCGACAGTCGCTCGAACCGGTTTCACGTCGATGAGCTGTGTGGCCAACGGCCAAGCGGCGGCCCTCTGGTCGGCTATCGAGATCCGCGGCTCATTGGTGAATGCCATCCCTCTCCCCCCGCCCGGCGAGCATACCTAAAATGATATCACGCCTCGAACACGCGGCGGCAAGTGGGATCACGTTCGGGAAGGCTGGGATCGTTTCCGCCTCGGCCACGATGTCTCCTGTGGGTCACTAGCAGAGATCACAGGCTTGCCTAGCCTTGGTTCGCTCTACGCCCGAAAGCCGACGTCGAAGCCTCCGAACCGCAGAATCCAAGGGTTCGCTTTTGGTGCGTCTCCGATAGACCGGCGCCGGGCAGCGATCGATAGTCGCACTTGGAGTTACGTCGTTGTATCGAGGTGGCGCCCCTCCCCTCTACTGAATTTCGCGACACTTTTTTCAGGCGCTTGCGAGCTGCACGTCGCGCCCTGGGCTCCTGAAAATAAATACTCGCTTGTGCCCAGGGGCCTGGCCTATCGACTTCCAAACTTGCCATAAGCGCTTGAGTTATCGATCTTGTTTGTCAAGAGACGGCGACACGCCTTGCTCACTTGGAGTGAAATTCTCGGCGGGATGAGAAAAAAAAATCCCTGAATGAAGGTGGGGCCGGTCCGCTTGCTGAAAGGCCGCTAAGGAAATGACCACCCCCCACCCCTTATCAACACCAGCTACTTCGCGCACACCGATTGCTCTCGTCAGTGCTCGGCAGGTGGCTTTTTGTATTTAATTCCGAGATTTTACGTGTGAACCAGGGAGCCCGGTCGTCAGGGAGGGCCTCTAGACTTTTGGCCACCCCCGGGCCCTCCGCGTTCGCCCCATTCACGATCGTGCTGCAAGGCGCGCCGCAAGCACCGCGTTGCAAAGCGTCTCATCATCCAACCTGCCCTGGCGCTCGAGCTTCGAAAGCCGTTGACGCTGGTTGTCATTCATATCGCCTAGGACGAGCCATCCATCGTACCCAATCCTTTGAGCAATTCGATGTTGTACGACTTCCAGAGGCTCTTGCTTTGCCTGGAAAGCCCTTAGGCGTGCTTCGGCGGCCTCAAATGAGGGTTTTGCGTGTGGATGTTTATATGAAGGTTCTATGGAAGGTTTGCTCCGCAAGCTCTGCGGTGCGGCGCCTCGGCTTTTTGCGGTGTGGTCAGACCGCGAACTGCGCGAAAGCGAAGCAGCTTGTGTCCCGTCAGCTTGGTCGGTTAGCATGGCCAGGCGATAGCGATAGCCAGCATACTGGCCGCGCCGCTTGGGCATTATTTCGCGTTCCAACAGCTTCATTTTTTCAAGCGCCTGGGAGTGGCGCTGTACGGAATCAACAGACTGTTCCGTGTCGGTTGCCAAGCGCTCCTGCGACGGCCAGCATACCCCGTTCGGATCGGCATAGTTGGCGAGCGCCAGCAACATGGCTTTGCGCCTGGTCGAGCCCGTTGCCTGCTTGATCGCCCAGGCGGTCGCTTGCCAGCTCATCGGCTTTCCCCCGACGCGGCGTAAATGGCGGCAAGTACTTCCTTCCTTTTGCGGAAAGTGCCGAGAGCCTGGTCGTAGCGGTCGAACGCCTCGAACAGCCTTTTGTCGAGACGAACGAAGCGGCCAAGGCGCTCACGCCCAAAGTAGACCGAGTACTCTCTAGGCTCTTGGGCGTTGGAATGAGCGGCTGTGGTTGATCCCTTGGTCACGGCCGCCGCTCCACGGATCCGCCGCAGGTATTTGCGTTGATCCAGGCGATTAGATCGCGGCGGCGATAGCGAACAGCACGGCCTACTTGGACGAAAGGGGGGCCTGCAAGGCGGATACGCCACGACTGGAGTGTCCTGACAGATAGGCACAACAAGTCGGCCGCAGCCTGTTCCCTGAGCAGGGCGTCGGGATCTTCATTGCTGTTGAGGGGCATTGTCATAACTGCATCGGTTTCGATGCAGTTAGACTGGCTACGGTGGAGACCCGAAAATAGCCGCCGCGATTTCGAAGTGCGGTGATTAGAACTGCGACGGTTTACGCTTGGGTCCGGGGCGAGCCCACAGATAGCGCTGCTCTTCGCTTAACTTGCCAAGCGCGAGAGCCCGGCATCTGTCAAATTCCCGTTTGCTGAGCTTGTTCGGCCATCTCGCACTTGCCGTTGCCCAGAGCTCATCATTCGTCAAGGGAGCGGCCGTCGGATCTGACATGATCGACATGAGCCAATCTATGCACTCAGTCCGCGATTTACTTTTGGTTTGGATCTGCTTTCGGGCCTTCGTCGGTTCTTCGGCATACAGCTGTGAGACGACGGGTTGATCCTTCGGCGGATGCTCGTCAGGTAGCTGGAGCCAAACACCCGTCCAGACGGCTACGGGACGATGGTCCCGCATCTCGCAAATCGCACTATTCTTGACATCTATAACGAGATCCGTGCGCCTCCACTGGCCAGTGCCGACGGGTCCCTCGACGCCCGTGGCGGCGAAAGTCCCAACCGCAATGATCTCGCCGCGGGCAAGGCGACCGACAAGCGCCGCGATACGATCAGCTAGCCGCTCCGAAGCTGCGGTTTCCAGCTCAGATGGGGTCGGCAACGGTCGGTCTAAGAATACAACAGGCGAGCTCACAAACGCGTCGGCGATACTCTCAGCAGAGACATGCAAAGGCCAATGGAAGTCGACATAAGCGCCTGGAAACTGCCCCTCTAGGAACACATCCGAATTGCTCCGACGTATTTCTGAGAGTCGCCGACCTAATCCGGCAATCTCGACATCCTCCAAGACATACTTACGAAAGCCGCCAGCCAGTGTCAGGCCGTCCAATGGATCCGCCGAACCTTCGATCCCGTCCGGCGAGTTCGTTTGCTGCAACAACACCGCTTAACCCCGAATCAGAGACCAAGTGAATGAATCAGGGAAACGATATTCCAAAGTGACACGAGTGCACAGATTACGCTCCTATGCCATGCGATGCGCCTCTCTACCGTTTCATGTGAAAGGGTTGGACGAGCGCGCCCGACTACGCCGAATAGCGGCGTATGACTGTGCATCACCACGACGATCTAGCCGAAATCGCCGCCATTTTGGCCGCTGGCCTCCTGCGTGTTTTGGAGCGGAAGTCCAGTCAAATTTTACCGCGTGGGGCAAAAACTCAGCTCGACTGTGAGCCGCTGTCTCGGGGTGATGTCGCCCGTAAGAGCGAGGTTATCACCCCGTGAAAGAGACCGTTTTGTCGCAGCTGGCGGCCCTGAAAGGCGCCCCCGCCGACGTTCTGAAAGCCCGCTGGCGCGAACTCTTTGAGACCGAGCCGCCCGCCTATAACCGGCGCTTTCTGGAGAGCCGGCTGGCCTACCGGATCCAGGAACTGGCCTATGGCGGGCTCCGCCGTGAGACCCACGAGCGCCTCGAGGCGATGGCCAAGCAGTATGCCAACCAGGAGCCGGCTGAACGCAAAGCCCGGCCCGTCTTGCGCCCAATCGCCGGGACCAAGCTGATCCGGGAATGGCAGGGCGTCGAGCACTGTGTGACCGTCCGGCACGAAGATTTCGAGTACCTGGGCCGCCCCTACAAGTCTCTCTCCTCTGTCGCCCGCGAAATCACAGGCACCAAGTGGAATGGCTGGATCTTTTTCGGCCTGAAGAATCTTCAGGGCCGCAAATGAGTCTCCGCAACCGCCCAAAGAATGGCGAGAAGCGCCTCGCCAGCCCGTTTGAGGCACTCTCCTCCGGCCCCGCCTCCACTGTTCGAAAAGTTCGCTGCGCCATTTACACGCGCAAGTCCAGCGAGGAGGGCCTCGACATGGACTTCAATTCGCTCGACGCCCAGCGGGAGTCCTGCGAGGCTTACGTGATCAGCCAGCGGGCCGAAGGCTGGTCCCCGGTTTCAGACCGCTACGATGATGGCGGTTTCTCAGGAGGTACCCTCGAGAGGCCAGCCTTGAAGCGGCTCCTGGCTGACGTCAAATCCGGCCGGATCGACGTGATTGTCGTGTACAAGATCGACCGGCTTTCCCGCTCGATGCTCGACTTTCTCAACCTCGTTGAGCTGTTCGAACGCCACGGCGTCACCTTCGTTTCCGTGACCCAGTCTTTCAACACCAAAGATGCCATGGGGCGCATGGCCCTGAACATCCTGGTGACTTTCGCGCAGTTTGAGCGCGAGCTGATTGGCGAACGCATCCGCGACAAGGTCGCAGCCTCCCGCAAGCGCGGCAAATGGATGGGTGGTTGGACGCCACTTGGCTATGAGGTTCGCGACCGCAAGCTGTTCGTTCATGAGCCTGATGCGGGACGCGTGAGAGCTATCTTCCGACGGTTCGTCCAGCTGAAGTCCGCGACACTATTGGCGCGCGAGCTTGTCGCGGCCGGCGCGAGGAACCGCTATGGCCACCTGTTGGATAAGGGCGTCCTCTATAAAATCCTCAACAACCGGGTCTACATCGGCGAGGCCGTCCACAAGGGCACCTCGTACCCCGGCGAGCACGAGCCAATCATCGATCGCAGGCTCTGGGACCAAGTCCACAGCATACTGAAGGAAAGCCCACGCAAACGCGCAGGCAACGCCCGCGCCCAAACCCCAGCACTCCTCAAAGGGCTCCTCTTCGCTCCTGACGGTGCAGCGATGTCGCCGACCCACACCCGGAAATCAGGACGGCTCTACCGGTATTACATCAGTCAGACCGCTATGAAACGTGGCGGATCGGACTGTCCCGTCAGATTGGTACCGGCTGCCGAGCTTGAACGGATCGTCGTCGACCAGGTCCGTCTCCTTCTTCAGACGCCTGAAGTTATCGTTCAGACCTGGCGCGCCGTTCGCAAGCAGCGCAAAGACGTCAACGAGAATGACGTTCGCAGTGCCCTAATCGGATTTGATGATCTCTGGAGTGAGCTGTTTCCCGCAGAACAGGCTCGTATCGTCGAGCTGCTCGTCGAGCGCATTGATCTGGGGCCCGACAAGCTCGACATCACCCTGAAGATTGAAGGGTTGACCTCGCTCGCCCATCAGCTGAACGCGCAACCGATTTTCCAACAAGCCGCCGAATGACCCGACCTGCTGCCATCACGATAGGCCCGTTCGGCCGCCCAAAGCTCAGCCGCGACGGCCGGACCATGGTCGTGAGCATACCGATTTCCCTCCGCCGGCAGGGAGGCCGCAAGCAGGTCGTAACTCCAGCCGAGGCTCCGCCGTGGTCACCATCTCCAACACGCGTCGACAATACGATCATCAAGGCGCTCGTTCGCGCCCATCGCTGGCGCGGCATGCTCGAGTCAAACCTATTCGCTTCAGTGCGGGAATTGGCCAAAGCTGAGAAGATCAACGAATCCTACCTCTGCCGAGTGCTGCGGCTGACCTTGTTGTCGCCGGCGCTCACCGAAGCCATTCTCAATGGCCAACAACCAGAAGGTCTCGACCTCGCGCGATTGCTCAAGTCGCTCCCGATCGAATGGGACAAGCAAGAGGCGACGTTTCGGAAGTAAGCCGTCCTTGGCAGCCGTCTCGCCCTAATAGGCAGTGAACCCATAAATCGGCCGAGCTGACGGCTCGCGAGAGTCCGCTATGCCCCGGCAGCGATCAAAGTCCGCATCGCAGCGAAATGACGCGATGGGCCCACTTGCGGACATCGGGTGCGTGGCTGGCATGCCTGGCCTATGGTCGCGGAATCGGTAAGCTAGCGTTCCAGCAATATCCTTGCTCATCTGATTGAGCAGCCAATTCTTGGTTTCGATCCAGTCTTTGAGGTTTCGGTCTGGGGATACTTGATGGATTGTCGCAGTAGGCGACCATCTCTCCGTCCTCGGTAAGACCCCAAAGCTCGTTCAAATTTGGGCCGCAAGATTACTCGAACCATGAGTGGCCGCTCTTCAGCGATCCTTCCAAATTCTGATTTGGTGATTCTCAGATCACGTAGTGGTTCTAGGCTCTATGCAATTAGGTCCATAGTTGCGAACTCGCCAGAAATTCAGGATAATAAGGATAAGCTGACGAGGGAATGTCTTCGCAACCAACTGTTCAGCGCGCAAATAAGGGTACGGTCCCGTCGTTAGCTGCGCACAGGCGCACACACTCCGGGCGGCTACATATTGCATCGTCCTCCGCGATTATCCTGTCGCAGGAGGCAGGATGATTTTCGCACGGCGGCAACGCTTTCCATCTTGCGAGTGCCCTTCTCTTTAGGTCGAAGCATATTGCGGTGCTGGCCGTTGGTTTTTTTGCTGGCGAAAGTTGGGGCGACGGCGGCACTACAATCAGCTTACGCTTAAGCGACCCAGTTTGCGTCCTAGGAACCCGGAATTCGCACTTTGAATTAGGGTCCGGTTCAGGAGCAAAAATGCCTTTGGCAGTTTCTCTACACACCAATAGTTGATTCGCAACGTTGCAGCCTACGACATCGCCATCACGCTTTCCTTCGCACGAATTTGTCTGCGCATTAAGTGGGAGTGCACTGATTGCAGATAGAGCGAGCGCGGCCAGCCATGTAAACCGAATATTGGTCATTCGCCCCCCAGACGGCATCACGTGTGGCGATTATAGCAGGGATTTTGCACTCGACGAAATTGGCTTTAAAGGCATGTCCGTAGCAGCAAGTTTAAGATCACCGAGGTCCGCCTTGGGTCATTCGCGACGGGGCCGGGCCAGCAGCAAGTCCGGCAATGTCCCTTATGCCGCCGGAAGCGGAAGTAAATTCAGAGCATTAGCAGGACCGCGACCGGCCATTGCGGGTTGGTGGCGCTGCCCGAGACGTGATTCAAGCTCCAAACCGGAGCCTCGAAACATGCGCTACGAACTCAGCGACTACGAATGGACCGCCATCAAACCGATGCTGCCGAACAAACCGCGTGGGGTTCGGCGTGTAAACGACCCTCGCGTGCTCAGTGGCATCTTCTGGGTCCTCCGCTCAGGTGCTCCCACAAACCATGTTACTCGCGGATCGTGGATACGACGCGGACTGGATCAGGGAGCTTGCCCGCCAGCAAGGAGCATGGGCGAACATTCCGCCGAAGCGAAATCGCAAAGACCCGATCTGCTTCAGCCCGTATCTGTATCGCGCGCGGAACTTGATCGAACGGTTCTTCAACAAAGCAATGTCGGCGTGTCGCAACCCGATATGACAAACTCGCAGCCAACTATCTGGCGTTCGTCAAGCTCGCATCAATCCGAATTTGGCTGTGTGCTAATGAGTCCACGCCCTAATCGGGTCTGGATATCGGTCCGGATTCGCCCGTCGAATGTTACGGAATTCGGCCGAAGCCGCGCTGCGGGAACTGGTGCCCAGGAAAGGATTGCATAGGCAGGTGATAAAACTACTGAAATTGTTACGATAGTTCAACAGGCGCCCAACATTGTTACACACTGTCGTACCCCAGCGGTCGCCGCAGTCGAGATACTGGGCCTCCGCTAACCTTCAAGGTTCAGTCCTAGCTCGCGCGGCTTGCGGCCGACCGGTCAGGGCGCGATGAAGGGGGCCCTCGACCTAGCTCGACGATCAAAAATGGTCCGTGCCGAGTTGGACGCCATTTCTTTCCGCCACAAGGCGGACGTAGCCGCGATTTACCTTCTCCGGAAATTCATACCAAGAGTTGCGCGACTTCTCCAAAATTCGCCCGTGCCGCTGATCTGTTAGCTTGTAGAGGCGGTCGCGATATTTTTCGTAAGTCAGTGGCGCGCGCTTTTCTTTGATTTTTGGGTCAAAGCTCTCCTTACGAAGGCGGTCCTCCATCATGGGAATGTAAGAATTCTCATACATCTCGCGACTTTGTCGCTGCATATGCGTGCCCGCTGCCGCGGACCAGAGGACCTCTTCGTAATCGAGAGAATTTTTTGTTTTCTGTATTGCCAGCTTGTACGCAGTCTTCAGGGGCGACTCCGCTTGCTCCATCGCTCCCATCACAGCGACATGAAAATCGTCGGAGGTTACGCGTGGGTCGCGAGGATGCTTATCGAAGGCAAGCCAGAAAAGGTTCTGAGCAACAAGATGGATGTAATAAGGAAAACCATCGCTAATGTGGCCCACGCGAACCAAATGCTCTTTCTCGACTTGAAAGCCGAGTGCGTCGGCCGCACGCGTAACTATACGCCAACGTGCATCGTGAGATATCTGATCAAGCTCTATGGGATGTAGAGGTCGATTGGAAGAGAAGTGCCCGCTGGTAAGCTCGTCGAGCGTTTTGCCAATACCACAGAACATGAATCGGACATTGACCGCCTTATCATGGATGCGCTTGATCAGATCGGAAAACCGTCGCTTTACCTGATCATCTTTGATCCGATCGAATTCATCGACTACGATTATCGGTTCGCCGTACCCTGAAAGTTGAGCGGCTTCGCCGATCATATCTGCCGCCTCATTGATCGTTTCGACCTTCTCGGGGATGATCCAGGTGCCTCCGCCGCCCTTCACCTCGTACTTCAAGAAAGCCAAGTTGATTCCGGCCGATTGCTGAAAATCGGTCTGCCGCTTGAGTACGCTTGAACCGAGGAAGGCCCTGCAAATATCCCGGACCAAGTGATCGAAAGTCGCATCTTCGTCGCAGCCGACATAGGGCGGATAGGCTTCAATCTTCAGAAACGCCTTGGCTGCGCTGACTGCGAGGGACGTCTTGCCAATCCCGCGTTCGCCATGGATGAACGCATGCATCCCCTTTGAATTCAAGGCTCGGCTAATCTCGCGCAATTTCGCGTCGCGGCCCTGCAGAGAACTTACGTCCTCGATGGGTATACCTGGGACGATTAACCGCTTCAGAATCCCCCTAAACTCCTCTTCGTCGGCGAACTTCGTGCCTGTATCCGGCAGCGCCTTCATCGTTGTGCCCCGAGCCCATAAGAAGAATCGTGGACTAATGATGGGCATTTGGCCTGCCACCCGCAATAGGTGCCGATCCGAAGCCCTCAGCAAATAGTAAAAAAGCTCGAATCAGTTTCATCAACGCTCCCTGCTCATCAGGCGCAGAAGGCAGACCGAAGCTCGGGCAAAGCCCGCTTCGCGATTGCACTACATCTTGAAGACCGGGGCACCTTTCCTAAGACCTCTTCGGCGCTGCCGCAGAGCGCTCGCAACCGCCACGCGGCCAACAAACTTGGGCAAAAAGTTTAGCTTTAAAAACGCCTTCCGGTTGCATACCTTGACGGTCGGGGGCTCGGAGCATGTCTAACATTTCAAATGGAGCAGTACGGCCGTTTCAGCTGCTTAGAAATCCGTTTTTCGTTCTTAGAGTTGACCCGACCACGCCGTTAGACCGAATTTTTGAAGCGGTCGAAGACGCATTAGCCGACGGCGAAGTGCCCGAAGACGATATTGTGGCAGCTCGCGAGGCCCTCATTAATCCCCGTCAGCGTACCGGCGCGGAACTCTCGTATCTTTTTGATAGCCCGCCAAGTCACGTCGCTCGTCTTGTAGCCGCTCTGAATGACTCGGCACCTTCAGCAATTCTGAAAGAAGCTGAAAGAACGGCTCCGCTTTCAAGATCGAATTTTCTCGCTGAAGTTTCCGCTCGCACGTCAGCATCAAGTGACGTACTTTTTTCGATCTTGGATGCGCACGCCCAAATCTCTTCACCCGACCTCTTAGCAAAGATTCAGTCTGTGCGGCGTCAAGCCGGCATTGTGAGCCCCTCATTGGAGGCAGTCGAGGAGGCACTCAGTATACTATACGAGCAACACGTCAAAGCCATGCTAGCCGGCCTCAAGAATGCCGACAGCGCGGCCGCCCCTCTCCGTGAGTGCACGAAGCGAATTCTAGCCGTATCTGACGAAGACCGGCTGCAAGCATTAGACAGATTGTTGCGAGCATATGCTCAGTTTGCCTCGTCGGAACTGGGCGAGCTTGAAGAACATATCACCGCACTTGCTGAGCAATTAAAGACAAGGCAAGCAACGACCGGAGATATCGGCGAGCTGTTGGACCATCTTCGACGATGGCTCAATTTGGCGCAGCCTTTGATTGACTCAGAGGCTCAAAAGGGACGGGATGAAACACGTTCTCGCCAACTTTATTTCACGATTCGAAACCTCTGCATTGATCGCGCAAACGAGCATAGCGATTTTGCTTCAGCGCTCGCAATCTCCGAGGTGGCCTCTGAAATATTTAGATCGCTTCCTAGAGCGTCCGAGCAGCTGGCCGAAGATGCTCAGTTATTGAAGGAGAGAATCACCGAAGGAAAAATTGCGCCGCTCAAGAAATTTATAGACGGCGTATCGAAATGGACCATTGCCGCCGACCTTGAGAACGGCGGCTTCGGCCCCTCTGCAAAAGGAGCGGCTCACGACATTTGGAATCTGTTTCTGGCCACGTTAGCGGAACTAAAGGATTCGAATTTCGCCGATCTACCCTGGATATTGGTACGCGGCCTCGCGATCGCTCTAAACAATGAGGAAAACTCTCCAGTAGCTGCGAAGGCAATCATTGAGCAGCTTCTTCGTTTGTCCCGCGACATCATCCCCTCAACGGACCTCATTGAAAAACTTCGCGACGACCTTCGCGCCGTCACCAAAAATGCGAACGAGAAGCGAGTATTGAAGCTCGTAGAAGGCGGAAATACTTCGGCTGCGCTGCGGGGCTTAGATGAGGTTCTTCAAACCGATTTGCCGCCTGAAGATCGCGCTCTGTATAGCCAGCTCAGAAGCAAGCTACAAAGCCAACGAAATGTCCGGTTTGCGAAGTGGGGCTTCTTCGGCTTGATAGCCGTCGTTTTTATTGGCGCGAATCTGTCAAATAATTCCGGGCCCTCTAGCCAACGCCCGGTCCCGCCAACACGCCCAGTTGAAGCGCCCTTACCGCCCTATCAGGCCCCGCGCCCCAGCAGCGATACTTTTCCGGCTCCTACTAGGATACCGCCCTCCCCTGCGGAACAGACTGATCTGTCAGAAGTGAAGCCTCCGATTGGGTCGGGCAGTCTCCTCACCAGATCGAACATCCGATACTGCCGATTCCAAAAGGCCAGACTAAAGAGCATTGAAGGAGATCTACGCAATTCCTTTGAGACGGAAGAATTCAATAAGCTAGCCGATGATTACAACGCGCGTTGTTCCAACTTTCGATACTACGAAAGCGACCTACGTATCGTTGAGGAGGAAGTGAGAGGTAGGGCAGCGACGCTAATCCAAGAGGGTAGCAGAATATCGGCTGCTTGGCGCTCGCGCCCAACGCCTTCAAATGTTCTTGGACAGGACTCCTCACCGTTCGATGCGAAGACTGTCACACCGACCGCACCAACAACGCAGCAGCCTCGAGAAATCCTTGGAGTGCCCGCTTCTAGGCCGGCGACATCCCCGCTAGACGACGTAGCAACAGACTTACTCGACCTCGACATAGCGAACGCGGTTCAAAAACGTCTTCTAGAACTGGGATTCTTTCGAGGACCGGTGAATGGAGTATGGGGACCCCAATCGCGCAGTGCATTAAGAGCCTTCAAAATGGCCAACGGTCTGCCGACTGACGACATCTACGATGTTCCCACGGCCGGAAGATTAAGTTCGACCGCCGCTATCCGTGCGATGCCAGGAGGCAAACCCACGACACCCGCCGAGCCAATACAAGAATCCTACTATGCTCCGCGTGGGGGCGCGACCGTCAATCCGCTTAACCGCAACGACGCCGCGCGTATACATAACAAACTGCGCGAGTTGGGGTACTACCGCGCGAGCAATAACAACCTCTGGAGCGCCGCGTCGAGAGGCGCTCTAAGGGAATTCAAGATGAGAAATGGTCTCGAAGCGAATGACGTGTGGGATATCGACACCGAGCAACGACTCATGGCGGCCACCGCCCCGAGTACGCCTGCCGATATAGAGGCTGCTTTTTCGGCCGTCGTTGCAGGCGCCTGGACCACCGATCCTCGGGCGTGTCAGGGCGCAACTGGGGGCTCGGATGCGCTCATAGTGACAATGACGACAAAGGGCGCCGAAACGGACGGGGCACGATGTGATTTCCAATCTTTCACAGGGTCCGGCGTCACCTGGAAGGTTGCGGCGGTCTGCACAGTGTCCGGCGAAACCAGAAAAACGACCATCAGTCTCACTCGTTCGAACGATGCCCTGACGTGGTCAAGCCCTAATGGCACGACCAAATATTTGCGTTGCCCAAGCTGAGAGGATCTCATTATGCCACTCCGCGAAAATGATCTCGTCGAACTAGCGTCAGAGTATTGGAAGTTGGTGCGAGCATTTGAACGAAGCATAGCGCTGACTCCGGACGCGCATCACAATCGCCTCTGTGCGCAAGCTCGATATTCTAACGGAAGGTTAGACACGATCCTCGACCGAGCGGGGATCAGGATCGCCACATTCGATGGCGCTGAATTTGAAATCAATCTGCCCGTCACTGCGGTAAACGCTGAGGACGTGAGTTCCGAAACGACGTGCATCATAGAGCGCACTCTTGAACCCACGATTCTTGTGAATGACCAAGTCGTGCTCACGGGCAAGGTTTTTCTCGTAGAGAAGGATCAGCAATAATGTATTTAGGTATTGATCTAGGTACGTCGAACTCAGCCATCGTTGGAAATAGTGGCGGCGAACTTCGTCATTTCAAAACCCCCGAAGGCACAGATGTGCTTCCGAGCGCGATCATGTTGGATCGTCGGGGCGGAATGTTGGTTGGCAAACGAGCCTATGACCAGGCAGCCTTTTCACCCGAGAGCGTAGCGCAAGGCTTTAAGCGCTTAATGGGAACGTCGAGTCCCATTCGCTTCGCGAACGGCACCACGATGACAGCCGAGGAAGCTAGTTGTGAGGTCATAAAGACCCTATTGGCTCAGGCTCGGATGAACGCCGGTGACTTCAGTATTGAGGGCGCCGTTGTTACCATCCCCGCCGCTTTCAACCAAATGCAGTCCGAAGCGACCATGCGTGCGGCCGCTGCTGCGGGCTTAACCCAAGTAGCTTTGCTACAGGAACCCATTGCCGCCGCTATGGCTTCAATCGCCCGTTCTTCTAACAAGAATGGGCAATTCTTAGTGTATGACCTTGGTGGAGGAACCTTCGATGCTGCCATCGTCCAAACAATATCAGGGTCCGCTACCGTCATCGCGCATGCCGGTATCAACATGCTCGGCGGCCGAGACTTCGATAGGGCTATCGTAAACTCCATAGTGCGGCCTTGGCTACTTACAAATTTCGCTTTGGCCGACGACTTTCAGCGCGATGAAAAGTATCAGCGTCTTATCCGGGTCGCACACTATCGCGCCGAGATGTCGAAGATTGCGCTTTCAACCCAGACGCATGACCGAATCTTCGCTGATGAAAGTCAGATTGGCGCACGAGATCGCAATGGAGCTGACATCTATCTCGATGTCGAAATCGATCGAAGCCAACTTGAAGCAATCGTGGTCGACGAAATTGATCGCTCAATCGAGTTGTGCCGATCCCTAATTAAGGATGCAGGTTACAGCGTCGATGATATCGATCGCATCGTCCTTATCGGCGGCCCAAGCCGCATGCCGATTGTCCGCGAGAGGATCGCCTCGCAGCTCGGACTTCGGGTCGATCTTGATACTGACCCCATGACCTCAGTTGCCTTTGGAGCAGCCATTTTTGCAGAGAGCCGAGAATGGACAAGTGACGGTGCTGGTGCAAAGGGGGGCCGCGCTACCGCGCAAACGAGCGACGTACGTTTCGACTATCCCGCTCGTGTTTCATCTTCCGCTTTTCGCCTTCGCGTTCGCGTTGACAATCCGAGACAGGCTTTCGGCTCGCGTTTGCAGCTAAAGAGTGAAGGCGGATGGGTCTCAGGACAGTATGATTTAAAGAGTGTCACCGAGATTCGAGATGTTCCATTGGCCCATCGCGGTGAGAACCGCTTCATCGCGGAAATCACAGACGCCAGCGGAGCTAGCGCACGCACTGACATTCTAGTTTTTCGGACCGACGCAAGTGCGGCGGGAATGCCTATGACACATAATCTGGCGGTGAAAGTCCTGGAGAGTACGGGTGGGGCGGATCAGAACACACTTCACACGCTAGTTAAACGTGGGACTATTCTGCCCAAGCGGGGCGCAGAGCAATTCCGGGCGTCACGAGACCTGCGATCGGGAGGCGAGGGATACCTCGACTTCGAAGTATATGAGCAAGCGGACGACGTGACCGATCCGTCATTGAACCTGGCGGTAGGCGGGATTCGTATTGATGCGTCTGATTTGGCCACTGGCGACATCATCCGACGAGGCGATCCAGTGATTATTCATTGGTCGATCGACGAAAACGGCCTATTCAACTGCAAGCTTGAGTTTCCGAGGATTAGCCAGACGTACGAGACGGGGAAAATGTACGTTTCAGCGGAGGGACATCGAAGTTACGATGGTTCGGAAGGGCAACGATTAGCAACAGAATCCCTAGCAAAGGCCCGAGCGGATGTGGAGGGCCTGGAGCGGGCGCTTGGGACCGATGTTTCGGAGCTTGCTGGGAGCTTGCGATCAAGGGTGGGGAAGCTACGCGGAACGCTAGAGCTGGCTGCCGATGCTGATACTCGCAGATCAGTCTCCGAAGATGCCCGGCTGGTTCGACAGGAAGTGGCGAGAATTAAGAATCGACCAGAGTTTGTTCGCAATAGCGTTCGGGCAGAAGTTGATCAATTCGTGGAGGGGTTCGCACTCAGCGTCTCATCTGTTCTCGAAGAGCGCGTCAATACACAAGTTCAGCGGCTCGCGGCTTCGGCACGAGAGGCGCTCACTAGATCTGGACCTCACTCAGTCCTCGACGCTCAACGCTCCCTCGATGAGATTCGGAGTATTGTCTTCAGCTCGCTTGCTAAACTACCTGACTTTTGGGTTGCTCGGTTTGAGTCCCTCGCTGAAGATCGCGCTTCGGCTATAGACAAGCAGCTTCACGATGACCTTGTTCGGCGAGGGACCGCAGCGATTCAGAACAACGATCCTGATACTCTGAGAGAGATTACATTCAGACTATCTGACAACCTGGTGCAATCGTCGGAAGTTGGCAGAGGAGGGATTCTTTCGGGAATAACGCGAGATTAGACCGTGCTTCGCTCGACCCTGAAGGTTATCGCAATGTTGCGTCTTCGACATTGTCTGACCATGTCGCATTGGCTACGATCGCGAAAGAACGATTTGAAGAGCTGATACGTGACGGCGCCCTCGATCTTCAGCCAATACCGTGCGCCTGCTCAAAGTGGAAGATTGCTCACGGCAAATGCAATTACGGTCGCAAGTGTGCCATCTTATTCCGCAACGGGCGCAATATTGGAGAGAGTCTCATCGCGGAAGAGCTGGCGGTCCGATTCGTATGCAGCACGAACAGATGTCCAAAGATGCCCGATTGGCCGAAGATAATAGACAGCAATTCTCGTGGAGATGTCGGGAAGTGAACGGGGACGATTCTCGACAGCCGGTCTAGCTTGCTCCAGCGCAATTCGAAGGGCCGTCACTCTGACGGACCTGACTGCGGCAGATCCTGACGACATGGCTTTTGTCGCGCCTCGATCAGCAGAAACGTGACACTAACGAGCCGTCAAATTCTAGCGGAAGCCGTGAGGCCCTTCCCCGTAGATATTCCTTTAGGGGTCCCACATTCGAGGCGTGATCTCGTGCCGGCGGCTTGCAGCTATCCCCCTTATGGTGGGGCCAAGCCGTGTAGATTGGTTCACTTGCTACGCGGTTCTCCCTTCATGCGCCTCCCGCGTATCCCTCGTTATGTTGTTCTTCACGATGTCATGCGGCTAATGAGTCGATTTTTGACTCACGTTCTGCCCGTTGGCGAACGCTCCCATCTCACTAACAGTAGTCAACGCTCGTTGATTAGGAAAAGTGATTCCGCTTGATCTTTGCGCTTCGGCCCACGTCGGTTCGACCAGCGGCAATTCACGACCGTCGCGGAGCCAATTCCTCGAGCCCGAGCTGAGTCCAGTCCGTCCGGAGCGACCATGCAGTCGCGATAGTGACCGCGCACGCGGGGTCGCACCCGCAATTTCCTATTTTGGATGAGCGAGAGAGATTCAAAACCGGCCCCCATGAGGGCCTTGTTTTTCGCCGAAATGCCGTACCGTACCAATTTTCGGCGTTCTAGGATTCGGAGAAAAACGCCTTCTCCAGCCCCAATTCCGGCTCATTTTTAGTACGGCCGGCATTCTCCAGGGCGAAAAAATGTACGAAAACGGCCGAGTTTTCGGGCCTATCTCCGTTTCGAGGTACGAAATTTCGGGGCAAAGTGGCGGAGAGAGTGGGATTCGAACCCACGGTACGGTTTCCCGCACACACGCTTTCCAAGCGTGCGCCTTAAGCCACTCGGCCATCTCTCCGGGAGGCCCTCTCTTGAAGGGATGAGGCGGATTTTGCAAGGGAGGGCTGAGGCCAAGACCGAAATTTCCCCAATAGATTGAAATCATTGGATAATTATGTCTTGCTCGAGCCCCGTCCGGGGCCTCTGCTTGAACCGGCGACGGGCTTTGGCCGACGATTGATCATCGACCAGGGCAAATCAGCGAGGGGCACGACATGACTACCACCACGACGCTCATCGTTTCACTCGCGCTCGGCGCGGCCTGCGCCGCGGGCCCGGCGCTGGCGCAATCCTGCACCAAGGCGGGCGTCGATGTGAGCTGCGACGACGGCCGGCGCGGCTTGCTGTCGGGCGACGCGATCATCTGGAGCGACGGCACGCGATCGAACCTGACCTCACCGCATCCAAGCGTGGTGATCGGCAACAAATCGTCCGTCGTCGTCGGGCAAGGCGTGTTCGTCGGCAAAGGCAACGGCAAGGGCATGGTGCCGATGGAGAACCCGAGCGACCCGCGTCGCGCGCGCTGCCCGGTGCTCGATGGAGTGGCGTATTGTTACTGAGGGCGCGCAGGCTGACCGCTCGCGACATCATGGCCGCTAGCACTGATTTGCCCGACGGCGCAAGGTCGCCTTGAGAAAATATTCCGCTTCCGTCCCGACCCAAATCAGTGGCACGAATCCGCCCGTCTCACCCGACACGAGGGGCGGCTCGCGATCGTCACGAACGTGGTGTGAGATGCGGTGGACGCTAAGCGCGCAACTGACGAGTGCGCGTGACGCGGACGGTGAAGTCGTGTGGTCCTGACGCCCCAGTGGTTGGTGTCTCCTCGCAAGACGCGAAACGTCCTGCGAAGACGGTGGCAAACAAGCCAGGTCTCGCCGGGGAGAGCACGAAGGAAACCGTAAAACCATCGCGCAGGGAAAGCCGGGATTCCGGTTACACCTGTGGTCCTACCCCCGTGCTTTTTGTTGCACGGGACCCATGGGTGCGATCGGCGCCTGTGCTTTTTGTTGCACAGGGCCCATGGGTGCAATCGGCACCCGGCTTTCCCTGCGCCCTCTGTTCTCGATGAGGGTGACACGAGACGCAAACCTCGGGCGAAACGCGCCGCGAGAATGCGAGCGCATATCTTCTGTTTGACAATTGAATCGGAAATCTCCTCAGCGTCGTCCCGGCGAAGGCCGGGACGACAGCTGTAGGCTAGTGAAATCGCGCGGCATAATCCGCGGCGCGGCGCGGCCACAGGGATGGCGGCTCCGGCACCAGCGCGCTCGCGGGGTTCTGCGTCTCCTGCAGCGCCTCGATGAAGTCGGCGAACCATTGCTGGATGGTGTGGGTATTGAGCTTCGCCATCATCGCTTCCCAGCGCATCTGCCGTTCGGTAAGCGGCATCGCAAGCGCGGCCGCGATGGTGCGCGCCATGCCGTCGATGTCATGCGGATTGACCAGCAGCGCCGCGTCGAGCTCGTTGGCGGCGCCGGCGAATTTCGACAGCACCAGCACGCCGGGATCGGCCGGATTCTGGGCGGCGACATATTCCTTGGCGACGAGGTTCATGCCGTCCTGCAGCGGCGTCACCACGCCGACCTGCGCGGTGCGGTAGAGGCCCGAGAGCACGCCCTGGCCAAACCCCTTGTTGAGATAGCGGATCGGCGTCCAGTCGACCTCGCCATGCACGCCGTTGACGTCGGTGACGAGCCTGGCGATCTCGCTCTGCAGGTTGCCATAGGCCTCGATCGCGCCGCGCGAGGGAGTAGCGATCTGCAGCAGCGACGCCGAACGTTTCAGCGCCGGATGCAGCGTCCACATCTTGTCGAACGCCTTGATGCGATTGACGAGGCCCTTGGAATAGTCGAGCCGGTCGACGCCGATCGCAAGCTTCTCGCCGTTGAGGCTGCGCCGCAGCCGCGTCACGTCGGGATGCGTCATCGCCTTGGCCGATTGCTGCGCGAATTTTTGCGGATCGATGCCGATCGGGAATACGGCAGCGCGGGTGCGGCCGAACGCCGAGGTGACGATGCCGTCGTGAACGGCGAGGTCGAGATCCGACTGCACGTAGCTCAGGAAGTTCTCGCAATCCTCCTCGGTCTGGAAGCCGATCAGGTCATAGGCCAGCATCGCCTCGATCAGCGCACGATGATGCGGCACGCCCGAGATCACCGCGCGTGCGGGCCACGGCGTGTGCAGGAAGAAGCCGGTCGGCTGCGTCACGCCAAGCTCGCGCAGCTCGGCGCCGAGGGCGAGGAAGTGATAGTCCTGGATCCAGAACACGGAGTCGGGCTTGCGGAAGCGCAGCAGTGCGCGCGCCATGAAGGCGTTCACCTCGCGATAGCTCGCATAGTCCTCCTGCGACGCACGGATCAGATCGGCGCGCGAATGCAGCGCCGGCCACAGCGCGGAATTGGCGAAGCCTTCGTAGTAGCCGCCGTAATGCGCGGCCGGCAGGTCGAGCATCGCCAGCGCGCCGGCGCCGAGAGCTTCGACCTCTGCAAATGGTTCCTTCTGGTTCCCGTCGCGGACCCTTCCGCTGGAACCAACCCAGATCGCCCCTGTCTTTTCAACTACCGGCAACAGTGCCGCTGCAAGCCCTCCCGTCATGGGTTCGTTGGGTTTTCCGCGCGCCACGCGGTTGGATACGACGACGAGGTTCACCAGGTCCCCTCCTGTTGGTCATTCGCGTATTAACAGCCGTTCATCAAGATGGTTCCTGGTCAAGGAATCTTCGAAATGAAACCAAATTCTGGCGAAGAGGCACGGAACTCGCGGGAACTCGCAAAAAGAAAAATCCGCGCGAGGCGCGAGTCGAGACGCAAAAGCACCGCATTCAATGCGGTGCGAAAAACGCGACGATTTGATTAGGACAGGCTTGCGTGCCTTTCGTCGTCGAGCAGATGCGCAAGGAATTCGCGCACATCGCTCGGCGCATCGAAATGCGCGGCTACGCCGGTGGCGCGGCGGCCGACGGAAAAGGACAGACCATTGAGATCGGGCATGATCGCGAACACGGATTCATCGGTGACGTCATCGCCGATGAAGAACGGACGCCGACCCTTGAACGGTTCACGCGTCATCAGCTCGAGCACGCCGCTCGCCTTGGTGAAGCCGGCATTCTTGATCTCGCAGACGCACTTGCCCGGCAGCACCTCGATCGGGGCATTGGGCAGATCGGCGCGGATCAGCGACACCGCTTCAAAGATCGCCTTCTCGGCGTGCGGTGCGAGCCGATAGTGCAGCGCCAGCGAATAGCCCTTGTCCTCGAGCAGGATTCCCGGGCTGAGCCTGGCGATCGCGGCGAGGCGCCGCTTCAATTCCTTGTCCAGCGGCGGGGCATGCGCGGCCACCGCCTCGCTGTCGGCCTCAAGCCGCATCTCGGCGCCGTGGCCGCCGACGGCGGGGAATATGTCCGGCGCAAAGATCAGGTCGATGTCGTTGAGTGAACGGCCGCTGACCAGCGCCAGCGCGCCGTTGGTGCGCGCGTGCAGCCGCTTGAGTGTCTTCGCAAGTCCCGGCGGCACCCAGACCTCGCGCGGCGTCGGCGCAAAGTCGAGCAACGTGCCGTCGATGTCGAGCAGGACGGCGGTCTGGCTCAAATGCGGCACCAGCGATGCCGGCACCGGCACGCTTTCCGGCGCCGCATCGTCGTCGGGTGCGGTGTCAACCTCGTCAGTCATTTCAGCCACGTTATGCTTCATCCTAGTCTACTCCAGAAATGCCAGCGGCCGCGCGACCGTTTCGAGCGATTTTCGCTCCGCCGCGACGGCGTAACGCCACGCGACCCAGGCGGCCGCGATCATGAGCCCCGACCCCAACAGGTAGCCGACGAAAACGCTGTTGCGCGAACCGGTATCGATCAGCGCGCCGAACAGGGCGGGCCCGACCACGCCGCCGATGCCGGTGCCGATGGCATAGAACGCGGCGATCGCAAGCGCCCGCACCTCCAGCGGAAAGGTCTCGCTGACGGTGAGATAGGCGGCGCTCGCCGCCGGCGAGGCAAAGAAGAAGATCACCATCCAGGCGATCGTCTGGGTCTGCGCGCTGAGCACGCCGATCGAGAACAGGTAGCCGGACAACGCCAGCAGCACGCCCGACACGCCATAGGTCGTCGCGATCATGGTGCGGCGGCCGAGCGTATCGAACAGACGGCCGAGCAACAGCGGCCCGAGAAAGTTGCCGGCCGCAAAGGGCAGGATGTACCAACCGACATCATTGGCGGGAATGCCGAAGAAATCGGTCAGCACCAAGGCGAAGGTGAAGAAGATCGCGTTGTAGAAAAACGCCTGCGCAGCCATCAGCACGAGCCCGACCAGCGAACGCTGCCGATAGGTCGAGAACAGCGTGGTCGCGACCTCGCGCAGCGGCGTGTGGTCGCGCATCCTGAGCCTGATCTTCGGGAAGTCGTCGCCCGCCTGCTCGCGCCCGACGACGGAACTCTCGATCTCGGCGACGATCCGGTGCGCCTCGTCCGGACGGCCATGGATCATCAGCCAGCGCGGGCTCTCCGGAATCCACATTCGCATCACGAACACCACAAGGCCAAGCATGGCGCCGGTGAGATAGGCAAGCCGCCAACCGTGATCCGGTGCCAGCACCGCCGGATCGAGCAGAATAATCGCACTTGCGGCACCGATCGCAGCTCCAATCCAGAAACTGCCGTTGATGACGAGATCGGTCCAGCCGCGATAGCGCGCCGGCACCAGTTCCTGGATCGTCGAATTGATCGCGGTGTACTCGCCACCGATGCCCGCGCCGGTCAGGAAGCGGAACAGCGCGTAGCTTGCGACATTCCACGACAGCGCGGTCGCTGCGGTGGCGGTGAGATAGACCGCGAGCGTGATGAAGAACAGCTTCTTGCGTCCGATCCGGTCGGTGAGCCAGCCGAACCCGAGCGCGCCCAGCACGGCACCGGCAAGATAGGCGCTGTTGGCAAGGCCGACGTCGAAGTTGGAGAACTTCATCGCCGGGCTCTCCTTCAGCGCCCCCGACAGCGCGCCCGCAAGTGTGACCTCGAGACCATCGAGGATCCAGGTGATGCCAAGCGCCAGCACCACACGGGTGTGAAAACCGCTCCAGTGGAGACTGTCGAGACGCAGCGGGATCGAGGTCTCGATAATGCGATCATCATGCTGCGCGACCGGCATTGTTGCGTCGTCGGGCGCGGAGCTGCGCTGCTTCGGCTGTGGGTTCATCGGAACAGACCAATGGCAAAAACCCCGGAACGAAGCGCCCCAAGGTTCTCACGCCCAGGATTGCGGCAAACGGAATGCCCGCCACCTCAGGGTAACGCCGGTACCGCGCGAGGGTTCCCGTATTGCAGAATAGGAACCGGGCTTGCCGCAAGTTGTTCTCGAGCGAAACCTGGGAGCCCGCAAGATGACGCCGAAGCGATGGTCACAACGGGTGACAAGGGAGAGCGATGCGCTCGACCTCGAGCGCGGCGTCTTCAAGCTGACAAGTGCAAAGAAAATCGCGGCATCGCTGAAGCGATCCGCCGAGCACAGCGCGCGCCGCAAGAGCGGCGCCTATCGCTCAGCGCTGTCGATGCTGACCTTCTACATCAACCGCGCCGGCAAGAATTTGCCGAGAGCCGAACGCGCGCGGCTGGAGCGCGCGAAGGTGGAGTTGAGGCACCAGTTCGGGCGGGATTAGCTGCGTCGTCCCGGCGCAGGCCGGGACGACCTCCGGTCGGCTTACGCCGCGCGGATGTTGGCCATGAAGCGGTCGAGCTCTTCGCGCAGCCGCGTGCTCTCGACCGATAGCGTGCGTGCGGAGTGCAGCACCTCTTCAGACGCCGCGCCGGTCTCGGTCGCACCGCGATTGACCTCGGTGACGCTGGTGGCGGCTTCCTGCGTGCCGACGGCGACGTTCTGCACACTGCGGGCGATCTCCTGTGTCGCCGAACTCTGCTGCTCGACCGAGCTCGCGATGGTGGAGGCGATCATCGAAATCTGGCCGATGGTGCCGCCGATCTCCTTGATCGCGGCGACCGATTCCTGCGTCGCGGCCTGCATGCCCGAGATATGGTTGGAGATCTCGTCGGTCGCCTTCGCGGTCTGGCTCGCCAGCGACTTCACCTCGGAGGCGACCACCGCGAAGCCGCGGCCGGCATCACCGGCGCGCGCCGCCTCGATGGTGGCGTTCAGCGCCAGGAGATTGGTCTGTTCGGCGATCGCGGTGATCAGCTTGACGACGTCGCCGATCTCTTGCGCGGCACGCGACAGCTTGCCGATGCGGGCATCGGTCTGTTCGGCCTGGCGCACTGCGGCATCCGCGATCTGGCTCGATTCCTTCACGCGCCGACCGATCTCGTCGACCGACGTGGAGAGCTCTTCGGTGGCGGAGGCCACCGACTGCATGTTGCTCGATGCTTCCTCGGAGGCGCCGGCAACCTGGCTGGAGAGGTTCTGCGTGGTCTCCGCGGTCCGCGTCAGCGTGCCTGCCGCCGATTCGAGCTGCACGGCGGAGGCCGACACGTTGGAGACGATCGAGCCGACGGCGGATTCGAATTCATCGGCGAAGCGGATCAGCTCGGCGCGGCGCGCAGCGGCACTGGCCTTGTTCTGCGCCTCCTGGGTTGCGGCATCGCGCTCGGCCTTGGCGATCGCCTGGAGCTTGAACTCTTCGACCGCGCCCGCCATCTCGCCGAGCTCGTCGCGGCGGCCGAGACCCGGCAGCACGACGTCGAAATTGCCGGCGGCGAGCTCGCGCATCGCACCGCACATCGCCGCGATCGGCCGGGAAATGCCCTTGCCGAGCAGGAACGCCCAGCCGAGGCCCAGCACGAAGCCGCCGGCGGCGAGCATCAGGATCAGCCGCTCGGTCTCGCCGATGGTGGCATGGGATTCGTTCTCGAACCGCTTCTGGTCGGCGAGCAGGTCGGATTTCATCGCGGCCGACCCCTGGCCGATGGCCGCCGCGGACTCCGTCATCTCGACGGTCAGCTCATCGATCGATTTGGCGTTCTCGACCAGCTTGGCAAGTGCCTGGCGGTACTCGTCGAGCAGCTTGCTGATCTCAACGACGCTCTGCTTGATGCGTTCTTCGCTCGAGGAGATCGCCTTCACCAGATTCTCGGCAAACTTCAGTCGCGCGAGCGCGCTGGTGGCGACCGACTTGTCGCCGTTGACGAGGAAGGTACTGGCGGCCGAGGTGACCGCCGTGAGCTGGTCGGCCACCTTCTTGGCGCCGAACTGGATCGACTGCAGCTCCGAGTCATCCGCATTGCTCGGGAGGTCGTCGAGCTTGTAGCGCATCGAGGTCGCGCTGCGGGCAAGCTTGTTCTGCGCGATCATCGCGCTGTCGTCCTTGAGCTTGACGATCTCGGCAAAGATCTTGGTGAAGGCGCGGAACTCGCGCTCCAGCTTGGTGATCTGATCGAGCCGGGCGGGGTTGGTGGTGCCCTTCATAGCCGCCAGAATGGCGTCCTTCAGGCTGGCCTCGGCCGCGAGCGCCGCCTTGGCGTCCTCCTCCTTGCCGGTCGCCACGAAATAGCGGGCCAGCGAGCGGTAGGAAATCAGTTCGCGATCGATGTTGCGGGCAAGGTCGGCTTCGGTGACGCTCTGGCGATAGGACCCGACCCCGGCAGAGACCCGCTCGAAGCCCATATAGGCGAAGCCCATGCTGGCGGCCGAGATCGCCAGGGTCACGGCAAAGCCGAGCATGATCTTGGCGCGGAATCTGAGGGTTGGGAGTTTGATCGACCACGATCGCTTCAGCCCTGGCATTCCAACCCCCGTCTTCATTCTGAAAACCACGCGGGGTCCGGCAGCGCCCTGCCCCAGACCCCGGCAGGCAAAATTAAGGCAGAATCGATAAAGGTACGTAAATGGATACCAACTTCAACGACGACCGGCGGTACTACCTTGGTCGGGCGATGGCGCTGGGCTTGGCGATTGACGCGCGGTACCGGCTCGATAGGTTAGAACCAATCAAACCTGACCCTGCCCGGGCCAGGAGACCACATCGGGAGGCGTCCCATGTCATCGCTTCGAGCAGCGCCACTGGCGCGTGCGGCGAAGATACCGGCCGGCGATACCGCCGGGCCAACGACGTTTCCCGCCACCCCATACACTCGGACGAGCCGAACGGCTTGCCGTCGCCGCGCGGGCTGATCGCCCCGACGGTGCTCGCGTGGGTCGAGATCGCCCGCGCCAAGAAAAACAAAAAGCTTGGTCAGGGAGATCGCCTTTGGCGGAGAAGCAGGGCAGCAGCGCCGACAGCATCGTCGTGGCGCAGGCAAAGACCGACGGGCCGCGGGAAGCCGCGGACGAGATCGCGCGCCAGTTGGCGTCCGCCGATCTCGCGATGGCCGTGGTGTTTGTCTCGCCGTTCTACGACCCCGAGACCTTCATCGCCGAACTGTCGCGCCGGATGCCCGACGTCCCGATCTTCGGCTGCACGACGGCCGGCGAGCTTTCGCCGGGCGGCTGGGAGGAGGACAGCGTCGTCGCCATGGGCTTCAACGCGACGGACTTCGTGATAGCGGCGCGCCCGCTGCTCGGCCTCTCGACGTTCCGGGTCGATCATGGCCGCTCGATCTGCACCGAACTGCAACAGGAGTTCTCGCAGAAGACCGAACATTGCGATCCCGCCCATGAATCCTTCGGCCTGTTGTTCATCGACGGCCTGTGCCAACGCGAAGAAACCATCATGTCGGCGATCTACGCGTCGCTGGAGGACATCCCCGTGGTTGGCGGCTCCGCCGGCGACGGCCTGCGCTTCGAGAAGTCCTGGGTCTTCCACGGCGGCAAGGCGTACACCGACGCCGCCGTCCTGATCCTGATCAAGACCCGGCTGCCGTTCCGTCTCTTCAAATGCGATCATTTCGAGCCGACCGCGACCAAGATGGTCGTGACGGAAGCTGATATCGAGCGGCGCATCGTCAAGGAGCTCAATGCCGAACCCGCGGCGCTGGAATACTCCCGCGCCGTCGGTCTCAGCGACAGCAAACTCGAGCTGTTCTCGTTCGCCGCCCACCCCGTCCTGGTCCGCGTCGGCGGCGCTTACTATGCACGGTCGATCCAGCGCACCAACCCGGACGGCTCGCTGCAGTTCTTCTGCGCCATCGACGAGGGAATGGTGCTCACGGTGGCGCAGGAGCGTGACCCGATCGACGCGACCAGCCGCATGTTCAAGGAAATGACCGACGATCTGGGCGAGGTCTCGATCTTCATTGGCTTCGAATGCGTGCTGCGCCGGCTCGACGTCGAGCAGCACCAGCTGTCGCGGGAGATGTCGGAGCTCTATCGCCGCAACAATGTGATTGGCTTTCAGACCTATGGCGAGCAATATCGCTCCATGCATGTCAATCAGACGCTGACCGGCGTCGCCATCGGCAAGCGAGCCCTCGCTCCGCAATGACGGATACGAAGACCAGTCAGATCGCATCGCTCGAGCGCGAGGCGGCGAAGCTGCGGAAGATCAACGCGGCGCTGATGTCGCGCGTCGAGCGGTCGACCGACCAGCAGCTCAATGCATTCTCGCTGTTCGAGACCGCGATCGCGCTCGACCAGCAGGTCCGCGAGCGGACCCAGCAGCTCAAGCACGTGCTGCAATCGCTCGAGAAGACCAACGGCCGCCTGCTGCAGGCCAAGCAGCAGGCCGAGGCGGCGAGCTCGCTGAAATCGTCGGTGCTGGTGTCGGTCACCCACGATTTGCTGCAGCCGCTGAATGCGGCGCGGCTGACGCTTTCGGCGCTGACCGAGATGGTCACCGAGCCCAAGGGCGTCATCCTGACCGAACAGATCGACCGCTCACTGGCGACGCTCGAGGACATGTTGCGCACACTGCTCGACATCTCCAAGCTCGATGCCGGCGTGCTCAAGCCCGAATTCGGCCCGGTCGCGATCGCCTCGTTGTTCGAACCGTTGCAACATGAATTCAGCCCGACCGCGGCAAAACGCAACCTCGCGCTGAAGATCGTGCCATCGTCCGGTGTGGTCCGCTCGGACCCGCTGATGCTGCGCCGGATCCTGCAGAACCTGCTGGCCAACGCGCTGCGCTACACGCAGCGCGGCACCGTGATGATGGGATGCAGGACGCGCGGCGACGATATCTGCATCGAGGTGCACGACACCGGCCCCGGAATTTCGGAGGCGCAGCGAGAGGCGATCTTCGTCGAGTTCCAGCGCGGCGAGGCCAGTGCCGGCGACAACGCCGGTATTGGGCTTGGCCTTTCCATCGTGCGGCGATTCGCCGGCGTGCTCGGCCACGATGTCCGGTTGACCTCGCGTCCCGGCAAGGGCTCGGTGTTCTCCGTCACCGTGCCCCGCACCACCGATCCGGTCGCGATCCCCGTGCGCGAGCAGGCCAGCGTCGACTACCGCTATGGCGGGATGGAGGGCGCCAAGATCCTCCTGATCGAGAATGACCTCTCCAGCGCGGAGGGCCTTGCCAGCCTGCTTGAGAAATGGGGCTGCGACGTCGCGGTGACGATTTCCAAGACCGAGGCGCTCGAACGCATCCGCGCGCTGGATGGCATTCCCGACGCCATCATCGCCGACCTTCATCTCGACAATGGCGAAACCGGCATCGAGGCGGTCGACGTGATCTGCGATGCGATCAAGACCAACGTTCCGGCGATCATCGTCACAGCCGACTATTCCGCCAGGGCCGCTTCCGACGTTTCGGCGTTTGGCCATGAACTGTTGAAGAAACCGATCAAGCCTGCCGAGATGCGCTCGCTGCTCTCGTTCCTGCTGGCATCGGAGCAGCCGAGCGCCCGGCTATGAATCGCCGTCGCCCGGCGCCGGTGCGGCCGACACGGGCGCGTGGTCCTGCTTGCCGAAGTCGAGCTTCGACAGCGCGATGATGGCCTCGGTCCGGCTCCGCACGTCGAGCTTTCGCAAGATCTCCGACACATGCACCTTCACGGTCGTGACGGAGATATCGAGTTCGTAGGCGATATGCTTGTTCTGCAAGCCGTGGCAGATCATGTCGAGCACGCGCAGCTGCTGCGAGGTCAGCTGGCCGAGGTGCCGCAATAGTTCACGGGTGTCGGCCTGGCCTTTCCGGGCCGCAGCGGCGTCGCGGAAGCGCTTGGGCAGGCAGACGGCGCCTTCGAGGATGCCGCGCAACAGCCGCGCCAGCTCCGCCTTCGGCGTGGACTTCGGGATATAGCCGGAAATGCCGAGCGAGATCGCGCTGCCGATGATTCGGGAGTCGTCATGTGCCGAGACGATGACGAGGGCGCTGCGCGGCGCGGCGGCCCGCACGCGATAGGCCCCCAGCAGCCCTGTCGTCCCGGGCATCGAGAGGTCGAGCAGGATCAGATCGAGATCGTCGCGCGCGGCGACGACGTCGAGGGCGCCGTCGATCGAGGTCGCCTGCAGCACCTCGGCATGCGGGAACTCGGCGCCGATTACCCCGATCAGGGCGGCACGGAACAGCGGGTGATCCTCGACGATGAGCAATCGAGGCGCATTCGCCGCGGCGACCGGCGGTTCGTGATCCGCCAATGGCGTTGTCGTCGTCAAAGCTGCGCAGCCCTCTCCCTGGTGACCCAAGACAGCCATGGCGACAACGAGGTTATCTCAAAGGCTGGGTACAGCCTATAGGCCGGACGCGCGATACCGTTCGCTTGCAGTGCAGCAAGGGGTGCCTACGGCGCCTTGTCGGGCTTTGTGCCGGGACAAGCCTCCACCATCGGCAGCGGAATCTTGGCCAGCTCGATGATCGCCTTGTTGCGGCTGAACAGCTTCAGCTTGCGCAGGATCTCCGTCACATGGGCCTTCACCGTGGACTCCGCGAGCTTCAGTTCAGCCGCGATCTCGCGGTTTTGCAGGCCACGCGTGATCAGGTGCAGCACCCGGATCTGCTGCGGCGTGAGTTTCTGGATGCGTTCGCGCAGCGTGCGCGCTGTCTCGGATTGCTCCAGCGCGCCGACCGCGACGAAATCGCGCGGCGCCGAGACCGAGCCGCTCAGCACCCGCGCGATCGCCTGCGACAGCTCGCCGAGCGAGGTCGATTTCGGCAGGTAGCCGACCGCTCCCATCTCCAGCGCCTCGCGGATCGTGTGCTTGTCCTCCTCGCTCGACACGATCGCAATCGGCAGGCGGGGATAGCGATCCCTGATCTTCTGGAAGCCGGAGAATCCGACGACGTCGGGCAGCAGCAGGTCGAGCAGCGCCAGGTCGATGTTCGACTCGGTCGCGAGGATGCCGAGCGCGCCCTTGATCGAGGTCGCTTCAAAGATGCGGGCGTCCGGATGCGAGATGCGAATGGCGTTGCCGAGCGCCTCGCCGAACAAGGGGTGATCGTCGATGATCAGGAACCCCATCATGAGGACCCTCGCACGGATGTTCCAGACGCCCTTAGCTTGTTCTAGTCGCCGGTGCCCTGCACGGACTCCAGATAGACATATACGTTTTTGAGCTCGTCGTCGCTAAAAACGTCCTTCCATGCCGGCATGCCCTTGGCCGGCCGCCCGTCATGGACGGTCTTCCAGAACGTCGATTCCATGTCGTCGGCATAGCGCTTCTTGAGCAGCCTGAGGTCGATCTTCCGTTCGGCCTGCACCGCATCCGGGCCGTGGCAATGGGCGCAGGTGCCGTTGAAGACCTCCCGCCCGGCCTTGGCGTCCCCTGTAGCCGCAGCGGTCTGCACCGGCTTGTCGGCCGCGGCCGCCTGCCCCACCGTGACGGGCTCGCTCGCGACGACGGGCGACGTCGCTCGATCCGCCTGGCCGAACTTCACCGGCGCGCCACTCGGCACGCCATACTTTGCAAACAGGGCGGAAATCTCCGACTGCAACGACGGCAGCACGCCATCGATCTGATCCCGCAATGCGCTTGATCCCTTGGCAAAGCCAATCGCGGTCTCCCAGATCAGCCCATCGCCTTCGGCCGCGACGACCTGATATTTGTCGGCGTAGGCAGTCTTGTTGAGCCAGCCCGCCACCGGCGCCCAGATGAAAGCAGCGTCGACCTTGCCCTGCGCCAGCGCGGCCATGCCCTCGTCCGGGCTCAACACCGTGACCTTCTGGATCTCCTCGCGCAGCGCGAGCAGATTTTGCGGCGTCGACTGGTACTGCACGGCGACGCGCAGGCCCTTGAGGTCGTCGATGCCGGCAAGCTTGCGGTCCTTTGCCGCGACCAGCGCGTAGCCTTCATGGGCGATCGGCTTGGAGAAGATCACCGCCGGTCCCATGAAGTCGTCGACCAGCGGCAGGCCGACCATCGCGTCGCATTGCTTGCTGAGCAGCGTTTCCCGGACCGTCCGCTTGCCGAAATAGGACTTGTACCAGTTGGTGCTCACCGCACGACCGAGCTTCTCGGCCACCGCCTGGCCGATCTCGAGATAGAGGCCAGGCTTGGCCGGATCGTCGCTCGAGAACGGCAGGTTGGTCGGGTCGGCGCAAAGCCGCAGCGGCTTGATCTCGTCGGCGCCGGCCGACAGGGCCGGCACCGCAAGCATTGTGGAGAGCAGCACGGTCCGGATTGCCGTTCCCAGCCGCGCGTTACGCGAACATTTGCGCATTTCGTTTCGGGTCATGCCAAACGCGAACAATGCTGCCTCCGTTTGTCGACGATCGTCACTGCAGGGCGAACACGAACAGCGAGCCACCCTCGGGCGCCGCGGCGACCATCTTCTTGCCGATGTCACCGAGGAAGGCCGGCAGCGCGGCGGTACGTCCGACCACGATCGCGACATACTGCTTGCCGTCGACCGAGTAGGTCACGGGACCGGCGCCGATGCCGCTGCCGAGGTTCTTGCTCCACAGCACCTTGCCGTTCTTGGCGTCGATGGCGCGGAAATCACCGTGCAGATTGCCGGCGAACACGAGATTGCCCGCGGTCGTCAGCGTGCCGCCGTTGAAGGGCAGGTCTTCCTTGATGCCCCACACCTTCTTGTTGGCGATGGGATCCCAGGCCACGAGTTCGCCGAGGAAGCCGCCCGGACCTTCCTTGGTCGGGAATTCGGCGCCGAGATAGAACACGCCGCGCTTGTAGTTCACGTCGCTGACCGACCAATCCATGCAGACATTGTTGGTCGGGATGTAGACCAGGCCGGTCTGCGGGTTGAACGACATCGGCTGCCAGTTCTTGCCGCCGATCAGGTTCGGGCAGATGTCCTTGGCGGGATGGCCGGGACCCGGACGCTTGTCGGCATCCTCTTCGGCGCGCATCGTGTTGATGTCCCACTTCTTGGCCCAGTTCGAGTAGACGTACTTCTCGGCCGAGAGCACCTTGCCGGTTTCGCGGTTGGCGACGAAGAAGAAGCCGTTGCGATCCGCCTTCATCAGTACCGGCGTATCGGCGCCCTTGATCTTGAGGTCGGCGAGCAAGAGCTCATTGACGCCGTCATAGTCCCAAGCGTCGGCCGGCGTGCCCTGGATGTGCCACTTGATCTTGCCGGTGTTCGGATCGATCGCGAGCGTCGAGGCGGTATAGAGGTTGGTCAGCTTGCCGAAATTGCCGTCGCCGGTGGAGCGCACCGCGGTATTCCACGGCCCCGGATTGCTGGTGCCCCAATAGACCGTATCGGACTTGGCATCGTAGGAGCCGACCAGCCAGGCGGCGCCGCCGCCATGCAGACCGGTATCGCCCTTCCAGGTGTCGCTGCCGGGTTCGCCGGGCGCCGGCACGGTGAAGGTCTGCCACAGCAACTTGCCGGTGTTGAGATCGAAGGCCTGCAGCGAGCCACGAACGCCATACTCACCGCCGCCGAAGCCGGTGATGACCTTGTCGCGCACAATGAGCGGCGGCGAGGTGATCACCGAGCCCTGCTTGTAGTCGACCACGGTCGAGGTCCAGAGCTCCTTGCCGGTGTTGGCAGCGAGCGCGGTCAGCTTGCCGTCGAGCCGGCCGACGAAGATCTTGCCGTCGGCATAGGACACGCCGCGGCTGTTGACGTCGCAGCAGGCATACTGGAGCACGTCATCTGGAATATCTGGCTGGTAGGTCCACTTTCGCGCACCGGTCGCGGCATCGATCGCATAGACGTATTTCGGACCCCATGAGGTCGACACGTAGAGCGTCTTTCCGATCACGACCGGCGAGGACTCGTTGGAGCGCAACGAGGCCAGCGACATCGAGTAGACCAGCTGCAGCTTGCCGGCGTTCTCGGAATTGATCTGCTTCAGGGCGCTGAAGCGGGTGTTGCCGTAGTCGTGGCCCGCGATCGCCCATCCGTTGGGATCGGACACGGCCTTTGCGACCGAGTCATTGGCTATTGACGGACCGATACCGGCCATCAACATGGCGACCAGCGATACGCCGGCAAAGAAACTCCCGCTCCTCAGCTTCATCTGTCTCCTCCAAAGTGGTTTCGTTGCCGCGACGAGCGCATCGCGCGCGGTTCTCTACCCAATTTACGGACGCGCGATCTTTCGTCGCTGCACCGGCGATGAAAATGACAGCAACGCTTTTTGGTCGTTATAGGCGGAAGGTAGTAGCAAGCGCGGCGCTGGATTCCGCTGCATTGCGATGGTCGCTTCGGCCGGACGCTGGCGTCGTTACGGCAGCAAATCGGACGCGCTTCGGGCGATCGGCACGCGCTTGCAAATTGCCGAGGCAACAACAGCCTGCTAGGATTGGAACACAGCCCGGCGCCTTCATGACAAAGCCGCGACTACGACTTTGATCGCGGTTACGTCCCCAGTGAAGCGTGGTCTACTGGGCCCATAACGAGACTTTTGGGAGGAACGCGTGTCTACAGTCAAACTGACGGTAAACGGCAGGGCGGTCTCGGTCGACGTTGAGGACCGGACCCTCCTCGTGCATCTGTTGCGCGAAAACCTGAACCTGACCGGCACCCATGTCGGCTGCGATACCAGCCAGTGCGGCGCCTGCGTCGTCCATGTCGATGGACGGGCGGTCAAATCCTGCACCATGCTGGCCGGACAGGCGGCGGGCTGCAACGTCACCACCATCGAAGGCCTCGCCAAGGGCGACGAGCTGCATCCGATGCAGGCGGCATTCCGCGACAATCACGGCCTGCAGTGCGGCTATTGCACCCCCGGCATGATCATGTCGGCGGTCGATATCGTGCATCGCCACGGCGGCAAGCTCGACGAGGAAACGGTCCGCCACGAGCTCGAAGGCAACATCTGTCGCTGCACCGGCTACCACAACATCGTCAAGGCGGTGCTGGATGCGGCCGGTCGCATGAAGGTCGCGCAGGCCGCCGAATAGTCGGCCGCGCGCAAACAGCATCACCAAACTCATCACCGCCGGCTTCGATGGGAACGGCGGCAAATCGAAATCTCCGGTCGGGAGGACAAGAACATGGGCGTTGAAGGCATTGGCGCAAGCGTCGTGCGCAAGGAAGATCGCCGCTTCATCACAGGACAAGGACGTTACGTCGACGACGTGAAAATGGTGGGCATGACCTATGCTCACTTCATCCGCAGCCCGCATGCGCATGCCAAGGTCAAGGGCATCGATTCATCCGCGGCCCTGAAGATGCCGGGCGTGGTCGCCGTGCTGACCGGGCAGCAGATCGTCGACGACAAGGTCGGCAACCTCATTTGCGGCTGGGCCATCACCTCAAAGGACGGTTCGCCGATGAAAATGGGCGCGTGGCCGGCGATGGCGCCGGAGACCGTGCGCTTCGTTGGACAGGCGGTCGCGGTCGTAATCGCCGAGACCAAGAACCAGGCCAGAGACGCGGCGGAAGCCGTCGTCGTCAATTACGAAGAACTTCCCGCGGTGCCCGACATCAAGGCCGCGATCAAGCCGGGCGCGCCGCAGCTGCATCCCGAGGCTCCCGGCAACGTCGTGTATGACTGGCATCTCGGCGACGAAGCCGCGGTCAAGGATGCCTTCAGCAAGGCCGCCAATGTGGTGACGCTCGAGCTCACCAACAACCGCCTGGTGCCGAACGCGATGGAGCCGCGCGCCGCGCTCGCCCATTACGACCAGGCCGAAGAGCACTTCACGCTCTACACCACCTCGCAGAACCCGCACGTCGCCCGCCTCGTGCTGTCGGCGTTCTACAACATCGCACCGGAGAACAAGCTGCGCGTGATCGCGCCCGACGTCGGCGGCGGCTTCGGCTCCAAGATCTACATCTATCCGGAAGAGATGGTGGCGCTGTGGGCCTCGAAGAAGGTCAACCGCCCGGTGAAATGGACCGGCGACCGTTCGGAAGCCTTCCTCACCGACGCGCATGGCCGCGACCATGTCTCCAAGGCCGAGATGGCGTTCGACAAGGATAACAAGATCCTTGGGCTCAGGGTGAAGACCCACGCCAATTTCGGCGCCTATATGTCGCTGTTCTCCTCGGCAGTGCCGACCTATCTCTACGCGACGCTGCTGTCCGGGCAGTACGTAATCCCGGCGATCTATGCCGAGGTGATGGGTGTCTACACCAACACCACGCCGGTCGACGCCTATCGCGGCGCCGGCCGACCCGAGGCGAGCTACCTGATCGAGCGCATGATGGAGACCGCGGCGCGGCAGTTGAAGGTCGATCCGGCCGAGCTGCGCAAGAAGAACTTCATCACCCAGTTCCCGTATCAGACGCCGGTGATCATGGCGTACGACATCGGCGACTTTAATGCCTCGATCGACGCCGCGATGAAGGCGATCGACTATGCCGGCTTCCCCGCCCGCAAGGCCAAGGCCAAGGCGGACGGCAAGCTGCGCGGCATCGGCGTCTCCTGCTACATCGAGGCCTGCGGCATCGCGCCGTCGAAGGCGGTCGGCAGCCTCGGCGCCGGCGTCGGCCTGTGGGAGTCGGCGGAAATCCGCGTCAACCCGGTCGGCACCATCGAGGTGCTCACCGGCTCGCACAGCCACGGCCAGGGCCACGAGACGACGTTCTGCCAGATCATCGCGGAACGCCTCGGCGTGCCGCTCAGCCAGGTCTCGATCGTCCATGGCGACACCGACAAGGTGCAGTTCGGCATGGGCACCTACGGCTCGCGCTCGCTCGCGGTCGGCGGTACGGCGATCGTGAAGGCGATGGAGAAGGTCGAGGCCAAGGCCAAGAAGATCGCAGCGCATGCGCTCGAAGCCTCCGAGAGCGACATCGTGATCGAGAACGGGGAGTTCAAGGTCACCGGCACCGACAAGTCGATCGCGCTGCCGATGGTCGCGCTCGCGGCCTACACCGCGCACAATCTGCCTGAAGGCATGGAGCCCGGCCTGAAGGAGACGGCGTTCTACGATCCAAGCAACTTCACCTTCCCGGCCGGCGCGTACATCTGCGAGCTCGAGGTCGATCCCTCTACCGGCAAGACCTCCTTCGTGAACTTCGTTGCGGCCGACGACTTCGGTCGGCTGATCAACCCGATGATCGTCGAAGGCCAGGTCCATGGCGGCCTCGCGCAGGGCATCGGCCAGGCGTTGCTGGAAGGTGCCGTCTATGACGGTAACGGTCAGCCCGTCACGGCGTCGTTCATGGACTACACCATGCCGCGGGCCGATGACCTGCCGTCGTTCAAGCTCTCCCACACCACGACGCTGTGTCCGGGCAACCCGCTCGGCGTCAAGGGCTGCGGCGAGGCCGGCGCAATCGGCGCCTCGGCAGCCGTGATCAACGCGATCACGGATGCCATCGGCAACAACAAGCTGGAAATGCCTGCGACGCCCGATCGCGTCTGGCACGCCATTCACGGTTGAGGAGGACGAGCCATGTACGAGACAAATTATCACCGCGCTTCCTCGGTCGCTGATGCCGCGGCTCTGTTCGCCAAGGGCCAGGAACCGAAATTCATTGCCGGCGGACAGACCCTGCTCCCCGTGATGAAACAGCGCCTCGCCGCGCCCTCCGACGTGATCGACCTTTCCAAGATCCAGGAGCTGATCGGCGTCGAGGTTTCGGGTGACACCGTGACCATCAAGGCCGCGACGCCGCACTTCGACGTGGCGCAGAGCGACGCGGTCAAAAAAGCGATCCCGGCGCTTGCCGATCTGGCGTCGATGGTCGGCGATCCCGCCGTGCGTTATCGCGGCACGATCGGCGGCTCGCTCGCCAACAACGATCCGGCGGCGGACTATCCGGCCGCGGTGCTGGCGCTGGGCGCAACAGTCAAGACCAACAAGCGGTCGATTTCCGCGGAGGACTTCTTCAAGGGTCTGTTCGCAACCGCGCTTGAAGACGGCGAGATCATCACGGCGGTCTCGTTCCCGATTCCGGCGAAGGCGGGCTACGCGAAGTTTCCCAATCCCGCCTCGCGCTTCGCGCTGACCGGCGTGTTCGTCGCCAAGACCAAGGCCGGCGACGTCCGCGCGGCGGCGACCGGCGCGTCGCAGAGCGGCGTCATGCGGGTACCGGCGATCGAAGGGGCATTGAAGGCGAACTGGTCGGCCAGCGCACTGGACAGCGTCAAGATCCCGGCGAGCGGATTGCTCGCCGACATCCACGGCACGGCGGACTATCGCGCCAACCTGATCAAGGTGATGGGACAGCGCGCGGTGACGGCTGCCGGCTGATAGCGCCTAAACACAAGTGCAAGAACGGCGCGCAGCGATGCGCGCCGTTCGTTTTTTGCGGATGAGCGCGGACAAAAAGCAGCTTGCCACGGGGCGCATTCGGCGAGACAATTTAGCTAATCAGCTAATTAAAAATACCGTCACACGGACGGGGCGAGGACACGCATGACATTCAGCATCACCGACGCAGACCATTTGCTGTGACCATGACTCCGACGTCAGGTCACGCTCGGCGATCTCGCCGCGACCGCATGGCCTCAACCAACTTTATCCAAGCAACAACGGAACCAAAACGTGCTCGATAAACCCGCCACCCAGTCCGCCGCCCGCGCCTCCGGCCCGCTCTCAGGTTTCCGCATCGTCGAATTCGCCGGCATCGGCCCGGGCCCGTTCGCCTGCATGCTGCTCGCGGACATGGGCGCCGAGGTCATCACACTGGACCGCGTCGGCGCCGGCAAGAACCTGAAGGCGGTCGCGGTGCGCGGCCGCAAGGTGATCGAGCTCGATCTGAAGAACAAGGATGCGATCGCGCAAGTGCTCGACTTGCTGAGCCATGCCGACGCGCTGATCGAAGGCTTTCGCCCCGGCGTGATGGAACGGCTTGGCCTCGGCCCTGACGTCGTGCTGGCGCGCAATCCGAAGCTGGTCTATGGCCGCATGACCGGCTGGGGCCAGGAAGGCCCGCTCGCGAACGCCGCCGGCCACGACATCAACTACATCTCGATAACAGGCGCGCTGGCCGCGATCGGCACGAAGGAGAAGCCGGTGCCGCCGCTCAATCTGGTCGGCGATTTCGGCGGCGGCGCGCTCTATCTCGTGGTCGGCGTGCTCGCCGCGCTGCTGGAGGCCTCGAAGTCCGGCAAGGGCCAGGTCGTCGACACCGCGATGTGCGACGGCGCGGCGTCGCTGATGTCGATGTTCTTCGATATGAGCGCGATCGGCCGCTGGACCGAGGGCCGCGACCAGAACTTCCTCGACGGTGGTGCGCATTTCTACGGCGTCTATGAATGCGCCTGCGGCAATTTTATCTCGATCGGTTCGATCGAGCCGCAGTTCTATGCGCTGCTGCGTCAGCACGCCGGCCTGACCGACGCCGATTTCGACGCGCAGATGGACCGCAAGGCGTGGCCCGCGCTGAAGGAGAAGCTGACCAAGGTATTCAAGGGCAAGACGCGCGAGGAGTGGTGCAAGATCATGGAGGGCACCGACATCTGCTTCGCGCCGATCCTCACCATGGCGGAAGCGCCCAAGCATCCGCACATGGCGGCGCGCAAGGTGTTCGTCGAGCGCCACGGCGTGACCCAGCCCGCCCCCGCGCCGCGCTTCTCGCGCACCCCGTCCGCGATCCGCGAGCCCGAGGTGGCGAAGATCGGTGATGTGACGGCGGCGTGGAAGGCGGGAAGTTAATTTCGCTGTCGTCCCGCATCGGAATGCGTAGGGTGGGCAAAGGCGCGCAGCGCCGTGCCCACCTTCTCACGTTCGGTGCAAGAAAAGGTGGGCACGCTTCCGTCTTCGCCCGCGGACGGGCTACGGCGGACAAGTCGCTTTGCCCACCCTACGGGGTAATCACGCCGCGTGATCGACCTTCAGCACGCCGCGGCGGATCTGGTCTTCCTCGATCGACTCGAACAGTGCCTTGAAATTGCCTTCGCCGAATCCGTCGTCGCCCTTGCGCTGGATGAATTCGAAGAAGATCGGCCCGATCGCGTTGGCCGAGAAGATCTGCAGCAGCACCTTGGTCTGGCCGCCGTCGACGACACCCTCGCCGTCGATCAGGATGCCGTTCTTCTGCAACCGCGCGACGTCCTCGCCGTGCTTGGGCAGCCGTCCATCGATCCGCTCGAAATAAGTGTCGGGCGGTGACGGCATGAACGGCAGGCCGGCCTCGCGTAACGTCTCGACGGTGCGATAGATATCGCGCGCGCCGCAGGCGATGTGCTGGATGCCCTCGCCGTGATAGGTGTTGAGATATTCCTCGATCTGCCCGGAATCGCCGGCGTCCTCGTTGATCGGAATCCGGATCTTGCCGTCGGGGCTCGTCAGCGCGCGCGAGAACAGGCCCGAGGCGCGGCCCTCGATGTCGAAGAAGCGGATCTGGCGGAAGTTGAACAGCTTTGCGTAGAAACCGGTCCAGACATCCATGCGGCCGCGATGGACGTTGTGGGTGAGGTGATCGACATAATAGAGGCCTGAGCCGACGGGACGCGGGTTCTCCGCACCGAGCCAGTCGAATTCGGCGTCGTAGGCCGAGCCCTTGGCGCCGTAGCGATCGACGAAATAGAGCAGGCTGCCGCCGATGCCCTTGATCGCGGGCACGTCGAGCGTCTTCTGCGCGGACGATTGATCCGCGGGCTCCGCGCCGAGCGCGATCGCGCGCTCATAGGCGCGCTTCGCGTCGACCACCCGGAACGCCATCGACGGCGCGCACGGCCCGTGCGCCGCGACGAAGTCGAAGCCGTGGGTGCCCGGCTCCTCGTTGACGAGATAGTTGACGTCGCCCTGGCGATAGACCGTGATCGTCTTGGTCTTGTGGCGAGCGACCGGCACGAAGCCCATCAGCTTGAACAGGGCATGCAATTCTTCCGGATGTGGGTGGGCATATTCGACGAATTCAAAGCCGTCGGTGCCCATCGGATTGTCGGCGCTGACCTCGGCCGGCGGCGCATCGTGCGGAAACGGACCCATGGCGAATCTCCCTGATCTGGCTGGAGGGGAGTCTCAGCCGCCTGACGCGCAAAGTGCATGCAAAATGGCCCGCCATCGGCTATATTCACGCACGGTTTGTGCATGATACGGGTATTTGACGCATGATCGACGTCGACGCCTTCGACCTCAAAATGCTGGCGGCGCTGCAGGACGACGGCCGGCTCACCAACCAGCAGCTCGCCGACCTGGTCGGCCTGTCCGCCTCGCAATGCTCGCGGCGGCGGATGCGGCTCGAGGAGGAGAAGGTGATATCAGGCTACCATGCCGACCTCGCCGGCGAGGCGCTCGGCTTCGGCCTGATCGCCTTCATCCACATCACGCTGGCGACGCATTCGCCGGACAACGCGAAGAAATTCCGCGAGCTGGTCAACCGCGTCGACGACATCCAGGACGCCTATTCGCTGACCGGAGACGCCGACTATCTGCTCAAGGTGATGCTGCGCGACCTGAAAAGCCTCTCCGACATCGTCAACAACGTGCTGATGCCGCACCAGAGCGTCGCGCATGTCCGCTCCTCGATCGTGCTCGACCGGCTGAAGGAGAGCAGCAAGCTGCCGCTGAAGGCGCTGGGGTAGCGTGGCGCAAATCGAGGGAAATACGACATTCGCTTTCGCGGGGTGATCTGCGATCATTCCCGCGACACCCGATACGAGAGAGCGCCATGGCCCTGCAGCTACGACCGAACTGCGAATATTGCGACAAGGACCTGCCGCCGAATGCGACGGACGCGCGGATCTGCTCGTATGAATGCACGTTCTGCGCTGATTGCGCCGAGACCAAGCTCGGCAATGTCTGCCCGAACTGCGGCGGCGGCTTCGAGCGGCGGCCGATCCGCCCCTCGAAGCAGTGGCGGCCGGGCGTGTGCACGGCAAACCAGCCGCCGTCGGACAAGCGGGTGCATCTGAAGTACAGCCTCGAGGACGTCGCCGCGCATTCGGCGCGGCTGAGGGATATTCGACCGGAAGAGCGGTGAGGCTTGCCCGGCTGTCGGTCGCCCTCCCCCTGAAAGGGGGAGGGCGGGGTGGGGGTCTAGCCGCGGGCGCAGTGTTCGTGGGAGGAGAAGATCCCCACCCGGTTTGCGCTTTCAGCGCAAACCGACCTCCCCTTTTCAAGGGGAGGTGAACGAATGCGTTGAGCCCAGAGCTATTCCGCCGCGACGATCGTCCCCTCGACCTCGCCAAAGCCGACGCGATAGCCGTCGCCCTGGCACCAGCCGCGCATCACGAGCGAATCGCCGTCCTCGAGGAACGAGCGGTTGACGCCGCTGGCAAGCTCGACCGGCTCGCTGCCGTTCCAGCTGATTTCCAACAGGCTGCCGCGCTGATGCTTCTCGGGGCCGGAGATCGTGCCGCTGCCGAGGAGGTCACCGACGTTCATCGCGCAGCCGGATGAGGCGTGATGCACGAGCTGCTGCACCGACGACCAGTACATGTACTTGAAATTGGTGCTGCAGATCGTCTTCGCCTCGTTCATCGCACCCGCACGAAGCGCAACGTCGAGCGCGAGATCGTAGTTGTTCGGCTGCGTCTGCTTCAGATAGGCGAGCGGCGCGGGCTCCTGCGCCGGCCCTTGCATGCGGAACGGCTCTAGAGCCTCGCGCGTCACCACCCACGGGCTGATTGAGGTCGCGAACGCCTTGGCCTGGAACGGGCCGAGCGGCACATATTCCCACTGCTGGATGTCGCGCGCGCTCCAGTCGTTGAGGATCACGAAGCCGAAGATCATCTCCTCGGCCTGCTTCTCGGTCAGCATCTCGCCCATCTTCGACGCCTGGCCGACCACCACACCCATCTCGAGCTCGAAATCGAGCCGCTCGCACGGACCGAAGCTCGGCACCTCAGCGGTCGGCGGCTTCAACTGCCCGCGCGGGCGCCGCACCATGGTGCCGGACACAACCACGGTCGAGGCGCGGCCGTTATAGCCGATCGGCATGTGCAGCCAGTTCGGTTGCAACGCATTGTCCTTGCCGCGGAACATGACACCGACATTGGTGGCGTGCTCCTTCGACGAATAGAAATCGGTGTAGCCGGACACCGTGAACGGCATGTGCAGCTTCACATCCGCCATCGGCACCAGCGCGCGGGCGCACAGCTCCTTGTTGTCGCGCAGCTCAGGATTGTCGTGACGCAACAGCTCGCTGATCCGCGCCCGCGTCTTCGACCACACCTTCGGTCCAAGCGCCATGAACGGATTGAGCGACGGCTGCGAGAACACGCCGAGCGGCCCGACATCAAGGCGGGAGTCCTGCTCGAGCTCCCAGAGATCGAGCACGTAGTCCCCGATCGCGACACCGACGCGCGGCGCAAGTCCGTCCTTGGACGAGAACACGCCGTAAGGAAGGTTCTGGATCGGAAAGTCCGAGGTCGGGGCGACGTCGATGAAGGAGCGGAGCTTGGGGTCGTTGGGGTGGGGCATGGGTTTCCCGATGTGCAAATCGAAACGCAACGGCTGATGTTCTTCACCCTCCCCTGGAGGGGGAGGGTCGGTTCGCATGAAGCGAAGCGAAATGCGAAACGGGGTGGGGTGATTTCTCCCCTCGGGCACTGTTCCGGGTGGAGAGACCTTCACCCCACCCCGCCGCTCATTACATTCGCGTCGACCTAAGAGCGAGCTTCGCTCGTCTCGACCCCTCTAGGAGCCTGTCCAGTTAGCTCCGGGAAGGCGGTTTTATCCTAATGATAGCGGTTCATG
>NZ_JBHMET010000146.1:0-2092 GCF_042430365.1 Bradyrhizobium erythrophlei
CACCCGCCTCGATACGCCGCCTATCTCAGTCCGTCATCACCCACTTTCCCGCATAGCTCTATGTTCAACTGCCGCAGCACGTCAGCGATGAGTTGCTTCACGTCCTCATAGCCACCGTTGATGCTAGCGTCGCGCTAGCGGATTGCAAAGAGACCCCCGTACGAAAGACAGAGACAGAGACAGAGACAGAAACAGAAGCAGAGACAGAGGTAGATAATCGGCGGAATGGTCGCCTGAAGTGCGGGCCCTCTCGCTTTGGCGAATTTTGGCACGCATATCCCCGACGAGAAGGGGCGAACCCGCGGAGGCCCGCTGAATTGAAGTTCGACGAGCTAGTGGAAATGGGCCTTGATGCGCAAATGCTGATTGACGCGGCGCGCAAGCTCGCCAAGGATGAAGCCGACCGCGGGAACGTCGGTACGCGGTATATTCCGCAAGCGGTGACCTGGCTCAATCAACAGCGGTGGTCCGACTATGCCGAGAGTGCGGTCAAAGAAAGCACTACCGATGTCACCGCGGACGAGTCGCAGCTTGAATATGCGGTAAAGTTCTACGCGCAAACTGGGGTTTGGTCCCGATACGCCGGCCCCGAGCCTGGACTGAGCGGCTGTCGGGTCTCCTCTGAGCTGCTTGTGAAGCATGGGCTTGGTCCGGATGGCCGCAGGCTTGCGCCGAAGGCGGCGTGATCGATCAATCTTTTGGACTTGTCAGGCGCACGGACCGAAGACGGATCCTCTTGATCGTTGAGTTTGAGCTAACTGATTTCGTTAAGCGTAATCGGTTCATTGATGGCAGGGACACCGTGCTGAGCGTAGTTGACTAGTGGCTGCGGCCTCTCAATTTTTGAGAACGCTCCAATTTGATTTTGAGGGCGGACATCCCCTCCTCTACACGACGTTGATTTCGTTGCGCTCTGTGGCGATCATCCGGAAAGCTACGGTTGGAATCCACGGTAGGCGGCCCCGCCGGTCACCAACGTCCGCAACACGTCATCACCGCATTGGCGCGGTGGGCTCAAGCCGGAGAACCGCTGCTTGGTGCCGTTCAACAGCTTTGCGGAGTACGCGCCGGAGCCGAACCCGGAAACGAAGAAAAAGGACGTCGTCTGGTTCGCGCTCAACGACGATCGACCGCTGGCCGCCTTCGCCGGGATCTGGACAGAGTTCAATGGCGACCGCGGAACGAAGTCCAAGCCGGTGCCGGGCCCGCACCCGGTCTCCGGCTTCCTGACGACGACGCCGAACGCCATCGTCGCGCCGATCCACCCCAAGGCAATGCCAGTGATCCTGACCACCGACGAGGAGCGCGATGTGTGGATGCGCGCGCCGTGGAACGAGGCCAAGGCCCTGCAACGGCCACTGCCTGACGACGTGCTCAAGATCGTCGCGCGGGGCGCGGCGAAGGAAAATATCGCGGTAGCGACAGCATGACCCGTCTTGGCAGTCTTCTTGTCGCCAGCGCTGGCAGAAGCACCGATGCGTAGAGGAGCGCGGCGTCTGCGTGAGATGCCGTTGGCGAGTTAGCCCGCTTTTCGACGTCGTGCCGGCTGCGGGTGTCGTGCCGGCGCCGGAACGCGGCTCAGCCCATCCGGCCGCGTCGGGTCGGGCTGCCTGCTCGGCTCACTGGCCCGGTTTCCCAACACAAGCCACGCGCCAAGACCTATCTGGATCGTGGGCGAAGGGGTTTCCGTCTCATTGCTCATGGAAGCGCATTACAGTCGGATTAGATTAGAGTTGCTCGCAACAGTCGGAACTGCTGGAAGAGCAAAAGCCCCATCCGATGTTCCCACCAGATGGGGCTTTCAAACACAAGGGCACGCGCTAGTGCTGAAAAACAGCACGCGCGTTGCACTGTAGTGGCGCCGGCTTACGCCAACCTGACGGATGGACTTATTCATCTCTGGGTGCGTCTGGGACACTGTTTGTGGTTAACAATCCCAAATGCCGGGGTGACTAATCCAGGCGACGCGATCATGCTGCTCCATGCCCCAATTTTGCAAACGGCGGAGGGCGCGGGACCGAAGCCCCACGCCCTAGGTCCTGTGGACTCTTGGGATTCTCAAATCGAGAGGAGTGTGATTCAAGACTTTCTT
>NZ_JBHMET010000147.1:0-1221 GCF_042430365.1 Bradyrhizobium erythrophlei
ACACCCGCCTCGATACGCCGCCTATCTCAGTCCGTCATCACCCACTTTCCCGCATAGCTCCAATGCGACCTGACGATATCGAAGGCGAATCTAACCTGCATTACGGGCCCGTCGTCGTCGCGAACCTCGATCGCCATCTGAATTAGGCTGAGGGATTTTATGGCTGCATTGTGGACCATGTCGGCCAAGGCTTTCATGGCCTCTTCCTGAGCCGATCCAACGTCAGGCAGCACCATTCCTTCTTCATCCGGGATCAGTGCTTCGCCGTCGCGAAGGTCAAAAAAATATCGTCTCATGCGGGCCAATTAACATTAGCTAATTTCGTTCCAGGGCCGCTCTGGAGAACGTCGCCAAGCCGCCTCAGTAGTCCTACTGAGAACGCCACCCACGGCATGGTTTGTTCCGGGTTAATTGGAACTAGGACACTCCCAAAATCGAATTAGGATACGGGGCCGGGCCAACAATCGAGTGAGCCAGGGCCGATGATCGGTGCCATGGATCTTGGCATAGCGGATCACGGCGAGCGCGCCAGCCGTGAACAGGCTGCGCAAATAGCGATCCCCTTGTTTGCTGATACTGCCAAGCTTGTCCTTGCCCCCACTCGAGTTCTGCTTCGGCACGAGCCCCACCCAGGCCGAGAAGTCCCGTCCCGATCGGAAAGCCTGGGGATCCGCAATGCTGACGACCAAAGCTGTTGCCAACGCCGGCCCGACGCCGGGGATCGCGTCCAGCCGTTTGCTCGTCGCGCTTGATCGATGCCAGGCGATGATGCGTCGGTCGAACTCCAGGATTTGGGCCTTCAGGATGCAATCGTCGCCGTCCGGCACCGTCTTGCCATCGACCGGCACGGCAAAATCAAAGGCCTTGGCCATGCTGTGCAGATAGGCCGTGGCAACCAGACCGCGCAGCGTTCCGCACAGCGAAATCAGTCCGGGGATTTTTCCGCGGGTGCGACGATCGCGCACCCGGCCGCGATGGAACCGGCGCGGCGATCCTACGGTTGATTAGCGTGTGAAAACCTTCCAATGGAGGGAGGGTGTCATGGAGAATTGGACGAACGCCAAATTGTGCGACGTCGCAAACTTGATCCTTGGCGCGCTTCTGTTCCTTTCGCCCTGGATGTTCGGCTTCGACGCCGGAACGGTCTCCACCAACGCCTACATCACCGGCATCGCCATCGCGATCCTTGCCGTCGCGGCGCTGGCGGCATTCGCGGTGTGG
>NZ_JBHMET010000148.1:0-5627 GCF_042430365.1 Bradyrhizobium erythrophlei
GCCCATGCCGGCGAACGTGGTGATCCGCACTCAGCTACACCACGCCACGGGGCACGATCCAGCCATTGCCTCGACTGCCCTTATTGCCGAACTCGACCATGTTTTGAGAGCAGGCCCGCCAGACCGCCGGATGCGGATGTTGCGGCAGGTGGCCGGCCTTTTTCTCGAGGACGCCCACCGGCTCAACGAGCATCATATCGGCGTGTTCGACGATGTCCTGGTCCGCTTGATGGAAGACGTCGAGTTGCGGACATTGACCACGCTGAGCCGCTCGTTTGCCGACCTGCGGTCGGTGCCCAGAGAACTGGCGCGACGCCTCGCCCTCCATGATGACGCCGATGTCGCGGCACCGATCCTGCGGAAATGCGCCTGCATCTCGGATGCCGATCTAATCGACATCGCGTGGATGCGCGCCGAAGGACACCTTTGCGCAATCGCCGGCCGAAAGAAGATCAGCCAGGAACTCACCGATATTCTGCTGATGCGGGGCGACAGCAGCGTCCTTCGCTCGCTGGCAAGTAATTCTGGCGCGCAAATTAACAGCGCGGGTTTTGCCATTTTGGTCGATGCCGCCGAGCGGGACGACGACGTCGCCTGCTCACTGGTCTTGCGCAGCGACCTGCCGCCTGGTGCGCTCGGCGACCTCATTGCAAGGTCCACGTCACGCCTGCAGGCCCGCCTCCTCAAGATCGCGCCTCAGGCGATAAAGGATGCGATCCGCGCGGCTATCGATGCCAGCGCCGCGCGTATCCGAGCGAAACCGCCGGCCGCCATCGACTATACCGAAGCCAAGGCGACGGTCATGGCGCTCAACAACGCCGGCCAGCTGAATGACTCCAGCGTCAATCGCTTCGCAGTGAGGGGCGAATACCACAACGTCGCCGCGGCGCTGGCGCAGCTTGCGACCGTTCCGACCGAGACAATCGAACCGCTGCTGGAGGCCGCCGACATCCGCGGGCTCGTCATCGCCTGCCGGGCCTCGCGGTTGAACTGGAACACGACGAAGGCCATCGTCAGTAATCGGAAGCTTGGTCAGGCCACTTCTCAGCAACAGCTCGAAGACGCCAAAGATATGTTTGAATCGTTCCTGCTTTCAAGCGCCCAGCGCATGATCCGATTTGGCTTGATCAATGATTTGACCGCGAAGCCGTCCTCCGCGGCTGGAGAGTTGTAGTGGCATATGGGGATCGAAAAGCGGAGCGCATTCGGCTCGAACACCCTTATCCCGTGAACCTCATGGGAGTCGACGGCACCTGGCGTCGAAGTTGTGTCCTTCTCGACATCTCGCAGAGCGGCGCCCGGCTTGAAGTCGCCGGAACGCTGGAGGTGCTGCGGGCGCAGGAGTTCTTTCTGCTGCTCTCCTCGAGAGGATTGGCCTTCCGCCGTTGCGAACTGGTCCGTGTCGACGGCGCCGAGGTCGGCGTGAGATTCATCGAGGAGAAAAAAAGGAAGGGAAAGGCCGTCATTCCGAAATGAGGAATGACGGCATTGATCAGGCCTGAGGGGAACCACCTACATGACCATGCAGAGAGTAACGAACGTCTCGGTATCGACAGAGTCTGCCGAGCCGCTGCGCGGGATCATCGAATTCGACTGCGCCGGCGCCGTCGCGAAGTTCGTGATCAACGAGGACCTTGCGCATCAAGTTTGCAGCGGCCTTGAACGCTTTCTCACCCAGGCCCCGCGCCGGGCACGCGTCGTCCAGTTTAGGCGATGTGCTCCTTGATGGCAGGAGGCTGACGAGGCGCTTCGATGCTGATCCACGTGGTTGCCGACACCCCCTCTAGGCTGTCTGCCGTCCGCGGCATACTTGGACGGACATTCGAGGTCACGTCCGAGCTGCTTGATGCTGCCCGGCTTCGCGGCAATGACATCGAAGCCATCATCGTCAGCGCAGATTTGCGGGTGATAGATAACATCGCGGCGCTGAAGGCTGTCTCCAGCAAGCTCAAACGGATTCCGAGGCGCATCTTCATCATCGATCAACGCTCGCGCCTTGCGACGGTTCAGGGCTATGCACTCGGCGCGACGGATATCTTCTTCAATCCGGTCAAGCCAGCGCAACTCCTGGCAAGGATCGCTGATATCGAGGCGCCGTCGATCGCCCCGGACGACGAGCCGACATCGACCGCTCAGAAGGCTGCGTCCGCAGGCGCCGCCAGCATCGCATCGATGTTTTCGGCTGTCATCAACGGGTCGGCGGTCAATGTCGCGGACGCCAAGGGCGCGGGCGGCAGGATCGCCGACAGCATTGCCGAACACGGCCTCTCCGACTGGCTGACGACGGTGCGCCGCCATCACGAGGGCACCTATCAGCATTGCCTGCTGGTGACCGGCATTGCCGTCGATTTTGGCCTGAGCCTTGGCATGAGCAAAGCCGACGTCGAACGACTCCATTCGGGCGCGATGTTCCACGACATCGGCAAGGCAAGGATCCCACTCGCGATCCTCGACAAGCCGGGGCGGCTTGACGAGGCCGAGCGCACGCTGATCGAAACCCACCCTGCCGCCGGATATGAGGTGCTGAAGAGCATTCCGGGTATATCCGCGGAAATCCTTGATGCGGTGCGGCACCATCACGAGTATCTGGACGGCAGCGGCTATCCGGACGGCCTGTGCGCGGAGAGCATCTCCGATATCGTGCGTGTCCTGACCATCTCCGACATCTTTGCCGCACTGATCGAGCGGCGGGCCTACAAGCCGACGATGCCCAGGGAGACGGCATATGAGATTCTGCTGGACATGAAGGGCAAGCTCGAGCGGCCACTGGTCGTGGCGTTCAGGGACGTCGCCCTGAGCCGTTGACTTCCCCCTCTGTCTACTCCCGCTTGAAGCGGCAGCCGAAGCGGTCGCCATCCGGCTTGATCAGGCCGACCGTCGGCGCCGGGAAATGGATCGGCAGGATTAGCGTGTCGGTGTCGGCGACTGAAGCGAAGCATTTCCGCCGTGACACTATTTCGGTTCCCAGTGCCGGCTTGGCCGACCAATCCGGCTCGCGGCACTGGATCACGTGGTGATGGACGCGGACCTCTGGCCCGACAGCTTGCGGCTCACGTCGCCCGGACTGCGGCCTCCGGATTAGACGTCCCAACCGCTTAGAAAAGGCCTGCACCGCGCCGGTGAAATGAGCTTACCGCGAAAGCCATTTGATTATCTTGATTGCATCGTCGGGATCGCGCCAACCCAGAAACTTGAGCTCCTTCTGCTTAAGAGCATTCGTCGCCTGAAAGTACTTTGCAAGTTCATCTTTGGCTGGTGAGGGAAGCTGCCGCACGTCCTGCAGGGGCGCCGCCAAGATGCAAGCGCCCGGGGACAGCGATCAGCCGACACCGCCGGCGCGCAGGCCATGACGACGGCGACCCAAAAGGCCGGCTCCCTGAAGCTGCTGCTCGTTCAGTTTTTGCAGGACTGTCGGCATCTGCTGCGCACACGTTCGCGATCTTCATCTCGTTAACGAACAAGGTGCAGTCTCCTCTCCGTGCCCTTGCCCGAATGGGCTATGATGAGCTGGAGCTGCCGAACCCAGTACGCCGAGGCGATGACCTCGATCTCGAATCGACCGTTCTGGAGAAGCGCGAGTCGAAGTCGAAACCCGACAGAGGAATCCTTCGCAACCAGGTCCACTTGCGCAACCAAAGACGCGAGACGGTGTTGCAGTGTATCAGCAGTGTTCTCGTTGCGAGGCGACCGGATACGAAAGCATCGACATAAGTCGTTCGATGTTTGCCGTCGGTTGGTTTTCGCTTCGATCTCTCTGGCGAGTCAAATCTCGAAAACTTGATGTGAGTATAACGCGTCCGCCTTACTCCAATGAGCCGACGCAATAGCCGACATCGCGTTTCGTCGGCTCAGGGTCAACAGCGAAGCTCATCAACACGCCTGCTTATGGAGTAACGCGGAATTTAGATTGGTTCTTTGCTGTTTCCGTATACGCCCCAGCGAGACCGCCGCTGGGCCACCGGCCGATTCTTCTATAACATCTGATTTGCGAACGCGGCAGCCGTCTGCACCGGCCAGCAGCTCAGGCTACCCGACGTTTCCAAGCTCGCGATGAACAGGTGTTCACGAGCGTTACGAAATGGTCACGGAGGTTTCGTTGAATGGCCTTGCCCGATCGCCTACCTCTTTCTGGAACAGGAGGGACGTTCCATGAAACAGTCGCAGCATCTCTTAGACAACGCAGTGATCTGCTCCAAGCTCGCCAAGCGGTCAATCGATAAACAAACGAAAACTCGCTTCAAGCGCATGGAAGAAGCCTGGAGGGCTCTAGCGCGAGAACAAGATTGGCTCGATGGAGAGATCACTCCAATCGAAGCATTCCGGCTTGGCCGCCCCACTGGCGTCAGGCAGTCCTATGCCGCATGAAATCGGTACCCCAGATCGATCGTACCTTGCTCGACGATCACGCCAGGAGCCGCGGAGCAATGGAGCAATACGACCTAATCATGCGATCCACGCGACGCGGCAAGCTCTGCAAGGTCTGTCTCAGACACCTCGGTAAGAGCGCTTCCACTGCACAATCTACTCGGCGAACGACACGCTTGGCGAGCGGCTCAAGCTGTATGTTGAGGAGAACGTTCCCGACTAAAGCCGTCCATCGTCAGCCTGATCTTGTGCGCGGCGTGGTCAATCGTGATGCAGTTTATCCTCGTCAGCGCGCCGCTGGTCCTGAAGAACAGTTTGTGGCGGAGCTTAAGCTCGGCCTCGATGCGGTGGTGCCCTTTGATAAGCATGCCGTCAAGGTTGGCCTCACCGAGTTCGTCGCCGGATTCGTTCACGATTGTTCGGATCATTTCGCCTCTATGATGTGTTTCATCTCCGCCGCGATGGTTCGCAGTCTATACAACCTTGTGCCGATCCCGGCGTTCCGATCGTGAAGCAGACGTATCCGAACGACCATACGCCCGACGAGCGCATCAAGCTCTATGTGCAGGAGAACTTCCCGGCCGCTTAGAGGCGGAGGGCTTGCACGGCTCCGGGCTCGCCTGAAATGGCGCGCTGCGGACTACCGAGCTGGTCTATCGTGATCCATTCGCGGTCAAGTGTCGGCTCATAGAGATCGAAGCCGTCAGGACTGGATGCGACGACCGGCATCTCCGGATCGAGCTTCTGTAGCTCATCTATCAAGTCTTTGACTTTCATGGGCTTGCTCGTTGCTGGTCCTCGCCGTGATGCCGGAGCATTCCAACACCGCGGCCATGATGGCCTCGCGATCCTAGTCAGGCCGACACCAAACGGCCGTAGCTCAACCTGCAGCGCCGCGCCCATGAGGCTGGCAATTGACCCGGCCGCGGGCAGGGAATGCATCGCTTTACGCCTCCGATCCAACGCGCCGGCCTTGTTGACGTTCCTATAGACCAGGCAACCGCTCTGCGCCCAACGTTCGTCGGCGACATGGGCCGCACTCGGCCGGGACCGCGACTTCCCCATCTTGGCCCTTTGCGGACTTGCCGATGGGCGGCGCTGATGCCTGGTTCTGAGGTCAATGCGGACGTTATACGCGAGGGCACGACACGGCTCCTGGCGCGAAGCGGACTTTCGCTGAAAATCGGAGGTCGCCTAAGGGCAACCTCGTCTGCACAAACGCACCGTGCTTATTCGGGCAGCCCTGCTTTGCGGAAACCTTC
>NZ_JBHMET010000149.1:0-6173 GCF_042430365.1 Bradyrhizobium erythrophlei
CAGAAATCGCCCGATTTGGGAATCCCAAATCGATTCAAGCTAACTTCATCCCGCTTTAGCGGTTGCGAGCGGGCGGCGTTGAAGCAAGGAGACGGAGGCCTGCTGAGGCAACTCCTCAACGCCTTTCCAAAAATGGTCCCGAGCTGTGAGTTTCGCCCAATGCGCGGGGCACTGAACACCTTCCAATCCTCGTTTGCCTTGCGCCGGGCCACAAAGACCTGGATCGCTATCGGCGAAGCCAACAAGAGAAAGGGATTCGAGCACCCTTGCGGCATGCGGCAAATGTTCGCGATCACGTCGGACAGTTTGCGCATATCCAGACAAAATGCGCAGAGTAAAGGACAAGATGCAGCCAGACGCTCTTTCAATTTGGAGGTTTTGACGCGAGCAATCGCGGTAGGTTAGCGCGATAGCCGTGTTGAAGCGGTGGTCCCGTGCTGGAGATAACGAGGCCGCGATGAGGCTGCGAGAGCAGTACCAGGGAGGTGAAGCAGCGAAATGGAAGCTGTTGTAGAGGCAGCGAGCGGTCCGCGCTCGGATGAGCGACGTCAGGAGGCGCCAGGTGACGTCGCCAATGCGATGGAGGTCATCGGCGCTGTCCAAGGGGAGGAGCGCGGCTTCTGGGGTCGCCAACGAGGTAATGCCCGAGTCACAACGGCTTCGTCCCATTGATGATCTCAATCTGCCCGTATGGGTGCGCGAAGACGCGAAGCGATTGCAGGCGCATCCGGCATTTCAATCGGCACTGCGACTTCACGCGGAGTTGGTATCCGAGAATTTTGAGAAGACGTCTGCGCTCATCAGGATCATGAGCGAAGAAGCGCGCTACCTGATCTGTATTGCGCTGCTGGCGATGCATCACTCAAGGGATCCCCACGATCCAGGTGCGGGTGCCACTCTCACGCGCCTCCAGGCGTTCGCGGCGCGGTTTGAACTTACGGGACCAAATCGTGTTGCTGCTCTCGTCGCCCTCATGCAACACGCTGGTTACCTCGACCAGGTACGTGCGTCGTCAGATCGGCGTGTGAAACGTTTTGAGCCAACGAAGATGGGCCTTGCGATCGCAGAAGCGAGTACTGTCGCGACGCTGAAGCCGATTCAGCTCTTTTCGGAAACGCACGATTATGTCCAAGTCATGCGCGACGATACCCAGTTCATTGGTCGATACTATTCTGAGGGCTTGCGTTTCTATGCGGATGGCGCCCGCCTCGTGTCGGCCCTTCCGGAGTGTCATCTCTTTCAGAGGCAGAACGCCGGCCGAGAGGTGATGTTCAAGCTCTGGATCGCGTTGACGGACAAAGGGCGGACCGCGCCAGCCGTTGTCTCGTGTCCGTATGGACAGCTCGCGCGCTGCTTCCGGGTTTCACGTGGCCATATCAGACGCATGATTGAAAAGGGCGAACGACAGGGATTGTTCACCGTTCATGCACCGGGCGGGCAGGCCATCGGGATTCTTCCGAGCTTTATCCATTTGCACGAAACACTAACGGCGCTCGAATTCGCTTTGATGCTGCGGGCGGCCGATACCGCTGCATCAACGACTGGGAGGGCCGCCCGGTTGTGCTGGTAACGGCGTCGGACCATGCTCGCACCAGCGGTGGGCGAGATACCAACTAAAATGACCAGATACCAACCAAAATGACCGTTCGTGCAGGCGGAGCGGTCACGTAAGAAACCTGAACGCGCGCATTTGCTCCTGAGCGCGTTCGGGGTGTGACAATTGTCCGAGGCGCGGGGTGGTCGCCCCCGGGCAATCGCCCCTGGCAAGCGCTTGTTCGCGTGCTGAGCCAGGCTCCCAGTAACGAGAGGAAACCATGTCGGAACGGGCACTTGCCCGCTCGTCACAGACCGTTGTTAGTTTCGAGCTGCAAGACGCGGATGGGCTGGCGGATCTCATCAGCCAGCGCTTTGGGCCGGTGACGATCGAGGCGGCCCGCGCGAACGATCGATTCAGCATGTCAGGAACCTATGGCGTGGTTGCCGGGATCGATTTCAGCCGGAGCAGCGTCACGGGAGAGTTCAGATTGATCCCCCAGCATCACTATGACGGGGTATTCTTTTTCTTTCCGACGGCGGGCAGCCTCGTTTTTCATCAGAGCCGAGAGACCTTCGCCAGCTCGCCAACAACGGCCGTGGCGGCAGAGGGCGTGGCCTGCCGATCCATGGACTTCCTGGCGAACCACGAATTTTGCGGCGTGGTGATCAATCGGCCTGTGCTGGCCGAAAGGCTGTCGGTTCTGCTCGGCCGTCCAGTCGTTGAAAAGCCCACCTTCCAGCGGTCGATCGATATGGCATCGAGCGGCGCCACCGCATTAAAGGCACTGGTAATGTGCATCACGAGCCCGGAGTTCGGTCCGCAGCTCAACCGAACGACGCTGACCGCTGAGCGGGTGCGCGAAACACTTGTCGACCTGCTCCTTGAGGCGTGGCCGAACACCTATTCGGAGGTACTGCGCCGGTCGCCACCCATGATTGCGCCGCGCCATGTGAAGCTCGCGGTCGATTTCATCCATGATCATGCGACAATGCTTCCGAGCGGGACCGAGCTCGCTGCCCTGTCGGGCGTCAGCCTTCGCTCGCTCCAGGCCGGCTTTCGTCGGTTTGTCGGTGTCTCTATCACGGCTTACCAGCGGCAAATTCGTTTGGAGCGCGCGCGCACGGACCTCCTGCGCGCCCCGGCGACTACGGTAGAGGACATTGCCCTGCGCTGGGGCTTCACGAATGCCGGGCGATTTAGCCGATATTTCAAGGAAGCATACGGTATTTTCCCGACGGAGCTGGTGCGGCGAAACGTCTGAAGGGCCGATGCCTTACGATCTGGACTGCCGGCCGCGCGTCATGAAATCCGGCGATGAGCGGCTGAGCCTGTCAATTGTCCGCAATCGTTTGATTTCGTCCGGCTCTCTTGGCGGCATAGAGCGCGCGATCGCACCTCTGAATGAGATCCGCTAGAGACTCACCCGCGCGGAGTTGCGCGGCGCCAATCGAAACCGTCATCGTGGACAAGAATTCGCCGGTGGAGCGACGGGTGAGCCGGCATTCCGAAATTGTGCATCGAATCCGCTCTGCGAGCTCCTGAGAGCTTCTGAGTGTAGCGCGCGGAAGAACGACCATGAATTCTTCTCCGCCGTAGCGGGCCGGTAGTTCTCCGGCACGGACACAGTTGCGAAGGACCTTGGCTATCAACCGAAGAATTTGGTCGCCCATCTGATGTCCGAAGCTATCGTTGAATGCTTTGAAGTGATCTACATCGACGAGTAGGATGCTTAGCGGATCCCGCTCTTTCACCGCGCTGATTTGGGCGGTGCACAAGAACTCGTCGAGCGCGCGTCTGTTGGCCAGGCCCGTCAGTGCGTCCGTATTCGAGTGCCGTTCCAACTTCTGCAAAGTGGCGCGAATTGTCTCCATTTCCTGGGATGTTCTGGCGAAGCTTGCTTCCAGCGTCGAGGCGCGGATCATGGCCTTCGAGAGTTCGTCCACGAGGCATTTGATAGAGAGCTGTGGATCCTTGCCGACGTCGATTTCCGACGAGACGTGGCGCAGCGAATCGATCTGCGTTTGATTGTCGCATATCGCCGTCTTCAGGAACTCTCTCGCGCGAACCATTACCGCCTGTAGTTGCTGAAAAATCGCAGTGGCGGCAGCGTCTGATCTAATATGGGTAAGGAAAAGCTCACGATTTACCGAAGCATCGAAGGTTTGCCCATGACCTATCAGTGTATCGATCGCCCCCTTCAGATCCGTCGAGGCGCCGAGAGAGTAGGTGAACCACACTTCGTAATTATTTGGAGTTGGCGGTACGGCTTGCTGCGACATGGACCTGATGGCTTGATCAGCAATGGCAGCCGCGTACTCGAAATCTGGTTCTGGGTTCACGATCATTTGTCCGAATGCGTTCCGTAAGGTCTGGGCAAGCTCGTTCATGTCTCACAAGGACGAGTCTCGCCGGTGAAACGAAAAGCACGCTTTGATCTAGAGTCTGTTGAGCCGCAGTGGACGTTTCGCGCACAGGCAGACAGGTCGCGCAGAAGTTTTCTTCGTGAGAACAATCCGGGGGTCTCGTGCGGGTAACCCGAACATATCGCCTATCTAGTCAGCCGCGGAACCTGGTCCTACAGACGTCGGACGATCATTGCAATTTGCGCTCCGCGTCTCTTGCCGAGGCGCGAGAGGATCTGCTCGGGTTGCGCCTTGCAAGCGCGTTGAAGTCTGCCGTCTGCGATGACGGCCGCGGCAAAGCCAGGCGGGCGACCGCCTTCCGCGACCCGGTGGGGGGCTCAGCAACGGGCATCCCTACGGCGATCCAAGACCCAAAGCCGACGATTGGGTTAGCGATGTCCAAACTGCGCGACCACGGCATACCAGAGGGCGACCACTTCAGCTGCTTTAGGATCGCCGACAGGTCTCGGTCGCACCGCAGTGTGTACCATTATTAGGTTCGACTGAGGATCCACGAAGATATCTTGTCCATGGATACCCAAGAGAAGGAACATCCGCCGCTCGCCTGGCAACAGCCAAGTCTGATATCCATAACCCCAGGACCGAGCAATCGTATTGCGTAGGTAGCTATCGGCCGGGACAGTCGTGGCATCGAGAAGCCACTGCTTGGGGACAATCTGCTGCCCGTTCCAAGCACCGTCATTTGCCAACATCAATCCCAGGCGTGCCCAGTCGCGCAGTGTCGCAATGAAGCAGCAGTATGCCACTTCTTGCCCTGTAGGATCGACAGCCCACGCAGCATCAGCCTCGGCACCGAGCTTTTGCCAAATCCGTGTCGAAAGATAGTCGGCGAGCGACATTTTGACTGCGCGGCTGACGACGAGCCCGAGCAGCTCGCCGCTCATACTTGAGTGTTCTTGACCACGGCGGCCGTTGTGGACCGCAGTGACCCAAAAACGAAGTAAAACCTCGCGTGCGCGTCGCATTTCCTTTTTGCGCGGAGAATCCGTAACAGAGCCCATTTCCATCCTTGCTGGCGGTCGCCTTTGTTATCCCGCTAGGTCTGCCCCATCGATACCCCCGGCGCTGAACAATCCGGCCATCAACTTAATGTCGTGACATGCCCGAAGTTGAGCTGGTTTGCTGCAGTGCATGTGTAAACAATAGGCCTTGAGCGACGTGTTGCACCGCCACAAGACATCGGTCGCGAACGGGGCATAGCGGAAATTGATGGACAGCCGAGTGTTGCAGAGGGCGACGCTGGTGACCCATTAGCGGTCCAAGGCGCGCTCCGGCGTGCTGATATCTCGGGTCCTGTCCCGCCGAGCGTCGTCAAGCCGATCCTCGATAGGAATACTAACTTGGGTGTCAGAATCTGTCACATCAGTCATTTGACGTTGAATAATTTCGGCCTCCTCATTGTTGTTCTTCCTGCGACAGGCGTTCTCGCTGTCGCGTCAACAACGGAGGATTCTTCGATGAGCAACAGGCTCGCAAGTTACCTCATCGCGGGTGCGCTCGCCTCCGCGCTTGCCCTTGTATCACCGGCCCTTGCCCAGAGAGGGGGTGGCGGTGGTGGTGGCATGGGTGGCGGTGGCGGGCATGCTATGGGAGGAGGCGGCGGTGGCGGCTTCGGTGGCGGGCATGCTATCGGCGGCGGTGGTGGCTTCGGTGGCGGGCATGCTATCGGCGGCGGTGGTGGCTTCGGTGGCGGGCATGCCATCGGCGGCGGTGGTGGCTTCGGCGGCGCCCGCTTCGGCGGCGCGGGCCTAGGCCCTCGTACCGGAGGCATGATAGGCCCGCATTTCGGCGGCGCCCGCTTCTTCGGCACGGGCATAGGCCCGCGCACCGGAGGCATGATAGGCCCGCATTTCGGCGGCGCTCGTTTCGCGGGGGCGCCCTTTGCGGCACGTGCGGCATTCGTGCCGGGTCAACGCTTCGCGTTCCACCCCGGCTTCCATCACCGCTTCCATCACCGCTTCCATCGCTTTGCGTTCATCGGCGTACCTTTCGTCTACGCCGCCTACAACTACGACTATTGCTGGCGCAGAGCGTGGACGCGATATGGACTGCAGTGGGTCAACGTCTGCTACAACTACGGCTACTAACCGCTGGCGACCCGACGTCATTGTGATGATCGCCACTGGCGCATTTTCTGGCGCAGAGAAACTGGGCAGGCTGGTGGCGATCGTCGGAGAAAGACCATGACGGGTGGCCACCGCCGCATTCTGGTC
>NZ_JBHMET010000149.1:6456-7005 GCF_042430365.1 Bradyrhizobium erythrophlei
AAGGAGATTCTCCTTCTGCCCAAGGAATTCCAGCTACTGGAATATCTGGTGCGCAACGAAGATCGCATCGTGTCGCGGGCGATGCTGCTGCAGCACGTCTGGGATCTTCATTCCGATCAATCGATGAATATCATTGACGTCTATGTCGGACGCCTGCGCCGCAAGGTGGACGACCAGCAGGCCTATCCGCTGATCCATACGATTCGCGGTGTCGGATACTGTCTCCGTGCTCCTGGCTAAGACGCTCAGCTCAACGACTTTCAAGCAGGCGCAGATCGCGATCGGCGGGAGATTGAGGTCCTGGTGCCTCCACCCGTGCTCGCCAGCGCCGACGAGCTGCTCGAATAGAACGTAATTTGCTGCGATGCATGAGTCCGGAAGTGATGGCCCTTCGCGTCATTTCGGGGGCGTGCAGCAATCAGGTTGCTTCCGGGGCAGAACGGACGTCAAATGATAGGCAGGACCGGCTGGCTCAGTCGAAAATGACCCAATGTATGGTCCGGCCGTGCGGTGCAAGAGGTTTTCGTCGATCCGGCAGATACGGTCTTG
>NZ_JBHMET010000150.1:0-1460 GCF_042430365.1 Bradyrhizobium erythrophlei
GCTATCCGATTCACACATTTTCGAGCCTTAGAGTGGTGCCGTATTTGATGCGGCGGAAGGCTTCGAGGCCTATGCGCATCACCTTTGGGCCAGGCTTTCCGTAATAGGCGGTCCATCCTCCAAGCCGAGCAATGACCCAGGCAGCGAAGGCGAGCGTGCCTTTTGGATGTGGGTTCTTTTGCTTTGTAGTAGCCCCCTCGAGCTGAGAAGACAGGGCTTCCAGCACAGGCTGGTCATCCCGCTCGAGAACCTCGGTCAGCTCCTGCTCGGTCGTTCCGTCACGGGCGCGGACCAGTTGCATGATCGTGACCGTCGCTACGGTGGCTGCGGCGACGAGCCTGATCATGGCCTCGGGTTCGCTAATGTCAGCTTCCTCGATATCAAAGCCGGCGGACTTGAGCGTGCGGAAGAACTCCTCGATGGTCCAACGCTTGCGATAGAGCTCGACGATCCGGCGTCCTTGTTTCGGGCTTCCTACGGCATGGGTGGTGAGAAGCCGCCAATGGATCGGCTCGCCGTCATGGAGCGATGACACCTCCCGAACATCGACCATGGTTAGGTCGATCGTGTCAGGCAGATCAGGCGCGGGGCTTGGATGTGGCCGGCACAACGTCACCGGCGAGAAGCGCAAGGCAAGCTCGGCCGTTCGTTCCTTGCGGCCCGGCGCCGCCGGAATCGTCACGCTGAACCGGGCTGCTTCCGGTAAGCTATCGACAAAGTCAATCTGCTCCGCAAAAGCTCCGGACTTCAGTTTGATCTTCCGATTCCAGTTTGCCCTGACAATCAGCTCTACATTCGCTGGACGTCGCGCGAAGTGCTCATAAATGTCGCTTTCCCGGTCGGAGATGACGGTGATGCTCCGCGCGCTCGACAGTGCCGTCCCGGCTTGTGCCGCCCCCAAGAGCCAACGTTGGGACTCCTTGTCTGTTGTTGCGCGCGATCGCCGGGGCGTCACCTTGCCTTTGTCACGATTCCAGACCTGCGCATCAACAAGACCCAGTAACGCACCATTGCCGGCATCAAGTGCCAGCGCCGCATGCAAAAGCAGGCCGCGGGTTCCGCCGCCTTTGCCGACAGGTCCATACCCGTTGGCTTTGGCACGCCGGCCGCCAAGGATCAGTTCGCTGGTGTCCTGAACGACAATGATCTCACGACCGGCAACCCGCGCCGCTGTGCGCGAAGCCGCATGGCTCGCCATCTCGGCGACACTCACCCGTTCATTGCGCAGAAAGCGCGTAAAACGCACCTCCTGCGCTCGGTTCCCTGCAAGACGACGAATGCATGAACCAGGCCGGCGAACGAGCGCATCATGCAACGCCGCCCCCCTTTTTCCAGGCGACGATCGCCAAACCGCCCCAGTCCAATCTCCATCGACATAAGACCGCCCTCCACAAGACCGCCTCTCATCAGAGAATCAGTCTTCGCCGATCTTCGCAACAAAGATGTGTGCATTAGATAGC
>NZ_JBHMET010000151.1:0-58023 GCF_042430365.1 Bradyrhizobium erythrophlei
CAGCTTTGAACTGTGATGGGCAAGGTGACGAAGCAGCGTAGCGGCCCGGATCGGCCGAAACTGCGAGAGCGCCGCGGCAAGCTGGCGGCGAGCGGTAACGCGCGGCTTCCAGAGCAGATCCGCAAGATTCTCCGCAAGCATTATGCAAGCAAATATCGAGTGCGGTGAGTACCTTTGGCGGCGCTTCGAGCGGCGGCGGCAGCAGCCTCGGCGCTTTCGCTGCGCGGAATGATGCGCCATAGTCATCAAGCCTGTCGCGGCAGGATGGATTTGTTGCTTGGAGGCGTAGGCCCATGCCTGAGCGAACCCACAGTCGAGAGAGCGAGATCGATGTCACCAAAGCAAGCGCACGTCTCCCCGGGCTCGATATCGACATCACTCACCAACAATCGCCCGGCGGCGAGTGGGAGCAGGTGTCAATAAACGTACGTGCAACGCCGTCCTTCGAAGCGCTCGGGCGCTCATTCGAGGCAGTCGATCCTTTCCTGCTTTGGGTGCAGGCCGTACGATTGATGTGGATGCCGTGGCTGCTAACGGCGCAGACGATGATGTTGCCAGGAGGCTGGCCGCGAAGGCTGCCGAACGCCGAGTGAGGATGGCACTATTGCTTCGCCGCGGCGCCTGACCAGACCGTCGTATCCTTTGCCAACACCGTGACAGGCGCATCCGGACCCAAGATACGCGCGCGACAGCGCTAACAGGAAGTGGCGCGCCACGGCCGATGAAGATGGGCACTTATATGAGGCTTCGCGAGTCAAGAGGTTGTTGCGAGAGCTTCACTTTCTTGCTTCCAAGAGGCCTGTGGCTGCATTCATGGCGTGATGGTCCCCGTTGCTTGGCCGTGCTTTCGCAGTCAAACCCCAACGCCCGCAAGGGTTGCGCCGTTGGGCGCAAGGGCTTGACGGCGAAAGCACGCGCCGAGCGATAATGGTCTGGGCCATGTCAGGCGCTCGCGGGTTTCGCAGCGAACGAGTTAATCTCTCCCTTTTGTCGTCCAGTGTTCTCCGATCGGTTGAAGGTACGTCTCTATTTGGTTCATCCAAGGCGGAGCCCTTATTGAAGGTATGCGGCGCTCGCCGCATCAACTTATATGCGGTCGGGATCGCGCCCGAACCAAGGTCCCTCATGCATCGTTGCGAGGGCAAAGGGGCTCCAAGGAGGATGGGACCCATCTATTAAGACGGCGTCTTGCAGCCATGTGCCCAAGCGGTCACACATCCACCTTGGATCGGCATGTTCCTCTTATCGGTTATCGGTCTTCAGGATTCCATCACCTCCCGTCCGTCGCGCCTGCATAGGATCTATGATGTTGCGGCGCGAGACTTGGTTTGATTCCCACTGTGTGCCGGGGGCGGCAGGTGGTTTGGGACGTTGGTTCCAGAGTTAACCTTTGCAGCGGCATCAAGCTTGATCGACGAGTCAGCTACGGACTCAATGGCGGCACGGTATCAACTTCATTCAAGCGCGGGCGGCGTCCTACCCCTTCTGATGGATGCCGATGGTCACATGAGCATTGGCGCGATGTGTGCTGACTATGGGACGTCCGGGGAATTGCGGGACCCGGAGACCAAACCAGCGCCGCGTGCGATTATATTCCGCATAGCGGCGCTGTGCGTTTTCGAGCGCGACAAGGCCAGCGCGAGGCAGCGGGATTGGCCGGATCATTGAGTGTCCCGCTTCGACACAGAAAACCCTGGCACGACGAATGCTGTCCAACAGGGCATCCGGGGGATTGTGTCCCGGGCAGCGACACGGAACCTCATGCCAGCCTTTGTGGTGGCCTTCCGCAACAAGGCCGATCAGAGCATCGTCCAGGTGCAGGTGACCGCCGATTCCATGGCGGAGGCGGCGCGCATCGCTCGCCAGAAATTGCCAGATTATGCTTTGGTGTTCATCACCCCCAGCCGCGACGCAGATAAACCCCGCGCGACCGGGGCTGACGACGGTCGGGCCCAACCAAAACGAGGTCGACGGCGGCAGCGCGACGAGGCCGGCGTCGACGAGTAGCGCGACGGCACCCGGCGGGCGCGGGAGCGATGGCGGACGGCGAGCAGAAGCCGACCGCCGGTCGGAAAAATTTGAGATACAGGCGTGTCTGTAGTATGGTGTGAAGGCCGGAAATATCCAACCATTTCAATGATTGGCTGCAGCCACGGTGGCCAGCATTGGCTTGGCCGAGCCCAGGTTAAACATCAGGCCGAACCGGTTCTCCGGCGTCGGCATCTCGCTCTGGTCGAGCAGTTCATAGATGTCGATCCATTTGATCATCTCCTGCCGGCCGAAGGTAGCGAGCATCGTCTGCAGGTTGGCGTTGCAGGCCGTCATTGATGGAGATCCGGCCGTATTGACGAACGTGGCGTCGTAGATCTCGCCGCAGTTCATCTCGTTGACGGCCACCGGCACGCCGTAGCTTACCAGCTTGGCGAAGAGATTGAAGTTCGGCTGGGTGCCGCCCCAGTAGTTGGTCGGATCCACACCCTGGTGCTCGTAATAGTGATAGCCGACCACGTTGACCTTGACGCCGCGCAAGATCATGAAGTCGATGTAGCCGAACATCGTCGAGGTGGTGCCGACGATCCGGCGCAGATGAAGGCTCTTGCTGAAGTTGATCTGGTCGATGGCATCCGACATGCCGCGCAACAAGTTGGCGAAGTCCGTCATCGACGGAAAGGCGGCGAACTCGGCGGCGGTCCAGCCCTTGCCGAACAGCGGAGCCCCGGAGGCATCGTGCACCGTGAGGTTGATCTCATTGCCGAGCTCCCAGTCACCGACCCGCGTGGCAAACTGGCTGACGAAGTTGAGCGTCCGGTTGTAGCCCTGCGCATAGATCGCGGCTGCATCACCTGCGGGATACTTCCCCCCATCGGTCTTGTCGCCCCACATCAGCGGCAGCGCGAGCACCGGCTGGAGCGTGACGCCGTACTTCTGGGCGACCGCCAGTACAGTGGCAAAGCGCGCGGCGACCCACGGATCGGTGTCGACCGTGGTCCGGTAGCGCTTCAGCCCCCAGGCGGCGAGCGTCCTGAACTCGTCATCGTCGCTGATGGTCCGGTAAGTGCCGGAGGCCCACATGGCGCCGCCGTTGACGCCGATCTGGGCGGCGTTGGCGAAGGTGGCCGAGAGCAGCAGCAGCGCCGAGAGAAAGAGCCTCATAGTGACTTAACTCCACGAAGGCGCGGCTCATCCCGGAGTCCAGTCTGGGGTGAGCCGCTACCACCGCCTTAAGCAATAACCGTATCCGTACCATCGAGTCGGGACAAGTTGTCCTAAGCGACGGTTCGCATGCTTTGGGACATTTGTCCCGGTGTCCCGGATGTCCCGTGACCGCGGCGAAGCGCATCAAGCGCGTAGCCGCTGAAGGTCACGGCCGAGGTATTTCAGCGGACGGGCCGGGACCTACGGCGTTGCGCGCGGCCTTATGGCCGTGCTCACGCGGTCCCGGGTCTGGAATCCTAACACCATCAGTGGCCCTGCGCGTCCCACGCACGCACGCCATCAGTTCCGCGCAGCACGCGGATCGCGGTAATGTCGAACAGCTTGAAGTCGATGCTGTCGAGATCAAGCGTGCCGGCGCGGAATATCGCGATCGGCATCTGGATCGGACGCGGCGTCCGTGAGACCGGCGCTGTAATGCTAAAATCCAAGCCGTGACGACGCCCGGCCGAACAGTGGCGCGGTCGATCGACGGGCCGTGAAAAAATCCCGGCGCGGGTTTGCGCGAGGTGGGCCTGCCCTCTAGCTGAGGCCAGATTTCTTACGAAATACATGATAATATTTTTGCAGCGTGTTGACTGCATCCTTCATTGCATCCCCGGTCGGCTTCTCTTTGAAGTGATGAATGAGACCGCTAGGAATATTTAGGAGACCGTCACCTCCCCACCGCTGAAATCCGATCTATCTGCCTTGGCGCCTGTCCGACTACGTCAAGGCGCAGATTGCCTCACCGCTGATGGCGAAGATGCTGACCGCCGTAGTCACTGACGCACGCAGCATCCTGATCGCCGGCGGCACCGGTTCGGGCAAGACGACGCTTGCAAATGCGCTTCTTGCGGAGACCGCTGGCCTCGAAGAGCGGGTGGTCATCATCGAAAACATCCGTGAGTTGTGCGGCCCGAATTTGCTGAGGCGCTAGTCCCTCACGGAAACAGCTGGTCGGAGTGCCATGCGGAGTTCTGCGTGCGACGCGAAGGGCCGCTCGTCCTCTGGTCGCCGCGGCGCCTCAGGGAAGTTCTCACGAACCGGTTTTCCGGAGTCAACCTAAAGGTCGAGTCTGCCTGAAATGGAAGCCGTTCGGAGTGAAGCTTCGCGCCACGGAGCGCACCTCGCCCTCGCATGTCTCCAGCGCGATCTTCTGGGCGAGCATGACGTCTCCGATCGGGAGAGCGCCGATCGGCATGAAACACAACCCGTCTCGCAGGCGGCCTCTTTGGTCGATCTCGCATACGTTCACCGAGGCCCCGGCGTGGATCCTGTACCGCTTTCCGCTGTCACTCCCGACGACCTCGAAGTAGCCCTTCCTGGCGAACTGCTCGCGCTGCGCCGGTGATAGCCATTCCCGCAATAGCCGCAGCGAACGGCCCTCCGGTGCGTTCTCGGCGCCGTGGCTGATGAAGAGGGCTCTCACCGCTTTCATGCGGGTGCGGCTGCTTGGGGGCGACGATCGAAAGCCGAACATGGCCGGCCGGTTACCCGCCGACCATCCTGGGGAAGAACAAGGTTTCCTCCGCAGTAGGGTCGAACGATCGCAGGTGCGAGGTCTGGCCGGGACCCGTCCGGACAGCCGCGGTGAAGCCGGCATTGGTGAGCTCGTAAAACCGCTGCTCCGCCTTCGCCAGTTCTTGTGCGTCATTCGGATTGAAAGGGTGCCGGCTGTCGCCGGTGCGGTCCATCACGATCTGAATCGCCATGATCGTCCTCCTCGGATTGCTGGTGGCCAAGGAACCCAGTCCAGTATCCAACTGACCTCACGGACTTTCAAGAGAAGAACATTCGAGCGGAAGACGCCGCTCGCGTACCGACCGCGCGGCCTCGCAGTCAGTCCGGTGGGCATTCGGGGCAAGTTCCCCGATGGATTCCTACCTGTCCCGCATCTCGCAGCATTAGCAGATCCGCTGGCACGAAAAATGCCTAAGGCGCCTCGGCTACCGCGAGCGCAAGGTTCGCAGGGCAGACGGAGGACAACATGAGAGCCCAAGTATTGAGAGCGTATGATGAGAAGCTGTTCAATGACCAGTGGGTCACCGAAGAAAAAGTACCTGATCTCAGGCTCACGAAATCGACGGACGTCATCGTCCGCAGCGGTGGTGCGGGCGTATGCAGGACCGATCTCCACATCATCGAAGGCGTCTGGAAGCCGCATATGGATCCGTCCGGCGACAAACTCCTACCCATCATCATGGGACACGAAAATGCTGGTTGGATCGAAGAGGTTGGCAAGGAAGTCGAGGGGCTGAAGAAGCGGGATCCCGTCATCGTTCATCGCCCTTCCCGTGGAGCACGCAGGCCCAGGTCTTCATGGTCAATCCTCGTCTGATTGTTGTTTGGCCGGCGTCATCTTCCGGCGCGCCAGCCCTATGCCGGCGTGAAAAAGTCGGGGTGTTGTGCTTCGATCGATGACAGGTCGTCCATGATCAGCCGCAAATGTTTGCGCATCTTTCGCTCGGCCTCGTCGGGCGAAGCCTTCTCAATCGCGTCGACGAAACGCGCGTGCATCGCCGCCCGCCCGCCGAATGGGAGATGCAACGCCACTTTGGCGTGACCCCGCCTTCGGTCCACCAAATGATCCTGACCCTCGAACGCGCAGGCTTCATTCGCCGCCAAGCGGGCGTGCCGCGCAGCATCGAGGTGCTCGTTCCTCCAGAGGACCTACCCGTCTTGCAAGCGCAAATCCACCCCGTCAAAACCCCTGCGACGAGGTACTAGTTGTCACCTGAAAAGTCGAAGGTGTTGTCAACCACCCGCCCGGCGAAATAATCATAAAGTCCTTGCAGCTCGTATCCACCGAGCGCGCGGCACGCCGCCAGAGCGGCTGTACTTTCTTTGACGTTGCGACTTGCAATTGAGGTCAGCAGCGACTGATGCAGCCGCGTTAATTCAATGAACTCAACTGTGGCGGCGAATTTTTCATCGCCGGCGATCGCATAAAGCTTGGTGGGCTTCGATTTGCCTTTCAGGAGAATTTCACCGGCCTCGAGCAACGCAATTCCATTTACTGCCTGAACCAACTCTTCCGATACCAGGAGGTCTGTACCAAAATTCTTGGTCGTTGATTCGATCCGGGCTGCGATGTTGACGACATCGCCCATCGCCGAATAGTTAAATCGCTTTTGCGAACCCATGTTGCCGACACAGGCGAAGCCGGTGTTGATGCCTACGCCGATCCTGACCAGCGGATCGGCAAACCCACGTGCACCAAATCCGAATGCATCGGCCTCGTTGAGCGCCTTCACGACAGCGCGCATTTTCAAGGCGGCGCGGCAGGCTCGCGCCGGATGATCGGCGACATCCACCGGGGCATTCCAAAACGCCATAATGGAATCGCCGATATATTTGTCGATGGTCCCGAGTTCATCCTGGATTGCATCCGAAAGTGGCGCGAGCAGCGTATTGATAAATTCGACAAGCTCGGTCGCTGACAAAGCTTCTGAAATCGGGGTAAAGCCACGGACGTCCATGAACATCACCGTGACGTCGCGTGACTCGCCACCAAGTCGCATTGCTCCCGGTGAATCCTCCAGGCGGGCGAGCAATTCCGGCGCAAGATATTGCCCGAAGGCCTGGCGTACGAACTTCTTTTCCTGGTCCGAGACAACATAGAGAATGCCTTCAACCGTGACAAAAGTGGTAAGCGCAGCAAGCGACGGGTAGATTGGATCGATCAAAAGCCGAAAATGCGAGAATCCAAACCACGATCCCGCGACGGCGATCGCAAACACGACGACCCCTGCATAAGAGGAAAACTGCGCGCCAAATAGCAGCACCAGCCCGGCGACAAGCGCGCCGAGCGCAAGGGTAAGGACAATTTCGAGGCCGTTCGCCCAATCGGGTCGTTCGATAAAGCCCTGCGAAATTATCTGCTCGATCAGCTGGGCGTGGATGGCGACGCCAGGGATCTGCTCGCCCAGCGGGGTAGGGCGCGCCTCCCGCAAGCCAGCCGCTGACGTTCCGACCAGGACAATGGCTCCATCGACGCGCGGGCGGACCTCAGCAGTCTTTGCGGGATCGAGAACGTCTTTTACCGAGATATAGCGCTCGGGCCGATCGTGGTCGAAATAAACCCACGCTTCACCGTCATCGGTAAGCGGCATCCTGAAATCGCCGACCCGCATATCGATCAGCGCGGCGCGCCCGGTATCGGTGTTTCCGCTCGATCCGGTCCCGCGGACAACGATGCCTTTTTGGTTTTGCGCAACGCGCAGGGCTTCGACCGCAAGTCCGGGATAAACACGGGAGCCGTCCGAGAACAGCATCGGCACGCGGCGGATGATCCCGGATCGGTCGCGTGCGCTCAGATTGATTCCACCGATTCCGGCCGCTGCGTCGCTGAGCATCGGGAGGCTGGACACGCTTCCGCGAAACGGCGCGAGGACGCCAATCGGATTGACTCCGATAAAGGCGAGCCCCGCTTTAACTGGAGGCCTCTTGTCATTGGCAGCAGCGCTGGCCGCAAACCCCAGTACGACCGGGGTCTTCTCGATTGCTTCCGCGAACAGCCGGTCATGATCCGGCAGGCTCGCCAGCAGCTTCATGGTCACGGCGCGATCGGGCAGATCGCTATTCCCGAGGTCAGCGGAGAGCTGACTCGGCGTGGTGCGGTCGGACTCGGAAAAGATCACGTCGAAAGCAACAACTCCGGCACCGAGCTCGCCGAGCCGGCGGGTCAGCGCTGCCAGCCGCGTCCGCGGCCAGGGCCACTGACCGTATGCGGCAATCGAAGCCTCATCGATATCCACGATTCGCACCGGCAATTCGGTATACGGCCGTGGCTGCAGCCGCTGGTAGGTATCGAACGTGCGCTCTTTCAATTCATTGATGATCCATGGATCGTATGCGCGCAGCAACGTCAGGAATACCAGCATCGCGGCGGCCGCGCCGACCGCGCGTCCGTTCTTGCTGCGCACCAGGCGACAAAGCCGCGCCGCTATCCCAAACGTCGGGCACCGCGCGGCCTGAGGAAGGCGCTTCATTTCCTCCCAACCACAGCGGCAGTTTGCGAAGAGGTGTGCAGGGATTGAACGATGCTATGGACAATCGAGCTATGATGGCTTGTGGAAGACCACGCGTGGGCGGTTCGCGTGGAGGTCTTGGCGTGCATGGTGCGGACTGCATGCTCGTGAGCAACCGCAACGGCAGTCCGTTTCGACGATCCTGTTGCTCTCGCCTCGGCGGCCGCGACCCGTGCTGGCGAGGCTAAGCCACGCGTCGTTCCGCCGGTTTGTTTGCCCGAACTCTGGAATTTTTGAACTAGTGCTGCGACGAAGCCAGCCGGTGGCCGTCCGGGTGGGGTCGGGGGATTTGCGCCGCCCTCTGTCTCCGTGAATTCTCCCGTCCTCAACGCTACGCGTGTTCCCCCGGAATTGACCGTTGCGAGTCCGTAGCCCGTATAAACGTGCTCTGGACTTATGAAGGCCGTGCCGCCGCGAATACCTATTACTGCGTTCGCCGTCCTAATCTCCGCATCGCCATTATGACTGATTTGGCCGCCGACGAAGCGCAATGCGCCCTTGCCGAGGGTCGCGGCTATTTTCCCGGTGTTGCCTGTCGGGTCAAAGACGTATTCGTCGATCGTAAGGTCGCTATTCGGACCAATGGTCATGGTTGTCTTGTCGAGGAACAGCAGCTGAACAGAGCCTCCGGTTGCCGTCTGAATGCGCTCCTTGTGCGCAATCGACGATCCGATTGCGATAGTTCGCAAGTTGGCGGTCGCTGCAGGATTCACGGCCGCCGCTTTTCCGACTTCTTGCGCCGATGCGGTCCCGCATAGCACCAACAACGCCAACGTCCCCCCGATGATTCGATGTTCCGTCATGGAATTCATTGCCAGCTCCTCAGAACCGAACAGTCGGCCCAAGCGCAACGGAGAAATTACTGGTGGTGTAGTTTGGTAAGGTCGAGTCGATCTTGAAATATTGAACCTCAGTCCGCACGCCGATATTGTCGACGATCTGCGCATCGAAAATGCAGCCGTAACGTTGTTCGTTGTCGTGACGAACAATCTTTCGATCAAGCAGCGGGTGGGGCGCGGCGTAGTCAGCCCTGCTGTAGCCCGCGGTCGGCGCGAACACGAATTGGTGCGGGGTCCCGAATAGCTGAAGCTCAAATGCGAAAGGAATTGCAACGTCGATCGAGTAGCGCTTGTAGCTGTTGTAGGCGAAAATCGCCCGGCTTTCGTCATACCCGACGCGCGTTGCCCAATGCAGCGGCCCAAACGCCAGATCGGATGTGATTGCCGCCGTTATGAGATCGCTCGTTTGCTGGCTCGCAATCGGGTAATTCAAAGAGTTGAAGAAGGTCCGATGACGATCCTCAATATAGGCTTCCACAATGCCGAGGCTGCCGATTGTGGTGCGGGCTGAAAGGCCACCACCGATCGCGTTGAAGTAGTTCGCGCCACCAAGCCAGACCTGGTCGCCGATACCATAATACTTGAACGACGCGTCCTGCCCTATCGCCACACGTTGGCCCACGGTAACCTCGATCAAGCCAAGATTGAATTGGTCAAGCTTGACTTGAGTGGAATTGAGTCCCTGGAAAGTCACCTCTATCGCGTCGCCGCGTAAATTCATCTTATAGGCATAATACGCTGAAACGGTCTGAAAATAATTCCAGTCCGGATGCTTACCGAATTGCTTGCCGAGAATGGCATCCTGACCAAACGCGCGGACCAACAACCCATTCGGACCGAGATTTGCGTTGGTCTGGTAGCCGATCCCGCCCTGAAGAAAGACGCTATATTCATAGCGCGAAAGCCGACGGTCGATTTCGGCAAGATAGGCTCTGACCTGCGCACGAATGTCGTCAGCAATGTCAGCGCCCTTGACTGCCTCCTGCAGATAACTGCGGGCCAATTCAAAAGAACCGAGATTGAAATACAATACGCCAAGCTCGAGCTTTACCCGTGGCAGATTGGGGTTGAAAAACAGCATCCGCTCGAGCGCGCCAATAGCCGCCTCGTAGTCGCCTCGCACGACAGCCTGTTCGACGAATTTGAAGCTGGCGTCCAGATTGGCGGGGCTTTTGTACATTCGCTGGAAAAGCGTCTCATAATCCAACTGTACAATGGAAGCTGCGCTAGGCAGCGAGACGTCAATCTGCTGCGCCGCCGCTCCAGAGCAAAGAGCGACGCTCGCTGCGATGCAAAATACGGACTTCCCCGCCGAACTGAACTTCACGCACAAGCCCCCGAATTGCCGCCGCGGCGGGCTCACCGTTCGGTCGAAGATTCGCTCAAGAGAAATGAGAATTCGATAACGATCTCAATCGAGTGCGAAACACGTCCGTGCCGGAACGGACATCAAGATATCATATAGTCTTTGATGATTCGCTAGCAGTCTGCTGAAAAACCCTGAAATGGAGAGTTTTCGTATTCTCGCCGGTCGTTGTTGGGACGGCGCGGCAGAAATGGGTGTAATTTTCTAGGCAGATGCTGGCTGGCCCCTGATGCGGGGGGCTAAGTGGCAAGCAGTTTGGGAATGCGGATCAGGTTATAGGCGATCAGATTGAGCAGGAAGTTGGCGGCGACGCGAGCGATGCCACGATGTTTGGTCTTGCGAATAGTCCCGTGCTGCTTGCCCCATCCGAAAATGCAACTCGACTATCGCCCGGCGTGATCGCGACATGCCATAGCCCTGATGCCGGGTCGTTCGTTCATCGATGGCACTGGTGCGGGTCTTGCCGGTTTTGGTGACGGCCTGGTTCTGTGTCACATGCGGCGTCACACCGATGGCGCGAAGATTGGCGAGGTGATCGGCCGTATCGTACGCCTTGTCCTCACCGGCCGTGATGCGGTGGCCTGCGGCTTTGCGTCTCGCCTTCAGCATGGCCTCCGAAGCCCGGCGTTCGGCGGTGCCATTGGCATGCGTGACCGACGGAACAGCGTTCTCCAATCCTGCATGGTCAGCCGTTTATACGGGGTTCGAGATCCAGATCGACAACGCAGGTGCCGGTCAGCCGGCACCCGGCATGCCGATCCACAGGACCGGTGCCGTCTACGCCGTCGGCTATCCGGCTAATCCGACCGAAATCTTCCCTGCAGCAACGCCTGGCGATTTCATTAGTCCGCAAGATGCGATCGTGCTCGGCTGGAACCAGTACCGCATCGAGGTAAAGAATAACGTCATCAAGGTAGCACTCAACGGCACCAACACCGCTCTACACCATACCGGATCCCGCAACGGTGCACTTCCCGCCGCCATGGGACCAGCGTCGCGGCCGCCATCCGGCAAGCGAGTCGACTTTCGTCGGTCTGCAGTCCTATTCGAACTATAGTTACACGACCGCATTCCGGAATATACGGGCGACGGTGCTTTGATCGCTACTCTCAAGATTAACATCGGCGATTCATCGTTTTTCAGGCGAGCAGAATCAGTGACAAACCGAGGGCAAGCAATCAGTGAAACTTCGCGGCAACCGCTCCGACGTCTCCTTTGGAGCCGGCGTCTTCGATAAGTGGGTTGACTGCTCACGTCGATAAGGCGACATGCGTGATGTTTCCTTCCGGTCCACCCTCGACGAGGGTTGCCACAGAAGGCTCCTCAGCCACGACGATCAAGCGATCCGATTTGCTGTCAGAGTGTGGCGTTTCCTATTCCTACAGATTCCTCGCGCTGGAAATTTATCATCCGTTTCATTGAAGTAAGGTCAGCTCCAGCTCTGTGGTGATGCGCCCGCAATGCATCGATGAGTCGATCAATATCCTGACGGGTATGCCCCGCATTAAGCTGAATCCGAAGGCGCGCCTTCCGCAGTGGCACCGCCGGGAAACGAACGGAATCGACGTGAATGTGCCCTTCGCCAAGCGACAGTGCGAGCGCGTCGGCGGCATCCTCATCTCCGACGAGAATCGGGACGATTGGCGATTCCGTCGAAACCAGCGGATACGGCAGTTCTGACATCCTTGCGACGAAGTAACGCTGATTATCCCACAACTGGCCGCGACGTTCGGGTTCGTCCACGACCATGTCCACGGCTTCACTGAGGGCGACCGCTTGATCCGGCGGTAATGTCGACGAGAATCCATACGCGGAGCAAGCCAAACGAACAATTTCGGCGATATGCGCTTCAGTTGCAATGAAGCCGCCAATTCCGCCATAGGCTTTGCTGAGCGTACCCATGTAGATCATGCGTTCGCTTGTCACGCCGAAATGCTCGGCGATCCCGCCGCCGTGTTCGCCAAAAACGCCGGTCCCATGAGCGTCGTCGACGTAAAGTGTCGCGTCATAGCGTTCAGCCAGCTGCAGCAGGTCAGGCAACTGCGCAATGTCGCCGTCCTGGCTGAAGACTCCATCGGTGACGATGATTTTGGTTGTCGCGGTTGATCTCTTGAGGAGCCCTTCAAGGTGGTTGAGATCGAGATGTCGATATGTCGCCCGCGCGGCTCCGGACATCCGAATGCCCTCGCGCAGGCTAACATGATTAAGTTCGTCGCTGAAATAAGCGTAGGTATATTCACGCGTGCCCGTAAATCCGTAAATACGCGCGTATTTCGATGTTTGCGGGAGCGTCGACAAAACGCCCAGGTTCGCCATGTATCCGGTTGCGAACAGGACAGCCGCATCCTTCTTTTTGCAGGCTGAGAGCTTGTGCTCAAGTTCGCTGTAGACCGCGAGGTTTCCGCCGAGCAGCCGCGACTCACAGTTTCCCACGCCGTAGGTCTCGAGACCTCGCTTGGCTGCGCTGATCAGACGGGCACTGGTCGCGATAGATAGGTAGTTGTTGGTGCTGAAGGAAACGAATTTTTGGCCGTTGGCCTGAAAAGTCGGATTAGGTAGGGAGTCGACGCGATCACCGCCGTGTACATTTTGGTGAAGTAGCCATTCGGCCATTTCCGTGAATTCCTGCACGCGAGCTCCTGCTCTTTACCGTCCCCCAGGACAAAGCCGCTTATTGACCATGGTTAGCAGTTAATTGACAAGAGCCGGCGCCGTGGCTTCGGTTATGCGGACGCCCCGGTCGGCTGTCCTGTGGGCAGCAACTTCGCGAACTGGTTAGAGGCATAGCCGAACAGGGCCCCGATCGCCATCGAGACGATGAGCAAGACCCGCGGGTTGGCGAAGGAGGGCGAGACCAGGTTCTGCAATGGGGCCGGTAGCCGGCGCGGCGGGTAACCGGACCACCCCGCGAAATCGGGAAGACTGCCGCCCATAAGGCGTAGCGCAAGATCGCAAGCCGTCGCAGATTATGGGGTCGAAACGCTTGTTCGGATACGGCATCATAGCGCCACCGCGAAGGAATAGTGCTTATCTTCATCGGCCGTGGCGCGCCAATAGATTCAATAAGTTGCGCAAATCTTCGAAATCGCGCGAAATCAGAACCGCAAACTCACCAGCGAAGTGGACTACATGAGCGTGCGGCGGCTGTGCCGGCTATGCTCCGTGAGTGCATTGAGACCGACGCCGGCTGAGCGCGCCTCAATGCCCGATTCGCCGGTGATGAGATGTGCCGCAGCGATAGCTGCGCGAGCACCCGCCGACCCGAAAGCCCGCATCAGCGAACAGCAAACTCCCAGGCTGGTTCACACCTGCTCATTGCTGAACAAGTTTGGACATTATGCGGCGCTGGCAGACGGATCGCGCAACTAATGGATGAGGTCGAGTTTGTTGCCTACAATTTTAAGGAGTGCCGAAACGGGCATATTAAGCGCGCCTGTCCTACGCGTTCTGCATGAACAAGTTGCGCCCATTCTTTCATTTGAAGTCCAGCCGCCACGTCTTGGTGATGCTGGCACTCATTACATCTCTTTCTGTCGCGGCTCCCGTCCTGTCGATTGCGACGGCGCTCACCTTCATGCCCAAGTTGCCGGGTCAGTTATACTGGGGAGTCATCTCGCTGTCGGCAATCATTCCACTGTTGATCGCACCGCCGATCGCGCTCGGAGGTCTGAGCATCCTCCGGCTCCTCACGATCACAATTGATCGACTCGACAACTATGTCCGTTACGATGCGCTAACCGGCGTGCTGTCGCGTGTCTACCTGCTCGGCCAAATGCGGGAGATACTCGCAAAGGGCGGCTCATTTCTGATGATCGATGCCGACCACTTCAAGTCGATCAATGATACATACGGACATGATGTCGGTGACGAGGCCCTCAAGTGCCTTTCTGAGGTTCTAAAAACGTTCGCCCCCAATCACGCCCTCGTAGGGCGACTCGGCGGCGAGGAGTTCGGCGTGTTCCTACCTGAGATGACGAGCCTTGAGGCGGGTCGCGTCGCAGACAATCTTTGCGCGGCGATGCGACGGTCGGGTGAGGTCATCGCCGGGCACAGAATCAGCCTCACAATCAGCATCGGCGTCGCCCAGCACCGACCCGACTCCACGCTGGAGCAAACCCTGAAGCTGGCCGATGAGGCGCTCTACCACGCCAAACGGACCGGTCGTGATCGCTATCATGTCGCCACGGCAAGCGCCGCACTCCAGGCCGCAAAAACCGGTTCAATCCACGGCGGTCAGGACCGCCGCAGCCGACACCCCGCCACGCAGCTAGCGCAAGTTGGCATGAGCGCGCGATCGATTCCTCACGCAACGTCCAGACTGAACGCGTAGCGCGGCAAAATGCTATGATCGCGCCGATCCTTCTTCGTTGCGTTACGGCTTTCCGCGGATCAGTTCGGTTGGCAGGATGCCGTAGGCCGCTCTGACGTATCTGCTGAATCGTCCGGCATTCGTGAAGCCCCAGCGCAGGCAATGTCCTCCACCGAAGCGGCCGGATCGCGCAAGAGATCTGCGCGCGCCTGCTCCAAGCGAATTTTGCCGCTGATAGGCCGCGATAGAGACACCGACGAACCGTCGAAAGCCAGCCTGGAGCGAGCGAAGGCTGATGCCCGACAAGGCGGCGAGCTCCGTCCCCGCTCGGAAGCGCTTTCGCATGCTCGTGGATGAAATCAACCGCGAGCTTCACGTGACGCGGCGAAATCATTTGCGGCGGCCGGTGCAGCACTCCCGAATAGCTGTTCGGCCACGTCTCGAGCACCGGGTCGACGAGTGTCTCGCGCACCCGCTCGGCAGTCAGCGTTGCTCGGTTGAGCTGCGCACCGAATTCCGGGCTCGTGATGCACATCACAAGAGCCTTTAGCGCGGCCGCGCCGCCCGATGCCATGTCGATCAACTGCTGGAAGATGGGCTTCTCGACGACCGGACGGCCGAGCAGAACTGACAGCCGTTCGGCCAGAACAGGCCGCTTGATCACCACGCCGCAAAATTCATGGTTAGCCAAGAAGTCCATCGATCGGCAGGCCATCCCCTCTGCCGCCACGGCTTTCGAAGCCGAGCTGGCGAAGCTTTCTCGGCTCTGATGGAAGACCAGGCTGCCTGCCGTCGGGAAGAAAAAGAACACGCCGTCGCGCTGTCCGGCGAGGGGCGCGAGCATTTGCCGCACGCGCCAAGGATGCTCGAACCCGCCCCGCTCTTGAAGGCTAACCACCCCGGCCTTTCATCGAAGGACAGATTCAGCAACGCATAGACAGTGCGCGCAGCAATATCTTGAAGCAGCGGCCGACCAATCAGCCCAATTAAATCCGCGTTAAGCTGCCGAGTAGTGGGATTATCGCGTGACTTCGACCGCGTCTTGCGAGGTCCGGTTCGCCTCTGCGTATTCAACAACCGGTCACGCCTTCCGAAAGAGGTTCGCAATGTCAACGCTCAACGCCTCCCGTCAAATCCGCATCTTCGGCCCCGGCGACCACGACCGCTCGGTCCTGTGCGGTCTGCGATTCGAATCAATGCAGGTGCATCCCCTGCAGATGAAAGCTCGGAGATTGCTCCAAGACGTGAGGGCCGCATAATGAGCGGGCATGCGGATCTCCTCGTGATGCCCCAGGCGATAATCGAGGTAGCGCTCAGACGGTTCCAAAGCAGGAACGCCGACTTCTCGCGACTCGCATCCGATCGCGACGCGCTGCTCGCATCGATACGCCGGAACGCGGATGAAGCGGAGCAGGCCATTGACGCCATCAGGTCGGAGTATCCAAGCGACGCGTCATGGCATCTCCTTGCTGACAGTCTCCGGGTCTGCCTGCGTAGCTGGAAGGAAGCGGCGGAGGTGATTCATCAGGCCGCCGGAACGATGAGCGAGACATCGTCAGGGGTTAGCGATCGCCGCAACCGCGCTTGACTTATCCGCCGCTTCAGCCTCAGTGCCACAAAGAGGCGATCCCTTCGCCGAGCCACCGATACATCTCGGCACGATATCTTTCAGCTTTGCCGGCCAAGACAGCCGCGCTTCGGCTTGCAACGGCAAGCAAGAGAGGCCGGCCAACCTTGCTACTTGGCGATTAGCTTTGCTGCTGGCGGCGGAGGTGGATTGAAGATCGCAAGGTTCCCCACGTGTTCCACCCCTTGACATGATTCTCGGCGTCGAACTCAACAACCCTTTGCTTTAAAAGAACACCCTGCCCAAGTGACGCTATCAAGGCTGCCCAGGGCTGCCGTAAGCAGGTGCAAGCGCAGCATGTCCGAAACGTTAGGCGCACTGACAATGGCTACTACAGTCGCCTGATTCTGAGCGACCTGATCCAGACGGATACGCGCCACGTCGATTGCCGCATGGGCTATAAATACCTCCTCAACCGCGTTTTTCGGCCTCCGACATGACGGTCGCGCCCGAACGCCGCGAAACCGCTCGGCGCGATAGATCAGCCCCACGCACGTCGCATCTTAGCGAAGGCAATCTTTGCTGGCGGGTGACGTCGGGCACGCTCCATGATTCCGTAGATTTCCTTCCGGCCTTGAAACCGGCACGATTGCTATGCGTTATCGATCGCCCATTCTCACAAGGAGTTTTGTCATGAAGGCATGGATCGGCGCTGTTCTGGTCGCTGGCGCTTTCGCGGTTGCGGGATCGGCATCGGCGGGGACTGCTGCGGCGATGCCGCAAGCGGCCGCGCAACAGGCGCAGTCGGGCAAGGCCACCGATTTCAGCGCGCGCCGGCGCTACCGGCGCCACTACCGCTATGGCTATCGGCGTTACTATCGGCCCTATTATCCCAGCTACTACGCGCGGCCTTACTATGACGAGCCGGGCTCCTACTACTACCGGCCCTATTACGGTCCGTCGGTCACGTTCGGCTTTGGGTTTGGACCGTCCTGGTAGTGGGCCACAGCGCATTCGAGCGAAGTTCGCCTCGTACATGATGCGGGGCAGTCGCGTGGCGAAGGCATCGACGCCGTCAATGCCAAGTTCTTCCGCGCTCCATTTTCGTCGCAATTTGCGCCGAAATTCGATCCGTGATCTTAACCCACTCGGCGATTTGCTCGTCACTTTCCAGCTTGGTCAAATCAGCGCGATGCAGGTTCTCGGTGGCTTTGTCCGGCGACGAGGAGATGACTTTCGACACCTTCCACGCTGCGACGCATAGAGCGACAGTGACACACTCAGGGGGGCCCCCCGATCCAAGAAGGGCCAATAAGCGACGCAGGAGGCTCTATACGAAAGATCCTTCCACCATTTCAGCACTTAACGCCTGTAACGACGAGTGAATCGAACCCTTGAGCCCCGACGCACTGCGTGGCATTTGTGACCCTCAAGGTCGGGGCCGGAGCAACATGACGATCCCTTGCCGCGTCTTAATGATCTATCCGAAGTTCGTTCCGAACTCGTTCTGGAACTATACGGAAGCCTGCGAACTCGTCGGCGCGAGGTATCCGGCAGCGCCACTCGGCCTGATTACTGTCGCCGCCATGCTGCCGAAGCATTGGGACGTCCGTCTCGTCAACCGTAACACCGAGCCTTTGACGGACGCGGATCTCCACTGGGCCGATCTGATAATGATCGGCGGCATGCTCAATCAGCAGCCTGATTTCATCTACCTGATCGATCTCGCTCACCTGCACGGCAAGCCAGTATGTGTCGGTGGTCCTGACGTCTCCTCCAGCCCGCATCTTTACGCGGGCGCGGACTTCCAGGTGATCGGCGAGGCCGAGCAAATCATCGAGCACTTCATCGCTGCCTGGGAACGCGGCGAGCGCAAGGGCGTGTTCATCGCCGAGAAATTCAAGATCGACGTCACGCTTAGCCCGATGCCCCGCTACGATCTGATCAAGTTCGATCACTATCTCTTCATTGGCGTGCAATATTCGCGGGGCTGCCCGTTCACCTGCGAGTTCTGCGATATTATCGAGCTGTATGGTCGCGTGCCGCGCACCAAGACCAACGATCAGATTCTAGCTGAGCTGCAAGCGCTCTACGACCACGGTTATCGCGGGCACGTCGATTTCGTTGACGACAATTTTATCGGCAACAAGAAAAACCTCCGCACCTTATTGCCGCGGCTCAAGACCTGGCTGGAAGAGCGCGACTATCCATTCGAGTTCTCGACCGAAGCCTCGATCAATATCGCGGACGACAGCGAGCTGTTGCAGGCAATGAAGGACGCGAACTTCTTCGGGATTTTCGTCGGCATTGAGAGCCCGGATCCGGAAACCCTCGTGCAGATGAAGAAAAAGCAGAACACCAGGCGCAACATCGCCGAATGCATTCATAGAATCTACGGCTACGGCATGTTCGTCACCGCGGGCTTCATCGTCGGGTTCGATACCGAGAAAGTTTCGATGGGACAGGCGATGATCGACTTCATCGAGGAGGCGAACATTCCAGTCTGCATGATTGGGCTGCTCTATGCGCTGCCTGGCACACAGCTGACGCGGCGGCTAGCCAAGGAAGGCCGCCTGCACAAAGGCCATGATCTCATGAAGGTCGAGCAGGCGGGCGACCAATGCACGCTCGGCTGCAATTTCGACACCAAGCGTCCGCTTCGTGACATCCTTGTGGATTACAAGGCCGTGCTCGAGCACGTGTTCAGCCCGACGGCATATGCAGGACGGCTGTCGCGGCTCGCCGTCATGCTTGACCGGTCCGATCGGCGCCGCGACCTGCCGGATGGCGACATACGCAAGAGGCTTGGCGGCATCGACAGCGTACACAAGATCATGCGGGCACTGCCGGAGGTTCGCGAGCCGTTCTGGAAGGCCTTCGTCGAGGTCGCCAAGACCAATCCAGGCGCGCTGCGTTACATCGTGATGCTGATGGCGCTGTACATGCACCTCGGGCCGTTCTCGAAGCGCGTGATCAGCGAGATTGACTGCCGCATTGCCGAGCTGGATCGTATGCCTCCGGTGAGGCTTTCAATTACCCATAATTGTTGCCCCGATGGTAGCGCCTAATTCGATATCGGTGAGACGCGACAGCCCGCGCCAGATGACGGTGTTTCCGGGCGGAGGATCGCTGGTGCGAGCGAGATAGGCACCAAGCCGGGCGATTTTGGTCAAGTAGTGGGATAGTATTTTTCGCGGAAGAGGCTTTTGTTCTCTTTCACCGAGGAGTCGATCAAGCAGAACAATTTCGGCTTCGGTGAGCGCGAAATCCGGCGGCGCATCTGGAGCGGAAGGGTTGAGCATGGTCATCCAGAAGACCCGCCAACGCAAAAGACGGAAAGCAAATTGGCAAGGCGTTGAGCGGTCCTGAGCTTCGAGTCCCTCAGCTCTGCACCCCGACTTGAGGATTTTGTGGAACACTTCGATTTTCCGCCGCAAAGCATACCATTCGAGCTTCTCGATTGCGTCCTTGCTGATCGCGAGTGGCGGCAGCGCTATTCGCGCAGCCATGCTTCCACCTCCATCAGACGCGACGCGCTCTGCTTGTTGCGAATGCGGAGCCTCACCGACTGCCTGGCGAGTATGCGCAATGCCGAGACGAACAGCGACAGCACTGGGATCGGCTTGCCCGATCTCAAGAGATAGAGCCGGCTGATTGAATATACCTGAAGCCGGGCTTTTCCTGCGCATTTGGTCCGGGCCGTGCGCCCGCGCCGTAACCGGCGACGCTGCCGCGCGGCCTCGAGGCCGACGAACTCACGTTGCCTCACTCGATCACCTCATCGGCGAGGCGAGAAGCATTACAGCGAGTGCGGTCGGGGTTCCCCAGATAGTAATTATCAACTTTAAGTTTAATTGACTCGACAGCAATCTCCGCAAACCGTTCTGTCTCTCCGCCAGCCCAACGGTACTCGATCTCAACGATTCGGATTTCGATCCATCCATGTTCGCGGAGCCGCTGCACAAAAGCCACGACATTTTGGTCGGGAACCGACCGCGAGGTTGGAATTGAAAATCCTATTGTAGCGTGCGCACGTCGGTGCTGAGCACTCGTCGGGGGTGGCCACATGGCTAGGCCGCTGAGAGCTGCGATGAACTCACGCAGCTTCATTCGATCAAAGAGCTGGAGATCGCGAACCCTCGCCACCGTCGAGCGTTGTCGGATCAGACGCTGGACAATCTGATGCTGGCAGAGGCCGCAAAGGGAACCTTCTTCTCTTCGGGGTGCATGATGCAAGTTACTTTTCATACATCCATAGCGTCAGAGATCTTCCTGCGAGCCTCTTGCTTCTCGCCTAGGTCGGCTTCAACGCGATTTCGACAAAGACGCCTACAAAGCGCGCCCCTCAGCGAGAATTTCTTCTGCAATCTCAAGTAATACCGCGCCATCGCCACCTGCTACGATAAAACCGCCGCAACTTCCTCGCCGCAATCCACCTCGTGGCTGCTATCATCTGGCTTAATTGAGGACAGGCCCCTGGTAGCTTGCAAAAATAATCCGTACGGCGCCTAGCTCAAGTCGGACTTGCGTCGAATCGAATCTTCAAATTGAATCATCAGCTTCATCACAAGGTTTTCAGCCTCGCACCATAGTTTAACCTCTGAGGGGAGAGGTTTATGAACCTGGCCGGGCCATCGCTGCGCCGACCTCTGACCGTTGTAGTCGCGATACTAGCGGTTGCGCTGGCCTCAACTCTGGGGCTGCAGCGGATGCCCAGAGACGTGCTTCCGAACCTGAACGTCCCGACAATCTACGTTGCGCAGGCCTACGGAGGCATGGACCCGGCTCAGATGGAGGGCTACCTCGCGTTCTATTTCGAATATCATTTCCTCTATATAACCGGAATCCAGCACGTCGAGTCGAAGTCTATCCAGGGCGCGGCTCTGCTGAAACTGCAGTTCCATCCCGGCACGGATATGTCGCAGGCGATGGCGGAGACTGTCGCCTATGTGAACCGCGCACGGGCGTTCATGCCGCCCGGCACCTTGCCGCCGTTCATCACGCGCTTCGACCCGGGCAGCGTTCCGGTGGGACATCTGGTGTTCTCCAGCGAGACCCGCTCGATCGAGGTGTTGCAGGACGCTGCGTTGAACCTCGTGCGACCGCTGTTCGCGACCCTGCCGGGCGTATCTGCTCCGCCTCCGTTCGGCGGCAACGCGCGCAGCGTCGTGGTCAACTTGAAGCCGGAGCGGCTGCGCTCCTATCATATGAGTCCTGAAGACGTCGTTGCCGCAATCAGTGCTACCAACGTCGTGAGCCCGTCGGGGAACGCGATGATCGGCGGCAGCTATCCGCTGGTGCCCGTCAATTCAGTCGCGGGCGACGTCAAAGCCCTCGAAGCCGTACCCATCAAGAACGGCAAACTCCCCGCCGTATTCGTCCGCGACGTGGCGGAGGTCGTCGACAGTTCGGACATCGTGACGAGTTACGCGCTCGTCGATGGCAAGCGGGCCGTCTACGTGCCCGTGACGAAGCGGGCAGACGCCTCGTCGCTCGATGTCGCAACACTTGTCAAGGACAGTCTGCCGCGTTTCCAGGGCGTCCTTCCGTCTGGCGTGACGGTCAGCTACGAGCTCGACCAATCGCCCTATGTCACCCGCGCCCTGGCTGGGCTGCCCATCGAGGGCGTGATCGGGGCTTTGTTGGCCGGGCTCATGGTGTTCCTGTTCCTGCGCAGCGCGCGCAGCGCCTTGATCGTGATCCTCACCGTGCCTCTCGCGCTGCTCGCCGCCATTCTCGCGCTTTGGCTCACCGGCCAGACCCTCAACATCATGACGCTGGGCGGCTTGGCCCTGGCCGTCGGCATCCTCGTCGACCAGGGGACCGTCTGTGTGGAAAACATCCACGTCCACAGAGCGACAGGCAAGGGCATCGCCCGGGCCGTCTACGACGCGACGCTCGAAACTGCCGGGCCGCAACTGCTCTCCATGCTTTGCGTCGTCGCGATGTTCACTCCGGCCCTGTTGATGACAGGGGCCGTCCGGGCGATGTTCCTACCGCTGGCGATTGCCGTCGCATTTGCCATGGCGGCCTCTTATCTTCTGTCGACCAGCCTGGTGCCGGTGCTCGCGGTCTGGCTGCTGCGGAGCTGCACCGCCCACGTCGATGGCAGCCCGTTCGCCAGGCTTCGAACCCGCTATGCCGAAACGCTGCAGCGATTGGTCCCGCGACGCGGGCCACTTGTCCTGGCCTATTCGGCGATAACCCTCGCTGTCGTCGTTCTCGTCGGCGGTCGGCTCGGAACGGAAATTTTTCCGCGCGTGGATGCCGGGCAGATGCACGTACGCCTGCGTGCGCCTGCCGGCACCGACATCGACGGCACCGAAGCTCTGGCGCGCCGCGCGCTGGAAGTGATCCGGAACGAGGTCGGGACCGATAATGTCGGGACCTCACTCGGATTAGTCGGCGTGCACGGCTCTGCCTATCCGATCAACCTGCTTTATTTATGGAACGGTGGTACCGAAGATGCGGTGCTGCAGGTGCAGTTGAGGCCGGGCACGACGCTGACCGGAGCGCTTGAGGAACGCCTGCGCAGGGAATTTGCTTCCCAGATTCCGAACGCCGGTTTTTCGTTCGAACCCGCCGATCTGATCTCCCGGGTGATGAGTCTCGGCGCGTCCGCGCCGATCGAGGTCTCGATCGGCGGGCCGGTGCTCGCCAGCAACCGGGCCTTCGCCGAGACGGTCCGGGCGCGGCTGGCGGAAATCCCGCAACTGCGCGACGTCCGCTTCGGCGCGCCGCTCGACTACCCGACTGTGAACGTTGCGATCGACCGCGAACGGGCCGGAATCCTGGGCGTCGACATGCGGCAGGCCTCGCGCGCGCTGGTGCCGGCCACATCGTCGAGCCGGTTCGTCGTGCCCAACTACTGGGCCGACCCGGAAACCGGCATCACCTATCAGGTGCAGGTTCAGATCCCGCAGCAACTCATGACCTCGCTCGACGAGGTCGGCAATCTCACAATTAAGCAAGAGAACGGCGAATCGGTCTTGTTGCGCAACGTCGCGCGGATCAGTGAAGGGACCGCGCCCCGGGAATATGACCGCTACAACGGCCAGCGTTTCATCATGGTCCAGGCCGGCCTTGCGCCCGGCGAGGACATCGGCTCAGCCTCGCGGTTGGTGTCGCGTGCCCTCGCTGGTCTCGGCCCGCCGCCGGCGAAGGTTTCGGTGACTGTGCGCGGCGCGGTGGTGCCGATGGGCGAGATGCTGGAGGCCTTTGGGCGCGGCATGGCGCTGGCGGTGATCGCGATCTTGCTTTTGCTCACCGCTTATTTCCAGTCGATCAGGCTCGCGCTGATCACGTTGTCGACCGTTCCGGCGGTTCTCGCCGGAGTAGCGCTGGCGTTGGCATTGACCGGCACGACGCTGAACGTCCAGTCAGTCATCGGCGCGATCATGGCGGTCGGGGTCGGCGAGGCGAACGCCATCCTGCTGGTCAGCTTCGCCGAGACATCGCGCCGAACAGGTGCGACCGCTATCGAGGCGGCGCTCGAGGGAGCGAGGGGCCGGCTGCGGCCGATCCTGATGACCAGTATTGCGATGATCGCCGGCATGCTGCCGGTTGCTTTTGGCTGGGGTGAGGGCAGTGGCGAAATGGCGCCGCTGGCACGCGCAGTGGTCGGCGGGCTCGCCTTCGCAACGCTGGCGACACTCATTGTGCTGCCCTTCGTATTTGCGCTGGTCCAAGGCCGAGCCCATCGCCGTTCGGCATCGCTTTATCTTCAAGGAGGCGGCGGCGTAGCTCCGAAATCCGTATGAACCGAACCCCTTCGCCAATGGTGCGTCGATGAACCTCGTGGCATTCGCCCTGATCAGACCATTCACCATCGTCGTGACGGTGGTTGCGGTGGCATTGCTGTCGCTGCTGGCCTGGCAACAAATGCCGAAGGACGTGTTTCCGACGCTGAACGTTCCGACGATCTATGTCGCGCAACCGTTCGGCGGCATGGATCCGGCGCAGATGGAAGGCTATCTGACGTATTATTACGAGTACCACTTCCTTTACATGGCGGGCATCGAGCACGTCGAATCGAAGTCCATCCAGGGCGCAGCGATCATCAAGCTGCAGTTTCATCCCGGCACCAACATGTCGCAGGCGATGGCGGAGACGGTCGCCTACGTGAACGCCGCCAAGGCCTTCATGCCCAACGGCACCTTGCCGCCGTTCATCATGCGCTTCGATGCCGGCAGCGTTCCCGTCGGCAACCTGGTCTTTTCCAGCGAGACGAGGTCCGTCAACGAGATCCAGGACGCGGCGTTGAACCTGGTTCGCCCGCTGTTCGCGACGCTGCCAGGGGTCTCCGCTCCGCCACCGTTCGGCGGCAGCGCCAGGACCATCGTCGTCAAGCTGAAGCCCGAACGGCTCAAGTCCTATCAGATGTCGCCCGACGACGTCGTCGACGCGATCACCAAAGCCAACCTGGTCAGTCCGTCGGGCAACATGATGCTGGCCGGCATGTACCCAATGGTCCCGCTCAACGCCGTCGCGGCGAACGTCAAGGACCTCAACGCGGTGCCGATACATCCCGGCGCCTTGCCGACGGTCTTCGTGCGCGACGTGGCGGACGTGCAGGACGGCGCCGACATCGTGACGAGCTACGCGCTCGTCGATGGACGGCGCACCGTCTACATCCCCGTCACCAAACGCGCCGACGCCTCGACGTTGTTCGTGGTCGACGAGGTCAAGCGCAACATCGCCAAATTCCAGACCGTGCTTCCGAGCGACGTGAGGGTCAGCTACGAATTCGACCAATCCCCCTATGTCAGCCACGCGCTCTCCGCCTTGACGCTGGAAGGTATCCTTGGCGCGGCGCTGACCGGCTTGATGATCCTGCTGTTCCTGCGCGACGCGCGCAGCGCCTTAATCGTGGTCGTCAATATCCCGCTTTCGCTGATGGCCGGCATCTTCGCACTCTGGCTCAGCGGCCAGACGGTCAACATCATGACGCTCGGCGGTCTGGCGTTGGCGGTCGGCATCCTGGTCGATGAGGCCACCGTCGGCCTGGAGAACATTCACGTGCATCTCACGCGCGGCAAGGGTCTTGCCCAGGCGGCCTATGACGCCACCGTGGAAACGGTGGGGCCGCGGCTCTTGGCGATGCTGTGCATCGTGGCGATGTTCACCCCCGCGCTGTTCATGGTCGGAGCCGCCCGCGCGATGTTCACGCCGCTTGCGCTGGCCGTCGGCTTCGCCATGATCGGCTCGTACCTGCTGTCAAGCACGCTGGTCCCGATCCTTGCGGTCTGGCTGCTGCGCGGTCACGAGAACCCCACTCCCGGCACCGAGCGCTTCAGGGGTCTTCAGGAAGCCTACGCGCGACGCTTGAATTCGCTGGCGCCGGCCAAGTTGCTGATCGCGGGTTACCTGGTCGCGTCGGTGGTCGTGATTGTCCTGGTCGGCAGCCGTCTCGGCACCGAGATCTTCCCGCGGGTCGATGCGGGGCAGATGCAGGTACGGTTGCGCGCGACCGCCGGCACCCACATCGACGGCACCGAAAAGGTCGCGCTGCATGCCCTCGACATCATCAAGCGAGACGCCGGAGCGGACAACGTCCTGATCTCCCTCGGCCTGCTCGGGGTCCACGGATCGAACTTCCCGACCAATTTCGTGCATCTGTGGAACGGCGGCCCCGAAGAGGGCGTCCTCCAGGTCCAGCTGCGAAAAGGCGCCGGCGTGCGCATGCGGGACCTGGAGGAGCGTCTCCGCAAGGATTTTGCCGCCGAGATCCCGACGGCGAGCTTTTCATTTGAACCGGGCGACATCGTGAGCCGGGTCATGAGCCTCGGGGCCTCGACGCCGATCGAAGTGGCGGTCAGCGGCTCGGACCTCGCCGAGATCCGCGGCTTTGCGGAGAAGGTGAAGGATCGACTGAGCTTGATCGGCCAACTGCGCGACGTTCAGTTCGGTCAGTCGCTGGACTATCCAACGGTCGACGTTGCGGTGGATCGCGAGCGCGCCGGGATCCTGGGCGTGGATATCCACCAGGTGTCCCGCGCGCTCATCCCGGCGACATGGTCCAGCCGTTTCGTCGTCCCCAATTACTGGGCCGATCCCAACAGCGGCGTCGCCTATCAGGTGCAGGTGGAGATCCCGCAACAGCTGATGACCTCGCTCGACGACGTCGGCAACCTGTCGGTTCTCGAACACAAGCAAAAGGAAATGGACAAGGCCGAAAAGGACAAGAAGGCCCCCAAGCTGAAGAAGATGCACCCGGAGGAGAAGGACGTTCTGCTCCGCAACGTCGCCCAAATTAGCGAAGGCACCGCGATGTCCGAATACGATCGCTACAACATGCAGCGGCTGATTACGGTCAAAGCCAATCTTGGCACCGGCGATCTCGGCTCGGCCTCACGGCTGGTCTCGAATGCGCTGGCCGGTCTTGGCCCTCCGCCGCCGAAGGTCTCGGTGGCTGTGCGCGGCGAGGCGGTGCCGATGCAGGAAATGATGCAGGGGCTGGGACGCGGCATGGTGCTTGCCGTGGTTGCGATCTTCCTGCTGCTGACCGCCTATTACCAGTCGGTGAGGCTCGCATTGATCACCGTGTCGACGGTTCCCGCGGTGCTGGCCGGGGTCATCGTGGCGCTCTGGCTCACCGGGTCCACGCTCAATATCCAGTCGTTCATCGGCGCCATCATGGCGATCGGCATCGGCGAGGCGAACGCCATCCTGCTTGTGACCTTTGCCGAGAATGCGCGCCGCGCCGGCGCCAGCGCGGCCGAGGCCGCGTTGGAAGGCGCGCGAAGCCGGCTGCGTCCGATCCTGATGACCAGCGTGGCGATGATAGCCGGCATGACGCCGATGGCGCTCGGCCTGGGCGAGGGGGGCGGCCAAATGGCGCCGCTCGGCCGCGCGGTGGTCGGCGGGCTCATCTTCGCCACGCTCGCGACCCTCGTTGTGCTGCCGTTCATTTTCGCGCTTTCACAGCAGCGGGCCCATCGTCGGTCCGGATCGCTTCATCCCCTCGACGATCGCAGCCCGTATTACGAACCAGCCATCTCAAGCCGTGAGGTCATATGAAGGAATTGTCCCCCGTGCCGCTCGCGGCTATTCTGTGCATGTCGACGTTCCTGTCCGGTTGCGAACAATCGGTGTCAGGGCCCGCCGCCGCGAACCCCACACCGGCGCCGCGCCAGGTGAAGATCGTCCACCCTCACAGGGGAGAGGCGCATCGCTACCTGACGCTGCCGGCCGAGGTCCATCCGTTGTATCAAGTGACCCTGTTTACCAAGGTCGCCGGATATCTGGATACGCTCACCGTCGATAAGGGCGATGCAGTCAAGAAAGGCGACTTGATCGCCAATATCGACGTTCCGGAGTTGCAGGTCGAGAAGGTCAAATACGCCGCCGAACTCGATCTGGCGGCGGCTACGCTGCTGCAGATTGAAGCTGCCGCGTCGAAGGCGGGCCAGAGCGGTGATAATACCGACAAAAATCTCGCGGTGGCCCGCGCCAAACTGAATGTCGCCAAGGCCAACGTCAAGAATACCGAGACGATGCTGAATTACGCGCGCATCAGCGCGCCGTTCGATGGTGTCGTGACCAAGCGCTACGTCGATCCGGGCGCGTTCATCCCGGCGCCGAACGCCGCCGACACGCCCGAGGCGGCGGCGATCGTGAACCTTACCGATTTTGCGACGCTGCGCATCCAGATCCCGGTTCCCGAGACCGAAGTGCCACACATCACCATCGGGCAAAACGTAATAATGACGACCGACGACCTGCCGGGCAAGCGCTTCGAGGGCACGGTGACCCGTTTTTATCAGGCGTTGGACCGGCACACCAAAACCATGCTGACTGAAGTTCAGATGCCCAATCCAAAGCTGGAGCTGCGTCCCGGTATGCTGATGAGCGCGCGGATCGACATCGAGCAGAGGCACGACGCGCTTCTGCTGTCGGCATCCGCCCTGGTGAAGGAGAAGACCAGCACATTCGTGTTCATCGCAGTCAACGCCAAGGCCAAGAAGGTGCCGGTGAAAGTCGGCTTCAGCGACGGACCCGAGATTGAGATCGTGAGTGGCGTGGTGCAGGGCGACGCGGTGCTTGCGGGTCAGCAGGGGTTGCAGGACGGGGATGCCGTCATGACCGACGGTGCGAGCTAGATAGATAATCGGTTCTCCGATGGCAAAATGGATCTGGGTTACGCTTGTCCTTCTCCTCTTCGGCGCGGCCGGTTGGTGGTATTTCGATTCCCAATCGGGGGCAACGATGACGGCTTCCGAAGAGGCGCGTGGCTCGGGGACCGGCCGCGGCGGCGGAGGTGGCGGTCGACGAGGCCGGCACCGGCTGGGCGGGCCCGTCGTGGTGACCACGGCATCGGTGAGCCGTCAGGACGTTCCGATTCATGTGGACGGTATCGGAACTGTTCAGGCCTACAATACCGTCACCGTTCGCGCCCGGGTCGAGGGGCAGCTCGACAAGGTGATCTTCAAGGAAGGACAGGACGTCAAGGCCGGTGACGCGCTGGCGCAGATCGATCCGCGTCCCTACCAGGCGCGGCTGAGCCAGGCGCAGGGGATGAAGGCCAAGGACGAAGCGCATCTCGCCAACGTCAGGCTGGATCTGGAACGCTACGTCAAGCTCGGCGAATTCGCCACACAGCAAAGCGTCGACACCCAAAAGGCGCTGGTCCGGCAACTGGAGGCGTCCTTGGAGACCGATCAGGCCAGTGTCGACTCGGCCGCGCTCGAGCTTGACTACACGACGATCAGGGCCCCGATCACCGGCCGCGTCGGTGTCCGGCTGGTCGACGAGGGCAATATGGTCCGCGCGGCGGAGGCGACCGGCATCGTGGTGATAGCTCAGCTTCAGCCGATTTCCGTGGCGTTTTCACTGCCTCAGCAGAACCTCACCGCAATCAATGACGCGCTGGCGAAGAGCAAGGTCCGGGTGACGGCCGTCGACGCCGACGGCAAGACGGTTCTCGAAGAGGGCGATCTCGCGGTCGTCGATAACCGCATCGATGCGCAGACCGGAACGATCCGCCTGAAAGCGACCTTCGCCAACCCGAACCGCCGGCTCTGGCCCGGTCAATTCGTCAACGCCCAAGTCCAGCTCGATACCAGGCGCGATGGCACGGTGATCCCGACCACCGCAGTCCAGCGCAATGACGGCGGGACCTTTGCTTATATCGTCGGTCCGGACGACAAGGCTGAGCTTCGCCCGATCCGGGTCGGACAGGTGGCGGGCCCGACCGCACTGGTGGAATCCGGTTTGGAGGTGGGCGAGAAGGTCGTGATCAACAGTCAGGAGCAGCTTCGGCCGGGTGCGACCGTCATTCCAACCGAGGAGACCGGCGGAGGGAAGTTGGAGGCGCCGGTCAGCGTTGGGTTAGGCGAGTCCAGCAGGGCCGCTCCGGCGGTGCCCTCGCGCAGTGAAACATCAGACGATGCCGCGAAGGGAGACGAGTCCGGCAACCGCCGTGGAAATCGGAGATGAGCGTCTCGGCACCATTCATTGCCCGACCGATAGCGACATCGCTGCTCAGTATCGCCGTCCTCTTGGTCGGCTGGCTAGGTTTTCGCCTGCTCCCGGTCTCGTCGCTGCCCGAGGTCGATTTTCCAACCATCCAGGTCGTCACGCAGCTGCCCGGAGCCGGGCCGGACACCATGGCCCCGCTGGTCACGACGCCGTTGGAGCAGCAGCTTGGGCAGATCGCCGGGCTGACGCTGATGACCTCGACGAGTTCGTTCGGGATCAGCGTAATCACGATGCAGTTCAGCCTGGAGCGGGACATCGATTCGGTTGGCCAGGATGTACAGGCCTCGATCAATGCCGCAGGGGCTTTTCTGCCCGCCAATCTGCCCTACCCGCCGATCTACAAGAAGGTCAACCCGGCCGATCAACCGATCCTCATCCTGGCGCTCACCTCGGACTCGCTGCCGATCACCAAGGTGAACGACGTCGCGGATACCGTGCTGGCGCAGAAGCTCAGCGAGGTGAGCGGCGTCGGCGCCGTCACGCTGCAGGGCGGCCAGAGGCCGGCCATCCGTGTCCAGGTCAACCCCGTCCAGCTCGCGGCCTACCGGCTCAGCCTGGAAGAGGTGCGTGCGGCGCTGGCGCGGGCCAACGTCGCGCAGCCGAAGGGCAGCTTCGACGGACCGCACCAGGCGTTCATGATTGGAGCGAACGACCAGATCCTGGCGCCTGAGGCTTATGCCAACGTGATCCTGGCCTACCGCGATGGCGCCCCGGTCAGGGTTCGCGACGTTGGAACCGCTGTCTCGGGACCCGAGAACACCAAGGTGGGAGCCTGGTTCAACGGGCGCCCGGCCGTGCTTCTCGACATTCAGCGCCAGCCTGGTGCGAACATCATCCAGACCGTCGACCGCGTTCGCGAACTGCTGCCGAGGCTGCGCGCGGGGCTGCCGCCCGATGTCCGGCTCGCCATATTGTCCGACCGCACCGAAATGATCCGGGCGAGCATCGCCGAAGTCGAGCTCACGCTGGTTCTCACCATCGCGCTCGTCGTCCTTGTCATCTTCCTTTTCCTTCGACGATTCTGGGCGACGGTAATTCCGAGTATCGCCATGCCGTTGTCGATCGTCGGCACTTTTGGCGTCATGCATCTTGCCAAGTTCAGCCTCGACAATCTCTCTCTGATGGCGTTGACCGTCGCAACCGGATTCCTGGTCGACGACGCCATCGTCATGATCGAAAACATCGTGCGCCACATTGAAGACGGCGAAACACCACTCCAGGCCGCCTACAAGGGCGCGCGCCAGATTGGGTTCACGATTGTCTCTCTCACCGCATCGATGATCGCGGTCTTCATACCGTTCCTGTTCATGCGTGGCATCGTCGGGCGGCTGTTCCGAGAATTCTCGCTGACGTTGTCTGCCGCCGTTGTGGTGTCGGCGATCGTCTCTCTGACCCTCACACCGATGATGTGCGCCCGCCTGCTGACGCCTGAGGCGGAGGCGACCGCCAGCGCCTGGCTTGCCGGACCCGAGCGGGCATTCTTGGCGGCGCTACGATTTTATCACCGCAGCCTCGCCTGGGTGATGCGCCACGAGACCGCGACCCTTGCGGTCACTATCGCGACCCTTGTTTTGACTGTCGTGCTCTATGCGACGATCCCGAAAGGCTTCTTGCCGGCGCAGGACACCGGCGTGATCGTTGCGACCACCGATGCGGGACCGGAAATTCCGTTCAGCAAGATGGCGGCGCTGCAAGCGAAGGCGGCCGAGATCGCCTTGAACGACCCCAGCGTCACCGGCGTCGATTCCTTCGTCGGCGTCGGGGTCGTGAACTCGACACCCAATACGGGCCGCATGACCATCGTCCTCAAGCGACGCGGCGATCGGACCGAAACCGTTAACGAGATCGTTCGCCGGCTCCGCACCGCCCTGGCGCAGGTCGCGGGACTTTCGGTGTATCTGCAGCCGGCGCCGGAGATCCAGATCGGCACCCGGGCGACCCGCACGCAGTATCAATACATCCTGGTCGATGCCAATCCGGCGGAGCTCGCGCTTGCGGCACCGCTTTTGCTTGAGCGCCTGAAGGCAAGCCCAGCGCTCCGCAACGTCGCCAGTGACCAGCAAACCGGTGGGCTTGTTGCCGACGCGGTCGTCGACCGCGACCAGGCCGGGCGGCTCGGCGTTCTCCCGCAAACTATTGACGACACGCTCTATGATGCGTTTGGACAGCGTCAGGTTTCGACGATTTACACGCAGCAGAATCAATACCACGTGGTGCTCGAGGTCGCGCCCGAGTTCCAGCTCGATCCCGCCGATCTGAAGCGCCTTTACGTCCCCTCGAGTGCGGGCGTTCAGGTGCCGCTGGAAAGCTTTGCCACCATTCGCCTCGGAAACGCCCCGCTCGCGATTCAGCATCAAGGTCTTTTCCCCTCGGTCACTATATCCTTCGATGCAGCGCCCGGCGTCTCGCTGGGGGAGGCGGTAAAGGCGATCCGGGCAGCCGAGCGCGCCATCGACATCCCGGAATCCGTTGGTGGATCCTTTGCAGGCGAGGCGGCCGAATTCCAGGAATCCCTTTCCGGCCAGGTGTGGCTGATCCTGGCGGCAATGGTCGCCGTCTACATCGTGCTGGGTGTGCTCTACGAGAGCACGATCCACCCGATCACGATCATGTCGACGCTGCCCTCGGCGGGCATTGGCGCATTGATCGCGCTGATGCTCGGCGGCTACGACCTGTCGCTGATGGGCGTGATCGCCATCATTCTGCTGATCGGGATCGTGAAGAAGAATGCGATCATGATGATCGACTTTGCTCTCGCCGCCGAAAGGACCGCGGGCCTGGCGCCGGCGGACGCCATCTTCGATGCCTGCCTGAAGCGATTCCGCCCGATCATGATGACCACGATGGCCGCGCTGTTGGGAGCGCTGCCGCTGGCGCTTGGCTCAGGACCGGGTTCGGAGCTGCGTCGACCGCTTGGCATTGCCATCATCGGCGGCCTGCTGCTGAGCCAGTTCCTGACCCTTTACACCACGCCGGTGATCTATGTGGCGCTCGATCGCGTGCGGCGGGCGATCAGGAGCACCGCGTGGCGGCCGGCACCGAAGCCGGCGGGGTGAGGAGAAACCGGACGTGGGATTTTTCGACCTCTGCCTGAGACGACCGGTCGGCGTCGGCCTGCTCATGCTCGCCCTGCTGATAAGCGGTGCGCTGGCATTCCGCTTCCTGCCTCTGGCGTCGCTGCCTCGCGTCGATTATCCGACGATCGTGGTGAGCGCGGCACTTCCAGGGGCCGATCCAAAGACGATGGCGGCGACCGTCGCCGCGCCCCTCGAACGGCGGCTCGGGCAGATCGCCGGCGTGAGCGAACTCACCAGCACCAGCCTGCCCGGCCTGAGCACGATTGTCGTCCAGTTCGACCTCAGCCGCTCGATCGACGCCGCCGCGCGCGACGTGCAGGCGGCAATCAACGCCGCCTCCAGCAGTCTGCCGTCCGGCATGTCGCATCCGCCGACCTGGCGCAAGAACAACCCATCCGCTTCTCCTGTGCTGATCCTGGCGCTCACCTCCGACGCGTTGCCGTCCGGGGCGGTGTATGAAGCCGCGGATACGATACTGGCGCAGCAACTGTCGCAGATCAAAGGCGTCGGCCAGGTGACCGTCAACGGATCCGAGAAGCCGGCGGTTCGCGTGCAGGTCAATCCGGGCGCGCTTGCGTCCATGGGCCTCGGGCTTGAGGACGTGAGAACCGCGCTGAACGCCGCCAACGCCGCCGGGCCGAGGGGGCGCGTCGAGAGCCCGGCCGGGTCCTTCGTGCTGCGCGTCAACGACCAGTTGCGCAAGGCCGAGGAGTACAAATCCGTCATCGTCGCTACGCGCGCGGGGACGCCGGTTCGCCTGGATACGGTCGCCTCGGTGATCGACAGCGTCGAGAACGTCCGTACCTCTGGCTGGTACAACGGCAAAGCCGCCGTGCTGGTCTTTGTGTTCACGGAAGCCAACGCCAACGTCATCGAGACCGTCGACCGCGTCCGCGCGCTGATGCCGACGCTGCAAGCGTGGCTGCCTCGCGCCGTCGACGTCGCGGTGATGATCGACCGCACCGAGACGATCCGGGCCAGCGTCCGCGAAGTCGAGCTTTCGCTTCTGATCAGTATCGGGCTGATCGTCGCGATGGTGTTCCTCTTCCTGAGAAGGCTGTGGGCGACCATGGCCGCGGCCGTCACGATCCCGCTGTCTATCGCCGGCACCTTCGCGGCGATGTATCTGATCGGCTACAGCGTCGACAATCTGTCGCTGATGGCGCTGACCATCGCGACCGGTTTCATCGTCGACGACGCCATCGTGGTGGTCGAGGCGATCAGCAAACAGCGGGAGGCGGGCGAGGCGCCACTCGCAGCGGTCCGCAAGGCCGCCGGCCAGATCGGCTTCACGGTCCTCACGATCAGCGTCTCGCTGATCGTGGCATTCACGCCGCTGCTTTTCATGAGCGGAATGATGGGCCGCCTGCTCCGCGAGTTCTCGGTGACCCTGGCAATCGCCATCGCGATCTCCGCGCTGGTAGCGCTGACCCTGATCCCGGTCATGGGCGCCTACCTCGCCAATGTCGAGCGGCAGGCTGCAACGCAGGTCGGCGAAGGACGCCTGTCAGGCTGGCTCGTCGCCTTGTATGAGCGGGCCCTCACGGTGACGCTTCGTCACCGCGCGCTGGCGCTGGCGAGCCTCGGCGTAACCGTGCTCGGCACGGTGGCGCTGTGGATGGTCATGCCCAAGGGTTTCTTTCCCCAGCAGGACATCGGCACCATCGTCGCCATCGCCGAGGCGCCTGCCTCCATTTCATTCCGGGCCATGACCGATCGCCTGCAGGCGGTGATGCGCATGACCATGGATGATCCGGCGGTCGCCAGGGTAGGCAGCTATACCGGTCAATCAGGTGCAGCTCCCAATCAGGCGCGCCTGTTCGTCGCCTTAAAGCCGCTGGCGGAACGCAAGGTTGGCACCATCCAAGTCATCAACCGCCTGCGCCGCCAGGCCCGCGAACTGCAGGGGGTCACGCTCTTCATGATGCCGGACCAGGAACTGCGCATTGGCGGACGGGTCTCTAAGGCGCTGTATCAGTTCACCCTGACCGGCCCCGATGTGGCCGAGCTGGAGACCTGGGTCGGCCGCCTGGTTGAAAACCTGAAGCAGTCGCGGGAGCTGCGGGACGTCACCACGGATCTCGAAGGCGGCGCGCTGCAAACCAATCTGGTCATCGACCGCGACGCCGCCTCGCGTCTCGGATTGGCGGCGCAGGACATCGACCAGGCGCTCTACGACGCGTTCGGTCAGCGGCTGGTTTCGGCGATTTACGACACGCATTACACCTACCACGTGGTGCTTGAGGCCGATCCGCGGCTGCAGGACGATCCGTCCTCGCTGGCGAAGATATTCGTCGCGGGACCTGGCGGGCAGCTGATTCCCATGACCGGCATCACGCGCATCGAGACCGGCGTCCAGGTCAATTCCATAGCGCACCAGGGACAGTCTCCCGCCGCGACGCTGACCTTCTCGATGGCTCCGGGACTGCCGATGGAGCGCGGCACTGAGATCGTCGAACAAGGCATGCGTGATCTCGGCGCGCCGGACCACATCCGCGGCAGCTTCCAGGGCACCGCACGCGCCTTCGCCGATACCGTCGGTGACCAGCCGGTGTTGATCGCAGCCGCACTGATCGCCGTCTACATCATCCTGGGCGTGCTCTACGAGAGCACGCTCCACCCTCTGACAATTCTGTCGACGCTCCCCTCCGCCGGGATCGGGGCGATCCTCTCGCTTTGGGCGGCGGGACGTCCGCTCGACCTGATCGGGATCCTGGCAGTGATCCTGTTGATCGGCATCGTCAAGAAAAACGCCATCATGATAATCGACCATGCGCTTGCAGCGCAGCGCGAGCGTCGACTATCGGTCCAGGATGCGATCGTCGAGGCTTGCCTTGTCAGGTTCCGCCCCATTCTCATGACGACATTGACCGCCATGCTCGGCGCTGTCCCGCTGGCCCTCGGTAGCGGGGTCGGCGGGGAATTGCGCCAACCGCTCGGCATCGCCATCATCGGAGGGCTCGCCGCAAGCCAGCTCCTGACGCTCTTCACTACCCCGGTCGTTTACCTAGCGCTGGAGGGGTTTCGTTCAAGAGCAGTGGGGAGCTCGGTGCGGCGTCAAGTCGGCGATTGCGATCACGATGCAGCGCGACTGCGAAGCTCAGGCGATGCATGAGGACGCGCTCCGATGGGTGGAACAGTTTGTCATTCTCCTCTGCTAAACTCTTCGACTGTTGGATGCTCAGGTGTGCCTTAGTGCCTGACATATCAGACATCAATACGGCCTTTAAAGCGTACGGCTTAGCGGCTTGGAAACAGTTGGCCTTCACTATCGCAAAACTATTGAGAGTCTAAGAAAACGGAAGAGTTGCGAAATGCATGGTGATCCGAGGTATCAAAAAATGACACGGATGGTACTCATATTTGCTGCCGCCTTAACGAGCTGTCTCGCAGGATGCAACGAAAGCTCTTCGAACGAAGACCAAGCGGGTTCAGGAAGGGGCGGAGGAGGAGGCGGACGATTACGCTCTGCGTGCCAACTCGACATAGAAAAGTTGTGTGCTAACGAGGAGCATCCGAAGCAATGCTTAACCGGCCACGAGAACGTATTATCTAGTTCGTGCAAGGCTGCGCTCGATGAACGGGGGAGCCGGAAGTAGGAGCGAGAAGAAATTGCGATCCAAAGACAAAGAGCGCCGTTTCAGCTCCAGATCGAATTATCCCAAATCGTCGTGCATGAAGCTGACGAGCTAAATCCACTCCTCGGTTAGCTTAATCCCGCCGAACCGAGGTTCAAGCGTGTCAATGGCTGGTGCATGCACTGCCTCGATGAGGGGCTGCAATGACGATTTTCGAAGGAATTATGGGCTTGTGTGTACCGAAAACCTTATCCGAGTTGATGACGTGATGGAGTCGCCTAAGCTGGCGGAATGATCGGGCTGTTCTGTTTCGTTCTGGCCGTCCTGGCCTCGCCATTCAAGTCGAAGTTGCGGCTTGAAGCTGAGAACGCGGCGCTTCGACATCAATTGATTGTCTTGAAGCGTAAGCTGTATGGTCGCGTCCGGCTCAGGAACAATGATCGCTGTTTCCTTATCCAGCTGTATCGCTGGTTTCCATCCATCCCTGCAGGTTCTTACGATCATCCGGCCCGAGACGCTCGTGCGTTGGCATAGGGCCGGTTTTCGTTGCTACTGGCGTTGGAAGTCGCGCCCACAGGGAGGGTGCCCGCAGATCGACACCGAGCTGCGCGGATTGATCCGGCGGATAAGTGTCGAAAATCCGCTTTGGGGCGCGCCACGCATTCACGGCGAGCTGCTCAAGCTCGGATTTGAGGTCGCGCAGTCGAGCGTCGCCAAGTACTTGGTCAGGCGACGCGGGTCGCCCAGCAAGGGCTGGCGAACCTTCTTGCGTAACCACGCGCGGGACATTGCCGCCATGGACTTGTTCGTCGTTCCAACTATCGGTTTCGACCTGCTCTATGCCTTCGTCATCGTCCGGCTAGACCGTAGAGACCTCATCTGGATCAACGTCACTGCAAATCCCACGGCCGAATGGGTTGCACGTCAAGTAACGGAGGCATTTCCTTGGGATGAGGCTCCGCACTACCTCATCCGCGATCGCGACCGGATCTATGGCAGCGTCGTCACGCGCCGATTGCGCGCCATGGGCATCCGGGACAAACCTACCTCCCCCCGGCGAAGCGTGAAGTCGACGCCGTCGACCGCCCGAACCTCGCCGACCGCGCGACGCGCGAGGACGCCCTCGGTGACCGGGAAGAGCTTCTGCAGGCCCTTCACCTCGAGGAGGGTCGGAGCGTGGGTTGCGGGCGTCCTCATGCCACCGCTCCGGCCGCGGCGACGATCTCCTCGCCGCGCAGACAGGCCGCAAGGTGGCCGGCTGGCCCTGCCGGCTCGAGCGGCGGCCGCACCTGAGCGCAGGTATCCACCGCGAAGCGACAACGCGGGCGGAAAGCGCAGCCTTGGTCGAGGCGCGTGAGGTCTGGGGGCTGCCCGTTCACCGGGTCGAGACGCGCCTGGCGCGGGCGATCGAGCCGAGGCACCGACCGCAGCAATGCCATCGTGTAAGGATGGCGCGGGTCGTGGTAGATCGCCGCTGCCGGGCCGCTCTCGACGATGCGCCCGGCATACATGACGTTGACCCGCTTGGCATAGCGCGCCACTACGCCGAGATTGTGCGTGATAATGATGAGCGCCACATTGAGCCGGCGCGTCAGGCCGTTCATCAGCTCGAGTATCTGCGCCTGGATGGTCACGTCGAGCGCAGTCGTCGGCTCGTCCGCGATAATAAGCTTGGGATCACAGGCGATCGCGATCGCGATCATGACGCGCTGGCGCATGCCACCCGAGAGCTGGTGCGGATACTGCTTGAGGCGGCGGGCCGGATCGGCGATGCCGACCAGACCGAGGAGTTCGATGGCGCGCTTGTGCGCCGCAGCGGGATCGGCCCGGCGATGCTGCTCAAGCGTCTCGGTGATCTGCCGGCCGATGCTGAGGACGGGATTCAATGATGTCATCGGCTCCTGGAAGATCATGCCGATGTCGCCGCCCCGCACTTCTCGCATTTGCGCGTCCGAGAGCTGCATGAGGTCGCGGCCGGCAAAAAGAATCTCGCCGCGCGTGATCCGCCCGGGCGGATCCGGGATCAGGCGCAGAATTGACAGCGCCCCGACGGACTTGCCCGACCCGCTCTCGCCGACGATCGCGACCGTCTCGCCCTGCTCGACGGCATAAGAAATCCCCTCGACAGCGCGCACAACTCCCGCGCCAGTCCGGAACTCAGTATGCAAATCCTTGATTTGCAGGAGCGGCGCCAAGACACCCTCCCGAGTTTCCTCTATGAGGTATTCTAGCAGCCGCCCCAAGGACTTGCCATATTGGTAGTGTCGCAGGCCCTTTGCGTGCAATGCCGTAAACAGACTGAATCGTCATCCTGACGCCCTGCCGCAGCGCTTTCGAGCGCGGAGCTCCGAGCGCCGAAGGGCAATACCATCGCTTAAGGTGCGCCCGTTGTGCTCACTTGGGACCCTTGACCCTCTGGACCGGTCGAAACGACGATCGGTATCTGGCGAATATCGGCGTTCATGACATTGCTGCTGAGTGTAACGGCCGCGAATATCGTGTAACGGCCGACCGGCAACCGGTTCTTGAAATCGAATAGGAACGAGGAGCTTTCGCCAAGAGGGGCAGCGCCGGCGAGCACCACACGCTTTTGATCGTCGACGACCACGAACCGGCATTCCGGGGGCGTCCGTTTCAGCACGTCCGGCGGTATGGATGAGAGCGGTACACGCTTAAGGCGATACCTGCGCTGGAACTTGTCGATCATTTCGACGTCGCCCGACAATCGGACCCCATCGCCGGTCGAGTCCACGGCAGTGATAAATCCGCGACGCGGGATCGCGTAAGAGTCATAGGAGCCCACGCCCAGCGGGTAGCTCCAATCCCTGAACGCAGAGAGCACGACGCTGTCTTGCGACCAGCTCTTGAGCTGATAAGGCCCGTTGGTCACCAGAAAATGGCCATTGGCCTTGTAGAACGCCGAGAGCGCCGCCCACCGCCGACGCGCCTGATCGACGCTGACGAGCAGGCGCAACGCCTCGGGCCGGTAGCCTTCACGCTCGAAGCTCTCGGTCAAGGCCGACAGCCGCGCGTTCAGCGCCTGCGAGCGGACGAGGTCCAGCCATTCGACACCGCGACGAACCGCTTCCGTCTGCGAAAATGCCGCCCAGTTCCGGTCAACCGCTTCTTCCATCAGAACGAGGAGATGCCAGGGCAGCGTGCTCCAAGGCGGAGCCGGGACCGCCTCTCGCTCCGGGCTCGTCGGTGCGCTGGTCGTATAGACCTCGATCGCGAACACTTCACGGAGGAAATCAACGTCGCCGACCCTGATGGATTTAGATGCGGTTTCGCTGCCCACGATCCGTAGTCCTGCAAGCTGGCGACGTATCGGCGCAGTCCCAGTATCGATTGATGGATCGTAATGCCGCTCGCGGCCGTCGCCGCGAATGCCCCAGCGATATGCAAAGATGTAGGGGTACAGCAGATCGGCAGCCGTCATCTTCGTCCCGTCGTGGAACGCGGAGCCGAGCAGACGATAGATCAGTTTCGTCCTAGCGAATTTGCCAGGGCCGATGACTTGGAGGCGGCCGCTATCCAGATCGGGCAATACCGCGTCTGCGGGGATCGCAATCATATTCTCCACCACGGCCGACGGTTGTGCAGATGGTGTGCTGCGTTCGACGATCGGCTCGGCCAGGATTGACAGACTGACGAAGGTGTAGACCACCATCAGCGCGGTCAGCGGGATCTGCGAGGTCAATGCGAGCTTGTGCGCGGCAAACGTCTGCATCGCTTGCACATGTGCGAGATAAACGGCCGCGATGTGCCCGAGAAGAACGGCCGCTACCGCCGTGTACCAGGCGAAGCGGGCGCCCACGATTGCAATGTTGGGGCGGTAACTCGCGGTCCCGAACAGGTTCCAGCCGTAGCCGAAGGGATCGGATAGCAGCGGAACGATGTATTGCCCCTGGACCAGGAAGAATACGAGGTAATGCGCAAGGTGATAGCCAAGCGCGATCGGGACCAGCGTCAGGGCGAAGCTCTGGGCGATCTGCCGCGGCGACAATTGCCACTCCGTAACCGCGGCCATGATGGCGCTCACCACCCAGTAGGCTGACAGGAACAGGAGCCAAAACCCGACCAGTGCTATGCTTCGCAGCGCAATTGGGCCGAGCTCGGCAACATAGGATAAGCGCGTAATGATCGCAGATTCCGCTACCGACCATTCGGGAGTCGCAATCAGGCCGTCGTAAAGAACGCTCGACAGGAGCAGCAGCACGAGTGCCACCATCGATGGAGAAACCCGCTCGCGATTGATCAAGCCCGCTCCAAATCCTCGCAGCAGAAATTGGGGCTTCGGCTGGGCGGTGCCTATGTACGTTGGCGAAAAGTGGGCGAAAGTGCCGAATACAACGGTGAAGAGTTCGCCGTGCCGCAGCCAGGTATCGCCGCCGAACACGAACATGCCGCTCCAGGTCAATACGGAGTAACCAAGTGCGAAGGAGGCCAGGTGTGACGGCACTGCAGGCGTCGGATAGACGAGCTCGGTCCAGGAGAAGGCCAGCAGCAGGAGCACGGCGGGCCAGACACCGAGGGCCTGGGGATAAGGTTTGTCGAGCGCAAGATTGCGGCCACTAATGGGCCTGTACGTCGCCTGCACTCCGTCGAAGACGGTCCGCCATGGATTGATGAGCGGCCAGATATTTCCGATGGAAGCCGAAATATAGGCGAGGCCGACCCAGGCGATGATCCAGACCAGCGTGGGCGCAAGATTGCGGTAAGGATTTTGATCACCGAAGAAGCCCGCCACCAGCATCGCGACGAACAGGACAAGAGAAACCAGCTTGAGCGGCGTGCCCAACGCCGCGACGACCGTTCCGAGCGGATTGTCGAACAGATCGACGCGCGAATAGGCGCGTATCGGCGGCGCGTGGCGTACGAACAGGCCGACCACCACGAAGGAGAACACGACCGCAGCCGCGCCGCCGAAGAGGTACAGAGACAAGGGCAGGGGGAGATCGTAACGTTGGCCGAAACCATGCGCGCCGGCCGGTGTGACACCCATGAGCATGGCCACAGCCGCGAACAACCAGCATCGGGTCGTTATGGCGCGCTGCCGATACATATTTTTACGGGTAGACTTCGATACGAACAAGCGGAGCTTCCCCGTGAGAGTGGCCGCCGGGCCCGGGCGATCCATGGACTTCCACCGGAAACCGCCCGCTGGCGTACGCGACGAATTCCATCAGACCGACGGTGCCGGGCTCGACCTTCTTTTCAATGTCATAACCGTGCAGATGCAGGATGATCGATCGATCCGTGTGCCATCGCAGCTTGACGGCATCGCCCTGCTTTATCCGGATGACTTGCGTGCTCTCCGTCACCTGCCCGCGCTCGATGTGAAAGTCGAATGTGAGCTCCGCCGCACTCGCCCCGGTGCTCGTCGCTCGGATTGCCCAGACGAGCACGGTGCCGAAGAGACCTGCGCGAAAAAGTGCGTTGCTGGGCATCGCTGCAATTCCTCATCGCGGTGGGGCAGCCTGGATCTCTGAGATCCGATTGGCCATCCAGGCCTGGTCATAGGGCGACGGCAATAGAGCCGGGTCTGCGACAGCGGACCACATCAGTTGTCCGAATCGGTCGGAGAAGCCGGTGATCGGATTCCAGGCCGACGCCGGTTGCGCATCTATTCCGAGACGGAGCCAGCCGTTCCAGGGAAAGTCCTTCAGCTTGACCGTACGGAGGAAGATCGCCGCGTTGAGGCCTGTAATGGAATCGAAAGCGATGTTCTCGATCCCGGCGGAGAACTCGATATTGAAATATTCGCGCTTGAGCGTGTAGCCGACGACGACATGGCGGCAGTCGCCGATGAGGGCTGTCACGAGCGCCCGTTCGAGATTGATGCGATCGACCGGGTCGGTGAAATCGCCTGACTGAATCCGTTGCAGGTCAGCTTCCACGCGCTCTTTTGTGCCGGCATCGATTGCGTCGTGCAGAACGAGATAGGCCTGGTACCATCCGCTCCTCGCCACCGGCGGTACCAGCCATCCGTTTATCACCGTCATTGCCGAGGCAACGAGTTCGGGTAAGCTGATTTCCCCGATTTCAGCGTCCCAGTCCGATTCCGGCGCCGCCTTTTCGGTGCCGAGCAGGCGTTTCGCGGCAGCGTCGGCTGCCTTCAGCTTCAGATCCCGGATTGTTGGAAAAGCCTCCGTGTCGGAGAGCAGGCGTCGCTTCGCCGTTTCGGCGAGATCGGCATGGTACAGGTAATCGCCGTGCAACGGTGTGATCGGATAGGGGTGCAGGATCACATCCGGATTGTTCGAGCTGATCTTTCGCGCAACGGCATGCGCGGCTGCGCAGGTGGTTGCATCCGTTGCATATGGCGATTTTGGGTTGATGCGCACCGTCACCAGAGAGCCGAGCGATTCTACGGCACCGATCAGATCCGGCGTAGAGCCCGACAAGCGGAGCTCGCTTCCGAGATAAGCGTGGATCTTGGATTGCTGCAGCTGGCTCTCAGCGGCGTCGGAAGCAATGGTCCTGATCTCGATCTCATGCGGATAATAGGACGGATAGACCGGCAATTCGTGACCGGCTCGCACGGCTCCAGTCACAGTCAAGGCTGACAACAGGAATCCAAACGTTACGCGGCGTTTCATAATGCAATCCCAGCGGCACCTTGCATAGCGCGGGCTCGTGCGACGACGCGCAATTCATCCGCGCAAAGCTTTCATCACCCTTTCATTGGTACGCGCTTCTTTTGGCGAACCATGGAAAATGATCTCGCCTCGATCGATCACATAGAGCCGGTCGCCGATACGGGACGCGGCGGCGAGATGCGATTCCGCCATCAGGATGGATACACCCATCGCCTTGATCTTCATGACGGCATCCGTGAACCGATTGACCACGACCGGCGCCAACCCCTCGAATGCCTCGTCGAGCAGGAGAAGGGACGGCGACAACATCATCGCGCGTGCGATCGCGACCATCTTGCGTTGACCGCCGCTCAGATGCATGCCTTGGCGCTGCAGCAGATCCTGAACTTCGGGAAAGACCCCGAAAGCCTCCGTCTGCGGGTCTGGACGTATAGCCCCGTCCCGTCGGCGTGACACATCATCCCCGAGCCAGCGGCTGATCATCAAATTGTCGTCGACGGACAGCTCCGGGAAAATGCCGCAGTCCTCCGGCGAATAGCCGATTCCGCGCCTGGCGCGTTCATGCGGAGCAAGGCTGCTCAAGTCCTCATCGTCAAATATGATCTGGCCTGCGTGCAGCGGCAGGAAGCCCATGATGCTCTCGATCGTCGTGGTCTTGCCGGCGCCGTTGCGGCCGACCAAGCACACGACCTCTTGCCTGTCCACACGCAGCGTAACGCCGTTGAGGATGTGCGCGGGGCCGCGGTAGGTGTGGATCGTCTTGACATCGAGCACGATCATTCCTTTCGTGAAAATGCATCCGGCCCTGAGGAGCCGAGCAGGATCATCGCAACGTCGTCATTGTTTCTGATGGCGTCCGGCGTGCCCTGGGCGAGGATCGCCCCCTGGTGCATCACGACAATTCGATTGGAATACTTGAAGACGACGTCCATATCGTGCTCGATGATCGCGGCTGTGATGCCTTCGCCACGCACGACCGAGGCGATGATGTCCATGATTTTGTCCTTCTCGCGAGTGCTCACCCCGCTCGTCGGCTCATCGAGAAACAACAGCTTCGGCCGCAGCGCGTAAGCGAGCGCCACGTCCAGCAATTTACGTTCACCTTGCGCGAGACCTCGCGCGGGCTCGTTGCGCTTGCTCGCGAGTCCGAACTGATCGAGGATCGTGTCAGCTTCGATAGCCACTTCGCGGTCGCGGTCGGCGAGCGCCGCCATGTTCCGGATCTTGCCATCGCGCGAAAAGATGGCCAGGGCGACGTTGTCGAAGGCTGTCAGATCGTCGAACAGGTTAACCAGCTGGAAGCTGCGCGCGATGCCAGCTTTCACTCGCTCGATCACAGACGAATGAGTCACGTCGCTACCCTTGAAGATGATTTTTCCGGAATCGGGAGTGAGATGGGCGCTGATGACGTTGCAAAGCGAAGTCTTTCCGGCTCCGTTGGGGCCGACCACGGAAATGAACTCGCCTTCCGCAATGGTCAAATTCACATCGTCGACGGCGTGGGTGTCGCCGAAATATTTCTTCAGGTTGACTGTCTCCAGGAGGATCATTTCCTCAAACTCCCGAGCTTTGCAGCGATCCGTGCGGTCGTCCCGACGATGCCGGCGGGCAGCGCCATGACCAGAATGACAAGCACCACGCCAAGCAGAAGCTGCCAATATTCGGTGCTGGCGATCGCGTAGGTCTTCAGGTAGTTGAACGCCATCGCGCCGACGATCGGGCCGGTGAAGGAGCGGAATCCGCCCAGCACGGTCATGAACACGATCTCGCCGGAGAATGGCCAATAGAGAATGTCGGGCGTGGTCAGACCGTTGAGCGGAACCCACAGAATGCCGGCAAGTCCCGTAAATATCCCGGAAATCATGAAGGCGATCCAGCGATAGCGCCGCACCGCGATCCCGACGAACCGCGCGCGTGTTTCATTATCGCGGATCGCCTGCAGCGCCATGCCGAACGGTGAATGCGCGATCACCCATATGACGATCGTGGAGACCGCAAACAGCGCGAGCACATAGTAATAATAGGCATAGATGAAACGCTGGAACGAGCCCGCGCCCTTGAAATCGACCAGGCCGCCGAGCAACGAGAGATTGGCATAGGGTACACGAATGCCGTCGGTGCCGCCCGTCACCCAGAAGAACTTGAAGGCAAGGCTCCAGAGAACTTGCGACAACGCAAGCGTGAGGATGCCGAAGAAAATGCGAGTGTGCCGCACGCAGACGAATCCGAAAATCGCAGCAATGATCAGCGTGCCGAGCATCCCGCCGGCGATGCACAGCTCCATGGAGTGCGCGCCGAGATCTCGCGTGATGAAGGCCACCAGATAGGCACCGGCGCCGAAATAGGCGGAATGGCCGAATGACAAGAGGCCGGTGTAGCCGAGCAGCAGATTGAAACCGAGGGCGGCAATGGCCATGATCAGACCGTAGGTCAGCAGCACCGTTTGATAGGGATCGACGAGCTGCGGCAGGATCGCAAGGATCACGAGAACGATCGCAGAGCCGATGGTGGTCCGCCAGATTGAGGTGCCAGTGGCTCCTGCGATCGTCATCGTTATGCCCTTCCAAACAGACCGGTGGGACGGACGAGCAGGACCGCGGCCGCAATCAGGTAGAGAACCGCGAGCTCAATCTCGGGAAAGAACTGAATGCCGGCGGTGCGCACGAAGCTGACGATCAACGCGCCGACGAGCGCTCCTTGCAAGCTCCCGAGCCCGCCGATCACGACGACCACGAAGGCCAGAATAAGCACCTCGATACCCAGGCCAAGGACGGCCGCCTGAGCCGGTACTACCACCGCGCCGCCAAGGCCGGCCATGAAGCAGCCGATGGCGAAGGCCTGGACATAGACGCGGCTCACATTGATACCGAGAGCTGCAGCCATGCGCCGGTCCTGCGAGGTGGCGCGCAGGATGAGGCCAAACTTGGTGCGGTAGATAAACGCCCACAACCCGATCGCGGCAGCAATCCCGACTGCGACGACGAACAGGTTGTAGGTGGGATACATCAGGCGCCCAACGGGAATACTACCCATCCGATCCATGATCTCGCCAGCCGATAGGGGCGTGCGGCCGAACAGGAGTTTCATGGCGTCTTCGAGGATCATGAGCAGGCCGAACGTGACCAGCAGGTGATATTCTTCCGATCGTCGATAAAGCGGGCGCAGCAGAGTAGGCTCGATCAGCGCGCCGACGGCTGCGATGGCAACGGCGCCGATCGGGAGGAGGAGCAGCATTCCGGCGAGACCGAGATTTCCTTCCAGCGCGTGACCGACCGCACTGCCGACAATCCAGGCGGAGATATAGGCGCCGAGCGCGTAGAGCGCCCCATGCGCCAGGTTGACGATGCGCATGACGCCGTAGATGAGACTCAAACCCGCAGCAATAAGAAAGAGGACCGCCGCGTAGAAGAATGAGTTGAGAATCTGGATGACGAAGATCGTCACGGCTTTCTCTCCTCGTCCTTCGAGTCCCCGGCTCGTCCGGCCCTGCCAATTGTCCCGCCACTCCGAAGTTCGATGCGTCCGATTGCCGGGTTGATCGTATTTCCGTCGAGAAAGATCGCCGCGAACAACGTATAGACGCCGGACTGAAGGGTGGCCGGCCGCGATGCCGCAAAGCGATTATCCGGTTGTCGCACCAGGTTTCCGACGGCGGCTACCCGGCCGTCCTGGCCAATGACGACGTACTGCGAGTCCGGCCGAATAGGTTGCAGCGTGCCGCGCAGCGTATCGGGCTTCAGTGGAGCGCGGACGAGGCGGTGGTCGCGTTGCTGCTTGACGGCGAATTCGGCGTCGGCGCTGACCAGAACGAGATCGCCCGCGCGCTCAATTTCGTTGATGAGTGCGCGTGCCGGATAGGCAAAGCCGTTGAATGTACCGAGCCCGACGGGATAGGTGAATTCTCGTACAACCTCGAAAACGAACGTGTTGGGCGACCAGGCCTTCAGCCGATAGGGTCCGTTGGTCACCAGCAAGTGACCGTTGGCTTCAACGAACTGGTCGAGGAGCTGCCAACGGGCCCTCGCCGTCTCAAGGCCAACCAGCAATTCGAGCGCTGCCGGCCGGTAGCCGGTTTGTGCAAATTCCTTGATCAGCGCGCGCAATGTCTTCAGTTGCGCTGGATCGCGGACAAGGTCGAGCCACGGCAGGTGACGCCGCTCAGCTTCGCCGCGCGAGAAGGCCGCGATGCCGCGCTCGACCGCCGCCTCCATCAATGCAAGCACGTGCCAAGGCACCGAACTCCAGGGCGGAGCGATGACGGCATTCTCCTGTTCGTCGAAAGCGAGGTTATCGAGATAAACCTCGATAATTGGGCTGCGATAGGTGAAGGTCTGATCGGCTATCGACCGCGAGGATTCTTCCTCGCGGACGAGCTTCACGCCGCGCAGCCGCTCGCGTATCAGCCGCGTCGCAGCGGCGATCTCTGGATCGTGGGTTGCCGCATGCTGCCCGCCGGCGCCCCAGCGGAACGCCAGCGCGTACGGATAAAGTAAATCGGCAGTCTCCATCACCGAACCGTCGCTGAAATTCGAGGCCGACAGGCGGTACAGCACTTTGGCCATCGCACCACGGCCCGGCCCGACCGGGCCAAATTTGCCGGTCATGGATTGCGGCATCAGCGCATCATCGGGAATGCGAACCGACCACTTGATGCCGGATTCGTCCGTGGTGAGGATTTCGGCGCGGTTCTGGACCCATCGGCTATTATAAGGAATAGGCAGGAAGGCGTTGTCGCCAACGATCGACCACACCAGACGACCGGCCGCACCGGTGAAGCCAGCAATCGGATTCCAGGCTGCGGTCGAGCGCGGATCGATGCCGATTCGCAGCGACCCATTCCAGAGGAAATCCTTGAGCTTGACCGTCCTGACAAACACCGCAGAATTCAAACCGGACTGCGAATCCACGGAGATATTTTCGATGCCGTCGGAAAAGTCGTCAGTATAGAATTCGCGCCGCAGCCGATAACCGACTACGGCGCGTTCGCAACTGCCGAGCAATGCTGCCAGTAACTCGCGCTCGAGGTTGAGCTGTTCGGTGCGATCCCTGAACTCGTTATGGGTGATGCGCTCAAAGAGGTCGTCGGCCTGTTCTCGATCGCTCGCCTGGGTGAGGGCCGGGCGAAGCAGCCGGTAGGCCTGGAACCATCCTTCTTTGGTCCAGGGTGGCGCTGGCCAATCGTTAAAGCCGATGCCTGCGTCGATCAGCAATGCACTCACCGAAGTCTCATCGAGGCTCACATCCCAGTCGGTCGCCTGGAGGGGGGCCGGCGGCGAGGGCAGGGACATATGGGCGCCGGCGCGAAATGTCGGCCCGACCGCATCTGTTGGCTCGCGCGTGGCCTTGCCCGGGGGCAGCCGATCCGAATGGCCGAGATAGTCGGCGTGATAGGGCGTGATCGGATACGGATGCATAACGACGTCAGGTGGCGCGTGCAGCGCCGCAGCGGCCTGTTCGATGGCGTGGCAGCGCGCCTCGCGGCTCTTGAGCCGCGATGACTGCGGATTGATACTCACGGTGATCAGCGACTTCAGTGACTCAACCGATTTGAGGTGCTCGGGAATCTGGCCGGAAAAGTGCGGTGCGGCGCCCACATAAGCGTGCAGCGGATCGCTCTTGTTGACGAACTCGCGAGCCGCTCCTTCCGGATCAAGCAACTCGATGCGGATTTCATGCGGGTAGAACGAGGGAAAGTAAGATACTGCGTGGTCGGCTCGCGCCGATGGCGGCGCAATCGCGACCGCACATGTCAGCCCCACCACCAAGCCGCCTAGTCGCGCTCGAGGCGAAGCTGCGCGCAGAGACATGTTCCACTCCACCGCCGGCAGGATATCGCTGCGGTCGAACAACACGGATGTGGAGTTGCGGCCGTCCCATCAAGACCACATCCCGAAGACGGCCATACCTTCAACAAAAGGCATGGCCGTCTCGATTGCGTTCAAGCGACCTGCGGCCAGGTTTCCTTGATCCAATTATATGTGGCCGTCGGATCGTTGTGACCACTACCCGGCTTCGGCCAGCGCGGAGGCGCTGTGATATTGCGGATCGGAATGGTGATCATCCGAGCCGGATCCAGGATTTGGAACGGGTATTCAGCCACGTTCTTGCTGAAGCCCGTCACCGCGTCCTTGTAGCCCTGGTGATTGTCCGGACGGATATACAGATCACCGGCCGCCGTCTCGAAATACATGCCTTCAAGCTGGTTGATGATCGCATCTTCCTCCGGCCAGCCACCTGTAAGCTTGTTCGCCTTTTCGACTGCCGTCTTGTACATGTAGAGCGTGTGATACGCACCATCCGATTGGAAGTTCGGATACTCGTTCCAACGCTTATAGTACTTCTCGACGAACCTTTGGTTAGCGGGCCAACGATTTCCCGGCGGGAAGGTGAAGTAATAGTTCGCGTGCACACCCGCGATTACGCCTTCCGGGTGATCCTTGCCGATTGCATGCGGCGCAACGCCAAAAGCGATCGTGCTCGCAAACTTCGCGCTGTTGAACATGCCATAACGCAAGGCCTGCTTGTACATTGCCACGTAGTCGCCGCCCCAGACCGACGAAACGATCAGGTCGGGATTCGACGACATCGCCTTGGTGATGTGAGCGGTGAAGTCGGTGGTGCCGAGCTTCGGCCAGCCTTCCGAGACAACTTGGGTGCCGGGCACAAGCTTGCCGAACGCGATGTTGAAATGGTCGAAGGCATTGCGGCCATAGCTGTAGTCCGGGTGAATGTGCGCGATCCGCTTTGCCTCAGGCCAGGTCTGCGCTGCCGCCACTGCGCAAGTGACGCCGTCCGCTGACTGGATGTTGGTAATGCGGAACGCGAATTTCGGATTCGGCACCGCCTTGTCCCACAGAAAATCGGTACAGCCGTCGACAAAAATCGTCAGCGCGCCAAGCTCCTCGGCGACCGGGCCGAGCGCCGGCGTGTTGCCGCTCGATATGACGCCGGTAAACAGGTCGATCTTTTCGGATAGCTTCATCCGGCGAAGCTCTTTCACGTTGGCGTCTGTGCCGGCTGCCTCGTCGGCTGTGATCGTCTCGATCTTGCGCTTGCCGAGAATGCCGCCCTGGGCGTTGATTTCCTCAGCGGCCAGGAGGTGGCCCTTGAGTGAGGGCTCGCCGAGCACTGCTGCGGGGCCAGTCAAGAAGGTCATGTGACCGAACCTGAGAGGCGTATCGGGAATTTTTCCCTTCGACGCCGCCGGAGACTGCGCCGATGCAGGGTTCATGGCAGGTATTGCGGTTGCCGCCGCGGCGCTTCCGACCGTTACGCCGAGTTGATTGAGAAAGCTTCTGCGGTCTACGTTTCTCTGCTCCATGGTTTATCCTCCTTTGTCGAGGACATTGATGATCTCGTCACATTCAAGCTCCAAAATGGGGGGCTCATTGCCACATTCTAGGCCATTGCATTGCGCCAAACCACAGCTCTGTGATGTATCTTGACGTTCAACGCGTCCGGCGTCAGCGACTGTACTTCTCAGCGATCCATCGCCTCCACATGTCAGGCCGGCTGAGGCATGATCCTTTGTCGGCTGCGCTGCGCCGGCACGCGACGCCGCGGTTACGGCGCCTTCCGCCCAACTGAAGTGGCTCGCTGTCACCTTCGAGACCAAATCCTCCATCACAGGCAGATACCCGAGGACGTTGCGCGTTACACGCCTTGACGCCCCGGCCCTACACGGTGCTGCTGAAGCCGATAGATCGGCTCGGAGGAGCGCTGGACCATCGTCCAGACAAGGCTGCTTCCAACCGCTTCACTAACAATCTAGATGCAAATATTATGTAATAATTTCAATAATATAACTGTTTTCGGCTGAGTTCTGAATGGTGCGCCCTTCGGATTCATCCGCGAACCTGGGCGGCTTGATTTGCGCTCCCTCCTCCCATCAGGCCCCGTCAAACAGGCAAGCTTGATCAAGCTTGATTATGTTTTGCGAAGCTTGCGCACCCCAACGCACCGCACTGCAGCATTCTGTTCTCATAAAGCCGATCATCCCAGCCTCGCGCCTTTTGACGATCAGGGCTATCCTTTCTCTCTGATCGTACTTTCGGCGAACCGCCTGAAGTTCTGGCCGGGGTGACGGCTTCCGGATTGAGAAATGAGCCGCACAGCTTTCGTTGGTGATCAGGTGACGCATGGCGGCCAAAAGGGTTTCGGCATGACCAAGCACGGCCGATCAGGGCACGCAACCCGATCGCCGCGTTTCCGTTTCCTGCAGAAGCTCGAAGCACAGAAGAACGATCGCAAGGACCGCTCTCGGATCAAGGACGCGAAACAGTCCGTCGAAGAGCTATTCCATCCCCGGAAGCCAGCAGGGTCCTGACGAACGATCCCTGGATGAGCTCCGGATGGCCTAGTTCCCCTGGAGCGATCTTCCTGCGCAACAGAGCGAGGACGCTGTCGTCCAAACAGGTCTGTTATCATGTAGGGCGACCGGAAAAACCCGGCAGAACCAGCCCGGCACCTTCGAGAAGGCAAGTCGACGTGGATACAGTGAGCGAGTCAGTGGCACGGATCGAGGCGATCATTGGGCGCAAGGTTAAACGCGACATCAGCCAGATGACCGAATGGACAAAAGGCAATCTTGCCCGCGCCGCGGAGGCGATCGTGAACACGCCAAACGCGCACGTCGGCATCGTCACCGGTCTCTATATCCAGCACGCGGAGCCGCCTTCTCCGGAAACGGATGGGCTCGGCGGGATGGCCCATCTGGCCGCGGGCCTCGTAAATGCTGGCATCCCGGTAACGGTCATTACCGATGCACCGTGTGCAAAGGCGGTGTGGGCCGTGGTCGATGCGCTGCCAGCGCCCGTTAATCTTGAGGTCGTGTCGACGACGGAGAGTTCGGTTCTCCGCCTACGGCAGTACCTGGAAACGGGCGATCGGCCGATTACTCACTTGATCGCAATTGAGCGGGTTTCTCCGGGTTCGGATGGAAAGCCTCACCGGGAGCACGGATGGAACATGTTGCGCGAAACAGCACCACTCCATCTTCTCTTTAGCGACCCCGTCGCGAAGCGCCGCTGGTACACGATCGGCATCGGGGACGGCGGCAATGAGATCGGGATGGGATCCCTGCCCAAGGAAATCATCGAAAGCCGAATACCCAATGGCAAGGTGATCGCAGCGACGACCCCAGTCGATTCGCTCATCGTCGCCGGCGTGTCGAACTGGGGAGGTTATGGGCTTCTTGCTGCAATGGCCTGCACGAAGCCGGCGCTGCGGGATGCTCTCCTGCGTTATTTCAATCGCGACATGGATCGCCGGTTTCTTTCGGCGGCGGTGGAAACTGGGCAGGCGGTCGATGACAGCCAGGTCGATAATCCCGGGCGACCGCAGATGAGTGTCGACAGCATACCCTGGGAACAGCACGCAGCTCTTCTTGAAGAGATCTCCGCCGTCGTGGCGCGTCGCAGCCAAGCTGATCACCCTGGATGTTGGGCTGGCGGGTGATCCGACCGCCAACTGGACCGTTCGCCTCGGGTCTGGGAATCCCATTGGCCAGCGCAGCTGCAGCCGCCGAGCCAGGATCTCAAAGGAGCCGATGATGTCGACATACAACATTCTCATCCTAGGCGCTTCATATGGATCGTTGCTCGCATCGAAGATTTTGCTCGGCGGGCATGCGGTGAAACTTGTCTGCCTTCCGGCCGAGGCTGATCTGATCGATTGTGAAGGGTTTCGTGTTCGGATTCCGATCCGCGGCCGGAGCGAACCCATCGAGCTCGATTCACGCAAGCTGCCCGGCCGAGTGTCGGCCGCGGGAACGACGGACGTCGACCCTCGCGAATATGATCTCATCGGCCTTGCGATGCAGGAGCCCCAATATGGTTCGCCCGGAGTGCGCGAGCTTCTGAACGCTGTGGCGAGGTCGCGGGTGCCGTGCATGTCGATCATGAACATGCCACCGCTTCCCTATATGAGGCGCATTCCGGGGGTAGATTCCGAGCTGCTTAAGCCCGCCTATACCGCGCCGGCCGTTTGGGAGGACTTCGACCCGGGCACGATGACGCTCTGCAGTCCCGATCCGCAGGCGATACGGCCGCCTGGCGAAAAGGCCAATGTACTGCAGGTGACGCTGCCCACGAACTTCAAGATCGCCCGCTTTGACGTCGAGAGGGGCAACGAGATCGTCCGGCGGTTGGAGAGGGAGATCGATGCTGCGCGCTTCGATACCCCCGAAGGCAAGATCGAATTGCCGGTGAAGTTACGATTTTACGATTCCATTTACGTACCCTTGGCCAAGTGGGCCATGCTGTTGGCCGGAAACTACCGGTGCATCACCGAGGACGGGATGCGCACCGCCCGGGAGGCCGTTCATTCGGATCTGGCAGCGTCGCGGTCGATTTATGATTTCGTGCTCGATGTGTGTGTCAAGATCGGTGCCTCACGCGATGATTTGGTGCCGTTCGAGAAGTACGCCGCGGCGGCGGAAAGCCTGTCGCGCCCGGCCTCCGCCGCCCGAGCCCTGAACAATGGTGCCCCGAATATTGAGCGCGCGGATAAACTCGTTCAGCTTGCTGCGGAGCAGAAGGGCATGCGCCACCCTGCTCTGGATGAGATCGTCGCTCTGGTCGATCGGAGGCTAGAAGCCAATCGTAAGGTGAAACCCGCGGCGGCATAGCAGTAATCCAGTGTGCCGAAGATATCGCGAAGTACGCTCATTTTCTGTTCGGTTTCGTTCAGTCGGGAGTGGCGACCGCAGTGGCATCAGCGGTCTCGAGCTTCGGCCTTCGCGCGCATGGGGCATTTGGAGTGACCTGGCTTGAGTGATACTTGACCTCGCGGGCTAGCGCTGAGCTACGGCCAATGTGGCCGCGATTCCATTTGACGCCCCGACTGTAGAACAGGCCCCGTTTGTTCAGATCCTCGGCGATAGCAGTGTCGGAGTGGTTCTCTAGGAAGCGCGCGAATATCCATCTCACAATGGCGACTTCGTCAGCGTTCCCCGGACGGATTCGGACATGATCTGTGGTAAGATATTTTCGCTCTCCATTTTTGAGCGGTCCTTTGGATTGAAACCGCTCATCGACCAATTCTCGGGCAAGCGCGTAGCCGACGTTGCCACCAATTTTGAAACCCAGGCGAGTCAGACGAGGCCCACGCGTGGATCATCCGTTTCCTCGAGCACCGTATCGCGGACAAGCGCATCCTGCGCCTGATTGCGAAGTGGCTCAAGGTCGGCATCATTGAGGATGGACGCGTGACGCGCAGTCAGTGCGGCGCTCCGCAAGGGGCGGTGATTTCACCGATCCTGGCCAACGCTTACCTGCACTACGCGTACGATCTGTGGGTCCACCAATGGCGCCAGACCAAGGCGACCGGCGACATGATCGTCGTGCGTTATGCTGACGACAGTGCGCCACGACGGCGCGAAGGAGGTGTGATGTAGAGCACCTTTGAGCAGCCTTGCTGCACAGAAGATGGGGGTTGGCCCCTCGAACTCGGGTTGCAGGATCAGGGTTCAAACCACCGGCTGCTGCTTCGGCCCAATGGTCGAGGTGGTGAGCGAGACCGGAAAAGGCAGAGCAAGACTCTGTCAGGTAAGGATCGAGGAGACGAGCGCAAGCGAACCACCGATGAACTGTCGAAAGCGTAGGGAAGACGTCAAAACCAAGGGGTAGTCGTTATCTTGGGATCAGTCTGAGCGATACCTGTTTGCGGCTCAGGCGGCGTCCGGCAGGCGAGGTGGCGTGACCTCGGTTCAGGCTTCTGTGCGGAACGTGGGAACCTGTATCGCGATGCCAAGGGAATGGTTCAAGTGGAGGCCCCACAAGAGTCTGAGTACCAATGCGCGATGCAGGGACGGAGCCGTGTGTAGTAGTGACGAAGGCACTGTAATGGTGGCGGAGCGAAGGCACGGCACTGTCCCGCTTGATTGGAAGAACAACCGGAAACGGGAGGACTCTTTTGGGTCAAGCAAAGCCGTATGACATCCCCAAGCGCTGGGTTTGGGAGGCGTACAAACGGGTTAAAGCAAATCGGGGCGCAGCCGGTGTGGACGAGCAGTCGATCGAGGTGTTCGAGGCAGACTTGCAGAGCAATCTGTACAAGCTCTGGAATCGAATGTCTTCGGGCAGCTACTTTCCACCGCCGGTCAAGCGTGTGCAGATCGACAAGCGCGACGGCGGGAAGAGGCCGCTAGGAATTCCTACGGTGTCGGATCGCGTTGCTCAGGCGGTCGTCAAAGGATATCTGGAGCCGGATTTGGAGAAACACTTTCATCCAGACTCGTTCGGATATCGACCCGGAAAATCGGCGCTCGATGCCGTTGGGGTTGCTCGCCAGCGATGCTGGCGGCATCCCTTCGTGCTCGATCTCGACATTCGGGCCTATTTTGACTCGATATCGCATGAGCTTTTGCTCAAGGCGATTCGGAAGCACACGGACTGCGCTTGGGTGTTGTTGTACATTGAACGGTGGCTTAAAGCTCCCGTTCAACTGGAAGACGGCACCCCTGAACCCCGAGAGAAGGGCACGCCGCAGGGCTCGGTGGTATCACCGCTGATGGCGAATCTCTTTCTCCACTATGCGTTCGACATGTGGATGCGAAGAAATCATCCGAGCATCCCGTTCGAGCGTTATGCCGATGATATTCTCTGCCATTGCGACAGTGAGCGGCAGGCACAAGAACTGAAGGAGGCGCTTGCGAAGCGCTTTGCCGAATGCGGACTGGAGCTTCATCCGGACAAGACGAAGATAGTCTATTGTAAGGATGACGACCGGCGAGGTGATTATCCTGAACAGAAATTCGACTTTTTGGGCTACACGTTCCGCGCCCGTCGGTCGAAGAACCGTTGGGGAAAGCACTTCGTCAACTTCAGCCCCGGTGTCAGCAATGCCGCGACGAAGGCAATCCGACAGGAAATCCGTGCCTGGCAACTACGCTGCCGGGTGGATAAGAGGATCGACGACCTGGCGAGGATGTTCAACCCGATCATTCGAGGCTGGATGAACTACTATGGTCGGTACTACAAGTCGGCGCTTTACCCGACACTACGCCATCTCGACCGATGTCTCGCGCGATGGGCGATGTCGAAATACAAACGTCTGCGGCGACATCGAAGACGGGCAGAGCACTGGGTACGGGAAATTGCTTGCCGCACCCCCACGCTGTTGGCCCATTGGCCGATGCTGCACAAGACGGCGGCTGGACGGTAAGAGCCGGATGAGCGGAGACGTTCACGTTCGGATCTGTGAGCGCCTGGGGGTGAAACTCCCCCGGGCGACTCGACCGATCGTTGGTTTTGACCGGGTGGAAGTCATACTGACTGATAGTACTCCGAGGACGGGAGAACCGGCCACATGGGGAAGCGGTCAGCGGTAGTTGAATTGTTCTTGGGCGACATGGGCTCCATTCAACGGGAGTTACGGCCTTCTATTCAAAGAGAAGATCAGCTGACCATGGAAACGAAAGTTGAACAGATAGCAGTGAAAGCTCGAAGGGAGCCAAATCTCCGCTTCACCTCGCTGGCCCATCACATCACGCGCGACCGGGTGCTGGAGAATCTATCAAAGATTCCGAAGCGATCCGCCGCCGGGGTGGATGGTCAGACGGTGGAGGCGGCGAAGGAGAGCTTCGAGGGCTGGATAGAGCCTGTGCTCCAATCCATCCACCGCCAGGGATATCGCGCGCCTAACATTCGGCGGGTCTATATCCCCAAGCCTGGCAAGACGGAGAAGCGGCCCCTCGGGGTGCCAACTGTCGCTGACCGGGCGCTCCAACGCACCACGGCTGAGGTGCTGTCCGCCATCTACGAGCAGGACTTCTTGCCCTGCTCGTTCGGCGGCAGGCCGGAGCTCAGCGCCCATCACGCCTTGGCGACCCTCAATGAGGTCATCAGCGGCGGCATGATTGGCTGGGTGCTGGAGGCGGACTTGAAGAACTTCTTCGGGAGTCTCAATCATGATTGGGTCCTCCGGTTTGTCGAACATCGAGTAGGCGATCCGATCCGCGCCTGATCAGCTTGATCCGGCGGTGGTTGAAAGCGGGCGTCTTGGAAGATGGAGCGGTTCATCCGAGTGAGCAGGGAACCCCGCAAGGAGGATCGATTAGCGTGCTGTTGAGCAACGTGTACCTTCATTACGTTCTCGACCTCTGGTTTGAACGCGTGGTGAAGAGCCGGTTGCGGGGCGAAGCCCGACTGGTGCGCTACATCGATGACTTTGTGATCTGTTTCCAATATCGATCGGACGCCATCCGCGTACAGGATGCCTTGCGGCTACGGTTGGGGAAGTTCGGCCTCACTCTGGAGCCGACCAAGACCAAATTGGTCGAGTTTGGTCGGTTCGCGCAGAGACACGCGGGCAAACGCGGCAGGAACCGCCCGGAAACTATCTACTTCCTGGGTCTGACGCTCTATTGCACGCGAAACCGAAAAGGTAACTTCAAGGTTGGGATGCGCACCGAGAAATCTCGCTTGCGGCGCAGCCTTAAGTCTCTGCAAGAGCTCATGCGGCGAATACGACATCTAACGATCGGTGAACAGGTTGACGAAATCAACGCCGTCCTTCGCGGCCACTATGCTTACTACGGCGTCGCCGGAAATCTCCGGAGCCTCGTAAAAGTCTATCGGGCCGTCGAGCGTTACTGGCGCAAGATGTTGTGCAGCCGCAGCTGGGCGGGTCGTCGCCTCACTTGGGACGCCTTCCACCAAATCAAAGAGTGGACACCGTTGCTGAAACCAAAACTGCGCCTCCCATACGGGAGGCTGCAGGCACTAGCAGTGCTGTGAACCAACTGCCGAAGAGCGTAGTGCGGTAACCGCACGCTACGTTCTGTGGGAGTTGCGCCTTGCAAGCGCGTTGAAGTCTGCCGTCTGCGATGACGGCCGCGGCAAAGCCTAGCGAGCAGCCGCGAACCGAGTCTTGCGTGGCGTCCGGTAACGGCCGTTACGAAGCGTAGACAGGGAGGTCGTAGGCCGGAATGAAGTGAACGGGAAGATAGCCCCGAAATCGAACGTGATCGGAGTAGCCGA
>NZ_JBHMET010000152.1:0-1516 GCF_042430365.1 Bradyrhizobium erythrophlei
AACCTCGTCTGCACAAACGCACCGTGCTTATTCGGGCAGCCCTGCTTTGCGGAAACCTTCGATCGACAGCTTCATATTTGACGCCCCGCCCCGCGCAAGCCGCCGAGATATTGTAAACGTTGGATCGACCTCAAGCAGACGCGCCGCCGCCTCACGTGCCTCAGCGTCGCGTCCGAGAAGAGCGAAAGCGGCCACGAGACAGCGGTAAGCCTGCGGAAAGAAGAAGTTTTGACGCAGGGCTTTCTTCCCAGCGACGATGGCGTCGTCAAAGCGACCAAGCTCAACAAAGGCCTGCCCCATCCCGGCGAACAGCAGATGTAGCAGCGGGTCTACCGGCTCATGCGAATGGCACGTTCATAGCTCCGGAGCCCTTCCTCCGGCAGCCCCGCAGTTCTATAGACAATGCCTCTGTCGTGCCATGCGTGATGTGAATTTGGGTTGAGCGCGACCGCCCGGTCAGCCATTTCGATCGCACCTTCACAATCGCCGACCACTATCGCGGAGATCACAGCAACCCCTGCTAACGTGTCCGGATCACTATCGTCGAGGCTCAATGCCAGGCGAAGAAGCCGAACTGCTTCCTTGTGGTCGGGGGCCTACCTCGTCAGAACGGTTGTCCTAATTTTTGATCTGTCGGTGTCCTGATTTCGCTTTCGTACAAACAAAGGTTTGCCATGTTTCTTATGTGGACTGCCGGACTTAAGGGGAATCTAATTCCCATCATCATCGCACCGCTTCGGCGTTCATCGGTGACTGAGAGCCTTGCGCTCCCGCCAACAATGGGAAGCGTTATGTCAAAATCTCAATTCTCAGCTAGTTCGCAACTCACGCCCATCGAGCGCCCGCGCTGTTCGCGCTGCGCGTCGCTCATGATGTTGGCGCGCTAAGCCTGGGCCAGTCACATAGACTCGTGGGGCAGGTCAACTCAAACGGAGAATGACCATGAGCGAAAACGTGACGTTACAGCCAGCAGCTGCGTTGAAGGCCTATGCGCCGATAGTCGTCAAGTTCTGGCAGAACCAAGAAACCGCGCTCGAAGACTTGAAGGAATTTGCGGACGGTTGGTTTGCTCGGCGTCATGAGGGCATGCAAGCGGCGCTTGAAGCGACCAAACATATTTTCGAGGCCGAGACGCCCTCCGATATACTCCGGGAGTATCAGGACTTGCTCAAGCGAGAGATGGAACTGTTTGCGGAGGATGGGAAAGCCTATCAGCAACAAGTGCTGAGGATCGGAGCGCACCTGAGTGCATCGCCGGAAGCGCCACAGACCGGCGAGCGTCGGACCGGCTAACGCCCCTGGCGGTTCAAAGCCCTCATGATGCCGATGCGCGCAAACATCGTTGGACCTCCGAGCGCCGCAACCAGGATCAAGGCTTCTTGTGACAAAGCCGGACGTGAGCGACCTTCACGAACACAGTCACGCCGCCCAGCAGGACCGTGGCTCCAGTCGAACTGATAGGCTTCCCCGGGTGCAAAGCTCAGCGGGAGATAGGCTGCCGCCGTCGCTTGACGGT
>NZ_JBHMET010000153.1:0-8081 GCF_042430365.1 Bradyrhizobium erythrophlei
CAAGACCGTATCTGCCGGATCGACGAAAACCTCTTGCACCGCACGGCCGGACCATACATGCGGGTCATTTTCGACTGAGCCAGCCAATCCTGCCTACCATTTGACGTCCGCTTTGACCCGGAAGCAACCTGATTGCTGCGCGGCAGCGAAATGACGCTACGGGCTAGAAGCGGCCATTGAATCGGATTTGAGGCTTGCGCTCGCTGAGCCGCGCCTTCGTTGGCTACGATTCGCGCAATCCTGTTCGGCACTGCAGTTTTCCGCGCGATCTCAACGCGCGCTGAAGGTGAGGCCGGCGCGCGCCTTCAGGCGCTCGCGCAGGGCCGGCCCCATCAGCGCGCCCGGCGTCCAGATGCCGCCCTCGCCCTGCACGTCGCGCACGAGGCAGAGCCCGCTCTCGGCGATCATCTTGCTGGTCGAGCCGTAGCCCGGATCGCGGTCGCCGGTGACGACCGCCTCGACCCGTCCGCCATCCGGCACCTCGCCCAAGAACAGGATGTCGTAGAGGCCCCTCTCGCGCGCTTCCCGGGTCGGGCCTGCGCCGCGTTTGAGGCCGCCGCTGCCGAGCAAGGACATCACCGTGGCGAACGTCTCCGTCGTCACGCTGGCGATATCGCCAAATCCCGGCGCGACCATCATCTCTTCGTAAACGAAGTCCCTGCCGTAGGGATGACCCAGCAGGAAGTTCGTGCGGTGCACGTTCTTGGTGTTGATCGGCGCCATCGGGAACGGCACGAGCCACGCATGCATGCCCGGGTCGTATTCGGGAACGAGACCCGTCGGCTGGGACGGCCCGGTGAACCCCGGCGTCAATGCGAAGGGATCGGCCAGCAGCCGGATCAGGGCCGGATCGCGCGCAGCCGCGGCCAATGTCGCCCCGGCGCTCGCCGCGGTGCCGCCGGACATGCCGCCTTTGACCTTGCGCAGGCGGGCTTTGACCCGCCGCGCCGGGCGTCCGAATTTCTCGCGCGCCTTTTCCTGCAAGGTAAGCACGCCGAGATCGAACGGGATGGAATCGAAGCCGCAGGAGAAGACGATGCGCGCGCCGGTCCGTTTCGCCTCGTCGTGATGGGCGTCGATCATCCGCCGCATCCAGGCCGGCTCGCCGCACAGATCAACATAGGCCGTGCCGGTGGCCGCGCAGGCCGCCACGAGCTCGGGACCGTGGAGCTGATAGGGCCCGACCGCCGTGATGACCACGGCCGCGCGCTCGCACATCGAACGCAGGCTGGCCGGCTCGGTGGCATCCGCCTTCACCAATGGCAGATCGTCCGGTGCGCCGATGTCGGCACGCAGCTTCTGCAGCTTGTCGGTCGAGCGTCCCGCAATCGCCCAGGACGGCGCTTCGTCGCCGCGATAGGATGTTGCCAGATATTCGGCGATCAGACGGCCGGTGTAACCGGTCGCGCCATAGACGATGAGGTCGAAGTCCCGCTTCACGACGTTGACCCTCCTCGAGCCCCGGCAGCGCTCTCTTCAGATCCGTGTGCAATCGCTCTGTGCGCTTCGCGACCACGCTGGCGAGGGGCCATGCAATTTCGGGCGCACCCCATCGCGCTTGACGGAGGATACCACAGTTCCCGCCTTTTGGGCGCACAACCTCCCGGCGATTTCCGGTCTACCCTCGAGGGCCGTCGTGAGGACGTACGCTGGGTCTCGTCGGCACGCGCCGGAAGCAGCTGATAAAATCAAGCGCCTGTCGCCGCTTGCAAACGCCCTCCGACGGCCTACCATGGACTGGGGAGCTCACCGTGCAGGAGCGAAGCCATGGAACTCACCGTGGTTCCCATCGTCAAGCCGGACGAGACCAACTTCATCTTCGGTCAGTCGCATTTCATCAAGACCGTGGAAGACCTCCACGAGGCGCTGGTGGGTGCGGTCCCGCGCATCCGCTTCGGGCTGGCCTTCTGCGAGGCCTCCGGCAAGCGGCTGGTGCGTTGCTCGGGCAATGACGATGCCTCGCTCGTCCTCGCTCGCGACAACGCATTGGCCATCGGTGCCGGTCACACCTTCCTGATCTTCCTGGGCGACGGGTTCTTTCCCGTCAACGTGCTGGCGGCGGTGCGCGCGGTGCCGGAGGTCTGCCGCATCTATTGCGCGACGGCCAATGCCACGCAGGTGATCGTCGCGCAGACCGAGCTCGGCCGCGGCGTGCTCGGCGTGGTGGATGGCGCCTCGCCGCTGGGCGTCGAAACCGACGCCGACGTCGCGTGGCGGAAGGACCTGCTGCGAAACATCGGCTACAAGCTTTAGTAGCTGGATGAAGTGACGACATACGTGCCTGAGGATGAAGGCGTGCGCGCCGCCGTCAGGCCAGCGCAGTTGCTCAGGGGCCAAGAGATGAACCTGGCGGAAACCCACTACGCCAAGAGCGGCGATGTGCACATCGCCTATCAGGTCACGGGGAGCGGACCGTTCGATCTGATCTATGTGCCGGGCTTCATCTCCAATCTTGAGCTGAGCTGGGAGAATCCGATCTTGGCGCGCTTCTTCACCCGGCTGGCGTCCTTCTCCCGCCTCATCCGCTTCGATAAGCGAGATACCGGGCTATCCGATCGCGTGACCGACAGCCCTAACCTCGAACAGCGCATGGACGACGTGCGCGCGGTAATGGATGCCGCGGGCTCGCAGCGCGCGGCGCTGTTCGGCATATCGGAAGGCGGGCCGATGTGCCTTCTGTTCGCAGCCACCTACCCTGAACGGGTCCGCGCCCTTGTCCTCTATGGCAGCTTTGCGCGCCATCCGGCCCTGGTCGACAAGACCGTCCTCGCGCGCAGCCTCGACCTTGTCGAGCGCCTGTGGGGCACCGGCGAATTCACCGCTCGCCTTTTTGCGCCATCCACCGCTGAGGACGAGGCGGCCGTCCGTGCCTACGCGCGCTTCGAGCGGCAATCGGCCAGTCCGTCGGCGATGGCCGCCGTGCTGCGGATGAACAGTGAAATCGATACCCGCCATATCCTGGCGTCGATTCAGGCGCCGACGCTCGTCCTGCATCGGATCGGCGACACGCGCATGCCCATAGCCGCCGGGCGAGAAATCGCAAGCCACATTCCCGACGCGAAGCTGACAATCCTTCCCGGAAGCGATCATCTGTTCATGACCGATCCGGAACTCGCGGATCGGATTGCCGGCGAAGCGGAAGAGTTCCTGACGGGCGCGCGGCACGAGATCGAAACTGATCGCGTACTCGCGACCGTGATGTTCACCGATATCGTCGAATCGACCTGGCGCGCCGCGGAGCTCGGCGACCGGAAGTGGCGCGCGCTGGTCGACAGCCACGACGACATCGTGCGCGAGCAACTCGCCCGCTACCGCGGCCGCGAGGTCAAGAATCTGGGCGACGGTTTCCTCGCGACCTTCGACGGACCGGCGCGTGGCGTGCGTTGTGCGGCCGCTATCGCCGAATCCGTGCATACGCTCGGCATCGACGTGCGCGCGGGGCTGCATACCGGCGAGATCGAGCTGAAGGGGGACGACATAGGTGGCATCGCCGTAAATATCGCGGCTCGCGTCGCCACCATGGCAGGGGCAGGACAAACCATGGTCTCGAGCACGGTGCGCGATCTCGTAGCGGGCTCCGGGTTACGCTTCGAGGATCGCGGCCTCCATCACCTGAAGGGTCTACCCGAGAAAATGCAACTCTACGCCGCGCTCGGCTCCGGCTAAGCCAAATAGGCGGTGCACTCGCAAATCGGAGCGCTCACGAGATTCCGGGTTCGCCGCTTCGCGCCGACCGAGTGGCTGACAATGACGGCAGAGTCGCCGCCGCCCTCAAAACTCCTGCGCAAGCTTCGCCAGCATCTCCAGCAGCGCCGCGTGGTTCGCGGGCCCCAGCACCTCGATCAGCCGCGCCTCGTGCTTGTTGGCGACGAGCTTCTTGGCGCGCGCCAGCACGGCGCGGCCCTTGTCGGTGAGGACGAGGATATGCGAGCGGCGGTCGTTGGTGGAACGCATCCGCGCGCAAAGGTCGCGGCTCTCCAGCCCATCGAGCATGGCGACGAAATTCGGCCTGAGGATGCCGAGCGTGTTGGCGATCTCGGTCTGGTTCCGGCCGGGGTTCTTATCGAGCAAGAGCAGCACCGAGAACTGCGCCGGCGTCAGCTGCAACGGCGCGACGCAGCGCAGAAAATCCTCGAACACCTTGAGCTGCGCGCGTTTCAGCGAATAGCCGAGCAGTCCCGACAGTTCGCCCAGTTGCAGCATGCTGTCATCGTCGGCGGGATCGATCAGATCCTTGCGCAGGGCGCGGGACGGCCTGACGGCATCGGCGGTCTTGGAAACAGTCATCGCTCGCGGCTCGCAATCCCGGTACAAAGATCCCGCGCGGCGCCCACGGGGTCTTGAGATTATATTCGATAATTGTTATCCACTATATCAAATATCGGCACCTTTCAACAGCCGATATCGGTCGGCCCGGCCCCTCCACTTGGCTGCGGCGGCCGGACGCTTAAGGGGGAGCGCTCGGTCTTGAACACGACGATCTTGCTGTTTCTGCTGCAGGACGGCATCACCAACGGCGCGATCTATGCGCTGCTCGGGCTGGCGCTCGTGCTGGTGTTTGCGGTCACGCGGGTAATCCTGATCCCGCAGGGCGAATTCGTCACCTATGGCGCGCTGAGCTACGCGATGCTGGCGACCGGGCAGGTGCCCGGCACGGTGCGGCTTGCGGTGGCGATGGGTATCGTCGCCTTCGGCCTCGACCTGTTCTTTGCACGCAAGGCGCTGCATGCGCGGCTCGTCATGCGCTCGGTCGCGCTCAACATCGTCTTCCCTGTCGTGCTGCTCGCCGTCACCTATGCGGTTGCCGGGCCGAAGACGCCGATCGCGGTGAACATTGCGCTTGCGCTCCTGATCGTCGCGGCGATCGGGCTGTTCCTCTATCGCATCGCGTTCCAGCCGATCGCGCACACGTCGGTGCTGGTGCTCCTGATCGCGTCCGTCGGCTGCCACCTCGCGCTGCAAGGCCTTGGCCTCGTGTTCTTCGGCGCCGAGGGCCTGCGGGGCCCTGCGCTGTCGAGCGCCGCGGTGACCGCGGGTCCGCTGCGCTTCACCGGCCAGAGCCTTGCGGTCTACGGGCTCACCGTCGCCTTCATTGTCGGGCTGTGGCTGTTCTTCGGCACCACCAAGACCGGCAAAGCGCTGCGCGCCACCGCCGTCAATCGCCTCGGCGCCCGCCTCGTCGGCATCCGCACCACGCTGTCGGGCCAGATCGCATTCCTGCTCGCCGCCGTGATCGGCGCGATCTCCGGCATCCTGATCGTGCCGATCACGACGCTCTATTACGACACCGGCTTCCTGATCGGGCTGAAGGGCTTCATCGCCGCGATCATCGGCGGCCTCGTCAGCTATCCGCTGACTGCCGTCGCCGCCATCCTGGTCGGCATCGTCGAGGCGTTCTCCTCGTTCTATGCCAGCAACTTCAAGGAAGTCATCGTGTTCACGCTGATCCTCCCCGTGCTGGTGCTGCGCTCGCTCGCGGCACCCGCGGTCGAAGAAGAGAAGGATTGAGCGCGATGACGCAGCGGCTTCCTCTCATCACCTTCGCCGCCGTGATGGCGGTGATCCCGCTGATCCCGGGCATTCCGCCGTTCTGGATCGTGCTCTTGGACAATATCGGCCTCGCCGCGCTGGTCGCGATGGGGCTGGTGCTGCTCACCGGCGTCGGCGGCCTCACCTCGTTTGGCCAGGCCGCGTTCTGCGGCTTCGGCGCCTACACGACCGCGGTGCTGACCACGGCCTATGGCTTCTCGCCGTGGCTGACGCTGCCGGCCTCGCTCGTGGTCAGCGGCATCGCCGCGGTGCTGCTCGGCATCGTCACGGTGCGGCTCTCCGGCCATTATCTGCCGCTCGGTACCATCGCCTGGGGCATCGGGCTGTTCTATCTGTTCAGCAAGCTCGAATTCCTCGGCCGCAATGACGGTATCTCCGGCATTCCGCCGCTTGCGATCGGCTCCTTCAAGATGCTGAGCCCCGACGCGATCTATTATGCGATCTGGATCGCGGTGCTGCTCGCGGCAATCCTCACCATGAACCTGCTGGACTCCCGCACCGGCCGCGCCATCCGCGCGCTGCGCCGCGGCCATATCGCCGCCGAGGCCTTCGGCGTGCAGACGCCGCGCGCCAAGCTTCTGGTGTTCATCTATGCCGCCGTGCTCGCCGGTCTCTCCGGTTGGCTCTATGCGCATTTCCAGCGCGCCGCCAACCCGACGCCGTTCGGGGCGCAGGCCGGCATCGAATATCTGTTCATCGCCGTCGTCGGCGGCGCCGGCTACGTGTGGGGCGCGGTGCTCGGCGCCGGCATCGTCGTGATCCTGAAGGAGGTGCTACAAAGCTACCTGCCCTACATCTTCGGCGGCCAGAGCCAGCTCGAGACCATCGTGTTCGGCATCCTGCTGGTGCTGTTGCTGCAGCTCGCACCATCCGGCGTCTGGCCGTGGCTGATGTCGCGGCTGCCGGTCAAGCCGGCCCGCAAGACGCCCGACACCGCGCTGAAGCTTGCGAAGCGCGAACGGGCGCCCGGCACCTCCAGCGTGCTGCTGCACATCGAGAAGGCGCGAAAGCAGTTCGGCGGCGTGATCGCGGTCAACGACGTCTCCTTTGACGTCAACGCCCGCGAGGTCGTCGCGCTGATCGGCCCGAACGGCGCCGGCAAGAGCACGACGTTCAACCTGATCACCGGTGTTCTCACTGCGACCAGCGGCAAGATCTTCGTGCAGGGCAAGGAGGTCGAGAACGCGCCGCCCCAGGACGTGGTCAAGCTCGGCGTTTCCAGAACGTTCCAGCACGTCAAGCTGGTGCCCGACATGACCGTGCTGGAGAACGTCGCGATCGGCGCGCATCTGCGCGGGCACGCGGGGGCGATCTCCAGCATGCTGCGGTTCGACCGCGCCGATGAGGCGAAGCTGCTGGCGGAGGCGGCGCGCCAGATCGAGCGCGTCGGCCTGTCGGACCAGATCGACCAGCTCGCGGGCTCGCTGTCGCTCGGCCAGCAGCGCATCGTCGAGATCGCACGCGCGCTCTGCGTCGATCCGATGCTGCTTTTGCTCGACGAGCCGGCCGCCGGCCTGCGTCACATGGAGAAGCAGCGGCTCGCCGCCCTGCTGCGGCAGCTTCGCGACGGCGGCATGTCGGTGCTCTTGGTCGAGCACGACATGGGCTTCGTGATGGATCTCGCCGACCGCATCGTGGTGCTCGATTTCGGCACCAAGATTGCGGAAGGCACGCCGGCCGCGATCAAGACCAACCCCGACGTGATCAAGGCCTATCTCGGAGCCGCCGCATGAGTGCGCTGCTGAAGGTCACCGATGTCCACATCGCCTACGGCAAGGTCGAGGCCGTGCGCGGCGTCTCGCTCGATGTCGCCGAGAACGAGATCGTCACCATCATCGGCGCCAACGGCGCCGGCAAGACCACGCTGCTCAATGCCATCATGGGCATCCTGCCGCTGAGGGGACGCACCATCTTTGCCGGCGCCGACATGGCGACATCTGATATCGAGGACCGCGTCGCGACCGGCCTGAGCCTGGTGCCGGAGCATCGCGAATTGTTCGGCACCATGAATGTCGAGGACAATCTGCAGCTCGGCGCCTTCCGGATTCCGAAGGCGACCGCCGCGGCCTCGCTCGAGAAGGTCTACGCACTGTTTCCGCGCCTGAAGGAGCGGCGCAAGCAGCTCGCCGGCACGCTGTCCGGCGGCGAGCAGCAGATGCTCGCGATGGGCCGCGCGCTGATGGGCGCGCCGAAGCTGTTGATGCTGGACGAGCCGAGCCTTGGCCTCGCCCCGATCATCGTCGCCGACATCTTCCGCACCGTCAGCGAACTCCGCGCCGCCGGCGTCTCGGTCCTCCTGGTCGAGCAGAACGCGCAAGCGGCGCTGCAGATCGCCGACCGCGCCTATGTGATGGAGCTCGGCGAGTTCGTGCTGTCAGGCTCGGCTGGAGAGATCGCCTCCAACAAGCGCGTCGCCGCGAGCTATCTCGGCTTCCAGCACGAGGGCGAGAGCGCGATTTAGGGCGCCACGATGTAGATACCATGAGGCGGTGAGCATGTCCTTTCCGATAGGTTTGGGTTTCCAACACTCG
>NZ_JBHMET010000154.1:0-69319 GCF_042430365.1 Bradyrhizobium erythrophlei
ATCACGATTTGCCCCGAAAGGGAATCCCTTCCGATTCCACCAGGTCGGAAAATGCTCTAGGTTATTGTTTTGACGCGTTTTCTTCACGCGAACCGGTGCCCACTTCGCTTGAAAACGCTTTTGGGAGAGGGTGCCCCGCCATGTTGGACGCCGCCGTCAAGGCGCTTTCGCAAATCCTGTCGCCGCCGATGCGCTCCATCCTGTGGCGCTCGATCGCCCTCGCGCTGGTGCTGATCACCGCGTTGGCGGTCGGATTGCAGCGGCTGCTGAGCTGGTTCGCCGACTACGGCGAGGTCTGGGCCGAGGGCATGCTCGGCCCGAACTTCCATTCCACGCTCAACGTGCTGTCCTGGATCGTCTCGATCGCCGCCGGCCTCGGCGTCGTGCTCGGCGGCATCTTCCTGATGCCCGCGATCACCTCGCTGGTGGCGAGCCTGTTCGTCGACGACGTCGCCGACCATGTCGAGCGCGAGCACTATCCGGCGGAACGGCCTGGCGTCGCGTTACCATTTTCGCTCGCGATGACCGAGGGCGTCAAAACCGCGCTGCTGACGATATTGGTCTACCTGATCGCGCTGCCCTTCGTGTTGTTCGCCGGCGCCGGCTTCCTGGTGTTCTTCATCGCCACCGCCTGGCTGCTCGGCCGCGAATATTTCGAGCTCGCGGCAATGCGGTTCCGCTCGCCGGCCGAGGCCAAGGCGATGCGCCGGGACAACGCTGCGACGGTGTTCACCGCCGGGCTGATCATCGCCGCCTTCGTCTCGATCCCGATCGTCAATCTGGCGACGCCGCTGTTCGGCATGGCCTTCATGGTCCACATGCACAAGCGCCTGTCCGGCTCGCGGCCCGAACTGATCGAACCGGTGCGGCGAAGCAACGTGCCGATGGTCTAGGCTAGGCCGCGTCCGACGGCACTGCCAGCAATGCGGGTGCCCGGTCGCGCGCGAACGGCACCAGCAGCAATCCGACGATCGCCACGAAGGCGAGCATCGCCCAGGCCTCGTTGACAGAGAGCGCAAGCGACGCGCGCTCGACCAATGGGCGGACGAATGCCACCGTGGCTTCGTCGGGCGGCCCCGGCGGGCGGTCGATGAGCAGCTTCGGATCGAGCCCGATCGCCTGCGCCGCGGTGATATCTCCAGCCAGCAGACGCGCGCGAAAATCCTCGCCGTAGATCGGGCTTCGGCCGTACAGGATCGTGTCGATCAGGGCGATACCGATCGCGCCACCGAGATTGCGCATCAGGTTGAACAGCCCACTGGCATCAGCGACGTCCGCTTCCGGCAATGCGCCCAACGCAATGCGCGTCGGCGGCAGCAGGCAGAACATGATCGCGACGCCGCGCACGATCTGCGGCCAGAACATGTCGTCGAAATCGGCGGTGCGCGGCTGAAGCGCGCTCAAGCCGAGGCCGAGCGCGAACAACGCAAAGCCGGCACCAGTCAGCACGCGCGCGCCAAGGCGGCTCTCGAGGATCGCCGCCACCGGCGCTGCGGCGAGCTGCGCGATCCCCGTAACCAGCATGATAGAGCCGATCTCGAAGGCATCATGGCGCCGGACGAAGCCGAGAAAGACCGGCATCAGATAGGTCGATCCATACAGGCCGTCGCCGAGGCAGAAGCTTAAGGAGCAGCCGATCGCGAACGACCGTCGCCTGAACGTCGACAGCCGCGCGATCGGATACGCCGCGCGCAGCGTGCGCCGGATGGCGATCGCCATTCCGGCGATGCTTCCCGCAAGCAGGCTCACGCAAAGCAGCGAGACCCAGCCGCGCTGCGGCGCCTCCTTCAGCCCGATCTCGAAGCTTGCCAGCGCCGCTGCGAGCAGGACAAGCGAGCATCGGTCCAGCTTCGCCAGGTTGCGCAGATGCGTGGCCTCGCGCGGCAGCAGGAACGGGGTGACGGAGGCCGCAATGATTCCTGGAACGACGTTGATCAGGAACAGCCAAGGCCACGACCAGGTCTGCGTGATCCAGCCGCCGACGACAGGCCCCACCGTGGGCGCAAGCACCGCAACGACGCCGCCGATCGTGGTGGCCACGGCATGGAGCCGCGGCGGGAACAACATGAACACCGCGGAGAACACCGCCGGGATCAGGACGCCGCCGGAAAACCCCTGCACTACGCGGAAGATCAGCAGCACGGCGAAACCGCCGCTGAAGGCACAGCCGATCGACGCGACGGTGAACAGGCTCACGGCGATCACGAACAGCCATCGCAGCGACAGCCCATGCGTGAACAGTCCGGTCAGCGGTATAGCGATCACTTCCGCGATCAGATAGGCGGTCTGGATCCAGCTCATCGCCGCCGGCGAGATCGCGAGCGCGCGCTGGATCGTCGGCAACGAGGTCGCGACCACCTGGATGTCGAGGATCGCCATGAACATGCCGAAGCACATCAGGAGGAACCCTGCCCAGGTCGCAACCGATGGACTGTCAATGCGATGCGCTGCCCGACCGCTCATGGCGTGTTTGTGCGCGGCCGGCCGAGATCGGAGAGCGCGCGCTCCTCGACGCGAATTCGCACGGCGAGCACCGCGAGATTGAGGACCGTGAAGATCAGTGCCGTCAGCGGCAAATGCAGCGCGAGCGGAAGCAGCGCGATTTCGCCTACGACGACGACATAGTTGGGATGCGAGACGAACCGATAGGGCCCGGATGCCACCAGCGGTTTGCCGGGCAGCACGATGATCCGCGTGGTCCAGCGGGGCCCGAGTGTAGCCCTGCAACACCAGGTAGGCGGCAAGCGCCGCCAGGTTGACGTCCTGATCGCGGCCCCAAAGCCACAGAACGATCAGCCAGGCGGCGTGAAGCGATACGATGAGCGGATAATGATTGGCGCCGACTTCGATGGCGCCGCGCGCCAGAAGCCGCCGCGTGTTGTACCGTGACAGCATGAGCTCGCCGAGACGCTGCAGCGTCACCAGCACGAGGATGATCGACGCGAAGCTCACGCCGCGTGCCGTAGCGCGACGCAGCTGACGGTGAAGCCGGGCCCGAGTGCCGTCAGCAGCGAGCGCGGCGGCAGGCCCTTGGCGCGGGCGCGTTCGAGGACGAAGAGAACCGTCGGCGCCGACATGTTGCCGCAATCGGCGATGACGTCGCGCTCATGATCGAGCGTGCCCTGATCGAGCGCCAGCGCCCGCTCCAGGGCCGCGATGACCTTGGTGCCGCCGGGATGGCACAGGAAGCGGTCGACATCGGCAACCGTCAGCTTCATCCGCGCGAGGATCTCGGCAACCGCCGGCGCCATGTGGTCGCGGACGAAATCAGGAATGGTGCGCTGAAAGACCACGCCGAACCCTTCCGGGTCGACCGTCCACCCCATGATGTCGAGCGTATCCGGCCAGAGCTTTTCGCCGCTGGCCTCGATCCGCGTCGTACCGCCGTCGCCGGCGCGCAGCACGATCGCCGCAGCGCCGTCGCCGAACAGGCTGGCCGCGACGATGTTCGCCTTGGTGAGTTCGTCATGCCGGACCGCGAGCGTGCAAAGCTCGAGCGCGACCAGCAGCACATTGGCGCCGGGACGCGCTTCCGCAAGCCGCGCTGCGATCGACAGGCCCGACACGCCACCCGCGCAGCCAAGCCCGAACACCGGCACGCGCGATACGTCCGCCCGCAAGCCGAGCTTGCCGGCGACGCGCGCCTCCAGCGTCGGCGTCGCAATCCCGGTCGAGCACACCGTGACCACGATATCGATGTCACTGCCGGAGAGATCGGCGCGCGCAATCGCCTTGCGCGCGACATCGACAAACAGCGATTCGGCGCCTTCCAGGAAGGCTTGGGTCCGCTCCGGCCAGCCGCGCCGCTCGAGATACCATTCGATCGGTTTGACGCCGTAGCGATGCTGGATGCCGGTATTGGCGAACAGGCTCGAAAGCGTTTCAAATTGCGGATAGCGGTCGGCCAGGAGATCGCGCGCAGCTTTCAGGATTTGTCCCTGATGGAACAGGTGCGGTGGAACCGAGGTCGCCATCGAGACAAGCGCGGCCGTTTGCTTCATTCAACTCATCCTGGTTCCGATCCCCTGCTATGGAACCGCGCGATGAGCCGAATATTTCAGGCACGCCGGTCATCAGGCGCCCATCACCTTCACTATAAGTTGAATGCTCTAACCGCGAGCCGGTGCAATAGCGACGCCGCATTTTCGCAGCACGCGCTTCGCGAAGCCGAACGGTTCCGGCGTGAACGGCCCCGGCGGCGCGCGCGTGATCAGCGCGACCAGAAAGAGAGCTGTTATCGCGAGCCAGAAGCACAACCAGAAACCGTCGATATAGGCCAGCACGTTCGCCTCGCGCTGCACCCGCGCGGCAGCAGCGCGAATTGCGAGCCGCTCGCCCCGGTCCGCCGGACAAGGCACAGCAACAGAACCTCGATCATGCCTCAGACGGTCTTCTCCGGCCACCGGCAAAGATCATTGATCAGGCATACCTCGCAGCGCGGCTTGCGCGCGAGGCAGGTGTAACGGCCATGCAGGATCAGCCAGTGATGGGCGTGCAGCTTGAATTCGGGCGGGATCACCTTCTCCAGGCCCAGCTCGACTTCGAGCGGCGTCTCGCCCGGCGCGAGCCCGGTGCGATTGCCGACGCGAAACACGTGGGTGTCGACCGCCATCGTGTGTTCGCCGAACGCCATGTTGAGCACGACATTCGCGGTCTTGCGGCCGGCGCCCGGCAGCGACTCGATCTCAGCTCGCGTGCGCGGCACCTCGCCGCCGAACTCGGCGATCAGTTTCTCCGAGAGCACGATGACGTTCTTGGCCTTGTTGCGATAGAGCCCGATCGTCTTGATGTAATCGCGCACTCTCTCCTCGCCGAGCGCGAGCATCTTCTCCGGCGTGTCGGCGACCGCAAACAATTCGCGGGTCGCCTTGTTGACGCCGGCGTCGGTCGCCTGCGCCGACAGCACCACCGCGACCAGCAGCGTGTAGGGGTTGAGATGTTCCAGCTCGCCCTTCGGCTCGGGATTGGCTTTGCGGAACCGGTTGAAGGCTTCATAGACTTCCGCCGCCGTCCAAGGCTTGGATTTAAGTTTCGGCTTGGCCGATTTTTTGGCCGCGCGTTGAGGCAACGATTTCGTTGCCTTGTTCGCAGGCTTCTTCGGTGCGGATCGCACGCTGGATGTTTTTGTACGTTGGGCGCGGATGATTTTGGCCATGATCGGGATATACTGATACGTCATGACCGCAGGCAACGATTTTGATCCCAAGAGCGAGTTTGAGGCTGGCGGGCGCGAGGACGAGCCGAAGCTGTTCTCGGCGTTGCTGACGCCGCATCGCTCGCTCAACCGCACCGGCTTCGTGGTGCTGATGAGCTTCGTGACGGTGATCAGCTTCATCGCCGGCGCGGTGTTCTGGTGGATGGGGGCCTGGCCGATCTTCGGCTTTTTCGGGCTCGACGTGCTGGTGATCTATTGGGCGTTCAAGGTCAATTTCCGCACCGCCCGGGCGAGCGAAGAGGTCACGGTGACGCCGTCGGAATTGCGGGTGCGCCGGATCAGCCATCGTGGCCATGTGGTGGAATGGGTGCTCAATCCGCTCTGGGTCCAGTTCGAGCAGATCTCGCATGAGGAGTTCGGCATCGAGCGGCTCTATCTGGTCTCCAGGGGCCGCCGGGTGAGCGTCGGCAGCTTCCTCAGCCCGGATGAAAAGGCCAGCTTTTCCAAAGCCTTGGTCGCCGCACTGAACACCGCCAAGCGCGGCCCGACCTACAATCCCATTCACTAGCTCCTTGTTTGAGCATGATCTTTTCGGAAAACCGGTTTCCACTTTTCCGGATCATGCTTTGTCGGAAATCGGGTGGTTTGGACGCGCGATGGCTCCTAAATCAGATCCCATGATGACACTCGCCATACATGACCAGCGCTTGGCCAAGCCGGGCCTGCAGAACGCCGCGCTGCGCGACTATGACTCAGTGCGGCGTGCGATCGCCTTCATCTCGGAGCATTGGCGCACGCAGCCGACCATCGAGGCGATGGCTGATGCCGCCGCCGTGACGCCGGATGAGCTCCACCATCTGTTTCGCCGCTGGGCCGGGCTCACTCCGAAGGCCTTCATGCAGGCACTGACCCTGGACCACGCCAAGGGCTTGTTGCGCGACTCGGCAAGCGTGCTCGACGCGGCACTCGACTCCGGCCTGTCGGGGCCGGGCCGCCTGCATGACCTGTTCGTTACCCATGAGGCGATGTCGCCGGGCGAATGGAAGAACGGTGGCGCCGGCATGACGCTGCGCGTTGGCTTCCATCCCTCGCCATTCGGCACCGCGATCGTGATCGCGACTGCCCGCGGGCTCGCGGGCCTCGCCTTCGCCGACCCCGGCGACGAGCAGACGGCGTTTGCCGACATGAAGCGGCGCTGGCCGAACGCAACCTATGTTGAGGACACCGACGGCACATCAGCGCTGGCGCAGCGCATCTTCGATACGCGGCTGTGGCGTCCGGACCAGCCGCTGCGCGTGGTGCTGATCGGCACCGATTTCGAGGTGCGGGTGTGGGAGACGCTGCTGAAGATCCCGATGGGACGCGCGGTCAGCTATTCCGACATCGCCAACAAGATCAGCAATCCGAAGGCCTCGCGCGCCGTCGGCGCCGCGGTCGGCCGCAACCCGGTGTCATTCGTGGTGCCGTGCCACCGCGCCCTCGGCAAGAGCGGCGCACTGACCGGCTACCACTGGGGCATCACCCGCAAGCAGGCAATGCTCGGCTGGGAAGCCGGCCAGGTGGGATTGCACTAAAGCGAAGGTTTCTTCCCCGTCACCCTGGGGAGCGCGAAGCGCGTCTCGAAGGGTCGACGGCCCGGCTGGCGGCCGTGCATCCTTCGAGACGCGCGCAAGGGCGCGCTCCTCCAGCGACAACGGCAAAGCCGTTGCGCGGGGATGACGGATCGACGTGCCGACTGCTTCGCTTACCCGGCCAGATCGACCTTGGACGCAACGGTGGAATCGGCGTTGAGCCGGTAAACCACCGGCGCGCCGGTGGCGAGCTCGCGCTTGAGGATCTGCTCCGGCGTCAGCTTCTCCAGCACCATGATCAGTGCCCGCAGCGAATTGCCGTGGGCTGCGACGAGCGTGCGCTGGCCGCGCAGCACGCCGGGCAGGATCTCCTGCACGTAGTAAGGCAGCGCGCGCGCCAGCGTATCCTTCAGGCTTTCACCGCCGGGCGGCGGCACATCGTAGGAGCGCCGCCAGACCAACACCTGGTCCTCGCCCCACTTCTTGCGCGCGTCGTCCTTGTTCAGCCCCGAGAGGTCGCCATAGTCGCGTTCATTGAGCGCGAGGTTCTGCGTCGTCGGCAAGCCGGTCTGGCCGATCTCGGCGAGCATCAGCTTCAGCGTATGCTGGGCGCGCGTGAGGTCGGAGGTGAAGGCGACGTCGAACGACAGGCCCTGCTGCTTGAGCTTGCGGCCGGCTGCCTTGGCCTCCGCGATTCCCTGTTCAGTGAGGTCGGGGTCCTTCCACCCGGTGAAGAGGTTTTTCAGGTTCCAGTCGCTCTGGCCGTGCCGCACGAGCACGAGAAGACGATCGCTCATTCAAGGTTTCCGTTTTCGCTTCAGCTAGATTTATTCGCTCAATCCAAGCACGTCGGCCATCGAGTACATGCCGGGCTCCTTGCCGTGCGCCCACAGCGCCGCCTTCAACGCACCTTGCGCGAACAGCGCGCGATCCTCGGCGTGGTGCGACAGCGTGATGCGCTCGGACGGACCGGCGAAGATCACGCTGTGGTCGCCGGCCGCGGTGCCGCCGCGCAGCGAGGCGAAGCCGATGTCGCCGGCACGCCGTGCGCCGGTCAATCCATCGCGGCCACGCGCCGAATGCTGCGCCAGCGCGATTCCCCGACCGACGGCGGCGGCTTCGCCGAGCATCAGGGCGGTGCCCGACGGCGCGTCGATCTTGGACTTGTGGTGCATTTCCAGGATTTCGATGTCGAAGCTCTCGTCGAGCGATTGCGCGACGCGCTTGACCAGCGCCGCAAGCAGATTGACGCCGAGGCTCATATTGCCCGACTTCACCACGATGGCGCGGTCGGTCACGCTCTTGATCACGGCATCGTCCGACGGCGACAGGCCGGTCGTCCCGATGACGTGGACGAGGCCGCGCTGGGCCGCGATCGCGACGTTGGCGATGGTCGCAGCCGGCACAGTGAAATCCAGGATGCCGTCGGCGTTGGCCGACATCGTCCAGAGGTCCGCCGAGAGCGCAACGCCGTTGGCCGGAAGGCCGGCGAGGACGCCGGCGTCCTTGCCCAGGAGCTCCGAGCCCGGCGCTTCCAGCGCCCCCACCAGAACCGCCCCCGGGGTTTCCGAAATCACCCGCGTCAGCGTGCGGCCCATCCGGCCGCCGGCTCCCGCAACAATCAGACGCATGTCAGCCATGGCTCACCTCTGAGAGGCCGTATAAAGCATGATCCGGAAAAGTGGAAACCGGTTTTCCGGCCTGGATCATGCTCAAACAACGGTCCGCCATGGCTGTTCCGGCGACCACACCCGCTGGCCGATATCCGGGCTACGGGCTCTCAAAGCCCTCGACGATGATCAGATCGGCGATCGAGTGCGGCTGCCGCACCTTGATGTTGGCCTGGTATTCCGGCGAGCGGTAGCAGGCGAGCGCCGTCTCGTAGTCGGGGAATTCGATCACGACATTGCGCGCGCGGCTCTGGCCTTCGACGCTGGTGAACTTGCCGCCGCGAACCACGAACCTGCCGCCGAACTTCTGGAAGATGGCCGGGTTGGCCGCCATGTAGGGCTTGTAGCCCTCCTCATTGTGCACGTCGACGCGGCCGATCCAGTATCCCTTCGCCATCGTTCTTCTCCGTTGTTGTTCAGCAAGTTCTGTTTTGACGCATTTTCTTCACGCGAACCGGTAGCCGCTTCGCTCGAAAACGCTATAGCGCCTGAGCGATCTCGGCCTGGATAGCCTCGGCCGCGGCCCTGGGATCGGCCGCCTCCAACACCGGCCGCCCGACCACCAGATAGTCTGCGCCGGCGGCAATCGCTCGCGCCGGCGTCATGATCCGCTTCTGGTCGCCGGTCGCGGACCCTGCGGGACGAATGCCCGGGGTCACCAGATTCATCTGGTGGCCGACGATCTTGCGCAACGCGGCCGCCTCTTCGGGCGAGCTCACAAGACCGTCGACGCCGAGCACCTGCGCCTGCTGGGCCCGTGCCTCGACAAGATCGGAGACGCTGAGACGGTAGCCGGCGGCATGAAGATCACCGTCATCGTATGAGGTCAGCACGGTGACCGCGAGGATCTTCAACCCCGAGCCCGCGCGGGCCTCGACAGCCGCCTTCATGGTCTGGGGATAGGCATGCACGGTGAGAAAGGTGGCGCCGAGCGTTGCGATGCTTTCGACGCCGCGCGCGACCGTGTTGCCGATGTCGTGGAGCTTGAGATCGATGAAGACCTTCTTGCCGCTGCCTGCAAGTTGCTTGGCGAGCGGCAGGCCACCGGCATAGGCGAGCTGATAGCCGATCTTGTAGAAGTTCACGCTGTCGCCGAGCTTCTCGATCATCGCTTCCGCCGCGGCGACGGCGGGCAGATCGAGCGCCACGATCAACCGGTCTCTCGGCGCGATACTGGCTGGCTGCATGTCACCTCACATCATGCGTTGGGAATAGTCGATGAACTGCCGCACCAGCGCCCGCATCGCATCGATATCGGCCTGGTGTTTCAGATGATCCATATCGTCGTAAGCGTGTTCGGCGAACGACAATGCGAGCTGGTTCGGAATCACGGTCGCGTGGCACGCGGTGAGGATCAGCCGCAACGCTGCAAGCGCGCGCGTGCCGCCGAGCCGGTTGCCGGAGGCGGCCGCGATCGCGAAGATGCGGTCCCGGAACACCTCGCCGCGGTTTTCGTGCGGATCCTGCACGCGGCTCACCCAGTCGATGGTGTTCTTCACCAGCGCCGGCACAGAGGAGTTATATTCCGGCGTCACGATCAGCACGCCATGATGGGCGCCGATCATCCGCTTGAGATTGACGGCGTTCTTCGGGACCCCCGACTTGGCCTGCAGGTCGCCGTCATAGATCGGCAGCGGAAAGTCGGCGAGCGAGATGCGGGTGACATCGGCACCCAGCCGCGCCAGCTCGTGCGCCGCGACGGCCGCCAGTTTCGCGTTGAGCGAGCCGGTGCGAAGCGATCCCGGGATCACAAGGATTTTCAGCGCGGACATATTGAAATCGCGTCCAGGGCGGGCCCCGCGCGACGACGCAGGGCGATCAACCCTTGCGATACACCCAGACCCGGGCCGGCGGAAGGTTCATCCAGATTCGCTCGGACGCCTCTGTGGACACACCCGGCAGCGACTTGGGAATCGGGGGCACCACCGAATAAGTGAATTGAACGAAGGGCGCGCCGGGAGCGAGCGCCGCGAAGGCATCGCGGATCAGCTTCAAGCGGGTCAGCATCGGCTTCGTGACCAGCGGCAGGCCCGAGACCACGGCCGAGGCCGGCGTCTTCAGCACGTCCCACAGCGAGTCGCGGAGCTTATAGGCGTCGCCCTGGACAACCTTGGCGTGCGGATAGCGCTCGCGCAGCAGGGCGCAGAAGCCGGGATTGTATTCGACCAGCACGAGCCGCTTTTGATCGACGCCGTGCTCGATCAGCGCGTTGGTGATCGCGCCGGTGCCCGGTCCAAGTTCGACGACTGGACCTTCTGCGTCAGGGTCGACATATTGCGCCATGGTCCGCGCAAGCAGGCGCCCCGACGGCATGACCGCGCCCATATGCAGCGGCTTCTCTATCCATGATCGGAGAAAACGGACCTCGTCGTCGAGACGGGGGGGCTTCTTCAACGCACGCGCGGACGATTGCAAGGGCATGTCGCTACCAGGCGGGACCGCACAATCGAGCGGTTGTCAGAAAACAGTCATAAAGACGTATAGGTCAGAGCCGTCACGGTCAAGCACCACCGCGACGACTAGGCCGAGCGGTTTCCGAAGAAGTCCTTGACCTTAGAGAAGAAACCCGCCGCCTCCGGTTGCGTTGCACCGGACGACAGTTTTTCGAACTCCGTCAGCAATTCCTGCTGTTTCTTGGTCAGATTCTGCGGCGTTTCGACCACGACCTGGACATACATGTCGCCGGTCTGGCGCGACCGGAGCACCGGCATACCCTTTGATGCGATGCGGAATCGACGTCCGGACTGCGTGCCCGACGTCACTTTGACCTTGGTCTTGCCCTTGTCGATGGTCGGCACCTCGAATTCGCCACCAAGCGCCGCTGTGACCATCGAGATCGGGACGCGGCAGTGCAGGTCGGCGCCGTCGCGCTGGAAGAACTGGTGCGCTGTCAGCGACAGGAAGATGTAGAGGTCGCCGGGCGGGCCGCCGCGGATACCCGCCTCGCCCTCGCCGGCAAGGCGGATGCGGGTGCCGTCCTCGACACCAGGCGGAATGTTGACCGACAGCGTGCGGTCGCGCGTCACGCGGCCGGAACCGGCGCAGGAGGTGCAGGCGTCCTCGATCATCTGGCCACGGCCCTGGCAGCCGGGGCAGGTGCGCTCCAGCGTGAAGAAGCCCTGGGCCTGCCTGACACGGCCGGCGCCGCCGCAATGCGAACAGGTCTTCGGCTTGGTGCCGGCCTTGGCGCCGGTGCCCGAGCAGGATTCGCAGGTGACCGAGACCGGGATCTCGATCTGCGCGGTCTTGCCCTGGAAGGCTTCCTCGAGCGTGATTTCCATGTTGTAGCGCAGGTCGGCACCGCGCTCGCGGCCGCCGCCGCGGCGCTGCCCGGCCATGCCGAACAGGTCTTCGAAGATGTCGGAGAATGACGAGGCGAAGCCCGCACCGAAGCCCGGACCACCGCCGCCCATGCCCTGCTCGAACGCGGCATGGCCGAAGCGGTCGTAGGCGGCGCGCTTGTCGCCGTCCTTCAGCACCTCATAGGCTTCGTTGATTTCCTTGAACTTGACCTCGCTCTGCGAATCGCCGGGATTGCGGTCCGGGTGCCACTTCATCGCGAGCTTGCGGAAAGCCGACTTCAGCTTGGTTTCGTCCGCGTTCCGTTCGACCTCGAGGGTCTCGTAGTAGCAGCGCTTGGTGGACATCCTTCAATTCCGTCCGAAGTTCGTCGCCGTCGCCAGGGATCGTGCCTGTCTGGAAGATGCAGCGACCGGCTTAACGAAAAATGACCCCCACTCCATCGAGACGCCTGGCGTGCTCTTTGGTGTGAGGGTCATCATCTCTAGCCCACCGGTTAAGCAGACTTCTTGTTGTTCTTGTCGTCGTCGACCTCGGTGAACTCCGCGTCGACGACGTCATCCTTCGCAGCGTCCTTGGCCGCATCGGCCTCGGCCTGCTGCTTGTACATCGCTTCCCCGAGCTTCATCGAAGCCTGCGCCAGCGTATTGGTCTTGGCCTTGATCGCCTCGGCGTCGGTGCCCTTCAGCGCTTCCTTCAGATCGCTGACGGCGTCCTCGATCGCGCGACGCTCGGTGTCCGAGATCTTCGAGCCGTGCTCGGCCAATGCCTTCTCGGTCGAATGCACGAGACCGTCGGCGTGGTTCTTGGCGTCGACCGCCTCGCGGCGCTTCTTGTCCTCGGCGGCATTGGCCTCGGCGTCCTTGACCATCTTCTCGATGTCGGCCTCGGACAGACCGCCGGAGGCCTGGATCCGGATCTGCTGTTCCTTGCCGGTCGCCTTGTCCTTGGCCGAGACGTTGACGATGCCGTTGGCGTCGATGTCGAAGGTCACCTCGATCTGCGGCATGCCGCGCGGAGCCGGCGGAATGCCCATCAGGTCGAACTGACCGAGCATCTTGTTGTCGGCCGCCATTTCACGCTCGCCCTGGAAGACGCGGATGGTGACGGCATTCTGATTGTCTTCCGCCGTCGAGAACACCTGGCTCTTCTTGGTCGGGATCGTGGTGTTGCGGTCGATGATGCGGGTGAACACGCCGCCCAGCGTCTCGATGCCCAGCGACAGCGGGGTCACGTCGAGCAGCAGCACGTCCTTGACGTCGCCCTGCAGCACGCCGGCCTGGATCGCAGCGCCGATCGCCACGACCTCGTCCGGGTTGACGCCCTTGTGCGGCTCCTTGCCGAACAGCTGCTTCACCACTTCCTGAACCTTCGGCATGCGGGTCATGCCGCCGACCAGCACCACCTCGCCGACTTCAGCGGCGGTGAGGCCGGCATCCTTTAGCGCCTTGCGGCAGGGTTCGATGGTCTTCTGGATCAGATCGTCGACCAGCGCCTCGAACTTGGCGCGGGTCAGCTTCATCGTCAGATGCTTCGGCCCGGTCTGGTCCGCCGTGATGAACGGCAGGTTGATCTCGGTCTGCGTGGTCGACGACAGCTCGATCTTGGCCTTCTCCGCGGCCTCCTTCAGGCGCTGCAAGGCAAGCTTGTCGTTGCGCAGGTTGATGCCCTGCTCCTTCTGGAACTCGTCGGCGAGGTAGCCGACCAGGCGCATATCGAAGTCTTCGCCGCCGAGGAAGGTGTCGCCGTTGGTCGACTTCACCTCGAACACGCCGTCACCGATCTCGAGGATCGAGATGTCGAACGTGCCGCCGCCGAGGTCGTACACCGCGATGGTGCCGGACTTCGACTTGTCGAGGCCGTAGGCGAGCGCCGCCGCGGTCGGCTCGTTGATGATGCGCAGCACTTCGAGGCCGGCGATCTTGCCGGCGTCCTTGGTGGCCTGACGTTGCGCGTCGTTGAAATAGGCGGGAACCGTGATGACGGCCTGATCGACCTTCTGGCCGAGGTGAGCCTCTGCGGTCTCCTTCATCTTCTGCAGGATGAACGCGGAGACCTGCGAGGGCGAATAGGTCTTGCCATCGGCTTCGAGCCAGGCATCGCCGTTCGATGCCTTGACGATCTTGTAGGGGACGAGCTTCTTGTCCTTCTCGACCATCGGGTCGTCATAGCGGCGGCCGATGAGGCGCTTCACCGCAAAGAACGTGCGCTCGGGATTGGTCACCGCCTGGCGCTTGGCCGGCTGGCCGACGAGGCGCTCGCCATCGTCCGTGAAAGCAACGATCGACGGCGTCGTCCGCATGCCTTCTGCGTTCTCGATCACCTTGGCGTTTTTGCCATCCATTACGGCGACGCACGAATTCGTCGTGCCGAGGTCGATCCCAATGACCTTACCCATGGTTCTCATATCCTTGTTGCTACGGCAGGTTGGTTGGGCCCTGACGGCGCTCCGAACCGAACCCCCAGACGTTCAAATACTCGCGATATTGCGACGGTGAGCCTGATATAGGAGGGAGGGTCCAGCCCGCAAGGACTGGACGCAACGTTGAGCCCTGAAAAGACTGACGTTTGAAAGATTGTGTCAGCCCAGGACCCGCGCTGGTTCAACCGCTAAACGTGTTAACAAATAGGCAATGAAGCGGGGCGCGATCAACTGCGGTCGCCACCACGCGAATGGGTCACGCTTGTTGAGTGAACGCTCACAACGGCCCTGCGCGCGAGGGTCGGCAGACCATGCGCCGCGTGGGGCGCGTTATTTGGCCGCTGCGCGGGTCCGGCGGCGCCGCGATCGGGCGCTCGGGAAATGCCTGGAAACATTGGAAAGCACCGCCCGACCCGGCGAAAGGGCCGGAAATCCGGACGCCAAGGCGGGAGCGGGGACGCTGCCGACCCTGTTGCGGGCCATCAAAACCGCTAAAAGCGGGCCGACTGAATGAGGCCCGCCCAGCCCTGCACCGGCCCCAGTGAAGGGCCTCCAAGCAAACCCGGTTGATCCTCAATGATACGCTTTCGAGTTCTTGCTGCGGTCGCCTTGCTCGTAGCCGCGACCTGCTCTGCATTTGCGGCAGACGTGATGTTTCCGCCGGGCGCGCGCGTCGGGATGAAGCCGCTTGTCGGCCTTGTGCGCGCAAAATCCTTCATCGGCTTCGAGACCGAGGACCAGGGTGTGCGGGTCCTGATCGCCGACTTGCCGGCGGACGCCTATGGCGAGGTCGCCAGTGCCTTCAAGGCCAATCCGGCCGGCAGCGGCGGCATCAAGCCGGAGAGCCTCGAGACCCCGGCAGGGCTCGCCTATTACACCGTGGAGAGCGCGCGGGACGGCGCGAGCAATGTGCGGCGGTATTCCATGATCCTGCCCGGGCCGACCTTCTCCGGCTATGTCGCGGTGCAGGTGCCCGAGAACGCCTCCAAGATCTACACCGACGACGCCGTTCGGCAGATGTTTGCCACCGCCGTCATCCGCAACGAGGTTCCGGTCGACGAGCAGCTTGGCCTGATGCCGTTCAAGGTCACCGAACTCAGCGATTTCAAGAATGTCCGGATGGTGGCGCCAGGCGCAGCGTTGATCATCTCCGACGGCGACGAGAAGACCGGCTTCGAAACCAGGCCCTTCATGATCCTCGGCGTCATTGCATCGACGGCAGCATCGCCCGATGATCGCGGCCGCTTCGCCCAGCAGGTCGCCACCACGATTCCGGGCGTGCGCGACGGACGCATCACCATGTCCGAGCCGATCCGGATCGACGGCCAGCCCGGCTACGAGACGCGTATCGACGCGGTTAGCGGCAAGGACAATACACCCGTCACCATCGTGCAATGGCTGCGGTTCGGTTCGCAGTCCTCGATGCGCATCATCGGCAGTTCCCCGCGCGACGGCTGGGCCAAGGCGTTCCCGCGCTTTCGCGCCGTGCGCGACGGCATTCAACCGCGCGGTTGATTGGGGGGCGTCCACAATGACCCGAGCCCGCGTCAGGCCTATCCAGGCGACGGATTGCTGGTAAGGCGCGGAGTTCGCGAGAGGTCGACATGGCTGGCATCGCGCCCCCATTCGAGTTCGAGCTGGCGCGGCGCGCCCCATCGCAACGCCTGGCCGGCCTGATCGTCGGAATGACCGGCTATCGCGAAACGGCGCCGGGCTGGTCCTCGCAGCGTCACGCCGCACCGCTCATCGTCCCGCTGATCATCAGCTTCGGCTCGCCGTTCCTGATCGCGCTCGGACGCGAGCCCGACGCGAGGGACCGCCAACTGAGCTTCGCGGCGGGACTGCACGCGGGGCCGGTCTACATCGAGTCCGACGGCCGGGCCGAATGCGTGCAGTTGGATTTCACGCCGCTCGGGGCCTACGGCTTCTTCGGCGGCGCGGTCACCGAACTGGCCGGGAGCATGGTCGCTATCGGCGACGTGCTCGGCGTCGAGGGCCAGCGGTTGCGCGAGCGCCTTGGCGCTGCGACACGCTGGGAGCACCGTTTCGACCTGCTCGAGGATTTCGTTCTCGGCCGCATCGCCCACATGCCATCCCCGGAGATCATATTCGCCTATCGCCGGCTGGCGCGTTCGGCCGGCGCCGCGCGGATCACCGTTCTCGCGAAGGAGATCGGCTGGAGCCGCAAGCACCTCGTCCAGCGCTTTCGATCCGAGCTCGGCCTCGCACCCAAGCCATTGGCACGCATGATGCGGTTCCATCAGGCCTGCCGGCTTGCGCAGGGCGAAGCGGCGCAGGGCTGGGCCGGGATCGCGGCAGACAGCGGCTATTCCGACCAGGCCCACCTGGCACGCGAGTTCGTCGAGTTCGCCGGCGAGCCGCCGACCGCCTGGGCGCGGCGGTTGGCGCTGCGAGACAGCCGGCTTGTGCGTTCCGACGACGCGCTGGCGCACTGGTAACAAATCTTCAAGCCGATCACGCGGCGCTCTGCGCATAGTGACGCGATCAAGCGACCAGCCAGGGAGACCGCGTGACCATGACGAGCGAGATTGAACCGCCCCGTATCTTCCCGACGCTGCGCTGCAGGGACGCCAACGCGATGATCAGCCGGCTCAAGGAAGCGTTCGGGTTCACCGAGCACGCCGTCTACCGCGGTGACGGCGTGATCCATCATGCCGAGCTCGCCTATGGCTCCTCGCTGCTGATGCTCGGCCAGAGCCGCGACGATGCCTATGGCAAGCTAGTCTAGTCGGCGAGGCGACCGGCCGCCGCACCGATTCGATCTACGTCGCCGTCGACGATCCCGATGCGCTCTACGCGAAGGCGAAAGCAGCCGGCGCCCGGATCGAGATGGAGCTGCGCAATACCGATTACGGCAGCCGCGACTTCATCTGCCGCGATCCGGAAGGCAATCTCTGGAGCTTCGGCACCTATTGGCCGAAGGCCCATGAGAAGCCGACCGAGGCGTAACGTCCGCTTCGTCTCGCGACGTGGACTGGCCGTCGTCAGCCGATCAGGCCCGGATGTCTGCGGCCGGGGCAGCCTTCGCGCCGCCCTTGGCGACGCCGACCAGCGCGGGGCGCAGCACGCGCTCGCCGATCGTGTAGCCGGCCTGCACGACCTGCACCACGGTGCCCGACGGCACTGACGGATCGGGCACTTCGAACATCGCCTGCTGGAAATTCGGATCGAACTTCTCGCCGATCGGATCGAACTTCTTTACGCCGTTCTTCTCGAGCGCGTTGAGCAGCGAACGTTCCGTCAACTCGACGCCTTCGATCAGCGCCTTCAGGCCGGGATCGGCGGCTTCCTTGGCCTCGGTCGGAACCGCGTCGAGGGCGCGCTGCAGATTGTCGGCGATCTCGAGCACGTCGCGGGCGAATCCGGTGATCCCGTAGGTCTTGGCGTCGGCAACCTCGCGCTTGGTGCGCTGGCGCAGATTCTCCATCTCGGCCAGCGTGCGCAGCGTCCGGTCGCGCGCCTCGGCGACCTCCTTGGTCAGCGCCTCCACCGACCCCTGCTCGGGTTCGTCAGGCATGATGTAGGGCTTCGAGACCACAGGCTCGCCGCTCTGCGCCGAATTCTCGGTGTTGTCATTCGCCCGGTTCGGATCGGTCATGGTTTGCCTTCTCGAAAACTCGCGTCGGTTCAAATCTTGGGGATTGGCTAGCCGGGATATCGTGCTTTAGGCGACGAAAATCAAGCGCCGTCTGCCGTTTCCGGGCAAAGCGGCCTCCTCTTCGCACGTCCGAAGCTGCGTCAAATGAAACGAAACCAGGCCCGATCAGCCGCCCAGAATCCGGCTGACAATGCGCGCGGCATAGTCGACCGTCGGGATCACCCTCGCATAATTCAACCGGGTCGGACCGATCACGCCGAGGACGCCAACGATGCGGCCCACCGCATCGCTGTAGGGTGCGATGATGGTCGAGGAACCTGACAGTGAGAACAGCTTGTTCTCCGAGCCGATGAAGATTCGCACGCCCTCGCCACGTTCGGCGCGGCCGAGCAGGTCGATGACGCCACGCTTGGTCTCAAGATCGTCGAACAGCGATTTGATGCGTTCGAGATCGTCGAGCGCATGCAGATCCTCCAGCAGATTGGCATGGCCGCGCACGATCAGCTGCCGGTCCTCGTGCTCGCCGCCGGACCAGCTCGCGATCCCCGCGGCGATGACCTTCTGCGTCAATTGATCGAGCTCGGCGCGGCTCTGCGCCAGCGCGGTCTCGAGCTCGAGGCGCGCTTCGGCCAGCGTTCGGCCGCGAATGCGCGCGTTGAGAAAATTGGTCGCTTCCATCAGGGCCGAGGAGGGCACGCCGGGCGGCAGCGCCAGCACGCGGTTCTCGACCTGGCCGTCCTCGGCCACCAGCACGACCAGCGCCTTTTCAGGTTCCAGCCGGACGAATTCGATGTGCTTCAGTCGCGCGTTCGACTTCGGCGTCAGCACCACCGCCGCGGCCCGGGTCAGGCCCGACAGCCGCGTCAGCGCTTCGCCAAGCGCCGCCTCGACCGACTGCGCGCGGCCGACGGAGGCGAGCTGGCTCTGGATCGATTGCCGCTCGGCTTCGGTGAGGTCGCCAATCTGCATCAAGGCGTCGACGAAGAAGCGCAAGCCGAGCTCGGTCGGCAACCGGCCGGCCGACGTGTGTGGCGCATAGATCAGGCCGAGCTGCTCGAGGTCCGACATCACGTTGCGAACCGAGGCCGGTGACAACGGTAACGCGATCAGGCGTGAGATATTGCGCGAGCCGACGGGCTCGCCGGTCGCCAGATAGCTTTCGACGATTTGACGAAAAATGTCGCGCGAACGCTCATTGAGCTGGGCCAGCCCCGCATGCGGCGCGATCAGGCCAATCGGATCGTGGTGAGCCACACTCCACTCCCTCACACTTGCCCCTAATTTGTCCGCCCCGGAGGCCGGTGACAAGCATGCATTCAGCTCCCGGAACCTGGGGCCGAAAACCCTTGCCGCTGCCCCTTCCCCCTCCTACAAGCACGGCCAGCCATTTCGCTCGGATTTTCGGAGGATTTCCATGCGGCCAAGCCGCCGTGCACCCGATGAACTGCGTCCCGTGTCGCTGGAACGCGGCGTCGTCAAATATGCCGAGGGTTCCTGCATGGTGAAGTTCGGCGACACCCATGTGCTGGTGACCGCGACGCTGGAGGAACGGCTGCCGCCCTGGCTCAAGGGCCAGGGCCGCGGCTGGGTCACCGCCGAATACGGCATGCTGCCGCGCGCCACGCTGGAACGGACCCGCCGTGAGGCCTCCGCGGGCAAACAGGGCGGCCGGACCGTCGAAATCCAGCGGCTGATCGGCCGTTCGCTGCGCGCTGCGGTCGACCTGGAAGCGCTCGGCGAGCGCCAGATCACCGTCGACTGCGACGTCATCCAGGCCGATGGCGGCACCCGCACCGCCTCGATCACCGGTGCCTGGGTGGCACTGGCTGATTGCATCAGCTGGATGAAGGCCCGCAACATGCTGAAGACCAACGTGCTGCGCGACAACGTCGCGGCAATCTCCTGCGGCATCTACCAGGGCACCCCGGTGCTCGATCTGGACTATGCCGAGGACTCCGAGGCCGAGACCGACGCCAATTTCGTCATGACCGGCGATGGCCGCATCATCGAGGTGCAGGGCACCGCCGAGAAGACGCCGTTCTCGGAAAGCGAATTCCTGGCGCTGATGGCGCTCGCGCGCAAAGGTGTCGCGCGTCTGGTCGACTTGCAAAAGCTCGCGGTGGCGTAGTCAGATTGGCCATGCACCGCCGAATCACCGGAAAGCTCGTCATTGCGACCCATAATCCCGGCAAGCTGGCCGAGATGCGGGAACTGCTGGCGCCACACGGCGTCGAGGCGGTGTCGGCGGGCGAGCTCGACCTCTCTGAGCCCGAGGAAACCGGCGACAATTTTCGTTCCAACGCCGCGATCAAGGCCATCGCGGCGGCCAAGGCCGCGGGACTACCAGCCTTTGCCGACGATTCGGGTATCGTGGTCGATGCGCTCGATGGCGCGCCCGGCATCTATTCGGCGCGCTGGGCCGGCGAGACCAAGGACTTCATGGCGGCGATGACGCGGATCGAGCGCCTGCTGCAAGAGCGCGGCGCCACCACCCCGGACAAGCGAGGGGCGCACTTCGTCTCCGCGCTCTGCGTGGCCTGGCCGGACGGTCATCTCGAAGAGGTCGAGGCCCGTGTCGATGGAACCCTGGTCTGGCCGCCGCGCGGCACCGCCGGCTTCGGCTACGATCCGGCCTTCCTGCCGGACGGACACGCGCGTACCTTCGGCGAGATGACGAGCATCGAAAAACACGGCCTGCCGCCGCTCGGGCTTGGCCTGTCGCATCGTGCCCGCGCCTTCGTCAAGCTCGCGGAGATCTGCCTTGAGCCGCGCTGAACGAGCAGCCTTCGGCGTCTACGTGCACTGGCCGTTTTGCCTGTCGAAATGCCCGTATTGCGACTTCAACAGCCATGTCCGGCATGCGCCCGTCGACGAAGAGCGCTTCGTGCGCGCCTTCGCCCGCGAGATCGAGACGACGGCTTCGCGCATACCCGGACGCGAGGTCTCCTCGATCTTCCTCGGCGGCGGCACGCCCTCGCTGATGCAGCCTGAGACCGTCGGCGCGGTGCTCGACGCGATCGGCAAGCACTGGTCCGTCGCGCGCAACGTCGAGGTCACGCTGGAAGCGAATCCGACCAGCGTCGAGGCGACGCGGTTTCGCGGCTATCGCGCAGCCGGCGTCAACCGCGTCTCGCTCGGCGTGCAGGCGCTCGACGACGCATCGCTGAAGGCGCTCGGGCGCCTGCACACCGCGCGCGAGGCGCTCGATGCTGTCGCGATCGCACGCAGCGCATTCGACCGCTACTCGTTTGACCTGATCTATGCACGTCCGGATCAGACGCCGCAGATGTGGGCAACCGAATTGAAGCAGGCGATTGCGGAAGCCGCCGAGCATCTGTCGCTCTACCAGCTCACCATCGAAGAGGGCACGCCGTTCTTCGGCCTGCACGCCGCGGGCAAGCTGCAGACACCGGATGAGGCGACGGCACGCGCGCTCTATGACGTCACGCAGGAGGTCTGCGCGCGCGAGGGACTGCCGGCTTACGAGATTTCCAACCACGCCCGCGCCGGCGCGGAGTGCCGGCACAATCTGGTCTATTGGCGCGGCGAGGAATATGCCGGCATCGGCCCCGGCGCGCATGGCCGCCTCGACATCGACGGCGTCAGGCACGCGACCGCGACGGAGAAGCGCCCCGAGGCCTGGCTGATGCGGGTCGAGACCAACGGACACGGCGTCGTCACCGACGACAGCCTCAACAGCGAAGAGCGCGCCGACGAATTCCTGCTGATGGGATTGCGGCTCGCCGAGGGCATCGATCCCAAGCGCTACACCGCGCTCTCCGGCCGCGCGCTCGATCCGCACCGGATCGCAACGCTGCGCGAGGAAGGCGCGATTGCTGTCGATGCCGACGGACGGCTGCGGGTGACGAAGTCAGGCTTTCCAGTGCTCGACGCTGTTGTTGCCGATCTCGCGGCCTAAGCGCCAAAGCTTTTCGGCGAGCCGGCAACCGGGGTGCCGCCGCCCGACGCCACCTTCATCACCGCGAGGCCGCGCTCATTGGTGCCGTCGGAGCGGAAGCGGAACAGACCGTCGATCCCGGCAAAGCCCGATGGATTGGTCAGCGTCTCCGCTGCAAAGCGCTGTGCACCCTGCGTACGCGCGAGCGCCGCGACCAGCGCCACCGCGTCGTAAGCGAGCGTTGCCGTGCGCACCGGTTCACCGCCGAACTTGGCGCGGTAACGGTTGGCGAAGCTGCGGAAGCCGGACGGATCGGGGGCGGCGTAGAGACCGCCCTGCAGGACCGGGCTCGCGAACACCCGCGGATTGTCCCACAGCCCGGTGCCGAGCAACTGGGTATTGCGCAAATTCGCGCCGGCCGCCGTCAGCGCATCGGCGGTCGCCACCACCGAATCACCGTCGTCGGCGAGCAAGAGCGCATCGGCCTGGCCGAGCGCCTGCGCCACCGACCGTGCCGCCGTCGCGCGGTCGGCGCCATATTTCTCGAATGCCACGACGCGGCCGTTCTTGCGGCCGACCGCCTGCTTGAAGGCGGCTTCGACCACGTTGCCATAGGCGTTGTCGGGCACCAGCGCCGCAAACGAACGCTTCCCGGTGCCCGCGGCGTAATCGACGATCCGGTTGACGTCGGATTCCGGCAGGAAGCTCAACAGATACACGCCGCGGCCGGCCACGCTGGAGTCGGTCGAGAACGCGATCACGGACGTCCCGCGGGTGCGCGTCAGCTGGGCGGTGGCCGGCACCGAGCCGGCGAACAGCGGCCCCAGAATGATCTCCGCGCCTTCCGTCAGCGCCTGCTGGGTTCCCTGCGCCGCGCCCTGCGGGCTGCCGGCATCGTCCTTGATCAGGAGCTGGATGTTCGGGTTCTGGAACTCGGCCAGCGCCATTTCGGCGGCGTTCTTCATCGATTGCGCCGCTACGCCGGCATTGCCGGACGCCGACAGCGGCAGGATCAGGCCGACCTTGACCTGCCCGGTCCCGACAGCCTGCGGCTGCTGCGGCGGACCGGACGGGGTGGCGTCCTGGCCGCCGAACGGGTTGGAAAACTGGCTGAGGCTCTGCTGCACGCTGGAGCAGGCCGACAAGAGCGGCGCGCCAACGATAAGGCCAAGCGCCGTCCGCCGGGTTGCGCCCGACGGCTGAGACTTGCGGTTATGCGGGCCCACCATCGTATCTCTTCTCTTGACCGACCGTGATCGGCCAGGACTCCATCCAACCATGATGAGGAGGATGGATTCAGGCATATTGTCGGCGAATAGTTAACCAAAACAATAGGATTGTGGCCTCGCGGCGCCAGTGCCGGAGCTCACTTTTCTCGACAGCGATGCTTTCGGCACACACCCCCTCCCGATGTGGCGTAAGCACTGCCGTCCCTCTAGATTGGCATTATGCGCCCAAAAGCTAGTTCCCCATACGGCTCCGAAGCTCCCGCGGGTTCTGCAAACAGAACTTTTTCCATCGCGGGCCAACTGCTTGCCGCGCCAAGGGCGGCCGCGGGGCTGCATCTGGTCGCGACCCCGATCGGCAATCTCGGCGATATCACCCTGCGCGCACTGGAGACGCTGGCCGGCGTCGACATCATCGCCTGCGAGGACACCCGGATCACCCGCCGCCTGACCGAGCGCTATGCGATCACGGCCGAGCTGAAGCCCTATCACGAACACAATGCCGCGCAGGCGCGACCAAGGATCCTGGAGCGGCTGGCGCAGGGCGCCTCGATCGCGCTGGTCTCGGACGCCGGCACGCCTTTGATCTCCGATCCGGGCTTCAAGCTGGTGCGCGAGGTCTGCGCTGCCGGGCACCAGGTCATCGCAGTGCCGGGACCGTCGTCGGTGTTGACCGCGCTGTCGGTGGCGGCGCTGCCGACCGACCGGTTCTTCTTCGAAGGCTTCCTGCCGGCGAAGGAGCACGCCCGGCGCACCCGGCTTGCGGAGCTCGCCCGGATCGATGCAACGCTCGTGATGTTCGAATCCGGCAATCGCGTACAGGATAGCTTGCGCGATCTCGCCGCCGCCATGGGCACGCGCGACGCCGCGATCTGCCGCGAACTGACCAAGGTGCATGAGGACATCCAGCGCGCGCCGCTCGCCGAGCTCGCCGCGCGCGCGGGCGGCCTGGAAACGCGCGGCGAGTTCGTGCTGGTGGTTGGCCCGCCGGCGGACAATGCCGGCGTGATGGCCGAGGACGCACTCGATGATTTGTTGCGCGCGCAGCTCGCAGGCGGCAGCGTCAAGGATGCCGTTGCGCATGCCGTCGAACTGTCCGGCCGGCCGCGCCGCGAGGTCTATGCCCGTGCGCTGGAGCTCGCCAAGGATCTAGTCAAGGACCTCAGGGGCGACGATGGCCAAGACTGACAGCGCCTCTCCCGAACGCGTCGCCGCGTTTCGCACCGGGCTCTCGGCCGAAAGCCGCGCCGCCGCCTATTTGATGGCGAAGGGCTACCGCATCCTCGCAAAACGCTTCAAGACGCCCTATGGCGAGATCGACCTGGTGGCGCGCCGGCGCAATCTGATCGCCTTCATCGAGGTCAAGGCCCGTGCCAGCCTCGATGACGCCGCCTATGCGGTGACGCCGCGCCAGCAGCAGCGCATCATTGATGCCGCGCAGGCCTGGCTGATGGCGCATCCCGAGCATGCGGAATTTGATCTCAGATTCGATGCCGTCCTGATTGCGCCGAAGCGCCTGCCGCGCCATCTGTTAGCAGCATTCGACGCAAGCCCTTAAGAATTTCTCCAGACCCCGCGGGATACGCCTCATGAAATTGAACGTCGCCGTCCAGATGGACCCCATCGCGCGCATCAACGTCCGCGGCGATTCGACCTTTGCCCTGCTGCTTGAAGCGCAGAAGCGCGGCCACGGCATTTCCTATTACACACCGGACAAGCTGTCGCTGCGCGGCGGCGAGCTGGTGGCGCCGGTGCAGCTTCTGACCGTGCGCGACGATGTCGACAACCACTTCGCGCTGGGCGAGCCGAAGCGCGAGCCGCTGAACGCCTTCGACGTCATACTGCTGCGGCAGGACCCGCCGTTCGATCTCGCCTACATCACCTCGACGCATCTCCTCGAGAGCATTCATCCCAAGACATTGGTCGTCAACGATCCTGCCAGCGTGCGCAATGCGCCGGAAAAGCTGTTCGTGATGAATTTCCCGCAGCTGATGCCGCCGACGCTGATCTCGCGCGATCTCGACGAGATCAACGCATTCCGCGATCAGCATGGCGCCGTCGTCATTAAGCCGTTGCACGGCCATGGCGGAGCGGCCGTGTTTCGCGTCATGCCGCAGGACATGAATTTCGGCTCGCTGTTCGACATGTTCTCGGTCACCTTCAAGGAGCCATGGGTGATTCAGCGCTTCCTCCCCGAGGTGAAGCATGGCGACAAGCGCATCATCCTGGTCGACGGAGAATTCGCCGGCGCCGTCAACCGCGTGCCGGCGCCCGACGATTTGCGCTCCAACATGGTGCGCGGTGGCGCGGCGCAGGCGACTGAACTCTCCCCGCGCGAGCGCGAAATCTGCGCGACGCTCGGGCCTGCATTGCGCGAGCGTGGGCTCTTGTTCGTCGGCATCGACGTGATCGACGGCAACCTCACCGAGATCAACGTCACCTCGCCCACGGGCATCCGCGCGGTCCAACGGCTCGGCGGCCCGGATATCGCCGCCCGGATCTGGGACGCCATCGAAGCGAAGCGCGCCGCGAAATAGGCGTTCCCTTCTGCGTTGCACAGTAGAGTCTTTTCTACTGTGCGCACTTCACGGAATCTGATTCCACTTGCCAGCTTCCGCGGGCGGGCGCAGCATGCGTGCACCCGCGACAGGTCAAGCGGCGGATCAGCGCGGGCGACAACGCGAAAAATCCCAAAAGAACCGTGGAGGAAGACGTATGACGCTCAATGTCTCACGACGATCCTTGCTCGCGCTTGGTGCCGGCCTCGGCGCCAGCGCCATGTTCGGCGGCAGCGCGCTGGCGCGGGCTCCGAAGCTCGGCACGCAAACTCCCTATTGGCACCGCTTCATTCTCGGCGATGCCGAGGTGACGGTCGTGTCCGACGGTCCGCTTCCGCTCGGCCCTCCCAAAGGAACGTTCGTCGGCGTGCCGGACGATGAAGTGAAGAAGATCCTCTCCGACAACTTCCTCTCGCCCGAGAACGTCGTGCTCGAGCAGAATTCGCCGATCGTCAACACCGGCGACAAGCTGATTCTGTTCGACACCGGCATGGGCACGTCGAAGGCGTTCGGCCCGACCACCGGCCGCCAGCAAAAGAGCATGGCAGAAGCCGGCATCAAGCCGGAGCAGATCGACGCGGTGGTGTTCTCGCACGCACATATCGATCACATCGGCGGCGTGGTCGGTGAAGACGGCAAGCCGCTGTTCCCGAACGCGCAGTATTACATCGCCCAGAGCGATTTCGATTTCTGGACCGATGAAGGCAAGCTCGGCAGCCCGCTGAAGGACTTCGTCATCCACGCGCGCAAGAATCTCATGCCGATCCGCGACCGCCTGGTGTTCTTCAAGGACGGCCAGGAGTTCCTGCCCGGCGTGCAGGCGATCGCCGCGCCCGGTCACACCGTGGGCCACACCATCTTCATGGTGACGTCTTCAGGCAAATCGTTCTGCTTCCTCGGCGACCTCTCGCACCATGCGGTGCTCCTGCTCGAGAAGCCGCGGATGGAATTCTCCTACGACACCGACCCGAAGCAGGCGGCGGCGACGCGGGTGAAGCTGCTCGATATGCTCGCGGCCAACAAGACCGCGGTGATGTCCTACCACTTCGCCTGGCCCGGCTATGGCCATGTCGCCAAGATCGGCGAAGGGTTCCACTATTACCCCGAACCGATGCAGATGTCGTTGTAAAGAAACAGCTTCCGGGCGCCGCGTAGCACCGGCGCCCGCAGGCGTAATGCTGCAAAATCTCGGTTGCGGCACAGAGACCGCCCAATTCACAGTTCGAAATCAGCCTCGACCCGGATCCACGTGAGCCGGGCGCGCGGCGCGAGCGCGCGCCCGAGATCGCGTCCGCCGCAGGCGGACATCATTTGCTTAAGTGACATCCCTTTGATCTGGGCTCAATTAGCCATCCGATCTTCAGAGATTGACAATTAACCCGGAAGATCGCTGGGGCGCCGACCGGCTGATTTTCTCAATGGCAGACCGCACCAGGCGCGGGCGCACATCGACCCGGTGCGCCCATTTTGGTAATCTGCGTCCCCCATGGCGGGATTGTTCGATTTCGAGAGAGGCCACGGGGCAGCGCATTGGTTGAGCGGTTGGAGCCGTGAGCGAAACGCGAAAACTCGCAGCCATCCTTGCCGCCGACGTCGTCGGCTTCAGCCGACTTGCCGCGATAGATGAGGATCGTACGCTGGCACGGTTGCGCGCGCTGCGCAGTGAGGTGATCGATCCCGTAGTCGCCGTCCATCGCGGGAGAGTGGTCAAGCGGACGGGTGATGGCGCCATCGTCGAGTTTCGCAGTGCTGTGGACGCGGTGCGCTGCGCGGTCGAAATCCAGACTGTCATGGTCGAGCGCAATACCGGTGTGGCCGCAGACCAGCGCATCGACTTTCGGATCGGCATTCATATCGGTGACGTCGTTGAAGAAGCCGACGGCGATCTGATGGGCGACGGCGTCAACATCGCGGCACGGTTGGAAAGTGTCGCCGCGCCCGGCGGCATCTCCATTTCCGAAGATGCCTGGCGACAGGTGAGCGGAAAGGTGAATGCAACGTTCGTTGATCGCGGGGAGACGCGTCTCAAGAATATCCCGCGTCCAATCCGAGTCTACAGCATCGATCTGGGCAGAAGGTCTGCGGGGCCGTTGGAGTCCGTCTCCCCTTCCTCCTCCGATACGCCATCGATCGCCGTCCTTCCGTTCCAGAACATGAGCGGCGACGCCGAACAGGACTATTTCTGTGACGGCCTTGTTGAGGACATCGTCACGACCTTCTCGAAACTTGCTGGATTACGGGTCATCGCCCGCAATTCCACGTTCCTTTACAAGGGAAAGTCGGTCGACGTTCGCGAAGTTGCGCAGCAGCTCGGCGCCCGTTACGTGCTCGAAGGAAGCGTGCGCAAATCCGGGCATCGCATTCGAGTTACTGCCCAGTTGATCGACGCCAAGGACGGCTCGCATATCTGGGCCGAACGGTACGACCGCGCTGTTGAGGACATCTTTGCGATCCAGGACGAAATCACCCTCGTCCTTGCCACGGATATGCAAGTCAAGCTCACGGAAGGTGAGCAAGCACGGCTGCACTACACGACGACGTGTAACGTGGAAGCCTGGTCGCTATGGACGCAGGGGCTTTCCCTCTACCGGCAGGCGGTCTCAAAAGACAATATGGGTCGGGCCCTTGCCCTGTGGCAAAAAGCCCTGGCGCTGGATCCGTCCTCGGCGCCGCTCAATGCGATGGTCGGGTTCGCCCACTGCGCCGATGCGCGCTTTGGCTGGTGGGACGATCGCTCGACTGCCCTGAGGAAAACTTGGGCGTATACCGCAAAGGCGCTCCAGCTCGACTCCGACAATCCGGACGCGCACACCGCCGCAAGTATTGCGCACATGATACAGGGGCAATTCGATGATGCCGTTCTGCACGCGCGCAGAGCCGTCGAGGTGGCTCCCGGCTCAGCCGACGCGGCGGTCCTGGCCTGTTTCGTGCTTGCATCGGCGGGGTATGCCCATGAGGCCGTGCCGCTGATCGAGAAAGCGATGATGCTCAGCCCACACTATCCCGCCAATTACCTCGGCCATCTTGGCAACGTCTACCGTCTGACCGGACAGTTCGAGAAGGCTATTTCCGCGTTCAAGGCCTTCGACGCACGTTCATCCGGGTTCGGACTGACCGATCTCGTCATCGCTTATCAGCAAACGGATCAGCCGGAGTTGGCGAAGGAAACCGCAAAGCGACTGCACGCGGTTCGACCGACCTTCACGGTGCGGAACTGGCTGAACACACAGTTCCGCCGGGACGAGGCCTTGCTGGAAGCCGAGGCGAACGCGCTGCGTGCCGCGGGCCTCCCTGACGGTTGACGACCCTCGCGCCGCACCTATCCGACGCCAACGCGCTTCTGTTCCCGTATTGTTCTTGCGCTGGCCGGCCAGTTCCGCTACCTTTTCGGAATGAAGGGGCAGCATGGTCCAGCGCGTTTCCACCGTCGCTTTCGAGGGGATTGAGGCCCGCGCGGTCGACGTCCAGGTGCAGGTGGCGCCGGGGCTACCCGCCTTTGCGATCGTCGGACTTCCCGACAAGGCGGTGTCGGAGGCGCGGGAGCGGGTGCGCTCGGCGCTGATCGCCTCGGGGCTCGCGCTGCCGGCCCGCCGGATCATCGTCAACCTCGCGCCCGCCGATCTGCCCAAGGAAGGCAGCCACTACGACCTGCCGATCGCGCTCGGGCTGCCCGCCGGATGCGCTCAACGGCTTCACCGTGCTCGGCGAGCTCGGGCTCGACGGCTCGATCGCGCCAGTCGCCGGCGTGCTGCCGGCCGCAATCGGCGCCAATTCGCGCGACGAGGGGCTGATCTGCCCGGCGGCCTGCGGCTCGGAGGCCGCATGGGCGAGCCCGGACATCCAGATCATCGCCGCGCAATCGCTGATCCAGATCGCCAATCACTTCAAGGGCACGCAGGTCCTGTCACGCCCGCAGCCGAAGGTGCATGAGCGCGAGGAGGCGCTCTTGGACCTGCGCGACATCAAGGGCCAGGAGAGCGCGAAACGGGCGCTCGAGATCGCGGCCGCCGGCGGACATCATTTGCTGATGATCGGTTCGCCGGGCGCGGGCAAATCGATGCTCGCGGCGCGGCTGCCCTCGATCCTGCCGCCGCTGTCGCCGTCGGAGCTGCTCGAAGTGTCGATGATCGCCTCTGTCGCCGGCGAAATCCGCGACGGCGCGTTGACGGCGCGGCGCCCGTTTCGCGCACCTCATCATTCCGCCAGCATGGCCGCACTGACCGGCGGCGGCACGCGCGCCAGGCCCGGCGAGATCTCGCTTGCCCATCAGGGCGTGCTGTTCCTCGACGAGCTGCCGGAGTTCGATCCACGCGTGCTGGATTCGCTGCGCCAGCCGCTGGAGAACGGCGAGGTCGCGGTGTCGCGCGCCAACCACCGCGTCACCTATCCGGCGCGCTTCATGCTGGTCGCGGCGATGAACCCGTGCCGGTGTGGCCACGCCTATGAGCCCGGCTATTCCTGCAGGCATGCACCGATCGATCGCTGCACCGCCGACTACCAGATGCGGATCTCGGGTCCTCTGATGGACCGCATCGACTTGCGGATCGAGGTGCCGGCCGTGACCGCCGCCGATTTGATCCTGCCGCCGCCATCGGAAGGATCGGCCGAGGTCGCCGCGCGCGTCGCGGCGGCGCGCGGCATCCAGCTCGCGCGCTATGCCGCCGCCGGCATGCCGCATGTCCGCACCAATGCGGAAGCGCCGAGCGCATTGCTCGAGACCATCGCGCAGCCCGATGCGCAAGGGCAGAAGCTGCTGCGCGAAGCCGCCGAGACCATGCACCTCACCGCGCGCGGCTATCACCGCGTCCTGCGGGTGGCGCGCACGCTCGCCGATCTCGACGGTGCCGAGACGATCGGCCGGCTGCACCTCGCGGAAGCGCTGTCCTATCGTGCATTGGCCGACGACCTTCGCCGCGCGGCGTGATTTGTCCCGCTTGACGCCGAACGTCCGCCACGTCAACGCGACAGTAACCACTCTCATTTACGCTCGGCAAACCATAAGCGCCGCGATCTGCGGGGCTTGCTGGAAGCGAGTTGTGTCATGTTGCGTTTCAAGATTCTGGCCTCGGTGGTCCCACTGGCCGTGGCCGCGGTATTCGCGCGTGCCGAGTTCCTGCCCGGCCCGCGGCCCTGCATCGAGGTTGGCGGTGCGGCGATGCAGATCGCCTCGATCCCCTGGCTGGCCCAGTCTCACGTCAGCTTCACCGACGACCCAGGCCTCGCCACCGTCCGGGTCCAGATCGCCGACAGCGCGGAAGCGGCCGACTTCACCGTGATCGACGACATCGACGACACCGAGGCCGGCGCCTGCGAAGGCAACGCGGTGCCGCAACTCATCACGGTCTCCCGCAATCCGTCGGCCTCCGATCCCGTGATCTTTCTGTCGCATGATGGCCCGTCCGACTATCGCGTCTTCGTGCAGTCGAGGACGTTTTCGGCGCGCGATGCCGCAGCCTTGATCGTCGGCGCCCGCGGCAGCCATCGGCGCCTCCAAGCCGCGTCGCTCTAGCTTTGGGCCGCGACCCGCTTCCCGGATCAGGTGGGCGTTAACCTTTTGCTAACCCTGTTCTCAGCGGAGCGCAAATCGGCCACCAGCCTCAAGCACTTTGCAAGGTGACCGACCACATCGTCTTGAGCAGATACGGGGATGCGCATTGAGCGGCCTCTCACAACCAATCTCAGGGTCGTCATTGATGGGGCGTTTCTTCAGGATCAGGTTGCGCCTGCGCCGCTTCCTCCGGCGCCATCCCTGGATCACGCTCATCGTCCGCTCGTTCATGATATTCAGCGCCGCGTTCGGCGGCGCCTTTGGATTCATCTCGGGCGCCCTGTCGGACAAGAGCAACTACGATCCCAACAACTTCGCGATCGGCGTGAGCTTTCTGTTCGCGCTCGCCTGCCTCTGGATCGTGACCTTGGGCATTCGCCTGCGGCTGATGCGCAAGAAGCTGCGCACGATCGCCGTGCATAATGAAGCGATGGCGGACCGCAACTGGGAACTGCAGGAGGCGGAGCAGCGCGTCCGCAACCTGTTCGAGGCGCAAGGCGATCTGATCGTGCTGCGCGATGCCGAGGGCCGCATCACCTATGTCAACGATGCCTATTGCGCGCTGGCGCAGATGTCGCACGGTGACCTGATCGGCAGCACCGCCACCCTGAAGGTGCTCGAGCAGGGCGCTACCGCGCTCGAACCCAATGGCACCCGCGTCCACGACCAGAAGATCGAGGGGCCACTCGGTCCGCGCTGGATCGCGTGGCGCGAGGGCCTCGTGCGCAACGACGCCGGCGGCCCGGCGGAGATGCAGGGCGTCGGCCGCGACGTCACCGGTCGCACCGAGAGCGAGCGCGCGCTGGCCGAGGCCCGCGACCAGGCGGATGCCGCCAACCGTGCGAAGTCGCGTTTCCTTGCGATGGCGAGCCACGAGATCCGCACCCCACTCAACGGCATCATCGGCATGAGCGGGCTGTTGATGGATACGGCGCTGACGCCGGAACAGACGACCTACGTCAAGGCGGTCAAGACCTCAGGCGACGCGCTCATGTCGCTGATCGAGGAACTGCTGGATTACTCCAAGATCGAGGCCGGCAAAATCGATCTCGAGCATCGCGGCTTCGCGCTGTCGGCGCTGATCGAGGACATCACCGAATTGCTGGCGCCGCGCGCCCAGGCCAAGGGCATCGAGATCGCCGCCTATGTCGACGAGCGACTGCCGATGCAGGTGGTCGGCGACGCCGCGCGGCTGCGTCAGGTGCTGCTCAATCTCGCCGGCAATGCCATCAAGTTCACCGCGTCAGGCGGCGTCGCGCTGATCGTCGAGCCCGGCATCTGGCCGAACGAGATCAGCTTCCTGGTCCGCGACACCGGCATCGGCATCGCGCCGGAAGCCCAGCAGCGCATCTTCCGCGAATTCGAGCAGGCCGACGAGCGCATCGCGCGCAGCTATGGCGGCACAGGCCTCGGCCTCTCCATCAGCGATCGCATCGTCAAGCGAATGGGCGGACGGATCGCGCTCGCCAGCACGCCGGGCGCGGGCTCGACATTCGAGGTGTCCATCCCGCTCGGAGCCGACGGCGATGGCGAGGCCAAGACGTTCGCGGCGCCGGATCTTGCGGGCCAGTCGATCATGCTGGTCGCGCCGCAGAGCATCGAGACCTCGCTGATCTCGCGTCGGCTGGAGCGCTGGGGCGCGCAGACCTGCATGGTTGCCGATGCCGAGGTCGCCGAGGCGCTGCTGCCGGAACGGACCTGGCACGCGATCCTGATCGACCATGCGCTCGGCACCGCGGCGACGGAAACGCTCGCCAACGCGGCCCGCACCCATGCCACGCACCGGATCGTGATGTTCACGCCGGCGAAGCGCCAGGAGCTGCTTGGCTCCCCGGCCGCAAGTTTTACCGGCTATCTGGTCAAGCCGCTGCGCGCAGCCTCGCTCGCGGCGCGTCTGACCGCATCGCCCGAGATCGCAGCGCCCAGCCTTGCGATCGAGGCGCTGGCCGTGGCCGCCCCCGCAATGGCGCAGGCCGCGCCGTCGAAGCGGGGGCTCTCGATCCTGGTCGCCGAGGACAACGAGATCAACGCGCTGTTGATGCGCTCGCTGCTCGGCCGGCTCGGCCACAAGGCCACGATCACCACCAATGGCGAGGAGGCTCTGGAATCCTGGCTGTCGGCGAAATCCGCCGGCACGCCCTATGATCTCGTCCTGATGGATATCCAGATGCCACGCCTCAACGGCGTCGAAACCACCAAGCGCATCCGTACGCTCGAAGCCGGACAAGGCGGACGGCGGACGCCGATCCTGGCGTTGACCGCCAACACGCTGGTGGAAGATCGCTACGCCTGCTTCGAAGCCGGCATGGACGGCTTCCTGATCAAGCCGCTCGACCGCGAGAAGCTGGAAGAGGCGTTGGCGGCGCTGGCCGCGTCACGGCATCTCGCGGCCTAGGGCGCGATCTAACCAATCGTCATTGCGAGCTGAGTGAAGCGATCCATGGCGACGCACGCGGAGAGATGGTTTGCTTCGTCGCTCCGCTACTCGCAATGCCACGAGAACTACAGCCGCCGCAGCGCGACGGTTTCCACCGAGTGGTCGGCGCCCTTCTTCAGGATCAGCGTCGCCCGCGGCCGGGTCGGCAGGATGTTGTCCTCGAGATTGGCACGGTTGGTCCGCTCCCAGATCGCGATCGCGGTCGCGGTCGCTTCCTCGTCCGACAGCAGCGCGTAGCGGTGGAAGTAGGAGCGCGGGTCGGTGAACGCGGTGTCGCGCAGCGCCAGGAAGCGCTTCACATACCATTGCCGCAGCACCGGCTCCTCGGCATCGATATAGACCGAGAAGTCGAAGAAGTCGGAGACGACAGGCACCGCCTTGCCGTCACGCGGCAGCCGTCCGGTCTGCAGCACGTTGACGCCCTCAACGATCAGGATGTCGGGGCGGTCGACCTCGGTCCACTCGTTCGGCACGATGTCGTAGGTGAGATGCGAATAGACCGGCGCACGCACCGGCCGCCGCCCGGCCTTGATGTCGCTCAGGAACGACAGCAGCATCGGCAGATCGTAGCTCTCGGGGAAGCCCTTCTTCTGCAGGATGCCTTGCGCCTCGAGCACGGCCTTCGGGAACAGGAAGCCGTCAGTCGTCACCATTTCGACCCTGGGCCGCGGCGACCAGCGCGCCAGCAGCGCCTGAAGCACGCGTGCAGTGGTCGACTTGCCGACCGCCACCGAACCGGCGACACCGATGATGTAGGGCACCTTGCGGTCACGAATGCCGAGGAACTGGCGTTGCGCCTGATAGAGCCGGTGTGTGGCATCGACATAGATCGACAACAACCGCGACAGCGGCAGGTAGATGTCCTCGACCTCCTTCAGGTCGAGGCGGTCGTGCAGCGATCGCAACCGCTCGAATTCACCCGGCTCCAGCGTCATCGGCGTGTCGTCACGCAGCCGCGCCCACTGCTCGCGCGAGAAGACCCGGTACGGATTGTACTGTTGCTCAGGTGCCCTGACATCCATGACGCGGCCCTCTCGTATCCCTCGCTTGGCGCATGATCTTCCCGGAACGCCGCTGTCGGTTGTTCCGGATCATGCGCTAGTCGCGCTTGCGCGACGCCTTCTCTTCCAGCCCGGACATCGACGTGCGCTTCTCCAGCGCCGCCTCGACATCTTCCAGCTTCACGCTACGTGACTTCAACAGGACCAGCAGGTGAAACACGAGATCGGCGCTCTCGGCGATCAGGTGATCGCGATCGTTCTCGATCGCGGCAATCACTGTCTCGACCGCTTCCTCGCCCAGCTTCTTGGCACAGTGCTCCGCGCCCTTGTCGAGCAGCTTGCGGGTGTAGGACGCCTCCCCGCCCGTCTCAGCGCGGGCATCGATGGTGGCGGCGAGATCATGGACCGTGAAACGCGACATCAACTCAACTCAAGCACAAGCGCCGGCACCGACAGGGTGCCATCCCCAAGGTGGGGACTTAGCACTTTTGTGACAAGGAGTCCCAAATCACGCGCTACGGATCGAGGCGCATCGGCAGGCCGGCGCGCACCATATGATCCTTGGCTTGGCGGATGGTAAATTCGCCGAAGTGGAATATCGAGGCCGCCAGCACGCCGGTGGCGTGACCCTCACGGACGCCGTCGACCAGGTGGTCGAGATTGCCGACGCCGCCGGAGGCAATGACCGGTACGGGAACACTGTCCGCGATCGCCCGGGTCAGCGGCAGGTCGAAACCCTGGCGGGTGCCGTCCCGGTCCATCGAGGTCAAGAGGATCTCGCCGGCGCCGAGCGCCACCACCTCCTGGGCATATTCGATGGCGTCGATCCCGGTCTCCTTGCGCCCGCCATGGGTGAAGATCTCCCAGCGGTCCGAACCGCCGGGGCGCTTGACCCGCTTGGCGTCGATCGCAACCACGATGCATTGCTCGCCGAACTTCTCTGCGGCTTCCTTGACGAATTCGCGGCGGCTGACGGCGGCGGAATTGATCGAGACCTTGTCGGCACCGGAGCGCAGCAGGGTCTTGATGTCGTCGACGGTGCGCACCCCGCCGCCGACGGTCAGCGGCATGAAGCAGGCCTCCGCGGTCCGCCGCACCACGTCCAGCATAATGCCGCGGTTTTCATGGGTGGCGGTGATGTCGAGGAAGGTGAGCTCGTCGGCGCCGGCGGCGTCATAGGCGATCGCGGCCTCCACCGGATCGCCGGCGTCGCGCAGGTCGACGAAGTTGACCCCCTTGACCACCCGGCCGTCCTTCACGTCGAGACAGGGGATCACGCGAACCTTGAACATGCTCTACTCCTGGGCGGTTCGGGCGTTCTTGATCAGCTCAAGCGCGGCGGCCGGATCGAGCCGGCCGTCATAGAGGGCGCGGCCGACGATGGCACCCGCAAGTTTGCCGGCGCGCGGCTCGAGCAGCGCCTTGACGTCGTCGATCGAGGCGAAGCCGCCAGAGGCGATCACCGGGATCGAGATGCGGTCGGCGAGCACGATCGTCGCGTCGAGGTTGAGGCCCTTGAGCAGGCCGTCGCGCGCGATGTCGGTGAAGATGATCGCGGCGACGCCGGCATCCTCGAAGCGCTGCGCGATCTCGAGCGCGGTGACATGCGAGGTCTCGGCCCAGCCCTCGACCGCGACCTTGCCGTCGCGCGCATCGAGGCCGACCGCGACGCGGCCCGGAAACTTCTTCGCCGCGCCCTTCACGAGCTCGGGATCGCGCACCGCGGCGGTGCCGATGATGACGCGCGTGATGCCCTTCGCGAGCCAGGCCTCGATGGTCTTGAGATCGCGGATGCCGCCGCCGAGCTGCACCGGCATGGTGACCGCCTTGATCATCGCCTCGACCGCCTGCGCATTCATCGGCTTGCCGGCAAAGGCGCCATCAAGATCGACGACGTGCAGATATTCGAAGCCCTGCGCAGCGAAGGCACGGGCCTGCGCCGCCGGATCGAGATTGAACACGGTGGCGCGCGCCATGTCGCCCTGCTCCAGGCGCACGCACTGGCCGTTCTTCAGGTCAACCGCGGGAAAGAGGATCACGGCTTCCACTTCAAAAAGTTCGAGATCAGGGCCAGGCCGAAGCGCTGGCTCTTCTCCGGGTGAAACTGGGTACCGATCGCAGTGTCCTTGGCGACGATCGCGGTCACCGGCCCGCCATAGTCGGCGCGTGCCAGCACGTCCGCCTCATTGGCGGCATTGAGGTGATAGGAGTGCACGAAATAGGCGTGACGGCCCTTCGGTCCGAGCGGCAACCGCTCCAGCACCGGGTGCTCGTGGACGAGATCGAGCGTGTTCCAGCCCATATGCGGGATCTTCAGGTTTTCATCCCGCGGGGTGATCTTCTCGACGTCGCCCGCGATCCAGTTGAAGCCCTCGGTGATCACATGCTCCTTGCCGCGCGTCGCCATCAGCTGCATGCCGACGCAGATGCCGAAGAAAGGCCGCGCCTTGACGCGCACCGCTTCGGTGAGCGCCTCGAGCATCCCGTCGACCGCATCGACGCCGTGGCGGCAATCGGCGAAGGCGCCGACCCCGGGCAGCACGATCCGGTCGGCGCGGAACACCGCGTCGGGATCGCGCGTCACCATGATCTTCTGCGGGTCTTCCATGCTGCGCGAGGCGCGCTCGAAAGCCTTCGCCGCCGAATGCAGATTGCCGGAGCCGTAGTCGATGATGGCAACGCTCATCGCGATCCTCCTGGCTCTGGAAACAATCCGATAATGCCGCCTTGCGGCAGCGGCGGCGGCGGCTTTGAAAACGGTTGGCCCGGCACGCTCCGGGTCGGCGGCGGTGCACCACGATCGACCGACCATTGGTCATTGACGATGCCGCGATGCCGCGCCGCCCAGCGATCAAAGAAGCGGCGCTCGGCGGCCTCCTCGTCATCGGCGACGACGATATCGAGCTGGCGCCATTTGCGCCGCGACAGCGTCCAGCGCTGCAGGCTCGCCGCCTCGAAGCCGATCAACAGTGCCAGCACCAGATCGACGAGAAGGATCACACCACGGCCGACCCCGAGTTTTGCGAGGCCGACGTCGATGACGAGGGTCAGCAGGATCCAGCCGGTCAGCGCCAGCCACAGCCGGTGCCAGGCAAGCCAGACCACGCTCGCGAACGCGGCCCAGAAATGGAAGCCGTCGCGCACGAAGGTGAACTTGTCGGTCGCCGCAAGATCGGCGCCGTTGCCCACTGGGGCATGCACTGTGTAGACCGGCATCAAAAACTCCGCCGAGGATAGACTCTTTCTTTGAGCATGATCTTTTCGGAAAACCGGTACCCACTTTTCCGGATCATGCTCCAGAGGTCAGCCGCCGAGCTGACCCTTCGTCGAGGGCACTTCACCCTGGGCGCGCGGATCGATCGCGACCGCCGTACGGAGTGCCCTGGCCAAACCCTTGAAACAGGATTCGGCGATATGATGGCTGTTCTCGCCATATAGGGTCTCGACGTGCAAAGTCACGCCGGCGTTCATCGCGAACGCATTGAACCACTCGCGCACCAGCTCGGTATCGAACTCACCGATCTTGTCACGCGGGAATTCCGCCTTGAACACCAGCATCGGACGGCCCGAGACGTCGATCACGACGCGGGTGAGCGTCTCGTCCATCGGCATGTGGATCGAGGCATAGCGGGTGATGCCGGCCATGTTGCCGAGCGCCTGCTTCACGGCCTGGCCGAGCGCGATCCCGACGTCTTCGGTGGTGTGATGGTAATCGACATGGAGATCGCCATCGGCCTTCACCGCGATATCGATGCGCGAATGCCGGGCCAGGAGGTCGAGCATATGGTCGAAGAAGCCGATCCCGGTCGAAACCGTGGATACGCCTGCCCCGTCGAGGTTGACCGTCACCTCGATGTCGGTCTCCTTGGTCTTGCGCTTGATGGTTGCCGTGCGCATGAAAATGAGCTTTCCCGTGCCGAAAACGCCGGTCTTTTAACAGGCTGATGTCACCTTCGCTACTGCGGGATGACGCCGAAAAGCCCGAACTTCGGACCATGGTGACCGGAATTCCTTGCTAAATCGCCCGGATTGTAACCCCCTGCCCGACCGCCTAAATCTGCCCCCAGGAGAGGTATCCTATGCAAGCATCCCAAAATGAGCTGCCGGTCTGGCATGGCACCACGATCTGCTCCGTCCGCAAGGGCGGCAAGGTCGTGATCGGCGGCGACGGGCAGGTTTCGATCGGCCAGACCGTGATCAAGGCCAATGCCAAGAAGGTCCGCCGGATCGGCAAGGGCGACGTGATCGGCGGCTTCGCCGGCGCCACCGCCGACGCCTTCACCCTGTTCGAGCGGCTCGAAAGCAAGCTGGAGCAATATCCGGGGCAACTGACCCGGGCGGCCGTCGAACTGGCCAAGGACTGGCGCACCGACCGCTATTTGCGCCGGCTGGAGGCGATGATGATCGTGGCCGACAAGGACGTCTCGCTGGTCCTGACCGGCACCGGCGACGTGCTGGAACCCGAGGCGGGCGTGATGGCGATCGGCTCCGGCGGCAACTATGCGCTCGCCGCCGCCCGCGCGCTCATCGACACCGACAAGGACGCCGAGACCATCGTGCGCCGCGCGCTCGATATCGCCGCCGACATCTGCGTCTACACCAACCGCAATGTGACGATCGAATCGCTGGGCGGCTGAGCATGGCCGGCCCTTTCCGCTTCCGCCCGATGACGCGGGACGACCTGCCGCAGATCAAGCGGTGGCTGGCGTTGCCGCATGTCCGGGAGTGGTGGGGCGATCCGGCCGGGCAATACGCGCTGGTCAGCGGCGACCTCGACGAGCCGGCGATGGACCAGTTCATCGTCGCGACCGATCAGGGCGATATCGGCTATATCCAGTGCTACGATCTGACGGCGTGGAACGCCGGCTTCGGCACGCATCCGGCCGGCACGCGCGGCATCGATCTCTTCATCGGCGAGCCGACGATGATGGAGGGCGGCCACGGCTCGGCGCTGATCCGCGGCTTTGTCGAAGAGCGGTTGGCGCAAGGCGTGCCGCGCATCGTCATCGATCCCAATCCGGACAACCCGCGTGCGATCCGCGCCTATGAGAAGGCCGGCTTTCAGAAGGTGCGCATGATCGATACGCCAGACGGTCCGGCGCTCTTGATGGTTCGCGACGCATGACGCTCGCGCGCAAGCCCATCACCGCCGTATCAGCGTGGCAATGGCTCGCGATCGCGGCCGCGCTGCTCGCACTGCAGGCGACGCTGCTCTATGCGATGGGCCGCCTGCCGATCTGCGCCTGCGGTTATGTCAAACTCTGGCACGGCACGGTTCAGAGCTCGGAGAATTCGCAGCACATCGCCGATTGGTACACACCGTCGCATGTGCTGCATGGCCTGCTGTTCTACGGCCTGACCTTCCTCCTATTGCCGCGCCTCGCCTGGCCGGGGCGGCTGATTGTCGCGATGCTGATCGAGGGCAGCTGGGAGATCCTCGAGAACTCCAACTGGATCATCGAGCGCTATCGCGCCGGCACAATCTCGCTGGACTATTATGGCGACACCATCGTCAATTCGGTGTCGGACACGCTTGCGATGGTTTTCGGCTTCCTGCTGGCGCGCCAGCTGCCGATCGCCGCAACCGTCGCGCTCGGCATTTTTTTCGAAATCGTGATGCTGCTTCACATTCGCGACAATCTAACATTGAACATCATCATGCTGATCCACCCGTTCGAGGCGATCAGGCAGTGGCAGGCCGGGCCGCCCATCATTTAGTGGGTCATGCCTTGGCCGGAGACTGCCGCTTGCCGAGACCGCGATTTCAACCTAGCTAGAGCCCATGACCGACTTCTCTCCCCGTGAAATTGTTTCCGAACTTGACCGCTTCATCGTCGGCCAGACCGATGCCAAGCGTGCCGTGTCGATCGCCCTGCGCAACCGCTGGCGGCGGCTGCAGCTTTCCGGTTCCCTGCGCGAGGAGGTTCTGCCGAAGAACATCCTGATGATCGGACCGACCGGCGTCGGCAAGACCGAGATCGCGCGGCGGCTGGCCAAGCTCGCGGGCGCGCCCTTCCTCAAGGTGGAAGCCACCAAGTTCACCGAGGTCGGCTATGTCGGCCGCGACGTCGAGCAAATCGTCCGCGACCTCGTCGAGGTCGCGATCATCCAGGTGCGCGAGCGCAAGCGCAAGGACGTGCAGGCCCGCGCCCAACAGGCCGCCGAGGAACGCGTGCTGGATGCGCTGGTCGGGCCGGCCGCCAGCGCCGGGACGCGCGAGTCGTTCCGCAAGAAGCTGCGCGCCGGCGAGCTCAACGACAAGGAAATCGAGATCGAGACGCAGTCGTCCGGCGGCGGCTTTCCGATGTTCGAGATTCCCGGCATGCCCGGCGCCCAGATGGGTGCGATCTCGCTCGGCGATATCTTCGGCAAGATGGGCGGACGCCCAAAGACCCGCCGCCTGACGGTTGAAGGCTCGCACGAGATCCTGGTCAACGAGGAGTCCGACAAGCTGCTCGACACCGAGCAGCTTGTGATGGAAGCGATCAGCGCGGTCGAGAACAACGGCATCGTCTTCCTCGACGAGATCGACAAGATCTGCGTGCGGGAAAACCGCGTCGGCGGCGACGTCTCGCGCGAGGGCGTGCAGCGCGACCTGCTGCCGCTGATCGAGGGCACCACGGTTTCGACCAAGCACGGCGCGGTCAAGACCGACCACATCCTGTTCATCGCCTCCGGCGCGTTCCATATCGCGAAGCCCTCGGACCTGCTGCCCGAGTTGCAGGGCCGCCTGCCGATCCGCGTCGAGCTGGCCGCGCTGAGCCGCGACGACTTGCGCCGCATCCTGACCGAGCCCGAGGCGTCGCTGATCAAGCAATATGTCGCGCTGCTGAAGACCGAGGGCGTGACGCTGGAGATCACCGACGGTGCGGTCGACGCGCTGGCCGACATCGCGGTCGCGGTCAACTCGACGGTGGAGAACATCGGCGCGCGGCGATTGCAGACCGTGATGGAGCGCGTGCTGGACGAGATCTCGTTCACCGCCCCCGATCGCAGCGGCGAGACCATCCAGGTCGACGCCGACTATGTGAACAAGCACGTCGGCGATCTCGCCAAGAACGCCGATCTGAGCCGGTTTATTTTGTAGGCGCTACAGCTAAGATTGTCGTGCCTGCGAAAGCAAGGACCCATAACCACCGGCGACCATTGTTGAAGCGAGCAGCAGCCCCAGCCATCGCCAAATGCAAGCCGGTGGCTATGGGTCCCGGCTCGCGCTTCCGCCTTCGCTCGTGGAGCTACGGCGGACAAGCCGGTTGGCCGGGACGACGATGAACGTGAATTTGGGACGGTGGCAAAACCCCTGGCGCTTGATGCTCGCCGTCAACGCGGCCGTTTTGCTCGGGGTGTTCCTGGTCAAGATCAGGCTTCCGCCCTACGTCCCCTACATCCACCTCCTGGTCGACTATCACTACGGCTTCACCAAGCGCGCGCTGATCGGCGCCATCGTCGCGGTGTTCACCGACAAGGTGCCGGTGTGGCTGGTGTTTGCGCTGGCCGGTGCGACCTGGCTGATCACGCTCGGCCTGTTCGCGAAGCTCTTCCGGCGCACGTTCGGCTTCGACGATGCGCAGCTTCCGCTGTTCGTCTTCACCGCGGGATCGCCGTTCTTCCTGAAGAATTTCATGCACACGCTCGGCCATTTCGACATCTATGGCTGCGCGCTCGCGATCGGCCTGCTGCTGATCCCGGCGCAATCGATCGCCTATGTCGTCGTGGCCGCGCTGGTCGCGATCGTGCTGATCCTGATCCACCACATCAATCTTCTGATGTATGTGCCGACGATCGCGGCGATCGTCGTGCTGCGCTTCTATCTGGTGCAGGGGATCACGCGGCAGAACGTGGCGGTCGGGATCGCGGCGCTGGCCGCCGTCGGCATCCTGTTCCTGGTTGCGCAATTCGCCGGCACGATCGATGTGTCCTACGACGAATTCCTGCGGCATCTGCAGGGCCGGATGGCCGATCCATCGCGCACTGATCTCTTGGCCTTCGGCTATATCTGGTACCAGCCGCTGTCGAAGGAGCTCGCCGACACCTGGGCGCGGATGCCCTCCAACATCCTGGGCGTCCCGGTGTTCGCGCTCCTGATCTGGCTGCACACGCCGCTCTGGCGCTATTTCGCGCGGCTGATCGGCGCGCTCGGGAGCGAGCTGCATCGTCGCATTGTGATTGCGGCGATCATTATGATCAGCGCCGGCTATCTCGTGATGTTCGCGATCGTGTTCGACTATTCGCGCTGGATCTCGAACTGGGCGGTCTGCATGTTCCTCGTGCTGCACGCCGTGAAGATGCTGCCGTCGTCGAAGGATGTGCCGGTGATTCCGTCCGACGACCGGGCCACGACCATCTTCGCCTGGGTCGTCACGCTGATTCCCCGCGTCGGGATCGTGCGGCCGTTCTGAAGCTCTACCGCGACCGGCGGACGCGCACATAGAGCGCGCCCTCGCCGCCATGGCCGATATGGGCCTCCTCGAAGCCGACCACGAGCGAACGGAATTCGGGCAGGCTCAGCCATTCCGGCACCTGACGCCGCAGCACGCCGCGTTCGGACTCCCCGCCGCCGGCCTTGCCTTTGCCGGTGATGACCAGCACGAAGGTCAGCCCCTCGCTGTGGGCGCGCTGCAGGAAGGTGAACAGCACGCGATGCGCACGGATCTGCGTCATGCCGTGCAGGTCGAGCCGCGCATCGATCTCCTGCCGGCCGCGCGACAGTTTTGCCCGTTCGCGGCGTCCGATCGGCGCCAACGGCGGCATAGCAGGCCGCGGCGCCGGCGCAGCCTTTGCGGGCGTTGCCGACTTGACCGGCACCGGTTTGATCGCAACCTGATGCGGGCCTGCGTCGCGAGGTACGGCGTGCGGCTTCGCCGCCGGTTTCTTGCGCAGCGGCTTGACCTGCTTCGCCACGCTTTCCCAGAGCGCACGCTCTTCCTCGCTCAACGCACGCTTGCGCCGCGAAGGTGTGGAGAGGTCGGGGATCGTCGCGGGTCGTTTCATCTGTAACGGTGATGACGATAACGCCGTTGACGACGTTTCTCTGATGGCGGCGGAATGTTGGGCCGGGCTTCCGGCAACGGCTTTGCCACAGACGCGGCCTGCGCGACAGGGGGTGTCGACACGGGCGCTGAAGTGGCGGGGCCCTTGGCGGCGGGCGCAGCCGGCACATCCGCAGGCTTCACCGCCGGCTTGTCCTTCTGCGGATCGGTCTGCGGAAACAGCTTTGCGATCTTCGCCGACGGCCGCGCGTCCGGCACCGGCAGCTTGCGGGCACGCTCGGCGGGATCGAGGCTCCTCGGCACCAGCATGACGAAACGCATATTGTGCCGCAGCCGGCCCGACACCTTTCCGGCATCGGCGCCGGCGCCGAAATAGAGATCGGCGCGCGCCGGACCGACGATCGCAGATCCGGTGTCCTGCGCGATCATCAGCCGGTGGAACGGCGTCTTCAACTGCTCGGATTCGATCGGCAGCTCGCCGGCGATGAAGAACGGCGTGCCATAGACATGCAGCGCCTTGTCGACCGCGATCGAGCGGCCCGGCGTCAGCGGCACACCCTGGGCGCCGACCGCCTCGTCCTTGTCCGAGAGCTGCACCTCGCGGAAGAAGATGTAGGAGCGGTTCTGCCGCCTGAGCTCCTTGGCGCCGTCGGGGTTCTGCTCCATCCACTCCCTGATCTTCTGCATCGACATCTGGTCCTTCGGGATGATGCCGCGGTCGATCAGGATGCGGCCGACCGGTGTGTAGGGGTAGCCATTATGCGCATCGTAGTTGATGCGCACGGTCGAGCCGTCCTCGAGCTTGATCCGTGCCGAGCCCTGGATCTGCGCGAACAATAGCTCGGTCGGATTCTTCAGCCAGCAGATTTCGAGCCCGCGGCCCGCAATCGCGCCGTCCTCAATCTCGGCGCGGTCGTAATAGGGCACGAGCTTGCGGCGGCCGATCTTGCGGAACACCTGGCCGCCGTTCGGCAGACCGGTCGAACTCTGCGTCTTGCCGCGCACGAACAGGTTGGAGGGACGGCGATAGACCGGCACGCTGTAGACGTCGGTCTGCGTCCGCGAGCCCTCCAGCACCGGCTCGTAATAGCCGGTGACAAATCCTTCGCCCTCGCCAAGCCGGGAGATCCGCAAGGGCACGAAGTTCTGCTCGAAGAAAACCTTCGCGCTCGCGCTGTCGGTCAGCTCGAGGCCCTTGGCGATCCGGCAGGGATCGCGCAGCGAGCCGCCCAGCGCCTTTGGGTCCGCCGGCGCGCCTTGCTGGGCCGCAATCGGCCTGCAGCTCGCACGGAATGTCTTGTAGGCGGCGAGATGATCGTCGTCGCTCCAGCCCGGAATGCCGGCCCAGTTCAGCGGCTCGTACTGGCTGCCGTTGACCTGCAACGGCAGTTCCAGATTGCGGTAGGGAATCGCGCGCGCGTGCTCGCGGTGTGGCTGGGCGTGCCGGGACTTGTATCGCGCGGCTAGCGCTGCGGTCGAACACAGAAGCGCAAGCGCAAGACACGCGACGGCGAGGCGCCCATAGCTGAAATGTTTAGTGAGCGCTTCCGGTACCAACCAGCTTCCAGTTCGGATCGCGGGACGTCGAGTCGCGGGCGAATGTCCAGACATCGGTGATGTCGGCGACCTTGTCCGGGTTGCCGTCGACCATGGTGCCGGACTTGTCGCGCGTGACCGAGATCATCTGTGACACGAAGCGCACCGTGAGCTGGGCCAGACGATCGCGCGTCTCCGCGCTGACAATCTCCGCCTTGTCGATCGACACGAACCGCGTCTCGGTCTTCTGCTCGTGCTTTTCGCGATCCTTGATCGCGGCCTCGAAGCTGTCATAGACCTCGCTCGACAGGAGGTCCTTCAGCGCGCGGCGATCGCCATTGGCAAAGGCCAGCACGATCATCTCGTAGGCCGAGCGCGCGCCGGACAGGAAATGCCGCGGATCGAATGAGGAGTCCTGGGCGACGATGGCGTCGAGGCCCTGCGCCAGCGCGCTGCCCGGGTCGGCGATGCCCTTCCAGCGATCCGACGGTTCGACCGGCTCGGCACTCGGCGCCGTGGTCGACTGATCGATCACCGATCCCGGCATCGGGACCACGTTGTTGTCCTGGCTGCGCTGCACGACGTTGGGCGCGGCACGATCATAGGGCGGCCGCTCGCTTCCGGTGCGCTGTCCGAGGACGCTGCGCAGGCGCAGGAAGATGAACACAGCCAGCGCCAGGAAGATGATGGTGTAGATATCCACGTCGTATTCGCTTTCTGGTCTCTGCCGGCAACGGGCCGGCCGTCCAAGCGTTCCCGGTCGGGAACGGCAGAGATTACATCACCGATTGAGTCCGCAGCATGTAGGCATGAAACTATGCCCGGCCAATGGCGCTTTTTGGCACGGGCAATTGTAGCGCGTTTTGCCGACCGGGGGAAACCACTTCCTGCCCGGAAATCGCGCATATTCAATAATTTAGGAAGCCATTAAGGGATTGGGCAGCAGGTGTCGTGACCTCCTGTGCGCGAATCGGCCACGCCACAGCCCTCTCTCTGCCTCGTCGTCCTTGTGGACCGAGCCGGGCCTATGATAGCCACTCGCGCGGCATCGGCACTGCAACACACCCACGCGCGCCTGAGGGACATCTGCCGTCCTGAGCGCCCGCGCTTCAGGAGACAGTTTTATGACCAACGGCAACGGCGCCCCCGCCGATCAGGCTCCTCCCCAGCTCAACGTGCTGGCGCAGTACACCAAGGACCTGTCGTTCGAGAACCCGAACGCACCGGCATCGCTCGGCCCGCAGCAGCAGCAGCCGGCGATCAACATCCAGATCAACGTCTCCGCCAACAACCTGTCGGAGAACGAGTTCGAGGTCATTCTGTCGATCGAGGGTAAGGCTGAAAGCGCCGGCAAGGTGATGTTCAGCTTCGATCTCGCGTATGCCGGCGTGTTCCGGATCGTGAACGTGCCGAAGGAAAACCTGCACCCGCTGGTCATGATCGAGTGCCCGCGGCTCCTGTTCCCGTTCGCGCGCGAGATCGTCGCGACCTCGGTGCGTGATGGCGGCTTCCCGCCCTTGATGCTCGATCCGGTCGATTTCGTCGGCCTGTACCGGCAGAACATGGAGCGGCAGGCGGCCGCCCAGGCTGCGTCCGGCGTCAAGCCGAGCTGAGCCGGATTGATCGGAGCTGACGCGTCATCCTTCGGGTTCGTGGAACCTGTCGTCGGTCGCGCAAATGCGCGACCCGTTGGCGCGCACCTCAGGCCGAAGTGCGCGCAACTCCATCCACGTCATTGCGAGCGAAGCGAAGCAATCCATAGTTCAGCAGAACGGAAAGCTGGATTGCTTCGTCGCTATCGCTCCTCGCAATGACGGGGCGACGAGGATTTGCACCCTCAAATTGACTACGCGGCCGGCACAGCCGCCGGTGCCGGCGGCAAATACTCATTCCAGATTGGCTTGTCGCCCAGCGTGGCGACAAAGGCGCGATGCGCCTCGCGGTCGGCGTCGCTGACCCGCGGCGTCAGCGGAATTTCGCGCTGCCGCCGCGGCGTATCGCCATAGCCGCCGGCGCGCGCGTCCGACGTCTCCGATGCCAGAATGAGCTGCGACTGCCGCGCCCCGATCAGGTCGATATAGACTTCGGCCAACAGCTCCGCGTCGAGCAGCGCGCCGTGCTTGGTGCGGCGGGAATTGTCGATCGAATAGCGCGAGCAGAGGTCGTCGAGCCGGTTCGAGACGCCGGGATGCTTGCGCCGCGCAAGCAGCAGCGTATCGACCAGCCGGTCCTTCGGGATCGCCGGCTTCTTGATGCGGTCGAGCTCGGCATTGATGAAGCTGATGTCGAACGACGCGTTGTGAATCACCAGCGGCGTATCGGCGATGAAGGCCAGGAAGTCGTCGACAACCTCATGAAACAGCGGCTTGCTGGCCAAGAATTCGGTCGACAGCCCGTGCACGGCGAACGCCTCCGCCGGCATATCACGCTCGGGATTGATGTAGACGTGGTAGGTCTGCCCCGTCGGCATCCGGTTGAAGATCTCGATGCAGCCGATCTCGACCAGCCGGTCGCCGCGCAGCGGATCAAGGCCGGTGGTTTCAGTATCGAGGACGATTTCGCGCATGAGCCAGAAGACCGGAAAGCGGCGAATCAGTCGCGCCGCTCTGGTATCTTAACAACCTCGGCCAGAATGTCGCTGATGCGTGCGCGCACCGGATCAAGTCCGTGCGAAGTATCCACTATGAAATCCGCGCGCTTGCGCTTCTCGGCGTCCGGCATTTGCTTCGCGATGATGGCGTCCAGCTTGGCGGCATCCATGGTGCCGCGCGCCAAGACGCGCTCGCGCTGCAGTTCCGGCGAGGTCGTGACCACAACGACCGCATCGACGCGCGTCTCGCCGCCAGTCTCGAACAACAAGGGAATATCGAGGACGACGACCGGCGCGCCGGCGGCCTCCGCGTCATCAAAGAATTTTTGCCGTGACGCGCCGAGCATCGGGTGCACGATCTGCTCGAGCTGCTTCATCGCCGCGGGATCGTGCACCACGCGCGCGGAGAGCTTGGCGCGGTCGACCTTGCCGCCGGCGGTGGTGCCGGGAAACGCCGCCTCGATCGCGGGCGCCGCCTCGCCTTCATACAGTTGATGCACGGCCGCATCGGCGTCGTAGACGGGAACGCCGGCCTCCGCGAACAGTTTTGCGGTGGTGGATTTCCCCATCCCGATCGAGCCGGTCAGTCCAAGGATCAACATCGGATCAACATCTCTGCGTCGCTAGCCTTCTGAAAATGTCTTACACCGCGAGCAGGTTCTCGCCGCGCAGGAACGCAAGCAGCGACAATAGCGGCAGGCCGAGAATGGTGAAATGGTCGCCCTCGATGCGCTCGAACAGATGCACGCCCAGGCTCTCGAGCTGATAGGCGCCGACACTGGTCGTCACCGCGGCTCCCGCCTGGTCGAGATAGGCCTCGATCTCCGCATCGGTGAACCGCCGCATCGACATGCGCGCGACACTGACATCTGAGAACAGCACTGTGCCGTCGCGCGCAACCGCGACAGCCGAATGCAGTTCGTGAACATGGCCGGCAAGGGCACGCAATTGCTCGGCCGCCTGCGCGCGCCCGGCCGGCTTGCTGAACATGCGCTGCCCCAGCGCCAGCGTCTGGTCGGCGCCGACGACGTATTGCCTCGGCTTCTGGCGGGACACGAACAGCGCCTTTTCGCGCGCCAGCAATCCTGCAATGGCGCCGGGAGCCGCAAGCCCGGAATTCGCCTGCACTGCGCGCTCGTCGATATCGGCGAGCAACGCCTCGAAATCGAGGCCGGCATTCTCCAGCAGCATTTTTCGCGCGCGGCTCTGCGACGCCAGGATCAGCTTTTGTTGTCCACGCCAGATGCTCATGACGAGGTGATCACTCCAACGGCCGCGCGCGCTGGCGATCGGCATAGAGCTTCATGATCGCCGCCGCCGTCTCCTCAATCGAGCGACGCGTGACGTCGAGCAGCGCCCAGTTGAACTTGGCGCTCAGACGCCGCGCAAACGCGACCTCGTCGGCGACGGCCTGTCTGTCGATATACGTGTCGTTGTCGCGATCGCCCATGGTGAGCAGACGGTTCTGCCGAACCTGGATCAATCGCTCGGGCGTTGCGTGCAGGCTGACGATCAGCGGCTTGGTCAGGTTTTCGAGCTGATGCGGCAGCGGAATGCCCGGCACCAGCGGGACATTGGCGGCGCGGATGCCGCGGTTGGCGAGATAGATCGAGGTCGGCGTCTTCGACGTGCGGGACACGCCGACCAGAACGACGTCCGCTTCCTCGAGGCCTTCGACGTGCTGACCGTCATCATGCATCATCGTGTAGTTCAGCGCATCGATGCGACGGAAATATTCCGCGTTGAGCACATGCTGCGCGCCGACGCGGCCCGTAGTTGCCGCACCCAGATACGCTTCGAACAACTGCATCACCGGCCCGATGATCGACAGACTCGGAACGTTGATCTCCTTGCACTTGCCCTCGAGACGGCCGACCAGATCTTTCTCCAGCAGCGTGAACAGCACGATGCCGGGCGATTCCTCGATCTCGTCCAGCACGCGATCGAGCTGCTTCTGGCTGCGCACCAGCGGATAGACATGCTCGACCGCGGTCACATTGGCGTATTGCGCGGCGACCGCGCGCGCCACCGTGATCAGCGTCTCGCCGGTCGAGTCCGACACCAGATGCAGATGAAAATAGTTGGAGCTCGTTGGCACCAAAACCCCTGTCTATCCTGTGAATCCTTGTGGAGGCCGGGGAGGAAAATCCAGGGCCGCCGCCGGGCCCCGGGATATCTCATCCCTTTCTTCACAGCACCTCGCAGAAGGATAAGTCGACGTCATGGAACCGATGATAGTGAGAACGTGTGGATTTGTCTCTTCATAAGCTGCCCACAGTCTCACGCAAGCAGTTGACGAGAAGCACGTAATCCGGATGAGCGGGCTTGCGGGCAAGAATGTTGAGGGATGTGAACAAGCGCCCAAGAAAGACTGGATCGTCTTGTGTGAGTCAAATCCACCGTCATTCAGACTCAAACCTTAGAATCTAAAATTAAATAGGTTTAGGAGAGCCGAGCTTGCGGATATGTATCCGTCCCTCGCTTGCAGAGCTTGGCTCGCAACGCTGAGACTGTCCGAGCCCCTCCGTGAAAGGCCCCCCGCGATGTATGAGTGGATCAAGGCGCTGCACATCATTGCCGTGATTTCCTGGATGGCCGGCATGCTCTATCTGCCGCGGCTGTTCGTCTACCATTGCGAGGCTGAGGTCGGCTCGAAGCAGTCCGAGACCTTCAAGGTCATGGAACGGCGGCTTTTGAAGGCGATCATCAACCCTGCGATGATCGTGACCTGGCTCGCCGGGCTTTATCTGGTCTGGGCCGGGCACTGGTATTCGTCCGGCTGGTTTCACGCCAAGCTGACGCTGGTGCTCGTTCTATCCGGTGTCCACGGCTTTTTTTCCCGCTGGGTGAAAGATTTTGCCGCCGACCGAAATCAGCGTAGTCAGAGATTCTATCGTATTATCAATGAAGTACCTACGCTTCTGATGATCTTGATCGTTATCCTGGTAGTGCTGAAGCCATTCTAGCCAAGGATGCTCAAGAAGCAGGCTTCAGTCCTTCTTGCGGAGCAGGGATCGATTTTCTATATAGGAGTTATCCCACCCCACGCAGGCGGATGTGGTCGCGTTCCGGTCTCATTTGGACCGGCCGCCGCATCAGGTTTGAAGCCCCAACGGCACTTTCCTGGCTGAGACCTGCGGACCTTCCCTTTGGCGTCCGCTTTTTCCGAAGCCACCTCGCATCCCTTCCCTACCTACTTCCTCACAGGACGACCCCAATGCGGGAAATCAAACTTCAGGACCTCAAATCGAAAACGCCGGCGGAGCTTGTCTCGTTTGCGGAAGAGAACGGGGTCGAAAATGCCAGCACCATGCGCAAGCAGGAGCTGATGTTCGCCATCCTCAAGCAGCTTGCTGCCGCCGAGACCGACATTGTCGGTGAGGGCGTCGTCGAGGTTCTGTCCGACGGCTTCGGCTTCCTTCGCTCGCCCGATGCGAATTACCTGCCCGGTCCCGACGACATCTACGTCTCGCCCTCGCAGATCCGCCGCTTCGGCCTGCGCACCGGCGACACCATCGAGGGGCACATTCGCAGCCCGAAGGAAGGCGAGCGCTATTTCGCGTTGCTGAAGGTCAATACGCTCAATTTTGAAGATCCCGAAAAGGCCAAGCACAAGGTCAATTTCGACAATCTCACGCCGCTGTTTCCCAATCAGCGTTTCCGCATGGAGCTTGAGGATTCGACCAAGAAAGACCTTTCTGCGCGGGTGATCGACATCGTCGCACCGATCGGCAAGGGCCAGCGCGCGCTGATCGTGGCGCCGCCGCGCACCGGTAAGACGGTGCTGATGCAGAACATCGCCCACTCCATCACCGCCAATCATCCCGACTGCTATCTGATCGTGCTTCTGATCGACGAGCGTCCGGAAGAAGTCACTGACATGCAGCGCTCGGTGAAGGGCGAGGTGGTGTCGTCCACCTTCGACGAACCGGCGGTGCGTCACGTCCAGGTCGCCGAGATGGTGATCGAGAAAGCCAAGCGGCTCGTCGAGCACGGTCGCGACGTCGTGATCCTGCTCGATTCGATCACGCGTCTGGGCCGCGCCTACAACACCGTCGTGCCGTCATCCGGCAAGGTGCTGACCGGTGGTGTCGACGCCAACGCGTTGCAGCGGCCGAAGCGGTTCTTCGGCGCCGCGCGCAACATCGAGGAGGGCGGTTCGCTGACGATCATCGCGACAGCGCTGGTCGATACCGGCAGCCGCATGGACGAAGTCATTTTCGAAGAGTTCAAGGGCACCGGTAACTCGGAACTGATCCTCGACCGCAAGGTCTCGGACAAGCGGACCTTCCCGGCGATCGACATCGCCCGTTCCGGTACCCGCAAGGAGGAGTTGATCACCGATCCGCAGGTGCTCAAGAAGATGTACGTGCTGCGCCGGATCCTCAATCCGATGGGCACCATGGACGCCATCGACTTCCTGCTCGACAAGCTCCGGAACACGAAGAGCAACTCCGAGTTCTTCGATTCGATGAATACCTGAGGCCGTATTGGCCGGACGGAGAGGGCGCCTCGCGAAGCGTGGGGCGCCCTTTTTGCTGCGAGGTTTGCTGCAGCATGACCGCAACATGGTTGAGTATGATCCCCTCGCTGACTTCAGTATAAGATGCTGAGATATTTGGCCTTCTTACCTTGACTATGGTGACAGGGGTCAGGGCTGATCGTTCGCGTAACATAATTGCTACGGGAATGTTGCGCCGACACTAGGTTATGCTGCATTGCAACAAAATGCGTATCCCCCCGCGAGAAGAAACGGCGTTGTGTTTGTGACGGCTCAGGAACAAATAGGCGATGCATCCACGCGACCAAACGATCTTCGCCCTCTCGTCTGGCCGTCCGCCGAGCGCGATCGCCATCGTGCGGGTCTCTGGGCCAATGGCCGAGTCGGTCGTGTCAGCCCTGGCCGGCAAGACACCGGTTCCGCGGATGGCGACTCATACCTTGCTGCGCGATTCCAGCGGCCAGCCGATCGACGATGCTGTTGTGCTCTGGTTTCCCGGCCCGGCCAGCGCGACCGGCGAAGACGTCGCCGAGTTTCATGTCCACGGTGGACGCGCCGTGCTGGCCGCCATGTTCAACGCGCTCGCGGCATTCGATAATGTCCGCACCGCTGAGCCCGGTGAATTCACCCGCCGCGCGTTTGAGAACGGCAAGCTCGATCTGACCGAGGCCGAGGGCCTCGACGATCTCATCCATGCCGACACCGATCGCCAGCGCCGTCAGGCGCTGCGCCAGTTGAAGGGCATGCTTGGCGATCGGGTGCGCGACTGGCGCGAGCAGATCATCGCGGCGTCGGCGCTGATTGAGGCCGGCATCGATTTCTCCGACGAGGGCGACGTGCCCGCCGAGCTGATCGCGCCGGCGCTGGTAAAGATCCAAGCGTTGCTTGGCGAAATCAAAGGAACCCTTGCGGCACAAGGTCGAAGCGAACGCCTGCGCGACGGCCTGGTGGTTGCGATTGCGGGTCCGCCGAATGTCGGCAAGTCGACGCTGATGAATCAGCTCGTGCGGCGCGAGGTCGCGATCGTCTCGCCGCATGCAGGCACCACGCGCGATGTGATCGAGGTGCAGCTCGATCTCGACGGCTATCCCGTCACGGTGATCGACACCGCCGGTATCCGCGAGACCGACGATCCGGTCGAACAGGAGGGCGTGCGTCGCGCCCGCGCCCGCGCCGCCGAAGCGGATCTCGTGCTGTGGCTTGCGGAAGGCGCGGGCAACATCGACCTGAACCAGGGGACCACACCGGTCTGGCTGGTCCGCAACAAGATCGATCTCGACAGCGCGCGACCGGTTGCGTCGGGCGAGGGGACTGCGCATCCAGAGTTCAGGATTTCCGCTGCGCGCGGCGACGGGATTCCTGAACTGATCACCGCCCTGGTCGGCTTCGCGCATGATTATTTCGGGACCAGCGAAGGTGCCTTGATCAGCCGGGCACGCCAGCGCAGATTGCTGGAGGAGACCGCCGATTCGCTCCGCCGCAGCATCGATGTGGTCGGGCAGGGCGAAGAGCTCGCTGCCGAGGAACTCCGCAGCGCGGCCACGTCCCTCGGCCGCCTGCTCGGTCGGATTGATGTCGAAGACATACTCGACGTCATCTTCCGGGAATTTTGTGTAGGGAAGTAATATTACTTCGTTCAGGGTCTAGCGCTACTGTTTCACGTGAAACGCGGCGGGCTCCTGACTTCCCACGGTCTTGTTTCACATGAAACACTGGCTGGCTTCGGGTCCCCGCCGCGGCCGTTTCACGTGAAACAGCCCATCGCTCGTGATGACGCCCCTAACTTCCTTCTTCCGGCTTTCATCACTCCGGGATAGAAGTCCGGCCATGACTTCACGGGCAGACTCATTCGACGTCATCGTCATCGGCGGCGGCCATGCCGGCTGCGAGGCCGCAAGCGCGGCTGCCCGGATGGGCGCAAAGACGGCGCTTGTCACCCATCGTTTTTCGACCATTGGCGCGATGTCCTGCAATCCTGCGATCGGCGGGCTCGGCAAGGGTCATCTGGTGCGCGAGGTCGATGCCCTTGACGGCCTGATGGGCCGAGTTGCGGACGCCGGCGGCATCCAGTTCCGGATGCTCAATCGGCGGAAGGGTCCCGCCGTCCGTGGACCCCGCGCCCAGGCCGATCGAAAGCTCTACGCCGCGGCGATGCAGGCGGCGATCTCAGAAACAGCAGATCTCAGTGTCATTGAGGGCGAAGCGGACGAGCTGATCGTCTCCGATGGCCGCGTCACCGGCATTCGTCTGGGTGACGGCCGCCTTTTCCAGGCGGGTGCGGTGGTGATCACGACCGGCACCTTCCTGCGGGGCTTGATCCACCTCGGTGAGAGGAACTGGCCAGCGGGCCGGGTTGGCGAAGCGCCCGCCATGGGGCTTTCCGCATCCTTCGAACGCGCCGGCTTTACGCTGGGCCGGCTCAAGACCGGCACGCCGCCGCGCCTGGACGGGACCACGATCGACTGGTCGGTGGTCGAAATGCAGCCCGGCGACGAGCCGCCGGAGCCGTTTTCGGTCATGACCGACCGGATCACGACCCCGCAGATCCAGTGCGGTATCACCCGGACCACGCCCGCGACCCATGAGGTCATCAGGGCCAACGTCCACCGCTCCCCGATGTATTCAGGGCAGATCAAGAGCACCGGGCCGCGCTATTGCCCCTCGATCGAGGACAAGATCGTCCGCTTCGGCGACCGGGACGGTCATCAGATTTTTCTGGAGCCGGAAGGGCTCGACGACACGACGGTCTACCCGAACGGCATCTCCACCTCGCTCCCTGAGGAGGTCCAGCTCGCGATCCTCGCCTCGATTCCCGGCCTCGAGCGGGTGAAGATGGTGCGGCCGGGCTACGCGATTGAGTACGACCACGTCGACCCGCGGGAGCTCGATCCGACCCTCCAGACCAAGCGTCTTCGCGGCCTGTTCCTGGCCGGCCAGATCAACGGCACCACCGGATATGAAGAGGCGGCCGGGCAGGGCATCGTTGCGGGCCTCAACGCGGCACTGGCCGCTGGTGGCGCCGATCCGAGCGTGTTCGACCGCGCCGATGGCTATCTCGGCGTGATGATCGATGATCTCGTCACCCGCGGGATCACCGAACCCTATCGTATGTTCACCTCGCGAGCCGAATACCGGCTGACGCTGCGGGCCGACAATGCCGATCAGCGGCTCACCGACAAGGGGATCGCGCTCGGATGTGTTGGTGCGGCGCGCTCGGAGCGTCACCGCGCCAAGATGGCGGCGCTGGACGCTGCCAAGACGCTTGCGAAGTCGCTATCGATCACTCCCAACGAAGCCGCCAAGCACGGTCTGTCGCTTAATCGCGACGGCCATCGCCGTTCCGCCTTCGAGCTGCTGGCCTATCCAGAGATCGAGTGGCCTGCGGTCCGGGCGATCTGGCCGGAGTTATTGGCCATTGACCCAGCGATCGCGGTGCATCTGGAGATCGACGCCAAATACGATGTCTATCTGAAGCGCCAGACTGCCGACGTCGATGCCTTCCGACGCGATGAAGGTCTGGTGCTCACGGACGTCGATTATGCCGATGTGCCCGGCCTCTCCAACGAAGCGCGCGCCAAGCTGCAGAAGGCGCAGCCGCGAACCGTGGGGCAGGCGGGGCGGATCGACGGCATGACGCCGGCGGCGCTCGGTATCCTCGCGGCCTATCTGCGGCGCGAAGCGCGACGGAAGACCGCGAAGGCATCGGCCTAGCGTTTCACGTGAAACGGGACGGCCGTTCGACGGCCTCCACCATTGCGAGGCGCGGAAGCGACGAGGCAATCCAGCGCTTCCGCGAGCGGCATCATGGATTGCTTCGCTTCGCTCGCCGTGACGAGCACGACCGGCACCCCAGAGAATGACACCAGCCCCACAATCCGCAGAACCCAAGGTCTCCGTCAGCGACAAGGCCGCGGCCCTCGGCCTGACCCCTGTTTCACGTGAAACGGAGGCGCGGCTTGATCGCTATGTCGCGCTGCTCCTGGAGTGGCAGGCCAAGACCAATCTCGTCGCGCCTTCGACGCTGCCAAATCTCTGGACCCGTCACATCTCCGATTCGCTGCAGCTCCTGAGCCTCGCGCCGTCGGCAAAGTCGTGGGTCGATCTCGGCAGCGGCGGCGGCTTTCCCGGCGTGGTCTTGGCCTGCGCGCTGGCCGAGACGCCGGGGGCATCGATCCATCTGGTGGAGCGAATCGCCAAGAAGGCGGCGTTCCTGCGCGAAGCAATTCGTGTGACCGGGGCGCCGGGGACTGTGCATCTCGCTGATATCGGGGATACTGTGGATAGAATCGCAGGTCCCATCGATTGCGTCACCGCGCGGGCGCTGGCTCCGTTACATCAACTCATCGGCTTCGCGGAGCCGTGGGTCAAAAAGGGCGCCAAAGCGCTGTTTTTGAAGGGTCAAGATGTAGAGGCCGAATTGACCGAGGCCACTAAATATTGGAATATCAAGCCAGAACTACATTCCAGCCGTACCGGCGGACACGGCTGGATCGTCGAGCTCGGGTCAATCGAGCGGCGCTAGGGGACTCCGCGGCAGCAAATGGTATTTTGGTATGACTGTGATGGATCAGGTTTATCAAGAGGATAGGGCGCCGCACGCGCCGGGCCATCCGCGCATTCTGTCGCTCGCCAACCAGAAGGGCGGCGTCGGCAAGACCACCACAGCGATCAATCTAGGCACCGCACTCGCTGCGATTGGTGAGCGCGTGTTGATCGTCGACCTCGACCCGCAGGGCAACGCCTCGACCGGGCTCGGCATCGACCGCCGCAACCGCAACACCTCGACCTACGACGTTTTGATCGGCGAAGCCCCGCTGCGCGATGCCGTGGTCGCGACCGCGGTGCCGCGGCTGCACATCGCCGCCTCCACCATGGATCTCTCCGGCCTCGAGCTCGAGCTCGGCACCACGCCCGGCCGCGCCTTCCGCCTGCGCGATGCGATCGCGGCGCTCAACACCAACGTCTCGCCTGACTCCGACTACACCTACGTGCTGATCGACTGCCCGCCGTCGCTCAACCTTCTCACCGTCAATGCGATGGCCGCGTCGGACGCGATCCTGGTGCCGCTGCAATGCGAGTTCTTCGCGCTCGAAGGTCTGTCGCAATTGCTGCAGACCGTCGAGCAGGTGCGCTCGACGCTCAATCCGAACCTGTCGATCCACGGCATCGTGCTGACCATGTTCGACTCGCGCAACAACCTCTCCAACCAGGTCGTCGCCGACGTGCGCCAGTTCATGGGAGCCAAGGTCTACGACACCATGATCCCGCGCAACGTGCGCATTTCGGAGGCGCCGTCCTACGGCAAGCCGGTCCTGGTCTATGACCTCAAATGCGCCGGCAGCGACGCGTATCTGAAGCTTGCGACCGAAGTCATCCAGCGCGAGCGCGAGCTGCGCACGCATTGATGACGATGCGTAGGATGGGTGGAGCGAAGCGGTACCCATCGTGACGCGCAACGACGGTGATGGGTTTCGCTGCGCTTGACCCATCCTACGATTCTGAAATTCAAGTCCGGAGTACTGCGAGTGAATCCAAGGGAGCTGGCAATGGCCGACGAAGCGCGGTCGCGACTGGGGCGCGGGCTTGCAAGTCTGATCGGGGATGTCGGCGGCGAGGCCGCGCATGTCGAGCGGCCGCGCGGACAGCGCAAGGTGCCGATCGAATTCCTCAAGGCTAATCCGCGCAACCCGCGCCGGACGTTTTCCGAAACCGAGCTCAGCGAGCTCGCCGATTCGATCAAGCAGCGCGGCGTGATCCAGCCGATCGTGGTGCGACCGGTGAAGGGCACGCAGGATCGCTACGAGATCATCGCCGGCGAACGCCGCTGGCGCGCCTCGCAGCTCGCCGGCCTGCACGAAGTGCCGATCGTGCCGGTCGACGTCAGCGACTCGGACGCGCTTGAGATCGCGATCATCGAGAACGTCCAGCGCGAAGACTTGAACGCGATGGAAGAGTGCAAGGGCTATCACGCGCTCGCCGACGAGTTCAAACGCAGCCAGGACGACATCGCCAAGATCGTCGGCAAGAGCCGCAGCCATGTCGCCAACATGATGCGGCTGACCAAGCTGCCCGCGGAAGTGCAGGCGCTGATCGAAAACGGCGAACTGTCGGCCGGCCACGCCCGCGCGCTGATCGGCGTGCCCGATCCGCTCACTGCCGCCAAGCGCATCGTCGCCGAAGGCCTCAACGTCCGCCAGGCCGAGGCGCTGGCGCATGAGGAGGGCGTGCCCGAACGCAAGCCGCAGAAGCCGCGTAGCACCGCGGCGGCGAAGGCCAAGGACCCTGACACCATCGCGCTGGAAAAGCGCGTCAGCGATGCGCTCGGCCTCACCGTCACCGTGAACCATCGCGATCCCGGCGGCACCGTCCAGATCAGCTATCGCAACCTCGAGCAGCTCGACGAGGTGATGCGGCGGCTGGAAGGCGGCTAGTTCAGCGAGAGCCCTCCGCGTCATTGCGAGGAGCGATAGCGACGAAGCAATCCATAGCTCCAGATGTGCGGAGGCATGGATTGCTTCGCTTCGCTCGCAATGACGGACGTACCAACGCAGGCTACCCCCTCCGCTTCGCATTCGCTGCGATCGACAGCAGCGCGCGGTGGGCGATGACGGCGGCGAGCGAGGCCTGCTTGCGCATGTCGAGGGCCGCGGTCGCAAGCTGGTCGATGATCGCAACCAGCCGCGGCGCGCTGAAATTGCGCAGCGCGATCTCGACCGCGCCCTTGCGCGAAAAATGCAGCCGCGGAAATCCGCCCTCGAGCACTGAAGACACCGGCGTGCCTTCGGCAATCGCAAGCGCCGATTTGTGCAGCCATGCCGCCTGGCGCTGCGCCGCGGAGATGATCACGCCGGGATAGGTTCCGGCGACCATCGCTTTTGCGAACTCGCTCTCGACGAGCGCCGCATTGCCGGCGAAAGCGCCGTCGACGATCGGATCGAGTTTCAGCTCGGATGCGTCCGAGACAACGGTCATCACATCATCGAGCGTGATCTCGCCCTTGCCATGGGCGAACAGCGCGAGCTTGCGCAATTCGTTGCGCGAGGCCTGGCGGTCGCCGCCGAGCAGCGACATCAGCACCGCGCGCGCATCCGGCGCGAGCCGCAGGTTGGAGACGCGCAGCTCGTCATCGATCAGCTTCGCCAGGTCGCGCTCGGTGTCCGGATAGCAGCCGATCGCCACCGCGTTCTTGGCGCGCTCGCAGGCCTTGCGCAGCGGCGATTCGGGCCTGAGCTCGCCGGCCTCGATCACGATGCGGCAATCCTTCAGCGGCATCTCGGCGAGCGTGTCGACACCACCAGCGAAATTGCGCGAGCCGGCGCGGACGCGGATGGCGCGGCGGCCGCCGAACAGCGGCACCGTCATCGCTTCATCGACCAGGCGCGAGGGTTCGGCGGCGAGCTCGTCGCCGTCGAGCCGCACCAGCGAGAACGGATCGTTGGGATCGTCGACGGCCGACGCCATCAGCGCGTCGGCGCGCTCGCGCACGAGGCCGGTGTCCGGACCGTAGAGCAGGATGATCGGGCGGCCGGCGTCAGGCCGTGCGAGGAAGCTGTCGATCTCTTTTCCGCGAAGCGCGACCAATGCTGCAATCAGGTCCCGGCGGTGAAGAAGGAGGCGAGCCGGGTCTGGATGTTCTCGGCGATCTCCTGCGCGGCGCGGTCCTCGGCGTCGCGGAAGGCGCGGGCGCGGGCGAAGCGCTGGTAGGAGCCCGGCATGTCATAGGACACGCGCGAGAAGGTCGTGCCGGTCATGACCGACTTGTTGGAGGCGATCTCGATCAGGTTGAACTGCGCGTCGATGCCGTAGTTCTCGCTGGTCGGCAGCGCCGTGGCCTGATTGATCATCAGCGAGGAGCGGCTGGTCGAGAAGCGCAGCACCAGCTTGTGGGTCGGCGGCATGCCGGTGGCGGTGCCGTACAGCTTGAACGCCAGCGCGTTGCGGATCTCGACGCCGATCCGCGCCTCGCGCGAGGCGTTGGCCTTGTCGACCGGCGGGATTTCCACGCCCATCAGCTTTTCGCGCAGGCCCGGCGCACCGTCGGCGCGCTCGGCATACATCGGCTGGAAGCAACCGGCCGTCAGCGCGGCCAAGGCAGCGACGGCGAGAAGCCGGGCGGCGATCCTGATCCTAGCCGACGACATTGACGATCCTCATTGGCACCACAATCACCTTGCGGACGGGTTTGCCGCTAAGGGCGAGTTTTACCGCATCGAGCGCCAAAACGGCAGCCTCTATCTCCGCATTTTGGGCGGCCCGTGGCACGGTAACATCACCCCGCTTCTTGCCGTTGACCTGGACCACGAGGGTCACGCTGTCTTCAACCAGCAAATCGCGTTCGATTTGGGGCCAATTGGCCTCCGAAATCAGCCCCTGCTGGCCCAGGACCACCCAGCACTCCTCGGCCAGATGCGGCATCATCGGCGCAAACAGGTGAACGAGGATCAGCGCGGCTTCCTTGACCGCCCAGGCGATGTCCGGTGCTGGAGTGCCGCCGTTCGCGGTTTCCTTGGCCAGCACCTCGGCCAGCGCATTGGCGAACTCTCTGATGTGGGCGAGGCAGACGTTGAAGTGCAGCCGCTCGATGCCCGACGACACCTTGTCGAGTGCGCCATGGGCCGCCTTGCGCAGCGCCAGAGCCTCGGGGCCGAAGCTGGTCGGCCGCGCCGCCGGCGCCGACGTCGCAATCTCCGCCGATTCGTTCACCAGCCGCCACAGCCGTTGCACGAAGCGCGCGGCGCCTTGGACGCGCTCGTCGCTCCAGATCACGTCACGGTCCGGCGGCGAGTCCGACAGCATGAACCAGCGCGCAACGTCGGCGCCGTAGCTTGCGATGATGTCGTCGGGGTCGACCGTGTTCTTCTTCGACTTCGACATCTTCTCGATCGGGCCGATCATGACGTCTTCGCCCGTTGTCAAAAGCGTCGCGCGCCGCCCGTTGCCGCCGACCTCGACCTTGACATCGGCGGGCTGGACATAGGTACCGTCGGCCTTCTGGTAGGTCTCGTGCACCACCATGCCCTGGGTGAACATGCCGGCGAACGGCTCCTTCATGTCGATGTGGCCGGTGGCCTTCATCGCGCGGGTGAAGAAGCGGCTGTAGAGCAGATGCAGGATCGCGTGCTCGACGCCGCCGATATACTGGTCGACCGGCATCATCCGGTTGGCGACCGCGGGCGTGGTCGGCGCATTCGCGTTCCAGGGATCGGTGAAGCGCGCGAAATACCAGGACGAGTCCACGAACGTGTCCATCGTGTCGGTCTCGCGCACGGCCTTGCCGCCGCACTTCGGACAGCTGACGTGCTTCCAGGTCGGATGATGGTCGAGCGCGTTGCCCGGCTTGTCGAAGGTCGCATCGTCAGGCAGCGTCACCGGCAACTGATCGTCGGGCACCGGCACCACGTCGCACTTGGGACAATGGATGACGGGGATCGGGCAGCCCCAATAGCGCTGGCGCGAAATGCCCCAGTCGCGCAGCCGGAAATTCACCTGCCGCTCGCCGACGGCCCCCACCCTTCCCTCCCCCGCTTGCGGGGGAGGGTTAGGGAGGGGGCGCAACTCAGCCTCCAGCCGCTTGGCAACTTCTTCCTTGGCCTCGTCGATCGTCATGCCGTCGAGAAAGCGCGAATTGATCATGCGGCCGTCGCCGTCATAGGCGACGTCAGTGATGACGAAGGTCTTCGGGTCCTGCCCCTCCGGGCAGACCACCGACACGTTGCCGAGCCCGTATTTGTTGACGAAGTCGAGGTCGCGCTGGTCATGCGCCGGGCAGCCGAAGATCGCGCCGGTGCCGTATTCCATCAGCACGAAGTTCGCGACGTAGACCGGCAGCTTCCAGTTCGGGTCGAACGGGTGGACCGCCTTGATGCCGGTGTCAAAACCCTGCTTCTCGGCGGTGTCGATGATCTCCTGCGCGGTGCCGATCTTCTTGATCTCGGCGATGAACTCCGCGAGCTTCGGGTTCTTCGCGGCTGCGGCCTGCGCCAGCGGATGATCGGCCGAGATCGCCATGAATTTTGCGCCGAACAACGTGTCCGGCCGCGTGGTGAAGATCTTCAGCTCGCTCTCGCCGGCCGGCGTCGTCGCCGGATCCAGCGCAAAGCGGACAAGCAGGCCTTCGGAGCGGCCGATCCAGTTACGCTGCATCAGCCGCACCTTGTCGGGCCAGCGGTCCAGCCCGTCCAATGCCTCCAGCAGCTCCTGCGAGTACTTCGTGATCTTGAAGACCCACTGGCTCATCTCGCGCTGCTCGACGACAGCGCCCGAGCGCCAGCCGCGGCCGTCGATCACCTGCTCGTTGGCGAGCACGGTCATGTCGACCGGATCCCAGTTCAGCTTGCGCTTCTCGCGCTCGGCGAGACCCGCGCGCAGCATGTCCAGGAACATCTTCTGCTGATGCTTGTAGTAAGCGGGGTCGCAGGTCGCGAACTCCCTGCTCCAGTCGAGCGACAGCCCGATCGAGCGGAGCTGCTTCTTCATCGCGGCGATGTTGTCGTAGGTCCAGGCCTTCGGTGCCACCTTGCGCTCGATCGCGGCGTTCTCCGCCGGCAGGCCGAACGCATCCCAGCCCATCGGATGCAGCACGTTGAAGCCCTTGGCGCGCATGAAGCGCGCCAGCACGTCGCCGAGCGTGTAGTTGCGGACATGCCCGATATGGATGCGCCCGGACGGATAGGGAAACATCTCGAGCACGTAATATTTCGGCCGCGGATCGTCGTTCTTGGAGGCGAAGATCGCCTTTTCGTCCCATTGGCGCTGCCAGCGGGGCTCGGATTCACGGGCGTTGTAGCGTTCGGAGGTCATGAAATCGCAGGGCTTTTGGTGGGTTTTCGGGTCCTGTCAGGGACGGCGGACTAGGCCACAAAAGCGCCCGTGGGGTCAACGGCTTGGGGCCCTTCCAAAACCTCATCCTGATGAGCGCGGAACGCGCGTCTCGGAGGATGTGGCCCGGCCCGGGCGGACGAAAAGGCTGACCAAGCTCCCGGAACCCAACCGGTGTCGTCACCCGCGAAAGCGGGTGACCCAGTACGCCGCGGCCCATCGGCCCAATAACGACTGCCTCTGGAATACTGAGTCGCCCGCTCAAGCCGGGCGATGACAGTGTCATATGGGCGCGGTTTTACATCCTCGCGACATGTTTTGTCCGAGTTTTACCTTTCGTTTCGCCACTCTGAGGAACAGAGGGCGCAGGGAAAGCCGGGTGCCGATTGCACCCATGGGCCCTGTGCAACAAAAAGCACAGGGGTAGGACCACAGGTGAAACCGGAAAACACGCCGGCTTTCCCTGCGCGATGGTTTTACATACGTGCTCTCCCCGGCGAGACCGGGCTTGTTTGCCACCGTCATCCGCAAGACGCTTTGGCGTCCCGGGAATCGACACCAGCCACTGGGGCGTCAGGACCACACGATTTCACCCTCCGCCTTGGTGCGTTCGTCTCATGCACCTCGGCGTCCACCGCATCTCACCGCAACGTTCGTGACGATCGCGAGCGCCCCTCAATCGGGTGAGACGGGCGGATTCATACACCGATTTGCGCTTCCGAAAAACGGAAATATTTTTCGCGTGGGGGCTTGCCTCGTCGGGCAAATCAGTGATCGCGATTTTAGTCCCACGGCAGAGACGTACCAGTCACTCTTCGCCGGCGCGCGCCCCAGGGTGCCAGCCGGATGAAAACCGGCGGAGTAGGGTTCACAATCGCCTGCTTACACTTTAGGTTGTGGCATTCCTCTTGTGTGTACTTGCTGCGGGATATCGATTGGGCAAGAGCAATGAATATTTTTGGAGCCGTTACCTTCGGAAGCCTGATCAAGACCTTCCTGCCTGACTTGGTCTGGCTCATCGCATTTGCGATTCTCGATAACGATCTCGCGCTCCTCCTGGGCTACGAATCGTATCTTTGGAGCGCGCTCAAGAACAAGGATCTCGCGTCGACACTTCTGGTCCTGGCCTTCCCCGCGTCGATCCTCGTTGGCCTACTGTCCAACGTGATCGTGTTCATGGGCCTGAATGATCTGTTCGTTCGCAATCCCTTCAAGAGAAAACATCGCGAGTTATTCTCGCTGCACGCGACGCTGTCCGACAAGGTGCGGGACCAATGCTGGACTGCGATGAAAATCGATGATCAGTCACTTAGAGCCAGCTTCTACAAGTGGACCGATCCGGAGATCATCATTGTCGAGAGGATCGGGGCCGACAAGCTAGCCTATGTCCGCGAACAGTACTGGTATCACCTCGAATTCCAATTGAACCTGCTGATCTCGCTTGTCGCGGTCTTCGTTGCCCTGGGAACGTCCGTCCTCATCAATCGCGGGTTCAGTCCGGCGATCGGCGGAGAGCGCATTGCAGCGGCGATCATTGTATGCGGCTTTGTGTGTTACGGCTTGTTGCGCGCAGCCCAGAAGAACTACGAGCGCCACATCGCAAAGATGGCGAGCTTGATGACCGCGCTGCTCTCCCAGCCCAACGAGAATTCTGAATAGGTTGTCTACAACCGCGTCGGCGGCTCCTGTGCGGTTTCGCAACCGGGCGGGATGCCCTATATTGCGCACATGAAGGCCTATTTTTTCGATCTTGATGGAACTCTGACGGACTCCCGAGCGGGCCTCTATCCGGCATTTCGGAGCGGCCTGGAAGCAATCGGGGTCAGTTCGGTCGCCGACGAGCAACTCAAGCGGTTCTTGGGGACTCCGCTGCCTCAAGTCTTTCGGGCGATGCGGCCTGACGTCAAGCCGGCCGACATCGATGCTGGGATTACTGCCTTTCGCGCCACCTACGAAGTGACCGGAATTGTCGAGAATGAATTATATCCGGGTGTAAATTCGATGCTCGGCGAGATTCGTCGGCGCCACGGAAAAATCTGGGTGGTGACGTCGAAGCCGGAGTTTCAAGCCGTCCGCGTCACGGCCCATCTCGGACTCGACCACTATCTCGAAGGCGTCATCGGCGCCAGCCTCGCCGAGACCGATACGAAGACTGAGTTGATCGCGCGTGCATTGTCGGCCGCACGCGTCCCGAGCCACACGGCCATCATGATTGGTGATCGATCCTACGACGTTGTCGGCGCTATCGCCAATCGCGTCCTGCCAGTCGGTGCGCTCTGGGGCTACGGTTCGGAAGACGAGCTAAGGGAGGCGGGATGCCGGGAGTTTGCCCGGTCTCCGGACGAATTCCGCGAGGTCTTTGTTCAAGCTAGGCCGTCCTTGTCCAAGAAAGCTTCACTTGCGGCCGCCGGCGCGCGGTAAACGGCAGATCAGGGTTTGATTAAATCAAACCGCCGCTCAGCCTGACGCGTACAAATGCCTCAACTCGCCAGCGCCATCCCGGCCTCGTCGACCATCTTCACAAAACCATGCTCCACGACCGCGTTGCGGCCGCGGTGCTTGGCGGCGTAGAGGGCGGCGTCCGCTGCCTCGATCAAATCGCCGGGGCGCTGGTTCTCGTTTGGCTTCGTCGTCGCGACGCCGACGCTGACGGTGACGATCGAGTGGCACGAGGTAGCGTGCGGCAGCGCGAGGCCGAGCACGGCCGTGCGCACGGTCTCGCCGATCGCGAGCGCATGCGCCGCGCCGGTGTTCGGCAGCAACAGACAGAACTCCTCGCCGCCATAGCGGCCGGCAAAGCCCATCGTGTCGGCGGCAATTCCGGACAGCGTTTCGCCGAGCCTCGTCAGGCAGGCGTCGCCTTCGGGATGACCATAGGTGTCGTTGTAGAGTTTGAAGTGATCGACATCGATCATCAGCAGCGACAGCTCGCAGCCATATTGCTGCGCGCGCATCCACTCGAAATCGAGCCGGCTCTGGAAGCCGCGGCGGTTGGCGAGACCGGACAGCACGTCGATCGAGGCCATCACGGTGAGGCGGTCGTTGGAGGCGACGAGCTCACGCTCGCGCTGTGAGAGCTGCGCGGCCATGGCGTTGAAGGCGCGGGCGAGCGGTACGAACTCCGCCGGCAGCCGGCTCTTGGCGACGCGCGCCGACCAGTCGCCCTCGCCGAACCGCCTGGCCATGCCGGTCATCACCTCGATCGGATGGATGATGAGCTTCTCTGCGCCGATCAACGCGCCGAGCAGCACGAACAGGCAGACGAAGCCGAGCTGCAGATAGGCGGTGCGGATCTCGCGGTTGATCGCGGCCGTCACCTTGGCCTCGTCCATGCTGACGATCAGCCGCGACTCCGTTCCCGAGATGCGTGCGAAGCTCAGGATCCGCCGCGCGCCGTCGGAGGCGGTGAACGTAACAGACCCGGACGGCTCGTCGTAGCTCAGCGCCTTCTCGGCGATCGCCGACATCAGCGGCACGGTGTCGAGCGAACGGCCGATCAGGCTCGCATGGTCTGACGGCGCGGCGATCACAACGCCGGCGCTGTCGACCAGCAGTGCCGACATGCCCGGCCGTCCGCCGAGATTGGCCATTATCTGCGACAGCCAGTCGATGTTGATGCCGGCGACGGCGACGGCATCCTGATCCGGATTGATCGCGGCCACTGGATAGGCCGCCATCATCATCGGCCGGCCGTTGGTCTTGCCGATCAGATAGTCGCTGAAGACGAAGCCGCCGGTTTCCTTCGCCTTCCTGAAATAGTCGCGGTCGCTAACGTTCATGCCGACCTGGATGTTGAGCGTCGAGCACTGCACCACACCGTCCCTCGAGACGAACATGATGCTGCGAATCCAGGGCAGGTTGGTCGGCAGGCTGGCGCGAAGAATCTCGCAGCCGCGCGCAATCCCGCCCAACGCGCGGATATAGGCGGCCGATTTCAGCATGGTCTCGACCGAGGAGACCACCTCGCGCTGGGTCTCGGCGGCGTGACGGGTCAGATTGGCGTATTCCTCGGAGGCCTGGGCGACCTGCTTGGCTCGAAAATCCTCCAGCGTGCGGACGCGGTCGAGCATCAGGGGCGCGACCAGCATCAGCGCAAGCAGCGCGAGCCGGGCCCGGATGCCCAGCAGCTTCTTGAGTCTGACCCGGTTGCGGCTGAAAGTGACGCCCGACATTTCTATCCCTTGCCCGTGCGCCAAGGTAGAATGAAGGGCTTCAAAAAGCCTTTCCCGAATTTGGTAAAATTCGAGCCAACACCCCCTTTCTGTCAGAAAACGGCACACGCATCATGCAAAGCACGACCACGCCGCTAACCACGCCTTCACCAAACGGCCTCGCCAAGGTCCAGCAGGAGATCGCGCGCGCCTGCAAGGAAGCGCGGCGCGAGCGCGCCTCGGTGACGCTGATTGCGGTGTCCAAGACGTTTGCCGCCGATGCAATTTCGCCGGTTATCGACGCCGGACAACGCGTATTCGGCGAGAATCGCGTGCAGGAGGCCAAAGGAAAGTGGCCAGCGTTAATGGAATCCTACCCGGGATTGGTGCTGCATCTGATCGGTCCGCTGCAGTCGAATAAGGCCAAGGAGGCCGTGGCGCTGTTCGATGCGATCCACTCGGTCGACCGCCCCAGCATTTGCGAAGCGTTAGCCAAGGAAATCAAATCCCAGCAGAAGCAGCCGGAATTGTTCGTCCAGATCAATACCGGCGAGGAGCCGCAGAAGGCCGGCGTCGCGCCGCAAGACGCTGACGCGTTCATCGCGCGCTGCCGCGAGCATTACGGACTCGCGATCTCAGGGCTGATGTGCATCCCGCCGGTCGACGACGCGCCGGCGCCGCATTTCGCGCTGACCGCCAAGATCGCCGCACGCAACGGCCTGACAAATCTCTCGATGGGCATGAGCGCGGATTTCGCAGTGGCGATCCAGATGGGCGCGACCCATGTGCGCGTGGGCTCGGCGATCTTCGGAGCGCGGTAACGCCGCACATTCAGTCGTCGTCCCGGCGAAGGCCAGGGAGGTTGGGCCGTCATTGCGAGGAGCGCCAGCGACGAAGCAATCCATCTTTCTTGTCGTGGCACGATGGATTGCTTCGCTTCGCTCGCAATGACGGGGAGCCAGTAAACGCTCAAATCAGCGTCTCGAAGAGTTCCTTCCAGTCCGGATTCATCGACTCGATCAAAGCAACCTTCTTCGCACGGCTTCCGGCCTTGATCTGCTTTTCTCGCGTGATTGCATCGATCATGGTCTCGTGCATTTCGTACCAGACCAGAATCTTGCAGCCATATTTGGCCGTGAAGCCCGCAACCAGTCCTTCACGATGTTCAAACGCCCGGCGAGGCAAGCTTGCTGTCACGCCCGTGTAGAGTGTTCCACGACGCTATTTGCGACGATATAGACGCAGGGCTGCTTCATCCGCTTCCTCCAGATAGGCCCGGCCCAACTTTCCCGTCATTGCGAGCGAAGCGAAGCAATCCATGTCTCAGCGTATGCGGACCGATGGATTGCTTCGTCGCTTCGCTCCTCGCAATGACGGGGAAAGAGCTACGCGAACCGCACCGACACCTTGCCCAGCACGCCGAAGTCAGCCGCGAACACGTCACCCGCCTGGATCGGGAGTGGCGGATGGCAGGTGCCTGTTGTCACCACCTCCCCTGCCCGCAATGTCAGCCCCAGCGCGCGCAATTCGTTGGCGCACCAGGCGAGCGCAATCAGCGGATCGCCGAGCACGTTCTTGCCGTGGCCGACATAGCGCTGGCCGCGCAGCGTGATGACCGGCCGCTCCTCGACCAGATCGATCGCACGCCAATCGGCTGATGTTGCAGGCCCGAACACGAAGAGATGCGCGCAGGCATTGTCGGCGATCAGTTGCGCCTCGCCGGCCGAGACAAAATCTGCAGAGCGCGAATCCGGAATCTCGATCGCCGGATGCAGTGTGGCGACGGCGTCGAGCACCTCCTGCACCGTATAGGCTTGCGGCCGCGGCGGCAGATTGCGCGCCATGCGGAAGGCGAATTCCGGTTCGCCGACGCGCATCGCGTTGCCGGCCATCGAGGCCGTGCCGCCGTCGGCGATGACGGTCTCGGCGAGGATGCGCCCGGCCATCGGACCGGCGACGTTGATGTGCTTCTGGCCGGCCTCGCTGGTCGCCGCGATTTTCCAGCCGAACAGTTTTTCACGCGATGTCTTTTCCAGTGCCGCCTGCACCGCATAGCCGTCGCCGCGATCGCGCGGCCGCATCGCGCCGTCGAGCTCGCCGAGCTTGGTGCCGGCTTGCCAGTGCCCATGCAGCGTCCGCGACGCCGCGGCGATCTGGTCGGTGTCGAGCATGGTTCGCTCCTGCGGGAATTATTTGGTCCCGAACAAGGTCTGTTCGGTATGGCGCTGCTTTCTCACGGTCTAGAGCCGTTTCCGTTCCGATGGAATTGGAACGGGGCTCTAGATTCTTGTTTTGACGCGTTTTCTTTACGCGAACCGGTATCCACTT
>NZ_JBHMET010000154.1:69329-185668 GCF_042430365.1 Bradyrhizobium erythrophlei
AGCCGATGACGATCTTCGTCCGCGGGCCCATCCGCCGCAACAGGCGCAGCATCGAGGATTTCGTCATCGAGACGCAGCCCGCGGTCGGCGAGAAGTTGGTTCGCGCCAGGTGCAGGAACACCGCGCTACCGCGGCCGGCGATGCGCGGCGCGGTGTTGTGGTCGATCTCGACGATGAAGTCGTAGAGATGGTCCTCGCGCGTCAGCCGGTCGCCGGCCTGCTCCGCCTCGAGCCTGATCGCCTGGTTGTAGCGGCGGTCGGCCGGGTCCTCGCACCAGGCGTCCTCGGGGCGGATCGGACGGGCCGGCAGGAAGGTTTTGGGGAGCCGATGGCGGTCGGCGCGCCACCACAATTGGCGCGGATAGAAGGTGCCGCGCGGCGTGCCGCCGTCACCTTCCCGCTTGTTGGCGAGGATGCCGCCGCGCCCCAGCGCCACCGGCACGGTCCAGCCGTCAGCCGTCAGCCAGCCCCGGCGCGGGTCGCCGGCGGCGGGGTGGACCTCGATCGCGGAGAGCGGGCGATCACGCCCCGTTGTCATATAAGTGATTGAAATGGCTGATGTTCCCTTCAGAATCGTTCCAAACCAAACTTGCCGGGCGGGCCCGAATTGTTCTATCTGGCGGCATTACAGGACATTCACCTCCGCCCCGCCGATTTTGGGATAGACTGCCGTCGCCTTGAGAATCGGTAACAATCGCCTACCTGAATACGAATCTAGCCCAAGTTCCGGTCATCAGCGCTGCCCGCTTTTGTCCGCTTGCTGCCCCAAAGGATTGTACCTATGGCCAATGCCCGCAAGATCTTGATCGTGGATGACGATACCGATCTGCGCGATACGCTGGTCGAGCAATTGTCGCTGCATGAGGAGTTCGAAGCCTCTGCAGTCGATACCGGCGCCAAGGGCGCCAGCGCCGCCAAAGCCAACTCCCCCGATCTGGTCCTGATGGATGTCGGCCTGCCGGACACCGATGGCCGCGAAGTGGTCCGTTCCTTACGCAAGGGTGGCTTCAAGGCGCCGATCATCATGCTGACCGGCCACGACACCGATTCGGATACCATCCTGGGGCTGGAATCCGGCGCGAACGACTATGTGGCAAAGCCCTTCCGCTTCGCGGTGCTGCTGGCCCGGATCCGGGCGCAGCTCCGCCAGCACGAGGCCAGCGAGGACGCGGTGTTCTCGGTCGGCCCCTACTCGTTCCGGCCGGGCTCGAAGATGCTGACCGGCGCCAACGCCCGAAAAGTCCGCCTGACCGAGAAGGAGACCGCGATCCTGCGCTTCCTCTACCGCGCCGGCCAGATGCCGGTGTCGCGCGAGACCCTGCTGCAGGAGGTCTGGGGCTACAATTCGGGCGTCACCACCCACACGCTGGAAACCCACATCTATCGGCTCCGCCAGAAGATCGAGAAGGACGCCGCCAACCCGGAGATCCTGGTGACGGAAGCCGGTGGCTACAAGCTGGTGCCGTGATACGATTCGCGCTCACCGATTCGTAAAATCGAGGCGCGCCCGGTTGCCGGACCTGAATGTCAATCGACGATGATGTAGCCCTGCTGGAGCGGGTCCCGACGCTGCGTCTGTTGGGCGATACCTCCCTGCGCATGCTGGCGATCGGCTCCGAGCAACGCGATTTCGACCGCGGCGACGTGCTGTTCAAGGTCGGCGACGACGCCGACGCCGGCTATGTCGTGCAACGCGGCGCATTCCGCGTCGAGGAAGGCGGCGCCGAGATCGTTGCCGGCCCCGGCGCGCTGATCGGCGAGCTCGCGCTGATCGTGGCGATGAAGCGGCCGTCGACCGCGACCGCACTCGAACGCACCTCCGTCATCCGCGTCGCCCGCAGCCTGTTTCAGCGCGTGCTGGAAAGCGACCCCGCCGCGGCGCGGCGGCTGCGCGACGAGCTCGCGATGCGCACGAGCCAGCTCGCGAGCGATATTTTGATGGCGGGCGGGAAGCTGAGTACTTGACCGTCGTCCCGGCGCAGGCCGGGACCCATTACCACGACTCTCTGAGTTTAATTCCGGTGGAGCCACGGCTCCGGCCTCTCCCACAAGGGGAGAGGCGAACCGAGTGTGCGGCCGCAGTTCGTCTCACACCTCCAGCACCGCGGTCACCGGCACGTGATCCGACGGGCGCTCCCAGCCGCGGGCGTCGCGGGTGATCCTGAAATCGCTGACGTTGTCCTTCAGCGCGCGCGAGACCCAGATGTGATCGAGCCGGCGGCCGCGGTCGCCGACGGTCCAGTCGGCGGCGCGGTAGCTCCACCAAGTGTAGACCTTTTCTGACATCGGAATCCGCTCGCGCGCGATGTCGAACCACTCGCCATGGCTTTGCGCGGCGAGCAGCTTCTCGGTCTCGACCGGCGTGTGCGAGACCACTTTCAAGAGCTGCTTGTGCGACCAGACGTCGTTCTCATGCGGTGCGACGTTGAGGTCGCCGACCAGGATGTGGCGGTCGTCGCCGCGCGGATGCAGCGGCTCGCAGGCCTTCATCTCGTCGAGGAATTGCAGCTTGTGCTCGAACTTCGGATTGAGCGCGGGATCGGGAATGTCGCCGCCGGCCGGCACATAGAAATTATGCAGCACCAGCGGCTTTGCGATCTGTGCCTTCTCGCCGAACGACACGGAGATGTGGCGCGAATCCTCCTTGGCGCAGAAGCTGCGGATGTCGGTGCGCTCGAACGGCAGCTTCGAGACGATGGCGACGCCGTGATAGCCCTTCTGCCCGTTCAGCGCGACGTGCTCATAGCCGAGCCGCTTGAAGCGCTTCAGCGGAAACGCGTCGTCGATGCATTTGGTCTCCTGCAGGCACAGCACGTCCGGCCGCGCGCTCTTGATGAACTTGGCGACGATGTCGATGCGCAGGCGCACCGAGTTGATGTTCCAGGTGGTGACGGAGAAACGCATGGGAGCTGCGTCTTAGCACGGATGCGCGGCAGGGAATTCAGATTGTCCACAGCGCCGTAGGATGGGTAGAGCGCAGCGAAACCCATCGGGACCACGGCATGTTGCGACAATGCTAGCCCGGCGAGCCGCCCGGATAGGCCGTGAAGTCGATCTTGAACAGCGACGGGTCGGGCTTCTGCGTCGAATCGAGATTGTAGACCGCAACCGTGGTGTCGTAGCCCTGCGGGTCGGTGACGGTCCACTGCTTGAGCTTGCCGTCCTTGGCGCCGATCATCAGCATCAGGCGCGAGGTGCCGATCAGCGCCTGCTTCTCCTCGATGGTGACGCTGACGAAGACGTCGTCGGCGGTGACGCTCACGACGTTGGTGTCCTTCATCAGGTCGATGCGGTCGGACAACAGATAGCGCAGCGGCGTCTGCGACAGCGGATAGACGTCCTGGGTGGCGAGCCTGCGGTCGCGCACCGCGACTGAGGAGCCGTCGGCGACGATCTCGATCGGGCTCGGCTGCTCATATTCGAAGCGCACCTTGCCCGGCTTCTGGATGTAGAAATCACCCTTGGTCTTGGCGCCGTCGGGCCCGACCTGGACGAAATTCCCGACCAGCGTCTGCAGCGACGACAGATAGGCCGAGACCTTGGCCGCCTGCGCCTTCTGGTTGGCGTCGAAGGTCGCGAAGATGTTGGCGGGCACGTTGCGGCGCGGATCGGGAATGATCGGCGTCGGTGGCGTCTGGGTGGCGCCAGTGGTCGCGGGGCCCTTCTGGTCCTGCGCGCTCAGCTGGGTACCGCCGTCGCGGGCCTTGGGCGCGGGTTTCGGGGTCGGGACATTCTGCGCCGCCGCCGATCCGGCGGCCGACGCGGACACAATGAGGACCAGCGCGCAATGCGCGAGGCGGTGAGTAAAGGTATTTGCCATCAGATATTTCAAGTCTCTGTTCGACGCACCGTCCCGCTTCGCCCGATCTTATCGCGCCTCATCCAAAGGAGATATGGCTTTTCCGTGATGATTGCCGGGTCAGAACTGGCCTTCTTCTTCCCCGACCAGGATTTCGCGCTTACCGGCGTGGTTGGCCGGGCCGACAATACCCTCAAGTTCCATCCGCTCCATCAGCGATGCGGCGCGGTTATAGCCGATCTGAAGCCGGCGTTGAATGTAGGAGGTCGAGGCCTTGCGGTCGCGCTTGACGATCGCAACCGCCTGCGCGAACAGGTCGCCGCCGCCGTCGGCCCCCATGCCGGTGGAATCGAACACCGCGCCGTCCTCGTCGGTCGGCTCTTCCGCGGTGACGGCCTCGAGATATTCCGGCTGGCCCTGCGTCTTCAAATGACGCACCACCTTCTCGACTTCCTCGTCTGACGCGAACGGGCCGTGCACGCGGCTGATGCGGCCGCCGCCTGCCATATAGAGCATGTCGCCCTGGCCGAGCAGCTGCTCGGCGCCCATTTCGCCCAGAATGGTGCGGCTATCGATCTTCGAGGTGACCTGGAAGGCGATGCGGGTCGGGAAGTTGGCCTTGATGGTGCCGGTGATGACGTCGACCGACGGACGCTGGGTGGCGAGGATCACGTGCAGGCCGGCGGCGCGCGCCATCTGCGCCAGGCGTTGCACCGCGCCTTCGATGTCCTTGCCGGCGACCATCATCAGGTCCGCCATCTCGTCGACGATGATGACGATGTAGGGCAGCGGCTCAAGGTCGAGCTTCTCTTCCTCGTAGATCGCCTTGCCGGTCTCCTTGTCGAAACCGGTGTGCACCGTGCGCGTCAGCTCCTCGCCCTTGGCCTTGGCTTCGACGAGCCGCTGGTTGTAGCCGTCGATGTTGCGCACGCCGAGCTTGGCCATCCGCTTGTAGCGCTCTTCCATCTCGCGCACGGCCCATTTCAGCGCGACCACCGCCTTCTTCGGGTCGGTGACGACAGGCGTCAGGAGATGCGGGATGCCGTCATAGACGGAGAGTTCGAGCATCTTGGGGTCGACCATGATCAGGCGGCACTGGTCCGGACGCAGCCGGTAGACCAGGCTCAGGATCATGGTGTTGATGGCGACCGATTTGCCGGAGCCGGTGGTGCCGGCGATCAGCATATGCGGCGTGCGCGCGAGGTCGATGATAACGGGATCGCCGCCGATCGTCTTGCCGAGGCAGAGCGGCAGTTTTGCGACGGAGTCGGTGCTCTCCTTCGCCACCAGAAGCTCGCGCAGATAAACCTTTTCGCGATGCGCGTTCGGCAGCTCGATGCCGATCGCGTTGCGGCCGGCGACCACGGCGACGCGCGCCGATAGCGCGCTCATCGAGCGGGCGATGTCGTCGGAGAGACCGATCACGCGCGACGACTTGATGCCGGGCGCGGGCTCGAGCTCGTACAGCGTGACGACCGGACCGGGATTGGCTTTGACGATCTCGCCGCGCACGCCGAAATCCTGCAGCACGCCTTCGAGCGCGCGCGAATTGGCCTCGAGCTCGGACTTGCTCAGCGGTTGGCGATCGCTCGCCTTGGGCGCGGTGAGAACGGAGACCGAGGGCAGCTCGAACTTGTCGGAGGATTTCTTCTTGGCGCGCGGCTCGGCCTTCTTGCGCGGGGCGCGGGCGACCGGCGCCTCCTCCTCGTCCTCTTCGTCCTCGGCGTCGCCGTCGACCTCGTCCGAATCGTCTTCGTAATCGTCATCGTCGCGCGCGGGCGTGATCGAGGGCGCGGCGCGTCCGCCACCGCCGATATTCGGCTCCTGGCGATCGAACGCCGCGGCGCGGCCCTGCGGCGCGCTCGACACCAGCGATTTGTAGGCCGTCGTCATCAGCCAGCCGAGCCGGGCCTTGGCGCTCATCAGCGCGTGGAACAGCCAGCCGAGCGAGACCGAGCTGCGATCGCTCTCCTCTTCGACGAACGGCTCGTCGTCATCGGTGATCGGTGTCAGCTCTTCGTCGTGCTCCTTGGCGCCCCAGCCGCAGGCGAACAGGAAGGCGGCGGTCATCGCGGTACACAGGATGATGCCGAGCACCACGCGGTAAATGAAGCCGGGCGGGCCGAACACGACGGCGGGTGCGCGCACCAGCGCGTCGCCGACCACGCCGCCGAGCCCGGTCGGCAGCGGCCAGGCGGTGTTGTGCGGCCAGCAGCTGGCAAAGCCCGCCGCGATCACCGTGCTCAGGATCCAGCAGCCGAGCCGCAGCGCCTCGCGATCGAAGGGGCGATGCGTCAGCATCCGCCAGCCCCACACCGCGACCGGGAGGATCAGCATGATGGCGCCGAGGCCGAGGATCTGCATCAATAGGTCGGCGCCGATCGCGCCGGGATAGCCGAGCACATTGCGGATCGCGCGCGAGGTGGCGTGGCTCAGCGACGGGTCCTGCACCGACCAGGTCATCAGCGCGGCCGAAACGACGCCTGAGAGCGCGATCAGCCCGAGCCCGGTCAGCTCGCGCAGCCGTCGCGCCAGCGCCTCGCGGATGGAGAGCGGCAGATGGCCGACCAGGGGGATGACACGTTCGATCGCTGGCATGCTTGATCTTCGCGCTTGGCGATTAACCCAGAGTTTCGACCAGCCGGTGCAATGCTTCGGCCGTAGATTCACTGTCGGAGACGAGCGCAAGCCGGATATAGCCCGCGCCCGGATTGGAGCCGTCGTTCTGTTGGCGCGCCAGATAGCTTCCGGGGATCACCCGCACGCCGGCGTCGCGATAGAGCCGCACGGTGGTCGCCTCGTCGCCGCCGCGGTCGGAGACGTCGAGCCAGACGCAGAAGCCGCCTGCGGGGCGCTTGTAGCGGTAGCGGTTACCGAGGATCTGGTCGGCGAAATCGAACTTGATGCGATAGAGCCTGCGGTTCTCCTCGACATGCGCCTCGTCGCTGTAGGCGGCGACCGCAACATGCTGCAACGGCACCGGCACCTGGGGCGCGGCGACATTGCGCAGCTCGTGGAACGCGGCGAGGAACTTGCGGTCACCGGCGGCAAAGCCGACGCGCATGCCGGGCAGGTTCGAGCGCTTCGACAGCGATTGGAGCGCGACCACATTGGTGAAGTCGGGCCCGGCGCATTCCAGCATGCTGCCCGGCGCGTCCCGCGTGTAGATCTCCGAATAGCACTCGTCGCTCAGGATGATGAAGCCGTGACGGTCGGCGAGCTGCTTCAGGCGCAGCAAATAGTCGCGCGAGGCGACCGAGCCTTGCGGGTTCGCGGGCGAGGCGATGTAGAACGCCACGGTGCGCGCCAGCGTCGCCTCGTCGATCGAATCGAGATCAGGCAAAAAGCCGTTTTCGAGCGTGGTCGGCAAATAGATCTGCTCGCAGCCGGCGGCGCGGGCGCCGGCGCCATAGGCCGGATAGAACGGGTTCGGCATCAGGATCGCCGGCCGGCCCTTGCGGGGGCCGACATAGCGCGCCGCGGTGATCGCGGCGAAGAACAGCCCCTCGCGGCTGCCATTCAGCACCAGAATCTCGCTCTCGGGATCGACCGGCCGCGGCAAACGGAACCGGCTCGACAGCCAGGCCGCCACCGCATGGCGGAACGGCTCGATGCCCTTGGCCGCGGGATAGCGGCCGAATTCGGCGATGTGCTTGGAAAGCACCGGCCCGACGAAGTCGGGCAAGGGGTGCTGCGGCTCGCCCAATGACAGTGTAATCAATGGCTTAGCCGGCTTGTAGGGCGCCAATAGCTCGGTCGTGCGCAAAAACGGCGAGCGCTCGGCCTGGCTCGCGGCGGGAGTTGCGGTGCTGGCGTCCTGCGCCACGCCGGAAGAGGCGGTCATTGCCATGTTTGAAACGCCAGCACTTTCACTGCGGTCGGGATGGGGAGGTCCGACCGTAAACCGATCAAATCACCATAGATAGGGCGAGGTTAAGACGCGATTAACCATCGGCGGCCGGGCGCGATCAGCCTGCCGGGCCGACCGGGTTCCCGCAGCGTCCATCCGGGAATGCAGCAAATCCTCTCGATCCGCTTTATCCGCGCTTAACGCCGTTTCGCACTGCAAAAGTTCCTTCAGCAATTCGCAACATGCCGGGGACGATCACTCCGCCATTCGCGGAGCGCAGAGCATGGCCATCAAGATCGAGACACACCGGGATGTCATGCGCCGCACAGGCAAGATCATGGCAACCGCCGCGGGCCTGACCGCGGTGATGTCCTTCGCCATGGGCCTGCTGGTTTTCGGCAGCGATTTTTCCGCGCCCATCACGGTCGGTCAGATGCAGCTCTTCGGACTGCTCGCGGGCGGCTCCATCTCTGTGGCGCTGAGCGGCGCGATGTCCTATCGCGCCGGCCGCCTGATGCTGGAGCTGGCCGAGATGCGCCGTGAGCTCGCCCAGATCTCGCAAACCGACCAGTTGACCGGCTTGCTCAATCGCCGGGGATTCGACGCCGAGGCCGCCGCCGCGCTCGACCAGGCGCAGGACAGCGGCGCCTCCGCCGCGGTGCTGATGTGCGACATCGATCATTTCAAGTCGATCAACGACCGCTATGGTCACGAGATCGGCGACAAGGTGCTGGTCGAGATCGCCGACGTGCTGCGCCAGTTCGCGATCCGGCACGAGGCGCTGGTGGCCCGCTACGGCGGCGAGGAATTCGCGACCGTGCTGACCGGCCTGAGCCATGACGAGGCGGCGCTATGCGCGGAGGAGATCCGCCGCGACTGCGCGGCTCGGACGATCCTCGACGACGAGACGCTATTGCCTGTCACGATCAGCATCGGCTTCACGGTCAAATCGCGCGACCTCGATCTCGCCGACCTGATGCGAACCGCCGACCACGCGCTCTACATCGCCAAGCGCAGCGGCCGCGATCGCGTGGAGCACGCGCGCGACGCTGCCCTGATCTCCCGGCTTCCTGCCTCCGCTTAGTGCGCCGGCAGCTTGTCGAAGGCCGGCATGCCCTCGGGCACGTGGTGGAAGGCCTGCTTGTCGCAGGTGTAGATCGCGACCTGCGGATTGAAGAGCTTGGGATCGTCGAAGGTACCGACCTTCAGGACCGCGGCCGGCAGTCCGGGCACCTTGGTCGCCAGATGGGTGCCGCATTCGGGGCAGAATTCGCGCGTCACGGCGCGCGCGAGGTCCTTGCGCGTGAACTGCTTGGGCTCGCTTGCGGTGTATTTGAAGCCTGAGACCGGCATCGCCACGAACATGTTCGGCGCGCCGCCGGTGAAGTACTGGCATTCGCGGCAGTGGCACTGCGCCGCCATCATCGGCTCGCCCTCGGCCTGATAGCGCACCTTGCCGCAATAGCATCCGCCTTCGAGCTTCATGATGTCCTCCCTGTTTATGCATTCTTCTTGGCGATCTTCACGTGAAGCGCCGTTCCGCATCCGGTGCGGACGGGCCGCAGTGTCGATGGCGCCGGGCCGTCCTGGCAAATGGTTTTTTGCGACGGCGCGATCACGAAAAAGAAAGGGGCTCCAACTTGCGCTGGAGCCCCTCAACGGTCCGGGCATTGCCGGGTATGTGCCCGGACCGTAGTTCTGGGAACGACCGCTTGGGGAGGTCGCGCCCCGGGAGAACTCACATGTTGTAGGCGCGCTCCGTGTGCTCGGTGATGTCGAGGCCTTCACGCTCGGTCTCAACGTTGGCGCGCAGGCCGACGATCACGTCGACGACCTTGTAGAGGATCGCCGAACCGATGCCCGACCACACCAGCGTGGTGCATACGCCCCAGACCTGCGAGGTCATCTGCGCCACGAAGTCGTAGTCGGCAACCTTCGGCGGGATCGCCGTGTAGTCGATGATGCCGGCACCGCCGAGCGCCGGGTTGACCAGGATGCCGGTGCCGAGCGCGCCGACGATGCCGCCGACGCAGTGGACGCCGAACACGTCGAGCGAGTCGTCATAGCCGAGCGCGTTCTTCACGACGGTGCAGAAGAACAGGCAGACGATGCCGACGACGAGGCCGAGCACGATCGCGCCCATCGGACCGGCGTAGCCGGCCGCCGGCGTCACCGCGACGAGGCCCGCGACCGCGCCGGAGAGCGCGCCGAGCAGCGAGGGGTGGCCCTTGACGATCCATTCCGCGAACATCCAGGACAGCGCCGCCGCGGCGGTGGCCACGAAGGAGTTGGTCATGGCGAGCGCAGCGCCGCCATTGGCTTCGAGGTTCGAACCGGCGTTGAAGCCGAACCAGCCGACCCAGAGCAGCGAAGCGCCGATCATGGTCATGGTCAGCGAGTGCGGCGCCATCAGCTCCTTGCCGTAGCCGGTGCGCTTGCCGATCAGGAGCGCGCCGACGAGGCCGGCGATGCCCGCGTTGATGTGCACCACGGTGCCGCCCGCGAAGTCGATCGCACCCTTCTTGAAGATCCAGCCGGCATCGGCGTTGATCTCGTCGAGCTTGGCCTGTGCCGCGGTCTTTGCCGCACCGTCAGCAGCCGCTGCGAGCGCCTTGGCGGCATCCTGGATCGCGTCCGGGCCCGGCCAGTACCAGACCATGTGCGCGATCGGGAAGTAGATCAGGGTAACCCAGAGCGGGATGAACAGCGCGACCGCCGCGAACTTCATGCGCTCGGCAAAGGCGCCGACGATGAGGGCGGGGGTGATCGCCGCGAAGGTCATCTGGAAGCAGACATAGACCAGTTCCGAGATGTTGGCGTCGACCGAGAAGGTCGCGGCCTTCGAGTCCGTTGTGATCCCCATCATGAAGGCCTTGGAGAAGCCGCCGATGAAGTCGGAACCGCCGGTGAAGGCGAGGCTGTAGCCGTAGAGGGCCCAGAGCACGGTGACGAGGCAAACGGTGTAGAAGACCTGCGCCAGCACCGAGAGCATGTTCTTGGAGCGGACCAGACCGCCATAGAACAGCGCCAGGCCCGGGATCGTCATCAACAGCACGAGCACCGTCGAGGTCAGCATCCAGGCGTTGTCGCCCTTGTTGACGGTTGGCTCAGCGTAGGCGGCGGTCGCGGCGAAGAGGCCGACTGCGAGGGCCGCCAGTCCCGCGCTATAGGGACGCTTGAACGTCATGTGGTTTTACTCCTGAGTCTTAAGGTTTGAGCGCGAAATCAGAGGGCCGCGGCATCGGCCTCGCCGGTGCGGATGCGCACGGCGTGTTCGAGGCTGATGACGAAGATCTTGCCGTCGCCGATCTGGCCGGTCTTGGCGGCAGAGGTGATGGCGTCGATGGTCTTGTCGACCTGATCGGAGCCGACTGCGACCTCGATCTTGATCTTGGGCAGGAAGCTCACGGCATATTCGGCGCCGCGATAGATTTCCGTGTGACCCTTCTGACGGCCGTATCCTTTGACTTCCGTCACCGTGAGACCGTGAACGCCAATGGCGGTCAAGGCGTCACGGACCTCTTCCAACTTGAATGGCTTAATGATCGCCATAACAATTTTCATGAGTCCTATCCCCGCTTGGGCCCGGTGGGAGACACCGGGAGATTGCGACTGAGGTTCACCACGCGGAGAGCTTCCACTACGCGGGCACAGCCGGCACCTTTAGAATCAAATGCCGTGCCAGATCGGCCGGATCAGCTAATGGATTATGAATCCGGACCTTTTCCCGCTTTGCGGGAGGCCTCCGCCCCTGCGCCATTCCGTCGCGCCTAAAATGTAACCACCGCTGTTCAAAACGCGGGCACGACCAACTCCGGACACAATCGTGCCCAGAGCCGCAGCAGGCTTTGCGGTATTTAGGTAACTAGACAATTAGATGGAAGGAACTACTGCAGGGCCTCGCCGTGCTGCGAGATGTCCAGGCCCTCGAGCTCCTGCTGCAGCGAGACCCGCAGCGGCACGAAGACGCTGACCAGCTTGAGCAGCACGAAGGTCACGCCGCCGCACCAGACCAGGGTGACGGCGACGCCGTAGAACTGGATCAGGAGCTGCTGCGGATGGCCTTCGAGCAGGCCGGCGGTGCCGCCGATCGCGCTTGCGGCAAAGGTGCCGGCCAGCAGCGTGCCGGTCAGGCCGCCGATGCCGTGCACGCCGAACACGTCGAGCGAGTCGTCGTAGTTGAAGCGATGCTTCAGCCAGGTGCAGGCCCAGTAGCAGACCAGACCGGCAGTGATGCCGATGAGGACGCCGTGCCATGGCGCAACGAAACCGGAGGCCGGCGTGATGGTGCCGAGCCCCGCGACCGCGCCCGAGATCATGCCGAGCACCGACGGCTTGCGGCGCGTCGCCCATTCGATCGCGCCCCAGGTGAGCGCGCCGGCGCAGGCCGCCAGATGGGTGGCGATGATCGCCATCACCGCGCGCGAATTGGCCGCGAGCGCCGAGCCGCCGTTGAAGCCGAACCAGCCGACCCAGAGCAGGCCGGTGCCGACCACCGCGAGCGACAGGTCGAACGGCGATAGGTTCTCGCTGCCATAGCCGTGACGGCGGCCCATCACCTTGGCGGCGACCAGTCCGCTGACGCCGGCGGAGAGATGCACGACGAGGCCGCCGGCGAAATCGAGCACGCCCATCGAGGCGAGGAAGCCGCCGCCCCACACCCAATGCGCCAGCGGCACATAGGCGAAGATGAACCACCCGATCGAGAACAACAGGTAGGCGGAAAACCGCATGCGGTCGGCGACCGAGCCCGCCACCAGCGCCACCGTGATGATCGCAAACGTCATCTGGTACAGCATGAACAGCGATTCCGGGATCGTCTTCGCCGCCGGGTTGACGCTGTCCATCGTCATGCCGGCGAGGAACCAGCGGTCGAGCCCGCCAAGCCACGGACCGTCGCCGACGAAGCTCAGCGAATAGCCGAACGTCACCCACAGGATCGAGACGATCGCGACCGCGGCGAGGCTCTGCGCCATCGTCGCCAGCACGTTCTTCTTGCGCACCATGCCGGAGTAGAACAGCGCGAGCCCCGGGATCGTCATCATCAGCACCAGCGCGGTGGCGACGATCATCCAGGCGGTGTCGGCGGTGTTGATCGTTGAATTGGCGGCCGTATCCTGGGCGAAGGCGGGCGTGCCCAGCGCAAACAGCAATGCAGCATCGATCGGCGCAGCAATTTTAGCTGCACGAAGAGCCCGTGCCCCCATCATCATTCCCCGGCGTGTTGTGGTGTCGTGTGGCGATCGTGATGCGATCACACGTGATCGCATCACGATCTCATTCTTTGTTTGAGCATGATCTTTTCGGAAAACCGGTTCCCACTTTTCCGGATCATGCTCTTGGCCGGCGTCGTTGCCGGCGGCGATCGTGATTTAACAGTTAGAGCGCGTCCTGATCGGTCTCGCCGGTGCGGATGCGCAAGGCGTGATCGATCGGCGTCACGAAGATCTTGCCGTCGCCGATCTGGCCGGTGCGGGCGTGCTGGGTGATGACGGCGACCGCCTTCTCGGCGAGGTCGGTATCGACGGCAATCTCGATTCTGAGCTTGGGCAGGAAGTTCACGACGTATTCGGCGCCGCGATAGATCTCGGTGTGGCCCTTCTGGCGGCCATAGCCCTTCACTTCGGTCACCGTCATGCCGTGAACGCCGATCGCGGTCAGCGCCTGGCGCACCTCGTCCAGCTTGAAGGGTTTGATGATCGCGACGACGAGTTTCATGGTCAGGCCTTCATTCTCTCAAGGTTTCCGCACCCGCCCTGTCCGCAGGGTGGGCGATTCGCCGTCCCAGGGGCAATTTGCGTGCGGCAAATCTGGCATCCTTCCGGGCAAATGGCACAAAAAAGTTGCAGGTTGAAGGGGAAAAGGTAGGCCGCTGGTGAGCTGTCTCACTGTACGGGATCAAAACCCTCGGCCAGAATGTGGCGTTCCCGCCCGGCCGGCGGTCCCGCTGGCTCGTTTTCGACATCGCATACGCCTCAAGGAAATAAAATGTCGAACCGCAACTGGTTTTATGCGTCCGAAGGCCAACAAAAGGGTCCTCTGCCCGAAGTTCAACTTCGCGACCTGATCGCCCGCGGAACGGTGCGGGCCGACACGCTGGTGTGGACCGAGGGCATGTCCGGCTGGCAGAAGGCGGGCGAAATTCCCGGCCTCATTCCGGGCAGTGCCGCGCCGCCGGCGTTTCCCCAGGCCGGTGGCTCGCCACCGGTGGTGGCATCGGGCGCCTATAGCGGCGGACCGCTGTCGATCGATTTCGGAATTTGGGAGTTCGTCTGGCGCAGCCTCGTGTTCGCGATCGCGAGCAGCTTCATCATCCCGCTGCCGTGGATGCTGGTCTGGTACCTGAAATGGCTAGTCCCGTGCATTCGGGTGCCGGGACGACCGAATCTCAGCTTTACGGGGACGGCTATGACGGTCGTTCCCTGGTTCTTCGGCGCCATCGTCGTGATCGTCGCCGTGGCGATGACCGGAATCCAGTGGCTCAACAATCTGGTGTTCCTGCTCGAGATCGCGCTCTATTGGCTTTTCCTCAGATGGTTCGTCGCGAACCTCGCCTCCAACGGTCAGCCGCTCGGGCTCAGCTTCACCGGCTCGTTCTGGGCCTATCTCGGATGGACGCTGCTAGTGGTGCTCTCCATCATCACGATCATCGGCTGGGCGTGGGTCTACGCGGCCTGGACGCGGTGGTTCTGCCGCAACATCCAGGGCACGCGGCGCGAGATCATCTTCAACGGCTCAGGACTGGAGTTTCTCTGGCGCGGGATCGTCACCGTGATCGCCGCCTCCTTCCTCATCCCGATTCCGTGGGTGTATCGCTGGATGATGCGTTGGCTGGTGTCGCAGACCGTGCTGGTCGAGCGCGGTTCGCAGCCGGGCGCGTAGGCATCATTTTGTGTCGCGCTTGCTGGGGAAACAAAGATGTCAAACCGCAACTGGTTTTATGCCGCCGAAGGCCAGCAAAAAGGTCCGCTTCCCGAAGCCCAACTCCGCGACCTGACCGCCCGCGGGATGGTGCGGGCCGACACGCTGGTGTGGACCGAGGGCATGTCCGGCTGGCAGAAGGCGGGCGAGATTCCCGGGCTCATTCCGGGCAGCGCCGCGCCGCCGGCGTTTCCCCAGGCCGGCGGCCCGCCGCAGGTCGCGGCCTCGGGCGCCTATAGCGGCAGGGCACTGTCGGCCGACTTCCCGATCTGGGGCCTGTTCGGACGCAGTCTGCTGCTTGTAATCGGCCAGATCCTCGTGATTCCCGCGCCGTGGACGGCAACCGGGCTGTATCGCTGGATCATCCCCCACATCCGGGGGCCGGGCCGGCCGAATCTCGGCTTCACCGGACAGCCGCTCGACATCTGGTACGTCTTCATCGTGCTGGGTCTTCTGACCTATGCGGGCGCGGCCAACAGCTCGATCGTTCAACTGATCTCGGTCGTGCTGCAGGCGTTCCTCGGATGGATGATCATCCGCTGGATCGCCAGTCACCTGAGTTCGAACGGCCAGCCGCTGCCGATGTCGTTCAACGGCAGCCCGGTCACCTACGTCGGCTGGTACCTGCTGCTGGCGATCTCCGCCATCACCATCATCGGCTGGGCCTGGGTGATGACGGCCTGGATGCGCTGGATCTGCCGCAACATCGAAGGCACAAGCCGCGAGGTCATCTTCAATGCCTCGGGGCTCGATGTGCTTTGGCGAACCATCGTGTTCGTGATCGGTTGCGGATTGCTGATCCCGATCCCCTGGGTGCTGCGCTGGTACGGCAACTGGTTCGTCTCGCAATTCGCGCTGGTCGAGCGCGGCGCAGCCCAGTAACCGGGAGCGCGAACGGGCAACCGCGGATCATGCCTTGCGTTCGCGCACCGAGCCTTCCTGCGCAACCGACGCCACCAGCGTGCCGTCGGGCTTGAAGATCTGGCCGCGGGTCAGGCCGCGACCGGATTGCGCGCTCGGCGAGTCCTGCGCATAGAGCAGCCATTCGTCGGCGCGGAACGGGCGATGAAACCACATCGCGTGGTCGAGGCTCGCCGGCATCATGCGCCTGTCGAACAGCGTGCGGCCGTAGCGCGCCATGACAGCGTCGAGCAACGAGAAATCGGACGCATAGGCGAGCGCGCACATGTGCAGCGCCGGATCATCGGGCAATTTCGCCGCGGTGCGGATCCAGACGTTGATGCGGCCGTCGTCGATCTTCTGGCCGAAATAGCGGCCGAGCTCGACCGGGCGCAGTTCGATCGGACGATCGGATTCGTAGTAGCGGCGGATGAACTCCGGCATCTCCTTGAACATCGGCTGCTTCGACACTTCCTCCGCGGTGAGCTTCTCCGGCGGCGGCACGTCGGGCATCTTCTCCTGATGGTCGAAATTGCCGTGCTCCTCGGCATGGAACGACACCATGATCGAGAAGATCGCGTTGCCATGCTGGATCGCGGTGACGCGGCGGGTCGAATAGCTCTTGCCGTCGCGCAGCCGCTCGACCTGGTAGATGATCGGCACCTGCGGATCGCCCGGCAGGATGAAATAGCAATGGATCGAATGCGGCAGCCGGCCCTCGACGGTGCGGCACGCCGCCACCATCGCCTGCCCGATCACCTGGCCGCCGAACACCCGCTGCCAGCTCGTCTTCGGGCTGTTGCCGCGGAACAAATTCACTTCGAGCTGCTCGAGATCGAGGATGGACAGCAGGTCGATCAGGCTTTTGGACATGGCGGGCTTTCGGTTGAGTGACACCCGTCATTCCGGGGCGATGCGTCAGCATCGAACTATGGTGCGCAATTGCGCACCTGAGAATCTCGAGATCCCGGGTTCGATATTGACGCATCGCCCCGGAATGACATCCGGGACGGCTAAGTACCTTGTTTCAGGCCCCTGTTTCGCCCAGCTATTATCAGGTAGCAAGTATCCTCTTGTTGACGTAACCGAGTAAGGACGAGATGTCGGGACAGCGAAGCATTGTCATCTGCGGCGGCGCATTTGCCGGGCTGGCGCTGGCGGTGGCGCTGCGCCAGGGGCTTGGGCCCGACGTTCCCGTCATTGTGGCCGATCCGGCGCTGGCCCTGCGGCCGAGCCGCGATCCGCGCGCGACCGCGATCGTCGCCGCCTGCCGCCGGCTGTTCGAGACGCTCGGCGTGTGGGGGCAGGTCGCACCGACGGCGCAGCCGATCACCGACATGGTCGTCACCGATTCCAAGCTGGAGGACGCGACGCGTCCGGTGTTCCTGACCTTTGCCGGCTATGTCGAGCCGGGCGAGCCGTTCGCGCATATGGTCGAGAACCGCCATCTGATCGATGCGCTCGCCGCGCGCGCCGAAGCCGAAGGCGTCGAGCTGCGCGCCACCGCGGTGTCGACGTTCGAGTCCCGCCCCGACGGCGTCAGCGTCACGCTCGCCGACGGCCGGGTGATCGATGCGAGCCTCCTGGTCGCCGCCGACGGCGCGAAATCGAGGCTGCGCGAGCGCGCCGGCATCGCCACCCATGGCTGGGACTACGATCAGTCGGGCATCGTCGTCACCGTCGGCCATGAGCGCGAGCATCACGGTCGCGCCGAGGAGCACTTCCTGCCCGCCGGTCCGTTCGCGATCCTGCCGCTGACCGGCAACCGCTCCTCGCTGGTGTGGACCGAGACGCGCAAGGATGCGGCGCGCATCACAGCGTTGAGCGAAGAGGAATTCCACGCCGAACTCGAGCAGCGCTTCGGCCTGCAGCTCGGTGAGATCAAGGCGCTCGACAAGCCGCGCGCATTTCCGCTCGGCTATTTCGTCGCGCGCTCGTTCATCGCCGAACGGCTGGCGCTGATCGGCGACGCCGCCCACGTGATCCATCCGATCGCGGGGCAGGGGCTCAATATGGGCCTGAAGGATGTCGCAGCGCTTGCCGAGGTCGTCGTCGACGCGGCGCGGCTTGGCATGGATCTCGGGCAAGCCGACGTGCTCGAGCGCTACCAGCGCTGGCGGCGCTTCGACACGATGGCGATGGGGGTTGCCACCAACTCGCTGAACTTCCTGTTCTCGAATGAATCGACGCTGCTTCGCACCGTGCGCGACATCGGCCTCGGCCTCGTCGATCGCACGCCGCCGCTGAAGGAGATGTTCATCCGCCAGGCGGCAGGATTGTCCGGCGAAGTGCCGCGGCTGCTGAAGGGCGAGGCGTTGTAGCGCTTGTAGCTTCGTAGCCCGGATGGAGCGAAGCGAAATCCGGGGAAGTTTCACCGCGGATAGGTCGGTCCCGGATTGCGCTGCGCTCCATCCGGGCTACGAACCTTCGTCAATCGATTTTCCTTGCCTCTTCCGGCAACATGATCGGGATGCCGTCGCGGATCGGATAGGCGAGTTTGGCGGAGCGCGAGATCAGCTCCTGCCGCGTCGCGTCGAACTCCAGCGGCCCCTTGGTGATCGGGCACACCAGGATTTCCAGCAGCTTCGGGTCGGCGGTGCTTTCGAGATGGTCGGGCGTCGAATTCATTGCGGTCTCCGGTTGGCCGTCATCTAGCACATCCCGACGCGGGGTGTCAGCGCTTGGCGATCCGCAGGAGCTCGTCGAGCGCCGCCTGCTGGCGTGCCTTCGCCAGCGGCTGGTCCGACAGCGCGAAGCCGATGAACGCCCAGTAGAAGATCTGCGCACGGCCGCGCGCCACGTCGGGCGGAGATCCGGACTGTCGAAGCAGGGTCTCGATATAGCCGAGCCGGCGCTGGTCGACCTCCTGCACGGCGCCGCGGACGGTGGCGTCGACGATCGCCCAGCTGCGGACCGCGCGCTCCAGCGAAAGCCGCGCCGAGAACGCCCGGCGCAGCAAGAGCGCCAGCGCGTCGTCGCCCTTGGGAACCGCCTCGAGCTCGGCGATCACCTGCTCGGCGGCGACCTCGCGCCAATGGGTGAGGATCGCGGCGTGGAACGCGGCGATATCGGCGAAGTGCCAGTAGAAGCTGCCGCGCGACACGCCCATCGCCTTGGCCAGCGGCTCGGCCTTCAGCGCCGTGAAGCCGCTTCTCGCAAGCGTCTTCAGGCCCTGGTCCAGCCAATCCTGCGCCGAGAGCTGCTCGGTCATGGTTCCCCATCCGTCCGGCCCGCACCATACACAACTGTATTGACAGCCGCCAGCGCCGGGCGCATAACCATACAGTACTGTATGGACAGTATTGTTTGGAGTGGTCCGATGCGTGATTTGCTGCTGCAGGGCGCCGGCGTCATTGCGATCGCCGTCAGCCTGGCCCATGGCATCCTCGGTGAAACCAAGGTGTTTGCGCGCGGCACTGTCGAGCCGCCGCGGTTGCGCACGCTGCTTCGCCTCGTCTGGCAGGCCGGCACGATCGCGTGGATCGGCGGTGGCGTGCTGCTGATCGCAGCTCCGGCAATGGCGTCCGACGTCGCGCGGCACTGGATCGTCACTACGCTTGCTGTCGTGTTCGGCTGCGCCGCGCTCGCCAATGCGGTGGCGACACGTGGCCGGCATATCGGCTGGGTCGGGATGAGCGCCGTGGTCGCGCTCGCGGTCGCCGGCTATTAAAGCGCGATGAGATTTGGATGAATCGTCATCGCGCTTTAGGTCTTTGTTTGAGCATGATCTTTTCGGAAAACCGCTATACGCTTTTCCGGATCATGCTCTAGCGAGAGGAATCCGCATGACGGCCGACCCCGGATTCGATCTGCAACAGCTCGCCGGCGTCAACGCGTCAGCCGCTTTCAACCGGATGGTTGGCTTCGAGGTCGTCGCGGCGGGCCGTGGCGAGGCCGAGCTGCGCATGCCCTGGCGCGACGAGTTCGGCCAATATGCGGGGCATCTGCATGCGGGAATGATCGCGGCCCTCCTCGATACCGCTTGCGGCTTTGCCGCGGCGACCATCGTCGGTTCCGTCACTGCATCGCATTTCTCGATGAACTGTCTGAGGCCGGCGACAGGCGCAAGCTTTGTCGCGATGGGCACCACGCTGCGCGCGGGACGCAAGCAGGTTTTCGCGCGGGCCGAGTTGTTTGCCGAGGACGCGCAGGGCGAGCGCGCGCTGGTCGCGACCGGCGAGACCGTGCTCGTTCCGCTCGGCGGCTGACACCCGCGCCGCCGCTAAGGCATTTCAGAATTGATGGAGCCATCAATTTCAATGCAGAATCGGCTTACATGCGGATAACCATGCCACCGAAAGTTGTGAAAAGTTATCGAGAAGAACATTCAGGCGGACTATTCGTCGGAACGAACAATCAAGGGCCGACGCAATGTTCCGTATTTTTACGTGCCTTACCGGCGAGCATGACTGGCGGCTCGTTCTGCTCGCCGGGCTGGTTTGCTTCGTCGCAAGCATTGTCGCCGTCAATATCTTCCACCGCGCAACCGCGACGCTTGCCGCGACGCGCCTGATATGGATCGCGATCGCCGGCGCCGCGATCGGCTACGGAATCTGGGCGACGCATTTCATCGCGATGCTCGCCTACGAGCCTGGCGTGCCGACCGGATACGGCGTCACGCTGACGGCGACGTCGCTCGGCGCGGCGATGCTCCTCACCTCCTGCGGCTTCGGCTTCGCGGCCTACGACCCCAGCCGATGGCGCGCGCCCGTCGGCGGCGCGATCATTGGTGCGGGCATCGCCAGCATGCACTATCTCGGCATGTGGGCGCTCGAAGTGCCGGGCCGCGTGGCCTGGTCGATGGACCTCGTGTCGGCCTCCATCGTGCTCGGCATGATCTTCGGCTATGCGGCGCTGGCGATCGCGGTCCGTCGCCAGGACCGCTGGGGCACGCTTGCCGCCGCCTTGCTGCTGACGCTGGCGATCGTTTCGCATCACTTCACCGCCATGGGCGCCGTCCAGATCATTCCCGATCCGACGCGGGCCTCCGATGCGCTGTCGCTCTCGCCCGCCTTCCTTTCGGTGGCGATTGCCGGCGTGGCCCTGACGGTGCTCGGGATGAGCCTGGTCGGTGTGCTCGCGGATCGGCGCCTTGCGCTGCGAACCCGCAGGTTCGAGGAGATCATCAGCCAGCTCTCGCTCGCACGCCAGCAGGTCGAGGCGTCGCAATGCGAGCTGCAGGAGCAGAAACTGCGGCTCGACACCGCGATCAACCACATGGGCGAGGGCCTCTGCATGTTCGATGCCGAGAAGCGGCTCGTCGTCTGCAACGACCGCTATGCCATGATGTACCGTCTGCCGCCGGAGCTGTTGCGGCCAGGCACGCCGCACGGCGACATCATCAGGCACCGGATCGCGAACGGCATCCTCAAGGGCGACACCAGCGACAGTGCCGCGACCCGGCTGCTTGCGACATTGAACGCGCTGCCGGCCAATGAAGTCTCCAGCCGGGTCGACGAGCTCGCCGACGGCAGGCTGATCTGCGTGACGAGGCAACCGATGCCGCGCGGCGGCTGGGTCGCGACGCATCTCGACGTCACCGAGCAACGGCGCTCCGCGGCCAAGATCATCCACATGGCGCAGCACGACGCGCTGACCGATCTGCCGAACCGCGTGCTGTTCCGCGAGCGGATGGAGCAGGCGCTTGCCGACACGCGCTGCGGCGGACGGCCCCTTGCGGTGCTGATGCTCGATCTCGATCGCTTCAAGGAGGTCAATGACACGCTCGGGCATCCGGCGGGCGATGCGCTGTTGCAGGCGGTCGCCGGGCGCCTGCGCGAATGCGTCAGCGAGACGACGCTGATTGCAAGGCTCGGCGGCGACGAGTTCGCCGTGATCGCCTACGTGACCGACCCGGTCAGCGAAGCCGGTGCGCTCGCCGAGCGAATCACGCAGGCGCTGCGCGATCCGGTCGATCTCGGCCATCATCAGGTGACCACCGCCACCAGCATCGGCATTGCGATCGCGCCGCGCGATGGCGGCGATTCCGACGAGATCCTGCGCAGCGCCGATCTCGCGCTCTACTCGGCCAAGGGCGGCGGCCGCGGCTCGTTCCGCTTCTTCGAGCCGGAGCTCGATCAGCTCCTGCACGCCCGGCGCGACCTCGAGCGGGACTTGCGCAGCGCGCTCGCCAACGGCGAATTCGAGCTGCACTATCAGCCGTTCTTCAACCTCGCGAGCGGCGAGACGAGCGGCTTCGAAGCGCTGCTGCGCTGGCATCATCCCGAGCGCGGCATGGTGCCGCCGGCGGAATTCATCCCGTTGGCGGAAGACACCGGTCTGATCGTTCCGCTCGGGGAATGGGTGTTGCGAACCGCCTGCATGGAGGCGGCGAAATGGCCCGACGAGCTCAGGATCGCGATCAACCTCTCGCCCGCGCAGTTCAGGAGCCCGGAGCTCGTCCCCGTCGTGGTAAGCGCGCTTGCACGCGCAGGCCTCGCGCCGCAGCGGCTTGAACTCGAGGTGACCGAGACGGCGATGATTCACGACAGCGTGGCGGTGTTCGCGGCGCTCGGCCAGCTGCAGCATCTCAACGTGCGGATTGCACTCGACGATTTCGGCACCGGCTACTCGTCGCTGAGCTTTCTGCAGAAGTTTCCGTTCGACAAGGTCAAGATCGACCGCAGCTTCGTCCGCGAATTGTCTGCGGCGTCGGAGGAATCGCGCCGGATCGCGCGCGCGGTGGTTCGGTTCGCCGTCAGCCTCGGCAAGACGACGACCGCCGAAGGTGTCGAAACCCAGGAGCAGCTCGATATCCTCCGCGCCGATGCCTGCGCGGAAACCCAGGGCTTCTACTTCAGTCCTGCGGTCGATAGCGCAAGCGTCGCGCAAATGATCGATGGGCGCGGACGGTCGCGGATAAGGCGCGGCGCGGTGCGTCATGCGATGGTCGGCGCTTGACGGCGCTCCGCCGCGGCGGAGACCTCGCCTCATGAGGCGTAAGGCCGCAGCGAAACGCGGAAAGCCGATTGCATACGGAGACCAAAGCGGTTTTCTCAAATCTTAGAATATCTCTTAGAGCCTCTCTAAAGCATCAGACCGGACGCCGCCTTGACTTCGCGGCCTGCTCCGCGTCCTTCGGTCCGGCCCTGCGCGACCATGTTTCGCGGGCGATCGAAACGGAGAGGAGATGTTCGTGAGGGTCATTCGCAGTGTTGCATTCGCCGCGTCTATTCTGGGCTTGATGGGGTCGGCGGCACTGGCCGACGGCTACAAGAATTGCACCAAGCTCGACAAGGCATCCTGGAAGCCGGCGAGCGAAGCCGAAGCCAAGGCCAAGGCGGCCGGCTACGAGGTGCGACGATCCAAGATCGAAGGGTCGTGCTACGAGGTCTACGGCGTCAAGGAAGGCAAGCTCTACGAGCTGTTCTACAGCCCCGAAGATCTCAGCCTCAAGCACACGATCGCGAAGTGACCTGAGGTCGATGGGAGAGGCGGTGCCAGGGTCGCGCGGTGTGCCCGAACGGGCTCCCGCGCATCGTGCCGCCGAGCGGACCGTGCAGGTCTGGGACCTGCCCCTGCGCCTCTGGCACTGGACGCTTGCCGTGTTCGTCCTGGTCGCGTGGTGGACGCCGAACCGGTTCGATGGGCTGCACAGGCTTGCCGGTTACGGCGTGATCGCCCTGCTGATCTTTCGGTTGATCTGGGGGTTCGCCGGCACGCGTTACTCGCGCTTCAGAACCGTTGGAGTGAGGCTTCGCGCCGCGCCGCGCTACCTCTGGAATCTCAGGCGCGGGATCACCGGACGATATATCGGCCTCAATCCCGCGGGCACCGCGATGCTCGTGGCGTTGCTGACCTTGCTCGCGATCTCGGCGGTCTCGGGCGCGATGCAGGTGACCGTGAGCTTTTTCGGAGTGTGGTGGGTCGAGGACACCCACACCTACTCCTCCGATATCGTCATGATCCTGGTCGTGCTGCATGTGCTCGGCGCTGTCGTGGTGGGCGTTCTCCAGCGCCAGAACCTGGTGCGGGCGATGATCACGGGACGGAAGCTGATCCGCGGCCATCGGTAGACGCTTCAAGCGAGATCTCACCAGGCGTTGCGGCTTGGTTTCGCAGGCCGTGCGTAAATCCGCCTCCGGCGTCGAATGAGCGTAGCTCATCAATCGAGTCTTATCTTTATTCTTATTCTAATTCCAAACTTGAGTGATTCTAACCGTCAGGCCGCACTTCGATTGCGGAAATTCTCCGAAATGATTCGCGCTGATGCTACGTGCGCCCGTATGTCGCGGGCTTTCCATGTCCGCGCGTCAAGGGGGGCGCATGTCATCGCATCGTTATTTGGGGCTGGGTGCAAGAAAATTCGGTCGCGGCTGCAATTCCAGGCGCGCGGCGTTGCTCGCGGCGACCGCGCTGTCGATCATCGGCAGCGGCAGCGTTTCTGCGGCCGACGACAGCGTGAACGAGGCGCTGCTGAAGAAGCTCGACAAGATGGAGCGGCGGATTCAGGCGCTCGAGGCCGAGTTGAAGCAGAAGGATGCCAGCGCCAAGCCGGGGCCGCGCGCAGCCTCGGTCCGCAGCGCCAACGCCGCGGCAGCGCCGTCCGGCGAGCCGAAGGAGAGCGCTGACTCCAAGCCGGACGCGAAGGACGCGAAGGGCAAGCCCGAGGCCAAGTCAGCCGAGACGTCAGCCAAGCCGATGCTGAAGCTCCCGCCGCTTCCGTCGGCGAGTGACAAGCCGATTCTCGGGTTGGTCGATTCACCGGTGCCCGGTCTCAGCATCGGAGCCTATGGCGAAATCAAGTTCGGGAGCGTGCAAAATCCCGCCGCCAACGGCCAGTGGCAGAAGGGTTTCGATGCTCATCGCTTCGTCCTGTTGCCGACCTATGCGATCACTCCCAACATTATCTTCAACGCAGAGATCGAGTTCGAGCACGCAGGCTCCGGCTTCGACAACGACGACAAGCTGCATGGCACGGCCGAGATCGAGCAGATCTGGGTCGATTTCAAGATCATCGATCAGTTCAACTGGCGTTCGCCGGGTATCGACCTTGTACCGATCGGCTACATCAACCAGCACCACGAGCCGACGCAGTTCTACAGCGTGAACCGGCCCGAGCTGTATCTCGGCCTCATTCCGTCAACCTGGAAGGTGCCGTCGAGCAGCGTCTACGGCACGATCACTGAAGATCTGAAGTATCAGGTGATGATTGCCACCAGCAACGAGGACTTCGGCGATTCCTTTGACAACCGCACCGCGGCCAAGACCGTGCCCCTTCCGGGCACGCCCTACGCTGCGGGTATCGATGGCCTGAACGGGCTCGGCTTCTCGCGGCCCCCGCTCGGTGACTTCCAGCAGCTCAACAATGCGACCGCGGTCGCCGGACGGCTCGACTTCACGCCGACATTCCTGCCGGGCTTCGCCGGCAGCGTCAGCGCCTATTACACGCCAAACCTGACGCCGCGCGGTGCGCATGACGATTTCGGCAATTTCCTCGGCCACACCAGCATGACGATGTTCGACGCCGAGTTCCGCTATCGCGTCCCCCAGACCGGCCTCGAGCTTCGCGGCGAGTATGTCCGCGCGGATTTCAGCCATCCGGAGAACCTGCGCGCGAACAACGATTCCGATCCGACCAACAATGTCGGCAAGTCCATGTACGGCTATTCCGGCGAGATCGCCTATCACGTGCAGCTCGGCACCATCCTGAACAACGAGTGGGAGGCGGTGCCGTTCTATCGCTACACGTACCAGAACCTGCAGACCGGCGGCTTTGCCGGCACGGATGCCAACCTGCCGACCGGCGCGGGCCAGCGGCAGTACCACACCGCCGGCTTCGCGCTGTTCCCGTCGCCGAAGGTCGCGCTGAAGGCGACCTATCAGCACGTCATCGACAAGAGCATCACTGGCGCGATGTCGGACTCGTTCCTCGGCGGCGTCGGATTCTTCTTCTGAGATCGGCGCGGGCGTGCGCGAGCCGCGGCCTGACGAAAACGATGGGAGCCTGGTGAGAGATGAGTTGGGTTCGATATACGCTGCCGGCTGCTGCGATCGTGTCGGCGGCTTCGCCGGCCTATGCGGTTCAGTACCTGTCGATCGAGGAGGCGCAGAAGCAGGCGTTTCCGTCGGCGACGAATTTCACCGAGGTCCAGGCCGGCCGGGTCTGGAAGGCCGAGGCCGGCGGCAAGGTCGCGGGCTTCCTGGTCTTCGACCGGGTGATCGGCAAGCACCTGTATATCGACTATGCGGTGGCGCTGACGCCGGGCGGCGCGGTGCACAGGGTCGAGATCCTGCAGTACCGGGAATCCTATGGCGGTGAGATCAGGAGCCCGAGCTGGCTCGCGCAATTCGTCGGCAAGACCAGCGGCAGCGCGCTCAAGATCAACGGCGACATCAGGAATATCTCCGGCGCGACATTGTCGTCGACGCATGTCACCGAGGGCGTGAAGAGGATCCTGTCCGCCTATGCCAATCGCCTTCGATAGGACCCGCCGCGCGCGGCCGCTGCTCGGCACCTTCGTGGAGATCGAGGTCGCGTCCGCCGGCGCCGAGACGGATGCCGCCATCGACGCCGCATTCGATGCCGTCGCGCAGGTTCATCGGCTGATGAGCTTTCATGAGCGCGACAGCGATCTCAGCCGCCTCAATCGGGAAACTCATGTCCAACCGATACGGGTTCATCCCTGGACGTTTCAGGTCCTCGAGGCGGCGGTCGAGATGCATCGACAGTCCCGCGGAGCCTTCGACGTGACCGTTGCACCGGCGTTGCAAGCAATCGGCCTGCTCCCCGGACTGGACGGCGATCGGGTTGTCGCGCCTGAACCGCGCGTCGGCGATGCGATCGCGCTGCTGCCCGAACACGCCGTGCGGCTGCGCGCTCCGGGGATCGCGATCGATCTCGGAGGAATCGCCAAGGGCTTTGCGGTCGATCGCGCCATCGAGGCGTTGCAAGGTTTCGACATTCCGGCGGGGCTGGTGAATGCCGGCGGCGATCTTCGGGTGTTCGGAGCGGCGCCGTACACGGTCGACCTGCGCGATCCGCGCGACCCGCTGCGCCTGCTCGCGCGTATCGAAATGACCGGCGAGGCGCTGGCGTCGACCGCGCGTCGTTTTGATCTGGTGGACGGCACATTGACGGGCGCTTCGGCGGTCATCGATCCCGCCACAAGCGAGCCGGCCGTTGCGATTGTCGGCGCCACGGTCCGCGCGCCCTCATGCATGATTGCCGACGCGCTGACGAAAGTCGTGATGATCTCCGGGACCGATGCCGGTGATCTGCTCGCGCATTACGGGGCCAGCGCCCTGCTGATTTCGGCCGACGGGGACGTTCAGATCACGTCCGACTGGCCACAGGCGGTGCACCTTGCGGCTTAAACGTTCATTTCGTTATGCGATGTACGCCGCCTTTGCGGCGCTGGTGCTGACCGGCGCCGGCTGGCTGGTGGCGGATTGGCAGAAGAGCGCTGCCGGCGACGAAATCTGGCAGCAGGTCGCTGCGAACCTGCTGATGGTTCATGGCGGCGTCGCGATGCTGGCGCTGCTGTCGCTCGGCGCGCTGATTCCGATGCATTTGCTGCGCGCGTGGCGGAGCCGGAAGAACCGCATTTCGGGATCGATCATGGCGACGTTCAACGCTGCGCTGATCGTGACCGCCTTCGGGCTCTATTACCTCGGTTCCGAGGTGATCAGGCCATGGATGAGCTGGATCCATCTCAGCGCCGGATTTGCCCTGGCGCTGACGTTTCCGCTTCACGTCTGGCTGGGCCGGCGGGAGTTGAAGTGAGCGGCCTCACTGCACCGGCGGATCGCCGCCACCGGTGCGCTTCTTGGCAAGATCCATCTCGGTGATCGCGATCAGGATCTCGGCGCGGGTTTTCAGGTCGGGCGCTTCCAGCATCGCCTGCTTCTCCGCAGGACCATAGGGCGACATCATCGCCAGTGCATTCACCAGCGCCTCGTTGGGCGCGGCTTCGATGCCTTCCCAATCGACCTTGAGATTGTTGGCCTTCAGGAAATCGGTGAGCACGTCGAGGAGCGCCTTTCGGTCCACCGCCTGTTCACCCTTGCGCGCGGTGAAATCGTCGGTGAAGGAGAAGAAGTCGACCTTGCACTGCCGGTACGCCGTCAGCACGGTCAGCTCCTCGACCACCTTGAAGCGCGCGACGCCGGTAAGTTCGAGGATGTAGCGGCCGTCGCCGGATTCGGCGAGCTGGGTGATGCGGCCGACGCAGCCGATCCGGAACAGCACCGGCTTGGCCTCGTTCGGCGAATGCGTCACGTCGGGTTGGATCATCCCGATCAGGCGATGGCCGTCGCGCAGGGCGTCGTCGACCATCGCGAGATAGCGCGGCTCGAAGATGTTGAGCGGCATCTGGCCGCGCGGCAACAGCAGCGCGCCCGGCAGCGGAAACACCGGGATCACTTCGGGAAGCTCGCCGGGTCCGCGATATTCGGCATTGATCGGCATCTGCTGTCCCGCTGCTGTTAGAGGCGCGGCCTGAGCATGATCCGGAAAGGTGCGTCGCGGTTTTCCGACAAGGTCATGCTCAAGCAAGAAGCCAACGCGCGATCTTCTCGCGCGTTACGAGAACAGGATCGTCGACAACCGCTTGCGTCCTTCGACGGTCGCCTCATCGGTGCCGCCCCACGCCTCGAAGAACTGCACCAGCTGCTTGCGCGCGCCATCGTCGTTCCATTTGCGGTCGCGCTTGACGATGGCGAGCAACTGCTCGGTCGCCTCAACGCGCTTGCCCGTCGCATTCAGCGCGGTGGCGAGATCGAACCGCGCCTGATGATCGAGCGGGTTTGCGGCGACTTTCTGTTCGAGCTCGGCGACCGGGCCGACCGACTGCGCCTGCTCGGCGAGATCGATCGCGGCCTGCACGGCCTTCACCGCGGCGTCGTTGCGCTTGGATTCCGGAACCATGGCGAGCGTCTGCTTGGCCTGCTCGACCGCGTCAGTGGTGAGGTAGCACTTGGCGAGGCCCGCAAGCGCGGCGATATTGGTCGCGTCATGCGCCAGCACCTCGGCATAGATCTGGGCGGCCGCCGACGCATCGCCTTCCGCCAGCACGGCTTCGGCCTCGGCCAGGATCTCCGCAAGGTTGGGCTCGCCGGCGGCCGGCACGCCCTTGGTGATCTTCTCGATGAAGGCGTTGACCTGGCTCTCCGGCACCGCGCCCATGAAGCCGTCGGCGGGCTGGCCGCCCACGAAGGCGATCACGGCCGGAATCGACTGGATGCCCATCTGGCCCGGGATTTGCGGATGCTCGTCGATGTTCATCTTGACCAGCTTGACCCGGCCCTTGGCGTTGCGCACCGCCTTTTCAAGGATCGGCGTGAGCTGGCGGCAGGGGCCGCACCACGGCGCCCAGAAGTCGATCATGACCGGCTGGCGCCGCGACTCCTCGATGACGTCCTTCACGAAGGTCTGGGTCGTCGTCTCCTTGATCAGATCGGGCGCTGCCTGCGGCGTGGAGCCGCCCTGCTCAACTATCGTCACGTGATCCTCGCCTGCTGCTCGCGAATGGGGGTCGGAAAATCCGGATGCGTTCTAGCACGGCCGGAACGCCGGGTTCAGCGGTTCTGTCGAGCTAGATGGCGGTCGGATGGCAAATTTCAATCGTTTGGCGGCCTTCCCGTTCCATCTGATATCGGGTGGGCCGGCCGCCCGGCCCGCCCCATGATGCGCAAAGCCAATCGGGAGGAAAGCGCACCATGGCCAAGGCCTATTACAGCACCGTGTTCGAGCAGCCGGCCGGCAATGTCTGGAAAATCATCCGCGATTTCAACAATTACCCGGTCTGGGTCCATGGCGCAGGCAGCAGCGAGATCGAGGACGGCAAGTCCGGCGACACGATCGGTGCCGTGCGCAACGTGCTCTATCGGGAGCGGCAAATCCGGCAGCGGCTGGTGGCGCAATCCGACGTCGATTGCTTCCAATCTTACGAATTTGCCGGTCCTCCGACCCTGCCGATCACGGATTTCCGGGCCACTTTGCGCGTAACGCCCGTGATCGATGGTAACAGGGCCTTTGTCGAATGGTGGGCGACCTTCGATTGCGAGGCCGCGCAGCGCACCGAGCTGACGCGGACGCTGGCCGGCTGGTTCGAGACCTGGCTCGAATCGCTCCGCGATACGATGGTCGTGTAGGCCGGTTCCCCGCCCAACGGCCAAGAAAATGTGACCGCGCCTGGTTTCGGGCCGATTCGAGCACATTTTTTAAGAAATTCAGACGATTTCGCCGGCTCAAGACCGTGCTCTTGTGTTGCATTCACCGGCCGCTTTTGGCATAGGTCTGCCGTTGCCGGCGAGCGATCGCCGCCATCTCGGATGCGGGTGTAGCTCAGTGGTAGAGCACGACCTTGCCAAGGTCGGGGTCGAGGGTTCGAGCCCCTTCGCCCGCTCCAGATTTCCCGCCGGCCCGAGCTGACAGTTCGACCAAGGCCCGCCGTCAGACGCGGGCTTTTTGCTTTTCGGGGTCCGGGTCGCCCGTACCTTCCGCTCGACTCAGACGCGGCAGCCGCGCTCGTTCGGTCGCACGCATTTCCATTGTGCGCGATGCAGGGTGGTTGGCCGATCAATCGACCAGGCGCCATCGCGCGCAAGGTCGTCGTGTACACGCCCAACGCAATGCTTCTGTTTGTCGCACGATCGACCCGGCGGTGCCGTCTTCCGCATCGTTGTGCCTGGCCGCCGGCAGCACGCCGATGCGATGCTCGCGCGAGCATATCGAACACCACAACCGCTCGCTTCGCGCGAATACTGCGCTGCAACGCGAGTGCCTCTTTCCCAAACACATCGCGCGCGCGAAAATTTCGCCTCAACTTGTTTTGACTGTAGTGCACCACAGGGCCTGCGCTTCTCAGCTTCGTTGGATGTGCTACCATTTTGTCGTCTGACCTACCTCGCAGACCGCCACAATTCGTCTCTCAAGGCGTTCAAAATCAATAACAGGCAGCAAGCTGCAACGGCTTGCATAGGGGAGTGACGCGATGAAATCGGCTTTCAATCGATCGATACTTGCGTTCGCGGCGATCGCACTCTTGGCGGGGACCAGCTTCGCCAATGCGCAGCAACAGCAGATGGACAAGAACCGGGCGCTGAAGAAATATGAATCGGGTACCAAGGAATTCTGGACGCATCCGCCGGATGACTGGTTCCTCGGTGACGAGACTGAGGCGCAGAAGGGCGTTGCCCCGCCGTCCGGTCCGCCGACCGGCGCATCGGATGCCGAACTTGCTGTCATGATGAAAAAGATCAAGCTGCCGCCGGGCTTCAAGATCGAGGTCTATGCCTCGAACGTGCTTGCCGCGCGCCAGATGGCGTGGGGCGACAAGGGTACGTTGTTCGTCGGCTCGTTCGGCCTCGGCAATGTCTATGCGATCAAGGACAACAACGGCAAGAAAGAGGTCAAGACGATCCTCAAGGGCCTCAACATGCCGACCGGCCTCGCGTTCCGCGACGGCGCGCTCTACGTCATCGCGGTCGACAAGCTGATCAAGTACGACAACGCCGAAGCCAATCTCGACAATCTCGGCAGCGGCAAGGTGGTGTATGACGACATGCCGTCCTACGCCGCGCATGGCTGGAAATATATCGCGGTCGACAAGGATGGCTGGTTCTATCTGCCGTTCGGCCCGCCCTTCAATATCGGCATCCCCCCGACCTCGGTGTCGCAGATCCGCCGCGTCGATCCGAAAACCGGCAATGCGGTAGTCTATGCGCTTGGCGTGCGCAACTCGGTCGGTGGCGACGTCGATCCGCGCACCGGCAAATACTGGTTCACCGAAAATGCGCGCGACTGGATCAGCGACGATCTGCCGAGCGACAAGCTCAACATGATCAACAAGCTCGGCGAGCATTTCGGCTATCCCTATTGCCACCAGGGCAACCTGCCGGATTCCAAGTTCGCGATGGGTCACAAGTGCTCGGAGTTCACCCCGCCGGTGCTCAATCTCGGTGCCCACGTCGCTCCGCTCGGCATGAAGTTCTATACCGGCAGCCAATTCCCGGCCGAGTACAAGAACAGCATCCTGATCGCCGAGCACGGCTCCTGGAACCGGCACAAGTACCAGGGCGGTCGCATCGTGCGCGTGACTGCCAGCCCCGAAGGCAAGAACGCGAAGGAAGAGGTGTTCGCCTCCGGCTGGATCGAGGGCGACCAGGGCTATCTTGGCCGTCCCGCTGACATCCTGCTCGACAAGGACGGTTCGATCCTCGTCGCCGACGACTGGGCCGGTGCGATCTATCGCATCAGCTACAGCAAGAAGTAACGACGGAACGGCCAATGAGGCTGCGGTGGCCGACGAGGTCGCCGCAGCCTCATTCACGTGGTTGGGCAGGTTGCAACGAAACAAACTGGTCATGCCCGGACTTGATCCGGTCATCCATCCAAATGAAAAACCCTTTTGCAAGCGAGATGGATTGCCGGGCCGGGCCCGGCAATGACACGCGGAGAAACCGGCAATGCGCGTTGCATCCTTCGGAATTGTGGTGGCGGCGACACTTGTGCTGACGCCGGTTGCGCGCGCCGCCGACGTCGCCGCCGGCAAGGAGAAGGCGGTGATGTGCACAGGCTGTCACGGCGAGGACGGCATCTCGCAGACCGAGAACATTCCCTCGCTCGCGGGCCAGCTCGATCAGTTCGTGCAGTGGCAGCTCGAGTTCTTTCGCGCCGGCGCGCGCAAGAACGAGCAGATGCGGCCGATCGTCGAGCAGCTCAGCAATGACGACATCCGCAATCTCGGCGCCTATTTCGCGCAGCTTCCGCCGTTCAAGGGCAGCAAGGACGACAATCCGGAACTGTCGGAGAAGGGCAAGCAGGCCGCGGCAGGCCGCCGCTGCGCCTCATGCCACATCGACACCTATGTCGGCACCAAGGCGGTAGCGCGGCTTGCCGGCCAGCGCGAGGAATATCTCGTCAAGGCGCTGCGCGACTACAAGTCGGGCGCACGTTCCGGCGGCGCCCAGGCCGCGATGGCCGATGTCGCCTATCCTCTGAGCGATGAAGAGATCGCCGCGCTCGCGCATTACCTGGCGCGTCTTTGACGCGTAGCCCGGATGAAGCGAAGAGCAATCCGGGACTCCTGCATCAGCGGCACGAACGGCCCCGGATTTCGCTGCGCTCCATCCGGGCTACGAACTAACTAAGCCGCTGCTTCTCATACGCCTTGAGGTGCGTGTACGCCGTGCGCAGCTTCGGCACCGGGATCTTTGCGGCGTCGGCGCGGACGATCAGATCGCCGATCACGTGATCGGCCTCGACCGGCAGGCCCGCCTTGATGTCGCGGAACATCGATGCGGTCATCGGCGAGCCCTCGGCCGTCAGCAGCCCGCGGGTGCGCTGGAAGAACGGGCCGCCCGGGGCGTGGCCGGCGTCGGCGGCGATCGCGGAGCACTCATCGAGGATGCCGAGCAGAAAATCCTTGCCGCCGGGCGCCGCCAGGATGTTGCCGACTGAGGTCCGCATCAGGCTGGTGGAGGCGGCGAGCGAGGCCAGGAACACCCATTTCTCCCACATGCCCTGCATGATGTGCTCGCTGGCGGCCGCGCCGTTGACGCCGGCGAAGGTCTCCACGATCGCGCGCACCCGATCCGACATTCTCCCATCGCGCTCGCCGAAATTCAGCGACTGCATCGGCGCGAGCTGCACCACTTCGCGCGCCTCGTTCAAGGTCGCTGCGATCGCGCAGAGCCCACCGAGCACGCGCGCGGCGCCGAACTTCGTCTCGAGCACGTCGAGATGCAGCATGCCGTTGAGCAGCGGGATGATCGCGGTCTTGTCGCCGACGGCGGGCGCAAAGGACTTGATCGCGTCATCCAGATCGAACGCCTTGCAGCTCAGCAGCACGACGTCGAATGTGTCAGTGAGCTTGTCGGCCTGCACCGTCGGCGGATTCTTCAGCGTGACGTCACCGTTCGGGCTCTTGATGACGAGACCGGCCGATGCGAGCTCGGACGCGCGTCTGGGTCGCACCAGGAAGGTGACGTCGCAGCCTGCCTCAAGCATCCGGCCGCCAAAATAACCGCCGATCGCGCCGGCGCCGACCACGAGAACGCGCATGGTTTACTCTCCATCGTTGGACGGCCCTGTTCCGTCGGGCCTTGTCGTTGCCCGTCATGCCCGGGCTCGTCCCGGGCGTCCACGTTTTTAACTTTAGCAGGAGAAAGAACGTGGATGGCCGGGTCAAGCCCGGCCATGACGAAGACGTGAAACGTCACCATTTCTCGCCGAACGGGCGGATCTCCATTTCGAACGTCCAGGCGCTCTTCGGCTGTTGGTAGAGCTGCCAGTAGGACGCCGCGACCGAGGCCGGCGGCATCAGGAGATCGGGATTGTCGAGGGCCTCCTTGCCCCAGATCTGCTCGCGCCGCTCCCGCACCCAGGCGGTGTCGACGCCGGAATCGATGATCAGATGTGCGACGTGGATGTTCTTTGGCCCGAGCTCGCGCGCCATCGCCTGGGCGACCGCGCGCAGGCCGAACTTGGCGCTGGCAAACGCGGCAAAGCCGCTGCCGCCGCGCACGCTCGCGGTCGCGCCGGTGAAGAAGATGTTGCCCTGGCCGCGCGGCACCATCAGCCGCGCCGCCTCGCGTCCGGTGACGAAGCCGGCCCAGCAGGCCATCTCCCAGACCTTGCGGAACACGCGGTCGGTGGTCTCCAGGATCGGGAAGTTGACGTTGGCGCCGACATTGAAGATGCAGACGTCGAGCGGCGCGTGCTTGTCGGCGTCGTTGAGGAAGGCCGTGACTTCCTCCTCCTTCCGCGCATCGAGCGAGCGGCCGAAGATCGTGCCGCCGGCGGCCTCGACCTCTTTCACCAGCGGCTCCAGCTTCTCGCCGTTGCGCCGGCCGGCGAACACGGTGAAGCCTTCGGCGGCGAATTTCTTGACGATCTCGGCGCCGATGTAGTCGCCGGCACCGACCACGGCACAGGTGGCGTTTCGCTTCTGCATGGTTCGTGCTCCTCAACACCTCATTGCGAGGAGCGAAGCGACGAAGCAATCCATGCTTCCACGCGGCGAGATGGATTGCTTCGCTTCGCTCGCAATGACGGTGGCTACTTCCCCGACACCATTTCCTCGACTTCGCGCAGCTGTTCCTTGCCGAAGAACATCTCGTTGCCGACGAAGAAGGTCGGCGAGCCGAACGCGCCGCGCTCGACGGCGGACTGCGTGTTTGCCATCAGCTTCGCCTTCACATCGGCATCCTGCGCGCGTGCGAACAGTTTTGCGGCGTCGAGACCGGAAGAGGCGATGGCTTTGCCTGCGACTTCGGGGTCGTCCATCTTCTTCGGCTCAACCCACATGTGGTGGAACGCCGCCTCGACATATTGCTCGAACACGCCCTCGAGCTGGGCTGCGACCGCGGCCCGCATCAGGTTCAGCGTGTTGACCGGGAAGAACGGGTTCCAGGCATAGGGCTTGACGTTGAAGCGCTTGATGAAGCGCTCGGTCTCGATCTTCTGGAACTCCGGCTTGTTCTTGACGCCGGCGAGCGTTTCGGCCGGCGATTTGTTGTTGGTGGCCTTGAAGATGCCGCCGAGCAGGATCGGCACATATTCGAACCTGACGCCGGTGCGCTTTTCGATCGCCGGGATCGCCTCATGGCTCAGAAAGGCATTGGGACTGCCGAAATCGAACAGGAATTGCGGATTCTGGCTCACGGCGGTCTCCCCTCGGCGCTTGGTTTTCCGCCTCCAGCGCGGCGTGGTCCGACGCGCGGGGGCGGTTGCAGTATGATAATCATCATGTGAGCAGCCTGATGCGATGTCAAATCAGGCGCGCGATCGTGCGCTTGCGCCAGACCAGCCCGTAATAGGCCATCTGCAGCACGAACATGGTCGCGAAGGTGATCGGATAGGCGAACCAGAGGCCCTTGATGCCGATGGCGCGGCTGAGCACGATTGCGGTCGGGATCTCGACCAGGGTGATCGCGATCACCGAGATCAGGAGCGGCATCCAGACCGTACCTCCAGCGCGCATCGCGCCCGAAAACACCGTCGCCATTCCGAACAGGATCATGCTCCACAGCGAGATGTGGAGCAGCTCCTGCGCGAGCTCGATGACGGAGCCGTCGACGAGGAAGAAGCCCATCAGCGGACGGGAGAACAGATAGCCGAGCGCCACCAGCCCGCCGGTCAGGACAAGGTTCATTTCAAGGCCGGTGCCGACGATGGCGCCGATCTGGCCGGAATTGCCGCGGCCGATCGCCTGCGCGCCGAAGATCGAGACGGAGATTGCAATCGATATCGTTGGAAACTGCACGTAGCCGATCAGATGGTTGACGGTGCCATAGGCGGCGGTGGCGTCGGAGCCGAATCCGTTGACGAGGCCGAGCAGCACCAACTCGGCCAGCGATACTACGACCATCCCGATCGCGGTCGGAATGCCGAGCCGCAGCACTGTCCGCAGCAGCGCGCGATCGAGCCGCATCGCGTGCAGGAATGTGGCATCGAACGCCAGCGCATGCTTGCGCCGAAGCAGCTGGAAATGCAGCCAAGCCAGCGTGAGCAGGTTCGACACGGCCGAGGCAACGGCCGCGCTCGCCACGCCGAGCGTGGGCAGGCCGAACCAGCCGTGGATCAAGGCCGGGGTCACGACCAGGCCGATCACCGTCGACACCGCCAGCGCGAGCAGCGGTGTCACGGTATCTCCGACACCGCGCATCATTGCCGTGATCAGGATGAAGACGAAAGTCAGCGGCATCGTGATCATCATGATCCGTGTATAGGAATTGGCGGCATCGAGAACGTTTGCCGGCGTGGCGAGCGCGGTCAGAAGCTCCCGGCTGAACAGGCCGCCAAGGATCGCAATTGCGGCCGACAGCAGCAGCGCGACCGTCAACGTTGTGCCGGCGACCGCCTTGACCTTGTCAGGCTCGCCCGCGCCCCAGGCCTGGCCGATCATGACGGAGGCGCCCGCGCTCAGGCCGATGACAAAGGCGATGAAGAAGAACAGCACCGGGAAGAACACCGAGACGGCCGCAAGCGCGTCAACCCCGATCATTTGTCCGAGAAAGATGCCGTTGATGGTGCCGGACAACGACTGCAGGATGTTGCTCAGCATCATCGGCGCGAGGAAGCGCAGAAATGCGATTCGAAGGGATGGTGTATTTGACACGTTCAGATTCCAGGGAGGTCGATCTTGCAGTGATCAGGGCGCGACGGCGTCTCGCGCGCTGTCCTTCTTGATTGTGAGTGACGCTGCGCGAGCGTGTCGCGTTGAGCGCGCTAGTCGTCGTGGTCGCTGTAGGCGAGCTTGACGGCGTGATCGCGGATGTCGGCCGGCCAGTCCGCGATCAGCGTGGCGAAGCGTCTCCGGTCGTGCGCGAACAGCGCACGGATCGCCTCCTCGTAATGCGGCCGGTTGCCGGCCATGATCGTCATGAAGCGATAGGCTGCATCCTGGGCGAGGCGGGTGCGATCCTTGTCGCCGCTATTGCGCCGGGCGTCGTCGATCAGTTTGCGGATCGTGACCGATGCGCCGCCCTTCTGCTGCGCGAGCCAGTCCCAGTGCCGCGGCAATAGCGTGACCTCGCGCGCGACGACGCCAAGCCGGGGGCGGCCGGGACCGCGCGGCGCTGCTGCAGCCGGCGCTTCATCGGCGACGGGAGCATCCGCTTTAGGCAGCCGCGCCAGCGCGTCGTCGATCGAGCCGCGGAGATCGACGTCGACGAGCGCGGAGGTGCGGCCGTCGAACACCAGGATCGTGGCGTCCTTGCGCTGATCGAGCCGCTGCTTGACGGCGCTGACGACGTCGCGCAGCTCGCCGGCCGCAATGCGACGCTCACCTTCGAAGGCCACGTAAGCCGGGTTCATCGGGAAGGGCTCCAGTCTAGGGATATATTATCCGGGTAAATCAGCGCTGTCATGATGCGCAGCCGGCCTCCGTCGTAAGCCCATCTCGACTTTGTCGCGCGCGGCTGGCACCAAGCGCGGCGCGACAGGACAAGAATTCGGGGGACGCCAGATGTTGACGGTTCATCATCTCAACAATTCACGTTCGCAGCGCGTGCTGTGGCTGCTCGAGGAGCTCGGCGTGCCCTACGAGATCGTGCGCTACCAGCGCCAGCCCGACATGCGCGCGCCGAAGGAGCTGCGGGCGATCCATCCGCTCGGCAAGTCGCCCGTCATCACCGACAACGGCAACACGGTTGCGGAATCCGGTGCGATCCTCGAATACATCATCGGCACCTATGGCAACGGCCGGCTGATCCCGCCGGCTGGCACGCCGGAGCGGCTGCGCTACACCTATTGGCTGCACTACGCCGAGGGCTCGGCGATGTCGCCGCTGCTGCTGAAGCTGCTGTTCACGCTGATGCCGAAGCGTGCGCCGGCGCTGCTGCGGCCGTTGGTGCGCAAGGTCTCCAACCAGGCGCTGGCCACGCTGGTCAATCCGCAGATCAAGCAGCACATGGCCTATTGGGAAGGCGAACTCGGCAAGAGCGAATGGTTCGCCGGCAGCGAATTTTCCGGCGCCGATATCCAGATGAGCTTTCCGCTCGAAGCGGCGGCCGCGCGCGGCGGGCTCGAGGACGGACATCCGAAATGCGTCGCGTTCCTCGAGCGCATCCATGCGCGCCCGGCTTATGCCCGCGCGCTGGAAAAGGGCGGACCGTACCAGGTCGGTCGATAACGCCATTGTCATCGCGGCAGCTTGACCAGCGGCAGCAGCCGCGAGTCCGACAACGCCGCCGTGCGGTGCCCGATGCCGGCGAGATAGGCCTCCGCCATCGCGAAGGCGAGGAACGCGCCAGTGCTCTTCTGCCGAATGAGCATTGCGCGATCCCAGCGCTCGCCTTCAGGTCCGATCAGGAACGGGCCGCCTTCACCCATGAACAAGAGGTCGCCGCCGCTCTTGCGCAGCAGCGGCAGCGTGTGTGCGACGTACCGATCATAGGCCTCCGCGCCTGATATCGGCTGCGGCGGCGCGAGCTCCGGGCTCGCCGCATAATCGGCGATCTCCCGGAAGCGCAGCAGGTTGAGCATGACCACTTCGCCGGCGATCCCACGCTGTGCGAAGGCGCGGCCGGCGTCCCAGGTCGGTTCCAAATAGGTCGGCTCCAAATGGCAGGTCGTGTTCATGTCAGGTCATCTTGTCGGGTGGCGATTGGTTATGTTTTACCCGGATTTAATTTGCGCTGTCAATAATACCCGGATATAAATATGAAAGATTGATTGGGAGGACCCAGCCATGAAGGCCGACGCACGAAAGCTTGCCATTGCCGACTACAAGAAACGACCGAGCGTCGCCGGCGTGTTCGCGATCCGCTGCGCTGCGACCGGTGAGGTCTGGGTCGGGCGGGCGCTCGATCTCGAAAAAATCCAGAACCGGATCTGGTTCTCGCTGCGCATGGGCGATCATCGGAACGCAGAGCTGCAGCGCGCGTGGGCGACCCACGGCGAGCCGAGCCTTTCGCTGGAAACGCTGGAGCGGCTCAAGGATGAGGAGCTGCTTTATGTGCGCGATACGATCCTCAAGGAGCGCGTGCAGCACTGGCGCGCGCAGTTGAACGCGTCGGCGGTGTAGCCTTACGGCTGCACCGCCGCGATCACGTCCTTCACCAGCCGTGCGAGGCCGCGGATGTCGCCAGTCGGATCGACGCTGTCGCCGAGCCTCACGATCACGAGCCGCTGCGTCGGAATGATCACGATGCGCTGGCCGAGATCGCCAGACGCAAAAAACGCATCGCGCGGCATGCCGAGCCGCACGCGCCCCTTCGCACTCGGGTGTTCGCTGCGATTGGTCCAGAAGCCCGCGCCATAGTCGGTGCCGAGCGTCGCCGCGGCGGAAAAATCCACCCAGTCCTCGTGCAGCATGCGTTTGCCGCCGACCACGCCGTCATTGAGATAGAGCAGGCCGAACTTCGCCCAGTCGCGGGCGCTGGCCAGCATGTAGGTCGATCCGATGATCGTGCCCGCGCCGTCCACCTCCAGCGTGACGTTGCGCATGCCGAGCGGATTGAATAACTCGCGCCAGGCGAAGGCGAGCGCCTGTTCGGGACCGCCGGTGGCATCGCGAATGATCCGCGACAGGATCAGCGTGGTCGGGCTGGAATAGTGCCAGCGCTTGCCCGGCAGTCCGACGCTCGGCGCCCCGATCGCGAAGGCGGCCATGTCGGGCTCAAGCGCGATCATCTGGCTCGAGGGATCGAAGCCGGAGTTGGTTTCGTCAAGCGCAAGCCCCGTGGTCATGCGCAGCAAATGCTCGACCTCGATCTCGCGCCGTGGATCGCTCGCGCCGCGCCACTCCGGAATCGGCGCCGGCAGCGATGGCGATGTCAGGCCCTGCTGGGTCAAGAGCCCGATCAGTGCGTTGACGACGGACTTGGTCATGGAGAAGCCGAGCAGCGGCGTGTCGACGCCGACGCCCCTGGCATAGCGCTCGGCGATCACCTTGCCGTCGTGCACGACCACCACCGCCTTGGTGCGGCGGAACGGTGGTTCGGCGGGCTCCTCGAAGGCGTGATCGAGTGCCGCCTTCAGCGCTGGATCATCAGGCTCGACGATCTCAGGACTTGCGATCTCCGGCAGCAATGGCGGTGCCTTGGGCTTCTTCATCGTATCGAGGTCGCTCTTCGGCAGATACGGCGGCGTCGCCCCGTTCAGGAGGACGCAGCCGAACCCCTCATGGAAGGCGGCGCGGCTCGATAGTCCCAACGCGGACGCATCGACGGTCTTCGCCGCGGGATCGATCCGGAATGCCAGCACCCGCCGCAGCCGGCGCAGGCCCTCGCGCTCCATCGTCTCGGCAAACACGGTCTCCGGATCGAAGCCGGAGACGAATGTCTTGGAGCAAACGTTATGCGCGACCACGCCGGTGGCGACGTGAATCGCACGGTCGACCCGGAAATAAGCCGCCGCAGCGACAGGCACCGCGAGCAGCACCAATGCGGCTGACGTCCGTGACTTCCAGCCCACGCATCGCCCCCGCGTCGCGTTTCAGCGCGACGTCTGCGCGCCGCCGACCGATGGCAGCGGTCGCACCTCGACGCCGGGCGGCGGCACGTCGTCATCGGGCACGAAGAAGTCGATCATCAAGGGAACGCTGCGGTCGACCCGATAGGGCTCGAAGTCGCGCACGCCGGTGGCGTAGAGCACCTTATCATCGATGCAGAATTGCCCGGTGAACTCGCGCGACGGTTTTGTGAGGATGGCATGGGCCGCGTCGCCCATGATGTCGGGCGTGCGGCTGGCGCGCATCATGGCGTCGCCGCCGAGCAGATTGCCGACCGCGGCGGTCGCAATCGTGGTGCGCGGCCACAGCGCGTTGACCGCGATGCCGGCGGATTTCAGCTCGCCGGCAAGGCCGAGCACGCACATGCTCATGCCGTATTTTGCCATGGTGTAGGCGGTCGAATGCTCGAACCACTTTGTCTTCATGTCGAGCGGCGGCGACAGCATCAGGATGTGGGGGTTCTCCGCTTTCTTCAGATGCGGGATGCAATATTTCGAGACCATGAAGGTGCCGCGGGTGTTAATGCCCATCATCAGGTCGAACCGCTTCATGTCGGTCGCCTGCGAGGTGGTCAGGCTGATGGCGCTGGCATTGTTGACGCAGATGTCGATGCCGCCGAACTCGGCGACGGTCTGTTCGATCGCCGCGACAACCTGTGCCTCGTCCCTGATATCGCAAACCACCGGCAGCGCCTTGCCGCCGGCGGCGCGGATGTCATCGGCGGCGGTGTAGATCGTGCCCTTCAGCTTCGGGTGCGGCTCGGTGGTCTTCGCCGCAATCGCGACATTGGCGCCGTCACGCGCGGCCTTGAGCGCAATCGCAAGCCCGATGCCGCGGCTCGCACCCGAGATGAACAGCGTCTTGCCTTTGAGGGATGTCATGGAAGCCTCCTGTGAGGGACGCACGAGACGACGGCTCCCTCTCCCCTTGTGGGAGAGGGCTGGGGTGAGAGGTATCTCTCCGCACGGCGCGCGCGTCGGAGAGACCGCGACCCCTCACCCGGATTGCATCTAGCGATGCAACATAGCCGAAGCTCCCGCTTCGGTGTTCTTCTAGTGACGGCCGCCGCAGGCGGCCTGTGCCTCTCCCACAAAGGGAGAGGCGAAGGCGGAGCAGGCGGCATCGTCATCGCGCCTCTGTGCTCCTACGTATCCGCATGCAGCACGCGCCCGCGGGTCTCGGGCAGCGCGTAGGCGGCCAGGAAGAACACGCCATAAGCCGCCACCGCGAAGATCGCGATCGCGTTGGCGAGCGATGTCGTGGTCGAGAGCGCGCCGACCAGGAACGGGAACAGCGCGCCGACGCCGCGGCCGAAATTGTAGCAAAAGCCCTGGCCGGAGCCGCGCAGCCGCGTTGGATAGAGCTCGGTCAGGAACGCGCCCATGCCTGAGAAATAGCCCGAGGCGAAGAAGCCGAGCGGGAAGCCCAGCACCCACAACACCTCGTTCGACAGCGGCAGCTGGGTGTAGAGCAGCACGACAGCGATGGCGCCGAGCGAGAAGATCAGGAACAGGTTGCGCCGGCCGATGCGGTCGGCGAGCCAGGCGCCGACGAGGTAGCCGACGAAGGAGCCGATGATCAGCGTTGCGAGGTAGCCGGTCGAGGTCACCACCGACAGCTGGCGTTCGGTGGTGAGGAAACGCGGCACCCAGAAGGTGATCGCGTAGTAGCCGCCTTGCATGCCGGTCCCGACCAGCGACGCCAGGATCGTGGTCTTCAGGATCGGGCCCTCAAAGATCTCCCACAGTGCGGGGCCGCTGCCGGCGGCCTGCTGCTGCGCCCGCGCCGTGGCGGAGATTTCCGGCTCGGTGACGTAGCGGCGGAGATAGAACACAAGCAGCGCCGGAAACGCGCCGATCACGAACATCCAGCGCCAGGCGCTCTCCGCCGGCAGGACCGAGAAAAGCACCGCCTGCGCCAGCACCGCGAGGCCCCAGCCGACCGCCCAGCCTGACTGGACCGAGCCGACCGCGCGGCCGCGATATTGCGGCCGGATCGCTTCGCCCATCAGCACGGCTCCGGCCGCCCATTCGCCGCCGAAGCCGAGGCCGAGCAGCGCGCGGGCAACCAGCAGCTGATCGAAATTCTGCACGACAGCGCAGACCAGCGAGAAAAAGGAGAACCAGAGGATGGTGAATTGCAGCGTCTTCACCCGCCCGATCCGGTCGGAGAGATAGCCGCCGAGCCAACCGCCCACGGCCGATGACAGCAAGGTCACCGTGCCCGCGAGCCCCGCGGTGCCGGCATCGACCTTCCACAATGCGATGATGGTGCCGATGACAAGCGGATAGATCATGAAGTCCATGCCGTCGAGCGCCCAGCCCGCGGCGCAGGCCCAGAACGTCCGCCGTTCCGGCAGGTTCATGTCGCGATAGAAGGCGAGAAGGCTCGTGTCCTCAATTTCGGCGACTTCCATCGCCCTGGATGGTTCGGCCGTGCTCATGCGCGTTCCCCCGGAAGAACCTCTGGCCGGCATTTTTGAACCCGCAGCCGGGCTTGCGCGGAGGCCGTCAACTTACCGCGATGCCTTGAGGCGAGCAAAGGTGCATTTGCGCCATGCCCGCTGCCTGACGTGGTGCACGTGAGGCTGGGCACGCTTCCGCCTTCGAGCTACGGCGGACCGGGTCGCTTTGCCGCCCTACGTTTCACTGCCCCGCCGCTTCGGACCCGCGCGTGCGCGGATCGGGGGCGCCGAGCAGGCCGTTGGGCGTCACGAGTATGGAATTGGCGGAGGAGTAGCCGAGCGGCTCGACCAGCGTGTGCCCCTTGGCCTTCAGCTCGGCGAGCACGTCGTCCGGAATGCCGCGTTCGAACTTGACCTCGTCGGGCAGCCATTGGTGATGCACCCGTGGCGCGGCAACTGCAGCGGCGATATCCATTTTGTAGTCGATGACGTCGACAATGATCTGCGTCACCACCGAGATGATGCGGCTACCGCCGGGCGAGCCGGTCACCAGCACCGGCTTGCCGTCCTTCAGCACGATGGTCGGGGACATCGAGGACAGCGGCCGCTTGCCGGGCGCCGGCAGATTGGCCTCGAAGCCGACCAGGCCGAAGGCGTTGGAGGCGCCAGGCGCGGCGGTGAAATCATCGAGCTCGTTGTTGAGCAGCACGCCGGTGCCTTCGGCGACGAGGCCGACGCCGTAGGGGAAGTTCAGCGTGTAGGTGTTGCTGACCGCGTTGCCGCTGGAATCGACGACCGAATAGTGCGTGGTGTTGCTGCCCTCGCGCACCTGTCGGGCGTTGCGCACGTCAATCCAGGGCGTGGCGCGGGCGAGGTCGATGCTGTCGCGCTGCTTCGCGGCGTAGTCCTTGGCGGTCAGGATTTGCGTCGGCGCGTCGACGAAGGCGGGATCGCCGAGATAGCGCGCGCGGTCGGCGAAGGCGCGTTTCAATGCTTCGATCATCACATGCAGCGAGGCAGCCGAGCCCTGCTTCAGGTCGCCAATCGGAAAGCCTTCGAGGATGTTCAAGGTCTCCAGCAGCACGACGCCGCCGGAGGAAGGCTGCGGCATCGAGACGATGTCATAGCCGCGATAGGTGCCACGCACCGGGGTGCGGATCACGGCCTGATAGGCCTTCAGATCGTCGAGGCTCATGATGCCGCCGGCCGCCCTGATGCCCTTGACCAGTTTCTCGGCAACGGCGCCCTCGTAGAAGCCGCGCGGACCCTGTTCGGCGATCGCAGTCAGCGTTGCCGTGAGGTCGCCCTGGATCAGGCGATCGCCCTCGTGCAGCGGCGTGCCGTCGGCATGCGAAAATGTCTTGGCCGAATTCGGCCAGCGCGACATGCGCCGGTACATGTCGGACAGCGTGTCGGCCGTGTCATCGGTCACGACGAAGCCGTCGCGCGCCAGATCGATCGCGGGCTTGAGGATCTGCGCCAGCGTAAACTTGCCGGAGCCATATTTCTCCAGCGCGAGCGCGAGACCTGCCACGGTGCCGGGCACGCCGATGCCGAGCGCCGAGTTGCGCGACTTGTCGGGATCGGGCTTGCCGTCGGTGAGGAAGACGTCGCGCGTCATCGCCTGCGGTGCGGTTTCGCGATAGTCGATGGCGATGTCCTCGCTGTTCTTGGCGAGATGGATCAGCATGAAGCCGCCGCCGCCGATGTTGCCGGCGCGCGGATAGGTCACCGCCATCGCAAAGCCGGTGGCGACCGCGGCATCCACCGCATTGCCGCCCTGCCGCAAAATGTCGGCGCCGATCTGGGCGGCGAGCCTTTCCTGCGCCACCACCATGCCGCTTTCGGCAGGAATGCTGGCGATCGTGCCGGGGCTCGGCGGCGTGTAGAAGCGGCGTTGCTCTTGACCGAGGACCGGTGCGAAGGACGCGATTGCCAGACAGAGCGCGAGAAAAAGCCTTCGCGACATTGTTGTACTTGCCATCGAAACTCCCGTCCTGCCCATCACCGATGGGACATGTCGCAAAAAGGCCCGCACAGCCGTCGCATGCTATATGGAAACGGATTCGGCAGGCAAAACGCCTGTTTGTGATTTGACCTGAGGAATATTGTGGCAATGACGGCAGTTGCAAGCCAGGCGGGCGCGGACGTGAGGAGGCCGTATCCGGGCCGCACCGCTGTCATCAGCTGGATTTTCTTCGACTGGGCGGCGCAGCCTTATTTCACGCTGATCACGACATTCGTGTTCGCGCCTTATTTTGCCAGCTTCGTCGCGCCTGATGCCGCAAGCGGGCAGGCGCTATGGGGCTTTGCCACGGCCGCGGCCGGATTTGCCATCGCACTGATGTCGCCGGTGCTCGGCGCCATTGCCGATGCCAGCGGCCGCCGCAAGCCGTGGATCGCGGGCTTCGGCGCGCTGCTCGTGATCGGCGCCAGCGCCATGTGGATCGGCAAGCCGGGCGATGCCGACGTGATTCCCTGGCTGCTGCTCGCCTACTCTGTCGCAAGCGTCGGGGTCGAATTCGCGACCGTCTTCAACAATGCGATGATGCCGACGCTGGTGCCGCCGGAGAAGATCGGGCGGCTGTCCGGCACCGGCTGGGCCACCGGCTATATCGGCGGCATATTGAGTCTAATCCTCGTGCTCGGCTTCCTCGCGGCCAATGTCGAGACCGGGCGCACGCTGTTCGGCTTCACGCCGCTGTTCGGGCTCGATCCCGTCTCACATCAGGGCGACCGTATCACCGGACCGCTGACCGGGCTGTGGTTCATCGTCTTCGTGATGCCGATGTTCCTGTTCACGCCGGACTATCCGGCGAAGCGCCCGATCCGGGACGCGCTCGGCGAAGGCCTGCGCGAGCTTCGGCAGTCGCTTGCCGGATTGCCGAAGCAGCGATCGCTCGCGCTATTTCTGCTGGCGAACATGATCTACACCGACGGGCTGGTGTCGCTGTTCGCCTTCGGCGGCATCTATGCCGCCGGCACGTTCGGCTGGGATACGATTCGCATCGGCACGTTCGGCATCATTCTGGCGGTCGCCGGCACGCTCGGCGCGTGGCTCGGCGGCAAGCTCGACGATGCGCTGGGACCGAAGCGTGTGATCGCGGGCAGCATGCTGATCCTGCTGTTGGCGATCGTGGCGATCTTGCTCGTGAACAAGGATTCGATCCTGTTCGTGCCGGTCGCGCCGCCTGTGCCAGGCGGCCCGCTGTTCGCCGGCGCGGCCGAGCGTGCCTACATCGTGCTGGGATGCTTGATCGGTGCCGCCGGCGGCCCGTTGCAGGCCGCCTCGCGCTCGCTCCTGATCCGCCTCGCGCCGAAGGACCGCATCGCGCAGTATTTCGGCCTGTTCGCACTGACCGGAAAGGTGACGTCGTTCATCGGCCCGCTCCTGATCGGCGCGATCACGGCCGCGACCGCGAGCCAGAAGGCCGGCATGGCCGTGCTGGTGGCGTTCTTCCTGGTCGGCCTCGCGCTGCTTGCGCGAGTGCGGGAGTGGGATAATTCGTAGCCCGGATGGAGCGAAGCGCAATCCGGGGCAGTCTCTCCGCGGGAGCAAGGCCCCGGATTTCGCTGCGCTCCATCCGGGCTACTGATCAGATCAATGCCGGAAATGCCGGACGCCGGTGAACACCATGGCGATGCCGTGCTCGTCTGCGGCCTTGATCACCTCGTCGTCGCGCATCGAGCCGCCGGGCTGGATCACCGCGGTGGCGCCGGCCTCGATGCAGGCGAGCATGCCGTCGGCGAACGGGAAGAATGCGTCGGAGGCGACCACCGAACCCTTGGTCAGGGGCTCAGCAAGCTTCAGCTCCGCGGCGGCATCCTGCGCCTTGCGTGCGGCGATGCGCGCCGAATCGACGCGGCTCATCTGGCCCGCGCCGATACCGACAGTGGCGAGATCCTTGGCGTAGATGATCGTGTTCGACTTCACGTGTTTTGCCACCCGGAAGGCGAATTTGAGGTCGCTCAGCTCGGCGTCGGTCGGCGCGCGCTTGGTCGCGACCTTGAGGTCCATGTCCTCGATCACGGCGTTGTCGCGGCTCTGCACCAGGAGGCCGCCGGCCACCGTCTTGGCAGTGAGACCGACAGCGCGCGGGTTCGGCAGGCCGCCGGCAAGCAACAGGCGCAGATTGCGCCGGCCGGCGATGATCGCGATCGCCTCCTCGGTGGCGTCGGGTGCGATGATCACCTCGGTGAAGATGCCGATGATGGCGCGTGCGGCGTCCGCATCGAGCGTGCGGTTGACAGCGATGATGCCGCCATAGGCCGAGGTCGAGTCGCAGGCCAGCGCGCGGGCATATGCGGTGGCGAGATCGGGACCCTCGGCGACACCGCAGGGGTTGGCGTGCTTGACGATGACGCAGGCCGCGGTGCGGTTCGGATCGAACTCGCCGACGCATTCATAGGCCGCGTCGGTGTCGTTGATGTTGTTGTAGGACAGTTCCTTGCCCTGCAATTGCCGCGCGGTGGCGACGCCCGGCCGCTTCTCCGGCGTGGCGTAGAATGCCGCGGTCTGGTGCGGGTTCTCGCCATAGCGCAACGACTGGATCAATTTGCCGCCGAAGGCGCGGAAGTCCGGCGCCTTGGTGTCGAGCTCCTTTGCGAACCAGTTCGAGATCGCGGCGTCATAGGCTGCGGTGCGGGCATAGGCCTTGGCGGCAAGCCGCCGGCGCAGGCCAAGCGAAGTTGCGCCCTTGTGCGCGGCGAGCTCGTCGAGCACCGCCTGATAGTCGTTAGCCTCGACGACGACGGCGACGTCATCATTATTCTTCGCCGCGGCGCGGATCATCGCCGGGCCGCCGATGTCGATATTCTCGATGCACTCCTCGAAGCCGGCGCCTTTGTCGACCGTTGCCTCGAACGGATAGAGGTTGACGACGAGGAGATCGATCGGCGCGATTCCGTGCGCTTGCATCGCCGCCGCGTGCTCCTTGTTGTCGCGGATCGCGAGCAGGCCGCCATGCACCTTGGGATGCAGCGTCTTGACCCGGCCGTCCATCATCTCGGGGAAGCCGGTGAGCTCGGAGACGTCCTTGACCTTCAGGCCTGCCGCTGCGATCGCCTTCGCGGTGCCGCCGGTCGAGACCAGCTCGACGCCGTGGTCGGCAAGCGCCTTGGCGAAGTCGATCAGTCCGGTCTTGTCGGAAACGGACAACAGAGCGCGGGTCACGCGGCGAAGCTGCTCGGTCATGCTGGAAATCCTTGGCTGTTAAGGCAGCCGGGTAGCATGGTTTTGCAGGCTGCGGAACCGGAACGGGCCGGTTTGGCCACAAATTTACAGCGGCAGTTCCGGCTCGCGGCGGGCGTTGCGCCGGGCGTTGGTGGCGGCAGCCGAGGTCGAGGAGCGGACGAAGCTCCAGCGCACGGAGGAGGCCTGCCGCGCGTCCTGCCGGATCGCGATCTGGGAGGTGCGCCGCGGCCCGTCATTGCCGGCCAGGAACACGCTGTCCTCGAGGTCGACCTTGTCGTCGAGCGCCTCGAAGGTCCAGACGTCGCGGTTCGGCAGCACCAGCATCACGCCGCGCGCGTCCGACAGGCGGCTTGCCTTCACCGACGGATGCAGATGGAAGCGCAGCGCGAAGTCGGCGTCGCCGCCCTTGATGCGGCCTCCTTGGGGGGGCGACAGCGTATCCTCGCCTTCGAGGCGCGTGCCGTCCTGCGACACCATCAGCACGCGGCGATGGATCACGCCGAAGCGGGAGAGGTAGCCGTCATGCGAGGTGGTCAGGACGTCGCCGTTGCTGATGGCCTCGCGGTAGCTCTCGACATTGGAGGGGCCGCTGGTGATCGGCGCGCCGCGCAACAGCCGCTTCATCGCCGACAGCTCGACGAACTGGCACGACGATGTGTCGTGATAGGTCAGCGTCGAATGCGCCGCGGTGGAGCGCGCGAATGGTCGCCAGTTGTCGCGGCCCGTCGTCGGCATGCCGCAATTGACGACGATGCGGCTCACCCCGGAGGAGAACTCGAACGACAGGCAGCCGGCATGCGCGTCTTGGCTGACGCTCGGCGGCGGCGGCTGGCCGGTGTCGATGATGATGGTCGTCGCGCCGGCGTCGAGACGCTGGAAGCCGGTGTGCGGCATGGTCGCCATCGGCACGCCGTGGGTGTCGTCATAGGCGAGCAATGTCGCGACCAGATCGGATGGCGCGCTGCTCATGCCGTTGAACAGCGCAAAGCTGCCGTCGCCGTGGCGGAAGAAGCGCAGCATCGGCATCATGCGGTCGATCGCATTCAACAGCGCCGGCGGCGGCGCGATATTCCTCGCGGCGAAGGTCTGCCGCAGCGGCAGCAGGTCGCTGAGCAGTTCGACCAGCGCGCCGGGATTGCGCGAGATGTGGCCGCCATCGGGCAGGATCTGGCGCTGCAATTCGTCGGAGAGCTTTCGCGAAGCGGAGCGGATGTTGCGCGCCTGGTTGGCGAGGCACAGCGAGGCGTAGCACAGCGCGATCAGGACCTGCAGCCGCGGCACGCCGTCATTGTCGAGCGCGGAGTAGCGCAGATAGCGGATCTCGCGCGCCAGCCCGCGCAGATATTTGCGATAGAACTTGCCGTCGGTGTCGCTGAGCACCAGCGGCGCCTGCGACAATAGCGAGATCACGCGGCGCGCGCGCACATCGGCGCGACGCTCCAGCGGCCGCTTGCGCGCCTGGTTAGAAATCCAATCGTCGACCAGCGAGCGCGCATTGGCGCGGGTCAGCGCGGTGTCGGCGGCGCGCAGATGCCGCAGCCAGCCGAAGCCGAGCAGCGCCGCCTCCCAATCCTCCGACGGCGGCTCGAGATCGAAGATCGAGCGGCCATGGCAGGTGACGATCTTTCCCGCGAACACGAAGCGGCCGGCATAGATCTCGGCGGCGCGGGTGGCATCGGCGGTTCTGAGATCGTGTGGGGCGATCATCAGGCGGTCGGTGCGGCCCGGCCACAGCCGCGACAGCGCCACCGTGCCGCCGCTGGCGCGCGCGATCACGCTGCGCGCGAAGCGACCGGCAATCAGCGTCGAGATGCGTCTGCTTTGAGCGACCGACACGTCTAACCTTGTGGGGAGGATATCTTCAGCGAATCCTTATTTAATCCGGAAACGCCCGCAACACACCACCTTGAAAACCTGCGAATCAGCCGAGCGTGGAAAATTCTGGTGTAAAATCAGGATTTAACCAGCCTGGCGGCGTAAAATCCATCCAGCCCGCCGAGCCTGGGGTCGGCGTGGCGCAGATGGCAGGGCAGGGTGCGCAAATCGCCGTCGGCGGTGATGATGCCGTCGATGCCGGCGACCTCGTCCTTCTCAACGGGTGCACGGCGCAGGCCCGATTCGCCCGCCAGCAGCGCCGCGATCGCCTGCTCGCCCTCTTCCGGCTCGAGCGAGCAGGTGCAGTAGACCAGCGTGCCGCCGGGCTTCAGCAACGCGACCGCCTTTTGCAGCAGGCGCTTCTGCAGTCCCGACAGGGCGCCGATGTCACCTTCCTGGCGCAGCCAGGCGACGTCGGGGTGGCGACGGATGGTGCCGGTCGAGGTGCAGGGCGCATCGACCAGGATGCCGTCGAAGCCTTCGCCTGCGCCGTCCCATTCGGCCGAATCGATCACGACGCTTTCGGCCTGCAGCCCAAGGCGCGTGAGGTTGTCGCGCAGCCGCGCCATCCGCGCCGGCGAACGGTCGACCGCGGTGACGCGCGCGCCCGCCAGCGCAAGCTGCGCGGTCTTGCCGCCGGGCGCGGCGCAGAGATCGGCGATCGCCTTGTCCTTGATGTCGCCGAACAGGCGCGCGGGCAGGGCCGCGGCGGCATCCTGCACCCACCATTGGCCTTCCGCGAAACCCGGCAGCATGGTCACGGAACCCTGCAGCAGCGTGCGCACGGTTCCCGTCGGCAAGGTCTCGCCGTGCAGGCGGCTCGCCCATTGCGCCGGGTCTGATTTCACCGTGAGGTCGAGCGACGGCTCGTGGCCGAGCGCGAGCGCCATGTCGCGCGCGGTGGCCTCGCCATAATGCGTGATCCAGCGCGTCATCAGCCATTGCGGTAGATCGAGCGTCTGCGTCTTGACCTCGTCGATCAGCCCCTGACCCTCGCGCGCGCAACGGCGCAGCACGGCGTTGACGAGCCCGGCATATTTCGCGGCGCGCCGGTCCGACTGCACCAGCCGCACCGAAAGATCGACAGCCGCGTGGTCGGGCACATCCATCCAGAGGATTTGCGCCGCGCCGATCAACAGCGCGCTCTGCGCGCGCGGCGCATCGGTCGGAATACCGCGGTCGAGCAGCCGCGACAGCACGTGACCCAGCGTGCCGAGACGGCGCAGGATGGTCGATACCAGACGGCGCATCAGCGCGCGGTCGCGATCGGCGAGCGATTTCAGGCCGGGATGTGCGCCGGCACCGTCGAGCTGGTCGTCGAGCGTGCGGTGCTTGTGCAGCACGCCGTCGAGAATGTCGGCCGCGATGCGCCGCGCCGCGAGACCGGGCACTTCAGCGGGAACTGCAAATCTTGAGGGAGGCATGGAGCAGGAATATCTCGGAAGGTGCTGAACTACATTCGGCTCATGCCCGTGAACGAAAATCACCTCTGGCATGCGAATATGCCAAATGTAAGAATCGTGCCGCGCGATTTCGCGATCGTGATACCGCCGGTGTGTGCGCACCGAAATACGAATTCCACCGCCGGAAAGTTTTGCAATGACTGACGATTCCTCATCGCCCCCGCCGCGCAAGCCGCTTTGGCCGGCCGCGCAGCGCGCGCTCGCCGAGGCTGAAGCGCGCCGCAAGGCCGCTGAGGACAGCGCCAAGGCGAACGCCGCGGCGCGGCCGAAGGAATTCCAGGGGCCGAAGGGCCCGGAGCCGACGCGCTACGGCGACTGGGAAACCAAGGGCATCGCATCGGACTTTTGAGGCCTTGCGCGCGGACCCGACTCAGCCCTAGTCTGGGAATATGTCCCCATATGAAAGAATAAATACTTATCGTGCGTCGGGCCGACCGCCGTTCGGCCGGTCGCGCTGGGGCCGCCGGTTCTCGCGGGCGCTGCCTTGGGTATTTGTTCTCGGGGTCGCGGCCGGCACCATGCTGCCGATCCGGAACTGGGTGCATTGGCCGCAGCATTCATTTGATCGCCGCTCGCAGGATGCGGATGTGGTCTGGAAGCGCGCCGGTGCTCCTGACGTGCGGCATCCGGTCGACGTCATCAGGACGATCGATGGCGATACATTCGAGGCGCGGGTCCATCTGTGGCCCGGGGTCGACCTCACCACGCGGGTCCGCCTGCGCGGCATCGACGCACCGGAGCTGAAGGCATCATGTCCGCAGGAGCTGCAGATGGCCGAAGCGGCCACCGTCGCGTTGCGCGACCTGCTCGGCCAAGGCGATGTGGCGATCTACAATATCGGCCCCGACAAATATCAGGGGCGGGTTGTCGCCGACGTTGTGACCCGGAAGACCGAGAATGTTTCGGCCGCACTGCTCGCCGCCGGTCATGCGCGCGCCTACAATGGCGGACACCGCGCCGGCTGGTGCGCCAACGCCGCGCGTTGAGCGGAGTGCAATAAAAAAGCCGCGCTGATTGCGCGGCTTTTTCAAGAGATCTTGAACGCGGTCAGCGGGTCACGACGACGGTCGTGCCGACCGACACCCGCGAGTAGAGATCGCTGATGTCGTCGTTCAGCATGCGGATGCAGCCGTAGGACACGAAGCCGCCGACCGAGCCCGGCCTGTTGGTGCCGTGGATGGCATATTCGCCGCCGGAGAGCGTCATCGCGGCAACGCCCATCGGATTGTGCGGTGAGCCGCCGGGGATCACGTTCGGCATGCTCGGTACGTCGCGCTTCACTTCGGCGGGCGGCGACCAGGCAGGGTTGCGATATTTGCCGTCGATCCGGGTCGTGCCGGCCCACTGCTTGCCGGATTTGCCGACGCCGACCGGGTAACGCATCGCGTGGCCGGAATCGAGAATGAGATAAAGCCGCCGCTCGTTGGTCTTCACGACGATGGTGCCCGGCGAGTAATTGTCAGCGCGAAGGCCGACCACTTCCGGCCGCGCTTCGGCCGCAGATGACATCAACACGCCCGCCCCGATGGTGGCAGCCAGCGCCACCGCAATCCTCAACGACATCAACCTCTCCACGTCCCAACAGCTCCTTGCGGAGCTTCAAAAACGAAGGTGCAAACCCCTGAAAAGCCGGGCTCGCCGGTCTCACGCACGCAATGTTAACCGCGTGTCTTAACCGGCTGCTTTCCAACCGGGTCGCGAGACGCCTCTTGATGGGGGGAACAAAGGAAATGTTCGACTTAAAGTAAATGACTTGAAAACAACACTTGGCCACAAACGCGCCCCGGCGGCGCCACGTCTCTGACAATCCCGTGAAACGGCCAATCCCGTGAAATCCAAAGGCCGCGGCGATGATCGCGCGCGGCCTTTCACCGGTTTCCGGATGTTGCCGGCGACCTTTACGCCGGCGCTCCCTTCTTGTTCTGCCGGTTCTGCACGAGATCGTCGACCACGGCGGGATCGGCAAGCGTCGAGGTGTCGCCGAGGCTCGAAGGTTCGTCCTCGGCGATCTTGCGCAGGATGCGGCGCATGATCTTGCCGGATCGCGTCTTCGGCAGGCCGGGCGCGAACTGGATCAGGTCGGGGGAAGCGATCGGGCCGATGTCCTTGCGGACCCAGGCGACCAGCTCCTTGCGCAGCGCTTCCGTCGGCTCGGTGCCCTTCATCAGCGTGACATAGGCGTAGATGCCCTGGCCCTTGATGTCGTGGGGATAGCCGACCACGGCGGCTTCCGATACCGCCTCATGCGCGACCAGCGAGCTCTCGACCTCGGCGGTGCCCATGCGGTGGCCGGAGACGTTGATGACGTCGTCGACGCGGCCGGTGATCCAGTAATAGCCGTCGGCGTCGCGGCGGCAGCCGTCGCCGGTGAAGTACTTGCCCTTGTAGGTCGTGAAATAGGTCTGCTCGAAGCGTGGGTGATCGCCATAGACCGTGCGCATCATGCCCGGCCAGGAGCGCGTGAGACAGAGATTGCCCGAGGTCTCGCCGTCCAGCGTCTTGCCGTCGGCGTCGACGATCTCAGGCACCACGCCGAAGAACGGCCGCGTCGCCGATCCCGGCTTGAGCTTGGTCGCGCCCGGCAGCGGCGTGATCAAAATGCCGCCGGTCTCAGTCTGCCACCAGGTGTCGACGATCGGGCAGCCGCCGTCGCCAACCACGTGGTAATACCACTCCCACGCCTCCGGATTGATCGGCTCGCCGACGGTGCCGAGCAGCCGCAGCGACTTGCGCGAGGTCTTCTTCACTGGCCCGTCGCCGCCCTGCATCAGCGCGCGGATCGCGGTCGGCGCGGTGTAGAAGGTGTTGACCTTGTGCTTGTCGATGACCTGCCAGAACCGGGAATTGTCGGGGTAGTTCGGCACGCCCTCGAACATCAGCGTGGTCGCGCCGTTGGCGAGCGGCCCATAGAGGATGTAGCTGTGGCCGGTGACCCAGCCGACGTCGGCGGTGCACCAGTAGATGTCGCCGTCGTGATAGTCGAAGACGTATTGATGCGTCATCGCCGCGTAGACGAGATAGCCGGCCGAGGTGTGCAGCACGCCCTTGGGCTGGCCGGTCGAGCCTGACGTATAGAGGATAAATAGCGGATCCTCCGCGTGCATATGCTCCGCCGGGCATTCCGTCGTCACCACCTTGGCCGCGTCGTGATACCAGAAGTCGCGCGAGGGTTTCATGTCGACGGCGGCACCGGTGCGCTTGACCACGATGACCCAGTCGACGTCGCCGGTCTTCTCAAGCGCTGCATCGACATTAGCCTTCAGCGGCACCTTCTTGCCGCCGCGCAGGCCTTCATCAGCGGTGATGATCACTTTCGATTGGCAGTCGTTGATGCGCTGGGCAAGGCTGTCGGGCGAGAAGCCGCCGAACACCACCGAATGAATGGCGCCGATCCGCGCGCAGGCCAGCATCGCGTAGGCGGCTTCCGGAATCATCGGCAGGTAGATCGTGACGCGGTCACCCTTCTTGACGTTCCGCGTGCGCAGGATGTTGGCCATCTTGCAGACTTCGTCGTGCAGCTGGCGGTAGGTGATATGCTTGGACTCGGAGGGATCGTCGCCCTCCCAGATGATCGCCGTCTGGTCACCGCGCTTGTCCAGGTGGCGGTCAATGCAGTTCCAGGCGACATTCAACACGCCGTCCTCGAACCATTTGATCGAGATGTTGCCAGGCGCGAAGGAGGCGTTCTCGACCTTGGTGAAGGGCTTGATCCAGTCGATCCGCTTGCCGTGCTCGCCCCAGAAGCCGTTGGGGTCGGAGACCGAACGCGCGTACATTTCGCGATATTTGGCGTCATCGACATAGGCGCGTTTGGCCCAATCGGCCGTCACGTCATAAATCTTCTCGGACATATATTTCCTCCACTCTTGGCCGATCGCTGACCGCGCGGTGGCAAGCCGTCTTGATCATTGCCACGGATTATGCGTTGCGGCATTCCAGCCGGGCAAGGAAAAAGGACTGCCACTTTTGTCGCGCAAGAACCGTCGGATCCGTCCTGTCGGCTCCTGCATATGGTAAGACCATTTACCGCAACGCATCGACGAGAGACATCTATGCTCTATCGCCTGCTCCGCGTCATCGGTCTCTTGGTCGTAGTGATGTCGATCTCGGCGCCGGCGGCCCGCGGCCAGTCGGCGGCCCCTGCGCCATCACCCGAGGCGCTCGCCACGGCGAAAGAACTCGTGACCACCATCCATCTCGTCGACCAGTTCAAGGCGCTGATGCCCTCGATCATCAAGGGCCTCAAGCCCGCGATTGTTCAGGGCCGCAGCAACATCGATCGCGACTACGATGCGTTGATGCCGATCCTGCTCGAGGGGTTTCAGGCGCGGTTCAGCGAGTTGTCGGAAGCGGTTGCGATCATCTATGCGAGTAATTTCACTCCCGAGGAGCTGCGCGCCCTGATCGCCTTCTACAAGAGCCCGATCGGCCAGAAATTCCTCGAGAAGACCCCGGCCGTGACCCAGCAGTCCCTGCTCGCTGGCCAGAAGTTCGGCCAGTCGGTGGCCGCGGACATGCGGCAGCGGATCGTCGAGGAGCTGCGCAAGAAGGGGCACGACCTCTGACCTAGTAAGGCCCCGCCTGAGCGACATTGCACCCGCTGATCCCCGCGGCCCACCGTCGCTGCGCGGCGGCTTAACCGCCATTTTCGCGTCGTGGCGCAGGCTAACATCAACGTTATCGGGCGAATGGCACCTATGAAAGGTAATTAGAGACCGTTGCTGACTGATTCGCGACTCGCAATGTCGGCCGAGACCCCCTAAATCGCCTCCCCGGGGCCGGACGGCCCAACCGGAACCAAGCCAAAACAATCGGCATTGCCGGGAGAACAGGAACAGCAGGGCGTCTGACAGAGATGATGGATCAGCAGAACATCGAGGCTGCACGGCTCGTTTCCGCCGATCCTGCTGTTGCCCTCGCGAAGGCGCTGGGTCAGTGGCCGAAGCAGCCGCCGGCAAAGTCCAAGATCAGTGCCAAGATCGCCGCTCCTGCCGCCGTCAAGACCTCGGTCGAGGAGCTTGCGCGCGACTTGGGCCTCCGGCTCGGCGACCAGAACGAGCTGACCATTCGCCGCGTCAAGCGCGGCAAGAGCTATTCATTCGTTCGCGCCAACGGTTCGCACATCCGCGATGCCCGTACGATCCGCAGACTCCATTCGATGGCGGTTCCGCCGGCCTATCGCCACGTGCGTTATTCCAGCGATCCGAGCTCGCATCTGCAGGCGGTCGGCCGTGATGCCGCCGGCAGGCTGCAATACCGCTATCACGCGGACTGGGAGAAGGTTCGCGAGCAGCGCAAGGCGCATCGCCTCGCCAAGCTGGTGGCGGCGCTGCCGAAAATCCGGCGCAAGGTTTCGGCGTTTCTGTCCGGCGACGAGCCGACGCGCGAATTCGCGCTCTCGGCCGTGATCGAACTGATCGCGCGCACCGCGATCCGTCCCGGCAACGAATCCTATGCGCGCCTCAACGGCACCCGCGGCGCTACCACGCTGCTCAAGTCCAACGTCACGCTGGAAGACGACAGTCTGGTGCTGACCTTCAAGGCCAAGGGCGGCAAGGCCGTGCGCAAGGAATGCGATGCGGCCAAGCTGGTGCGCGCGATCGGCATTCTGCGTACCGTGCCGGGCAAGCGCATGTTCCAGTATTACGATCGCTCCGGTGTCGTGCGCGCCGCCTCGACCACGGCGGTGAACGCGTTCCTGCGCGAAATCGCCGGCATCAAGATCTCGCTGAAGGATTTTCGCACGCTGATGGCATCCGCCGTCGTCGTGGAGTCGCTGTCGCGCATCACGCCGGCCACCAGCGAGCGCGGCCGCAAGCGCCAGGTGCTGGACGCGATCCGCGCCGCGGCCGACCAGCTCTCCAACACGCCTGCGATCTGCCGCAAGAGCTACGTCCACGACACCATCGTCACCGCCTTCGAGGACGGCATCCTCGAACGTTTCGCGGCGACGATGAAGGGCTACCGCACCCAGTCCAAGCGCGAGCAGTTGCTGGCGCAGGTGGTGACGGCGGCGGGGGCGTAAGCCTCGCTTTTTCAACCGGGGTCGTCCCGGCCTAGTGCGCAATTGCGCACTAGGCCGGGACGACATCAAAGTCCGCCCATCTTGCAGACCATCTTCCATTCCTCGGCCGTGACCGGCTGCACCGAGAGCCGCGAATATTTCACCAGCGCCATGTCGGCGAGCTTCTTGTCTGCCTTGATCGCGACCATCGTCACCGCCGTCTTCAGCGGCTTGTCGGCCTTGATGTCGACGCAGACGAACTTGCCGGTCTTGTCGGTTGGGTCCGGATAGGCCTCTTTGATGACCTCCGCGATACCGACGATCTCCTTGCCCTCGTTGGAATGATAGAAGAAGGCCTTGTCGCCCTTCTTCATGTTCACGAGGTTTTGCCGCGCCGTGAAGTTGCGCACGCCGGTCCAGGCCTCTCCCTTTGCGCCCTTCGCCACCTGTTGGTCCCACGACCAGACGGACGGTTCGGATTTCACCAGCCAGTAATTCATGTCGCCACCCACTTCATTTCCGCGCGCATTATCTCGACGCGGACGCCCGTGCCGTCAAGCGCGAACGCTCACCCATCATAGGCGATTGAACGCCATCTGCGGAATCCTGGCGGCGGCAAAGTCCAGGAATGCGCGGACACGCGGCGCCAAAAGGCGCGCGCTGGGATAGACCAGCTGGACCGGGAGGGGCGCGAGCTCGTAGCTCCTGAGCAGGCGGACCAGCGATCCCTCGGCAAGCTCGCGTGCGACCTGGTACGACAGCACGCGCGTCAGTCCCATGCCGTCACGCGCCAGTCTAATTGCGGCCTCGGCGCGATTGACCTCGATGCGGCTCGCAACCCTGACCTTGATCGGGCCGTGCGGCTTGCGCTGAAAGGTCCACGCGGCGGGGTTCGCCTGATTGACGAAGGTTACGGCGTGATGCCGCGCGAGATCGCCGGGCGTTCGCGGCCGGCCGTGGCGTCGCAGATAATCCGGACTGGCGACGGCAATACGCCTGACATCACCGACACGCCGCGCGACCAGCGAGGAGTCCGCGAGATGGCCGATCCGCAGCGCGATGTCGATGCGCTCGTCGATCAGGTCGACGAGCCGATCCTCCAGGGCGAGATGCAGCGTGATATCGGGGTGGAATTCGAGGAACTCCTGCGCCAGCGGCGCGATATGCCGGCTGCCGAACAACGTCGGCGCCGACAGCCGCGCAGGCTCGCGGCCTCTCCGATCGCGTCATCGATCGCGTCGTCATAATCGGCGAGCAGCCGGCGCGCCTGCTCTGCAAGCCGCGTGCCGGCATCGGTCAGCGACAATTTTCGCGTGGTCCGGTGCAAGAGCCGTGTGCCGAGGCGCCTTTCCAGCTCGCCGACAATGCGCGTCGTCGACGACGGCGAGCGGGCGAACCTGCGGCCGCCGGCCGCAAAGTTGCCGCTGTCGACGATCGCAAGGAAAAGCCTGAGCTCATCGAGCCGGTCCATGAACGCCTCCCTCGCATTCTTCTGAAATGTGGAATGATCTCTGCTGATTTCTGGCGATTGTGCCAAAACGCAATTGTGTGAACGCTCGCGTCTCGCAATGCGAGGAAACGACATGCTTCTCAATCGCCGGACGTTTACGGCCTTGGCTGCAGCGGGTGCTGCCGCAGCTTTGGTGCTGCCCGATCGGGCGCACGCGGCAGGCCGCCCGTCATTCAAGGCGATCGCCTTCGACGGCTTTCCGATCATCGACCCGCGTCCCGTATTTGCGCGCGTGGAGGAGATGTTTCCGGGCAAGGGTGCGGAGCTGAGCGCCTCCTGGCGCACGCGGCAGTTCGAATACAGCTGGCTCAGGACGCTTGGCGGCCGCTACGCCGACTTCTGGCGCGTCACCGAGGAGGCGCTGATGTTCGCGGCCAGATCGATGAAGATCGAGCTGTCGCCGGAGCAGCGCGACCGCTTGATGCAGACGTACCTCGAATTGAAGGCGTGGCCCGACGTGTCGGCGGCGCTCAGGCAATTGCGCGACGCCGGCCTGCGCCTGGCGTTCCTGTCGAACTTCACCGCACCAATGCTGGATGCGGCGATCAGGAATTCCGGGCTTGAAGGTCTGTTGGAGGATCACCTCAGCACCGACAAGGTTCAGGCCTTCAAGCCGGATGCCCGCGCCTATCAGATGGGGCTCGACGCGTTCGGCGTGCGCAAGGAGGAGATTGTGTTTGCTGCATTCGCCGGGTGGGACGCCGCCGGCGCGAAATGGTTCGGCTATCCGACCTTCTGGGTCAATCGCGCGAGTGCGCCCGTCGAGGAGCTTGGCGTGGTGCCTGACGGGATCGGGTCTGGGCTGCAGGATCTCGTCAACTTCGTGACCGCGGGTTGATCGTCGCGGTAACTACTCTTCCGCCTTGAACGGCCGCGTCAGCAGGCCCTCGATCGCGGCATCGACGGTCAGCTTGCCGCCAAGGATCGCCGCCACCGCCTGCGAGACCGGCATGTCGACGTTGCGCGAAGCGGCCAGCTCGACCAGCACCGGCGCGGTGAAGGCGCCTTCGGCGAGCTTGCCGCTGGGGGCCGCTTCGCCGCGGCCGAGCGCGATGCCGAGCGCGAAATTGCGCGATTGCGCGGTCGAGCAGCTCAGGATGAGATCGCCAAGCCCGGAGAGTCCCGACAGCGTTTCGGCGCGCGCGCCGCAGGCACGGCCCAGTCGGGCGAGCTCGCTGAAGCCGCGCGTGGTCAGCGCGGCTAGCGCGGAGGCACCGAGCTGGCGGCCCTCGACGATGCCGGCAGCGATCGCCAGCACGTTCTTTGCCGCGCCGCCGATCTCGACGCCGCGCACGTCGGTCGTGTGATAGGGCCGGAAGGTCGCCGAACCCAGCGCCTGCACCAGGCGGCCCGCGAGCGCTTCATCCTTGGCAGCGAGCGTCACCGCGGTCGGCAGCCCGCGGGCGACGTCGTCGGCGAAGCTCGGCCCCGACAGGATGGCGGGCGTCGCCTGCGGTGCCGCTTCAGCGATCACCTCGGTCATGAATTTGTGCGTGCCGTGCTCGATGCCCTTGGCGCAGGCGATCACGGGCGTGCCCGATGCGACATGCGGTGCAAGGTGACTGACGGCGCCGCGCAAATGCTGCGCGGGCGTCGCGGCCAGGATCAATTCCGCGCGTGCGGCGGCCGCGATATCAGAGGTCACGGTGATGCCGGGATCGAGCCGCACGCCGGCCAGCCTCGGATTGACGCGCGTCGCCTCGATCAGCGCCGCATGCTCGGGATTGCGCGCATACAGCGTGACGCTGCGTCCGGCGCGCGCCGCGACACCGGCCAGCGCCGTGCCCCAGGCACCGGCTCCGATCACGCTGACTGACATTTGCGCGGGCATCGGCGGTACCGTGAGTTAATACGCAGCGCGGCTGTTGGCGAAGCCGGCCGGCGCCTTGGCGTTGGCATCGAGCAGCCAGCGGGCGCGCGGCGGCGCATCCATCGTATCGGTCAGGCCGATCGCCATCCGCTCGGCGCCGGCCCAGGCGATCATCGCGCCATTGTCGGTGCAGAGCGCCGGCGGCGGGATGATCAACGTGGTCTGTGCCCTGGCCGCGACATCCTGCAACGCACCGCGGATGGCGTGGTTGGCGGCAACACCGCCGGCCGCGACCAGCGCCCGCGGCGCACCGAACCGCTCCTGAAACAATTTCAGCCCGACGCTCAGGCGATCCTCGGTCGATTCCAGCACCGCAGCCTGGAAGCTCGCGCAGAGATCGCTGATGTCCTGCGGCTCCAGCGGCGTCAGCCGGCTTGCTTCGTTGCGAACCGCGGTCTTCAGTCCCGACAGCGAGAAATTGGCGTCCGGCCGGCCGAGCATCGGGCGCGGAAACGCAAAGCGCTTGGCGTCGCCGCCCTCGGCCGCGCGTTCGACCTGCGGCCCGCCCGGATAGGGCAGCGAGAGCATCTTGGCGACCTTGTCGAAGGCTTCGCCCATCGCATCGTCAACCGTGGTGCCGAGGCGCACATATTCGCCGACGCCGACCACGGCGACGATCTGGGTGTGGCCGCCGGAGGCCAGGAACAGGCAGTAGGGAAACGCCAGCGCGCAGGTCAGCCGCGGCGTCAACGCATGCGCCTCGAGATGGTTCACCGCGATCAGCGGCGTGTTGTGCACCATCGCGATCGCCTTCGCGGTGGTCAGTCCGACGATCACCCCGCCGATCAGGCCGGGCCCGGCGGCTGCGGCGACCGCCGACAATTGCGCGTAGCCTGTGCCGGCCTCCTTCATTGCGCTCGCGACGATGCCGTCGAGCAGGTCGACATGGGCGCGCGCCGCGATCTCCGGCACCACGCCGCCGAAACGGGCGTGCTCGTCGGTCTGCGAGCGCACGATGTTGGAGAGGATCCGCCCCGACCCGTCGGCCTGGCGCTCGACCACGGCGGCTGCGGTTTCATCGCAGGTGGTCTCGATCCCCAACACCAGCATCGGTGGTTCGTTACCCAATTTCGGCCCTTGTGCTATCGCTTGAGACATGCTCCCGACGTAGCATTGCGAGGTCTCAAAGTGCAATCGGTAGCGAACCCCCATTTCGTGCGGCTGGAGCCCTGACCGTGGCCGTCCTCGTCACCCGTCCGCATCACGACAATGAAGCAACGCTGGCCAGTCTGCACGCGCGAGGCTTTGCCGCGCTATCAGCCCCGATGCTGCGTTTCGAGCCGCTGCCGTTTCATGACGATTCCGAGGCTGAATATGACGGCGTCATCGTGACCAGCGCCAATGCGCTGCGCGCGATCGATCTCGCCGGCAGCCGGTTGCTCGCACTGCCGGTGTTCGCGGTCGGGGCCCACAGCGCCGACGCCGCGCGCATCGCCGGCTTCGGCGCGGTGATCGCGGCCAAGGGCGACGCCGGCGCGCTACGCGATCTCATCGTCGCGCGCGTCAAGGCGGGGCAGTTGAGGAAAGCGGCGACCCTGCTTTACCTCGCCGGCGCCGATCTTTCGCGCGACCTTGCGGGCGAGTTGGGCGAGAAGGGATTTGCGGTCGTCACCCACACCACCTACCGGATGGCGCCGGTCGAAAGCTTTCCGCGCGAGATCTGCGACGCGTTCATGGCGAACGAGATCACGGCGGTGCTGCATTATTCTCGCCGCAGCGCGCGGGCCTTCCTGGCGGCGGCGCGGGCCGGCGGCGTCGAGATTTCGGCCTTGGCGCTGCCGCAATGCTGCATTTCAGCGTCGGTCGCCGCCGTCCTCCACGATGCGGGCGCCTCCCACGTGGTGGTGGCGGCGTCGACGGACGAAAACGCCCTGCTGGATGCGCTCAGCCGCACCTTGCGGTCCTGACGCGCATGATTCCTTCGTTTGAACATGGTGTTAGCCAATGCCTTGTTTCGTGCTCTAAGAACCCGGGCCGATTCTGATACAATGTGCCGCGACTAGTTTGAGGACCCCCGCGATGGTTGAAGACAGGCCTGAGGACACTGGACCATCGCCGGATTCCGCCCGGCCCAAGCGCGCGCCGCCGACCATCGAGCTTCAGGCCACCGATGTCTCGAGCGAGGCGTCCGCCTCGGCCGAGGCGGCCAAACCATCCGTCGAAACGACCGAGCCCGAGGCTGCGCCGGAGCCAGAGCCAGCCCCCGAACCCGTCCCGGCGGCAGCCGCCACGGAGCCGTCACGGCCGGTCTCGCCCTGGGTGGTCGCGCCGGTATCGGGTGCGGTGGCTGCGGCGCTCGTGATCGGTGTCGGCTGGCTGCTCGGCTGGCCTGCGGTGCCGCCGGCATCCGCGCCCGCGCCCCAGCTCAATGCCGCCGCGATCGACGATCTCACCGCGCGCGTCGCCGGCCTCGAGCAGAAGCTCGGCAAGCCCGCTGCACAAGCGGGCGATCCTGCCACAGCGGCGCGGCTCGACGCGCTTGATAAATCGATCGCGGCACTGCGCAGCGAACTTGCCGGCACGCGCTCGCAATCGGACAAGCTTGCCGCAGCGATCAACGAGGTGAAGGCGGCGCCCAGCGGCGGCGCCGCGGCGCCGGATCTGTCGGGCATCACGGCGCGCATCGAGAAGATCGAGAGCGCCGTGAAGGCGCAGAACGCCGAGATCGCGAAGCAGGACAGCAAGATCGCGGACAGCAAGGCCGATGCGAAACCCTCCGATGACGCGCCGCTGCGCCGCGTGGTGGCGGCATCGCTGCTCGACGTCGCGGTCCGCCATGGCGATCCCTTCGTCTCCGCGCTCGCCGCGGCCAAGGCGCTCGCCGACGACGCCGACAAGCTCAAGCCGCTCGAGGCCTTCGCCGCATCCGGTGTGCCGAACCCGAATGCGCTCTGCCGCGAATTGCTCGAGATCGTGCCAAAGCTTGCACCGCCGCCGCCAGAGGCGGCGACAACCGGCGCGGGCCTCGTCGATCGCCTGCAGGCCGGCGCGTCCAAGCTCGTCCGCATCGAACGGACCGATGCCACAGGCACCGATCGCGGCAGCATCGTTGCGCGCGTCACCACGGCCGCCCTGCACAACGATCTCGCATTGGCCGAGCGTGAGTTGAAGTCGCTGCCGGCGTCCGATCGGACGGCCGCGCAGGGCTGGATCGACAAGGTGGAGGCGCGCAGGGCCGCGCTTGCCGCCTCCCGCAAATTCGCCGACGCTGCGATGGCGTCGCTCGCCTCGGTCAATCAATAGGTCCTTGATGATCCGCATCATTCTGTTTCTGCTGCTGATCGCGCTCGCTGCGGCGGGCGCGGCCTGGGTGGTCGATCAGCCTGGCGATCTCGTGATGTCATGGGGCGGCTTGCGTCTGACGTCCAAGCAGCCAATGCTTCTGCTCGGTATTGTCGTCTTGGCTGCAATGTTTGTCGGGGCGATCCTGTGGGCGGTGTGGAATGTGCCTAGGCGCATCCGCCGTGGCAGGCGCGAGCGGCGCCACGCGCGGGGCCGCCACGCCATCACGCAAGGCCTGCTCGCGATCGGCCACGGCGATTCGTCGGCCGCCCGCGAGCATGCCGAGGTGGCGCGGCGCCATGCCGGCCACGATCCGCTGACGCTGTTGCTGCACGCGCAATCGGCGCAGCTCGACGGCGATCGCGCCGGCGCGCAACGCGCCTTCCGTGCGATGGCGGAGCGCGAGGACACGCGGCTGCTCGGCCTGCGCGGCCTGTTCATCGAAGCGCAGCGCGCCGATGATCCAGTGGCTGCCGTGATGATCGCGGAGGAAGCGCTGAAGCTGGCGCCGTCCTCGTCATGGGCCTCGCATGCCGTGCTCGGCTTCTGCTGCGCCAAGGGCGATTGGGCCGGCGCGCTGTCGATCCTCGACAACAACCAGAGCTCGGGCCTGATCGACAAGGCGACCTATCGACGGCAGCGCGGCGTGCTGCTGACGGCGCGCGCAATGGAGCTGGAAAATGTCGATCGGGATCTCGCTCGCGATAGCGCGATGGAGGCGATCAAGCTTTCGCCGACATTGATCCCGGCGGCGGTGCTCGCGAGCAAATTCGAGAGCGAGGCGCACCAGGTGCGCCGCGCGATGCGGATCGTCGAAGCTGCCTGGCTGGCGCAGCCGCATCCCGATCTCGCCGACGCCTATGCGCATGTGCGGCTCGGCGATTCCGCGCGCCAGCGCCTGGTGCGGGTCGAGACGCTGGCGGCCAAGACATCAGGCCATATCGAGGGCGCGCTGGCGATCGCGCGCGCCGCGATCGATGCGTCCGAGTTTGCCAAGGCACGCGCCGCGCTCGAGCCGTTCATCGCGACGCCGACCCAGCGCGTCGCGCTGCTGATGGCGGAGATCGAGCGCACCGAGCATGGCGACAGCGGCCGGGCGCGAGCCTGGACCTTGCGCGCGGTGCGCGCGCTGCACGATCCGGTCTGGACCGCGGACGGCTATGTCTCGGACCGCTGGCGCCCGGTCTCGCCGGTCACCGGCCGGCTCGACGCCTTCCAATGGCAGACGCCGGTTGCCGCGCTGCCGTCCGACAAGGCCAGCGCAATCGAGCCGTCGCCGTTCGAGGAGGCGATGCTGGCCCCGCGCCGGGTCGAGCCGCCGAAGGAAGTGGCAACCGATCCGCCACCTCCCGCCAAGCCCGTTGAGCCGGTCGAAGCCAACCCGGTCGAGATGCACCCGGCCGGATCAGCGGCGCCCGCGGCCCAGGACAATGCCCCGCCGGCTGCCGTCGACGCTCAGCCGGTTCCCGACGCGCCGGCTCCTCCTGCCGAATCAGCGCCTCCCGCGCCGGCACCCCTGTTCCGGGCCCGGGCCGACCTCGCCAAGCCGGCCGCGGCGCCGATTCCGGCGGTCATTCCCATCATTCGAGCCCCTGACGACCCCGGGGTCGATGAGGACGGCATTCGCGACGAATTCGCGGAACAAATCGGCCCGCCCAAGGCCCAGGCCGGCGGCTGGCGCGGATTTTTGTCACGCTGGGGCAGTTGAAGGGCGGTCAGGTAACCGCGTTTTCCTTGCCAATCGGGGCCATGCCCGATATCAGGTGGCACGCCTTTCAAGGCAGTTGCCGAACGGTCCGCCGCAATAGCTCAGTCGGTAGAGCACGTCATTCGTAATGACGGGGTCGGGGGTTCGAATCCCTCTTGCGGCACCACTCTTCGCCTGTCCGGCCCGGAGACATCCGTAACGGGTCGTCCCCAAAGATTAAAGGACCGTCCGCCCCAGACAAGGATGCGGATCGTTGCGCTTGAAGCGTAGGAGAGCGTCACGGGTTCAACTGCTCGTGCGTCACCGCATCCGCTCCCGCGGTCACCTCGCCGTCCATGATCGCCGAAACGGCGGCACAGGCGTCTCTACACACGCTGGACCCAAGGGCGCATCATCACCGAGCGCACCCGACGTCGCTTGCTGATAGCTCGAAAGCAAAAGCGCCCCTGGATTTCTCTAGGGGCGCTTTTGTTACCGCGGAAATGTCCGCAAATGACGGACAGAACCCTAATCCGACACCGTCTGCACGACGCTGCCCACCGGGCGGCTCGATGCGGTCGGAACCTTCTCGTTCTTCACCATCATCGCGTCGTATTCGGGCAGCGTCTCGAGCGTGGTCTTGGCCCGCATCGCGACCACCTTGTAGCCGCCGGCCTTCAGCCGGCGCAGCAGGGTCGGCAGCGCCTGCGCGGTGTGCTTCTGCAGGTCGTGCATCAGGATGATGCCTTTGCCCTGCTTGTCGAGCTTGGTCATCACGTTCTGGATCACCTGCTCGGCGCTAGAGGACTTGAAGTCGTTGGAATCGACGTCGACCGAGAACATCGCGATGTTGCGGGTGCCGAGATAGGCCTGCGTCGCCGGTGTGTGCGCCAACGCTGGGAAGCGGAAGAACGGCGCAGGATTGCTGCCCAGCGCCATCTTCACGGCGCTAAAACCTTTCTCGATCTCGTCCTTGGCCTGCTGCTCGCTGAGCTTCTTGCTGGCGAGATGCGCGTGCGACCAGGTGTGCGCACCGATCGTGTGGCCTGCGGCTGCGACCTGCCGGAGGATGTCGGGGTGGTAGGTGGTGTGCAGGCCGATCGGGAAGAACACCGCCTTGGTGCACTCATCCGCCAGCGCCTTGAGCACGGCGGGCGTGGTCGGCCACGGACCGTCATCGAAGGTCAGCAGGACCTCCTTGTCGGTCAGGAAGTCGAACTGCTTGTACTGCAGGAAGCCAAAGCCTGGGCCGCCGGTTGTATCGACCACGACGGTGCGGCTGACGCCGAGCGCATCGGGATTGGCGCAGGCCGCCTTGGGTGCGGCCGCCACGGGCGCTGGCGCCGGCGCCGGTGCGGGGGCCGCCTCGGCGCGCTTCGACAGCGCGGCGGTGACGTCGACGTCGTCCTTGGCTGGCTTCGCCGCCTGTGCGGGAAGCGGATCGGCCGCCCGGGCGGCCACGGTTTGGGGGGCAGCCGCGTCGGCGCGCGGGGAGGAGGTCCAGAACCACACTCCGGCGATCACGACTGCCGCTACAACACTGGCCAGCATCAGGCCTAACGCATTACGCATCGCTACACACTTTCTGGGAACGCTGAGTACGCCACATCCGTAACGAGCGATTAATGCCAACAAGGTCTTAACGCGGTCCCAACGCGGGGCCGGGAGCTCAAGAAAAAGAGCGCCTTATCCTTGCGTGATGACCGTCACAGTCGGGTGGCACGCCGCGGCGCATGATCGGACGGTCAAACAGCGGGCCCGCCTCCGGCGGTGCCAATGGGAGCCGATCATGACCACCGTCTTCAGGAGCCAGGTTCTTGGGAGCCGAGTTCGCAGGGCCAGTGTCGCGTTGGCTTTTGCGGCTGTTATTTCCGCGCTGTCCTCGACGGCAAGCTTCGCTTTCAGCGCCGAAGCGCAGCAAATGTGCACGGGCGATGCGTTCCGCCTCTGCAGCTCGGAGATCCCGAACATTCCAAAGATCACCGCCTGTATGATCAAGCACCGCACGGAGTTGAGCAGCGGCTGTCGCGTGGTCATGGACCGTGACCTGGCCGCGCGATCGCGCAAGGTTGCCGAACAATAATTGCGGCACCGCATCGATCCCGGTCGGCCTGCGGCGACGAGCCGCAGTCTAATCCCGGAACGGGCGGCCGGGCAGGAGCTCGCCGCCGGCCTGGTCGTTTCAAGCTTCTTCGGCGCCTCGAAACGCTATAGAACCCGGCGCCGCGTTTTCTTAGAGACTTTGAAAGATGGTCAAGTTTCTGGTTTTTGCCGTTCCGCTGGTTCTGGTGGCGTCGGCTGCGTCGGCGCAGCAGGGGCGTGATGCCTGCACGCGGGACGCGTCGCGGTTCTGCCGCGCCCATCTCAGTGAGGGCGACCAGGTCGTTTTGGCCTGCCTGAAGCAAAATCGCGCCCGGCTGAGCAAGGCGTGCCAGCAGACGCTGATCGATCACGGACAGTAAAAGCCACCGCCGTCATTCCGGGCCATCGCCAACGGGTCGCGCGAATACGCGCGCCCCGGAATGACGCTGAGAGGCTACGTGCTGCTGCCCGCCGCGGTCGCGACCACCGGGATGACCTCGTTGGCGGCGCGGTCCGGGGTTTCGTCCTTCCAGCGCACCGATCCGAACGGACGCTCCAGCATCCGGCGCACCCGCACCGGCTCGCTGCCGATGTGGAAGTCTGCCGCCTTCTGGTGCAGTTCGCGCTCGATCTGGGTGGCGCGGTTGCGCTGGCGCAGGAAGTCGAGCCAGGTCGGGCAGTGGTAGCGCTCGGTCCAGAGTTCGGGATCGGCGATGTCGCGCGCGATCGACCAGCCATAGGCGCCGTTGCGTTGGCGGCTGAGCTGCACCTCCAGCATCACATTGTGGAAGGCGCGGGCCTTGTCCTGTGCCACGCGATATTCGATCTCGACCACCAGCGGTCCGCTGCGGCCCTTGAGTTGCAGCCGCACCTCGGGATCGGCGAGCGCCTCGGTCGCAGTCTCGTTCCGCGCGCCGACCGGCGGCATCCTGAGCCAGATGCCGAGCAGCGGCGACAGGACCATCAGGCCGGCTGAAATCAACAGCGCGGTCTCGACGCCGGCGACGTCGGTGAGATGGCCCCAGCCCCAGCTTCCGATCGCGATGCCGCCGGCGATCGCAGCCTGGAACGCCGCGAGCGAACGGCCCGCGACCCAGCGCGGCGCGGATAGCTGCACGCCGATATTGAACAGCGCCACCGCGAGCATCCACACCGCGCCGGCGATCACCAGCGCCGCCGCCGTGATCACCGGCTGCGTGCTCAATGCGACTGCTGCGATTGCGCCCGCCATCGATAGCGCACAGGCGCGGATCGCGGCTTCGCCGCTGAGGCGGCGGCGCACCTCGCTGATATTGAGCGCGCCGATCACCGCACCCATGCCGAAGGCGCCGAGCATGATGCCGTAGGTCTGCGCGCCGCCATGCAGGAGGTCGCGCGCCACCAGCGGCATCAGCGCCGAGACCGAGCCGCCGATGATGCCGGTGACCATGGTGCGGGTCAGCACGATCTTGATCGACGGCGAATTGGTGATGTAGCGCACGCCGGAGACGATGGCGCGGTTGAGCCGCTCGCGCGGCAGCCGCGATGGCTCGCTGGCGCGCTCCCACAGGAACAGCACGACGAGAAGCGGAAGATAGAGCACCGCATTCGCCGCGAACGCGGCCACGGCGCCTGCGGTCGCGACCACAATGCCGCCGATCGCCGGGCCGAAGCTGCGCGCGATGTTGTAGCTGATGCCGTTGAGCGCGACCGCGGCCGGCAGCGTTTCCGCCGGCACCTGTTCGCTGACCGAGGATTGCCAGGCCGGGCCGAACAGCGCCATGCCGCAGCCGACGACGAAGCACAGCGCGAGCAGGATGTTCGGCGTCACCAGGTTGAACCAGGCCAGCATCGTGAGCGCGGTGGCGCCTACGAGCGCGATCGCCAGCGACACCATCGCGACGATGCGGCGGTCATGCATGTCGGCGATCGCGCCTGCGGGCATCGAGATCAGCATCACCGGCAGCATCAAGGCGGTCTGCACCAGCGCGACCTTGTCGGCCGACGACGTCATCTGGGTCATCGCCCAGGCCGCGCCGACGCCCTGGATCAGGATGCCGAGGTTGGACAGCAGGCTGGCGAGCCAGATCCGCCTGAAAATTGAGTGCCGTAACGGTGCAGTGATACTGTCGGTACGTTTCGGCGGTTGGGTCATATCCGGTCCCGTTTGGCCTGCTATGGCTTGCTGATGATTCCGGCTGGATCAACAAATGCCTGCGAAAAGCTTGTCCTGTCCAGTAGTTACGGCACTGTTCGCCGGCTTAGGGCACAGCTAAAGTACTGAAAAGCCTGGGGGAGGAAATAATGGACCTATCGCGCCGGACGCTTCTGAAGGGGGCCGGAGCCCTGTCGCTGCTGGGAGGCTATTTCGATACCCCAGCATGGGCACAGACGGCTCAGGCGGCGCCGGCGGTCGACATCCCGCCGATCCTGTTCGTGCACGGCAATGGCGATCAGGCGCCGCTCTGGGTGACGACGATCTGGCGGATGGAATCCAACGGTGTGCAGCGCGAGCGGCTGTTCGCGATCAACTTCACGGATCCATTGGCGCGCAATGACGACAAGGTCGAGCAGGCGGGCCGCTCCTCGACCGAGGATGCGCGCCGCGAGCTTGGCGAGGCGATCAAGGAATTGAAGCAGACGACCGGCGCCGCGCGCGTCGCGCTGGTCGGCAATTCGCGCGGCGGCAACGCCATTCGCAACTACATCAAGAGCGGCGGTGGCGGCGATGTCAGCCATGCCGTCCTGTGCGGCACGCCCAATCATGGCGTCTACGCATGGGACGACGGGCTCGGCAACGAATTCAACGGCCGCGGCCCGTTCCTGCGTGGCTTGAACGACGGCGACAGCGAGGTGACGGCGGGTACCGCGTTTCTGACACTGCGCAGCGACGGGCTCGACAAATATGCGCAGGCCGACGGCCGCTTTGTCGGCAAGGCGGGCACGCCAACCAATGTCACCACCGACGGCACGGCGCTGAAGGGCGCGACCAATCTGGTGCTCGGCGCGGTCGATCATCGCGAGACCGCGTTCCATCCGCGCGCCTTCCGCGAGATCTACAAATTCATTGCCGGCCGCGAGCCGTCGCGAATCGAGATCGTGCCGGAGACGATAGTCAGGCTCAGCGGCCTGGTCACGGGCACGCCGGGCGGCGTGCAGACCAACCGTCCGGTGTCGGGTGCGTCCGTCGACGTCTATCATGTGTCGACTGAGACCGGCGAACGGATGGGCGGGCCGGTTCACAGCTCGCAGACCGGCGCCGACGGCCGCTGGGGTCCGGCGCAGGTCGATCCCGGCTGGTCGCTTGAGATCGTGTTGGCCTCGCCGGGCGCGGTGACCACGCATATCTACCGCTCGCCATTCCCGCGCTCCTCCGACATCGTGCATCTGCGCGCCGCGCGGCCGCTTGGGGCCGCCGATGCAGGCGCCGGCGCCGTGGTGCTGATGTCGCGGCCGCGCGGCTATTTCGGCCTGCCGCGCGATGTTGTGCTGCTCGACGGCAAGGAGCCGGCGGACGTGAAACCGGGCGTGCCGACGGATTCGGTCACGACCTTGCGGCTGCCCGCCGCCGAGGCCGGCCGTCCGGTGGTTGCCATCTTCAACGAGGAGCGGATCGTCGCGCGGGCCTGGCCGGCGTCGGAAAACCGGATTGCGGTGGCCGAGCTGACTTACTAGCTTTTCTATCGGTCCACCCGCCTTCAAGGCGCCGGGATCGGGTGCCTGAATCCATTGTCGCGAGGGGCTGGAGCGAGGGCCATGAGCATAGCCGAAGTCTACGACATGACGCTCACGCGGCGGCCCCTGGTGCCGCCGACCCCGCCGCGCGCGCCCGACAGCATGACCGCGTTCGGGCGGATGCGGGCGATGCGCAAAAGCCCGATCGAGACCTGGGCCCAGCGCGCCTATGAGGAGGACATCCTTCAGGGTCGCTTCTTCGGTCGCTCGAGCTTCATCCTCAACACGCCGGATGCGATCCGGCATGTGCTGGTCGACAACTACGAGAACTACACCCGTACGCCGGCCGGCATCCGCGTGCTGCGCCCGATGCTTGGCGAAGGCTTGCTGATCGCAGAAGGCCGCGCCTGGAAGCATCAGCGCCGTACGCTGGCGCCGGCGTTCACGCCGCGCGCGGTGACGACACTCGTGCCCTACATGGTCTCGGCGATCGACGAGACGATCGCCAAGCTGAACGCCGCGAGCAATGGCCCGGTCGACCTGCGCGAGGCAATGCAGCGCATGACGCTCGAGATCGCCGGTCGCACCATGTTCTCGTTCGGCATGGATCGTCACGGCGCGGCGCTGCGCGACTTCGTGATGGAGTATGGCGAGACGCTGGCACGGCCGCATATGCTCGACCTGCTGCTGCCGCTGAACTGGCCAAGCCCGCAGGATTTCCGCCGCGCTCGGTTCCGCAAGCGCTGGACCGCGTTCGTCGGCATGCTGATGGCCGAGCGCCGTGCCGCGGGGAAAAACGACAACGCGCCTGCGCGCGACCTGTTCGACCTGATGGGAGAAGCCCGCGATCCCGAAACCGGCGTGGCCTTCACCGACGACCAGCTCGGCGACCAGGTCGCGACCATGATCCTCGCCGGCCACGAGACCACCGCGACCGCGCTGTTCTGGGCGCTCTATCTGCTCGCGCTCGATCCCGCGACCCAGGAGCAAGTCGCGGCGGAAGTGCGGAGCGTGGCAGCAGCCGGCACGCCGGACATCGAACGGCTGAAATTCACCCGTGCGGTGATGGACGAGACGATGCGGCTGTATCCGCCGGCATTCCTGATCGCACGCGCGGCGGGGGGGCCGGACACGGTCGCGGGCCGACCGGTCAGGAAGGGCGACGTGATCCTGATCGCGCCCTGGCTGTTGCACCGGCATGAAAAGCTGTGGCGCGATCCGAACGCGTTCGTGCCGCAGCGCTTCATGACGGGACCGCCGCCCGACCGTTTCGCCTATCTTCCGTTCGGCGTCGGCGCGCGCGTCTGCATCGGCGCGCATTTCGCGCTGGTCGAGGCGACGCTGGCGCTGGCAAAGATCATCGGTGCCTTCCGCGTCGCGCTGGCGGACAAGGAGCCGGTGCTGCCGATCGGCGTGGTGACGACGCAGCCGGACCGCTCGCCGATGTTTGCGATCACACCGCGCTGAAAACACTTGCGCGGACCTTTCCGAATGCTCATCTAGGTCCTCACCATGAGCGATACACAGGCCCAGTTCGCAGTCCTCAGACAGACCGCCGATCCGGCCGTCGTCGATGCCATCGAGCGGCTGATTGCCGAGGGACATGATCGCGACCTCAATCGCATCAACCTGCTGGATTTCTCGCGCCGCGCCGGGCTCGACCAGGAGAAGGTGATCTCCGGCTTCCTGCATGCGTCGCGGCTCGGCCTGTTCGACATGAGCTGGAACGTGCTCTGTCCCGGCTGCGGCGGCGTGCTCGACGCGCATTCGACGCTGAAGTCGCTGCGCCACGACGACTACAATTGCGCGCTGTGCGCGGCGGGTTATGAGGCTTCCGTCGACGAGCTTGTCGAGGTCGCCTTCACCGTCAGCCCGCGCGTCCGCCGTATCGCCGCGCACGATCCCAATTCGCTACCGATCTGGGAATACTTCCGGCAGATGTTCTGGAGTTCGGGCATCGACCTCAACGAGGAGTCGCTGTCGACGTTGATCAACGAGGTGACGCTCGAGGGGCTCGAGCTGCCGCCCGGTGAGAAGGCAATTCTGTCGCTCAATCTGCCCAATCAATTCGTCATCGTGTTCGAGCCGGTGACGCATTCCGCGCACTTCTTCTCCGTCGAGGGCGAGCCGACCACCGAGCGCCAGCAATTTTCGATCGCATTCAACAAGCTGCAGGCGCCGACCGGCACCTCTACGATGCGACCCGGGCCGCTGCGGCTCTCACTGGAGAATCAGGCCGACGTTCGTGTGCTGCCCTCGGTCTGGATCGCGGGCGACCCGCTGCACAAATTGCTAGGCAAACGCAAGCCGATCCTGACGGCAAAGCGGATGCTGTCGAACCAGACCTTCCGCGACGTCTTCAAGGCCGACAATCTCAATGTCGACCAGCGGCTGAAGATCACGGCGCTAACGTTCCTGTTCACCGACCTGAAGGGATCGACCGCGCTCTATGAGCGTGTCGGCGATCTCGCCGCCTTCGATCTGGTGCGCGCGCATTTCCACGCATTGCTCGACATCATCGCATCCGAGCGCGGCGCCGTCGTGAAGACGATCGGCGACGCCGTGATGGCGACCTTCATCAAGCCCGAGCACGCGCTGTCTGCTGGCTTGCGGATGCGCGCGGCGATGGCGAAGCTCAACGCCGAGCGCGGCAAGGAGGATCTGATCGTCAAGATCGGCATCCACGAAGGTCCCTGCCTTGCGGTGATGCTCAACGAGCGGCAGGACTATTTCGGCCAGACCGTGAACATCGCGGCGCGGGTGCAGAGCTTATCGACGTCACAGGAAATTCATCTTACCCAGCCGGTGATGGAATCGCCCGAGGTCGCCGGCATTCTCGATCGCGCCGCGATCAGGCCGATCCAGAAGGAAGCGGCGCTGCGCGGCATCGCCGACAAGCTCGTGGTGTACGAGATACCTTGATAGCCGGCAGACGCGCTCAAGCGGCTTGAATGCGTCATGCCTGGGCTGGTCCTCCGCATCACGCGATGGTGTTATTGCCAAAACGTAATGCGCTCTCCGGAGCCCGCGTCGATTGCGCCGGTTGTGTTTCCACGCCATATGTGTTTCACGCCGGAAACATTTCATCAGGCTTCAATCGATAGACACACGATGCTCGACGGACTTCGCCAATTCATTGCCGATATCGTCTCCCCCGACGCGCAGGCTGACCGGACGTTCGACGAGGGCGATTATCGCCTGGCCGCGACCGCGCTGCTCGTTCACGTCGTCTCGCTCGATGGCGAGCCGACCGAGGTCGAGAAGCGCAAGCTACACGGCCTGATCGAAAGCCGATTCAAGCTCGATCCCGGCACCGCCGACAGGTTGATCGCGTCCGCAACGCGGGTCGAGGGCGAAGCAGTCGATCTCTATCACTTTACCAGCGTGATCATGCGCTCGGTGAATGAGGAGTGCCGGCTGCGCATCGTCGAGATGATGTGGGAGCTGGTCTACGCCGACGGCCAGGTCAGCGAGTTCGAGGACAATGTGGTCTGGCGCGCCGCCGACCTGCTCGCCGTTTCCTCGCGCGATCGCCTCGATCTGAAACACCGTGTCGCCGAGCAGCAGGCGGCCCTGCCCAAGGGGCCTTGGGGAACGGCAGACGCGGCAATCTGACACGCCTGCCGTGTTCGTGCGGCCACAGTCGTGCCGGTATCGCAGATGACGAAACTTTAATCTGGGGCACGATTTGTCGCCATCGCGAGCGATAAGCCTGAAAACCCTGCGTTTCACTTCGAAAACGGCACACCTCAGCATGGCAAAATGCTTACGGACGGCTTGCGTCGCACCGCAAGCCTATGCTCTCGTCGCCCCAGTTCGTAACCTCGCGGCAATTTGAAATAAGAGTTTGAATCGTGACCGAGCGTGTGACGCTGATAACCGGGGCATCGGCGGGCATAGGCACCGAACTGGCGCGCGTATTTGCATCGAACGGTCACCGTGTGGCGCTGGTGGCGCGACGGGCAGATCGCCTGAAGGCGCTGGCCGACGAGCTCGGCGGCAAGGGCGGGGCCGCGCCGATCGTGATTCCCTGTGATCTCCAGGAGATCGATGCCGGCGACAAGATCGCGGCGGCTCTGGCGGACGCCGGGGTCGAGGTCGAATATCTCGTCAACAATGCCGGCTTCGGCCTGTTCGGCCTCGCCATCACGCGCGACCGGGCCGAGCAGCTCAACATGATCGCGGTGAATATCCGTGCGCTGACCGATCTGTCGCTGCGCTTTGCCGATCAGCTGATCCGTAACCGCGGCGGCATCCTTAATCTCGGCTCTATTGCGGGATTCCTGCCGGGGCCGGGCATGGCGGTTTATTACGCCACCAAGGCCTATGTGTTGTCGTTCTCCGAGGCGCTGCGCTGTGAGCTCGCGCCGAAGGGGGTGCGCGTCACCGTGGTGTGCCCCGGCCCGGTGCCGTCGGAATTCCAGAAGCGGGCCGGATTCGCGCCCGGCTTCGATTCGGCGATTCTTGACGTCGCGCCGGCCGAGGTCGCCCGGCAGGCCTATCGCGGGCTGATGGCCAACAAGCGCGCGGTCCTGCCCGGCCCGTTCATCAAGCTCGTCCCGTTCCTGCTCCGTCTGTTCCCGCGCTCCTTCATTCTGACCGCGGTTGGCGGCTTCCAGCTCCGCAAGCGCTGATCCCGCATTCGGCTTCGGCGCGTTTTCGAGCGAATCGGCGCCGGTTCGCGTGAGGACAATGCGTAAGACCAAAAACCGGAGCCTTCGATCAGCCCGGGGCCGTCTCTGGCCCGCGATTTGCTTCGAAATTTCGCCTGAGCGCGCTCGAACTCACACGAAATTAAGAATCACTTACCTATGATCGTCGCTTACGTGTCGAATCCTTAAGCAGAGGCCGAATTCTAGCAAAGGCAATGTCGTTCCGGTCGGACCAAGCCCGTGTCGTGGTGCCCTTCGCATGCCGGAGGCTGGCCGCGGTCACGCCGCCGGATCCGGCCCTGTTGCGGCCGGTGCTGGTCGTGCTGCACCGGGAGACGTCGACCCCCGGCCGGATCGGAAATGCCTTGCGCGCGCTGGGCTATTCCCTGGATATCCGCCGTCCGCGCTTCGGCGACGCCTTGCCGGAGAGCCTCGACGAACATGCCGGCGCGGTGATCTTTGGCGGCCCGATGAGCGCCAACGATCCCGACGACTACGTGCGACGCGAGATCGACTGGATCGAAATTCCCCTGCGCGAGCAGCGGCCGTTCTTAGGCATCTGCCTCGGCGCTCAGATGCTGGCGCGGCAGCTTGGCGCTGAGGTCGCGTCGCATGCGGAAGGCCGCGTCGAAGTCGGCTACTATCCGATCAGGCCGACGGCGGCAGGCCGCGCGCTCTGCCCGGACTGGCCGGCGCGGGTCTATCACTGGCACGGCGAGGGATTTGAGCTACCCGATGGCGCCGAGCTGCTTGCCGCCGGCGACGACTTTCCGGTGCAGGCGTTCCAGCTTGGCAATGCCTTCGGCATCCAGTTTCATCCCGACGTGACCTACGCGATGATGCATCGCTGGACCACGCGTGGCTGCGTACGGATGGACCAGCCCGGCGCCCAGCCGCGCCATCAGCACTTCGCCGAACGCGCCGTATACGACGTGGCCGAACGCGCCTGGCTGAAGCACTTCGTCGACGGCTGGATCGCGCGCCCGCCGCGCCCGGTGGTGCTGCAGGCCGCCGAGTAGCCGTCACGCGGAATATTCCGCGCACCACAGCGCGGCTTTCCATCCTCGCGAATGTGCTAGTGTTGCGTCACCAAGCTCGCAGGCAAGCGAGCGCAGGGGAGGCGACATGACCGGCGATGACTTCGCGCGTCTGCTCGGCGATTTCACGCAGTCGGCGGAATCCGGCGACGGCGCGCGCTTTGCACGTCACTTCACCGAGGACGCGGTCTATCACGACTACATCTACGGCCCGCACACCGGCCGCGTCGACATCGCGCACATGCTGCAGAACCTGTTTCATCGCGACGCCACCGACTATCGCTGGGAAATGTTCGATCCCGTGCTCGACGGCCGCCAGGGCTATGCGTGGTCGCTGTCGAGCTTCACCTCGACAATTCCGCAGTTCGCCGGCAAGCGTGTCGTGATCGACGGCATGAGCCGCTTCATCCTGCGCGACGGCCTGATCGCGGAGTACCGCGAATCCGTCAATGGCGGCGTCGCGATGGCGCAGCTCGGCGTCGAGCCGGAGCGGATGGCGAAGGTGTTCCGGCGCTGGAGCGGCTGGCTGGAGCAGCGGCCGGAGACGCAGGACTATCTGGCGCGGCCGAAAGGCTCGCGCAAACAGCAACAATAACCGAGCACAGGGAGATCGCCGTGAGCTACCAGCACATTCTGTACGACGTCAGCGACAGGATCGCGACCATCACGTTGAATCGGCCCGACCGCATGAATGCGTGGACCGCGACGATGGAGCGCGATGTCCGCCACGCGATGGAGGCGGCGGCCAAGGACGACAACGTCCGCGTCATCGTGCTGACCGGCGCGGGCCGCGGGTTCTGCGCCGGCGCCGACATGGAGGCGCTGAAGGGGATCGATCCCAACGATATCAGGCGCGGCGACAATATTCCGTTCGACATGAACCGGCGTGCCGACTGGCAGACGCGCTACGCCTATTATCCTGCGATCCAGAAGCCTGTGATTGGCATGCTCAACGGCGCCACGGCCGGCATCGGCCTGGTGCACGCGCTTTATTGCGACCTGCGCTTTGCGGCCGACACCGCGGTTTTCACCACCGCGTTTTCGCGGCGCGGCCTGATCGCTGAGCACGGCATCAGCTGGATGCTGCCGCGCATCGTCGGCCATGCCAATGCGCTCGACCTGTTGATGTCGGCGCGGCGCGTCTCCGCCGAGGAGACGCTGCGCATCGGTCTCGTCAACCGGCTTTATTCGCCGGAGAAGCTGCGCGAGGAAACCTACGCCTATGCGCGCGACCTCGCCGACTTCGTCTCGCCGAGCGCGATCGCGGTGATCAAGCGCCAGCTCTACGACGTGCCGTTCCAGACGCTGGCGGAAGCCACCATCGACGCCAACCGCGAGATGCAGATCGCGCTGAAGGGCAGCGATTTCAGGGAGGGCGTCGCGAGCTTCATGGAAAAGCGGCCGCCGCGGTTTACGGGGAAGTGAGGGGGGGGGGATAGGCGGAGCCGGCGAGAAAGCCCGGCTTCGTCCTTCGGGCTACGCCGAGGCAGCCCTCGCTACGTGAGGGCTTGCCGAGCCGAAGCAGGCGTAGCCTGCGAAGGCTGGTGGAGCCAGGCGGGATCGAACCGCCGACCTCGTCATTGCGAACGACGCGCTCTCCCAGCTGAGCTATGGCCCCGTCGCGGCCGGGTGTTGCTGAGTGTCCCGGCCGACAGTCGGGCGCCATTTACAGTCCCGCCCAAGGCCAAGTCAAGAACGCTGAAACTGCGGTTTTGGTCCTAATTGACCGGGAACTTCCCTTGTTTGCGAGGGGATGAACCGATATCTAGCTGATCATCCCACCTGCGAGCTCCCCCCACATGCGCGCCGTCCTCGACATCGTCATCATCGTCCTCGACCTCTATGTCTGGCTCTTGATCGCTTCGGCCATCCTGTCCTGGCTGGTTGCCTTCAATGTGGTCAACACGCGCAACCAGTTCGTCTCCGCGGTGGCCGAGTTCCTCTACCGGATCACCGAGCCGGTGCTGCGGCCGATTCGGAACTTCATGCCGAATCTGGGCGGGCTTGATATCTCGCCGATCATCGTGATCCTGGTCATCTTGTTCATCCAGCGGGTGATCGCGTATTACATCTACCCCAACGTCATCTGACCCTCTTCCATGGACCCTTGGCGCTACTCCACCGAGGGAATCAGCATCGCCTTGCGCGTGACGCCGCGCGGCGGCCGTGACGATATCGATGGGATCGAGACGCTGGCCAACGGCCGTTCCGTCGTGAAGGTGCGGGTTCGGGCCATCGCCGATGGCGGCGAGGCCAACCGCGCGGTGACCGAGCTGTTGGCGAAAGCGCTCGGCGTGCCGAAGGCCCGGGTGAAGATCCTGTCGGGGACCACGTCGCGGCTGAAGCAGGTGGCCGTCGACGGCGATCCCAGGCAGCTTGGCGACACCTTGAAAAAGCTGACCGCAGCGAAGCCGGAACGAGAGACAAAGGACTGACATGGCTGCCCGCATCATCGATGGAAAGGTCATTGCCGCCGAGCTTCGCGCCCGCGTCGCCGACGAGGTCGCCCGCGTCAAGCGCGACCACGCGCTCACGCCGGGGCTTGCGGTGGTGCTGGTCGGCAACGACCCCGCGAGCGAGGTCTATGTCCGCAGCAAGCACACGCAGACGCAAGGCTCCGGCATGGCCTCGTTCGAGCACAAGCTGCCGGCTGATGTGTCTCAGGCCGATCTGCTGGCGCTGATCGCGCAGCTTAATCGTGATCCGAAGGTGCACGGCATCCTGGTGCAGCTGCCGCTGCCGAAATCGCTGCACACCGAAACCATCATCAACGCGATCGATCCGGCCAAGGACGTCGACGGCCTGCATCCGAACAATGCCGGGCGGCTGGCCGGCGGTTTTGCCGCGTTGTCGCCCTGCACTCCGCTCGGCTGCATCATCCTGACCAAGAGCGTGCATCCCTCGATCGAGGGCATGAATGCGATCGTGATCGGCCGCTCCAATCTGGTCGGCCGTCCGCTGGTGCAGCTCCTGCTGAACGAGAACGCCACCGTGACGATCGCGCATTCGCGTTCACGCGACCTGCCAAAGCTCTGCGCCCAGGCCGATCTGGTCTATGCCGCGGTGGGTAAGCCCGAAATGGTGCGCGGCGACTGGCTGAAGCCCGGCGCCACCGTGATCGACGTCGGCATCAACCGCATCCCGGTGCCTGGCGCCAAGCCGAAGCTGGTCGGCGACGTCGCGTTCCAGGAGGCGCTCAATGTCGCCGGCGCGATCACGCCGGTGCCTGGCGGCGTCGGTCAGATGACGGTGGCGTGCCTGCTCGTGAACACGCTGCGCGCGGCCTGTGCGATCGCCGGCCTGCCGGCGCCGGCAGTGTGATCGTCACCTCTCCCGCCTGCGGGGCGAGGGCGTGCAACAGTCACCCGGCGGTGTTCTCGATCAGGCGCCGGTAGAAGCGGATCATGTCGGCATAACCCTCGACGCTGAGGCGCTCGTTGGTGCCGTGGAAACGCTTCAGGTCCTCGGTATTGGCGCGCACCGGCGAAAAGCGGAAAATCTTGTCGGTGGCGCCGACATAGTGCCGCGAGTCGGTTGCGGCGACCATCAGGCCCGGCGAGACGATCACGTCGGGATAGACCTCCCGAATGGTGCGGGCGAGCGCCTGGAACGACGCGCTGTCGCTGGTCGTGACCGGCGGCGGGTCGGTATTGCCGGGAAACGGCTTGATCGAGATGCGGTCGTTCTGGATGGCGTTGCGCACGTGATCGGTGATGCTTGCCTGGGTGTCGCCCGGCAGCAGGCGGAAATTGACGGTGGCTTCCGCGATGCCGGGCAGCACATTGTCCTTGTCGCCGGCATTGAAGATGGTCAGCGCGGTCGTCGTGCGCACGGTCGCTTCGGCCGCGCCGCTCTTGGCGAATTCGCGCAGCAGCAGCGGCTTGAACAGCCAGAGATTCGACAGCGCCATGCGATTGAGGCCGCTTGCTTCCGGCGCCAGCGTGTCGAACATGTCGGCGACCGTGCCGCGGATCTGCATCGGCAGGCGGTGATCCTCGAGCTTCACCAGCGCTGCCGCCATCATGCCGATGGCAGTCTCGCGCGGCGGCATCGAGGAATGGCCCGGCGCGGTATGCGCATTCAGCACCAGCGTGGCATAGCCCTTCTCGGCAAGGCCGATCAGGGCGATCGGCTTGTCGAGCCCCTTGATCATCCCGTCGATGATCAAAAGGCCCTCGTCGAGCACGAAGTCGAGCCTGACGCCGCGTGAGGCCAATAGCGCAGCGATCGCCTTGGCGCCGCCTGTGCCGGCGATCTCCTCGTCATGACCGAACGCGAAATAGATCGTCCGTTTCGGCCGGAAGCCGGCCTTCGCCATCGCCTCGGCGGCCTCCAGCATCGAATAGAGGTTGCCCTTGTCGTCCCAGGAGCCGCGGCCCCAGACATAGCCGTCGGCGATCACGCCGTCATAGGGCGGCTGTTGCCAGTCCTTGTCGGTGCCGGGCGCCACCGGCACCACGTCCTGATGCGCCAGCAGCGCGATCGGCTGCGCCTTGGGATCGGAGCCTTCCCAGGTGTAGAGCAAGCTCAAATCGGCGACGACCTCGCGCTTGGCGACCGCGTGGAACGCCGGAAAGCTCCTTTCGATATGGGCCTGCATGCCGCGCAGCGCGTCGGCATGCTGATCGGGCTTGTCGAAATTCGAGACGGTTCTGAAGCGGATCGCCTCGGCGAGCCGCCCTGCGGCGGCTTTTTCATCGACCGCCACGCGGGGGATCGCGGCGACCTGGATCTGCCGCGAGCCGTGGGAGAACGTGTTGAAGGCGAGCGCGCCGGCGAGCACGAGGATCGTGGCGATCAGCACCAGGACAATGTTGCGGATGATCCTGAAGGCGCGGCGCATGCCTACTTCTTTTGCGCCCGCGCGATGCCTTCCATGATCAGCTTGCAGGCTTCGTCGGCGTCGCCCCAGCGCAGCACCTTCACCCACTTGCCCTTCTCGAGATCCTTGTAGTGCTCGAAGAAGTGCTGGATCTGCTGCAGCGTGATGTCGGGAAGATCGCTGTAGTTCTTTACCTTGTCGTAGCGCTGGGTCAGCTTCGACGAGGGTACCGCGATGATCTTCTCGTCGCCGCCGGCCTCATCCTCCATGAGCAGCACGCCGACGGGGCGGACGCTCATCACGGCGCCCGGCACAATCGCGCGGGTGTTGATGATCAGGACGTCGCATGGATCGCCGTCGCCGGACAGCGTGTGCGGAATGAAGCCGTAATTGCCGGGGTAGCGCATCGGCGTATAGAGGAAACGGTCGACCACCAGCGTGCCGGCGTCCTTGTCCATCTCGTATTTGATCGGCTCGCCGCCCACGGGCACTTCGATGATGACGTTGACGTCGTGGGGCGGATTCTTTCCGGTCGATATGGCGTCGATACGCATGGATTGCTCCGCGTGGCCTGAGAAGTTGAGAAACGATGTGAGTTTTTTTGTTCTGGCGCTTTCGTGGCGCGAAGCCGGTATAGCGCCCGGCAGCCGCCAGGCAGGCTTTCGCGCGAAGCGCTCAGCCGTGTTTAGCCTTGCTGCAGCTGCGAGAGAAGCAGGATTTTCAGTTGGTCCAGGCGAAAGCGATCTTGTCGAGCGACTTGGGCCCGAATCGCTCCGACGAGCGCGCCACCATCCGGCCGCCGAGCGCGCGATAGAACTCCGTCGCGGCGTCGTTGTCGGACAGCGCCCAGACCACCATGCTCTTCAGCCCGCTCTGCATGAGATCGCGGCGCGCTGACGTGAACAGGCGGCGGCCGAAGCCGAGGCCCTGAAATTCGGGCCGCAGGTAGAGCTCGTAAATCTCGCCTTCGTAGTGCAGGCTGCGGGCACGGTTGCGACCGTAATTGGCATAGCCCGCGATCTTGTCACCGAACACCAGCACGCTGACGCGGCTGCCCTTGCGGATCGCGCTATCCCACCACTGCGGGCCGCGGCGGTTGATCAGCTTCTCGAGCTCCGCGCCGGGGATGATGCCCTGATAGGCCGAGCGCCAGGCTTCGTCGTGGGTAGACGCCACCGCGGCTGCGTCTGCAGCTTTGGCCGGCCGGACCTCGATCAGGGTTGTGCTCATAGACCCGATCAAATCAAGTCGCCGGGCTGGCGGCAAGACCTATCGTTAATTATCGGTTAACCTGTGGATTTTCTGCATCAGTTTGCCGAAAACTTGTACCGAAAGAGGACAGGGGCGGCATCGAGCGGCGTTCCGCCGGTCGTCCAGCGGACAACGCGTCGCCGCACGGATTTATGACAGCGCCGATGTCACGGAAAAATGCAGCCGAATTGAGCCGTCGTCGGTATTCTACGGGCGAAATTCAATCGCGGCGCGTTCGCGCCGGGGGCTCGGATGCATTCGGCGAAAGTCCTGGTCGCGGCCGCTGTCCTCGCGCTGCTCGGCGTGCGGGTCGTATCCGCGCAGGTCGGCTTCGGTCCGCAGGGTGGCGAGGGCGAGCCGAACCGGCGCCAGCAATGGCTGGTGCCGTCATCAGATCCGGCCACGCTGTCGCATGCGCTGCTGTTTCGTCCCGCGGGCGGCGGCCCGTTTCCGCTCGCCGTGATCGTGCATGCATCGACGCAGAACGTGCTGCGCCGGGCGCAAATGGCGCAGCCGGAGTATCGCGCGCTCGCCGGCTGGCTCGTGGCCCACGGCTTTGCCGTTCTGGTGCCTGAAAGGCTCGGGCACGGCGCAACGAGCGGAAAGTATGTCGAGGACCAGGGCGGCTGCGACGAGGCGGATTATGCGCGGTCCGGGCACGCCACCGCCGAGGAGATCGCATCTGCGATGGACTATGTCCGCAAGCAGGCCTTCATCCGGCAGGACGGCACGGTCATCGTCGGTCATTCCGCGGGCGGATGGGGTGCGCTGGCACTCGCGGGCGAAAATCCCGGCGGCGTGGCGCGCATCATCGTGTTCGCGCCGGGGCGTGGCGGCCGCGCCAATGACTTCCCGAATCAGGTTTGTGCGCCGCAGACGCTGGTCGCATCCGCGGGCGAATTCGGCGCGCATGCGCGCATTCCGGTGACCTGGCTTGTGGCCACCAATGACAGTTACTTCACGCCTGTCTTCTCGCGCCAGCTCGCGGATGCCTTCGCGAGGGCAGGCGGAAAGGTGGATTTCCGCCAGCTTCCGGCCTACGGCAGCGAAGGTCATTGGTTGGCGGAAACGGAGAACGGCGTGAAGTCGGCGGCATCCGAACTCGAGCGTGCGCTGAAGGCGGCGCGTCCGTTGGCAGGCGGGAAGCGATGACGCTCTACTTCCTCGTCAAATATCTCCACGTGCTCGGCGCCATCGTCATTCTCGGCACCGGGACCGGCATCGCCTTCTTCATGCTGATGGCGCATCGCTCGGGTGATACCGCCTTCATCGCGCGCACCGCTGCGACCGTCGTGGTCGCAGACATGATCTTCACGCTGACCGCCGTGCTGTTGCAGCCGGTCAGCGGCGGGCTGCTGATGATACTGTCGTCGACCAGTTTCACCGAGCGCTGGCTGCTGACGTCGTTCGCGCTATACGCCGTCGCCGGGATGTTCTGGGTGCCGGTGATCTTCATGCAGATGGAGATGCGCGATCTCGCGCAAGCGGCGGCGGAGAAGAGCGAGCCGCTGCCGGCCCGCTATTTTGCGCTGTTCCGGCGCTGGTTCCTGTTCGGCATCCCCGGCTTCGGCTCGGTGATGGCCATCCTCTGGCTGATGCTCGCAAAGCCGTTTTAGGGACTGACAATGCCCGCACAAAATATCCTCCTGTTCGGCGCGTCCGGCTTGATCGGCCGTTACGTCACCGACGCTCTGCGAGCGCGCGGCTTCAATGCGATCGGAATCGCGCGGCAGTTTTTGCCCGCGCAGAAGGTCAGCGCGCTCGATCTCGAACTGCCGGTGATGGCGATGGATGCGGCGGCGCTGGCGCAGCTGCTTCGCACCCATGCCGTCGACATGGTCGTGAATTGCCTCGGCGTGCTGCAGGATGGGCCGGGCAGCGACACCCAGGCGGTGCATCGCGATTTCGTCGCGCGGCTCCTGGATGCGATCCGCGCCAGCGGGCGTGCCATCCGCCTCGTGCACGTCTCGATTCCCGGCACCGCCGATCAGGACCGCACCGCTTTCAGCACCACCAAGCGCGAGGCCGAACGTTTGATCGCAGCGTCCGGCATCGCCTACGCCATCCTGCGTCCGGGGTTTGTCATCGCGCCGGCAGCCTATGGCGGCAGCGCCATGCTGCGCGCGCTGGCGGCGCTGCCGGTCGATCTGCCACCGAGCGAGGCGGCGACGCCGTTCCAGCCGGCGGCGGCCGAGGACATCTCCGCGACCATCGCCTGGCTGGCGGGCCGCGATGTCGCGGATGAGAGCGTGCACGCCGTGACCTGGGATCTGATGCAGCCGCAGCCGGTCACGCTTGGTGGCGTGATCGGCCAGTTCCGCTGGTCGTTCGGCACGGCGAAGGATTTTCGGATCACGCCGCCGGTGTTCCTGATCGATCTCGGAGCCAAACTCGGCGATCTCGCCAGTCGTCTCGGCTGGATGCCGCCGCTGCGCACGACCGCGATCGCCGAGCTGCGCCGCGGCGTCGCGGGCGATCCCGCCGCATGGATGGCGGCGACGGGGATCGTGCCGAAGACGATGGCGCAGGCCGTCGGGGCGCGTCCCGCCACCATCCAGGACAAATGGTTCGCGCGGCTGTTCCTGATCAAGGCGCTGATCATAGCGAGCCTCGTGCTGTTCTGGGTTGCCTCCGGCTTCATCGCGCTGGTCGTGTCTTATGACGCCGCCGCCGGCATCCTGACCGCGCACCATTTTCCGCCCGCTTTGGTCGGGCCGATCACGGTGCTGACCAGCCTGATGGACATGAGCATCGGCGTCTTGATCGCGTTCCGCCGCACCGCGGCGGTCGGCCTGATCGCGGGCATCCTCGCCGCGCTCGGCTACATGATAGGATCGGCAATCCTGACGCCCGACCTCTGGATCGAGCCACTCGGCGCGCTGGTGAAGACAGGGCCTGCAATCGTGCTGATGCTGGTGGCGCTGTTGATGTTGGATAACCGATAGCGTTTTCGAGCGAAGTGGGGACCGGTTCGCATGAAGAAAACGCGTCAAATGGAATCGAGATGACGAACTGGCCCGACGACGATGTGATCCTCTATGACGGCGTCTGCATCTTCTGCTCGCGCTGGGTCCGTTTCGTCATCGCCCGCGATGCTGCGCGCCGGTTTCGCTTCACACCGGTCCAATCGGACTACGGCACGCGGCTGGCAAAAGCATTCGGCATTGATCCCAGTGATCCCGATACCAACGCGGTCGTCCACGGCGGTGTCGCCAAACTGAAGTCCGACGCCGCGCTGACGGTGCTGAGCCTGCTCCCCGGTTGGGGCTGGACGCGCGCGCTGTTCGCGGTCCCAAAGCCGCTGCGCGACGCTGTCTACAGCCTGATCGCGCGCAACCGATACAAGATCTTCGGCAAGTACGAGACGTGCTTCGTGCCGGATGCGGATATGCGGGCGCGGGTGATGGAATAGATTCGTCGTTCCGGGGCGATGCGAAGCATCGAACTACGATGCGCAATTGCGCATCTGAGGTCTGGTCCTTCGGACCATCCCGCAATGACGCGTCCAGCGACTATCGCTTGGATGAAGCTGCCAACGCTTCCTTCGCCGCCCGCTCCCCGCTGTCCCGCGCGCCATGCGCGGTCGAGAAAAAGTGCGGCGAGGTCGCCTCGCCGGCGAAGAACAGGCGGCCGTCGATCGGCGCAGCCAGCACGGCACGCGCGCCGGCGTGGCCGGGCAAAGCGTGCGAATACGAGCCGCGAGCAAAGGGGTCGTGCGACCAGCGCGATTCCTTGAGCGGCTTCAGCTTGCGACGAAAATCGCTGCCGAGGAACGAGACGATCTCGTCGATGCTGTGCGCGGCCATCGCGCCGTCGCCTGCGTCTTCAAGCTGTTGAGCGAAGCGGCCGCCGAAGAAGCCTTCGATGCAGGGCTGACCGAACGGGCGGATGTGATAGGTGCCCATGTCGGTGCGCATCGTGGCACCGCGCAGATTGCCGTCCTTCGGCAGCGCATCCGCCTCGTCGAGCGCCAGCATCACCTTGTCGGCAAGGCCGAGCGGCAGGCCGCGCGCGGCGTCGACCTTGTCGGGCAGTGCGGGGTGAAAGCGGATCGCTTCGTCGGCGATCAGGTTGGTCGGCACGGTGACGATCACCTTGTCCGCCTCGATCGTGCCGCGCGAGGTCTCGATACGTACGCGCTTGGCGGAGTGATCGATCAGATTGACGGCGCAATTCAGCGCGATCGGGACTTCCGAGCCATAAGCCGCAACCAGCGCGCCATAGCCGCGGCGTACCCGCCAGTTGATGTTGGTGTCCTCATAGGCGTCGACGTCGAGGATCGAGACGCGGTCGAGCTCGCTGCCGTTCACATAGGTCGAGATCGCGTCGATCATCGGGTTCCAGCGGTTGCCGGGCTCGAGATAGCGATTGGCGGATGAGTCCTTGCCCGACCGCGCGGCCTGCTCGATGCGATCGTAGAATGCGTCGAGCGCGCGGACGAACTCGTCGCGCTCGGCCTGCGGGAATGCCTTGCCGTAGGCGCGCTCGCGCCAGGGGGGCAGGGTCTTGTCGAGTTCGAAATCCAGCTGTTCGGCGATCGCGACAAAGGTGTTCTGGTCAGCCGAATGCAGCCAGCCGCAGCCGAGGTCGAACACGACGTCAGGCGACGCCTGGATGGTATGCGCGCGCCCGCCGACGCGGTCGCGGGCTTCCAGCACGATTGTCGTGAGACCGGATTCTTTCAGCGCATGCGCGGCGCCGAGGCCGGCTGCGCCTGCGCCGATGATGGCGACGTCGACGGTGGAGGGGAGGGAACTCATGCCCCGGCTCTAGCATGTCCCGGGGCTTGTCTAAAGCCACCCCGCGCATGACTGTCATCACCCGCGAAAGCGGGTGATCCAGTATTCCTGAGGCCGTTGTGATGGAGCCGACGGACCGCGGCGTACTGGATGCCCCGGTCAAGCCGGGGCATGACAGATGGAGGCTTACGCTACAGCTTCCTTGGCCTTCTCCGCGCGCTTGCGGTCGTTCGGGTCGAGGTGCTTCTTGCGCAGGCGGATCGACTTCGGCGTCACCTCGACGAGCTCGTCGTCCTCGATATAGGCGAGCGCCTTTTCCAGCGTCATCCGGATCGGCGGGGTCAGGCGCACCGCCTCGTCCTTCGAGGTGGTGCGGATGTTGGTGAGCTGCTTGCCCTTCAGCACGTTGATCTCGAGATCATTGTCGCGGGTGTGCTCGCCGACGATCATGCCCTTGTAGACCTTCCAGCCCGGCTCGATCATCATCGGGCCGCGGTCTTCCAGCTTGAACATCGCATAGGCCACCGCCTCGCCCTGGTCATTGGAGATCAGGACGCCGTTGCGGCGGCCCTGGATCTCGCCCTTGTAGGGGGCATAGCCGTGGAACAGGCGGTTCATGATCGCGGTGCCGCGGGTGTCGGTGAGCAATTCGCCCTGATAGCCGATCAGGCCGCGGGTCGGCGCGTAGAATACCAGCCGCAGGCGGTTGCCGCCGGAGGGGCGCATCTCGATCATCTCGGCCTTGCGCTCGCTCATCTTCTGCACGACGACGCCGGAATGCTCCTCGTCGACGTCGATCACGACCTCCTCGATCGGCTCGTGCCAGCCGCCTGTGGCCTCGTCCTTCTGCAGCACGACGCGCGGGCGCGACACCGAGAGCTCGAAGCCCTCGCGGCGCATGGTCTCGATCAGGATCGCGAGCTGCAATTCGCCGCGGCCGGAGACTTCCATCGAATCCTTGTCGGCGGCCTCGACGACGCGCAGCGCGACATTGCCCTCGGCCTCGCGCATCAGGCGGTCGCGGATCATGCGGCTCGTCACCTTGTCGCCCTCGGTACCGGCGAGCGGCGAGTTGTTGACGATGAACGACATCGACACGGTCGGCGGATCGATCGGCTGCGCCGGTAGCGGCGTCTCGACGCTAGGGTCGCAGAACGTGTCGGCAACGGTACCCTTGGTGAGACCGGCAATGGCGACGATGTCGCCGGCTTCCGCCTCATCGAGCGGCGTGCGCTCGAGGCCGCGGAAAGCGAGGATCTTGGTCAGGCGGCCCTGCTCGATCAGCTTGCCGTCGGCGGACAAAACCTTGACCTGCTGGTTCGGCTTGATCGAGCCCGACGAGATGCGGCCGGTGATGATGCGGCCGAGATAGGGATTGGCCTCGAGGATGGTGCCGATCATGCGGAACGGACCTTCTTCGACCTTCGGCGGCTCGACATGGCGCACGATCAGGTCGAACAGCGGCTGCATGCCGAGGTCCTTCGGACCTTCCGGGCTCTCGGCCATCCAACCCTGCTTGGCTGATCCGTAGAGGATCGGGAAATCGAGCTGTTCTTCAGAGGCATCGAGCGCTGCGAACAGGTCGAACACCTCGTTGATGACTTCGGTCGGGCGCGCGTCGGGGCGGTCGACCTTGTTGATGACGACGATCGGCTTCAGGCCGATCTTGAGCGCCTTCGACACCACGAACTTGGTCTGCGGCAGCGGGCCCTCGGCGGCGTCGACCAGCACCAGCGCGCCGTCCACCATGTTGAGGATGCGCTCGACCTCGCCGCCGAAATCGGCGTGGCCGGGCGTGTCGACGATGTTGATGCGGAGGTCCTTCCACTGCACGGAAGCGGCCTTGGCCAGAATGGTGATGCCGCGCTCACGCTCCAGGTCGTTGGAGTCCATGGCGCGCTCGGCGACCTTCTGATTTTCGCGGAAGGTGCCGGATTGCTGCAGCAGGCGGTCGACGAGGGTAGTCTTGCCGTGGTCGACGTGGGCGATGATGGCGACGTTACGAAGGTTCATGGCTCTTCTTCTGGTCGTGCAAAGGGTCCTGAGCGCGATCTCGCCGGACCATCGTGGCCGGCCGTTCGCTCACGCGGCCCTTCCGGGCCCGGATCACGCTCATACCTAAGAAATTTGACGGGGACGCATCGCCCCAAAAAGGAAACCCGGCCAATGGACCGGGACCTTGCGCGTTGCGCCGCAATATAGTCAGAAAACGTCAAAAAACAACGGTTTATTGGCGGTTTGGTTGACCGATTTTCGGGCTCCGAACACGGGTTTCCACGGGGTCTTGGGGGCAATTTGGCCAAAAACGCATCTGCTCGGGGCCCTCGCAGGTTGCGCGAGGGGATCGGGAACGTGTGTTGCTAGTTCGCCGGGTTGTCCTCGCTCGGATAGACCCCGCGCAGCACCTCCTCGAAATGGTCTCTGACCGCGTCGTTGCACACGCAGGCGCGCTGTCGAGGGCGGTCGGCAGGCGGCGCGTTCGTCGTCTACAATCCGGGATGTCGAATCCTGGTAAAGCTCAAGCATTGGGGAAGCCGTCATGGCGATCAGGAAATCCGCCGCTGCGCTCGCGGCAGCGCTCGGGCTGCTCCTTACACCGCCGGTCTCCGTCGCCGCCGATGCGATCGTGAGCGCAGTCGCGCCGCTCGCCTCGGTCGCCCTCGGCCACCTCGGCTTCATGTCCCCGGCAATGGCCGAGCCGATTGCGCTCACGACCAAGCAATCGGACACTCTCAAAATCTACAACAATGCGCTGAAAAACTTTGAGTCGATCCTGGGTCAGCGCCGAGCACAGATCAATTCCAATCAAGCACTGCCGAACTTGCCGGGACAGGCCCTCTACCTTGCTCGCGTCGACATGATGAGCGCATACAAGGATCTCACCGACGCGCTTCCGTCCAGGATTGGAAAGCCCAACAAATTCGGAATCCCTCCGGCGTATTTCGACGCCGACAACGAGCCGCTGCTCGATGAATACAGGAAGCTCTTCGACGTCATGGAGGCGCCGCCTCTGCAGGCGCAAAGATCAGGTACCCCATTCAAGGACGTCGTCGATTTGGCAACGGCCATTGCGCGAGCCAAGGGCCTTGATGCCGCGAACGCCGACGTGGCGGGCCGTATCAGCCTCGGCCTTTTCTTTGCCGAGACGAATGGCAAGCAAAATGCAGGGAATGCGCGCTCGAACACATACAAGGGGAGTCTGCAGACCGGTCCGTCCGAGGATCAAAATGGTCGAAAGAAGTGGTCCGCCCTGAAGGGATCAATCGCGGCCCTGGATCCTGCGCTGAGCCTTCGCGATGACAAGGAAGAAGCGCGGGTTGGCGGCCCCGATCATCGGCTCAATCACTGGACCGCCGTGCGGGATGCGCTCATGAACGCACATGCGGATATTTTCCCGCAGGTCCCGGCGATCGCAAGAGCTCTGCCAAATCCGATCGATCAGATGAAGTTCTTCGAACTCATCCAGATCATTCCTACTCCGACCCGGTCCGCACTCAAGTCAGGCAACCTCGTCAGCTACAGAATTTCCGATCCCAGGATCATGGGATACCTGCGAAACAACAGCATCTTTGCTTTCGGACAGGCCGACAGGGTAAGAACATCTGCAACCTTCCGCGAAATCCTCGATGCAATGTGGCTCTTCAACGCCAAGTTTGAACAAGCGCTTGCCAAGTTCGAGGAGATCAAGGCAGGCAAGCAGGGATGAAGTCAGCAGGTGCCAATCGGATCGCGTTTCGCCAAGATGCTCGGATGGCGCGTCACAGGGCGATCAGAGCGGTCCGAGGAGGGCCCATCGCGGCTCGCAGAATTCCTTGACGGCGGCCGCGACGGCGCTGCTGATCATGGTCTGCCGTTCGGGCGAGGCCATCTCGAGCTCCTCGCCCCGGTTGATGATCGAGCCCGCCTCCAGCAGCACGGCAGGCATCCGGGTCTTTCTCAGCACGATGAGCTCATCATAGCTGTAGACGCCGGTTTCCTTGTTCAGCAGCGGGTGCTGGTAGCGACCCATGATGGCCTGCGTGTATTGCTCGGCATAGCGGAGCCCCTGGGCCTTCAATTCCTTGCCGATCAGCTCGGCGAACGAAAGGCTCGTCTTGAAGTCCGGATTGTCGCGCGAGACGAAGACGGAGTACCCGCTGAACCGGTCGCTGAAGTGGCTTTTCCTGCCCTCGAATTCCCAATCCTCGAGCAGTTTGTTGGGCACGGAGTCATGGTGGATCGACAGCAGCAGGTCCGCGTGCAGATTGTCGGCGGCGGCGACGCGCCTGAAGAGGCTGGGCCTGGATTTGCCCTCGGTCAGAAGCAGCCTGGTTTCGGCAAAGCCTTCGGCTTTCAACCTCTGCTCGATCAGCCGCGCAAGGCGCAGGTTGAAGACGAACTCGGCGACATTGCGCGCGCTGATCGCGCCTTCCGATTCAGCCGTATGTCCCACATCCAGTGCGACCCGGAATGTCGAGGGATCGCATTTGGATGCGGTTGGCTTGAGAACGGAAGGCGGCAGGACGGCCGGCCCAAGGGCGGCAAGCCGCGTGGCGCGGGGCTTTGGTGGGGCGCTGTGCTTTGCCAATTTGGTCGGCCTTGCCGACTTCGCGCGCTTTGGTGATTTGGCGTGCTTTGACGAGCTCTTGAAGAAATCCGGCAACCAGCCGGCATCGCTGGGCTCGATCGGCAGCAGCACGAACGCGGCCATGGCGACGACAATGAGACGGCAACGCCGAAACCCGGCAACGATGCCACCGAGCACACGAACGAACTCGCAGCGCTTCATGCTCCGCCCCTCCGGGCCCCCAGCATAACGGCTGCGATATCGGTACCGGAAGAGGCCGGGGACGTCCATCCCCGGTCAATCGCGTCGCCCTGGCCCTGGGCCAAGAGCATCCAGCTAAGGGAGTGCGGTTCCGTCGTGGATGCGACCGGACTACATCGGTTTCGGATCGAGCGTGATCGACCACAGCGCGACGTCGGCGCGGTCGCGCAAGGTGACGGTCATCTGCCCGCTCGCGCCGTCGATCTTGACGTGGCCGAAGAACTGCATCCCGGCCGACGGCGGCAGGTTCTGGTTCTCGAGCCCGGGCGCCTTGATGAACTTCACTTCCGGGCCGAAGGTGTTGTCGAGCTCGTTCGGGCCGAACGTGCCAGCATGCAGCGGCCCGGAGACGAATTCCCAGAACGGATCGAACTCCTGGAACTGCGCCTTGTTCGGGTTGTAGTAGTGCGCGGCGGCGTAGTGCACGTCGGCGGTCAGCCATACTGTGTTGACGACGCCGGATGTCTTGATGAAGCGCAGGATGTCGGCGATCTCGAGCTCGCGGCCGCGCGGCGGTCCGTCGCCCTGCGCGAACGCCTCCGAGCCTTTCTTGCCCGCTTCATCATAGACGATCAGGGACAGCGGCATGTCGGAGGCGATCACCTTCCAGGTGGCGCGCGAGTTGAGCAGGCCGCGCTTCAGCCAGGCGAGCTGGTCGGGTCCGAGGAAGTAGGCGTCGGGACCATATGACGTCTGCTGGTTCGGGCCATTCGGGCCGCGATAGCTACGCTCATCGAGCATGAACACGTCGAGATGCGGCCCGTAGCTCAGCGTGCGATAGACGCGACCCGGCTCGACGATGCTCTCGCGCATCGGATACATCTCGTGGAACGCGCGCGCCGCACGTGCGGCGAGCAGCGTGATGTCGCGCTCCTTGTAGGCCGCGGGCAATTGCTTCGAGAGCGACCAGTTGTTGGTCACCTCGTGGTCGTCCCACTGCACGAAGATCGGCACTTCGGCATTGAAGGCGCGCAGATTGTCGTCGAGGAAGTTGTATTTGTGCGCGGCGCGGAACTCGGCGAGCGTCTCGGCGACCTTCGCCTTCTCCGGAATCGTGACGTTCTTCCAGATTTTGCCGTCCGGCTGCTTCTGCTCGGCGGTGATGACGCTGTCGGCATAGATGGTGTCGCCGGAATGCAGGAAGAAATCCGGCCGGTGCTTCTTCATGGCGGAGAAGGTGAACATGCCGCCGTCATCGGGGTTGATGCCCCAGCCCTGGCCGGCGACGTCGCCGCCCCACACGAAGGAGACGTCGCGGCGATCGCCAGGCGCGGTGCGGAAGCGGCCGACCACCGGCTCGCTGGCGATGTCGATGTGGGAGAGGTCGCGGAAGCGGACCCGATAGAAGATATCCTGGCCCGAGGGCAGGTTCTCCAGCAGCATCTTCGCGGTGAAGTCGCTTTCCGGCAGCGCGTTGATCGGCGGCAGCGCGCGCGCATCCTTGAAGGATTCGGTGGTCGCGACCTCGACCAGCATCTGCGAGGGCCGGTCGGCGCGGGCCCAGACCACGCCGCCGTCGGCGCCGACATCGCCGGACTGCACGCCATGGGTGATCACCGGCCGGTCGGCGGCGCGCGACAGATAGGGCGTCGCGATCAGCCCTGCGCCGGCCGCTGCCGTGGTCGAGAGAAATCGCCGGCGGGTGATATTGCGCGAGAACCGGATTGTCATGGGGGCCTCCAGAGGGTCGCGGGGCGAGAATGCGCCGCAAGCGTGGAAAGACCTAGAAAAATTCCATGACGGAGAGATTACAGGGAAAGAGGAACCCTGCCGCCGGTGGCTTCCTCACAAGATTGTCGGCCCTACGCCGTCCCCGCCGCCCGGAATTGCGACGCGGCGCGCTGCAAATTCTGCGGCATGCTCAGCAGCAGCGCCTTGCGGTCGGCGATGGCGTTGTGGAACTGCTCGAGCGCGATGTTGAACGCGGTCAGCGGGCCCTGCTCGATCGCGCCATGCTCGAAGCACACCAGCGTGTCGCGTAGGATGTCGTCGGCTTCCGCCTGCATCTGGTCGAGCTCGTCGGTCGAATCGCTGTGCCGCGCGGCCTTCAGCATCTCGAGCAGCCGGTCGCGCTGCGAGGTGTTGGTGTTGCGCTCGTCCTTCTTCAGGTAGCCGGCAAACCATGCGCCGAGAGAGCCCATCGCCGAGAGCGCCATCAGGCTCCACCAGATATAATCGCTGTAGCGGTCGAGGAAGGTCTTCTCCTCGCCGTCGACGAAGGCCGCCGCGCCTGGATGCACGGGAATCGTGGCGTCCTTGTCGGTATCCGGCGTCTCGATCTTGGCCGCGAGCGGGAAGTCGTTCTTGAGCGTCTGGCGGACCGCAAACAATTGCCGCGTGAACGCGGCCACCGTCGATTCCGACAGGCCTTTGCGGGCGACGATGTGATGGGCGAAGCTGATGGTCTTGACTTCCTCCTCGGGCCGGTTGGCGGTCCCGAGCGAGCCGGCGGGAATTTCCGCGGCCTCGTAGGCTGGATGGTTCTGCGCGATCGCTTCCGACGCGTCGATGGCGAGGAAGGTGGGCTCGCCGCCGTCGCGGGCCGATGCTGCGATCGCATCGATCGTGATCTTGCTGTTGGCGGGGCCCGCGGCGAGATAGGCGTCGGCCTTCTGGTTGCGGATCGCTTCGACCGCTTCGTTGACCGGGAATTGCAGGATATCGACCTTCATCGGGTCGACGCCATATTGCTGCAGGATCACCCGCAGCAAATTGACGTTGGCCTGGGTGCGGCCGACCACGCCGATCTTGCGGCCGGCGAGCTGCGTGATCTTGGTGATCTTGGCGGCCTTCCTGCCCTTGCCCTTCGCCGGCGGCGGAACCCACAGCACCACGATATTCTTGCGCAGCGTCGCAACCGCCTGCGCGTTCTTCGGCACATCGAGATCGCCGCGGATGATGGCGAGCTCGGCCTTGCCGTCGGCGAGCGTCTGGGCGCTTGCGCTGGCACTGTCGGTTTGCACCGGGCGCAGCCGCACCTGACTATGCTGCGGGCTATTGAAGGCCTGGCTGAGGGCCTGCACCACCTTGATGTCGTCGCTGTTGGGCGGGCCCACCGCGATCCGCAGGGTGACTGGGCGCATCGCAAAATAATAGCCGGCGGCCAGCGTGCCGATGATGGCCAGCACGCCCGCAATCATCACGAAAGTCAGCCGTCGCGCCGTTGAACGGGGCGGCTTCGGCGGTGTATCGGCTGGGCCGGGGCCGTCGGTCATCGATCTCGCAAACAATCGGTTGGGCTAATTCCTGGACGTACCAACGCGCATACGTCAATTAATCTAGCAAATTCCTTGCCGGGCCGAGGTTACATCTCCGTCATGGTTACCAGCGGCCATAGGACGCGATTCCGGCCTGATTTTCGGCTTGGATACCATCCTTGGCGGGCCTGAGGGCCTGATCCCAGGGGATGGGAACCGGTCTCAGAAAAAAACAGGCACCAACAACGAGATGAACGCGCGGGATCATTAGCGCGCAACATCGATTGGGATAAAGTCGGGATCAAACGGGAGGGTTGCCATGATCGAACGGTTGTCGGCGGAGGCACGGAAGGCGGCGCTCTGGGAACTGGCCGGCTGGTCGGAGGTGCCGGGCCGCGAAGCGATCGGCAAGACGTTCGTGTTCAAGGATTTCAACGAGGCGTTCGGCTTCATGTCCCGCGCTGCTTTGGTCGCGGAGAAGAGCGACCATCACCCGGAGTGGAAGAACGTCTACAAGACCGTCGAGGTCGTGTTGGCGACCCACGAGGCCGACGGCGTGACCAAGCGGGACATCGATCTCGCCAAGGCGATGAACGCGATCGCGCGGCAATTCGGGGTCAATTGAGCGGGCTGGTAAGTCCGGATTTGTCAGCGTGGCTCAATGGCCGCTTCGCCATGCACCGACGTGATGGACCAACAGCAGCCGTCGCGACCTTAGTCCTCGTGGAGCTCTCCGATATGACGCTGGGAATATAGCTCGAGGCCGATCCGCGCCACGAGATCGATCTGGGTTTCCAGAAAATCGATATGCTCTTCCTCATCGTGCGTCAGTTGCTCGAACAGATCGCGTGACACGTAATCCTTGACCTGATGGCAATGGGTCGCGGCTTCGGCGTAGAGGGAGCGCGCAGACAATTCGGCTTGCAAGTCGTTCTCGAGCACGGCCTTCACGGTCTTGCCGATATGAAGGGATTCCAGCGTCTGCATGTTGGGAGATCCGTCGAGGAAGATGATGCGCTCGATCAGTCTGTCGGCATGTTGCATCTCTTCAATCGATTCCTTGCGCCAGGTCTTGGCCAGCGCCTTGTAGCCCCAATTGTCGAGCAGGCGGTAGTGCAGCCAGTACTGGTTCACCGCGGTGAGCTCGTGGCGCAGCGCCTTGTTGAGGTAGTCGATAACGTCCTTATCGCCCTTCATGCTCTGCTCCTTTTGCTGATGCCGCCCGGATCGATTGGCTATGCGGGGTCGGAATTTCCTTTCGGTTCGAGCCGATTGTGACGTCCGCCGCTCGCCGGAAGCAGCGACGCATCGAAGGGGCTGCCCGGCGTTGACTTGCGCACCCTTCGACACACATGAGGCGGAGGTTAATCCGTGTGCTGCAACGACAAAAGGCGCGAGCGAAGTCCAACCGGGGAGTTTGGGCCATGATCGAGGGGATCAGCGCGGTCACGCTCGGCACCCATGACATGCCGCGAGCCGTCCGATTCTACCGCGCGCTGGGCTTTGAGGTCCTGTATGGCGGCGAAGCGGCGTCGTTCACCAGCTTTCGGGCCGGGACGGGCTACCTCAACCTCATCGTCCAGCCTGCCGAGCGACGCTGGTCCTGGTGGGGGCGGACCATCTTCTACGTCAACGATGTTGACGCACTTTATGAGCGCGCGCTCGCCGCGGGGTACCACCCGGAGGCCAAGCCCCGCGATGCCGAATGGGGTGAGCGCTTCTTCCATCTGATAGACCCCGACGGCCACGAGCTCAGCTTCGCTCGGCCGTTGCTTCCGGTTTCGGCCCAATAACAGATCGAATCGGTGATCATTCCGGCAGGCGCTGCGAGAGCGTATGCTGTTTCGGGAGGCGCCATCGCCCCGAAGTCAGCTTCGGCTCGGAGACCCCGGGATGGCAGCGAACGGCCGCACCGTCACCGTATTCGGCGGAACCGGTTTTCTCGGCCGCCGCATCGTTCGGCATCTGCGCGATCGGGAATGTCTCGTCCGGATCGCCTCAAGGCATCCGGATCGCGGGCGCAGTCAGCTTGGCCCTGATGATCCGCAACTTCGGTTCGTCCAGGCCGATATCCACGACGAGCGGTCTGTTGCGGAGGCGCTTGCCGGCGCTGACGCCGCCGTCAACACGGTCAGCCTTTACGTCGAGCACGGCCAGGAGACGTTTCACTCCGTTCACGTCGAGTCCGCCCAACGGGTGGCAGCCCAGGCGCTCCGGGCCGGAGTTGAAAGGCTCGTTCACGTGTCAGGCATCGGCGCCGATCCTGCGTCGCGATCGCGGTATATCCGGGCGCGCGGCGAAGGTGAACGCGTGGTCAGGGCTGCGTTCGCCGACGCACAAATCATCCGACCTGCCGTCATGTTCGGACCCGACGATGCGTTCCTCACGACCCTCGTCACGCTTCTCCGCCGGCTCCCGATCTATCCGATGTTCGACCGCGGCGCGATGAAACTGCAGCCGGCCTATGTGGACGATGTGGCGGAAGCGACGGTTCGGATCATCCAGCGCGCCGAGACGCAGCCTTCGATCTTCGAGTGCGGCGGCCCCCGCGTCTACTCTTACGCGGAGTTGGTCGGGCTCGTCGCGCGCCAGGCTGGCCTCACGCCCATCCTGATCCCGATCCCGCTCGCCATTTGGCACGTGCTGGCACGGGTTTCCGAAATACTCCCAAGCCCACCTCTCACGCGCAATCAGGTGGAGCTGATGCAGATCGATACCGTGTCATCGCCGGAAATGCCCGGCTTTGCCGAACTCGGGATTTCGCCGCAGCCGGTCGAGGCAGTCCTCCAGGAGATGGTGTCAAGGTGCGGATGAAGGGGGCTCATCGGTCAATCTGCTTCAAATGGCGGGTTCGCACCGACGTTCTTTTCGCTGATCTACAGGGGTGTTCGGCCTGGAAGCGCAGGGCAACTGGGCTGATTTCCGCGGCGACCACATCAGCTTGTTCGACCCGACAGAGCGCCTCCGTTCGCGTGTCGACGCGTTTGGTCTGTTCACCGGTCAGGTGGGCTACGCCTGGAACAACGTTCTGCTCTACGTGAAGGGTGGCGCGGCCGTAACTGGCGACAAATATGACGTTTTCAACGTTGCCACCGGTCTGCTCACAGCGTCTGCCAAAGAAACCCGTTGGGGTGGCACTGTTGGCGCCGGTCTGGAATACGGCTTCGCGCCGAACTGGTCGGTTGGCGTCGAATACGACCACCTGTTCATGGGCGGCCGCGACGTCACCTTCACCTCGCCGGTTGGCACTTTCGCTGGCACCGATCGCATCCGCCAGGATGTCGATGTGGGCCTGGTCCGCCTGAACTACCGTTGGGGTGGCCCGGTCGTTGCCAGGTACTGAGACCAGAAACTGACAGCTTTCTCGTCCTGATCCGTTAGGACCAAAGCCCGGCCAAACGGCCGGGCTTTTTCGTTGGATCTCAGATCGTAGGCGCAGCGGTTCTCACCGTACGAGCGCAACCGTGGTCGCGAGGACCAGTGTGGCCGCGAGGACCACGTTCGCAAGGCGGACCACGTCGGACGTTGCGGCAATCTTGCGGCGGTCACCCGACATCCCCAGATTCGGGCCTGTCCGCCGGCGATGCGCCTGGCGGCATCGGGGAACCGTGCGATGGCTACGACAGAACACAGCGTGGGGTTTGAGCCTGCCGACCGGCTGGCGCAGGACCGCGAAAGCGTGCGCCGCCGCTTCTGGATCAAGTTCAAGAAGGTGGTGGCGAAGCTGCCTTTCGCCGAGGACCTGCTTGCCGCCTATTACTGCGCCTTCGACCGGGAGACGCCGCGGCATGTGCAGGCGGCGCTGCTCGGGGCGCTCGCCTATTTCATCCTGCCGTTCGACTTCGTGCCCGACATGCTGCCGATCCTCGGCTTCACCGATGACGCAGCCGTTCTGGCAACCGCAATCCGCATGGTCGCAAGCCACATCACGCCGGAGCATCGCGAAGCCGCGCGTGCCGCGCTGAAGCGCACGACACAAGCGGCCGAGTGAGGGCCGCACGTGCCGACAGTGACTGCCCGCGACGAGACCCATCCCGTCATCCGCTGGCTGATGACGGACGCGCGGCGGCGCGTCGACGCCAACGATTTCCTTGAGGCGTTCGCGCAGCAGTTGCTCGCCGCCGGCATCGACGTCGCGCGCATCACCACCGGAGTGCCGATCCTGCATCCGCAGATCTTTTCCTTCAGCGGGCTGTGGGAGCGCGGCGAGGGCGTGACCGAGCGGCTCTACCGCGCCGGCCCCTCTGCCACGGCGACGATGTCGAACAGTCCGATCCGCATCGCCTATGAGGGCGGCGGTCCGGTCCGTTGCGATCTGACGGCGCCGGCACGTGACGGCGAATTCCCGATCGTCGGGGACCTGCGCCGCGACGGCTACACCGACTATGTCGTCTATTCCGTGCCGTTCGCGGATGGCAGCCACAAGGCGCTGTCGCTCGCGACTCGGCGCGCCGGCGGCTTCAACGCCGATGAGCTCGCGCTGTTCGCTGCGATGATCCCGGCGATCGCCTTCAATATCGAGGTTCAGGCGCTGCGGCGCACCGCGCGCACGCTGCTCGATACTTATGTCGGCCAACAATCCGGCGGTCGCGTGCTGGAAGGCCAGATCACGCGCGGCAGCGGCGAGACGATCCGCGCGGTCATCTGGCTGTGCGATCTACGCGGCTTCACCTCGCTGTCGGAAGCGCTGCCGCGCGATGCCTTGATCGACCTGCTCAACAGCTATTTCGGCCCGATGTGCGATGCGGTCGCCGGTGCCGGCGGCGAGATCCTGAAATTCATCGGCGATGCGATGCTGGCGATCTTCCCGATCGGCGACGATCCGGCATCGATCTGCCGCGCTGCGCTCGCCGCGGCCGAGCGTGCGCAAGCCGCGCTCTCCGAGGAGAATGCAAAACGCGAGCGCGCCGGCCTGCCGCGCATCGAATACGGCCTCGCGCTGCATATCGGCGACGTCATGTACGGCAATATCGGCAGCGACACCCGGCTCGACTTCACCGTGATCGGGCCTGCCGTCAATCTGACGGCGCGCATCGAATCGATGTGCCGGCAGTTGGGACGCCAGCTGCTGCTGTCGTCCGATTTCGTCGGCGCCGGAAGCATCCCCGCGACATCGCTCGGCGCCCATTCGCTCAAGGGCGTCGGCAGCGAGCAGGAGATCTTCGCGCCGGCGTAGAAATGTAGCCCGGATGAAGCGGAGCGAAATCCGGGGCAGTCCATCCTCCGGCAAAAGACTCCCGGATTTCGCTGCGCTCCATCCGGGCTACGTGACCAACGCGCGTTAGCGCTTGTCGCGAACCTGGGCGCGGGCATTGTTTTCCGCTTCCCACGCCCGGAACTGCTTGAACAGCGCCTCCTTATCGGCATCGTTTTGCAGGCGTGCCGCGGCCGGCGACTGCTTCAGGAATTCATCGAAGCGGCTGCGGGTGACGGCTTCGACATTATGCTTCTCCAGCCATTGCTGGGCCACCGGCAGGCGTTGCCAACCCTGCAGCGGTGCCGCCAGCGAGACCTCCCGCCACTTCGGATGGAACGGCGGATTCTGGAACGTCGGAAACTTGGTGAAGAACGCATCCACGAACGTGGCGAGCTTGCGATACCGCTCGGTGTTGGGAGCCCAATTGTAGGCCGCAAGCACGGCCGGAACCGCGATCGTGTCGACGCGCTCTTCGCCCGAGATCAGGTTGGGATAGTCCTTTGCCGTCAGGCTCGCGGGCAGATAGTCGTCCTGCAACGGCTTGTCGTAGTTGACGGTCACCAAATGAAACCGATCGTCCTTGAAGCCGCTCACGGACTTGTAGGGCTTGCCGCCGCACACGATCACGGCGTCGATCTCCCCGGCCCTCAGCTTCTCCAGCGCGATGCGCTGCTCGATATAGACGACCTTCGGCTTCATTCCGAGCCGCTCGAACACCGTCAGCGCGGTCACGAAGGTGCCGCCATTGGGAAGGTCGACGCTGACGGTCTTGCCTTCGAGCTCTTTGAGTTCATGGATCGATTTCGACGCGATCACATGCACTTCTTCGTTATAGAGCTTGGTCACATAGGTGAACTGCTTCTTGATGTCTTTCGCAAAGCCCTTCCGCTCGAGATAATCAAGCGTATCGGATCGAACGATGCCGAGATCGACGCCCTGCAGGAACAGGATGTCGGCGACGCTCTGGACCGAGCCGCGCCCGACGATCGGCAGGATGCGCAGCTTGTTGCCGTCGTCGAGCACCGAGGCGAGGTCGGCGCCGAACTGAACATAGGTGCCGCCGATCGTGCCCGAGATCAGCGTGACCGTGTTGGCGTTCAGGCTTTGCTTGGTGTTTGCGGAGCCGAACTGGAAGATCGCCTTCAGACTGTCGCTGACCTTGGCGGGATCCAGTTCGGTCTGCTCGGCCCGCGCGGCGAAGCCGCAAATCATCATCGTCGTGAACAAGAACAATCCAAACAAACGTCGCATGTGTCCCTCTGAATGAGCTTAATTCTGTAGTTGCGCGAGGCGCTGCTGCGCGGGCTGCGAGCCGAGATCGGCGGCCTTGCGATACCAGTGGCGTGCCATTTCCGGATCGGGCGTGATGCTGCGCTTGTCCAAAGCCCCGAGCACGTCGGGGTCGTAGGTGCGCGCCAGGAGCAGCGCCGCATCCGCATCCTGCGCGTCCGCGGCCCGCTCGAGCAGCAGCCGCGCCGACACGATGTCGCCGATCGCAAGCAGGTTGTTGGCCCGCTTCAGGAGTGCAGCAATTTGATCCGGATCGAGACGTCGTGCCGGCGGTGCTGCTGGTGGCGATGGTTCGAACGGCGCAGCCGCAGGCGCTTCGCGCGCCACGACCTGGCCCTTGATCGCTTCCTGATAGGCTGCCGCGATCTGCTCGCGTGACGGCGAACTTGCGATGGCGGGTGATGCCTCCGTCGCCCCGGCGACCTCGGTCGCTCCCGCCACCCCGGTCGCCCCTGCGACCTTTGTCGTCGCGGCACGAACCGCCCCGGCGATTTCCGCGCGGGCTTCGACCGGCGAAACGCCGATCAGCGTGGCCTTGGCGCTCAGGATCGTGTCGCGCACGCTGCCGACGGACAACAGCGCGACAACTGCCGCTACCGTGGCCGCCGCACCAAGGCCGATGCCGATCCGCGTGGCGCGCGACAGGCCGATCGGCCGGGCTGGCGGCACGTCGAAGTCGGTTTCGTTCGCCGGACCTGGTTCGTTCGCCGGAGGTGAAAGGAACAGCGGAACAGGCTCGTCCGCGCCAAGGTCCTGATCCAGGCGACGCGATCGCCTGTAGCGATAAACCGAAAATCCGGGATCGTTGATATCTGCGCCGACCGCGCTGTTGGGCGGCTCGCCAGATTGCGGCCGCGTTGATTTGTCCACCATGGTGATGCTTCCCCGTTACTCAATGCAACGATTGGGCATCTCTGGTGTCTGGTTGTTGTTCTTGTTGGGGTCCCCGAGCGCCCGTCCCTAAATCGCATGGCGATTGAGCCCAAAAAGCGGCCTCGATCGCCGCGAATTGGGAGAAATTTGGGTTTGATTGCGGCGGAGCAATGCAATTCAGAGAATAAAATTTACAAGGATGGCGCGGTGTCGCGAGCGCAGCTCAACCCGCACGCGAGCGCGGGAACCGGTCGCCGCGCTCGTGCTGCTTGTTATCTGATGATGCGACTTGAGCGCCTCACGGATGCAGGATCACCTTGCCCATCGCCTTGCGGCCGGCGAGCACCTTCAGGGCCTCTGATGTTTGCGACAGCGGGAAGGTGCGGTCGACGTGCGAGGAGATCTTGCCCTCGGCAGTCCACTGCACGAGCTTCTCGAGGTTCTTGCGATTCTTCTCCGGGTTCTGCCGCGCCCATGCGCCCCAGAACACGCCTCTGATATCGCAGCCCTTCAACAGCGCGAGATTGAGCGGGATCTTCGGAATATCGCCGGCGGCAAAGCCGATCACCAGGAAGCGGCCTTCCCATGCGGTGGAGCGCAGCGCGGCCTCGGCGTAGGCGCCGCCGACCGGATCGAACACGATGTCGGCGCCCTTGCCGTCGGTCAGCTTGCGCAGGCCTTCCTTCAGATCCTCCTTGGCGTAGTTCAGCGTCAACTCGGCGCCGTGCTTCTTGGCGAATTCGAGCTTCTCGTCGGATGAGGCACAGGCGATCACCTTCAACCCCATCAGCTTGCCGAGCTCGCAAGCCGCAAGCCCGGTGCCGCCGGCAGCGCCAAGCACCGCAAGCGTCTCGCCCGGCTTCGGGCTCGCGCGATCCTCCAGCGCATGCAGCGCGGTGCCGTAGATGATGATGATGCCGGCGGCGCGATCGTAGTCGAGATTGTCGGGGATCTTCACGATCGCATTCGCCGGCAGCGCAATCTTCTCGCGCGCGCCGTTGTGGCCGCAGGAGGCGACGACGCGATCGCCGACCTTCAAGTCGCTGACACCGGCGCCGACGCTCTCGATCACGCCCGCAATCTCCGCGCCCGGCGAGAACGGGAACGGTGGCTTGATCTGGTACTTGCCCTGGATCATCAGGATGTCGAAGAAATTCAGCGCCGCGGCCTTGATCGCGATCACCGCCTCTCCCGGCCCCGCGACGGGATCGGGCACCTCGGCCAACACGAGATCGTCGGGTTGGCAGTATTGCGAGCAGAGGATGGCTTTCATGGACACACCTGATGTTCGGATGCGCAAGCTTCCTGCTTCATGCCGGATTTGAAGCCGGGCTACAATCCGATTCACGCGCTCGCACGAAGCGTGCCATCGGGAGGAATAAAACAATGTTTCAAACGGATTTGCTGGCCAACAAGCGCATCCTGATTACCGGAGGCGGCTCGGGGCTGGGGGCTGCGATGGGTCGCCGCTTTGCCGAGCTTGGCGCCGAACTGATCATCTGCGGCCGACGGCTCGAATTGCTGGAGGACACCGCAGCCAGATTCCGCAGCGAATTCGGCGGTAAAGTCTCTACCGCGCGCTGCGACATCCGCGACGGCGCGGCGGTCGAGGCGATGATGGATGCGATCTGGAAGGAGGCGCCGATCGACATTCTCGTCAACAATGCTGCCGCAACTTTCATCGCGCAGAGCGAACATCTGTCATTCCGTGCGGCGGACGCGATCCTCGCGCCGACACTGCACGGCACGATGTATTGCACGCTCGCGGCCGGCCGCCGCTGGATCGAGGGCAAGCACAAGGGCGTAGTGCTCTCGATCCTGTCGACCTCGACCATCACCGGGCGCGCCTTCACCGTGCCATCGTCGATGGCGAAGACCGCCGTGCTGGCGATGACCAAGAGCCTTGCGGTCGAATGGGGCCCGAAGGGCATCCGCACCGTCGCGATCGCGCCCGGTGCGTTCCCGACGCCCGGTGCCACCGGCCAGTTGCGTCCCGAGGGCCGCGGCGAGAGCTGGGCGCATCGCGTTCCGCTCGGCCGCCCCGGCGAGCATTCCGAGCTTGCAAACCTTGCGAGCTTTTTGATCTCCGACCAGGCCGGCTACATCAACGGCGAGATGGTGGTGCAGGATGGTGGCGCGCATTTGCGCAGTTCCGGCGCCGAGGACCTGCTGCAATGGACCGATGAGCAGTGGGAGAAGCAGCGCGCCGCGCGGGCCAAGGGGTGAACCAAGCGTTGAGCGCGCCGTGGCTGCGGCCGGCGGTCGTGCGTTTCGCGTAACTGCCTTCCCAAAAAGACGTTTCCCGGCTATCCATCCCCGCCGGTGGACGGGGACCGCCGAGCCATCTTCCAGTCACAATGATGGGGGAACCAGTCGGCCGTGCGGCAAATACTGACATCACTGATTGCGTGTGCCCTGGTGTGCGGGACGACGTCCCTCGCCCAGGCGCAAGGTGCGTCCAAAAAGGACACGGCGAAGGACACGGCGAAGCCCGCGCCGGCGGCCGCGGCCAAGCCCGCGCCGTCGCCGGCCGCCGCCGCGGCCGGCGGCGCGGAGCCGACGCTGATCGGCCAGTTCGGCACCTGGGGCGCCTATACCGCGACGCCGAACGGCAAGAAGGTCTGCTTTGCGCTGGCCAAGCCGTCGTCGTCGAAGACCAACCCGCCGAATCGGCCGCGCGATCCTGCCTATGCCTTCGTCTCGACCCGCCCGGCGGAAAAGGTCATCAACGAAGTCTCGATCATGATCGGTTACGCGCTGAAGCCGGGCTCTGAATCGACGCTCGAGGTCGGCGGCGGTAGTTACGCGATGTACACCCAGGGCGACGGCCTCTGGATCAAGAATGCGGCCGAGGAGGAGCGGATGGTGGAAGCCATGCGCAAATCGGCCGAGGTCACGGTGAAGGGCGTCTCCGCCAAGGGCACCGAGACGACGGATACTTTTTCGCTGAAGGGCCTGTCGCAGGCACTCGACCGGCTTTCGCAGGACTGCCGGCGCTAAGTCAGGGTTCAAGTCCCGAAATTGCAGCATTTGGCGGCTTTCCAGCGCGGTCTGGAAGGCCTATTTGAGGTTTCATGACCGACACCATGACCCCCGGCGCCAACGCGCCGCTCGAAAAGGTTCCGCTCGAGACCTATGTGCCGCCGGCGAAACCGTCGCTGATCGGGCTGTCGCGCGCCGAGATCGCCGACCGCCTCGGCGAGATTGGGGTTCAGCCCTCGCAGCGCAAGATGCGCACCCAGCAGCTCTGGAACTGGATGTATTTCCGCGGCGCCAAGACGTTTGACGAGATGACCAACGTCTCGAAGGACATGCGCGCCGAGCTCGAGAAGCATTTCACCGTCGACCGTCCCGAGGTGGTCGCCGAGCAGATCTCCAACGACGGCACCCGCAAATGGCTGTTGCGGTTGCCGAGCGGCGACAAGCTCGAGAGGCCGCACGAGGTCGAGTGCGTCTATATTCCGGAGACCGATCGCGGCACGCTGTGCGTCTCCTCGCAGGTCGGCTGCACGCTGAACTGCGCGTTCTGCCACACCGGTACGCAACGGCTGGTGCGCAACCTCACCGCCGGCGAGATCGTCGGCCAGGTGATGGTGGCACGCGACCGCCTGAATGATTGGGCCGACCGCGAGAACGGCTCGCGCCTCGTCACCAACATCGTGATGATGGGGATGGGCGAGCCGCTCTACAATTTCGACGCGGTGCGCGACGCGTTGCTCATCGTCGCGGATAACGAAGGCATCGGCATCTCCCGCCGCCGCATCACGCTGTCGACCTCGGGCGTGGTGCCGAACATCAAGCGCACCGGCGAGGAGATCGGTGTGATGCTCGCGATCTCGCTGCACGCGGTGCGCGACGAGCTGCGCAACGAGCTGGTGCCGCTCAACCGCAAATATCCGATCGCCGAGCTCTTGCAGGCCTGCCGCGACTATCCCGGCGCCTCGAACGCGCGGCGCATCACCTTCGAATATGTGATGCTCAAGGGCGTCAACGATTCGCTCGACGACGCCAAGCTGCTTGTCAAACTGCTCAAGGGCATCCCGGCCAAGATCAACCTGATCCCGTTCAATCCGTGGCCGGGCACGGTCTATCAATGCTCGGACTGGGATCAGATCGAGAAATTCTCCGAATACATCTTCAACGCCGGCTATTCCTCGCCGGTGCGCACGCCGCGCGGCCGCGACATCCTCGCCGCCTGCGGTCAGTTGAAGTCGGAGACCGAAAAGCTGTCCGCACGCGAGCGCCAGGCGCTGCGCGCGATGGCGATGACGGATTAGGGCATGATCCCGAAAAGCGGCTACCGGTTTTCGGATAAGATCATGACCAATCAAAAGAGGATCCGATGGCCCTGATCGGCCGGCTGTTCGTCATCTTATTCGCCTTCCTCGCGGCCTGCCTGGTGGCGGGGATCATCGTGGTCGGCGTGGTGCTCTATCCAGAAATCAGCGACTTCACCGGCGCGCCGATCGACCAGCGCGCGATCGACGTCGTGCTCGGCTTCGGCTTCATCTTCATTTCCGGCTTTGCGTTGTTGCCCGCGCTGATCGTCGTGCTGATCACCGAGGCCTTCTATATCAGGAGCGTGCTGGCCTACGCCGTCGGCGGCGCGCTGGTCGGCGCTGCCTGCTATCTCGGGCTCGTGCCGTTCGACCCCGATACGCTGCGCTTCGAGGGCATCGTGCGCCGGCACCTGGAGATCATGACCGGCGCCGGTATCGTCGCCGGCCTCGTCTACTGGCTGATCGCCGGCCGCAGCGCCGGCGCCTGGCGCGAGCCGCTCCGCCCGGTGCGCCCGCCGCCTCCGCCGCTACCGTCGCAATCGCGGCCGCAGCCGTGATGCTTCCCATGTCCCGCCGCTTCGGATAAACCGCGCGCCATGAACCGGACCGGACCTGTCATCGCGCTGGCGCTGGCGCTTATCATCGGGCTCCTGTTCGGGGTCTATCCCGAGCTCGACCTGAAGCTGGCGGCGCTGTTCTATGACGACGCGCAGAAGATCTTTCCGCTGAAGCTCAACGCGGTCGCTGCGTTTGCGCGCGATGCGGCGATGTGGATCGCCTGGGCGTTCGTGCTGCCGGCGATCGTGGCCATCGTCGCAAAATTCGTGCGGCCCGATCGGCCGATGCTGATGTCGGGCCGCGCCGCGATCTTCCTGCTCGCAACGATGCTGCTCTCCGCCGGCGTGCTCACCAATCTCACCTTCAAAAGCTATTGGGGCCGGCCGCGGCCGGTGGTGGTGACCGAGTTCAGCGGCGACAAGGCATTCGTGCCGTGGTGGGATCCGCGCGGCACCTGCGCGCGCAACTGCTCGTTCTTCTCCGGCGAGGGCGCGACCGCGTTCTGGACCTATGCGCCGGCAGCGCTGGCGCCCCCGACCTGGCGGCCGCTCGCCTATGCCGCGGCGACCGTGTTCGGCGTCGCCACCTCAGGCTTGCGGATGGCGTTCGGCGGGCATTTCTTCACCGACGTCGCGATCGCCGGCCTGGTGTCGTTCCTGGTGATCTGGCTCGCCTATGCCCTGATCTACCGCTGGGCCGCGACCCGGCTGACCGACGCAGAGGTCGATGCGGCGCTGACGCGGCTCGCCTGGCCCGGTTACCGGCTGATCCAGCGCTGGCGTGGCCGCGACGTCGGCCCCGCGCAGCCGGCGCGCGCGGTGTCGTAAACCGCATTAAACGCGTGCCCATTGCGGCGAAATTTGTTATTCGCGCACTCAAGCCGCCGGCGGCAAAGCGACATCTCGACCGATTGGAAGCACCATGAGTACGATCCTGAAAAGCCTTCCCAAGGGGGAAAAAGTCGGCATCGCGTTTTCGGGCGGTCTCGACACCAGCGCAGCGCTGCTCTGGATGAAGCAGAAGGGCGCGCGCGTCTTTGCCTATACCGCGAACCTCGGCCAGCCCGACGAGGCCGACTACGACGAGATCCCGCGTAAAGCGCTGGAGTTCGGCGGCGAGAAAGCCCGGCTGGTGGATTGCCGCACGCAACTGGTCCATGAAGGCGTCGCCGCGATCCAGTCGGGCGCGTTCCACGTCTCGACCGGCGGCCTCACCTATTTCAACACCACGCCGCTCGGCCGCGCCGTCACCGGCACGATGCTGGTCGCGGCCATGCAGGAGGACGGCGTTAACATCTGGGGCGACGGCTCGACCTTCAAGGGCAACGACATCGAGCGCTTCTACCGCTACGGCCTTTTGACCAATCCGAGCCTGAAGATCTACAAGCCCTGGCTCGACCAGCAGTTCATCGACGAGCTCGGCGGCCGCGCGGAAATGTCGGCGTTCATGACCGCCAATGGCTTCGCCTACAAGATGAGCGCCGAAAAGGCGTACTCGACCGACAGCAACCTGCTCGGCGCGACCCACGAGGCCAAGGATCTCGAGCAGCTCGACAGCGGCATCAAGATCGTCAATCCGATCATGGGCGTGCCGTTCTGGCGCGACGACTGCGCCGTCAAGGCCGAGAAGGTCGTCGTGCGCTTTGTCGAGGGCCAGCCGGTCGCGCTGAACGGCCAGACCTTCACCGATCCGGTCGCGCTGTTCCTCGAGGCCAATGCGATCGGCGGCCGGCACGGCCTCGGCATGAGCGACCAGATCGAGAACCGGATCATCGAGGCCAAGAGCCGCGGCATCTACGAGGCGCCCGGCATGGCGCTGTTGCACATCGCCTATGAGCGGCTGGTCACCGGCATCCACAACGAGGACACCATCGAGCAGTACCGCATCAGCGGCATGCGCCTCGGCCGGTTGCTTTACCAGGGACGCTGGTTCGATTCGCAGGCGCTGATGCTGCGCGAAACCGCCCAGCGCTGGGTGGCGCGCGCCATCACCGGCGAGGTGACGCTCGAGCTGCGGCGCGGCAACGACTACTCGATCCTGAACACCGAGAGCCCGAACCTGACCTATCAGCCGGAGCGGCTGAGCATGGAGAAGGTGGAGGATGCGCCGTTCACGCCGGCGGACCGCATCGGCCAGCTCACGATGCGCAACCTCGATATCGCCGATACCCGCACCAAGCTGAAGCTCTATTCCGACACCGGCCTGATTTCGCTCGGCGAGGGTTCGCCGATCCTCAGGATCGAGAAGGACAAGGGCTGAGCGCGGCGGACATCACCACCGTCATTGCGAGGAGCGAAGCGACGAAGCAATCCATCTCTCCCCGTGTGGCGACATGGATTGCTTCGCTTCGCTCGCAATGACGGCGGAGAAAGCGCGCTGAACGGTACGCTTTGCTCACCCTACAAATTTCTTGAATTACTTCACCCTCAGCGCATCAAGCAGCGAGCGGAACGCGCGCGCATAGTCGGTGCCGGTCTTGCCGATGTCGGGGCCGGCGGATACCGCAACCGCAGCTTCCGTCACCGCGCCGAGCAACAGCCTGGCGAGCGGCTCGATCGGCTGCCGCGCGATCACGCCGGCCTCCATCGCCGCGGCAATCGCGCGGGGAAACTTGCCGCCGAAATGTTTGGCGTCGATCTCGCGCCAGCGCTCCCAGCCGAGCACGGCCGGGCCGTCGCGCAGGATGATCTGGCCGGTCGGCCCCTTTGAACACGCCGCGAAATAGCCCTGCGTTCCCGCCGCCATCGCGGCGAGCGGATCCTTCTCGGCGCGCGAGATGCGGTCGAGGTCGGCGACGAGGTCGATCGAGACCTGCTCGAACACCGCTTCGAACACCGCCTCCTTGGTTGGGAAGTGATGATAGACCGCGCCCTTGGCGACGCGCGCGCCTGCGGCGATGTCGTCGATCGTGGTCGCGGCAAAGCCGCGCTCGCCGAAGATGCGCCGCGCCGCCTTGACGATCGCGCTCCTGGTCTTCTCGCGTCGCTCCGCCTGGGTTGCCATGACGCATGTCTAGCGCAGTTCCGAAAGCGTGCCAATTGACTTACCGACCATCAGTCGATAAATACCGACCATTAGTCGGTATATGGAGATGCCCGATGCCCTCGCTCAAAACCCTGCAGGCCTTCGCTGATACGGTCGAATCCAACGATCATGTCGGCGCCATCAAGAACTTCTACGCGCCCGATGCCCGCACCCAGGAGAATGACGGTGAGTGGCGCGTCGGCCGCGACGCGCTCGCGGCGCGCGAGGCCGCCGTGCTGGCGCAGGTCGCGGGCGTCAAGACCACGCGGCTCGGCCCGCTGCTCGTCGACGGCGATCATTCCGCGATCTGCTGGCGCTTCGAGTTCACCGGCAAGGACGGCAAGGTCCGCAGCATGGAGGAGGTCGCCTGGCAGACCTGGCGCGGCGACGAGCTGGTCGAGGAGCGCTTCTTCTACGATCCGCAGCAGATGAAGCGGTGATTGATCTACAGGCTAGCTTCACCTCTGCCGCTTGCGGGGTCGAGACGAGCGAAGCTCGCTCTTAGGTCGTGTCATGTCGTAGTCGGTCGATCCGCAAAACTCGTCATGCCCGGCCTTGTGCCGGGCATCCACGTCTTACCTTCCGCGTTGAGAAAGACGTGGATGGCCGGGACAAGCCCGGCCATGACGATGCGAAGACGTTCTCGACCCAATGCGGTCACACACAAAAACAAAAATGGCCGGGATCGCTCCCGGCCATTTTCGCGTCGTGATGTCTTGCCGGCTCAGCGCGGTGGCGCCGCGGCCGCCTGGTCGCCGGTGAGCAGCGGGGTGATGCGGCGGACGGTGACGCGCCGGTTGATGCGGCTCGGTCCGTCGGTCTGCTCTTTCAGATACTGCTTGCCGTAACCCTGCGACGTCAGGTTCTCCGCCGGCACGCCGAATTGCTGGGTGAGCAGTTCGGCCGCGGCCTGCGCGCGACGGTCCGACAAAGACAGATTGTCGACGTCGTTGCCGACCGCGTCGGTGTGGCCCTCGATCAGGAACACCTCGCGCGGGTTGCGCTGGATCGCTCGGTTGAGGCCGTCGGCAATCACCTGCAGCCTCGCAGCCTGGTCCGGCGGAATGGTCCACGACCCGGTGTCGAAGGTGATGGTGTTGATGTCGATGCTCGGCATCCGCATGCGGACATTCGGGCTGTAGCGGATCTCGTCGAGCGAGTAGCGTCGCTCGATCCGCTCCACCGGCGGGGCCTCCATGGTCTCGTAGATCACCTCCGGCGGCGCCTCCTGAGCGTCGACGATGTAGCGATCATAGGGAATGCTGACCACCGGCGGCGGCAGGTCGACATAGAAGCCGCCGACCGCGCGCGGATCGCGGTAGGTGTTGTCGATGATGACGAGCTCGCGACCGCCGGTATCCCGGCGGATTCGGCGCAGCAGCTGTCCATCGGGCCCGACCACCGTGATGATCTCGGTGCCGTCGGGACGGATCACGACGGTGCGGGTTTCGCCGCCGATCGTCTCGGTGCGGATGTCGCGGGCGCCGTAGCGGAAGCGATACAGATCGTTGCCGCGGACGTACTCCTGCCCGCCCGGATCGCGGATGATGATGCGGTCCGGCTCGGTGTAGACGGTACGGCCGCCTTCGACGACCTCCTGCCGCTGGTTGCGGAGATCGGCGATGGTCGCGCCGATCACGGCACCGGCGACCACGCCCGCACCGATGGCGAGCGGCGTCAGGTCACGCCGCGGCGGTGCCGGCGGTGGCGGCAGTGGCGCTGTGATCGCCGGCGCGGCTCGGAACGCCGGCGCAACCGTCGGCGGAGCGTATTGCGCCCTGTCGGGCGGTGGCGCTGCGGCCGCCGAGCCTGGGACGACAGTCGGCGCTGCGGCGCCAGGGGGCGGCGGCGCTGCCGGGGTGATGCCGGGACGTCCCGGCGCGCCGGGTGCAGGCGCGGCCGTTCCACCCATCGCTCCAGCAGGCAGACCTCCTGCGGCGGGTGGCGTTGCGGGCGCAGTGCCAGCAGCCGGCGGTGTGCCGGGCCGTGCCGGCGGGGTCACGCCGCCCGCTGCGGGCGGCGTCGGAGTGGCCGTGCCGGCAGCCGGTGGCGTTGGCGGAGCTCCGACAGCCGGCGGTGCGCCGGGCCTCGCCGGCGGCGTCGCGCCGCCTGCAGCGGGAAGCGTCGGCGTGCCAGTGCCGGCAGCCGGCGGCGTCGTCGGAGCGCCAGCCGCGGGAGGGGGTGCGCCGGGGCGTGCCGGCGGGGTCGCGCCGCCCGCAGCTGGAGGTGTCGGCGTGCCGGTGCCGGCAGCCGGCGGCGTTGTCGGAGCGCCAGCCGCCGGAGGCGGTGCACCGGGGCGTGCCGGCGGCGTTGCGCCACCTGCAGCGGGCGGCGGTGTCGTTGCCGAGGGCGCAGGCGCCGTCGCGCCGGGCGGCGGTCCCGGCGGCTGCTTCGCGCCGGGCGGCGGTGCGCCCTTTTGCCGCGTGTCCGGTGCCGGTGCGGGCGGCGTTGCGGGAGCTGCCGGCGCGGGGGTTGCGGCAGCGGGCGGCGGCGGGACCGCAGGCCGTGCAGGGGGTGCCGCGCTCGGCGGAGGCGGTGGCGGCGGAGTGTGTGCCGGTGGTGCCGCTGCGGGCGGCGGGGGCGGCGGCGGAGTCGGCCGCGCCGGTGCTGCCGCGGGAGGAGGAGGTGGCGGCGGAGCCGGGCGCGCTGGTGCGGCCGCAGGAGGCGGCGGTGGCGGCGCTGGGCGTGCAGGTGCAGCCGCGGGAGGTGGAGGCGGCGGCGGCGGGGTCGGACGCGCGGGGGCAGCCGCAGGCGGCGGCGCGGGCGGCGTCGGATGTGGCGGAGCGGCAGCCGGGGGTGGGGGCGGCGGCGCAGGCCGCGGCGGAGGTGGTGCTGCCGGAGGCGGTGCCGGCGGATGCGGCGCGGCGGCAGGCGGCGGCGCGGGTGGTGCCGGACGTGCTGGCGCGGCCGGCGGACCCGGCGGCTGCTTCGCTCCGGGCGGCGGTCCCTTTGGCCGTCCGTCGGGGCCGACTTCTTCCTTCTGCGCCTGCGCGACAACGAGCGGTGAAGTTTGCGCGTGCGATGCTGAGACGGCGAACTGCATCACCGTCAGCGCAGTCGTGGCAAGCAGCACGAGACGAAGCTTTGTCATGATATTTGAAATCCCCGGCGAAAAGTCTGGGCAGGAAGAAAACGCTTGAGCCGAACAATTCGGCGGTTCGATGAACCGCTAATCGTTAGGCCGGATTGTGGCGGGCAACGAATCAAAGGCGCATTTTATTTCGACATCATAACAGGTTGCATGTCGATTCATTCATGACGCATTCAGAAGAGGTCCCTCACGCGACGCGACAACGGCACACGCGCGAGGATGTTCCCGATTCGCGCGCGGAACTCAGCCAGCCGTGTGACAAACTGCCTCGATGTTGTGGCCGTCGGGATCGAGCACGAAGGCGCCGTAGTAATTGGGATGATAATGCGCGCGGATGCCGGGCGGGCCGTTGTCGCGGCCGCCGGCGGCAAGCGCCGCCTTGTAGAAGGCATCGACCATGGCGCGGTCCTTGGCGACGATTGCAATATGCACCGGCTTGCTCAGCGCACCCTCGCCACCGATCCAGAAGTCCGGCTTGCCGCCGGTGCCGAAGCCGGCGGCGGGATCGTGCCCGGTCTGCTCCGCCGTCACCTCCATGATGAGGCTGTAGTCGAGCGGCGCCAGCGCCTTCTCATAGAACGCCTTGGCGCGCGCGTAGTCCGACACCGGAAAACCGATATGGTCGATCATTGGGAGCCTCCCTTGTTGTTGTATCTGCGGTCTCGCGCTTCACCTCTCCCGCTTGCGGGGGAGGTCGGATTGCATCGAAGATGCAATCCGGGTGGGGGCTCTCCCCCCACGAAGAGTGTCACTCGCGGTCAGACCCCACCCCGACCCTCCCCCGCAAGCGCAGGGCAATCGCATTGGCAAAAAATTCGGATATCTCGAAGGAAAAGGGCGAAATCGTTCTACATTCGATTCCGCTTCGTTCGCGATCCGATTCAGTTTCAGGCTGCACCTCCGAGCCATATGCGATTGCCCTGCCCGCAAGCGGGAGAGGGAGTTCATCGGAGTTCAGCTTCGCGCAAGCAGCGTGTTGCTCCGCGTCCGGCCCTGCTCGACGTAACCACGCGAATACATGTCCGCAATGCAGTCGTCGAGCCATTCGTCCTTCGAGAGATGCTCGATCACCACTGCGCGAGGCCATAGCGCCTCCGGCGCTTCCCGGAAGAAGCCGGTCAGCACGCGATCCTCAAAACCCTCGACATCGATCTTCAGCGCGTCGATCTCTGCCGCGCCCGCCTCTTCGAGGATGCGCTGCAGCCGGAGCGACGGCACGTTGAATGCCTTGCCGGTGGCTGCGCCCGTGACGATGTGGCTGGCGCCGAGATTGTCGCCGTCGGTTTCGATCATCAGTTCGCCGTCCGATGGTCCGGCCGCGGCGGCGACCAGCCGCACCTGCGCGTAGCCGGAGGCCTTTGTGTTGAACGCCAGCCTCGCATGCGTCACCGGATGAGGTTCGATGGCGATCACCTTGCCGGCAGGCCCGACGTCGCGCGCCAGCGCCAGCGCATAGGTGCCGACATTGGCGCCGACATCGACGAATGTGCCGCCCGCACGCACGTGGCGGCGCAGAAAGGCAAGCTCCTCGAGATTGTAGTCGGGGTTGAACAGCGCGCCGCGCTCGGTGGCGCTGGCCTGATGATAAAAGCGGAACGAGGCGCCCTGATAGGCGACGTCGAGCGGCCCCGCGCCGAACAGATTGACCAGCCGCGACAGCCAGGGGCGGAACGCGCCGCGCTTCAGTCCGGTGCCGTGCGCAAGACGAATGATGGCGGCCTGCGCTGCGTTGGGCGCGAAGGCGCCGAATGGCGGCGGCGAAGCATCGTTGCTGGGGATCAAAGATCGTCCTCGTCAAAAGCGGCGCATGAATAGCCGGTTTTGCCGGGGACTCCAACGCGCAAGGCATCCTGCGGGCTGCGCGCAAAATCGAAATTCACCCGACAAATCAACGCGACACACCCTGTCCAGTCCTGGTTGCGAAAATATTCCGCTTCCGTCGTCGGGCAAATCAGTGGCACGAATCCGCCCGTCTCACCTTAATGAGGGGCGGCTCGCGATCGTCACGAACGTGGTGTGGGATGCGGTGGACGCGGAATGCACGATACGACGAGCGTGCGCGACGCGGACGGCGAAGTCGTGTGGTCCTGACGCCCCAGTGGCTGGTGTCTCGTCAGCAAGTCT
>NZ_JBHMET010000154.1:185828-215926 GCF_042430365.1 Bradyrhizobium erythrophlei
TGCGGGTGCAATCGGCACCCGGCTTTCCCTGCGCCCTCTGTTTGAAGAGAGGGCGAAACGAGATGCAAACCTCGGACGGTTCACGTCGCGAGAACGCGAACCTACATCAGCACAGCTGTATGACATGTAAATCACGCCAACACCGTCATCCTTCGAGACGCGCGTTCCGCGCTCCTCAGGATGACGGAATTGATAGTTGTGCTAGCCTCGCCATTACTATCAGCGCAATTCGCAAATCCCTTACGAGGAGGCCGGCGCTTGATCGCGGTTGACCCGCCGCGAACGTGCGACCTTGTGCAGCATGCGCGCGAGCTGCTCGGCCGAGTAGGGCTTTTGCAAGAGCTCGAAGCCATGGCTGCCCTGTTGCGACAGCAACTGGCTGTAACCCGAGGCCAGCACGACCGCCACGTTGAGCCCTTGCCGGCGAATCTCCTGCGCGAGCTCGATGCCGCTCATGCCCGGCATCACGACATCGGTGAACACGATGTCGAAGCGGGCGGGATCGGCGACGAGCTCTTCCAACGCGTGGGTGGCATTGTCGACCAGCACGGCGGTGTAGCCGAGCTGGACCAGCGCATCGGTCGCGAACTTGCCGATCTCCTGATTGTCCTCGACCACGAGCACCGATGTGCCGCGTCCATCGCCGGGCGGGATATCGTCGGAGAGCAGCGATTGCACGCTGCTGTTGCCGACGGCGCGCGGCAGATAGAGCGTGAATGTCGAGCCCTTGCCGACTTCGCTCGCAACCGCCACCTCGCCGTCGGATTGCTTGGCGAATCCGAATACCTGCGAAAGGCCGAGGCCGGTGCCCTGGCCGACCTCCTTGGTCGTGAAGAACGGCTCGAAGATCCGGCCGAGCTGGTCCGGCGGAATTCCGATCCCGGTGTCGGCGACCGAAACCGCGACATAACCGTGCGGAGACGGCGGGCTCGTGGTCTCCGAGGGCAACATGGCCTCGCGGCGCACCGCGATCGTCAGCCGGCCGAGGCCTTCCATGGCGTCGCGGGCATTCACCGCCATGTTGATGATGGCGGTCTCGAACTGGCCGGCATCGGCGTTGATGAGGCAAGGCTCGTCGGGGATCTGCGTGACGATCTCGATGCGCGGGCCGATCAGGGTCGCGATCATCTCGCCGAGCGTCTGCACGCTCTGGCCGACGTCGAACGTTTCGGGCTTCAGGGTCTGCCGGCGCGCGAAGGCGAGCAACTGGCCGGTCAGCTTGGCGGCGCGGCTCACCGTGTCGGAGATCGCGTCGATGTAGCGCTGCCGGCGCGGCTCCGGCAGGTCCGGGCGCCGCAACATGTCGACCGATGCGCGGATCACGGTCAGGAGATTGTTGAAGTCGTGCGCGACGCCGCCGGTGAGCTGCCCGAGTGCCTCGAGCCGCTGGCCGTGCCGCAGCGCCTCCTCGGCCTCGATGCGCCGCTCAGCCTCGGCCTGCAGATGCTGGGTCCGGCGCAGCGCCAGTGCGAGCAGACAGAACAGGAGAGCGGTCGCCGGCGCGCCGAAGATCAAATGCTGGGCCATGGTCGCGATCCAGCGCGCGCGGATCGCCGACGTCTCCAGCCCGGCCGAGACATAGATCGGGTATCCGGCGAGCCGCCGGTAGCCGAGCCGGTGTTCGACGCCGTCGGCAGGAAACTTCACCGTGATCAGCCCGGCCTGCGGGTTGGCGACGATCTGCTGTCCGAGTGGTCCGCTCGGCTCGAACCGGAAGTTGCGGTCGGCGGGCGGGAAATGCGCCAGCACCGCGCCATCGGTCCGGATCAGTGCGAAGAAGCTGCCGCCTTCGCGGCCGATCCGGGCGTAGAAATTCTCGAAATACTCCGGCAGCACCGAGCCTTGGATCACGCCGACAAAGCTAAAATCCTCGCTCTGCCGCCTCCGGCTGACGCCGAAGAACGGCGCCCCCTGATAGGGCGACCGCGGTTGCAGCACCTCGCCGATATACGTTCCGGCGTCGCGAATGGCCTGGGCCTGGAAGTAGTCCCGATCCGAAAAATCGATATCGGGGGCGGGAAGCACCAGGCTGTTGGCGAGCGCGTGGCCCCTGGCATCGAAGATCCAGGTGGATTTCACCTGCGGCAGCGCGTCGGCAAGCTGCTTCAGCCGCTGGTGCAGGCTCGCCTCGCGCGCCGTGATGTCGGCGTCGGTGAGGCCCCGGATCATTTCGGTGATTTCCGACAGGCTGCGGTCGATGGTCTCGAACACCTTGAGCGCGTGCTCATGGGTGACGTCGAGCGTGCGTTCAATCTCCCTGTCGGCGGTTTCGTTGGTCGAGATCCAGGACATTGCGGAGGCAAAGACAAACAGCGCCAGCGGGAGGGCCAGCGATGCGGCCATCATCCATTGCAGCAGTCTCAGCGAATTACGTTGTGCGGTTTGCACGGGCTCTCCGGCTCCGCGCGAAGTGTAACGCAAACCTTCGAGCGGGAGGAAGCAAAACCGAGCCATGCCGACCGAAGGTCGTGGCGGGAGGGCCGTCGCTGCTGCCGTTTGACCGCGCGAGCGGGGAAGGCCGCGAGGGGATCGATAAATTGCTAGCCAATTTTTGCGCCCGAGTTGCGACTCGCTCCCGAGGACTGGCCGAGGTGCCGTGCCGCCGGGCGGGTCGCCATGCCGCCGCCGCCATGCACGACCGTTCACGACCTCGCTACCAGCGCCACGGTGCACGCGTCGGCCGAAGGGGAAAATCGGCGGCAATGACGCCCGCGGCGGCTGTTTTTAAGGGTTCTAAAGCATGCCATGGGCAAACGCTTGACCGCATGATTACGTGCTGAAAAAGAGGCCGCATGACAGGTGATCCCAGAGACTCCCAGGACGTCCGGCTCGGGCATGCGGATCGCGGCTTTGTCGGAAAAATCCTCAGGCTCGATGCGCCGCAGGGCCGGTCGTCGCTCTCTCCGCAGGAGCTCGAGCAACGCCTGGTCGAGATGGGCTTTGTCGAGGGCGCGCGCGTGGAAGTCCTTCATGAGGGCACGATCCGGCGCGATCCGATCGCCGTGCGCGTCGACAACATCACAATCGCGCTGCGCCGGAGCGAAGCCATGGCTGTGATCGTCGAATGAGCGCTGCCACCCTCCGCCTGGCGCTGGTTGGCGCCCCGAACACCGGCAAGACCTCGCTGTTCAACAGCCTGACCGGCAGCCGCCAGAAGGTCGCGAACTATCCCGGCGTCACCGTCGAGCGCAAGTCCGGCAGCTTCGTCACGCCCGAAGGCCGCAGCGTGACCGTGCTCGACCTGCCGGGCACCTATTCGCTGCGCGGCCGCAGCCCGGACGAGGAGATCACCCGCGACATCGTGCTCGGACGCTTCCAGGGCGAGGCGGTTCCCGATCTCGTGCTCTGCGTGGCTGATGCAACCAATCTGCGGCTGACACTGCGGCTCGTGCTCGAGCTCAAGCGTATCGGCCGGCCGATGATGCTCGTGCTCAACATGATCGACATCGCCAGGCGCCGCGGCGTCGATATCGACCTTGATCGGCTGTCGCAGGAGCTCGGCCTGCCGATCGTGACCTCGGTCGCAGTCCGCAAGGGCGGCGTCGATGAGCTGCTGCGGCGGACCGACGAGTTTCTGGCCCGCGCGCATGAGGCGCCGGCGGCCAATCGGTGGACCGCGCCGACGATCGCCGATCTGAAGGCCGCGCAGCGCGAGGCGGACCGCATCATCGCGGCAGCCGTGACCTTGCCGACCAAGCCGGACACGCTGACGAACCGGATCGATTCCGTCGTACTGCATCCGGTCGGCGGTCTCGTGATCCTGGCGCTGATCCTGTTCGTGATGTTCCAGGCGGTGTTCAGCTGGGCGCAGCCGGCGATGGAATTGCTGTCGAACAGCTTCGCGGCGCTCGGGCAAGTCGTGCACGACGTGCTGCCCGAAGGCCTGTTGCAAAGCTTCCTGCAGAACGGCGTGATTTCCGGCGTCGGCAGTGTCATCGTGTTCCTGCCGCAGATCATCATCATCTTCCTGTTCATCCTGCTGCTGGAGGATTTCGGCTACATGGCGCGCGCCGCGTTCCTGATGGATCGCATCATGGGCGGCGCCGGACTGCATGGCCGCGCCTTCATTCCGCTGCTGTCGAGCTTCGCCTGTGCCATTCCCGGCATCATGGCGACGCGGGTGATCGACAACCGGCGCGACCGGCTGACCACGATCCTGATCGCGCCGCTGATGACCTGCTCGGCGCGGATTCCGGTCTATACGCTGATCATCTCCGCCTTCATTCCGGCGAAGACGCTGTGGGGTTGGGTCAATTTGCAGGGGCTCGTGATGTTCGGTCTCTACGCCGCCGGGATCACCAGCGCGCTGACGGTATCGGCGGTCGCGAAATTCTTCCTGTGGCGCGACCATGCGCCGGCGCCGTTCATGCTGGAGTTGCCAGACTACAAGATGCCGCGGCTGCGCAGCATCGTGATCGGCGTATTCACCCGCGCCAAGATGTTCCTCTATCGCGCCGGCACCACGATCCTGTCGATGATGGTGCTGATCTGGTTTCTGGCGTCGTTCCCGACCGCGCCCGCCGGCGCCGAGGGGCCGGCGATCAACTATAGCTTCGCGGCGATGATCGGGCATGCGCTCGAGCCGTTGCTCGCGCCGATCGGCTTCAATTGGCAGATTGCGGTGGCGCTGATCCCGGGCATGGCGGCGCGCGAGGTTGCGGTCGCAGCCCTCGGCACCGTCTATTCGATCGAGGGCGGCAAGGAGGCCGCGGAGCAGATCGGCCAGGTGCTGGCGCAGAAATGGGGCCTGGCGACCGCGTTGTCGCTTTTGGTCTGGTACATCTTCGCGCCGCAATGCGCCTCGACGCTCGCGGTGATCCGCCGCGAGACCGGCAGTGCGAAGTGGATGGTGGTGACCTTCGTCTACATGCTCGCGCTGGCCTATGTCGCGAGCTTCCTGACCTTCAACCTGGCGCGATCGCTGGGCATCTCCTGATGCCCAGCCGCTCGCGTGTGGCGCGGGGTCAGATCTGGCGTTCGACCAGCTTGAGCTTGAGCTCGGCGATCGCTTCCGATGGGTTGAGGCCCTTCGGGCACGCCTTGGCGCAGTTCATGATGGTGTGGCAGCGATAGAGGCGGAACGGGTCCTCGAGATTGTCGAGCCGCTCGCCGGTCGCCTCGTCGCGGCTGTCGGTGACCCAGCGCGTCGCCTGCAACAGCGCGGCGGGGCCGAGGAAGCGGTCGCTGTTCCACCAGTAGCTCGGGCAGGAGGTCGAGCAGCAGGCGCACAGGATGCATTCGTAGAGGCCGTCGAGCTTCTCGCGCTCCTCGTGGCTCTGCTTCCATTCCTTCTGCGGCGTCGGCGTGGTGGTCTTCAGCCACGGCTCGATCGAGGCGTACTGGGCGTAGAAGTTGGTGAGGTCGGGAACGAGGTCCTTCACCACCGGCTGGTGCGGCAGCGGGTTGACCTTCACCGCCCCGCCTGGGGCCAGGTCGTGCATCGACTTGGTGCAGGCGAGCGTGTTCTGGCCGTCGATGTTCATCGCGCAGGAGCCGCAGACACCCTCGCGGCAGGAGCGGCGGAAGGTCAGCGTCGGGTCGATGTGGTTCTTGATCCAGATCAGCCCGTCCAGCACCATCGGGCCGCAATCATTGATGTCGACATGGTAGGTGTCGACGCTCGGATTCTTGCCGTCGTCCGGATTCCAGCGATACACCCGGAATTCGCGCGTCTCGGTCGCGCCTGAAGGCTTCGGCCAGGTCTTGCCGCCGGAAATCTTCGAATTCTTCGGAAGTGCGAATTCAACCATGCTTGCTAGCCTTCGTTCTCAGTAGACCCGCGCCTTCGGCGGGATGTACTGCACGTCGTTGGTCATCGTGTAGCTGTGCACCGGGCGGTAATCGATCGTGGTCTTGCCCGCCGGATCGATCCACGCCAGCGTGTGCTTCATCCAGTTCTTGTCGTCACGCTCCGGGAAATCCTCACGCGCATGCGCGCCGCGGCTTTCGGTGCGGTTGGCTGCCGAATCCATCGTTACGACCGCCTGCACGATCAGATTGTCGAATTCGAGCGTCTCGACCAGATCGGAGTTCCACACCAGCGAGCGGTCGGTGACGGAGATGTCGCTGATGCCGCCATACACCTTGTGGATCAGGTTCTGGCCTTCATGCAGCACCTCTCCGGTGCGGAACACCGCGCAATTGTTCTGCATCACATGCTGCATGCTGTCGCGCAGCTTCGCGGTCGGCGTGCCGCCGGAGGCATGACGGAAGTAATCGAGCCGTCCCAGCGCCTTGTCGGCGGAGTCCTTCGGCAATTCCGGCTGCTTGCCATTCGGCGTCAGCTTCTCCGCTAGGCGCAACGCGGCGGCGCGGCCAAACACGACAAGGTCAATCAGCGAGTTGGAGCCGAGCCGGTTGGCGCCATGCACGGAGACGCAGGCCGCTTCGCCGAGCGCCATCAGGCCGGGCACCACGGCATTGTCGTCGCCATTCTTCTTGGTCAGCACTTCGCCGTGATAATTGGTCGGGATCCCGCCCATGTTGTAGTGCGCGGTCGGCACGATCGGGATCGGCTCGCGGGTGACGTCGACATTGGCGAAGATCTTGGCCGATTCGGAAATGCCCGGCAGCCGCTCCTGCAGCACCTTGGGATCGAGATGATCGAGGTGCAGGAAGATGTGGTCCTTCTTCTTGCCGACGCCGCGGCCCTCGCGGATCTCGATCGTCATCGAGCGCGAGACGACGTCGCGTGAGGCGAGATCCTTGGCTGACGGCGCGTAGCGCTCCATGAAGCGCTCGCCTTCGGAGTTGACGAGATAGCCGCCTTCGCCGCGTGCGCCTTCGGTGACGAGACAGCCCGCGCCGTAGATGCCGGTCGGGTGGAACTGGACGAACTCCATGTCCTGCAGCGGGAGCCCCGCGCGCAGCACCATGCCGCCGCCATCGCCGGTGCAGGTATGGGCCGAGGTGCAGGAGGCGTAGGCGCGGCCATAGCCGCCGGTGGCGAGAATGGTGGTCTGGGCGCGGAAGCGATGCAGCGTACCGTCATCAAGCTTCAGCGCGATTACGCCGCGGCAGACGCCCTGATCGTCCATGATCAGGTCGATGGCGAAGAACTCGATGAAGAACTCCGCGGCGTGACGCAGCGACTGGCCGTACATCGTATGCAGCATCGCATGACCGGTGCGGTCGGCGGCGGCGCAGGTGCGCTGCGCCTGGCCCTTGCCATAGTCCATGGTCATGCCGCCGAACGGGCGCTGGTAGATCTTGCCGTCTTCGGTGCGCGAGAACGGCACGCCCCAATGCTCGAGCTCGTAGACCGCCTCCGGCGCGTTGCGCACCATGTATTCGATCGCGTCCTGGTCGCCGAGCCAGTCCGACCCTTTGACGGTGTCGTACATGTGCCAGCGCCAGTCGTCCTGGTGCATGTTGCCGAGCGCCGCCGAGATGCCGCCCTGCGCGGCGACGGTGTGCGAGCGGGTCGGAAACACCTTGGTGATGCAGGCGGTGCGGAGGCCCGCTTCCGAGCAGCCGACCACGGCGCGCAGGCCCGCGCCGCCGGCGCCGACCACGACGACGTCGTAGGTGTGGTCTTCGATCGGGTAGGCCTTGCCGTTCGTGGCCGGGCCACCTCCATTGGTGGCCTTGCCGTTACCTTCTCCGGCCATGGGTTATACTCCCGACGACAATTTGAGGATTGCGTAGATCGAGGCCATCGCCACTGCGAAGCAGAAGAAATTGTTGGCCATCACGCTTGCGAGCTTCAACTTCTCATTGTGCACGTAGTCTTCGATCACGATCTGCATGCCGATCTTCATGTGCCAGGTGCTGGCGATGATGAAGAGCAGCAGGATGATGGCGACCGGCAGCGAGCCCAGGATTTGCGCCGCGCCCGCGTGGTTGCGGCCGATCAGCATCAGGATCACCAGCAGCACGGGCACGATCAAGAGCGTCATAGCGACCGCCGTGAGGCGCTGACGCCAAAAATCGGAGGTGCCGGTATGCGAGGAACCGAGATTACGGACGCGCGCCAGCGGCGTGCGCATCGAGGAACGGCCGCTCATCGTCCGCCTCCAACTGCATAGGCGATGATCCAGACCAGCACGGTCAGTGAAACGCCAGCGATCAGCGCGCCCCAGGTCAGGGCCTCGCGCTCATTGGCCTTGAAGCCATAGCCGAGGTCCCAGATGAAGTAGCGGATGCCGCTGACCAGGTGATGCAACAGCGCCCATGTGTAACCGAACAGGATTAGCTTGCCGATCAAGCTGCCGGTAAAGGCCTGGACGTTGGCATAGGCCGTCGGACCGGAGGCCGCTGCGATCAGCCACCAGGCGAGCAGCAGCGTGCCGAAATACATCGCGATTCCGGTCGCCCGGTGGACGACGGAAAGCGCCATCGTTAGGGTCACGCGATAGGTTTGAATATGGGGCGAAAGCGGTCGTTCGATCCTGGCGGTCATCGGCGGCTTTATGTTGTGTGGGACCGCGGCCGGCCCATCGGGGAACGCGGTAGATGGATTCTATTTACGGAGTCGAACCCATCCGCGCAACGACCAAATGGCATTCCGTCGAACCGGAATTCATTGCTACAGCCCGCGGAAATGCGGTTGATCCGCAGGCTGGTATACCAGGCGAGACGCGATCCCGACTAAGAACTGAATTGGAATCTCCATGCTACGAGACGTCGTCGCTAACCGTCCGCGACGGCGCCACAAACGGATCGCTGCGCCATCGCTCGACGATATAATCGGCAAAGGCCCTGATCTTAGGCGATGCCAGCTGCGATGGCTGGAACAGCAAATGGAGCGGTGTCGGCGCCGGTTCGTAGGCGACCAGCAGGCGCTGCAGGCGTCCTGCGGCGACGTCTGCCTCCACGAGCCACGACGGTACGCGCACGATGTGGGCGCCATCCTTGGCGGCGCCCACCAGCGCATCCAGGCTATTCATCCAGAGCCGACCGGATATGCGGATTTTGCGACCCGCTTTGGTCGCGTCAGCGCAGCGCCATTCTGCGCCGCCGGGCGTGTCGGAAAACACCAGGCAGTTGTGCTGCGCGAGATCACGCGGCGTGCCAGATAGTTGGGGGCACCATCCCAAAAATGCGGCTCAGGATGTCGAGCCATCGGGGTTGCGCTCCCGTGGTTCCACGCTCTACACGCTGACACTGAAATGGCTGGCCTCGATCCCAAAGAACTTCTTGAACTTGCGTTGTTGCTGATCGCGGTCGGGACATTGTCCGGATTTCTCGCCGGCCTGTTCGGCATCGGCGGCGGCGCGATCCTGGTGCCGGTGTTCTATGAATGCTTCCGCCTTGCCGGCGTGCCGCTGGAGGTACGGATGCCGCTCTGCATCGGCACCTCGCTCGCGATCATTATCCCGACCTCGCTAAGCTCGTTCCGCGCCCACTATCGCCGGGGCGCCGTCGACATGGACATCCTCCGCCGCTGGTGGCTGCCGATCGTGCTCGGCGTGCTGGCCGGCAGCGTCACCGCGCGCATCGCGCCGGAGCGGTTGTTCAAGATCGTGTTCGTGATGGTGGCGTGGTCGGCGGCGGCGCGCCTCTTGCTGGCGCGCGAGACCTGGAAGTTTGGCGACGACGTGCCGAAGGGCTTTCTGATGCGCGTCTACGGCTTCTTCGTCGGCCTGTTGTCGACGCTGATGGGGATCGGCGGCGGCCTGTTCGCGAACCTTCTGATGACCTTCTACGGGCGGCCGATTCATCAGGCGGTCGCGACCTCGTCCGCACTCGCCGTGCTGATCTCGATCCCCGGCGCGCTCGGCTATGTCTATGCCGGCTGGCCCGTAGCCGCGCGCTTCCCCGACGTCACGGCGCTGCAATTGCCGTTCGCGCTCGGCTATGTCTCGCTGATCGGCGCGCTGCTAGCGATGCCGACCACGCTGGTCACCGCGCCGCTCGGGGTGAAAGTGGCCCATGCGCTGTCGAAACGATCGCTGGAGATTGCCTTCGGGGCCTATCTCCTTATTGTTGGCGGACGGTTCGTGATCAGCCTGCTGAGCGGTGCGTAGCCCGGATGGAGCGAAGCGTAATCCGGGTTTTCACAGCTGGTCGGTCCCGGATTGCGCTTCGCTCCATCCGGGCTACGGCACCGGGCCGGTTTGGGCCTACGCCTTCGTATAAATATCCTTATACGTGTCCCGCAGAATGTTTTTCTGCACCTTGCCCATGGCGTTGCGCGGCAGTTCGTCGACGACGAAGACGCGTTTCGGCATCTTGAATTTCGCGAGCCGGCCGTCGAGCGCCTTCAGCACCGAGGCCTCGCTGATATCGGCGCCCTTGTTGCAGACCAGGACGGCGGTGACGCCCTCGCCGAAATCGGCGTGCGGCACGCCGATCACGGCGGACTCGATCACGCCCGGCATGGCGTCGATTTCGCTCTCGATCTCCTTCGGGTAGACGTTGAAACCGCCCGAGATCACGAGGTCCTTGCCGCGACCGAGGATGTGGACATAGCCCTTGTCGTCGATCTTGCCGAGGTCGCCGGTGATGAAGAAGCCGTCGGCACGGAATTCGGCCTTAGTCTTCTCCGGCATCCGCCAGTAGCCCCTGAACACGTTCGGGCCCTTGACTTCGATCATGCCGATCGTCTCCGGCGCCAGCTCCTTGCCCGTATCAGGATCGGTGACGCGCACGGAGACGCCGGGCAGCGGATGGCCGACCGCGCCGGGTACGCGCTCGCCGTCATAGGGGTTGGAGGTGTTCATGTTGGTCTCGGTCATGCCGTAGCGCTCGAGCACGGCGTGACCGGTGCGGGCGAACCATTCGCGGTGGGTGTCGGCGAGCAGCGGCGCGGAGCCCGAGATGAACAGCCGCATGTGCCTGGTGGATTCCTTGTTGAGCCCGGGATGCTGCAGCAGGCGGGTGTAGAAGGTCGGCACGCCCATCAGCACGGTCGCACGCGCCATCAGCTTCAGGATCAGGTCCGGATCGAACTTCGGCAGGAAGATCATCGCGGCACGCGCGAACAGCGTCACATTGCTCGCCACGAACAGGCCGTGGGTGTGATAGATCGGCAGCGCGTGGATCAGGACGTCCTTGTCGGTGAAGCGCCAGTAACCGACGAGCGATAGCGAGTTCGACGCGAGATTGTCGTGGGAGAGCATCGCGCCCTTGGAGCGACCCGTGGTGCCCGAGGTGTAGAGAATCGCGGCGAGGTCGTCATTACCGCGGGGAACGGTTGCGAATTCCTTGCTCGCCTTGTCGGCGGCCTCGGTCAGCGAGCCCTTGCCGCTGGCGTCGAGCGTCTCAACCTTGGCGCCAACCTTGGCGGCAATCGCCTTGATGCCTTCCAGCTTGGCGGGATCGCACACCACCAGCGATGGCTCGGCGTCCGAAATGAAGTAGTCGAGCTCGTTCAGCGTATAGGCGGTGTTGAGCGGCAGATAGACGCCGCCGGCGCGCACGGTGGCGAGGTAGAGCACGAGGCCGGAGACCGATTTCTCGGTCTGCGCCGCGACGCGGTCACCCGGCTTGACGCCGCGGCTGACCAGCACGTTGGCCATCTGGCCGGCGCGCGCGATCAGGTCGCCGTAGGAGATACGGCTGCCATCGAGCTGCTCGATCGCAAGTCGTGCGGGGTCGTCGAGGCCGTCGAACAGGCGGGAAAACAGGTTGGCGTTGGTCGTCGTGTTCATGCAACATCCCCCGAGGGGCAAAGGAGCCGGAAACTTTCGGCTGGATTAGCAAAAACGCCCTTCGGAAAGCAACGGAGACAGTTTGCAATGACAAAAAACGGGAAACGCGTGGCCTGGGTGACCGGCGGCGGCAGCGGAATCGGTGAATCCGGGGCGGAATTCCTCGCCGCGGACGGCTGGACGGTGGTGATTTCCGGCCGCCGCAAGGAAGAGCTCGACCGCGTGGTGGCCAACATCACCAAGAAGGGCGGCAGGGCCGAGGCGATCGCGCTCGATGTCAGCAACAAGGCCGACGTCAACAAGGCGGCGGACACGATCGTCGCCAAGCACGGCCGGATCGACCTCCTCGTCAACAGCGCCGGCATCAATGTCCCGAAGCGAAGCTGGGCGGATATGGAACTGGAGGGCTGGGATAAGCTGGTCGAGGTCAACCTCAACGGCCTGCTTTATTGCATGCGCGCGGCGCTGCCGACGATGCGCAAGCAGAAGGACGGCTGCATCATCAACGTCGCCTCATGGGCGGGCCGCCACGTTTCCAAGATGCCGGGTCCGGCCTACACCACAACAAAACATGCGGTGCTGGCGCTGACCCACTCCTTCAACATGGACGAATGCGTCAACGGCCTGCGTGCGTGCTGCCTGTCGCCGGGCGAGGTCGCGACCCCGATCCTGAAGCAGCGGCCGGTGGTGCCGAGCGCCGACGAGCAGGCCAAGATGCTGCAGCCCGAGGATTGCGGCCGCACCATCGCCTTCGTCGCCAGCATGCCCGCGCGCGTTTGCGTGAACGAGATCCTGATCAGCCCGACGCATAATCGCGGCTTCATCCAGACGCCGGCGAACAGGGATTAGGCGCCTCATCCGGGCTACAATCGCCCCCACGATCATCCGGCGAATTAGTTTCACGCATCACGATAAATTATCCAGCGAAACCGCCCGCAAAACCTCCCGTAGTTCGGGGCAACGACGACGCACTCACCAACCACCCCGCGCCGTTGTTGCCCCCTCATCGCCGGCGGAGTTCCGCCGGCCAGCTATTCATCGGGAGATGAAACCATGTCGAAGCGTATTACCTATCTCGCCGCCGCCGCCTTCAGCGCGCTGGCGATCACCGCCACCGTCGTCGCGCCCGTGCGCGCCGAGGAAAAGACCGTGATGGTCGGCGGCGCCGCGATGTTCCCGTCAAAGAACATCATCCAGAACGCCGTCAACTCCAAGGATCACACCACCCTCGTCGCTGCGGTGAAGGCTGCGGGCCTGGTCGAGACGCTGGAGGCCAAGGGCCCGTTCACGGTGTTCGCGCCGACCAACGCCGCGTTCGGCAAGCTGCCGGCCGGAACCGTCGACACGCTGGTCAAGCCGGAGAACAAGGCGACTCTGACCAAGATCCTTACCTACCACGTCGTCCCCGGCAGGCTTGCGGCCTCCGATCTCACCGACGGCAAGACGCTGAAGACCGCCGAGGGCGAACAGCTCACCGTGAAGCACAAGGACGGCAAGATCTGGATCATCGACGCCAAGGGCGACAGCTCGATGGTGACGATCTCGAACGTCAACCAGTCGAACGGCGTCATCCATGTGATCGATACCGTGCTGATGCCGGCGTCGTAACACCGCATATCCCTGTTTAGTCCCCAACAGGGCGTGTGAAACAGCGAGCCGGGGACCCGCCCGGCTCGCATTTTTGTGACCGCGATAGGCGGCGTGCATCGAATTGATAGCGTGCGATGCGGTAACGATTCAGCTGTCACTGGCGTATAAGCTGGTAACGACCTAGATAAGAGAGCGACCATGTCGAGCCTTGCCGTCAGCGACGACCGTGCGGAAGCCAAAGTCCCGGCCAAGGTGATCCAGCCGGCCTGGGTGCGGGTGCTGCACTGGATCAACGCGGTCGCCATGATCGTGATGATCATGTCGGGCTGGCAGATCTACAACGCCTCGCCGCTGTTCAGTTTCACCTTCTCAAGAAGCATCACGCTGGGCGGCTGGCTCGGCGGCGCCCTGCTGTGGCATTTCGCGGCGATGTGGCTATTGATGGTCAACGGCCTGATCTATCTCATCCTCGGCTTCGTCACCGGCCGCTTCCGCCGCAAGCTGCTGCCGATCACGCCCGGTGGGGTGATCTCGGACACCAAGGCGGCGCTGACCTTCAAGCTGTCGCATGACGATCTCAGCAAATACAATTCGGTGCAGAAACTGCTCTATGCCGGCATTATCGTCGTCGGTGTCGTCATCGTGCTGTCGGGCCTGTCGATCTGGAAGCCGGTGCAACTGCAATGGCTAACCGCGCTGTTCGGCGGCTACGACGTCGCGCGTTACGTTCACTTCATCTGCATGGCGCTGATCGTCGCCTTTCTGGTGATCCATGTCGCGCTCGCGGTGTTGGTGCCGAAGAGCCTGCGCGCCATGATCATCGGGCGCTAGGGCATGATCCCGAAAAGTGGAAACCGGTTTTCGGAATCGATCATGCCCGGAAATGAGATTTGAGGAGGAATGTCATGGGCCGCATGCGCAAGCTCCTGATCCCCGGCGTCGACAAGAAGCTGCTTGTCCGCGACGCCGTGAAGACAATGCCCGACCTGACGCGGCGTCGCTTCATCACCGCGGGCGCCAGCCTCGGCGCGCTGACCCTGCTGACCGGCTGCGACGTCGCCGACTCGTCGTCGGCCGAGGAGATGCTGAAGCAGGTTTCGAAGTTCAACGACGCGGTGCAGGCCTGGATGTTCAATCCGGATGCGCTGGCGCCGACCTTCCCCGAGAGCGCGATTACGAAACCGTTCCCGTTCAATGCCTACTACGAACTCGACGAGGCGCCGGAGATCGTGGGCGCGGACTGGAAGCTCGAGGTGCGCGGGCTGGTCGAGAACAAGAAATCCTGGACGCTCGATGAGCTCTACAAGCTGCCGCAGGTGAAGCAGGTCACGCGTCATATCTGCGTCGAAGGTTGGAGCGCGATCGGAAGCTGGACCGGCACTCCCTTGCGCGACTTCCTCAAGCTCGTCGGCGCCGACACGCGCGCCAAATATGTCTGGTTCCAGTGTGCCGACAAGGACGGCTACAATTCGCCGCTCGACATGCGCAGCGCACTGCACCCGCAGACGCAGATGACGTTCAAGTTCGCTGACGAGATCCTACCGCGCGCCTACGGCTTCCCGATGAAGATCCGGGTGCCGACCAAGCTCGGCTTCAAGAATCCGAAATATGTGGTCTCGATGGAAGTCACCAACGACTACAAGGGCGGCTATTGGGAAGACCAGGGGTACAATTCGTTCAGCGGAAGTTAGCCCCTGTCGTCCCGGCGCAGGCCGGGACGCATAACCACAAATCGTTGCGGTTGCGGGAGGTGACTCCGCTTATGCCCATTCCTGTGGCCGCGGAGTATGGGTCCCGGCCCCCGTGCGCAATTGCGCACTAGGCCGGGACGACGCCGGATTACGGCCTCACCTTCCGCTGCAGCGCCGACAGCGCCGCACCCAGCACCAGCATCGCGGCCGAGACATTCAGCGCGACTGACAGGCTGCCGACCGCGTCGGTGATCGCGCCGACGACGATCGGGCCGAGCGTCTGGCCGATGCCGAAGGCGATCGTCATGGCGGCGATCGCGGTCGGCCAGGCGTCGGGCGGGTAGTTGAAGCGGACGAAGGCGGTGGTCGAGCCGACGACCGCGAAAAAAGCGACGCCGAACACCAGCGCCGAGACCGCAAGCAACAGCGGCGAATGCCCGAAGATCGGCAGGCTGGCGCCGAGCGCGTTGACGCCGAGGATGATGGTGGTGGCGAGCCCGCCGCGGTCGAACGCCAGCACGCGCCGCCAGACCCAGGGCGTGACGAAGGCGCTGATCCCAATCAGGCTCCAGAATGCGCTCTGGGCCACCGCACCGCCGCCGCCGTCGCGGACATAGGCGATCATGAAGGTCATGTAGGCGATGTAGCCGGCGCCGAACAGGAAGTAGCCGGTGAGGTAGATCAGGACCGGTCGAATCGCGAATTTCGTCCTGGCGACGCGGCTCGCTGCGGCATCGGCGTGGAACGGCGCGAACCACAATGGCAGCGTCATGATCACGGCGAGCAGCGTCATCACCCACCACACGATCCACCACGAGCCCTCGCCAAAGCCCTGCAGCACGAAGGGAGCGATCAGGCCCGACGACAGGATGCCGACACCCGGTCCGGCGTAGAACAGGCTGAGCAGGAAGTTCGCGCGCTCGGGCCGCGATTGCGCAATCGTCGCGGCAAGCGCGCCGCCGCCGACAAAACCGACCGCGGCAGCCAGGCCGACCAAGAGCCGCGCAAAGCTCAGCACGACGATGTTGCCCGACATCGCCGAGAGCGCCAGCGACAGGACGGAGGCAAGCGTCGACCACCGCACCGATGTCGCGAGCCCGAAGCGCTGGATCACGCGGGACGCGAACAGCGCGCCGACGAGATAGCCGGCGGCATTGATCGTGTTCATGAAGCCGGCGGTGGAATAGGACCAGGCAAGCGAGTCACGCATGTCTGGCAGCACCAGCGCATAGGCAAAGCGGCCGATGCCGAGGCCAACGGTCGGCGCCAGCGACAGAATGAGGATCAGCCGCGCAGGATGCGCGTAAGGGGACGGCGGGGTAGGGGCTCTCACAAATCACTCCGGCAACAAGCGGATTGTGACAGGTCGGTGCCGTCCTGCACAGCTGCTCAGCTCGCAACAGTGTCTTGCGAAATCAACAATCAGGCGATCAGCACCAGCGCCACACCGACGACGGTCAGGACGGTTCCGGCGACGATCCGCGCAGTGATCTCGATGTGCTTGAGCATCATGGCGCTGAGCGCAACCGTCACCAGCGGATAGATCGCAGCGAGCGGCGCCACCAGCGTGATCGGGCCGTTGCGGACGGCGGCGAAGAGCGAGAGCGCGATGAGCCCGTTGCTGATCCCGGTCAGCGCGAACCAGAACCGGCCCGCGCGCGGCGCGACGACGACAAAGCTGCCCTTGCGGACGCGCTGCACCGTCAGCACCACGAGCGACGACATGACGTAGCCGATCAAGCAAGCCCAGAGCGGGCTGGGCCAGACCGCGAGCCCGAGCTTGGCGATTGGCGGCACCACGCCGCGCACCAGAGCGCTGCAGATCGGAAGCAGCAGCGCCCAGCTCCGCCAATGGCCGAGGTCGCGCGGGCGGGTGACGGTGATGATCGCGGCGCCCGTGACTGCGACGACGAGGCCGAGCAGCTGCTGCGGCTGCAGCGGCTCGTGCAGCAGCAGCACCGCGGCGACCGCGAACAGCGGCGCGAGATTGCCAAGCGTCGAGGTGATCACCGGCCCGAGCGCCCGGTTCGAGGCGAAGGTCAGCAGCGTCAGCGAGGCCGGAAAAAACAGGCCGATCGCGATGAAGATCGGTAGGCCGCGCCAGACCTCCGGTTCACCGTGCAGGATCAGCGGCGACAGCAACAGCAACAGCAAGGTGAAGGAGGGGACGCTGATCGCGGCGCCCGACAGCGGCTCGACGGTGCGCAAACCGAGCTGCGCCAGCACGACCCCGGCACCCAGGAAGACGGCCGAGGCGAAGGCGCAGAGGATGGCTGCCGTCATGAGGTCCGTCTTGTCGGCTTCTTCTTGGGGCGCGGGCTGCTCGTTTGAGGCCATTTTGGCCCCGTTCAGGGCGCCTTGCCAATCCGCCTCCGGCGTTTTAGCACTCCGCCCGGATTTCACATTTTCCGTCATGCCCGGCCTTGTGCCGGGCATCCACGTCTTACCGCCAATGCAACAAGACGTGGATGGCCGGGACAAGCCCGGCCATGACGAACAGGAGGTAACGACCATGGCGACCCATAAACTGCTGCTTCTCCCCGGCGACGGCATCGGCCCCGAAGTGATGGCCGAGGTGCAGCGCCTGATCGACTGGCTGAATGCGCAGGGAATTGCGAAATTCGAGACCGAGCAGGGCCTGGTCGGCGGCTCCGCCTATGACGCCCACAAGGTGTCGATCTCCGAAGGCGACATGGCCAAGGCGACCGCGGCCGACGCCGTGATCTTCGGTGCGGTCGGCGGGCCGAAATGGGACTCTGTTCCCTACGAGGTGCGTCCGGAGGCGGGCCTCTTGCGGCTGCGCAAGGATCTCGGCCTGTTCGCCAACCTGCGGCCTGCGGTGTGCTATCCGGCGCTCGCCGATGCCTCCAGCCTGAAGCGCGAGGCGGTCGAAGGCCTCGACATCATGATCGTGCGCGAGCTCACCGGCGGCGTTTATTTCGGCGAGCCGAAGACCATCACTGATCTCGGCAACGGCCAAAAGCGCGCGATCGATACCCAGGTCTACGACACCTATGAGATCGAGCGCATCGGCCGCGTCGCTTTCGATCTCGCGCGCAAGCGTCGCAACAAGGTGACGTCGATGGAGAAGCGCAACGTCATGAAGTCGGGCGTGCTCTGGAACGAGGTCATGACCCAGGTCCATGCGCGCGAATACAAGGACGTCACGCTGGAGCATCAGCTCGCCGATTCCGGCGGCATGAACCTGGTGAAGGCGCCGAAGCAGTTCGACGTCATCGTCACCGACAATCTGTTCGGCGACATGCTGTCCGACATCGCGGCGATGCTGACCGGCTCGCTCGGCATGCTGCCGTCGGCCTCGCTCGGCGAGATCGATTCCAAGACCAAGAAGCGCCGCTCGCTGTTCGAACCGGTGCACGGCTCGGCGCCCGATATCGCGGGCAAGGGTCTTGCCAATCCGATCGCGATGATCTCGTCGTTCGGCATGGCGCTGCGCTATTCCTTCGACATGGGCGATCTCGCCGACAAGGTCGATGCCGCGATCGCCGCCGTACTCGCCAGCGGACTGCGCACCGCCGACATCAGGTCGGAAGGCACCACGCCGGCCAGCACGCGGCAGATGGGCGACGCGATCCTGAAGGAATTGCAGAAGCTGCACGCGTAACGTTTGCGCCGTCATTCCGGGTTCGATGCGCTGCATCGTCCCGGAATGACAAAGCCGAAAAACAAAAATGGCCGGGCGAGCCCGGCCATTTTCGCGTCAGCAGATTGCTGAAAATCTCAGTACAGCGGGAATGTCCGCGGATAGCCGCCGAGGTCCGCGGGCGGGCTGAGCGGCTGCCGGTCGATCGGTCGGTTGTTGTTCTCGCGCCCGAACGACGGATAGCCGATATCCGGCGGGTATGCGTAGTCGTTGAACTTGCGGTCGCCCGGCAGCACTTCAGTGCCGGCATCGAGCCACGAACGGGTGGTGACGTAGACGCGGGTGCGCGGCCCTTGCTGGTAGACGCGGTTCGGACCCTGCGGCCCGTAGACGGGGCGGCCGTCGCGGTCATATTGCTGGCGCTTGGTCTGGGCGCTGGCCGAGGTTGCGGTCGCGAGGACGGCAGCCGCAGCAAGCAGCACCACGAGCTTGTTCGCGGCAGGGAATTTCACGGTCATCGCAGTCCTCGTCATTACGGCCCACGGGGGGCTGGCGCATCCAAATCGGTTGGAACATAATGTAGCCGCCGAAGGGCCGCCATCGCTAGGTCAATTGCGCCACACCGGCCGACAATAACGTCGCCCGAAGCGCAAAAGTTTCATGAAAACCAGTGCCTTGCCACGGTATCGCCATCAAAGGGCGCCGCGCAGCCGCGGGTTCTCGCTGCCCATGACCCAGTCGGACGACAGCGCTGCCGGACCGGCCGGGGCGCACTCGGTGCGCTTCAGCTCTGCCCGGGCAAACAATTCGGCCAGCTTCGGGTCGTTTCCCGCGGTCAGCAGGGTGAGCCGGTTCAACATGCAGCCAATCGCGGCGCGCCTGGCCGGTATGCTGGTGCCTTGGCAGGTCCAGCCGGAGATCCGCAAATGCGGCTCGTCGATCTGCTTGAGGAAGCCAAGGCAGGCGCGGGCGCCGTCCCCTGCCTGCGGGTGCAACAGTGTCACGCCGCCGAGCTTGCTGTCGATGATCCCGGCGGCCTCGAGCTCGCGCTCGCCGTCCGGATTCATCCCCGCGGCAATCGCGGTCATGGCCGGCGCCGCGGCCTCGCCGCCGGGGCGGTAGATTTCGAGCTCGGCAAGCGGCCTCTTGTCGGCATCGATCCACCGGAAGACGTCCCTGCGGCCGCCCTGCGGATGCCGGAAGATCTCGTAAGCCTCTGTTTTGTCGCGCGAATCGATTTGGTTCACAGCGAAGGCGGGCGCTGAGCGGCTGGCCAGGCTCCAGCTCGCGGCCGTCGGCTCCATGGCGGTTGCGTCCGGCAGCTGCTCCCATAGATAGACGCCGAGAACGGCAAACAGCGCGAGCGTCATGACATAGGCGAATAGCCGTGACAGCGTGGCGTAGACCTCGTCAACGAAGCTCGTCAGCGCGGACGGAATTCTCGTATGATGGGGAGAGGCCGGATCGGCCCGGAACAGACGCATCAGAACGCTCGAACGCCACGCTAACGTTGTCTTGATGGGCTTTCTCGCATAGAAGCGCTGCCTCCTCCCTTTCCGCAGAGCGCGGGGATGTGGGCATTTTTCGTCGGAGAGTGAACGATGGGTTACAAAGTCGCAGTGGTCGGAGCGACCGGCAATGTCGGGCGGGAAATGCTCAACATTCTCGACGAGCGCAAATTCCCCGCTGACGAGGTCGTCGTGCTGGCGTCACGCCGCAGCGTCGGCGTCGAGGTCTCCTATGGCGACCGCACCCTGAAGGTCAAGGCGCTCGAGCATTATGACTTCTCCGACGTCGACATTTGCCTGATGTCGGCCGGCGGGTCGGTGTCGAAGGAATGGTCGCCGAAGATCGGCGCCGCCGGCGCTGTCGTGATCGACAATTCCTCGGCCTGGCGCATGGATCCGGACGTGCCGCTGATCGTGCCGGAAGTGAACGCGGATGCGGCTGCCGGCTTCAGCAAGAAGAACATCATCGCCAATCCGAACTGCTCGACCGCCCAGCTCGTCGTGGCGCTGAAGCCGCTGCACGACAAAGCGACCATCACGCGCGTCGTGGTCTCGACCTATCAATCGGTGTCGGGCGCCGGCAAGGATGCGATGGACGAATTGTTCTCGCAGACCAAGGCCGTCTACACCAACGACGAGCTGGTCAACAACAAGTTCCCCAAGCGCATCGCCTTCAACGTCATCCCCCAGATCGACGTCTTCATGGAAGACGGCTTCACCAAGGAAGAGTGGAAGATGATGGCGGAGACCAAGAAGATTCTTGATCCCAAGATCAAGCTCACCGCAACCTGCGTGCGCGTGCCGGTCTTTGTCGGCCACTCCGAGGCCGTCAATGTCGAGTTCGCGAACCCGATCACCGCAGACGAGGCGCGCAACATCCTGCGCAACGCGCCGGGCTGCCTCGTGATCGACAAGCACGAGCCGGGCGGCTACGTCACGCCCTATGAAGCGGCCGGCGAGGACGCGACCTATATCAGCCGCATCCGCGAGGATGCGACGGTGGAGAACGGCATCGCGTTCTGGTGCGTGTCGGACAATCTGCGCAAGGGCGCCGCGCTCAACGCGGTGCAGATCGCCGAGGTCCTGATCAACCGCAAGCTGATCACAGCGAAGAAGAAGGCGGCGTAACGGCGCAATTCAGGACGTCAGGAAGCGGTCGATACGATGACGGACGAACCGGCGACCTATCGGCCCAATCCGGCGCTGAAGCGCGTTGAGACCGGCTTTGAAAGCCTGATCTTCAACAGCTTCTCCGACCGCTGGAGCGGCGGCGACCACGGCGGCGAATGAGATTTGTAGAGTGGGCAAAGGCGCTCCCGCGCCGTGCCCACCAATCCGGACCAGGTGTTAGTTGGTGGGCACGCGGAGCTTGTCATCGGGCGCGCGTTCGCGCCACCCGTTGGCCCACCCTACGCAGCTATTGGCCCGCTTTCAGCGCGTCGCGCACGCTGAGGAATTCCTTGGCGACCTGATCGAGCACGAACAGTGAGCCTTCGGCGACACCGAAATAGGCGCCGTGCAGCTTCGTCTCGCCGCTCTCGACCATCTCGCGCACGAACGGGAACGTCATCAGGTTCTCGAGTGAGCGGAACACCGCGGCTTTCTCGATGCGGACGACGAAGTCCTGCATGCTCTCATGCTCGCGCTGCTCGACCACCTCGCCCGGCTTGATGAACATCTGCATCCACTTGCCGATAAAATCGCCCGGCGACAGCGGCTTGATCTTGTCGACAAAGGCGCGGATGCCGCCGCACTGGGCGTGACCGAGCACGACGATATGCTTCACCTTCAGCACGTTGACGGCGTATTCCAGCGCGGCCGAGACGCCGTGGGTTCCGCTGTCCGGATGATAGACCGGAACCAGATTGGCGACGTTGCGGACGACGAACAATTCGCCGGGGCCGGCGTCGAAGATCACCTCAGGCGACACGCGGGAGTCGCAGCAGCCGATCACCATGACCTCGGGCGACTGGCCGCGTTCCGAGAGCTCACGGTAGCGCGTCTGCTCCGTCGGCAGCCGCTGCGTCGTGAAGGTCCGGTAGCCTTCGATCAATTGCTTTGGGAAGGAGATCATGGCCCTTGGCTAATCATAAGCCGGTGACCTGAACAAGGCTTCCGAAGCACGGGCCGAGATGATAGGGCCAAGGGCTTGAAAAGCCGCCATCAGCGGTGCCTAAACAACAGACTTTGCCAGTCGAGCCCTCGAGGAGGCCCCCATGACCCGTCCGCGCCGCAGCCTGTTGTTCATGCCGGGATCGAACGCGCGGGCGCTGGAAAAGGCCCGCACGCTGGCGGCCGACGGTATCATCCTGGACCTTGAGGATTCGGTCGCCCCGGACGCCAAGGCCGTGGCGCGCGACCAGATCGCGCAAGCCGTCGCGGCGAAGGGCTTCGGCAGGCGCGAGGTGCTGATCCGCATCAACGCGCTCGACACGCCCTGGTGGGTCGACGACATCGGCATGGCCGGCAAGGCCCAGCCCGACGGCATCCTGGTTCCAAAAATCTCCACCGTCGACGATCTGAACGCGGTCGCCGATCGCCTGAGCGACATCAACGCGCCCACCTCGATCCGGGTCTGGGCCATGATCGAAACCGCGCGCGCGGTGCTCGACGCCGACAAGCTTGCCGCCGCATCGAAGGATTCGGAGACGCGGCTCGCCGGCTTCGTGTTCGGGCCCAACGATATCTCGCGCGAGACGCGGATCCGGATGAAGCCGGGCCGCGCGGCGATGATCCCGATGATCACGCATTGCATCCTGGCGACGCGCGCGCATGGGCTCGAAATCCTCGATGGACCCTATAGCGACATCGGCAATATCGACGGCTTCGCTGAAGAGTGCGCGCAGGGCCGCGACCTCGGCTTCGACGGCAAGACGCTGATCCATCCGAGCCACATCGAGGCCTGCAACGCGATCTTCACGCCGCCGGAGGCCGAGGTCGCCGAGGCCCGCAAGATCATCGCCGCATTCGAGAAGCCGGAGAACGCCGCGCGCGGCGCGATCCAGCTCGACGGCCGCATGGTGGAGCGCCTGCACGCCGACATGGCCCGCCGCACCATCGCGATCGCGGATGCGATCGCCGCGATGGGGCGTTAGCTTATCCTCCCTTGGAGGGGGAAAATCTCGCCGTTGCCCAGGCATAGAGGCTGCCTGGAATCGGCGCGTCCTTGCCGCGTCCCTTCGGCGAGATGTGCAGTCCGACGATCTCGGGGTCGTCAAGGTACTTCGAAAAATCCGACGGCTCGAAGAACAGTTTCGGCTCGGCATGCACGGCGTAGAAGGATTGCTTCGGCAGCGCGTACCGAAGTTCACCTTCACGATGCGCCAACGCGGTGAGCGCGGCGGGGCCAAAGATCGCGACGCGGATGTCGGAGAGGCGATTGGATTTGCCGCGCAGCCGGCGCAGCGCGAAGGTCAGGCGATGGCGCAGTGCCAGCCAGTCCGGCGTCAGCTCGTTCTGCGCCATCAGCGCTTCGAACGCGCGCACGATCGGATCATCCGGCGGCAGATACAGCACGGAGTTGCCGAGCTGCCGCGGCCGTTCCCAGGCGAAATAGGGTTTTGCGGGATCGATCTCGACAGGTTTCAAGAGCAGCACGTCGGCGTCGAGCCAGAGGCCGGCGCGCTGGGCCATCAGCTTCATGCGGAAGAAGTCGCTGAACTGCAGGATGGTCCAGTCGCGCCACGAACCATCGGGCTGCGGCGGACGCAGCCGCTCGGCAAATGAATGCGGCAGCACCGCCTCGGCCTCGGCATTGCCGACGCCCGCGGGGAGGCCGGGTATCGTGTCGAAGCTGTAGACCGTGACCTTGTGGCCGGCCGCCACCTGCGAGCGCAGGCAGGTCTGACGCAGCGCATCCATCGGGCCATGCCAGAACGTGACGACGTCAGGCCGCATGCGCGTCGTCTCCTCGACAAAAGAGCCCCGATTTTGTCGGGGCTCTCGTAACACAATCGAAGGCGGAGAGCATCAAGCCCAGGCACGCTCCTTGAGCTTGGTCTCATAGGCGTCGATGGACGTCTTCTTTTCCATCGTCAGTCCGATGTCGTCGAGGCCGTTGATCAGGCAGTGCTTGCGGAACGGATCGATCTCGAACTTCACCTTGCCGCCGTCGGGCCCACGGATCTCCTGGTTGGGGAGGTCGATGGTCAGCGTCGCGTTGGCGCCGCGCTCGGCGTCGTCGAACAGCTTGTCGAGGTCTTGCTGCGACACCCGGATCGGCAGAATGCCGTTCTTGAAGCAGTTGTTGTAGAAGATGTCGCCGAACGAGGTCGAGATCACGCAGCGGATGCCGAAGTCGAGCAGCGCCCAGGGGGCGTGCTCGCGGCTCGAGCCGCAGCCGAAATTGTCGCCGGCGACGAGCACCTTGGCGTTGCGATAGGCCGGCTTGTTGAGGATGAAGTCCTCGTTCTCGCTGCCGTCATCCTTGTAGCGCTGCTCGGAGAAAAGCCCCTTGCCAAGGCCGGTGCGCTTGATGGTCTTGAGGTACTGCTTGGGAATGATCATGTCGGTGTCGACATTGATGATCTTCAGCGGCGCCGCGACGCCTTCCAGCGTGGTGAACTTGTCCATCGATGCACTTCCCGGTCGAAATGAGGGATAGGGGCGGGAGATTTATCGCGAATACCGTCCGGGCAAAAGGCCAATTTCCGCAATGCTGGAGCCCGTTTGGGTCTGATCGAGCCCGGATCCGGGCCCCCGGAGGGGCCTTCGCCGGAGCGCTTCTAGCGCGCGGCGGCCTCAATCGCCTCCATATCGGCGTCCGACAGGCCGAAATGGTGGCCGATCTCGTGAATCAGCACGTGGCGGACGATATGGCCGAGGGTCTCGTCGTGCTCGGCCCAGTAGTCGAGGATCGGCCGGCGGTAGAGCCAGATCAGGTTGGGCAGCCGGGCGACATCGCTATAACTCTGCTGCGGCAGGCCGATGCCCTGGAATAGCCCGAGCAGGTCGAACTCGCTTTCGGCCTGCATCTCGTCGAGCACCTCGTCGGTCGGGAAATCGTCGACGCGGATGATCAGGCCCTCGCAGAGGGCTCGAAACGTCTTGGGCAGGCGCTCGAAAACCTCGTGCGCCATGGCCTCCATCTCGGCGAGCGAGGGGGCTTTGGCTGTGGTCCACATGACACGCATTTAGCGCGAGTTTCGCCGGCCGCGCCAGCAGAGTTGACCTTGGCGGCGCAATGGGAGACCGTGCGGCCGAAATCGGGTCTCGGGTGGGCGGAATGAAACGGATTGTAGCGGCGGCGCTGTTGGCGGCATCGGTCGGGGTCTCGCTTCCATGTGCGGACGCGCTGGCGCAGACGGCGCAAGCGGGTGTGCGCACCGCGCAAGCGACCTCACCCGCTCCGAGCGACGTGTCCGCGCAGCACCGCCGGCTCAAGCGCGTGCCGATCTACCGGCCCGATCATTGGGAGCCGGATGTCATTCCGCGCTACAATCCCGGTCCCAACGCCGTGCGCGACTGCACCGCGACCTACGTGCAGGAGCACCGGCCGAGCGGCACCGTGATCACCCCGCGCATGAACTGCTACTGGCGGCCCGGCTAGCGCCTCTCATTGCCGGATCGCGCGCGGGCGTCCGCGCAGCGCGCCGATCAATCCGGCTGCGACGACCATTGCTGATGTTCCGTAGACCAGGACCGCCATCACCGCCTGCGTGAGATGGCTCGCCGTTCCCATCCCGCCACCTGGTCCCTGCGAAGCCACCGCAACATCGGGGCCGAGCATCGCCGAACCGCACAACGCCGCGGTGAGCGCGCTGCGCATGAAGCCGTCGCTGATATTCGATCGAGTCATGCTGATGTCCTGCAACGGAAGACACGCCACAAGATACCATCGCGGCCTGCGCCGGTTTTGCGCGTCGGAATGAAAATCTTGGGTGTCGCACTGGAACTCGACCGCGCCAGCGGCATTCATCATTGTGGCGCAGCTATTCACTCCCCGTTCACGCCGGCCGCATTCACTTTGAGATCTGCGTCGCGGCAATGGGGTCGTCTCGAACCGCGTTGCAAGGCGTGACTTCAAGGGAATCAAGGAGACCACAAATGAAGGTGACGAAGGTTCTGGGGCTTGCTTCCGTCAGTGCAATGCTCGCGTTGACCGCGCCGACCCAGCAGGCACAGGCGCTCTCGCTGGCTACGCCCAGTGCGGCCGCAGCGGTTCAGGACGAATCGATGATCACGCAGGTGCGCGGGCACGGGCATGGGCACGGATGGCACCGTGGCTGGAATCGCGGCCGTCATCTTGGCTGGTATCGCGGTCGCCATCGTGGTCACTGGCGCTGAAGAGACGCGGCGTATCAGCGCAGCCCGGACACAGGCCCGTGAGCAGCGGGCCTGTTGCCGTTTCCAGTCATGAAACCGGCAGATTCCGGCGTGCGTACTGCGTCGATCGAGATCTGCAGGAGATGGTCATGATGAGATGGATGGGTGCCGCCCTGATCGCAGCGGTGTTTGCCCTGGCGGCGCCGGCGTCGGCTGCGACATCAGCAAAGCCGCACGCGGACGCGCGGCAGCGGCTCGCGGGCAAGGCGACGGATTTCAGCGCGCAGCATCGTCACCACCACCATCATCACCACTATCGCCATTATCACCGGCCGTATTACGGGCCGTATTATCGATCCTATGACCGGTCTTACGATCCCTATTATTATGGATATTACGGCCGCCCGGCCTATTACCGGCCGTATCCCTACTATTCGCCGGCGCCGTTCACGTTCGGCTTCGGGTTCGGCCCGTTCTGGTGACATTCGCGCGCAGCTGCAGCGGCGCCTTGCGCGAATGAAGGAAGGGCGGCGCCGATCGACCGGCGCCGCCCTTCAGGCGCAGATGCCATGGATCGTCGCGATCAGGCTGCGCGAATCTGCTCCAGGAACGCGTTGACGTCGGTGCGCAGCCGGGTCGACTGATGGCTGAGATCGTCGGCGGCCGTCAGCACCTGCATGGCCGCCGTTCCGGTCTCGGTGGCGGCCTCGTTGACGCTGCCGACATTGGTCGACACTTCGCTGGTGCCGCGCGAGACTTCCTGAACATTCTTCGAGATGTCGCGGGTCGCGGCGCTCTGCTGTTCGACGGCAGCGGCGATCGCGGCCGCGATCTCGTTCACCTGTCCGATGGTGCCGCCGATCGTCCTGATCGCGGCCACCGCGTCGTTGGTCTCTTGCTGGATCGCCGCGATCTGCGAGGAGATCTCTTCGGTCGCCTTGGCGGTCTGGGTGGCGAGCGCCTTCACCTCATTGGCGACGACGGCAAAGCCCCGGCCGGACTCGCCGGCCCGTGCCGCCTCGATCGTGGCGTTCAGCGCCAGCAGATTGGTCTGCGCGGCGATGCTCTGGATCAGCGACACCACTTCGCCGATCCGCTGCGCCGCCGCGGCGAGGCTCTCCACCGTCGCGTTGGTGCGATTGGTCTCGTTCACCGCGGCCTTCGCGGTCTCCGCCGCCTGCGTCACCTGTCGCGTGATTTCGCTGATCGAGGCGTGCAGCTCCTCGGTCGCGACCGCGACGGTCTGAACATTCGCCGAAGCCTCGTTCGAGGCGTTGGCGACGAAGGTCGCCTGCCGGCTGGTTTCCTCCGCCGTCGCCGACATGCTGCCGGCGGTCGCATGCATCTCGGTCGACGCCGCGGTCAGCGCGTTGAGCGCCTCGGACACCTGGCTGTCGAAGGTCGCGATATGCGCCTCGACGGCGCGCTGCCGCGCTTCCTTGCGCCGCTGCTCCTCGCGTTGCTCCGCTTCGAGCCGCCGCGCCGTGATCGCATTCTCCTTGAACACCAGCAGTGACTTGGCGAGGCCGCCGACCTCGTCGGTGCGATCGTCGCCGACGACGGCGATATCGAGATCGCCGGCGGCGAGCTTCGTCATCTCCTCGGTCATGCGCGACAGCGGGCGCGCAATCTGGCTGAACGCGATCCAGGCCAGGATATTGAAGGCACAGAGTAGGCCGGCAGCGGCGCCGAACAGCAGCACCAGGCGGGTCTGGTCGGCGGTCGCCACGCTCTGGTCACGCGCCGCCTGCATGCCCGTGACGTTGGCGGCGATCAAATTCGCGACAGCCTCCATCGCGATCTGGCGATGCTTGGCCGCGACATTGCGCGAATAGGCGAAGGCGTCCTCCAGCTTGCCGGCGGAAACGAGCTCGAACACCCTGGCGCTGGCCTCGCGCCGGTCCTTCACCGCATTGCGCAACGTGTCGATGAGCTGGCGCTGGGTAGCATCGGTGGTGATGGCGGACAGGCGGTCGATCGCCGCCAGCGTCGCATCCGTTGCTTTGCCGTAGCTCTCGATATTGGAGGCGATCGCCTTGGCGTCGGAGGCGCTCAGGATGACGTTCTTCTCGCTCACCGCCGCGCTGTTGAAGTTGCTTTCGGCCTCGAGGCTGTATTCGACGCGGCGGGCATTGCCGTCGACGAGATCGGACGCCGTCGCCGACAGATGGCTCAGCGCCAGCGACGCCTGGACGACGATGCCGATCGCGACCAGGGCGACAATCGCCGCCGGCACCGCGATCTTGGCGATGATGGGCAGATTCCGGAATGTGACGGTCATGCTGAGATTCACCATGCGGTTCGCGCCTTGCACGCCGGGCTGATCGCTCGGCCACCGGCCAAGCGGACGCGGCGTCGCGGCTCGCCTCAACGCAAGGCTTCACCACGAGGTCTTGAACCGGTCCTGAACGTCCTGATTGATTGCCGGCTGACCTTACGGGTTAACCCTTAGCAAAGTGTTCACACGTGGAAATTACGGGGAGCTGCAATCAGGGCGTGAAGCCCTGGGCGAGCAGCACAATGGCCTGCGCGCCGGCTTTGCGATCCCTGGAGATCTCGATGTATTCCGGCGACTCGGCCCAGGCACTGAACGCGGCTTGGTCCGGGAACGACATCAGCACGAGCTTGTCGCGATCCCAGGTGCCTTCGAGGACGGCCGGCCTCTCATCGGCCGACAGCAGCCGCCCGTTGAACTTCCTGAACACGTCGAAGAAGCGCGCCTGATAGCGATCGTAGGCGGAGCGGTCGGTCATCTTGAGCTGCACGATCACATAGACGGTCATTGTCAGGTCCTCCCGGCGGTACGTCGCGCCTGTGCGCGTTCATGGCGCATTCAGATGACCATCTCTACCGTTACGCTGGGAGCGACTGCAATGAACGCAACGGAATGGCTGCAACGCGGCAGCGGTGTTCATTGCTTGTTGTCAGGAAGGTTCACAGATGAGGGAGAGCTATCCTGGCCGCACGCTGATGCGTCGTCTCGGCGTCGCGGCGGCCGCGATCTTTGCATTGTCGATCGCCTCGCAGCAGCGTGCCGAGGCGCTGTCGCTGGCAAGCCCGGCCGCGCTGCCCGCGGCGAAGCAAGCGGCCGACGGCCTGACGACCCAGGTTCGTCATGGCGGTGGCGGTTTCCACGGTGGTGGGTTTCACGGCGGCGGATTCCGCGGTGGCGGATTTCATGGCGGTGGCTTTCATGGTGGCGGATTCAGGGGCTTCCATGGTGGCGGTTTTCGCGCGGCACCCGCCTTCCATGGCGGCTATCGCTACGGCGGCTACCATCGCTACTACGGCGGCGGTTACCGCTACGCCTACCGGCCCTATTACCGCCGGCACTTCTACCATCGGCGCTTCTTCTACGGGCCGTCCTACTATTACCCGGCCTATTACTATCCGCACCGCTATTGCCGCGTGATCTGGACCTATTACGGTCCGCGCAGGATCTGCCGCTACCGTCCGTGGTGGTATCGCCATCACTATTGGCGGCCGTACGGGTATTATTGGTGAGATGGGATACGGCAGGCGGGCGCCGAACGGCGCCCGCCTAGTCTGGAGATGGCGCGGGCCTGTCCGCGCGTCATTGCGAGGAGCTCGCGACAAAATTGCAAAGCAATTTTGCGCTGAAGCGACGAAGCAATCCATAGTTCCGCACGTGCGGAAGAATGGATTGCTTCGCTTCGCTCGCAATGACGAAGACACTCTCGATTCACATGTCAAACAGCGATGAGGATGTGAGTCCGCGTTCTCGCGACGTGAGTCGTCCGAGCTTTGCGTCACTCTCCACCCTCTCCTCAAGCAGAGGGCGCAGGGAAAGCCGGGTGCCGATTGCACCCATGGGCCCTGTGCAACA
>NZ_JBHMET010000154.1:215936-227554 GCF_042430365.1 Bradyrhizobium erythrophlei
GTACGGCTTATTTCGTGCTCTCCCCGGCGAGACCGGGCTTTTTTGTCACCGTCGTCAGCGAGAGACCTTGGCCTCTCGTGATGAGACACCAGCCACTGGGGCGTCAGGACCACACGACTTCGCCGTCCGCCTTGCGTGCGTTCGTCTTGTGCACGATCAGCGTCCACCGCATCTCACCACAACACTCGTGACGATCGCGAAGCGCCCCTCAAGCGGGTGAGACGGGCGGATTCATACAACGATTTACGCTTCTAAAAAACAGAAATATTTTTCGCGGCAGGGCTTGCGCCGTCGGGCAAATCAGTGGCAAGGGGCGGACGCGCTCGGCGCAGGCCCGTAGGATGGGTAGAGCGCAGCGAAACCCATCATTCGCGCCGCGGACATGAATTGATGGGTTTCGCTTCGCTCTACCCATCCTACAGCACCGATTTGCCCGTCGAGCCGGGCGAACGCAGCCGGCGCGGATCAGTCCCAGTTCCTGACCTTCCAGGACTTCAGCTTCCACGGCGTCAGGTTTTCCAGCCGCCACTGCGTCCAGCGTTCCGGCGGCCAGTGGCTGAGGCGCGAGGTTTCCTTCACCTCGGGCAACGGATCGATGATGCGCGGCGCGGCACGGCGGCGCTTTTGCCGCGTCGCATCGCTGATCATATCGACGAATTCAGGTTTGTCGGCCACGGCACCCGCTCCCCGCGAAGGCTTGTTTCGCAAGGAGGCAGTGTGCGTGCGAGCCCTTAACGAGCCGTTTCCGGAACGCTTCGAGCTTGAGACAACCCGCTCATCGCCAGTCGCGGACGTCGACGAAATGTCCGGCGATCGCCGCCGCCGCCGCCATCGCGGGCGACACCAGATGGGTGCGGCCCTTGAAGCCCTGGCGGCCCTCGAAGTTGCGGTTCGAGGTCGAGGCGCAGCGCTCTTCCGGCTTCAGCTTGTCCGGATTCATGGCCAGGCACATCGAGCAGCCCGGCTCACGCCATTCGAAGCCGGCCTTGATGAAGATCTTGTCGAGGCCTTCGGCCTCCGCCTGCTCCTTCACGATGCCCGAACCGGGCACGATCATCGCGTTGACGTGCGCGTTCACCGTCTTGCCCTCGGCGACCTTGGCGGCGGCGCGCAGGTCCTCGATGCGGCCGTTGGTGCAGGAGCCGATGAAGACGCGGTCGAGCTTGATGTCGGTGATCTTCGTGCCCGCGGTCAGGCCCATATATTTCAGCGCGCGATGCTTGGAGAGGCGCTTGGCCTCGTCCTCGATCTTGTCCGGATCGGGCACAAACCCGGTCACCGAGATCACGTCCTCGGGCGAGGTGCCCCAGGTGACGATCGGCGGCAGCTTGGCTGCGTCGAGCCGGATCTCGTGGTCGAAATGCGCACCCTCGTCGGAGCGCAGCGTTTCCCAGTAGCGCATCGCGGCGTCCCATGCGGCGCCTTGCGGGGCCTTCGGGCGGCCGCGCAGGAAGTCGAACGCCTTCTGGTCGGGCGCAACCAGGCCAGCGCGGGCGCCGCCTTCGATCGACATGTTGCAGACCGTCATGCGGCCTTCCATCGAGAGCGCGCGGATCGCCTCGCCGGCATATTCCAGCACATAGCCGGTGCCGCCGGCGGTGCCGATCTCGCCGATGATGGCCAGAATGATGTCCTTGCCAGTCACGCCTTCCGGCAATTTGCCGTCGACGATCGCGCGCATGTTCTTGGCCTTCTTTTGGATCAGCGTCTGCGTCGCCAGCACGTGCTCGACCTCGGAGGTGCCGATGCCGTGGGCGAGCGCGCCGAACGCGCCATGCGTCGAGGTGTGGCTGTCGCCGCACACGATCGTGGTGCCCGGCAGGGTGAAGCCCTGCTCCGGGCCGATGACGTGGACGATGCCCTGACGCTTGTCGAACTCGTTGTAATACTCGATGCCGAATTCCTTGGCGTTCTCCGCCAGCGCCTTGATCTGCTCGATGCTCTCGGGGTCGGGATTCGGCTTGGTGCGATCGGTGGTCGGCACGTTGTGATCGACGACGGCGAGCGTCTTTTCCGGCGCGTGCACCTTGCGCCCCGTGGCGCGCAGGCCTTCGAACGCCTGCGGCGAGGTCACCTCGTGCACCAGATGGCGGTCGATATAGAGCAGGCAGGTGCCGTCGTCGGCTTCGTGCACCAGATGGTCGTTCCAGATCTTGTCGTACAGCGTGGTCGGTTTGGACATGAGCTTAAGCTCCAGGAGAAATTCAGTGGTTGATGGCTTTGAGCGCGGGTCGACGCGCGAGCAGACGAAAGCATCGGGGCAGCGTTACGCTGCGCGCGCAAGCTCTGACGTTGCCGAAGTCGCGAAGCGTCCGAAGAACCGGCCAGGCAGCCGCGAGCGATCGTCGATCACGACGCGCTGGCAACGTTTGCTGGCTTGATCCGGAACCATTCTAAATATCTAACACAGGGCTCATATCTGCGACAATCGACCGATACGCGGGGCTCTCCGCTGGATGGGCATGCCGCAACAAAAAAGCGCGGGGCTGAGCCCCGCGCTTTTGGTCACATCCACGAAGGGATGGATTACTCGTTGACGGCGGTGGCGCGGTCCTGCTTCTCGACGATGCGGGCCGACTTGCCGCGCAGGTTGCGCAGGTAATAGAGCTTGGCGCGACGGACCTTGCCGCGGCGCACCACCTTGATCGAGTCGATCATCGGCGACATCACCGGGAAGACGCGCTCGACGCCTTCGCCGTAGGAGATCTTGCGCACGGTGAAGCTCTCGTTGAGGCCGTGGCCGGAGCGGCCGATGCAGACGCCTTCATAGGCCTGGACGCGGGTACGGTCGCCTTCGACCACCTTCACGTTGACGATGACCGTATCGCCGGGGGCGAATTCCGGGATGGTCTTGGTGGCGGCGAGCTTGTCGAACTGCTCTTTTTCGAGCTGCTGAATGAGGTTCATTGAAATCTCCATCGGCGGCGCGCCCAGCCTGCATGGGAGCTGCGCAAACGTCCATCTATCCTGCGCGGGTGCGGATTTGGCCGCCCCTATAAGACAAAGCGGAGGGTTTGTCACCCGTCTGTCGTGTTTTTTGTCCCGCGCCGGGCGGCTTTTCTGGCCCACAGGTCCGGCCGCCGGACAGCCGTTAATGACTCGGACTGGGCCAGCCGCCAGGCCGCAACCCTGGCGTGATCGCCGGAAATAAGGATTTCGGGGATCTGACGGCCCTCGAACTCCTGCGGACGGGTGTATTGAGGGTATTCCAGTAGTCCTTCCGAGAAGCTCTCCTCGGTTCCCGAGGCCTGCTTGCCCATCACCCCCGGCAGCAGCCGGACGCAGGCGTCGATCAGCGCCATCGCGGCGATTTCGCCGCCTGAGAGCACATAATCCCCGATCGAGACCTCCTCGAGCCCGCGCGCCTCGATCACCCGCTGGTCGACCCCCTCGAACCGGCCACAGACGATCAGGGGGCCGGGCCCCGTGGCAAGTTCCGCCACGTGCGACTGGGTCAGCGGCCGACCCCGCGGGCTCATCAGGAGCCGGGGACGATCCGGCGCGATATCCGCCGCGTCGATCGCGGCGGCCAGCACATCGGCCCGCAGCACCATGCCGGGGCCACCGCCGGCCGGCGTGTCGTCGACGCTGCGGTGCTTGTCGGTCGCCGAATCCCTGATGTCGCGTGCCTCCAGCGCCCAGAGGCCGCCGGCCAGCGCCTTGCCGGCCAAGCTCGCGCCGAGCGGTCCCGGAAACATCTCCGGGAACAGAGTCAGCACGGTCGCGCGCCAGGGTGTCGGCACAGTTGTCATGGCCTCTGGTTACGGCACTACGGCCGTCAGGTCGAGGCCCTGCATCATGGCGGCGGCATCGACCGCGCGGCGGAACTCGGCGAGCTTGAACGTCGCCACGTTGATCTTGCTTAAGGCAAGCAGGCCTTCGGCGGCGAGCGCGGCAAGCTGGCCCGGTGCGGTCCGGTCGTACATGAACTGCCCGACCACCTCCCAGTCATTGGCAAGCATCTCGCGGAAGGAGAGCTCGAGCGGCACCTCGGCGCTGCCCATCAGCACCATCCGCCCGCCGCGCCGGAGCGCGCGCAGGCTCGACAGCGTGGTCGAGGTGCTCTTGGCGGCGCCGAGCAGGTCGAGCGCGACATCAGCGGTGCCGCCGGCGGCGCGGCGGATGATCGGAAGGTCGGTGGCGGCATCGCCGGTGACGACGGCGGGAATCACGCGCGGGCCGAACGCGTCGCGCAGTTCTTCCAGCGCGGCCTGCTTGCGGCCAACCGCGACGACGCGGCCCGCGCCCATCGCGACCGCGAGCATCACCGCGCCCGAGCCGAAATAGCCGGTCGCGCCGTTGATGATGATGGTGTGGCCGCCGCGCAAGCCCGAACGCTGCAATCCGCCGAACGGCACGATCAACTTGGCGAGCCCGATCAACTCGGTGGCCGGCTTGTCGTCGAGGTTGGCAAGCGGCGTGACACAGGCCGCGGGCCAATGCGCGATCTCCGCGAACACGCCGTCGCGCCAGCGCGTCTGCAACGCGAGCGCTTCTGGTGTCGTCACCGTCGCGGTGAGGCCGATCAGGATCTGCGGCGGATCGCGATCCGGCACGTCGCCGCGCAGATGCGGGCTGAGGAACACGCGATCGCCGCTGCGGACATGCGTGACGTTCTCGCCCGTTGCGACGACGCGCGCGATCGCGTTGGTGCCGGGCACGAACGGCATCGGCGGCAGGCTGTAGGGCAGCGCGCCGGACAAGAGCTTGTTGGTGTAGGACAGCACCATGCCGGCCTCGATCCGGACGATGACGCCGTCGGGCGCCGGCTGCGGTGTCGCGACGCCCTCGAAGCGGAGATCGTTGTATGCGTGCAGGCGCCAGGCTTTGTGGGTGCTTGTCATAGTTTCTGCTTCCCGTTCGTTGTCCCGGCCACGCGACACTGCGAGCCCGGGCTCTCTAGACGAAGCGTGAGATTAGCTCGAATCGGCGGCCGCGATGACGCTGCGCCCCCTCTCCCGCTTGCGGGGGAGGGTTGGGGTGGGGGTGTCGCCACGAGTCGCATTGTGGAGAGAGCCCCCACCCGCATCGCATCTTCGATGCGATGCGACCTCCCCCGCAAGCGGGAGAGGTGAAGCGAGTCTGCGGACCGGCCGATTCAACCAATTACGATCATGCTCCAATCGCGACGGAGTATGTAGTGCGGCGCCGGCGCCGAACAATCGGATCACTGGCGCTGACGTGCGCGTGCCGTCAGACGCTCGAGCGGCGCGTGCCGGCGTGGTCCGACAGATGCGCCGCAAGCGCCAGTGCAAGCGGACAGATTGCGATCGCCGTTGCTGCGGTCGCCGCGGTTGCCATGGTCGGGCCGAGCGCATCGCCGAGGAAGCCGTAGAGCACCGGCGCGATCGCCCCGGAGCCGATCGTTCCCGTGTAGAACAGCGCGAAGGCGCGCTCGGTGCGATGCGGCGGCGTCAGCTCGGGCACCGTTCCATAGAGCACCGAGGATGTGCCGTTGAGCATCACGCCGAGCAGCGGCAGCAGCACAATGGCAGGCGTCAGCGGCAGCACCAGCACCGCAAGGATCAGCGCCGCCGTCCCGCCTTCGGTGAGAAGCACGGTGCGCAGCGCGCCGACGCGTTCGCCGAGCCAGCCGCAGGTGAACTTGCCGGCCGCGCCGCCGATGAAGACGAGCGCCAGCGCGAAGCCGTTGGTCGGCAGCGACGCGCCCTTGTCGCGCAGCAGGAACGGCAGGAAGGTGAGGAAGCCCATCCGGACGGCGGTGTCGAGAATTCCGATCGCGAGCAGCCAGTTAAAGCCACCCCGGCCGTCACCCGCGCGGCTCGATGACGTCTTCGACTTGCTCGCGGATCCCCTGCCGACCGCGGGCATCCAGAGCGCGATGCAGCCCGCCACGAGCACGCCCGCGAATGCCAGCAGCACCAGCGCGTGTCGCCACGACATGATCACCAGCAGCAGCGAGGTCAGTGCGGGGATCGCGGCCTTTCCGAGGTCGCCGGAGAAATTGTAGATGCCGAGCGGTCCGCGCGCGGCCTTGCCATAGGCGCGCGACACCGCGGCGGACGCGATCGGATGCTGGGTGCTCGATCCGGCGCCGGACAACGCGAGCGCGAGACCCAGTCCGATAATGCCGCCGGACAGCCCGGCCAGGACATAGCCGAGCGCCGACAGCACGGTGCCGACGATGAGGATGATCTTGCCGTCGATCCGCTCCGCGATGCGGCCGACCGGAATCTGCAAGCCGGCCATGGCGCCGGCATAGAGCCCGCGCAACAGCGCCAGCAGGCCGTAGCTCAGCGCGAACTCGGCCTGCCAGACAGGCAGCAGCACGTAGATCAGGTCGGTATAGCCGTCGTGAAGCGCGTGGTTGAGGCCGGTCACCGTGAGGGTGCGCGTAGCCTCGACCGAATCCTGGCGACGGGCATTGGCTATTTCAGTCGCAGGGTCAGGCAAGGCTGCCCTCCCGCCGGATGCGAGAAGAGTCTAATTCTGGCAGAAAATCTAAAGACGGGATTGCCAAGTCGAAAGCCAAGGGCGAGGAAAGGATAGCCGTGTAAGGAGCTTGCGATGGACTATGCGCTGCTTCGGTTCTTGTCACAAATCAGTAATAATCGGATCATGCGTTAGGAAATCTCTTGTAGGCCGATCATGTTCGTCCCACGTCGCAGCCTGCCACCCCTCAATGCCGTCCGTGCCTTCGAGGCGGCCGCCCGTCTCGGCAGCTTCAAGGAAGCCGCCGCCGAGCTCAGCGTGACCCATGGCGCGGTCAGTCAGCAAATCCGGCTGCTCGAGGAATGGCTCGGTGCGCCAGCGCTGTTTCGGCGATCGGTCCGCCGTGTGGTGCTGACACCGGCGGGCGCGGCGTTGCTGGCGGAGTTCGGCCCCGCGCTCGACCGCATCTCGGCCGCCGTGCAGCAGCATCGCGAACGCCGCGGCGATGCGCCGATTGCCGTGTTGCGCGTCAATGCGCTCGCGACATTCAGCCTGCGCTGGCTGTTGCCGCGTATGAGCCGGTTTCGCGCCGAGCACCCGGATATCGAGGTGCGCCTGACCACGTCGAACGATGCGGTCGACGCACTGCCCGAGCCGTTCGATGTCGTGATCCGCGGCGGCCCGGATGCTTTTCACGGCTTCTCATCGCGCTTCCTGCTCTCCGAGCGCCGCCTGCCGGTGTTGAGCCCGTCGCTGCTTGCGCAATTGCCGTTGGCCAACGTCGCCGATCTCGCGCGACTCACGCTGCTGCACGTGACCTCGATGCCGCGGCTGTGGCGCGACTGGCTGACCGAGGCGGGACAATCGGCGCTCGAGCCCGCGGCCTCGCTGACCTTCGATCATTTCTACCTGACTATACAGGCCGCGCTCGATGGGCTCGGGGTGGCGATGGGACCGACCGCGCTGATCGCCGACGATCTTGCGGCGGGTCGCCTGGTGACGCCGTTTCCGGAGATCAGCCTGCCGGCGCGCAGCTACTTTGCCTATTTTCCCGAGGCGCGTCGCAACGATCCGCACAACGCGGTGTTCTGCGACTGGCTGGAAGCGCAGGGACGGAAGACGGGATGAGGCTCGGGATTTTTGAAAGCTTGATCAGGCCGCCGACGGATCGTCGCCCTCGATCTCCTGCGGCAAATCGATCACCACGCGGCCGCCGGCGAGATCGACGGTCGGCACCACGGCGTTGGTGAACGGTAGCAGCATCGTCGCGCCCTGCGGCGGCGCGATCTCGATGATGTCGCCGGCGCCGAAATTATGGATCGCGATCACCTTGCCGAGCGGTTGCTCCGCGGTCGTCACCGCGGCGAGCCCGATCAGGTCGGCGTGGTAATATTCGTCGTCGTCGGTCGCGGGCAGCCGCTCGCGCGGCACATAGAGCTCGAGGCCGTTCAGCCGTTCGGCGTCATCGCGCGTGGCGACGCCCTTCAGCGTCACCACCAGATGATCCTTGGCTTCGCGCACATGCGTCACTTCGAACTGACGCGCGCCGTCCTTGGTCATCAGCGGGCCGTAGTCCTTCACGGCCAGCGGGTCTTCGGTGAAAGTCCAAAGCCGGACGGCGCCGCGCACGCCATGCGCAGCGCCGATGCGGGCGACACAGACCGGTGCTGTCACCGCGGTCGCCGTTCAGCTTACGCCTTGGCGGCGGCTTCGGCCTGCGCTTTGCGCTCCTTGCGCGGCACGGCCTTTTCCGGGTTGTTGCGCGCCTTGCGCTTGACGACGCCGGCGGCGTCGAGGAAGCGGGTCACGCGATCCGACGGCTGCGCGCCCTTGGCGAGCCAGGCCTTCACCTTGTCCATGTCGAGCTTCAGGCGGGCCTCGCTGTCCTTCGGCAGCAGCGGGTTGAAGTGGCCGAGACGCTCGATGAAGCGGCCATCGCGCGGAAAGCGCGAGTCGGCGACGACGACGTGATAGACCGGACGCTTCTTGGTGCCTGCGCGAGCGAGGCGGATAACAACGGACATCTCATTCTCCTTAAGTGTTGGTTTGAAGTCTGTGTTGGTCAGTTACGCCGTCATTGCGAGCGCAGCGAAGCAATCCATCGTGCCGCGTATGGAGGCATGGATTGCTTCGTCGCTTCGCTCCTCGCAATGACGAAAGAGGTTCATTTCTTCTTGCCCGGGAAGCCGCCGAGGCCCGGCAATGTCGGCTTGCCGCTGAGGCCGGTCAGGCCCGGCACGTTCGGCAAACCGCCGCGCAGGCCGAGCGGCATGTCCTTCGGCAGGTTCGGCAGGCCGCCGCCGGCGCCGCCCTGCATCTTCTCGGCAAGCGCCTTCATCTCCTCCGGCGAGGGCGGCTTCATGCCGCCGCCAAAACCCATGGCCTGCGCGATGCCGGCGAGCGGGCCGCGCTTGCCAGAGCCCATGGCCTTCATCATGTCGGCCATGTTCCGGTGCATCTTCAAGAGCTTGTTGACGTGCTCGACGCTCTGGCCGGCGCCGGCCGCGATGCGCTTCTTGCGGCTCGCTTTCAGGATGTCCGGGTTCTTGCGCTCCTGTCGCGTCATCGAATCGATGATCGCGACCTGGCGCTTCAAGATCTTGTCGTCGATGCCGGCGGCTGCGATCTGGTTCTTCATCTTGGCGATGCCGGGCATCATGCCCATCAGCCCCCCGATGCCGCCCATATTCGCCATCTGCTGCAGCTGTTCGCGCATGTCGTTGAGGTCGAACTGACCCTTGCGCATCCGCTCGGCGGTGCGCGCGGCCTTCTCGGCGTCGATGTTCGCCGCGGCGCGCTCGACCAGCGACACCACGTCGCCCATGCCGAGGATGCGGCCGGCGATGCGGCTCGGATGGAAGTCTTCCAGCGCATCGGTCTTTTCGCCGGTGCCGATCAGCTTGATCGGCTTGCCGGTGACCGCGCGCATCGACAGCGCGGCGCCGCCACGGCCGTCGCCGTCCACGCGCGTCAGCACGATGCCGGTGAGGCCGACGCGCTGGTCGAACGAGCGCGCGAGGTTGACCGCGTCCTGGCCGGTGAGGGAGTCCGCGACCAGCAGCACTTCATGCGGATTGGCGGCGGCTTTGATCTCGGCCGCCTCCTTCATCATCTCTTCGTCGAGCGTGGTGCGGCCGGCGGTGTCGAGCAGCACCACGTCGTAGCCGCCGAGCTTGCCGGCCTCGAGCGCGCGCCTGGCGATCTGCGGCGGCATCTGGCCGGCGACGATCGGCAGCGTCGGGATGTCGAGGTCGCGGCCGAGCACGGCGAGCTGCTCCATCGCCGCCGGGCGATAGACGTCGAGCGAGGCCATCAGCACCTTGCGCTTGTCGCGCTGGACCATGCGCCGCGCGAGCTTCGCGGTGGTGGTGGTTTTGCCGGAGCCCTGCAAACCGACCATCATGATCGGAACCGGGGGCACCGAGTTGATATCGATGGTCTGGCCGTCGGCGCCGAGGGTGGCGACGAGCTCGTCATGGACGATCTTCACCACCATCTGGCCTGGTGTGACCGACTTGACGACGGTGGCGCCGACCGCCTGCTCACGGACCTTCTCGGTGAAGCTGCGGACTACCTCAAGCGCGACGTCGGCCTCGAGCAGCGCGCGGCGCACCTCGCGCATCGCGGCATCGACGTCCTTTTCGGTCAGCGCACCGCGCCCCGTCAGACGATCGAGAATGCCACCAAGCCGTTCCGACAGATTGTCGAACAATGCCGTTGTCCTTTGCCTATGCAGGCGCCCAGTTCACATCATCGCCCACGGGGTGATGACGAGGTAAGATGTCCCGGCTAATCGCCAAGACGATGGTCCAAACACTTTCGCGCCCGAGGGCGCATCGCGCTGTCGGGCGTTGGCCTCCGGCCTCCAGGGCCGGTCGGCGGGTCGAAAAGACGGATCTTTCCGAGAAAGTGGCGGCGTTAAACGCTGCCAGGGGCTCAAAGTCAAGGAAAGTTTGAATCCGTATCACCCGCCTCAAGTCATAAAATATTGAAAACGCGTGGTTTTCTTGTGCTGGTTCCGAATCGAGGCGTGCCACCCATATAGACGGGTGCCGTTCACCCAGTCATTTTCGGGGCCCCGCCTCGTGTCGATCACCCGCCGCAGCATCCTTGCACTTCTGACCGGCGCCGTCGCGGCGATTGGCGTTCCATCGATCTGGATGTCCTTCATGAAGACCTATGACGGCCCCGTCACCGACCATTTCGACGGCCTGCGCTTCTTCGATCCCGATGGCGCCCCGCCGAAATCGCTCGGCGAGGTGTTGCGCTGGCAGTTCGGCAGCGGCCGCAAGCGTGCGACCTGGCCGGACTGGGCGCCGAGCCCCCACGCCGATACGCCGCCGCCGCGCGTCGACAGTGGCAAGGTGCGGCTGTCGTTCGTCGGCCATGCGAGCTGGCTGATCCAGGCCGCCGGCCTCAACATCCTGATCGATCCGGTGTGGTCGATGCGCGCCTCGCCATTCAGCTTTGCCGGGCCGAAGCGGCACAATGATCCCGGCATCGCTTTCGAGAAGTTGCCTGACATCGACGTCGTGCTGGTATCGCACGGCCACTACGATCATCTCGACGTCGCGACGCTGTCGATGCTGGCCGCGCGTTTCTCGCCGCGCGTGATCACGCCGCTCGGCAACGACGTCACTATGCGCGAGGCCGATGCCGCGATCAGGGCCGAGGCCTTCGACTGGCACCATCGTGTCGATCTCGGAGGTGGTCTTGCCGTGACGCTGGTGCCGACGCGGCACTGGTCGGCGCGCGGCCTGTTCGATCGCAACAAGGCACTGTGGGCGAGCTTCGTGCTGGAGACGCCGGCCGGCAAGCTCTATGTCGTCTGCGATTCCGGCTACGGCGACGGCCGGCATTTCCGCCGCGTCGCCGAGGCGCATGGACCCTTGAGGCTCGCGATCCTGCCGATCGGCGCCTATGAGCCGCGCTGGTTCATGCGCGATCAGCACATGAACCCGGAGGATGCGGTCAAGGCGCTCGCCGATTGCGGCGCCGCGCAGGCGCTGGCGCACCATCACGGCACGTTCCAGTTGACCGATGAAGCGATCGACGCGCCGGTGATCGCGCTCGGCGAGGCGATGGATGCCGCAAAGGTGCCGCGCGAAAAATTCGCGGCGTTGAAGCCCGGGCAGGTGTTTGAGATTTAGTTGTCGTCCCGGCGGAGGCCGGGACCCATATGTGGACGGCCCCCGTGGCACAAGAGCTTTCTGGAATTGGTCGGA
>NZ_JBHMET010000155.1:0-17527 GCF_042430365.1 Bradyrhizobium erythrophlei
CTTGCCGATTCTAAGCTGGCTCGGTATCAAACCGTCAAAATCACTGTGACGAGCTACTAGTGGTTCGGTTCTGATTGAATCAGAACCGAAGCTCCAGATTCTTGGTTTGACGCGTTTTCTCCACGCGAACCGGTACCCACTTCGCTCGAAAACGCTCCAGCACCGGCAAACGATCGATGATCCGCAAGCCCCGCCGCGAGGCGGGGTTTTGCTTTGCGTGAGTATCCCTGACGCTTTCATGTGAGTGGCGTTGACGCGATCGTGAAGCGCGGGGCTTGACGCCGACCGCTGTGCTCTTATACTAAACCATATGGTTAAGTATAAGGACGAGACGCTGGACCGCACCTTCGCGGCGCTTTCCGATCCCACCCGCCGGGCCTTGCTGGCGCGGCTCGGCGACCAGGACAGCCTGTCGGTGAGCAAACTGGCCCAGCCGTTTGCGATGTCGTTGCCCGCGATCATGAAGCATCTCGACGTGCTCTCGGATGCCGGCCTGATCGCGCGCGAGAAGACCGGTCGCACGGTGGCGTGCCGGCTCACCGCCCGGCCGATGGAGCAGGCGATGAACTGGCTCAATCACTACGCGCGCTTCTGGTCCGAAAATCTCGACCGCCTTGCCGCTTTTGTGGAGGAAGACCCATGGCCAACAAATCTGCTGCCGCCCTCGCTGACGCCGACCTCGCCGCGCGCCCAAGCCTCACCCTCACGCGCCGTCTCCGCGCGCGGCCGGAGAAAGTCTACGCCTCGTGGACCGAGCCGGAAAACCTAGTGCAGTGGTTCGGACCGGGGCAGGTAAAGCCCGGCACCACGCATGCGGATCTCGATGTCCGCGTCGGCGGACGCTACCGCATCAGCTTCAAGGGCCCGAGCGGCGAATATCATGAGGTCAGCGGCGTCTATCGCGAAGTTGTGCCGAATGAGCGGCTGGTGTTCAGCTGGGCCTGGCATTCGACGCCGGAGCGCGAGTCGCTGGTGACGATATCGATCAAGCCGGACGGCGGTGGCACGCTGTTGACCTTCCATCACGCGCAGTTCGTCGATGAGACCGCTCGCGACAATCACAAGCGCGGCTGGACCGAGTTCCTGGACAATCTGGAGAATTACGTCGCCTGAACGGCAGCAGAGGAGCATCCCATGCAACCGCACAAGATCGTCTCGCGCGAGGAATGGATCACGGCCCGCAAGGCCCTCATGGCCCGCGAGAAGGAACTCACCCGTGCTCGCGAAGCGCTGAGCAAGGAGCGCCGCCAGCTTCCCTGGGTCAAGATCGACAAGGACTACGTGTTCGACGGGCCGGACGGCAAGGTCACGCTGGCCGGGTTGTTCAAGGGGCGGCCGCAACTCGTGGTGCAGCATGTGATGTACGCACCGGAATGGGATGCGGCCTGCAAGAGCTGCTCGTTCTGGGTCGATGGCTTCGAGCGCATGGTGCCGCACCTCGCGGCACGCGACACCACGATGGTCGCGGTCTCGCGCGCCCCGCTGGCCAAGCTCGAGGCGTTCAAGACGCGGATGGGTTGGACCTTCGACTGGGTTTCGTCCGGGAACAACGACTTCAACTACGACTACGGCGTCTCGTTCACGCAAGAGCAGATCGATGCGGGGAATGCGAAGTACAATTACGGGACGACCCCGCTCTACGGCCCCGAGCTGCCCGGCATCAGCGTGTTCTATCGCGACGACGCCGGCGCCGTGTTCCACACCTATTCCACCTTCGCGCGCGGCCTCGACATGATGAACGCCGCCTATCACTATCTCGATCTGACGCCGCTCGGACGTCATGAAGAGGGTCTGCCCTATCCGATGGACTGGGTGCGGCTACGTGACCAGTACCAACCGGCGCCGGTTCAGGCATCCTGTTGTCATAGCTGACGCGGAGCACATCACCTTTCGTCATTGCGAGCGAAGCGAAGCAATCCATGGCGCTGCAAGTGCCGAAATGGATTGCTTCGTCGCTTCGCTCCTCGCAATGACGGTGACACAACAACAGGAAACGCCAATGCCATACGTCGATGGCTTCATCGTCGCCGTGCCGAAGAAGAAACTCAAAGCCTACGCAAAAATGTCGAAGACGGCCGGCAAGGTCTGGCGCGAGTTCGGTGCGCTGGATTATCGCGAATGGGTCGCCGACGACGTCAAGCCGGGCAAGCTCACGTCGTTTCCGCAGAGCGTGAAGCTGAAGTCCGGCGAAACCGTCGTGTTCGCCTGGATCACCTACAAGTCACGCGCCCAGCGCGACAAGATCAACGCCAAGGTGATGGCCGATCCGCGCATCGCGTCGATGAACATGAAGACGGTGCCGTTCGATGCCAAGCGCATGATCTATGGCGGCTTCACCAGCCTCGTGACGGTGTAGCGCCGCCACGCCATTGCCTTAACCAGGCATTAAGCATGTCGCCCAACCGCCCGCGGCGATCGCGCTTGCATTTACTTGGCGGTGCCGTATACTTTGCAATACAAAGTTCGGAAGCCAGATGCGCGACCTCGACAAGGCCTTGGCCGATATCCTCGCGATCCGCAGCCAGATTGCGGCGGGCACCGCGTTCCGCGGCTATGGCCCGGCGACGGTCGCCGCCACCAGCGGCATCGCGCTCCTTACCGCGCTCGCCCAGTATCTCTGGCTCGACGATCCGACCGGCCATCCGATCGCGTTCCTCGCCGGTTGGGCCGCGGCGGCGTTACTCTCCGCCGTTCTGATCTGGATCGAGATGCAGGCGCGCTCGCGTCGGCACCATTCTGGCCTCGCGGACGCGATGGTGCAGCAGGCGATCGAGCAATTCCTCCCCGCCGCCATCGCCGGCGTGCTGCTCGCCGTCATGCAATGGAAGTTCGCACCCGAGACATTATGGATGCTCCCGGGCCTGTGGCAGATCCTTGTCAGCCTCGGTGTGTTTGCGTCGGTCCGATTGCTGCCGCGTACGATCGCGCTGGGCGGCGCCTGGTATTTCCTGTCGGGCTTCACGGTGCTTCTGATCGCAAGCCAGAGCCACGCATTGTCGCCCTGGACGATGGGCCTGCCGTTTGCGATCGGCCAGCTTCTGCTGGCCGCGCTGCTCTATTTCGCTTCCGGAGACAACGATGCCGAAGACTGACGCGACCAGCGCGCCCTTTGCCTATGAGGGCCTCGACCGCGTGATCCACGAGAAGGCGCGGCTCGGGCTGCTCACCTCGCTGATGGCGCATCCGAAGGGGCTCGCCTTCGCCGATCTCAAGCAGCTCTGCGGCCTCACCGACGGCAATCTCAGCCGGCACCTGCAGGTGCTGCAGGAGGCGGGCCTCGTCGACGTCATCAAGGGCTATGAGGGCAATCGCCCGCACACCACCTGCCGCCTGACGAGGACCGGCCGGCGCCGCTTCCTCGACTACCTCGCGGTGCTGGAACAACTGGTGCGCGATGCCGCAAAAGCCGCCGGCAAGGACGAGAGCGCAGCCGGCCGTCTCGGCATCCAACCCGCCTGACCCCCATGCATTTTTTTGTCCGGAGACTTTGTGATGCAAAGTAACGCCTCGCTCGAAGCGGTCGCCGCTGCACGGCTGCATGTCGGCATCATCATGGATGGCAACGGCCGCTGGGCGACGCGGCGCGGCCTGTCGCGGTTGCGCGGGCACGAGGCCGGGGTCGAGGCGATCCGCCGCGTGGTTGAGGCGGCGCCCGACCAGGGCGTCGGCACGCTGACGCTCTATGCCTTCTCGAGCGACAATTGGCGACGCCCCAAGGCCGAGGTGACGGCACTGATGACGCTTCTGCGGTTCTATCTCGCCAACGAGATCGAGGCGCTGGTGCGCAACGACGTCCGCCTCACGGTGATCGGCCGCCGCGATCGCCTGCCCGACGGCATCGCCAGCGCGATTGCGCGCGCTGAGGCTGCGACCGTCGATGGCACGACGCTCCATCTGCGCATCGCGATCGACTACTCGGCACGAGATGCAATCCTGAGCGCCGCCGCGCACGCGGCGACCGCCGGACAACTGACCCGCGAGCGGTTCGCCGATCTCATCACCGGCGAGACCAATCTGCGCGATGTCGACCTCATCATCCGCACCTCCGGCGAGAAGCGGCTATCGGACTTCCTGCTCTGGGAAGGCGCCTACGCGGAACTGCATTTCACCGAGCGGATGTGGCCCGAATTCGATGCCGACGATCTCGCCGACGCGCTCGCCTCGTTCCATCGCCGCGAGCGTCGTTTCGGCGGGCTGACGGCGATGGCGCCGGAAGAGGTGCCGAACCTCTAACGCCTGGTCCGCGACCGGGCGGCGCTGCCATCGCCCGGACATCGCTTCCAAAAGCCCGACCGGGGGGTTGGGCTCCTTCACAAGACGCGGGGACGAACGATCACGCCAACCAAAGCGGGAGCGATCATCCATGCGCCTACTTCTGATTAACGTGCCGCATCCTTCGATCGGCAGCCGAATTCCGGACGACCACCTGCCGCCGCTCGGCCTGTTGTCGATCGGCGGTCCCTTGATCGACGATGGTCACGAGGTTCGCCTGCTCGACGCCGAGTTCGGTCCGATGCCGGTCGCAGCGATCGTCGCGGAGGCGTCGGGTTTTGCTCCGGACGCCGTGCTGTTCGGCCATTCCGGTTCGACCTCCGGCCATCCTGTCATCGCCGAGGTGGCGCAGGCGATCGGGAGGGTGCTGCCGAACGTGCTGATCGTCTATGGCGGCGTGTTCCCCACCTATCATTGGCGCGAGATCCTGCACGAGGAGCCTCATGTCACGGCGATCGTCCGCGGCGAGGGGGAGGAGATCGCGCGGCGCCTGATGCACGCACTGGAATATGGCGGCGATCTCGCTGCCGTCGCCGGTATCGCGTTCCGCGACGAACACGGCGCGCGAGCGACGCCGCCCGCACCCGTCATCCGTGACCTCGATGCCTACCGCGTCGGCTGGGAGCTGATCGACCACGCGCGCTACAGCTACTGGGGCGGATTGCGCGCGGTCGTCGTGCAGTTTTCGCGCGGCTGTCCGCATCTGTGCAACTATTGCGGCCAACGCGGCTTCTGGACGCGATGGCGGCATCGCGATCCTGTCCGCTTCGCCAAAGAGCTGGCGCGACTGCATCGCGAGCATGGCGTCAAGGTGATCAACTTCGCCGACGAGAATCCGACGGTCTCGAAAAAAGCCTGGCGGAGTTTTCTCGAGGCGCTGATCGCGGAGAATGTCGATCTTATTCTGGTCGGCTCGACCCGCGCCGACGATATCGTTCGCGATGCCGACATCCTGCATCTCTACAAGAAAGCCGGCTGGCAGCGCTTCCTGCTCGGCATGGAGAACACCGACGAGAAGACGCTGGAACTGATCCGCAAGGGTGCGACCACGACAACCGATCGCGAGGCCATCCGGCTGATGCGCCGGCACGGCATCCTGTCGATGGCGACCTGGGTGGTCGGCTTCGAAGAGGAAACCGATCGCGATCACTGGCGGGGTTTAAGGCAACTTCTGTCTTACGATCCCGACCAGATCCAGATGCTCTATGTCACGCCGCATCGCTGGACGCCGTATTTCCGTCTCGCCGCAGGCCGCCGTGTGATCCAGACCGATCGTCGGCGCTGGGACTACAAGCATCAGGTGCTGGCGACGCGGCACATGCCGCCATGGCGCGTGCTGCTCTGGTTCAAGTTCACCGAGATGGTGCTGCAATGCCGTCCGAAGGCGCTGCTTCGCGTCGTCTTCCATCACGACGCCGGCCTGCGCCACGCCATGCGCTGGTACACGCAGATGGGGCGGCGGGTCTGGCCGCATGAGATTCTCGGCTTCCTGCGCGACCGCAGGCTCAAGCATGGACCGACGGTGCAGGAATTTTGGGGCGCACCGCAGGATAAGGAAGAGGAGTCGATGACTTCAGCGCGTCCCGAGCGACGCGTCGGAATCCCCAAGGCGGCGTAAGCACATACCGTCACGTTGAGTTCTGGATAACTGCCGCCGTTCACTGGACGGCCGAGTCACCGGCGCGATAGTTTCCGCGCCGGCTGCGCAGAACAAAAAGAACCGTGGCGGTCGAGGCGTTGGTGAGCATACAGGTTGCGATTCTGAAAGTATTGGCCAGTCACGGCAGCGGCCGAGCCACACTCAATTCCCTCAAGCATGACCTTGCGATCCTCGCGTCCAGCGAGGCCGGACTGGCATGCGCGGATCAAGCGCCTCGCGGCGCGGGTCCAGGGCATCAATATCTTTGGCAACGGCTATGTGCTGCGTGACGCGGACGGTTGGGAGATCACGTCCGCCGGCCGCGAATTCCTGCGTGCGCTGGAAGCCGTGACGCAGGACAATGCGCCGCCCGTGCCGCCGGTGACGACGACGGACCATGCCCAGGAAAAAGAAAAATCCCGAGGCGAATTCCAGGGCAAACTGATCGTCGTCGGCCAGGGCAAGTCCACCGTGATCCTGCGCAAACGAAGCCGGGGCGCCGTCGACCGCTCTCGGAGCAGCATTGAACCTCGACGCGTCGCGCGCGACCTAACTGTAGAGCATGGCTTGGAGGTCGCGAATGACTGCTTTGGCTCAATCGATCGCGCGGGCGTTTCCCGCGGACTCGCTTCAAATCACGATTGTCCGGCATGTCCTGATGTTCGTTCTCGCCGGGCTGTTCGTTGCGATCCTTGCGGCCACCTACGGCCTCGATCTCAGCCCGGGCTTTTTCTAGGGCTGCTCCCGGCACGACGTTTTTCGGCTGCGCGTCATACTAGGTTAACCGGGTTGGGATAGCTAAGCGCACGCTTCTTTTCATTTTTTGAACCCGGGCCGATCTCCCATGGACAAGCCGATGCGCTGCCAATGCGGCAGGACGCGAACCATTGTGCTCGACAGGCATTTCCGCACCGCGCTGGTGTGCCAGAAATGCGATGAGGTCGAGCACGCCGAGCCCGTCAAGGTACCTGAGAAGGTGCAGACGGCGCGATAGCGCGGTCGTTTTCCTCGCCAAAACCCGCTAGGCTTCGCTCCCCGAAACGGTCCAAGGCGAAGCTGTCAGATGCCGCACCCCTCCGATCCCGCCCATGCCGCTGTGACGCTTGCCGATATCCGCGCAGCGGCGGCGACCATCCGTGATTCGATCATGGTGACGGCCTGCAATGAGAGCCGCACGCTTGGCGAGATTTGCGGCTGTCGGCTGTTCCTGAAGTTCGAGAACCTGCAATTCACCGCGACGTTCAAGGAACGCGGCGCGCTGAATCGCCTGCAGGCGCTGTCGCCCGACGAGCGCAAGCGTGGCGTCATCGCGATGTCCGCGGGCAATCACGCCCAGGGCGTGGCCTACCACGCAAAGCGGCTCGGCATTCCCGCAACCATCGTGATGCCGATCGGCACTCCGATGGTGAAGATCGAGAACACAAGGCGCCACGGTGCCGACGTCATCATCACCGGGCAGACGCTCGAGGAGGCGGCCGCCTTCGTCAAGACGCATGCCAGCGAGCACGGGCTGGTCCTGATCCATCCCTATGACGATCCGCTGATCATCGCCGGCCAGGGCACGATCGGGCTTGAAATGCTCGAGGCCGTACCAGAGCTCGATGTCCTCGTCGTGCCGATCGGCGGCGGCGGGCTGATCTCCGGCATCGCGACAGCAGCGAAAGCGCTGAAACCTTCGCTGCGGGTCATCGGCGTGCAGGCACAGCTCTATCCGTCGATGTACAACGCGATCCGCGGCGAGCATCTGCCGATGCGCGGCGATACGCTCGCCGAGGGAATTGCGGTGAAGTCGCCCGGGCAGATCACCACGGCAATCGTCCGCGATCTCGTCGACGACATCCTACTTGTCACGGAAGACCAGATCGAGCGCGCGGTGGCGACGCTGATCTCGATCGAGAAGACCGTGGTCGAAGGCGCTGGCGCGGCAGGACTTGCCGCGGTGCTTGCGGCGCCGGAGCGGTTCGCCGGCCGCAACGTCGGCCTTGTGCTGACCGGCGGCAACATCGACACAAGGCTGATCGCCTCGGTGTTGACCCGGGAGCTGGCGCGCGAGGGCCGGCTGACCCAGCTCGCGCTCGACATCGTCGATCGCCCCGGCCAGCTCGCCGCGGTGTCGAACCTGCTTGCCGCCGCAGGCGCCAACATCATCGAAGTCTCGCACCAGCGCACGTTCTCCGATCTGCCGGCGAAAGCGACCTTGCTCGAGCTTGTGATCGAGACCCGCGATCGCGCGCATCTGGAGGACGTGCTGGCGAAGCTCGGCGCGGAGGGATTTGCGGTGAGGTGCGGCTAGGGGACAAGCCTAATTGGTTCGTTGCTTGGACCAACGTGCAATCTATCTCCGTCATCCCCGCGCAAGGGCGTAGCCGTTGCGCGGGGATGACGGTCCAGAGCCGCGCTGAACGGACTTCCTAATCACCGGCCGCCAGCTCGGCGAGCTTGGCGATCGTGTTGATGTTGCGTGCGGTGCCGTTGGCGGCCGCCGGAATCTTCAGCTTCGAGCGGCCCATGCCGCTGCCATAGGCGACATAGATCTCGCGCTTGCCGAGCCGGATCTGTTCGTCCTGCTGGCCTTTGACATCCTTCAGCGCGTCCCTGGGCGGCGCCTCGTCGAGGAAGATCGCAACCGTCCAGTTCGGCGGCTCCTTCGAGAACGGATTGGCCTTCAGCACCGCGGCCATCTCGTCGGCGGTGCGGATCGCGACGCCGACCGGTTTGCCGGCATAGGCCGCCAGCCGCTTCTCCAGCGCGGCCTTGACCTTCGCCGCGCCGAGTTTGGACGAAAACACCACATTGCCGCTGGCAATGTAGGTCTGCACATCGGCAAAGCCTTCGTCGATGCACATCGCCTTCAGCTCGGTCATCGGCAGCTTGCCGGTGCCGCCGACATTGACCGCGCGGAGCAGGGCCACATAATGGGGCATTCGTGCCTCAGGCCAACAGCAGGGCCATGCCGGGATCGCCCTTCTCCATCGCCCGCTGGTACGCCGGTCGCGCGGCAATGCGGCCGAGATAGCTCTTGATGTTGGGGCAGCGCCCGAGATCGTAGGGCAGGAAATAGCGCATCGTCGTCAGCGAAAACACGATCATGATGTCGGCCGACGTCAACGCGTCGCCCGCGAGATGGCTGGCTTCACGCAGACGCGCGTCGATCAGGTCGAAGGAGCGGTCGACCCGTGCCTTCGTCGCGACCAGCATCGGATTGTCGGCGGCAAGGTTCAGCCGGTTCAGGATCATGTTGCGACCCATCTGCGCCTGCAGCGTGCCGTTGGCGAAGTGGAACCAGAAAAGGAATTGCGCGTAGTCGGGATGATCGGGTTTCGGCGCAAGCCGGCCGTTGCCGTATTTGCCGATGATGTACTCGACCACGGCGCCGGATTCCGCTAGCACCAGCGCGCCGTCGGTAATGACGGGCGCGGTTCCGGTCGGATGCAGCGCCTTGTAATCGGGCGGCGCCAGCATGGTTACGGGATCGCGCGCATAACGCTTCAGCTCGTAGGGAATTCCGAGCTCCTCGCACAGCCAGACGATCCGCTCGGATTGCGACTTGCCGAGATGGTGGACGGTAAGCATGACTGAACCCTCAGGCTTCCTCTTTCTTTTTCGTGGATTTCTTCGCCGGCGGCGGCTCTTCCATCGCCTTCTTCATCGCGCGGGCGTAGGCGTCGGCGGCGTTCTCGGCGGAGTTCTGCAGCCGCTTGGCGGTCGCCGTCGCGTTCAGCAGGGTGCTCTTCGCCATGAAGCGGAACCGGGCCTTTGCGTCCTTGTCCTTGGCCTTGGCGGCGCGCGCCACCCACACGGCCTGGCGTTTCCGGGCGGCCGCCATCACGGCCTTGGTCTGTGCTCTTGCGGTTTGCCGGATAACGGCGTCGAGGTCGGCTTCAGCCATTCACATGCACTCTTGACTGCGATGCGCGCCGGGCGGGCGCATCGGTTTTGGAAGGGAACTTATCAGTAGCGCAACCCGCCGGCTTTGAACATGCGATCCTGCGCTCGTCGTTGCCGGCGTGGTTACCATTGTCTCCGGCCGCGCGCTCCGGCATAACTGACCCCAAGCCTGCAGGGAGTGGCCCGCTGATGACGGGGCGGTTCAGTCGGCGCGATCTGGTTTCGTACACGGCGGCAATGGCCGCCGCGAGCGCGTCCCGCGCCGTTGCGGCCCCGCTCCGCGCCCTGCCGGAAGGTCACGATATCGACGCGGCAATACGGGCGAAGGTCGATGCCGGGGAGGTGCCCGGCGTGGTCGCGATGGCGGCGAGCGGGCGGGCCACGATCTATGAGGGCGCGTTCGGGGTCCGCGCCAGGGGCGCGGCGGCGAAGATGTCCGTCGACACCGTGTTTCGCATCGCCTCGATGATCAAGCTCCTGACCTCGGTCGCGGCGCTCCAGCTCGTCGAGCAGGGCAAGCTCCGCCTCGATGAGCCGGCAGCCAACATCGATCCGGCGCTTGCCGCGCCGCAGGTCCTCGCCGGCTTCGACCCGCAAGGCGCGCCGCAACTGCGGCCGGCGCGCAAGCCGATCACGTTGCGCAACCTCTTGTCGCACACGTCGGGCTTCAGCTATCCGCTCTGGGACGCCGACGTCGTGCGCTATTCGCGGGCCGCGCGCGCCAACAAGTCGTTGCCGCGCAGCGTGCTGACGTTCGATCCCGACAGCCGCTGGGCCTATGGCGGCAGCCTCGACCGCGTCGGCCGTCTCGTCGAAATCGCAAGCGGGCAGACGCTCGACCGCTATTTCGCCGATCATATCCTTGGGCCGCTCGGCATGAGCGACACCGGCTTTACGATCACCGACAAGCAGCGCGCCCGCGAGGCGCATCTGCATGTGCGCGAGCGCGACGGCACGCTGGTGACGCAGCCGCTCGAGCACCACACCGCGCCCAGGACGTTCTCGGGCGGCGGCGGCATCTATTCGACGGCGCCGGATTACCTGATCCTGCTGCAGGCGCTGCTGAACAGCGGCAGCATCGGCGGCACATCGATCCTGCGGCCTGAGACGGTGGCGCTGATGGCCGCCAACCAGATCGGCAATCTCGATGCCGGCGTCATGAGGACGACCAATCCGGCGATCTCGAACGACGTCGACTTCTTCCCGGGCACGCGGCTCGGCTGGGGCCTCGGGCACATGATCAATCTCGATCCCGTGCGCAATGCCCGTAAGGCCGGCAGCCTAACCTGGGCCGGCCTCTACAACACCTATTACTGGATCGACCCCTCCTCCGGCGTCGCCGGCGTGATCATGATGCAGATCCTGCCGTTTGCCGATACCCGCGCGCTCGCGACCTATCGCGCGTTCGAGGGCGCGATCTACCGGGCCACGAAAGCGGTGTAGTCCCCGACAGGTTGTACTGGAGTCCGTCCACGCGCGGCGGCGCGTCCACGCGCGCAATAGACCGCCGGCGATACGAAAGTATGGGGGTGGCGCGGAGCGAATGTAGGGGGCGGGCGAGCGGGCGATTGGCGGTATATCGCGTTCAAGCCGCGCTGGTTGAAGCGCGCATCATTCTCACACATTGGGGAGGAGAGCTTGATACGCCTGCTGTTGCTGCTGCCGTTCATCGGCCTGATGATCGTGCCCTTCTACAACATCAAGGAACCGCTGCTGCTCGGTTTCCCATTCTTCTATTGGTACCAGCTCGCCTGGGTGCCGCTGACCTCGCTTCTCACCTACATCGTCTACAGGAGCGTGCGCGATGTTGAATGATGTCGACAGCGCGGCTCTGGCCGTCTTCATCGTCTTGTTCCTGCTCGTCACCGGCATGGGGTTCGTGGCCTCGCGCTGGCGCAAGCCCGAGACCCTCGCCCATCTCGACGAATGGGGCCTTGGCGGCCGCAAGTTCGGCACCTGGATCACCTGGTTCCTGGTCGGCGGCGATTTCTACACCGCCTATACCGTGATCGCCGTTCCGGCGCTGGTCTATGCCGTCGGAGCCTACGGCTTCTTTGCCTTGCCCTACACCATCATCGTCTATCCCTTCGTGTTCGCGGTGATGCCGGTGTTGTGGAAGGTCGCGAAGGAGAAGGGCTACGTCACTGCCGGCGACGTGGTGCGGGGGCGCTACGGCTCACGAGGCCTCGAGCTCGCGGTTGCCGCAACCGGCGTGCTGGCGACGATGCCCTACATCGCGCTGCAGCTGATCGGCATGGAGGTCGCCATCAAGGGGCTCGGCCTGCACGGCGAGATTCCTCTGATCCTCGCCTTCCTGGTGCTCGCGCTCTACACCTATTCGTCCGGGCTGCGTGCACCGGCCCTGATCGCCTTCGTCAAGGACATCATGATCTACATCGTGGTGATCGCCGCGATCGCGATCGTGCCGTCGAAGCTCGGCGGCTACGGTGAGATCTTCACCGCGGCGGACACCGCGTTCAAGGCCAAAGGGTCGGGCGGTATCCTGCTGTCGCCGGCGCAGGTCTTCCCCTACGCCTCGCTAGCGCTGGGCTCGGCGCTCGCAGCCTTCATGTATCCGCACACGCTGACCGGCATCTTCGCTTCGTCGGGAGGCAACACGATCCGCAAGAATGCGGTGCTGTTGCCGGCCTATACGCTGCTGCTCGGCCTGCTCGCGCTGCTCGGCTACATGGGGCATGCCGCCGGACTGAAGCTCGCCAGCAACAATGACGTCGTGCCGGCGTTGTTCAAGACCTTGTTCCCGGGCTGGTTCGCGGGATTTGCCTTCTCCGCGATCGCGATCGGCGCGCTGGTGCCGGCCGCAGTGATGAGCATCGGTGCCGCCAACCTGTTCACGCGCAACTTCTGGAAGGTCTGGATCAACCCAGCCGTCACGCCGGCCGGCGAGGCCAAGGTCGCCAAGATCACCTCGATGCTGGTGAAGGTCGGGGCGCTGCTCGCGATCCTCCTGATGCCGACGCAGTTCGCGCTCGACCTGCAGCTGCTCGGCGGCCTCTGGATCCTGCAGACGCTGCCGGCGCTGGTGTTCGGCCTCTACCTGAACTGGTTCTCGAGCACGTCGCTGCTCGTCGGCTGGGCGATCGGTCTCATCGGCGGTTCGTGGCTGGCCTGGTCGGACGGGCTGAAGCCGCTGCACAGCATCGACTTCGGCGCGGGCCCCGTTGCCATCTATACCGGCCTGATCGCGCTCGCGCTCAACGTGGCGGTGGCGATCCTCGTCAACCTCGCGCTCAAGGGCCTGTCGCAGCCGCGGCCGGCCAGCGAGGCCGCCTGAGCCGGATGCCCGATCGGCGGCCGGGTCCCGAATCCGGCCGCCGATCGGGTGCCCATTTTGGACCGATCATGCTCTAGATCCTTGTTCTGACGCGTTTTCTTGACGCGAAGCGGTGCCCACTTCGCTCGAAAACGCTCTAATATCGGCGGCCCGCGGCGCGTCCTAGCGCGTCGCGGGCCGATCCCATGAGTGAGGTGTCCTTGCAGGGCTGGTTCGTTCTCGCAATCTCGGCGGCCTATGTGACCACGCTGTTCCTGATCGCCTGGTGGGGCGATCGACGCAGCGTCGACGGTCCGCTGGTGTCGCCGAATTCCTGGGCGGCCGCGGTCAGCTATTGCCTCACGCTGGCCGTCTACAACACGTCCTGGAGCTTTTACGGCTCGGTCGGCCGCGCCGCGACCAGCGGGCTCGACTTCGTCACCATCTATGTCGGCCCGACGCTGGTGCTGCTGTTCGCACAGCCGCTGCTGTCCAAGGTGATCGCGATCGCCAAGGCGCAGAACGTGACCTCGATCGCCGATTTCATCGCCGCACGCTACGGCAAAAGCCAGTCGTTGGCGGCGCTGGTGACGCTGGCCTCGCTGCTCGGCGTGCTGCCCTATATCGCGCTTCAGTTGAAGGCGGTCGGCAAGAGTTTCGATTATCTCATCCTGCAGCCGGAGCGGGCCAGCGCCGCCGCGATGCACTTCTGGCAGGACTCGGCCTTCGCGGTCGCGGCATCGATGGCGCTGTTCGCAATCATGTTCGGGGTCCGCCACGTCCATGCCAGCGAGCATCATCGCGGATTGATGCTGGCGATCGCATTCGAGAGCGTGGTCAAGCTGGTCGCGTTCCTGATCGTGGCGCTATTCGTGCTGTTCGGCATCGCCGGTGGTCCGGGCGAATTGCTGTCGCAGTTCCAGGCCGATCCGCAGCTCGACCGGATCCTCGCGCTCGATATCGGCCAGCCGGTCTGGCCCGCGACCATCATCATCTCGGCGATTGCGTTCCTGTGCCTGCCGCAAGCCTTCCACGTCGCCATCGTCGAGAATGAATCGCCCGATCATACGCGTACGGCGGCGTGGCTTTTCCCGATCTATCTCGCAACGTTCAGCCTGCTGATCCTACCGATCGCGGCCGCGGGCCTCGCCCGGTTCGGCGGCATGATGGACCCCGATACCTACGTCATCTCGCTGCCGATCGCGGCCGATGCGAAGACCATCAGCCTGATCGCTTTCCTGGGCGGGCTGTCGGCCGCCACCGGAATGGTGATCATGACCGCGGTGGCGTTGAGCACGATGCTGTGCAACGACGTCATCATGCCGCTGCTGCTACGCTGGCGCTTCCTCGGCCGGCGCGCGGCAAACTGGTCGGTCTCGACCACGCTGGTGGCGGTGCGCCGGTTCTCGATCGTCGGAATTCTGCTGCTGGCCTATCTGATGCACCGCCTGGTCAATCAGGGCTATCCGCTCACGGTGATCGGGCTCTTGTCATTCGTTGCCGTGGCGCAGTTCGGACCGGCCTTCATCGGTGGGCTGTTCTGGTCGCGTGCCAACAAGGCGGGCGCTTCGATCGGGATCGCGGTCGGCTTCGGCATCTGGGCCTATACTCTGCTGCTGCCGTCCGCCGGCCGGTTGTGGCCGGCGCTCGAACCGATCGCGCGCGACGGGCTGCTGCCCTGGCTCCGGCCCGGCGCGCTGTTCGGTCTCGAAGGGCTCGATCCGATCTCGCATGCCACGCTGTGGAGTCTCGCCGGCAATGTCGCCTGCTTTGTGCTGTTCTCGCTGCTTGGCCGCCAGTCGGCGATCGAGCGCAACCAGGCTGCCGCGTTCACGCAGGGCGCGACGCGCGAGACCGCGTCCACCCTGTCGTCGCGCGTCGTCGTCAGGCTTGACGATTTGCGCGCGCTCGCGATCCGCTTTGTCGGCAGCGAGCGCGGCGGAGCCGCATTCGATGCCTATCTCGCGGCGCGCCGGGCCGGGCGTGCGCCGCCGCTCGACCCGTCCGGGCTCGTCGATTTCGATTCGATCCGCTTCACCGAAAACCTGCTCGCCGGCGCCATCGGCGCGGCGTCGGCGCGCGTGGTGATCGCGGCGTCGCTCGAGGGACATTCGTTGTCGCGCCGGGCGGCGATGGCGATGCTGGACGAGGCCTCGGAAGCGCTTCGCTTCAGCCGTCATTTGCTGCAGAGCACCCTGGAAAGCGTGCCGCAAGGCATCTGTGCCTTCGACGCGGACTTCAACATCTCGGCGTGGAACGGTCGCTTCATCGAACTTCTCGACCTGCCGCCCGACTTCGTGCGGGTCGGCCTGCCGCTCGCCGATCTCATCGCCTACAATGTCGACCGTGGCGAATACGCGGCGTCCGAGTTCGCCGCGTTGCTGGTCAATCGCGACGTCGCGGCGCAGACCTGGCCCTATATCTATGAACGCAAGCGGCCGGACGGCACCGTGCTCGAAATCGTCTACGATAGAATCGCCGAGGGCGGCTACGTCTCGACCTATGCCGACGTCACCGAGCGGCATCGCGCGGCCGAGGCGCTGCGCCGCGTCAACGAGGATCTGGAGCGGCGTGTCGGCGAGCGGACCGAGGCGCTGGAGCGCGCCAAGGCCGACGCCGAGCAGGCCAATCTCGGCAAGACCCGTTTCCTGGCGGCGGCGAGCCATGATCTGCTGCAGCCGTTGAACGCGGCCCGGCTGTTCCTGTCGGCGCTCGATGAAAGTCTGCGGACACAGCCGAGCTCCGGCGACAAGGAGCGGACGCTGGCCGGCAGCGCCATCACGGCGCTGCGTTCGACCGAGCACGTCCTCGACATGCTGCTCGACATCTCTTCCTACGATTCAGGCGCGGTGCGCGCCGAGCCGGTCGATTTTCCGATCGCGGACCTGCTGGCGCAGCTGAGCGTCGAATTCGCGGCGCTGGCGCGTGAGCGCGGCCTGTCGTTGCGCGTGGTCGATTGTGCGCTCATGGTCCGCAGCGATCCGCATCTGTTGCGCCGCATCCTGCAGAACCTCTTGTCGAACGCCGTCCGCTATACGCCGAAGGGGAGCATCCTCCTGGGCTGCCGGCGCAACGCCGGCCAGGTCCGGATCGAGGTGTGGGACACCGGCGTTGGCATCGCCGACGCCGACCGCAGCAGGATATTTGAGGAGTTTCAGCGGCTCGCGCCCGGCACCGACAAGGGTCTTGGTCTCGGGCTTGCGATCGTCGATCGCGTCTCGCGGCTACTCGGGCACACGGTCGATGTGCGCTCGCGTCCGGGACGCGGTTCCTGCTTCGCCGTCACCGTTCCGCTGGCATCGGGTCCTGGCACCGCGCCGCGCCGAGAGCGCGCCGCGGCGACGCCGCTGCCGGCCGAACAGCCGCTGACGATCATGTGCCTCGACAACGACGCGACCATCCTGCAAGGGCTCGCGGCGCTGCTCGGCGGCTGGGGGCATCATGTCGTGACCGCGACCGATCATGCAGCCGCTATGGCGGCCGCGGCGGCCAGCCGGCCGGATGTCGTGCTGCTCGATCACCATCTGGACGGCGACCGCAGCGGACTGGATTTCCTTGATGATCTCCGGCGCGTGTCGACGGGTAATGTTTGCGCCCTGCTGATCACCGGTGATCGCAGCGAGGAGGTTCGCAACGCGGCCCGGGCACGCGGTTGCGAAATCCTGCTAAAGCCGATCAAACCCGCCGCGCTGCGCCGCTTCCTGAGCGGCGAGGCATTGACCCGGCGGCTTGCCCCACAAGAGGACCGACACCCGGCATGACCACGCGCATCGTCATCGGCGACGACCATCCGCTGGTGCAGGCCGCGCTGCAGAGCGCGCTGTCGGCCGTGCTCCCCGATCTCGAGATCGTCCCCTGCCAGTCGCTCGACGAGGTGCTGGCGGCCGTGCCGCCTCGCGTCGACGAGATCGACCTGATCCTGCTCGACCTGACGATGCCGGGCATTCAGGGGTTCGCGGCCCTGTTCATCCTGCTCGCGCAATTTCCGACGGTGCCGGTCGCGATCATTTCGGCACGGCAGGATGCCGCCACGATCCGCCGCGCCATCGCCTATGGTGCCTCGGGCTACATCCCGAAATCGCTCGGCCTGCCGGCGATGGCGGAGGCCATCACGCGCATCCTCGGCGGCGAGATCTGGATGCCGCCGAATATTGGCGGCCGCGGCTCGGTCCAGAGCGAGGACGTGGAACTGGCGGCGCGGGCGGCATCGCTCTCGGCACAGCAATTGCGCATCCTGGCGATGATCGTCGAAGGCAAGCTCAACAAGCAGATCGCGGGCGAACTCGGCATCGCCGAGCAGACCGTCAAGGGCCATGTCTCGACCATCCTGCGCAAGCTTGGTGTCGGATCACGCACCCAGGCCGCCGTCCTGGCCGAGAGGCTGTCGTTTGGACGCTAGAGCAGATTCTGATCAGACGCGATCATAACCGGCAGCGGCGAAGAAGTTCAGGCAC
>NZ_JBHMET010000156.1:0-1235 GCF_042430365.1 Bradyrhizobium erythrophlei
GTTGATCTGAGGCCGGCAAACTGGACCGTTTTTGGCTAGAGTTTTTCGCACCGATTCCCTGGCTGGGAGGAGCGAAGGACGATGAAGGCCTCGAGATTTTCGGACGCCCAGAAGGCGTTCATTCTGAAGCAGGGCAGTGACGGGGTTGCGGTGGCGGAGATCTGCCGCAAGGCCGGGATCAGCCAGGCGACCTATTTCAACTGGAAGAAGAAGTACGACGGGCTGCTGCCGACGGAGATGCGACGGCTGAAGCAACTCGAGGAGGAGAACGGCAAGCTGAAGAAGCTGGTCGCCGATCTATCGCTCGACAAGGAGATGCTGCAGGACGTGATCCGCCGAAAGCTATGAAGCCTGGCCGGAAGCGCAAGCTGGTCGACGAGGTCTGTGGCGAGTGGCAGGTGTCGATCCGCAGGGCCTGTGACGCTCTTGAGTTCGACCGCTCGACCTATCACTACAAGTCCCGTCGCTCCGGCCAGGCTGCCCTCGAACAGAAGATCAAGGAGATCTGTCATGTCCGCGTTCGCTACGGCTACCGTCGTGTTCACGTCCTGCTCCGCCGTGAAGGCTGGCATCATGGGCAAAACAAGACGCGCCGCATCTATCGCGAATTGGGCCTGCAATTACGCAACAAAATGCCCAAGCGCCGGGTCAAGGCCAAACTGCGCGATGACCGGCGACCGGCCACACGATCGAACGAGACCTGGGCGATGGACTTCGTCCATGACCAGTTGGCGACGGGACACAAGCTTCGGGTGCTTACGATCATCGATACCTTCTCCCGCTTCTCGCCGGCGCTGGCGCCACGGTTCACCTTCCGCGGCAGCGACGTCGCGGAGGTGCTGGAAAGGGCCTGCAAGGAAGTGGGCTTCCCGGCAACGATCCGGGTCGATCAAGGCAGCGAGTTCGTGTCGCGCGATCTTGATCTGTGGGCCTACCAGCGCGGCGTCACGCTGGACTTCTCACGGCCCGGCAAGCCAACCGACAACGCGTTCATCGAGGCCTTCAACGGCCGCTTCCGGGCCGAATGCCTCAACGCCCACTGGTTCCTGTCCCTTGCGGACGCCCAGCAAAAAGTGGAGACTTGGCGCAGATACTATAACGAAGAACGGCCCCATGGGGCGATCGGCAATCGACCGCCGATTTTGCTGCAAAACCACGTCGGCGCAACCAGCCCGCCAACGTGACAGAGGCGCAAAACTCTAGTTCTGGGTGGTCCAAACTTCGGTCTCGCTGCA
>NZ_JBHMET010000157.1:0-851 GCF_042430365.1 Bradyrhizobium erythrophlei
CTAGGTCCTGTGGACATTTACCGCAACCAGAGCATGGTTGCAGCGAGCGTTAGGACAGCAAAGTAGTTTCTGGCGGTTTTTTCGTAACGTGTGGCGACGCGGCGAAACTGTTTGAGCTTGCTGAAGCAGCATTCGATGAGATGGCGCTGAGCGTAGAGCGAAGCGTCGAGCGGATGTTTGATGGCCCGCGAAGGGTTGTTGGGAATGGCGGCGATAGCGCCTTTTGCAGCGATAGCATTGCGAAACGCGTCAGCGTCGTAAGCTGTGTCGGCGATGACGACGTCGGCAGCGAAGCCCTCGACGAGCGGACCGGCTTGCGGCGCATCGCCGGCCTGGCCTGCGGTGAGGAAGAAGCGGACCGGACAGCCCAAGCCGCGAACCGCCAGATGGATTTTAGTCGTCAGGCCGCCGCGGGAACGCCCGATGGCCTGATTTTGAGCCCCCCTTTTGCGCCGCTGGCGTGCTGGTGGGCGCGGACGATGGTGGAGTCGACGATCAGGTATTCAAAGTCCGGATCATCCGCCAGCGCCTCGAACATGCGCAGCCAGACCCCTTTGGCGCTCCACCGGCTGAAGCGTCGGAACACGCTGTTCCAGTCGCCGAATGCTTCGGGCAGATCGCGCCACGGCGAACCGGTGCGCACGATCCACAAAACGCCTTCGACGAACATGCGGTTGTCGCGGCCCGTCGAACCGCGCTGGTCCGGCCGACCAATGATCAGGCCGGATATCCGATCCCATTGCGCATCGCTCAGAACGAGCCGATCCTGGATGCCCAAGACTTCCTCCCAAAAGAAAGTCTTGAATCACACTCCTCTCGATTTGAGAATCCCAAGAGTCCACAGGACCTAG
>NZ_JBHMET010000158.1:0-18837 GCF_042430365.1 Bradyrhizobium erythrophlei
ACGTAGGGAATCAGACTCGCACCCTCTTGACCAGTCACTACTCAGACAGGCTCCTAGGCCGGGACGACGCTAGAGATTCGCGCCCTGGATCACCTCGCCGAACCGCTGCCATCCCGCGCCCTCGATCCGCTGCAACTGGAGCTGCCGCAGCGGGTGGTGATTCGTCGGGCTGGTGTTGACACGGATGCCGGGCAACAGCGTCGGGACCTCGACGTCCCTGAGATTGTTTGCCTGCGCCATGATGTTGTCGCGCGTGAAGTTGCCCTTGCACTGCTCGAGCACGATTTTCAGTACCTGCGCCACGGTGTAGGCGTAGAGGCTGTAGCCCTCCTTCGGATTGCCATCGGGGAAATACTTCTCCATGAATGTCAGGAAGTCCTTCACGCCGGGATCGTTGGCCCAGGCCGGGTCGGCGACATCCTTCACATAGGCCGACGAGATCGTGCCCTGCGCCTTGTCGAGGCCGACAGGTACGATGGTCGAGGAGAGCGAGGCGGCGCCGCTGGCGATGAAATGCATCGGCTTCCAGCCGAGCTCGTAGATCTTGCGGATCGATTGCGCGGCGAACTTGGCCGTGGTGCCCGAGATCAGCACATCGGGATTGGTGCCGCGCAGCGTGACGATCTGGGAATCGATCGTCGGATCGGTGACCTCGTGCGAGGCCACCACCGCCGCGCTTGCGAACCTCTCGCCCAGCACGTCCTTGGCGCCTGCGACGAAATCCTTGCCCAGATCGTCGTTCTGGTAGAGCACCGCGAACTTCGCATTCCTGTTCTGGCTCAGCGCATGTTTGACGAACACCTGCGCTTCGGTCCGCGCGCTCGGCGCAAAGCCCATGGTCCAGGGGTAGGTCTGGTAGTCACCCCATTTGTCGCCGTTCACCGACAGGAACAGATGCGGGACCTTCGCGGCGTTGATGTATTTGACCACGGCCGAGTTCGGCGCGGTGCCGAGCATGTTGAACAGGAAGGCGACGTTGTCGCTTTCGATCAGCCGGCGCACCTGCTCGACCGTCTTCGCCGGATTGAACGCATCGTCGTAATAGATGTACTTGATCTGCCGGCCGGCGATGCCGCCCTGCTCGTTGAGCATCCTGAAATAGGCTTCCTGGCAGCGTGCCTGCACGCCGAGCGCGGATACCGGACCGCTCAGCGAGGTCGTGCTTCCGATCCGGATCTCGGTCGCGGTGATACCAGGCGTGTCCTCGGCGAAGGCGGGACGGATGCCCGACAGTGCGGTCACGGCAACGCCAGTCGCACCCGAGAGCCATGCGCGCCGGTTGATCGAAACCATGACGTTCTCCCTGCGATGTCGGCCTGTTGTGTCAGGCCTTTGCTTGTCGCCAACGTAGCGCGCGTTCGGACCGAACGTCTTGTGTTAATCGGCTGGCCGCGCGTCGCGGCGTGGCAACGCCGGGGTAGCCAGTCAACGCAAGATGACGTGACGGCAAATCTCTCATCATGGAAAAATCATGCGGCAGCCTGTGCGCCGCAACCAGGACAAGCGACGATAGCGACAATCATGAGCGACAAGGCCGTCATCACCTGCGCGCTGAACGGCGTGCTCACCGACCCCAAGCAGCACAACGTTCCGGTGACGCCGGAAGAGATGGCGCGCGAGGCTAAGGCCGCGTTCAACGCCGGCGCCAGCATCATGCACATCCATCTACGTCAGCAGGAGCCGAACAAGGGCCATCTGCCGTCGTGGGAGGTTGATGTCAGCAAGGACATCCAGCAGGCGATCCGCGAGGCCTGCCCCGGCGTGATCATCAACCACACCACCGGCACCTCGGGGCCGAACTACCGGGGCGCACTCAACTGCGTGCGCGAGACCAAACCGGAGATCGCGGCCTGCAACGCCGGCTCGCTGAATTATCTGAAGGTCAAGGCCGACAACACCTGGGCCTGGCCGCCGATGATGTTCGACAACGCGGTCGAGAAGGTGCAGGACTATCTCGACGTGATGAAGGAAGCTGGTACGATCCCCGAATTCGAATGTTTCGATGTCGGCATCGTGCGCTGCGTCGGCATGTACCGGCAGACCGGGATGTATTCCGGCCCGCTCGAGTACAATTTTGTGATGGGCGTCGCCTCGGGCATGCCCGCTGATCCGGAATTGCTGCCGATCCTACTCAAGCTGAAGGTGCCGGAGGCGCATTGGCAGGTCACCGCGATCGGCCGCGCCGAGATCTGGCCGCTGCACCAGCGCGCCGCCGATCTCGGCGGCCATTTGCGCAGCGGCCTGGAAGACACGTTCTATCTCGGCGACGGCACCAAGGTGACGTCGAACGGACAGCTCGTCGAGGCACTTGCCGCCTGCGCGCGCAAGGCGGGACGCGAGATCGCAAGCCCGGCGGAAGCGCGACAGATTTTTGGGGTCAGGCAGTAAGGCCAGACCGACCGTCATTGCGAGCGCAGCGAAGCAATCCATAGAAAAACGCCAAACGGCGGCATGGATTGCTTCGTCGCTTCGCTCCTCGCAATGACGAAGTAGGAGGAACCGCATGGACAATCTCGCAGCAACCGGCGGCGTGACCGGGCCGGGTCGCATCGGGCGGGTCGCGATCGGTGATCTCCTGAAGCGCGCCGCGCGGCGGTTTCCGGATCGCATTGCGCTGACCGACGGCAATCGCCAGGTCACTTTCACCGAACTCGAGCGCGACGCTAACCGCTTCGCCAACTATCTGGTGCAGCGCGGGCTGAAACCTGGCGAGAAGATCTCGACCATCTGCAATAACTCGGTCGAGTTCGTCAAAGCGCTGTTCGGCATTCACCGTGCCGGCCTCGTCTGGGTGCCGATCAACACCATGCTCGGGCCGGCCGACATGGACTACATCCTCGGTCATGCCGAGGTGGGCTTTGCGATCATCGACGACAATCTGCACGGCCAGCCGGACCGGCGTGCTGCGCTTGAAGCGCGCGGCATGGAGATGATCGCGATCGATCTGACCGGGAATGTTGCCAAGACCGGGCTCGCGAACTTCAACGACCTCCTGCTGGGCCAGTCCGATGTCGAGCCCGAGGTCGAGATCAACGATCGCGACCTCGCGATGATCATCTATACGTCGGGCACCACCTCGCGCCCGAAAGGCGCGATGCACTGCCATCTTGCCGTCGTGATGGCGGTGATGAGCAACTGCATCGAGATGCAGCTTGGTCGCGACGACGGCATCACCGGGCAGTTCCCGCTGTTCCACTGCGCCGGTCACGTGCTGCTGCTCAGCTATCTCTCGGTCGGCGGCCGCATGGCACTGATGCGCGGCTTCGATCCGGTCGTCTGCATGGAGGCGATCGTGCGCGACAGGCTGACCGTGTTCGTCGGCCTGTCCCTGATGTACCAGGCGATCCTCGATCATCCGCGCCGTCGCGACTATGATCTCTCGGGCCTGCGTTGTTGCATCTACACCATGGCGCCGATGGGCAAGCCGCTGCTGGAGCGCGCGATGGCGGATATGTGTCCGAACTTCGTGCTGACCAGCGGCCAGACCGAGATGTATCCGGCCACCACGATGTCGCGGCCGGAGGTGCAGCTCAACCGTTTCGGCAACTACTGGGGCGAGTCGCTGATCGTCAACGAGACCGCGATCATGGACGACAACGGCAATTTGCTGCCACGTGGCGAGATCGGCGAGCTCGTGCATCGCGGGCCCAATGTGATGATGGGCTATTACAAGGATCCGAAGTCGACCGAGGAGGCCAGAAAATTCGGCTGGCATCACACCGGCGATCTCGCCTTGATCGACGCCAACGGCGAGGCGCTGTTCCTCGACCGCAAGAAGGACATGATCAAGTCCGGCGGCGAGAACGTCGCCTCCGTGAAGATCGAGGAGACGCTGCTGGCGCACCCCGCCGTGCAGAACGCCGCGGTGGTCGGCCTGCCGCATCCGCAATGGGGCGAGGCGGTGTCGGCCTTCGTCAAGCTGAAGCCGGGTGCGGTGGCCGATGAAGCCGGGATCGAGGCGCATTGCAGAAAGCATCTCGGCGGCTTCCAGGTGCCGAAGCTCGTGCGTATCCTTGAGGAGATGCCGATGACGGCGACCGGCAAGCTGCGCAAGGTCGAGCTACGGCAGATGTACAGCGAGTATTTTGCGGAGCGCCGCTAGTGCCCATCATCGAGAACACGATCGCCACCGGCAGCGCCGCCTTCCAGGCCAACCGCGACGGCATGCTGGCCCTGATCGCGCGGATGCGGGGGTTGGAGGAGCGGACGCGCGCCGCCTCGGCCGCCGCCAAGGATCGCTTCCACAGCCGCGGGCAGCTCTTGCCGCGCGAGCGTGTTGCGCTGGTGCTCGATCCCGGCTCGCCCTTTCTCGAACTGTCGACGCTGACCGGCTACATGTTCGACGTGCCGGATCCGGACAAGAGCGTGCCCGGCGGCGGCGTGATCGCCGGCATCGGCTTCGTCGCCGGCATCCGCTGCATGGTCAGCGCCAATGATGCCGGCATCGACGCCGGCGCGCTGCAACCTTACGGCCTCGACAAGACGCTGCGGGTGCAAGAGCTCGCGCTGGAGAACAAGCTGCCTTATGTGCAGCTTGTGGAAAGCGCCGGCGCCAATTTGCTGCGCTATCGCGTCGAGGACTTCGTCCGCGGCGGCAACATTTTTCGCAATCTGGCGCGGCTGTCCGCGGCGGGCCTGCCCGTCGTCACGGTGACACACGGCTCCTCAACCGCGGGCGGCGCGTATCAGACTGGCTTGTCTGATTACATCGTAATGGTGCGCGGCCGCACTCGCGCGTTCCTGGCCGGGCCGCCGTTGTTGAAGGCCGCCACCGGCGAGATCGCGACCGAGGAGGAGCTCGGCGGCGCCGAGATGCATACGTCGATCTCCGGGCTCGGCGACTACCTTGCCGAGGACGACCGTGACGCACTCCGCATCGCGCGCGACATCATGGCCAAGCTGCCATGGGATCGGCCGAAGCGGAACGAGGTGTCCTTCAAGCCGCCGCGCTACGATGCCGAAGAGCTGCTTGGCATCATGCCGATGGACCACAAGCGGCCCGTCGACATGCGCCAGACGATCGCCCGTTTCGTCGACGATTCCGACTTCGCCGAGTTCGGCGCCAACTATGGCCCGGCGACGATCTGCGGCCATGCCCGCATCGAGGGCCAGGCGCTCGGCATCATCACCAACAATGGTCCGCTCGACGTTCCCGGCGCCAACAAGGCGACGCATTTCATCCAGGCCTGCTGCCAATCGCGTACGCCGATTCTCTACATGAACAACACGACCGGCTACATGGTCGGTAAGGCCTACGAAGAGGCCGGCATGATCAAGCACGGCTCGAAGATGATCCAGGCGGTGACGTCGGCGACGGTGCCGCAGATCACGATCTATTGCGGCGCCTCATTCGGCGCCGGCAATTACGGCATGTGCGGCCGCGGCTTCCATCCGCGCTTCTGCTTCTCCTGGCCGAACGCCAAGACCGCCGTGATGGGCGGCGAGCAGGCCGCCGAAACCATGGCGATCGTGACCGAGGCGGCGGCCGCGCGGCGCGGCAAGCCGATCGAGAAGGAGAAGCTGGAGGCCATGAAGGCGCAGATAACAGGCGTGTTCGACGGCCAGATGGACGTGTTTTCGACCAGCGCCCGCGTGCTCGACGACGGCGTCATCGATCCGCGCGATACCCGCAGCGTGCTTTCGGAAGTGCTCGCGATCTGCCGCGAGGCCGAGGCAAGAACGCCGCAGCGCATGCAGTTCTCGGTGGCACGGCCATGAGCGGTGCAGTGATGAAGCGGACGCCATTCTTCAAGATCCTAATCGCCAACCGCGGCGAGATCGCGCTGCGTGTCATGCGCACCGCGCGGCGGCTTGGTTTCGGGGTGGTCGCGGTCTATTCGGACGCCGATCGCGATGCGCTGCACGTGCGCGAGGCCGATCAGGCGGTGCGGATCGGTGAGGCGCTGCCGGCGCAATCCTACCTCAAGATCGACACGATCATCGAAGCCGCCAAGGCGAGCGGCGCCGGCGCCATCCATCCGGGCTATGGCTTCCTCGCCGAGAACGAGGAGTTTGCACAAGCCTGTCGCGACGCCGGGATCGTATTCATTGGTCCCTCGTCCGAGGCGATCCGGGCGATGGGGAACAAGGCCGGCGCCAAGGACATCATGCAAAGGGCCGGCGTGCCCTGCGTGCCCGGGTATCAGGGCTCCGACCAGAGCGATGCCGTCATGCTGGCGGAGGCAGGGAAGATCGGCTTCCCGGTGATGATCAAGGCGGTCGCGGGCGGCGGCGGTCGCGGCATGCGGCTGGTTGCCGATGCTGCATCGTTTCCGGACGCGTTGCGCAGCGCGCGGTCGGAGGCACAAGGCGCGTTTGGCGACGCAAGCGTTATCCTCGAGCGTGCGATCGTCGATCCCCGCCACATCGAAATCCAGGTGTTCGGCGACCGCTACGGCAATGCGATCCATCTCGGCGAGCGCGACTGCTCGGTGCAGCGGCGCCACCAGAAGGTGATCGAGGAGGCGCCGTCGCCGGCGGTCTCGCCGGAGCTGCGGGCGCGGATGGGCGCGGTCGCGGTGCAGGCGGTGAAGGCGATCGGCTATGAGGGCGCCGGGACCCTCGAATTCCTGCTCGATCGTGATGGCAATTTCTACTTCATGGAGATGAACACGCGGCTGCAGGTCGAGCATCCCGTGACCGAGGCGATCACGGGGCTCGATCTCGTCGAGCTGCAGCTTCGTATCGCCGGCGGCGAGAAGCTGCCGCTCCGGCAGGAGGATGTCACGTTCTCCGGCCACGCCATCGAGGTGCGGCTGTGCTCGGAGGATGCCGGGCACGATTTCATGCCGCAATCAGGCCGGATGGCGCTCTGGCAGATGCCTCATGATATCCGCGTCGAGCACGCGCTGCAGTCGGGCTCGGAGATTCCGCCGTTCTACGATTCGATGATCGCCAAGGTCATCAGCCACGGCGCGACGCGCGACGAGGCGCGCGGGAAGCTGATCAGCGGGCTCGAGCAGGTCGCAGCCTTCGGCGTCACCACCAACCAGGGCTTTTTGATGGACTGTCTGCGCCATCCGGTTTTCGCCCGGGGTGAGGCGACAACCGCCTTCATCGGCCAGAACCGCGAGGCGCTGGCGCCGCGCGCCGACAATGCGGTGGATATCGCACTCGCCGCGCTGGTGCTCTACGTCACCCACCCTGACGCGCCATTCTGGCAGCGTGGGCGGTCGCTCGCCGCCACCTTTGCGCTGGGATTGCGGGTCGACCTCGGCCACGGCGTGCAGGAGATCGAGGTCGTGCGTGAGCGCGACGGCGGCTATGTCGCCGCCCGCAACGGCGATCGTTACAGCTTCGCGATCGACGAGCTCGATCGCGATTTCATCCGCTTCCGCCGCAACGGGCTCATGGAAACGGCAAGATACCTGCGCGATGGCGACCGGCTCTACGTCCTGCATCGCGGCGTGACGCTGTCGGTTCACGATCTCACCCTCGCGCCGCCGGAATCGGCGGCTGCCGCCGGCGGTGACGGCAAGGTGCGGGCTGCCATGAACGGCCGCGTCGTCGCGCTTCTGGTGAAAGCCGGCGACAAGGTCGCCGCCGGCCAGCCGGTGATGACGCTGGAGGCGATGAAGATGGAACATGTGCACACCGCCGGCGTCGCCGGCACGGTGTCGTCCATCGATGTCGCCGAGGGCGAGCAGGTGACGACGGGGAAGATCGTGGTCGAGATCGAGGCGGACAAGCAGGCGGCCTAACCAGCGTGATTGCGAGGAGAAGCGACGAAGCAATCCATGTTTCTACAGGCGGAGATATGGATTGCTTCGCTTCGCTCGCAATGACGGTTACGGAGAGTCTTTCCGCCCCGTACCGTCATTCAACCAGCACGCCACCTGGTGCCCCATGCCGGCCTCTTTCAGCGGCGGCCGCTCCATCTTGCAGCGGTCGATCGCGTAGCGGCATCTCGTGTGAAATGCGCAGCCGGAGGGCGGGTTGATCGGGCTCGGCACGTCGCCCTCAATAAGGGACGCGCTTCGTTTGGCCTTGGGATCGGCGATCGGCACCGAGGCGAGCAACGCCTGCGTATAGGGATGGCGCGGATTGGCGAACAGCTCGTGCTTGTCGGCGATCTCGACAATGCGGCCGAGATACATCACCGCGACGCGGTGGCTGATATGAGCGACGACCGCGAGGTCATGCGCGATGAAGAGGTAGGAGAAATTCTGCTTGCGCTGCAGGTCGATCAACAGGTTGATGACCTGCGCCTGGATCGAGACGTCGAGCGCGGACACCGGCTCGTCGCAGACGATCAGCCGCGGTCCCAGCGACAATGCCCGCGCGATGCAGATACGCTGGCGCTGGCCGCCGGAGAACTGATGCGGAAAGTTCTTCATCTGGTCGGGCCGCAGGCCGACCTGCTGGAACAGTTCCGCGACGCGCTCCTGCTTCTTCGCACCACTCGCGAGGCCGTGCACGCTCAGGGGTTCGCCGACGATGTCGCCAGCGGTCATGCGCGGGTTGAGGGAGGCGAACGGATCCTGGAACACGATCTGCATCGAGCGGCGATGCGGCCGCAGCGCCGCCTTGCTGAGCGGCGCGATATCCTCGCCATCCAGCTTGATCGCGCCGCTGGTCGGCTCGACAAGCCGCAGCACGGTGCGGGCAACCGTCGATTTGCCGCAGCCGGACTCGCCAACCAGCCCGAGCGTCTCGCCGGTGCCAAGTGAGAAGCTGACGCCATCGACCGCATGCACGGTGCCGATCTGTCGGCGCAGAATGCCGCCGCGCACCGCGTAATGCTTGACGAGGTCGGTGACCTCCAGCAATGGACGTTGCTCGATCATGGCGCCCCCACCATCTCGCGGGCGCGCCAGCACGCCGCCCAGTGATTGGGTTTGACCTCCTCGAGCGGCGGATACTCCTTACGACAGCGATCGATCGCGAACTTGCAGCGCGGCGCGAAGGCGCAGCCCGGTGGAAGGTTGGTCAGCGACGGCACCATGCCCGGAATCTCGGTCAATCGGGCGTCGGCCTTGGCGCCGAGCGCAATCACGGCCGGCATGGAGGCCATCAGCCCGCGCGTGTAGGGATGCATCGGGTTCTCGAACAGCGCCTCGACAGTCGCTTCCTCGACCTTCTTGCCGGCATACATCACGATCACGCGCTGCGCGGTCTGCGCGACGACGCCGAGATCGTGGGTGATCAGGATCAGTCCAGTGCCGAGCCGCTTCTGCAAATCGACGATCAGGGCGAGGATCTGCGCCTGAATCGTGACATCGAGCGCGGTGGTGGGCTCGTCCGCGATCAACAGGACCGGCCGGCAGGCCAGCGCCATCGCGATCATGGCGCGCTGGCGCATGCCGCCGGAGAGCTGGTGCGGATATTCCTGCGCACGGCGCTCGGGTTCCGGGATGCGCACCAGGCGCAGCATCTCGACGGCCTGCTTCCAGGCGTCCTTGTGGCTGACCTTCTGGTGCAGCCGCACCGCCTCGATGATCTGGTCGCCGATCCGCATCACCGGATTGAGCGAGGTCATCGGCTCCTGGAAGATCATCGAGATGCGGTTGCCCCGGATGCCGCGCATCTTAGCTTCGTCGAGCGCAAGAAGGTCCGTGCCTTCGAGCGTAACCGAACCGCCGACGATGCGGCCGGGCGGATCCGGCACCAGGCGCATGATCGACAGCGCGGTGACGCTCTTGCCGCAGCCAGACTCGCCGACGATCGCCAGCGTCTCGCCGCGGCGAAGCGAGAATGAGACGTCGTCGACCGCACGGAACAGGCCGGAATTGGTGAAGAACACCGTCTGCAGGTTCTTCACGTCGAGAACTGTTGCTGCCGCGTTAGCCTCGCTCATCAGCCGCGCTGCCTCGGATCGAGGATGTCGCGCAGTGCGTCGCCGAACAGATTGGTGCCGAACACCGCGAGGCTGATCGCGATGCCCGGGAAGATCACGAGCCACGGCGCGGTGCGGACATATTCAGCGGCGGATTCCGACAGCATCCGGCCCCAGGACGGATACGGCTCCGGGATGCCGAGGCCGAGGAACGACAGCGACGCCTCGGTGAGGATGGTCGAGCCGAGCTGCGCGGTGGCAAGCACGATCAAGGGCGCGATCGTGTTCGGCAGCACATGGCGCAGGGCGATCCGCATCTCGCTCATGCCGATCGATTTGGCGGCCTCGACGAACGGCTGCTCGCGCAGCGCCAGCGTGTTGGCGCGGATCACGCGCGCCACCGTCGGGATCAGAGGGATCGCGATCGCGATGATCACGTTCGGCAGTGAGGGTCCGAGCGCCGCGGTCATCACCAGCGCCAGCACCAGCAGCGGCAACGACTGCAGCATGTCGGTGACCCGCTGGAACACGAGGTCGACCCAGCCTGAGAGATAGCCCGATGTCAGCCCGACGATGACGCCGAGCGTCGCGCCCAGCGTGGTCGAGCCGATGCCGACTGCGAGCGAGATCCGCGCGCCGTGGATGATGCGGCTCCAGACATCGCGGCCGAAAGAGTCTGTGCCAAACCAGTGCAGCGCGGAGGGTGCGGCGAGGCGATGCGTGGAATCGACGCTGAGCGGATCGTAGCGGCCGATCAGGTCGGCGGAGAGCGCCATCCAGATGAACAGCAGCATGATGATGAGGCCGATCGTGCCGAGCATGTAGCGCTGCGCAAGGAACGCCAGCCGCCGCCAGCCGCCGGTGGCATTGGCACCAGCGCGGCGAAGTTCGCTGTCAAAGTTGATCGTCGCCATCAGGCTCTCTTTAGTTAGGCATGATCTTTTCGGAAAACCGGTCTCCACTTTTCCGGATCATGCTAGTCTCCATACCGGATGCGCGGGTCGATCGCGGCATAGAGCATGTCGACCGTGAAGTTCACGACCACAACGACCACAGCGATGAACATCACGAGATTCTGCACAATGGGATAATCGCGCCAGCGCAGCGCTTCGACCAGGAAGCGCGCGATGCCCGGGATGTTGAACACGGTCTCCGTGACGATCAGGCCGCCGATCAGGAATGCGGCCTCGATGCCGATCACGGTGATGACGGGCAGCACGGCGTTCTTCAGCGCGTGGTGATAGTTGACGGAGGCCTCGGACGCGCCCTTGGCGCGCGCGGTGCGGATGTAATCCTGGCGCAGGATCTCCAGCATCGAGGATCTTGTGATGCGCATGGTCAGCGCCGCGCTGCGGAAGGCGACCGCCATAGCCGGCACGGCATAGATCGCGAACGCCTCGGTCCAGGTCTTCGGATTGGGGTTGAAGATCGGCATCGTGCCGAACAGCGAGACCGCGGCCATCAGGACCAAGAGGCCGAGCCAGAACGACGGCAGCGACAGCCCGCTCAGGCTGACGACGCGAAGCACATAGTCGAGCCGCGAGCCCTGATGCACGGCGCTGATCACGCCGAGCGGAATGCCCATCGAGGCGGAGAACAGCAGTGCGAGGCCCGCGAGCCGTGCGGTGATCGGGATTCGCGGCAGGATCTCCTCCAGTGCCGGCTTCTCCGAAACGTAGGAATAGCCGAGGTCGCCGCGCAACAGGCCGCCGATCCAGTGCAGATACTGGATCACGATCGGCTGGCTGAGGCCGAGCTCCTTCTCCAGATTGGCCTTGTCGGCGGGGTCGACGAAGCCGGCGGCGTCGAACAGGATATCGACGATGTTGCCGGGCACGATGCGCAGCAGCACGAAAATGATGACCGAGATCCCGAACAGGGTCAGCAGCATCAGGAACAGGCGCCGGACAAGATACGCAAACACCAGGCTCTCCCTGACTCGTCTTCGTCTTACCTTTGACGCGCTTTGCTTGCGCGAACCGGTATCCACTTCCCTCGAAAACGCTCTGATGGACGTTACTTGTCCAGCCAGACGTCTTCGTAACGATAGCCGTTATAGGAGCTGTTGGACATCACGGTGACATTCTTCACATAGGGCTGCCAGCAGGTGCCGGTGCGGCTATGGAAGATGATCGGACGCGCGACATCCTCCTGCAGCTTCTTGTCGATCTCCCAGACCAGCTTCTTGCGCTTGTTGACGTCGGTCTCGGCCGATTGCTGGTCGAACAGCTTCTCGATGTCCCTGTTGCAATAGTTGGTGTAGTTCCGCTCCGAGCCGCAGGAATAGTTCTCGTAGAAGGATTGGTCGGGATCGTCGACGGCATTGCCGGTCAGGTTGAGCCCGAGCGCATAGTCCTTGCGCGCGACCTTCGGGAACCATTGCGCGGTGTCGACGACGTCGAGTTCGGCGTCGATATAGATGCTCTTGATCTGGTCGATCATGATGATGGCGGGATCGCGGTAGATCGGGATGTTGCGGGTCGATACCTTGATCTGCAGATGCTTGTCCGGGCCGTAGCCCGCCTTCTGCATCAGCTTACGAGCCTGCTCGCGATTGGCGTTCACGTCCGGGCCATAGCCCGGAATCTGCTCGAGCATCTCCTTCGGCATCGCCCACAGCCCGGCGGGCGCCGGCTGCATGGTGCCGCCGATGTCGCCCTGGCCTTCGAACATGATCTGGATGAACGCCTTGCGGTCCAGCGCCAGCGCCAGCGCGCGGCGGATGTCGATGTTGTCGAACGGCGGGGAGGTCGAGTTGACGATGATATTGGTCGAGACGTTACTCGGCTCCACGACACAGACGGCGTTCGGGGCCTGCGACTTGACGTCCTTGAGCAGCGGGATCGACACCTCGGTCGGGAACGTCATGTCGAACTTGCCCGAGATGAAGCCCAGGATCGCGGTCGAGCGGTTCGGAATGATGGTGAACTCGATGCCGTCGAGATAGGGCAGGCCCTTCTTGAAGTAATCGGGATTCTTGGTGAGCTTGATCGACTCGTTGGCCTTGAACTCGATGAATTTGAACGGGCCGGTGCCGACCGGCTTGGTGCGCATTTCCGCCGGCGAGATGTGGCAGGGATAGACCGGCGTGTAGCCCGAGGCGAGCAGCGACAGCAGCGCCGGCTCCGGCCGCTTCAGCTTGAACGACGCCTCATAGTCGCCGTTGGTGGTGACCTCGTCGACCTGGTCGTACCAGGACTTGCGCGGGTTCTGCCGGAACTTCTGCTGCGACTTGCCCATCAGCATGTCGAAGGTGCATTTGACGTCGGCCGAGGTGAACGGCTTGCCGTCATGCCACTTCACGTCCTTGCGCAGCTTGAAGGTCAGCGTCTTGTTGTCGCCGCCCCAGGCCCAGTTTTCCGCGAGTTCCGGCACGATGCTGTCGGTGCTGTTCTGCGCGACATGCTGGTTGAAGATGACGAGGTTGTTGAAGATCGGCATGAACGGCACGTTGAGCGAGTAAGTCGCGCCCTCGTGGATCGAGGCGCTGCCGGGACTGTCGCGGTGGTAGACCCTGAAGATGCCACCCGATTTCGGCTCGCCGGCGAGTGAAGCGTCGCTGATCGCCAGCACAGACAACACCGCGACGGCCAGCGCTTGCACGCTCCGCATAGTCCCCTCCACGAATTTCGGTCTCAAAGGCCGATTGGCATTGACGATACCATGGTGAAGCCGTCGGGCAACCAGCGAGGCCCGCGTGGAGATTGGCAATTGGGATGACGCGCGACGGTGAAAATTTCCACCGACCGGGAATAATGGTGCTGGCATCCGGAACCAGCGGCGTGTGTTGCTATGCAGCGACGAATTTCCTCCGTTGCGTTTTCCCGTCATCCTGAGGTGCGCGCGGAGCGAGCCTCGAAGGATGTACGGCCCGGCTGGTGGCTTTGCATCCTTCGAGGCTCGCCGAAGAGGCTCGCACCTCAGGATGACGGTACTTCAATCTCATCGTTACCGCCTCACTCCGCCGCCTGCGACGAGGGCAGGGCCATGCCGGCGACGCCGTCGGCTTCGGTCGCCGAGATCGTGGTGCGGATCATCAGCCGGCCCTCATGCGCGGGCCACGGCCGGCCGCGATGCATGGTGGCGCGGTTGTCCCACATCACGACGTCGCCCTGCTTCCATTGATGCAGATAGCTGACGCCGGACGCGGTGGCGGCTGCGGTCAATTCCTCGATCAGCGCCGTGCCGGCTGCCTGATCCATGCCCTCGACGCCATAGGCGTGGGAGGCGAGATAGAGCGCGCCGCGGCCGTTGACCGGGTTGCGCCACACCATGCGCCAGCATACCGGCGGCAGCGCATCGACCTCTTCGGGCGTCGCGAGACCCGCGGCGACCTTGCTGCGCGAATGGGCGTAGGAGTGCCAGGCGAAGGAATTCTCCAGCCGTTCAGCCAGCGCCTTGTCGAGCCGCTCGAAGGCGAGCCGGGTCGACACGAACTCGGTCTCGCCGCCATGTTCGGGGATGATGCGCGCCGAGAGGATCGAGGTCAACGCCGGCACGCGCTTGAAGGAGGAGTCGGTGTGCCAGAGCTGGTTGGCCCTGCTGCGCAGCGACTGGCGGTGATCGGCCGGTACCACCTTGCCGTCAGGCCCGAAGGTCGAGAGGATCACGAAATGCGAGCCGGTGCCCATCGAGCCGACTTTCGTGACCTCGGGCGGGCCGAAGCGGCGCGAGAATGCGAGCTGGATGTCGTCGTCGACCTCCTGGCCGCGAAACACCAGCACCGAGTGTTCCTCGAACGCCGCGCGCACCGCCGCATAGGCGGCATCGCTGGCGGCGACATCGGCGAGCGAAACGCCGCGCAACTCGGCGCCGAAGCCCGGACCTAACGGAACGACGTCCATCGGCAAGCCCTCCCTGATTTTCTTGTTCCGGCGAGGTTAGGGGAAAACATGGGGGCGAGCAACGCGAGCCACGCGGACCTCACCCCATCGCGATCAGGCTCCGCCTCTCACGACGTCTGGTGAGCTCCATGCGATACGTCACAAGCGCGAAGATCAGCCAGCTGGTATGGAAGGCGACCCCAGCCAGGACGACCAGCGTGCCCGGGATTGGGCCGATTGAGGCACGTTCCCAGACTTCGGAAAGGGTCGTCAACGGCACGGGGTGGATCGCGAGCTTGCCGTAATAGGCAAGGGCCTGGATCGCCAGGATCCAGCCGTAGGTGCGGCGCAGCCGCCGGCCGACCGCGCGCGGAAAGCTGATATGGTAGTTCGGTTTGCGATAGTCGTTGGCCAAAAGCTCCGTCCAGTCCGCATTCGGCGTAATGGCCTCGCCCCTGATCATGGGCGCGTAGAAGTCGGTTTCCAGCAGGCGCGCGCGGGCGCGCCAGATGTTGAAGTAACGGTAGCGGCGGGCTTCGAACAGCAGGAACACGGTCACGAGCAGGCCGACGAGGACCAGCGGCAGGGGCGAGGCCTCGGTGTTGCTGTAGGTGACCGACAGCGCGATCCCGGTGGTGACCACCGCCCAATTGGTCGAACTGTCGAGGCGGGTGCGCCAGACCGTGCTGCGGTAGACCTCGCCACGATAAAGGTGGGCGAGCGCACCGATCTCGGCGGGGGTGAATTCGAGCCTTCGGGCCTGTAACGGCTCCGGCTCGCGCGGCTGGGGCGACGGCATGGCTGCCTCCGGGCGAAGCGGGCTGACGATCGCTGAGCATAGCGCGAAACGCTTCGCGCGGGCGAGTCCGTGGCATCACGGCGTTTCCGCTTCGCACCTGCCCAGCTCGGCCGCCTCGGCCGGATCACACGATCCGCGAGGTCTTGCTGCCCCAGTAGCGGTCGCGCAGCAGGCGCTTGTAGAGCTTTCCGGTCGGCAGCCGCGGCAGCTCGGCCTCGAAATCGACCGAGCGCGGCACCTTCTGGCGTGACAGCGACGACGCGCAGAACGCGATCAGCTCCTCGGCCAGCTCCGGTCCGGGGGCGACGCCGCCGATCGGCTGCACCACCGCCTTCACCTCCTCGCCGAGATCGATATTGGGCACGCCGAACACCGCGGCGTCGGCGACCTTGGGATGGGTGATCAAGAGGTTCTCGCACTCCTGCGGATAGATGTTCACGCCGCCGGAGATGATCATGAAGGTGGCGCGGTCGGTGAGATAGAGGAAATTATCGTCGTCGACATAGCCGACGTCGCCGACCGTGCTCATGCTGCCGTCCGGCGAACGCGCTTCGGTGGTCTTGGCCGGATCGTTGAAATACTCGAACGGCGTCGCGGTCTTGAACCACACCGTGCCCGCCGTGCCCTTCGGGCAGGGCTGCAAGTTCTCGTCGAGGATATGGAGGTCGCCCAGCAGCACCTTGCCGACGGTGCCGCGATGCGCCAGCCACTCCTGACTGTTGCAGGCGGTGAAGCCGAGGCCCTCGGTGGCGCCGTAATATTCGTGGACGATCGGGCCCCACCATTTGATCATGTCGTCCTTCACCAGCGCCGGGCAGGGCGCGGCGGCATGGATCGCGATCTCGAGCGACGACAGGTCGTAGCGGCGGCGGACCTCCTCGGGCAGCTTCAGCATGCGCGAGAACATGGTCGGCACCAACTGGGTGTGGGTGACACCCCATTTTTGCACCAGCTCGAGGTAACGCTCGGGATCGAAGCTCTCCATGATGATGGCGGTGCCGCCCATCCGGATCGTGAGGTTGACGGCGGCCTGCGGCGCCGAGTGGTAGAGCGGCGCCGGAGAGAGATAGATCATGCCCTCGCGGTAGTGCCAGAGGCTGACCAGGAAATCGAACAGCGGCAGGTTTTGCGACGGCGGCTGCTCCGGCAGCGGCCGCAGGATGCCCTTGGGCCGGCCCGTGGTGCCGGAGGAATAGAGCATCGCGGTGCCGGCGAATTCATCCGATATCGGCGTCGCCGGCAGGCCGGCGGTGGCCTCCTGCAAGCCGACAATGCGGTCGCTCTCGCTCTCGCCGTCGACGACGATGCAGAGCTCGACATGCGGACATTCCTTCAGCGCCTCGCGCGCGATGTCGAGCTTCAGCTTCGAGGTGATCAGGATCCGCGACTGGCTGTTGGTCAGGATATAGGCGAGCTCGCCCGGGGTCAGGAATGAGTTGACGCAGGTGAAGTACAGGCCCGATCGCTCGCCGGCGCCGCAGGCCTCGAGATAGCGGTTGTTGTTCTCCATGAAGATCGAATAGTGATCGAGCCGCTTCAATCCGTGTTTGCGAAACAGATGCGCCAGGCGGTTGCTGCGCGCGTCGAGCTCACGATAGGTGACGGTCTCGCCGGTCGAGGCCATGATGAAGGCGGGCTGCAATGGGCGCAGGTGAGCATGCTTGCCGGTGTACATCGAGTTTCAAATCTCCTTCGTTTCCTTGCTTGAGCATGATCGTTTCGGAAGGTTCCATCTTGCGTTAACTCGGCCCTCCGAGTTCGGATCATGCTCCCTAGGCGGCCATCACAAGAATCTCGCGGACCTGGGCCGGGCTATCGATCTTGCGCGGGTTGCGCGGCACCCAGGGCGTTCGCATCGCCTGCGCCGCGATGCGATCGAAATGTTCGGGGCCGACGCGGACATCCTGCAGGCTGCGCGGCATGCCGAGGTCGCGGATGAAGCGGTCGAGCACGTCGCCGGCGTCCTCGCCCGGATGCCCCATCGCCGCCGACACGAGCGTCTGCCGGTCGGCGTTGTCGCGCTTGTTCCAGCGCAGCACCGACGGCAGCATCACGCACGACGTGTAGCCGTGCGGCACGTCGAATTCGGCGCCGAGCACGTAGCCGATGCCGTGGCTCGCGCCCATCGGCACGCCGGAGGCGAGCGGACCGGTCGAGAGCCAGGTGCCGATCTGGCAGTCCATCCGCGCCGAGATGTCCTTCGGGTTCGCCTTCACCCGCGGCAGGCCCTGCGCCAGCATCTCGAGGCCCTTGACGGCCTGCGCGTCGCCGTAGGGATGCGCCTCGCGCGAGCAGATGCCTTCGACGCAATGATCGACGGCGCGGATGCCGGTCGACAGGAACAGCCAGTCCGGCGTGTGCACGGAAATTTCAGGGTCGAGGATGGTGGCGCGCGGTATCACCAGCGGATGGCGCAGCATCTCCTTCTGCCGCTTGGCCTCGTTGGTGACACCGGCGATCGACGAGAACTCGCCGCCCGCGATCGTGGTCGGCACGCTGATCTGGCGCACGGTCGGCGGGTTCATCTTAGGTGCGACGCCGCCATGGGTGCGGATACCCTCGATGCCGTCAGTCGTCGTCACGTTGTTGGCGAGGCAGAGTTGCACCGCCTTGGCGCCGTCGGTGATCGAGCCGCCGCCGATGGTCACGATCAGGTCGGCCTTGGCGGCGCGGGCCTGTTCGGTCGCCGCGATCACGGCGGCGCGCGGGGTGTGCGCGGGCATCTTGTCGAAGGTGCCGACGCAGCGCGGCCCCAGTGCCTGGCGGACCTTCTCGATCTCGTCGGTTTCGCGGTTCAGCGTGCCCGAAACCATCAGGAAGGCGCGTTGCGCGCCGAGCCGGTCGAGCTGCTCGACCACGGCTTCGCGGGCCGGCCGTCCGAACACGACCTCGTCCATGGCGCCGAAAATGACACGGCCCTGATGCACGCGTCCGTCCTCCCTCGATGTGCCGTCCTTGCTGGCGGCGGTTGGTAGCAGGTTAGCCGAGGAAATCCGGGCCGTCATGCCCGAAGATGCGCCTCGATGCAGGGCACTGAACCTCGACCCGCCATCCCCGCGCAAAGGCTCCGCCTTTGTCGCTGGAGGTGCGAGCCTTGCGGCGCACTTGCGCCGCTGGGCGAGCCTCGAAGGATGAACGGCCCGGTCAGCGGCCGCCGTGCTTCGAGACGGCCGCTGCGCGGCCTCCTCAGCATGACGGGGATGGATTGAAGCGCGCGATCCCCTCCGTCATTGCGAGCGAAGCGAAGCAATCCATAGTGCCGCAATACGGACAGAATGGATTGCTTCGTCGCTTCGCTCCTCGCAGTGACGGTCTCAACAAGCGTTCGCATTCTCGCGACACGATTTGCCCGAGTCTTGCGTCTTTTCTCCCCGTCCTCATGCAGAGGGCGCAGGGAAAGCCGGGTGCCGATCGCACCCATGGGCCCTGTGCAACAAAAA
>NZ_JBHMET010000158.1:18847-27367 GCF_042430365.1 Bradyrhizobium erythrophlei
TGGCTTTCCCTGCGCGATGGTTTTACGGCTTGCTTCGTGCTCTCCCCGGCGAGACCAGGCTTGCTTGTCACCGTCTTCGCAAGGACGCGCTTCGCGTCTTGCGAGGAGACACCTGCCACTGGGGCGTCAGGACCACACGACTTCGCCGTCCGCGTCCCGCGCGCTCGTCAGTCGCGCAATCGGCGTCCACCGCATCTCGACCCAGCACTCGTGACGATCGCGAAGCGCCCCTCAAGTGGGTGAGACGGTAGTGCATACACCGATTTTTGGTTCGGATAAACCGAAATATATTTCGCAGCAGGGCTTGCGCCGTCGGGCAAATCAGTGGCAGGGGCGGCCGCCCGATTTGCCCGGCCGGTTCGTTTTGTCGCGCCTGGCGAGGCGTGTTACACGTCGGCGGCAACAGGAAACATGAGCATGGCATCCTCCGTGGATCTGGCGACACTGCATATCGACGACTTCACGGCGCACAAGGACGCCGCGTTCGATATGCAGACCGCGAACGGCGTCGTGCCGTTGAGGCTCGCCAAGGTCGATGCCGCCGGCAACAGCGGCCGGCAGGGCGGGGCGTTCTCGCTGTTGTTCGCGGCGCCGAAGGGGCCGTGGCTGCCGCAGGCGATCTATCCCGTGACGCATCCACGGCTTGGCACGATGGAGATCTTCCTGGTTCCGATCGGGCCGCTTGCGGACGGCAATGGTTATCAGGCGATCTTCACCTGAGCGCGGTCGCGCGCCAGCGCATCAGGTCGTAGACGCCCTTGTCCTCCTCGATCGCAAAGCCGAGCCGGCGGTAGAGCCGCATCGCCGGATTGAGCTTCTCGACATGGATCGAGACGTCCTTGCCGACGGCCGCGGCCTCGTCGAGGAGATCGGCGAGCAGCGCGCTGCCGAACCCCCTGCCGCGATGCTCCGGAAGGAACGCGATGTCGATGATGCGATGCTGGCTCGGCCAGCGCTCTATATAAAGCCGGCCGATGTCCTCGTCGCAGTGTGCGATCACCAGCCAGTCGGCATCAGGATAATGCTGCTGGTAGTGCGCGTGCTGGGCGCGGAATTGCTGGTCGAGGAAGGCATCCTTGTCGGCCTGGCTCCACGGCACCGGCGCGAGTTCCTCGGCGCGCGTCGAGGCGTAGAGTCGGCCGAGGAATGGCAGATCGGCCTCGACGATGCGCCGAAAGCGACAACCGGCTTCGGCCGCGCGCGCCCAGCCGACCGCGGGCGCAGCAGTGGTGGTGGCGGACGCGTCGAGAATCAAAACGACCTCAGCCCCGTGGCGGGAAGACGCCCTGCATGGCGATGCAGAAGTTCAGCGTTAGATAGGGCATCAGATTGTTATGCGGCTGGCTGCCGCCGGTCGGCTGCAGCATGGCATTGTTCATCGGCCCGAGCGTCGGGGTGGGATTACTGCCGGCGACATAGGCCGACGCGTTGACTGAACGGGCGATCGCGCGCGTCGTTGTCGGCGCGCCCTGGTCGCCGGGCAGGTTGGCGGCCATCATGGAGTGCGGGTGCGAGGGCATTTGGGATTGCAGCAGCGTCACCGTGTCGGAGCCGCCGGTTTCGCCGAGATCGTGCAGCGAAAGGCCCGGACCCTGACCCGGCGCCATCGGCGCGCAGCCCTGCATGTTCGGCAGCGCGAAATTGCTCTTGCCGTCGCCGCCATAGGTGGTGCCGAGCAGCGAAAACAGCGCGGTATTCTGCGAAATCGGCAGGAGCTGCCCGTCGCAGAAGGCCCAGCCCTTCGGCGCGAAGTTGAAACCGAAAATACGAATCTCCGCCACGAACGGGTCCATGACTGCTCCTAGGTCTGGCTCGGGAAGATGCCAAACAGCGAAATGATGAAATTGACGCAGAGGTAGGGCTGGAAATTGTCGTGCGGCAGGCCGCCGCCAACCGGTCCGATGACGTCCGAGCTCAGCGCGACCGTGGGCGTCTGGTCCTTGTAGACCAGGATCGCGCCGCTCATCTGGTCGAGCACGTTGCCCAGCGGATTCGAGCCCGTGCCGGTGTTGGTCGAGGCCAGCATCGCATGGCTGTGCGAGGGAAGCTGCTGGATCGTGAGCGTGACGTTCTCGACGCCGCCATTTATTCCGATCGGGAACGTGGTTCCGAGACTGGTGCCGGTGTGGATCGGCAGGCGGCCGCGCATGTCGGGGACGGCAAAGGTCGACTGTCCGTCGCCGCCATAGGTGGTGCCGATCAGGTTGAACAGCGTTTCGTTCCCGGAAATCGGCAGAAGGGTGCCGTCGCAGAACTGCCAACCGGCCGGCGCGAAGTTGCCGGCGAATATGCGGATCTCGCCCACATAAGGCTGTGCCACGATAGGTCTCCGTCAGGTCTGCGAAGGAAAGATGCCCTGCAGGGCAATGCTGAAATTGATGGTCAGGAAAGGCTGCATGTTCTGATGCGCCTGTCCGCCGCCGACATTGCTGATGCTGCCGGGGTTGATCGTGGTCGGTTCCGTGATCGCGCCGTAGGCGTTGTTGAAGGCGCCGAGCACGTTGCCCGCGGGCAGCGCGAGCGCACCATTGGTGTTGGTGGCGTTTGCAACGTGGATGTGCTGCGGCATTTCGCCGATCGATAGCGTGTGCCCCTGCTCGCCGCCGATCTCGCCGAGGGTATGGCCGTTGCCCATGTGCATCGGCGTGCGGCCCTGCAAATTGGGCAGGCCGAAAGTTTGCCGTCCATCGCCGCCGAAGGTAGTGCCGAGCAGCGAAAACAGTGCCTGATTCTGATTGATGGGCAGCAACTGGCCGTTGCAGAAAGCCCAGCCCTTCGGTGGGAAGTTGAACGACATCAAGCGGATTTCCGCAATGAACGGGTCAGCCATCGGTCCTCCGCTAAATACGTCTTCTGATCTGCAAAAGATGAAGCAATGCCGCCACGTCCAGCAACCGCTGCACGATAGCGTGTTTCTCAACAAGTGCAACCTCAACGATTATGCGACTTTTTTGGAAATTTCTTTCGATTGATTGCTGGTCGCGGGTGCGTCGCAGATCTGCGGGGCGGACGACATGGGATCGTTGATCGTGGAGGCCGCGTCACAAATCGGTCATCGGGGACATGGCGGGGGCGGCGACTGATGCTGTCCATGCCGATGGAGCGGGCGCGAATGCGACGACGTCAACGAGCAACGCCTGCCGAACCGGTCGGCAGGCGCAGCTCGTTGTTGGAATGACCTCGGATCAAACCACGAGGTCGTGGTGATTTGGTCCCTGGGAGGCGAGATAGTCGGTCATCGTGCCCCCCATCGCGGTCCATACGGCCGCGTCAAACGCGGGCGTCGCGCCGCCAGTGCCGGTATGCCCGCTGAACAGATCGGGCAACGCCCCCTGCATTGCCGCGCCGAAATCCATCGCATGGCTTGTGTCGCCGATCACCGGTGTCGGCGCTTGCGTGAACGCCGAGAAGTTGAAGCTGTCGCCCGTGATCAGAATGGTGGGCGCATTCGTCGGCGCCGGCGGCTGAGCGGACGGATCGAAGTGCGTGAACACGAAAGTTCCGCCGACCGCATTGGCTGTCGAATGATCGGTGTTGCCCGTGCCTGTCGGTGGCACCGTATTGACGATCTGCATCGAACCAGGGCCCGCGGGCGGCGGTGCGCCGCTGCCGACGGCCTGGAAGGAGAAGCCGGAGGTATTCGCGTTCGCCACGTCGCCGGCGCTTGGCAGCCGGCGCTCGCCGTCGACGAGGTTGATGTACATCAGGTCGCTGGCGTGGGCCGTCGCCGTGTCGTCGGCCAGGCCGACGACGTGGCCAAGCTCGTGCGACACTGCGGTCAGCAGGTCGAGATGTCCGGCCGCCGCCGACGTCGGGTCCGCGAACAGGTCGGTCGCGGAAAGGGCGTGGGTGAATTCGGAATTGTCCGAGGGCGTCGGATCGACGAACCAGCCGTGCCCGGCGGCGCTGGCGTCGATCGTGATGTGGCCGTTCGATTCCTCGCCGAGCACGTTGCCGCCGAGGCTGGCGACGCCGAACTTGATGGCGTGCATCGCCGCGAGCTGGCTCGCCGAGGCGCCGGCCGCGGCCCACTGCGCGATCGCCGCGGCGACAACGGAATCGAGCTCCGACTGGGTCAAGTGCATCTCGCCTGATGTCGGCGAGGCAGCCGCGACGCCGCCCGACGAGGCGAGCAGGAACTGCGCGCCGCCGAAATAGCCGGCGCCTGCAGGCTGGCCTGGATCGCCGAACGCGAATACCGCCTGTCCGTTGGTGAACGTCCCCGTATTGTGGCTGGCGACATAGTTCTGCACGGCGGTGAAGTCGTACGGGGTGCCGCCATAATTGGGGGTACCGATCAGGCCGACCTTGGAGGTGCCCTCCTGCTCCAGCACGATGCCGGCCACCATCGCGCCCAGGGCGTTGGCGCCCAGGTTAACGTTGTTGCCGCTGATCGTGAGGTTCATCTTGTTGTTGTCGGGGCTGCCGCTGCCGACCGTGTTCGAACCGGTCTGCACATAGATGCCCGAGAACGAGTTTGTCTGGTCCAGCGTGTCGACAGTGTTGTTCTGGACCACCGCCGACATCGTGCCGGCCCCGCCATTGTGCAGCAGCAGGTCGATGCCGCCGCGGCCTGCCACCACGCCGGAGACGTGATTGTTGGTGATGGTGGTGCTCGAACTGCCTGCGCCGTCCTGAAAGACCGCGATGCCCTCGCCCTGAGTCGAGCCGCTACCGAACACGCCCTGTGTGCCGATCGTGTTGCTGTCGATCGTGCCGGTGAATGAGGCGTTGGTGCCGGTGCCCTTGGTGACCGCGAGCGCGGCACCGGCCGCGCCTTTGATCGTATTGTGCGCGATGTCGTAGGTCAGCGTGATGTTGTTGGACAAGCCGCCGCCGCCGATGGTGATGCCGCCGCCGCCGGAGACGATGTTCTGGTTGGTATTGACAAAGTTGTTGCCGAGCCCGGCCGTGGCGCCGCCGAGCACCAGGTCCGACGACACGGTGCCGAGCAAATTGAGCTGGAACATGTCGCCGCGTGCCGACGTGACGGTCGAGTTCTGGATCGTGGCGTTGAACGTGCCGCCGGTCGCCTGGAACGCGATCGCGTCGTTGGACGCGTTGCCGGCGCCGCTCTGGGTCGCGAAGGTCGAGCCGGTGATGGTGATCCGGTTCAGCGTCTGCCCGCCATCATTGAAGACGTGGAAGGCGTCATAGGCCGCGCCCGTGAAGGTCGAGTTGGTGATCGTTGCCGTGCCGGACAGGCCGGTGAAGTAGACGTCGCCTTCGCCGATGCCGCCTTGCAGCGTGCCGTTGGTCCCGTTCACCGTGGTGTTGGTGAGGGTGAAGTTGGTGACGTTGGTGCCGGAGATGCCGTAGTTCTGGAAATCGTTCAGCTGCATGTTGGCGAGCTGAACGCCCACGGTGTTGTTGAGATAGATCCCGTTGCCGGTCGACGTCGAGCCGTCGGCGCCGGTCTTGTGCTGGATGGTGCCGCCGCTGCCGGCCGTGCTGCCGATGCCGGTGACATGGAGGCCGCCGCTCGCGCCGGTGTTGGACAGGATGATGCCGGTCGCGCCGCTGTTGCTCGCCGAGCCGGACGAGATGCTCAGGAAGGTGAGGTTGCCGGAGCCGATATTGGTGCTCTCGACGTCCAGCGCGGTACCGCTCGAGGAGGTGATGGTGTTGGCGAATCCGGTGACGGTGAGCGTTCCGCCATGAGTGAAGCTCATGCCGGAGCCGCTTCCGGTCTTGATCGTGATGTCAGAGATCGCGACAGTGCCGACGTTGAAGCCGTCGTCGCTGATGCCCATGCCGGAGCTGGCCGAGGTGTCGATGCTGATGCCGGAGATGGTGTGGCCCGAAGTGCCGAGCAGGTCGACGCCGTTGTCGGAGCCGGTGACCTTGATGACCGGATCGGTGCCGGAGGCGGTGTTCGCGATGACCGTCGCGCCAGTCACCGGATTGGTGAATTGCAGGTTATGGCTGCCGCCGATCAGGTTGACGCCGTTGGCGAGGTTGATGCCGTTGGCCTCGGTGTAGGTGCCGGTGCCGTGCAGCAGCACGACATAGTCGCCGGTGCCGGCCGGGTTCGCTGCGTTGAAGGCGGCGATCGAGGTGTAGGGATCGGCCTGGGTGCCGAGGTTGTTGCTGCTGACGGCCGAGTTGTCGATGTAGAACACCTGCGGCACGACGCCGACATGGAAGCTGTGGTTGCCGGAGCTCTGCGCGCCGCCGCTGCCGGTGTTGCCGTTATCGTTGACGCTCAGCGTCACCGTGTCCGTGCCGGTGAAGCCATCGTCGCTATTATAGACCAGCGTCGCCAGCGCGGTATTGATCTGCGCGACGGTGCCGGTCAGCGTCACGGTGTGGCTGCCGTTGTTGGTGAAGCTCGCAAGCCCCGCGGTGGTGAAGGTCAGCGCCGCATTGCTCGAGCTGATCGTTGCCGTCTCGTTGCCGCTGCCGCCATCGACATCGGCGATCGAAAGACCCGATATCGCGAGGTTGGTGTGGGAGAATGCGGTTCCGATCGAGTTATCCGTCGGCACGGTTGCGGTGGGCGCATCGTTGACGGCGGTGACCGTTCCGGTCGTGCTGGCCGTGCCGGTGTTATTGCCGCCGTTGGCGGTGCCGCCGTCGTCGATGGCGGTCAAAGTGTAGGAGCGCGCTGACGTATCGGGGTTTTCGCTGGTGTTGTTGAACTGGATCAGATCGAGCACGGAGTTGTAGTGCGCGAGCGTGTCGGTGCCGGTGAAGGTGATGGTCTCGGTCGAGGCAGTGCTCGAAATATCGAAATGGATGCCGCCGATGTCGCCGCTAGTGCCGGCATGACCGGAGATCGAGAGCGCATCCGACGGCTTCAGATTGTTCAGCACGAAGGTCGCGCTGGTCAGATTGTCGCCTTCGGCGTCGCTGATGGTGAGGTTGGGCGCGATCGTGACCGGGGTCGAGCTCGAGGCCGGCGTGCCGTTCGGCGGCTCGGTGAACCCCGTGATCGTGCCGAAGGTCACCACCGGTGCGTCGTTGACCGGCGTGACGTGGATCGTCGAGGTGCTGGTGTTGCTGTTCAGCGAGCCGTCGTTGACCGTGAAGCTGACGGTGCGGTCGAGCCCGGACGGATTGTCGCTCGAGTTGAAATAGGTGACGGAGTCCAGCGCGGCCTTGTAGTTGGCGACGCTGGACGAGCCGGTCAGGGTCAGCGTACCGGTCGCGGCATTGAACGATCCGGTGATGCCGTTCTGGTTGGTGAAGGCGAGGATATCCTGGCCGTTGACGTAATTGCCGGTGATGGCCACCGTCGCGCTGGTCAGGTTGGCGCTGTCGACGTCGGACACGTTGACGGTCGGATCGATCGCGGTCGCGGCCTGGTTCTCGAGATAGTTCAGCGTGCCGCCGGCGGACGTCACCGGCGGGTCGTTGACCGGCGTGACATGGATGGTGTCGGTGACGGCCGTGCTGCTCAGCGTGCCGTCATTGGCTGTGATGGTGACGGTGCGGTCGAGTCCGGACGGATTGTTGCTGGTGTTGACATACGTCACCGAGGCCAGCGCAGCCTGGTAGTTCGCAACGCTGGACGAGCCGCTCAACGTCAGCGTGCCGGTCGTGCTATTGAACGATCCAGTGATGCCGTTCTGGGCGGTAAAGCCGAGCACGTCCTGGCCGCTGACATAATTGCCTGATATCTGCACGGTGGCCGACGCGAGATTGGCGCTATCGACGTCGGAGACGGTGATCGCGGGATCGATCGCGGTGGCGGCCTGCTTCTCGGTGTAGCTCAGCGCGTGGCCGGCCGTGACCACCGGCGCGTCGTCGACCGGCGTGACATGAATCGTGTCGGTGGCGGGCGCGCTGTCGAGTACGCCGTCATTGGCCGTGATCGTGACGGTCCGGTCGAGCGCCGACGGATTGCTGCTGGTGTTGAAATAGGTCACCGAAGCCAGCGCGGCCTGGTAGTTCGCGACCGTGTCGGTGCCCGTCAGCGTCAGCGTCCCGGTCGCAGCATTGAACGATCCGGTGATGTTCGGCGTATTGGTGAAGCCGAGCACGTCCTGGCCGCTGACATAGTTGCTGGAGATCTTGACCGTCGCGGACGCCAGCGTAGCGTTGTCGGAATCGGCAACCGTCAGCGCCGGATCGATCGCGGTCGCGGCCTGCTTCTCTGTGTAGGAGAGGGTATGGCCCGCGGTGACGACCGGAGCCGCATCCACAACGACTTGAATGGTGAAGGTCTGCTGACTGTGCAGCGTGCCGTCGCTGGAATCGATCGTGACGTCGTAGCTCGGAGCGGCGGCGAGGATCTTGCTGGTATCGACGACCGTAACCTTGCCGGTGGCAGGATCGATCGCGAAGGCGCCGTCGGAGGTGTCGCTCCCCGCCACGATCGAATAGGTCACCGGCGGTCCATTCACGTCGGTCGAAGACGCGGTCAGGCCGGTATAGCTGCCATTCGGCCCGCCAACCGCGACGCGGTTGGCGGTGGCGTCGCTGTCGACCGGCGTGGACGGTGCGACGTTGTTGATGCTGAGCGTGACCGCTTCGGTATTGAAGGCGCCGGAGGGGTCGCTGGCCTTGACGGTGAAA
>NZ_JBHMET010000158.1:27377-27842 GCF_042430365.1 Bradyrhizobium erythrophlei
TGAGGCATTGATGGTGACGATGCCGGTATTCGCGTCGATGGTGAAGGCTGCGGCGTCCGCGCCGCTCAGTGAATAGGTGACGGTGCCGCCGGCCGGGTCGGCGGCAACCGCAGTATAGGCCACGCTGTTCGCCGCCACGCCCTCGTTGACCGATGCCGTCGCCGGCGACGAGATCACCGGCGGCAAATCGTTGACACTGAGCGTGACCGCTTCGGTATTGAAAGCGCCGGAGGGGTCGCTGGCCTTGATGGTGAAATTGTAGCTGCTCTTGGTCTCGAAATTCGGCGAGGCATTGATGGTGACGACGCCAGTGTTCGCGTTGATGGTGAACGCTGCGGCGTCGGTGCCGCTCAACGAATAGCTGACGGTGCCGCCGGCCGGGTCAGCCGCGACTGTGGTGTAGATCACGCTGTTCGCCGCCACGCCCTCGTTGACCGATGCCGTCGCCGGCGACGAGATCACCGG
>NZ_JBHMET010000158.1:27852-65803 GCF_042430365.1 Bradyrhizobium erythrophlei
CGCGACCGCGGTGTAGAGCACGCTATGCGCCGCCACGCCCTCATTCACCGACGCCGTTGCGGGTGACGAGATCGCCGGCGGCAGGTCGTTGACGTTGAGTGTCACGGCCTCGGTGGTGAAGGCACCGGAGGGATCGCTGGCCTTGATGGTGAAGTTGTAGCTGCTCTTGGTCTCGAAATCCGGCGAGGCATTGATGGTGACGATGCCGGTTGCGGGATCGATGGTGAAGGCCGCAGCGTCCGCACCGCTCAGCGAGTAGGTGACGGCGCCGCCGGCCGGGTCGGCCGCGACCGCGGTATAGACGACGCTATGCGCGGCAACGCCCTCGTTCACCGCTGCCGTCGCGGGCGATGAGATCGCCGGCGGCAGGTCGTTGATGGTGAGCGTCACGGCTTCGGTGGTGAAGGCGCCGGAGGGATCGCTGGCCTTGATGGTGAAGTTGTAGCTGCTCTTGGTCTCGAAATCCGGCGAGGCATTGATGGTGACGATGCCGGTTGCGGGATCGATGGTGAAGGCCGCAGCGTCCGCACCGCTCAGCGAGTAGGTGACGGCGCCGCCGGCCGGGTCGGCCGCGACCGCGGTATAGACCACGCTATGCGCCGCAACGCCCTCGTTCACCGACGCGGTCGCCGGTGACGAGATCGCAGGCGGCAGATCGGTCACCGAGATGCTGAAGGTCTGGGTGCTGGTGCCGCCATGGCCGTCGCTGCCCTGCACGGTGACGGAATAGGCGTGGCCCGGCGCGGACTCGAAATCGACCTTGGCCGGATTGGCGACGGTGACGACGCCGGTGTTGGGATCAATCTTGAAGCCGCCGTTCGAGGAGTCGGCCGTCAGTGACCAGGTCACGCCCGGCCCGTTGACGTCGGTGGCAACAGCGGTGATGCCGACGGTGGTTCCGATGGCGGCGCCTTCGGCGACGGCATTGGCGGCGGGGTTGCCGTCGACAGGTGTCGACGGCGGCGCATTGTTGACCGCGATCGTGAAGCTTTGCGACGAGGTGATGAAGCCGTCGTCGGCCTGCACTGTGATGGTGTAGCTGCCGCCGGAGCTCTCGAAGTCGATCTTGGCGGGATTGGCAACCGACACCACGCCGGTGCTCGGATCGATCTTGAAGCCGCCGCCCGATGAGTCGCCGATCAGCGAATACTGGACGGGAAAGCCGAGCAAGCTGTCGGCATGCGCGGTGATATTGACCTGCGTGTTCGGCGCCGCGCCTTCGATGATGGTGTTGCTTGCCGAGTTGGTGTCGGTCGGCGGCGACAGGAACGGGTTGACCGGTGGCCAGGGCGTGCCGGGAGGGCAGCCGAGATAGAGATATTGCAGGCCGTAGGTTGCGGCGAACTCCGATGCGGCGGCATCCAGGACGATATTGCCGGCCGGATCGAGATGAAGTTCGGGCCGGGTTAAACCACCGATTGTAAGGGCGGGTATGGTCGTCATGGGCACTCCTGCGACCGGCGCGAAAGCCGGTCATTCTCTACGCTTACCGGGGGAGAGAAGGTGTGAGCTGGTTCACACGCTGCGGTTGATTGTCGGCGCTCTGCACCGGATGCCGCCTGCGAATGTGCGAGAGACGATCAAAACGCGCTGTCGGCGGAATCGGGGCGCCAGCGAGCTCAAATTCGCATGCCATTCCAAACTGCCTTACTCCAGCGCCGCAGGCTGAAATTCAATCAATGTTCAAGAAAAATGCGGCGGCCAAGAAAATTTACCCTTTGGCAACCACGACCGTATTGGCGATGCAACCGGGTGTCAATGTCGCCAAATGATGGACAACCCCAGCGTGCCGGTTACCTTGCCGGCGACGTTGCATCGGGAGGTAGAGTGGCGCGATCCGCTGCTTTTCCATATCCGCGGGTGTGAGTATTCCCGCAGCAGGCCGGCGACCGGGCGCCGATGTGACGGCTGTGTGACATGGGATCGACCTCTGATTGTACCGGCGCAGGGCAGGTGCCGTCGTCGGCGGCCAGAGATGTCAACCGCCCCATTGGCCAGTTGTTCTGACCCATCGACCAGTTGTTCTGACCCATCGAATCGCCGATGTCACCGTCGGCGGCGCCCTAAGACCCTCTGAGTGCGTAACTATTTTGCTTGATCCCGGCCCGGTCTTGAACAGACTGGAGGGTGGTCACATCTGTGACGTCCGCCGCGACGATCTTTCGTCAATCCACGCGCTTCGAATCATTGCGGCCAGGATTGCGATACTCGAGTCCTTGGGGAGACGGAATTGACTGCGACTGACAAAGCGGAGCCGCTGGCTCAAGCGACCGGCCTCAAGCGCCGTGCCTCTCGCGGCCTCGCGCCGCTCGGCCTTCTGTTTGCACTGGCGCTTGCCGGCTGCGAGGACAAGGCGCAATCGCAAGCCGCGGCCCCGCCGCCGCCGCCCGTCACCGTCGCCCAGCCGGCCAAGCGCACGGTCACCGATTGGGATGAATTCACCGGCCGTTTCGAGGCGATCGAGGAGGTTCAGGTCCGCGCCCGCGTCGGCGGCTTCGTGGAAAGCGTCCAATTCCGCGACGGCGCGATCGTCCATGCCGGCGACCTGCTCTACGTGATCGATTCGCGCCCCTTCGAGGCGGTCGCGTTGCAGGCCAACGGCCAGTTGTCGGATGCGCGGGCGAAGGCGGAGCTCGCCAAACGCGAGCTCGATCGCGCGCTGGTGCTGAACCAGACCAATGCGGTTTCCGATTCGATCGTCGATCAGCGTCGGCAGACGCTGCAGGCGGCCCACGCCTCCGAGATGCAGGCCGAGGGCGCGCTGAAGGCGGCGCAGCTCAACATCGAATTCACCCATGTGATGGCGCCGATCACCGGCCGCGTCAGCCGCCACCTCGTCACCCCCGGCAATCTCGTGCAGGGCGCCGAGGGCGGCGCGACGCTGCTCACCTCGATCGTCTCGCTCGATCCGATCTACATCTATTTCGATGTCGACGAGGCGACCTATCTGAAAAACAACAAGCTGTGGTTCGAGGGAAGGCGTCCGAGCTCGCGCGACACCCCGAACCCGGTGCAGGTGATGCTGTCAGGGGAAACCAAGCCCTCGCCCTCGCATGACGGCAAGATGGACTTCCTCGACAACCGCCTCGATGTCTCGACCGCGACCTTGCGCAGCCGCGCGGTGATCCCGAACACCGATCTCTCGATCCTGCCCGGACAGTTCGGTCGCGTGCGGCTGATCGGCAGCGCGCCCTACGAAGCGCTGCTGATTCCGGATACTGCTGTCGCGACCGACCAGTCGCGCAAGATCGTCTTCGTGGTGAAGGACGACAACACGGTGGAGGCGAGGGCCGTCACCCTCGGGCCGCTGGACGACGGCCTGCGGGTGATCCGCGAAGGCCTGAAAGCGGAAGACCACGTGATCGTCGACGGCCTGCAGCGCGCCCGCGTCGGCGCCAAGGTGACCCCGCAAATGGCGCAGGCCCCGGCAAGCACCAAGCCGGCGGCAGACGCGAAGCCCGCGGCGGGTGCCAAGCCATGAATCTCGGCAGGCTCTCCATCAACCAGCCCATCCTCGCGATGGTGCTGTCCATCGTGCTTCTGATCGTCGGCGCGATCGCTTACCAGACGCTGCCGGTCTCGGAATATCCGCAGGTGGTGCCGCCGACCGTAGTGGTGACGACGCAATATCCAGGTGCGTCGGCGCAGACCGTGTCCGACACCGTCGCCGCGCCGATCGAGCAGGAGATCAACGGCGTCGAGGACATGCTGTATCTCTACAGCCAGGCGACCTCGAACGGCCAGCTCACCATCACCGTCACCTTCAAGCTCGGCACCGACCTCGACAAGGCGCAGGTACTGGTGCAAAACCGCGTCGCGATCGCACAGCCGCGGCTGCCCGAGGAAGTGCAGCGCAACGGCGTGACCACGCGCAAGAACTCGCCCGACATCCTGATGGTCGTGTTCATGCTGTCGCCCGACGACAGCTTCGATCAGCTCTATATCTCGAACTACGCGCTGCTGCAGGTCCGCGACCAGTTGCTGCGGCTCGACGGCGTCGGCGACATCCAGATCTTCGGCGCGCGCGATTACTCGATGCGGCTGTGGCTCGATCCCGACCGGCTCGCCAATCTCGGCCTGACCTCCGCCGAGGTGCTCGCGGCGATCCGCTCGCAGAACCTGCAGATCGCCGGCGGCCAGATCGCCGAGCCGCCGATCGCGGACCGCGCCTTCCAGCCGAACCTGGTCTTCACCGGCCGCCTCAAGGATCCCAAGCAGTTCGAGGATATTGTGGTGAAGGCCGGCGCCGACGGCCGCACCGTGCGCCTGCGCGACGTCGCCCGCGTCGAGCTCGGCGCGCTGTCCTACACCACCAACAGCTTCCTGTTGCGCAAATCGGCCGTCGGCATGCTGGTGACGCAGCGGCCGGGATCGAACGCGCTCGCGACCGCCAAGAACATCTCCGACACGATGGCGCGGCTCAAGACGAGCTTCCCGAAAGGGCTCGACTACAATATCGGCTACAATCCGACCGAATTCATCGCGCAATCGGTCCATGAGCTGATCAAGACCATCTACGAGGCGATGGCGCTGGTCGTCATCGTGGTCTTGGTGTTCCTGCAGGGCTGGCGGCCGGCGATCATCCCGATCATCGCGATCCCGGTGTCGCTGGTCGGCACCTTCGCGGTGATGGCGGCGCTCGGCTTCTCGATCAACAATCTGACGCTGTTCGGCCTGGTGCTGGCGGTCGGCATCGTGGTCGACGACGCGATCGTCGTGGTCGAGAATGTCGAGCGGCACCTCGAGCACGGCATGAGCCGACGCGATGCGGCGCTCAAGACGATGGAGGAGGTCGGCGGCGCGCTGGTCTCGATCGCGCTGGTGTTATGCGCCGTGTTCGTGCCGACCGCGTTCCTCGGCGGCATCTCCGGGCAGTTCTTCCAGCAGTTCGCGGTCACGATTGCGGTGGCAACCGCGATCTCCTGCTTCTGTTCGTTGACGCTGTCGCCGGCGCTGGCCTCGCAGATCCTCGTCCCGCACGAGAACAAGCGGCCGCCGGCGAGCTGGAACATCATCGGCCGCGGCTGGGACAGCTTCACGGCGCTCTTCAACCGCATCTTCGACCGGCTGTCGCACGGCTATGCCGCCGCGGCCGACTTCGTGATCCGGCACACGGTGGTGATGCTCGCCGTCTACGTTGTGCTGATCGGTAGCGCCGGCTGGCTGCTCGCGACCACGTCGCAGGGCTTCATCCCGGCGCAGGACCGCGGCTACGTCATCATCTCGGCGCAGTTGCCGGGCGCGGCGTCGCTGGCGCGCACCACCGCTGTTGTGCGCGAGATCGAGCGCATCGCGCTGGATACGCCCGGCATCATTCGTGTCGCGGCCTTCGCCGGCTTCTCGGGCGCGACGCGAACGCAGGCCGGCAATGCGGCGGCGCTGTTCCCGGTGTTCGACGAACCTGAGGTGCGCCTCAAGAAGGGGCTGTCGGCGGCCGCAATCACCGCCGACCTGCGCAAGCGCCTGTCCGTGATCCAGGGCGCCTTCATCATCGTGATCCCGCCGCCCGCGGTGCCCGGCATCGGCACCGGCGGCGGCTTCGCGATCCGCATCCAGGATCGCCAGGGCCGCGGCCCCACGCTGCTGGCCTCCGCAACCGACGAGCTGGTCGCCGCCGCGCGCAAGTCGCCAAGCCTCACCTCGGTGTTCTCGCCGTTCACCGCGAACACGCCGCAGCTGTTCGTCGATATCGACCGCGTCAAGGCGCAGAAGCTCGGCGTGCCGATCGCCAGCATCAACGACACCATCCAGACCTATTTCGGCTCGACCTATGTCAACGACTTCAACCTGTTCGGGCGCACCTACCACGTCACCGCGCAGGCCGATCTGCCGTTCCGCAAGGAGAGCGCCGATCTCGCGAGGTTGCGCACGCGCAACGCGGCGGGCGATATGGTGATGCTCGGTAGCGTGGTCGATTTCCGAGATATCTCGGGGCCGGACCGCGTCGCGCGCTACAATCTCTATGCGGCGTCCGAGCTGCAGGGCGAGCCGACGCCCGGCACCAGCTCGCAGACGGCCCTCGACGCCATCAAGAAGCTTGCCGACGAAACGCTGCCGAGCGGCTTCTCGTTCGAGTGGACCGACCTGTCCTACCAGCAGGTCACTGGCGGCAGTGCCGGACTCTACGTGTTTCCGATCTGCGTGCTGTTCGTCTATCTGGTGCTGGCCGCGCAATATGGCAGCTGGACGCTGCCGTTTGCGGTGATCCTGATCGTGCCGATGTGCCTGCTGGCTGCGACCATCGGTGTGCGCATCATGGGGCAGGACGTCAACATCCTCACGCAAATCGGCTTCGTCGTGCTGGTGGGGCTGGCGGCAAAGAACGCGATCCTGATCGTCGAGTTCGCGCGCGACATCGAGCTCGAGGGCAAGCCTAGGCTGGAAGCGGTGATCGAGGCCTGCCGTCTCCGTCTGCGGCCGATCCTGATGACGTCGTTCGCCTTCATTCTCGGCGTGCTGCCGCTCGTGGTGTCGACCGGCTCCGGATCGGAAATGCGCCAGGCGGTCGGCGTCGCCGTGTTCTTCGGCATGCTGGGCGTCACCCTGTTCGGCCTGGTCTTCACGCCGATCTTCTACATGGTGGTGCGCAATTTGGCGGAGGGGAAGAACGAAGGGAAGCCCGCCGAGACCGCGTCCGCGGCGGGCTAAAGTGTGCGGATTGGTCTCGCCGCGCAATGCAGTCGCAACGTGTTCTCGTCATCCTGAGGCTCGCTCCGCTCGCACCTCCAGCGACAAAGGCGAAGTCGTTGCGCGGGGGTGACGGGGCGATTGCTGTGCGTGCCTGCACCACAAGGCCCCATACTATTGGCTGATCCGAAATAGGTGGGCAGTCACAGTGTTATAAAATAATGTCGCGCCGATTTTCCGGATAGAAACTCTTGGGAGACAATCAATGAAATCTGGATTCCTGGCCGCCGTCGCGGCGTGCAGCCTGTTGCTTGCGGCGCCAGCGTCGGCACAAGGCGTCAAGATCGGCATCCTGAACGATCAGTCCGGCGTCTACGCGGACTATGGCGGCAAATGGTCGCTCGAGGCCGCGCGGATGGCGGTCGAGGATTTCGGTGGCGAGGTGCTGGGCCAGAAGATCGAGATCGTCACCGCCGACCATCAGAACAAGCCGGATCTCGCGACTGCGATCGCGCGGCGCTGGTACGAGATCGAGAACGTCGACATGATCACCGAGCTGACGACATCGTCGGTCGCGCTCGCGATCCATGAACTCTCCAAGGAAAAGAAGAAGGTGGACATCGTCGTGGGTGCCGCGACCTCGCGTCTCACCGGCGATGCCTGCCATCCCTACGGCTTCCACTGGGCCTACGACACCCACGCGCTCGGGGTCGGTACCGGCGGCGCGCTGGTGAAGGCCGGCGGCGACACGTGGTTCTTCCTGACCGTTGACTATGCCTTCGGCTACGCGCTGGAGAAGGATACGACCGAGATTGTCTCCGCTAACGGCGGCAAGGTGTTGGGTTCTGTCCGGGTTCCCCTGAACTCGTCGGACTTCTCGTCCTTCCTGCTGCAGGCGCAGAGCTCGAAGGCCAAGATCATCGGGCTTGCCAATGCAGGACTCGATACCAACAACTCGATCAAGCAGGCGGCCGAGTTCGGCATCGTCAGGAGCGGCCAGAAGCTCGCCGCGCTGCTGATGACGCTGGCTGACGTTCATGGTCTCGGGCTTGAAGCTGCTCAGGGCCTCGTGCTCACCGAAGGCTATTATTGGGACCTCAACGACAGGACGCGCAATCTCGGCGAGCGCTTCCTGAAGCGAACCGGCCGGATGCCGAGCATGATCCATGCCGGCACCTATTCGGCGACGCTGAGCTATCTGAAGGCGGTGAAGGCCGCCGGCACCAAGGATCCTGATGCGGTCGCCAAGAAGCTGAAGGAACTGCCTGTCGACGATGACTTCGCGCAGGGCAAGGTGCAGGAGAACGGCCGCATGGTCCACGACATGTATCTCTTCGAGGTCAAGAAGCCCTCGGAATCGAAGAGGCCGTGGGACTACTACAAGCAGATCGCCGTGGTGCCCGGCGACAAGGCGTTCTTCACTGCCAAGGAAAGCGGCTGCCCGCTGACGAAGTGATCGTCAGCTGGTTAAACATTATCGGTGTCGTCCCGGCGAAAGCCGGGACCCATAACCACCGATGTTAGTTGCTGTGCTGCGTTGCGGCCCCAGCCTTCGCAAAACTGGTTGCTGTGGCTATGGGTCCCGGCCTTCGCCGGGACGACAGCGGAATATGCCGTACACGCTCGTCACGCGTGCATGAGCCGCCACACCACGGCGCCCAGCGCCCCCACCCACAGCACGATGCACGCTGTCGCCTGGATGGCGAAGCCGCGGCTGCGCTTGGCCACCGCCTCGCGATAGCCGGTGAAATAGAGGATGCGGCCGACGATCCAGAGCACGCCGAGAAGGGCCGCGATCGCATCGCTGATATAGATCGCAAACAGCCACAGCGACGGCAGGAAGATCGGCATCCACTCCAGCGTATTCATCTGGATGCGGAACACGCGCTCGAAATCGGGATGGCCCGAAATCGCCGGCAGCTTGACGCCAAAGGCCGCGCGGGCGCGCGCCACCTGCGCCGAGGTCAAGAAGTAGAATGCGACGGCAAGGCAAGTCACGATGGCTGTGTAGTGATACATCCTGGATGTCCCCTCGTTGCGGTTCGTTGTTCTTGGTGTGTCCGGAAAGCCCGCACGCTGTTCCGGATCGCGCTTCAGTATCCCGTCATCTCGAGATAGCCGATTCCGGCGTGGCTGCCGGAAAAACGGATCGGGCCTTCCCAATAAGGGAAGCTCGTGCCCATCCAGCTCTTCGGATTGAGCGGCGTGGTTTCGATATCGAGCCCGCGCGCCGGCAGCTTGACCCGCCACGACGTCGGCAGCTTGCGGCCGTCGATCTCGGTCATGGCCGTCGGTGTGATGCTGTTGCCACTGGCTGCGATCTCGCTCGTGTGACCGTCGGGCATGATCCAGTTGCCGAACAGGTTTTCCCGGCCGTCCTTCTGGCGCAGCCGATAGAGCATCAGCTTTTCGTCGCCGGGCAGATGCAGCGAGAACCAGTCCCAGCCGGTCTGGTCGGAGGCGAGCGGCTGGCTGCTCCATTCGCGGTCCATCCAGGCGTGCCCGGTGACGTCGACCGGCTTGTCGTCGATGGTGATGCGGCCGGACGCCGTGAAGAACGGCTGGCTGTAATAGTAGGAAGCCTGTCCGCGGTCGGATTTGCGGCTATAGCCGCGATCGCCCTGCAGCACGAGCGGGCGCGCCGCGTCGAGCCGCAGCGCATAGCTGAAGTCCGCGGCCGAGGCCTTCAGGTCGAGCGGCGCGACGGTCTGTGCATTGAAGCCATCGCGGCTGCGCATTTCCCATGCGTCGATCCAGGCCTGGAACGGTGCGGCCTCGACATTGGCCTGGCCCACGCCGCCGCGCGCAAACGCCTCGGCAACGCGATGGGTTGCGGCACTGGTCACGGCGGCATGCCCCATCCAGACCTGCTGGTTGGCCCAGCCCTTGATCGCGCCGCCCGCCTTCATGGCCTGGCGGAACAGGGTCCATTGCGCGCCATAGGCGGCGCCACCAGCGTCAGCCAAATTCGCGGACACGTACCACCACTCGATCCGGAACTCCGGATGCGGGCCGTGATCGGCGGGAAAGGCGAACGGCTTGCCCGGGGTAACCGGCGCAAATCCGTCCGACGTCTCGCCAAGCCCGGCAAAGCCCTGCGCGAAGGCGTTCTGGCCAAGGCCGAAGGCCAGCGCGCCGCCTGCAAAGGCGCGGCGCGTGACCGTCGCGCTAGTGGCGATTGGTTGTTGCATGAACTGGCGCATCCGCAATCTCGCTTCGCCTCTCCCGCTTGCGGGGGAGGCCGTATCGCATCGAAGATGCGATACGGGTGGGGGCTCTTCCCACAATATGACTCGTGGTGACACCCCCACCCTGGCCCTCCCCCGCAAGCGGGAGAGGGAAAATAGCCCCTTCGTGGCCGCTGTTTGACCTCATCACATCTCAGCGCTCATTGACGAAGATCCTGATCAAATTCGCCGGCTGCATGCGCGCCAGTCTAGCGACCGGGAGAGCGGCCGCACAGAGTGCGGCGACCAGCGCGACCGCCAGCAGTTCGATCAGCTGCAGCGGGAACACGTGGAACGGCAGCCGCCAGCCGAACGCCTTGACGTTGACGATCGCAAGCAGGCACCAGGCGACCAACAGGCCGAGCGGCAATGCGAACAGTGCAGTGATCAGCGCGACCGACATGGTCTTCAACAGCTCGAGCGCCGCCAGCCGTCGCCGCGTCAGCCCGATCGCCCAGAGCGGCGCAAGCTGCGGCAGGCGCGAATTGGCGAGCGTGAGCAAGCTCGTCAGCAACGCGATGCCGGCGACGCCGAGCGTGAAGGCGTTCAGCGCCGCGGTCACCGAGAAGGTGCGATTGAAGATCCGTTTCGAATCCGCCTTCATCGTCGCCTGATCGGCGACGTTGCGGTCGTCGAGCCCGAATTTCTCCTGCAGCGCCGTCATCAGCGCCGGGATCTTGCCGGGCGCGACGCGCAGGCCCATCCGCGTCAGCGGTGTCTGTGGGAAGCGCCGGGTCAGCGCGGCGAAGTTGACGGCGATCTGACCCTTGGGATTGCCGTAGTCGGCATAGATGCCGACGATCTCGAGCGGCCACGGGCCGCCGGGGGCGGGCACCTCGATCCGGTCGCCGATGGCAAGCTTCATGCGCCGCGAAAGCTGCTCACTGACGAGCGCGGTGTCGCCGGGCCGCAGCCTGATCCAGGCGTTCGCGGTCTTTTCGAGAAGCGGCCAGTTGTCGCGATAGGTGGCGTGGTCGGGTAGCCCAAGCACTTCGATCGGCGCGCCGCCGAGCTGGGTGTCGGCGCGGCCGCCGGGCAGGATCGCCTCGACCTCGGGCCGCTCGCGCAGCCACGCCTTGATCTCGGTCGCCTGCTTATCGCTGGCGGCGTTGACATAGACGTCGGCGGCAAGGCGGCCGTCGAGCCAGACCAGGAAGGTGCGGCTGAAGCTTTCGACCATGGTGCCGACGCCGACATTGACCGCGAGCGCGAGCAGCAGCGCCATCAACGCCAGCGACAGTCCGGAGAGCTGTTGGCGGCTGTCAGCCCAGAACCAGATGCCGACCGGGCGCCGCGCGCTGCGCTCGCCAAGCGCAAGCGCGATCTGGAGGATCATCGGCAGGATCAGCGCCGCGCCGAGCATCAATGCGGCGAGCACGGCAAAGCCCGCGATCAGGGAATCGCCGAACCAGACCAGGACAGCGGCGAGGGCGAACACTGCGAGCGCCGTAGCGCTCTGGACCATCAGCCAGCGCCGCTGCGCCTGCTGCCAGGCCTGCGGTTGCGCCGACGTCAGCACCGGCATGCGGATTGCCTTGGTCAGGCTGGCGGCCGCAGCGGCGAGCGCGCCGAGGATGCTGATCGCGACGCCGGCGAGCCACCATTCCGGCTTCAGCGTCAGTTGTCCCGGGATCTGCGCGCCATAAAGGCCGCGCAGCGACGCGACGACGTCGGGCAGCAGGGCTGCTGCAATGAAATAGCCGCAGACGAGCCCGACCAGGCCGGCGACCAGCGCCAGCGACACCAGCTCGACGACGAGCACGCTGTTCAGCATCCGCGCCGACACGCCGCAGGCGCGCAAGGTGCGCAGCATCGGCAGCCGCTGCTCGAAGGCAAGCCCGATTGCGGAGTTGACGATGAACAGACCGACAAAGAACGACAGCAGGCCGAATGCGGTGAGGTTGAGGTGAAAGCTGTCGGTCAGGCGTTCGAGGTCGCTCTCCGCGCTCGGCGCAACCAGGCGCAAGCTGTCGCCGGTGACGCTATCGAGCGGCGCATGTGGCGCCCTGGACTTGCCGATCAGCAGCCGCGACAGCTGGTTCGGCAGCTTCAGGATCCCTTGCGCGATCCCGATATCGACGACGAGTGCGCCGGGCACGAGTTGCGGCTGCACGCGCAACGGCGGCAAGGTCGTGCCGTTGGCCTGCGGTGTCGCGCCCTCAGCGAGCTCGAGATCGCGCAGTGTCTCGGGTGCGACCAGCATCTCGCCGGGCGGCGCCACGAAGGATTGCAAGCTGCCTTTGCCGATCGCCGGCGCGCTGCCGACCTCCTGGGGCAATGTCACCGGCTCGATGCCGAGCAGGCGATAGGACCGCCCACCGATCTGGACGCGGCCCTCCAGCATCGGCGACACCGGCCAGCCGGCGCGGCGCAGGTCGACGAACCATTGCTGCGGAAAGGTCGCGCCGTCCTTCGGCACCAGCATTGCGGTGCGCGTGCCGCCGAAGGTGGCCGCCGCGCGGTCATAGGCATTGCGCGCCTGCTGGTTCAGCGCCTGCACGCCGCTCCACAGCGCGGTCGCCGAGATCAAGCCGATGAGCAGCGTCGCGAGCTGCATCGGATGCCGCCGCCAGTGGCTCAACAGCACGGCGAGAATCCACAGCGCGCGCCTCATGCGATCACCCCGGCATGCAGGGTCACCTGTCGGTCGAGCGTCGCAGCGAGCCGCACGCTGTGGGTGACCATCAGGAAGCCGCAGCCGGTGCGAACAACGAGATCCCGCGCCAGCGCCAGCACCTCGTCGGCGGTGTCCTCGTCGAGATTGCCGGTCGGCTCGTCGGCGAGCAGCAATAGCGGTTTTGGCGCCAGCGCGCGCCCGAATGCGACGCGCTGCTGCTGGCCGCCGGACAATTGCTCGGGATAGCGCTTGAGGAGGGGTTTGAGGCCGAGCCGCTCGACCAGCTCGTCGTGCCAGGCGGCATCGTGCCGGCCGGCGATGCGCGACTGGAAGACGAGGTTGTCGGCGACCGTCAGGCTCGGGATCAGGTTGAATTGCTGGAACACGAGGCCGAGCCGGTCGCGGCGCAATTCGGCGCGGCCGGCATCGTTGAGATCGGAGACGCTGGCGTCGGCGAGGCGGATCTCGCCGCTATCGGCGGCGTCGAGCCCGGCGATCAGATGCAATAGCGTGCTCTTGCCGCTGCCGCTCTCGCCGGTCAGCGCCACGCTCTCGCCGGTTGCAACCGAGAGGTCGACGCCGCGCAGCACGGCGACCTCTTCGCCTGCGGCGCGGTAACTCTTGGTCAGGCCGGTGACGCGGAGCACGGCGGATGTCTGGTCAGGCGAAGCGATGGCCGGGCCTCACTGCGGCTTCCGCGAGCGCGATGAAAATGGCTGCACGGCGAAGAACCGATCTGTTCATGAAATACCCCGACGTTGATCGTGGCGAACATAGCATGACATGGCAGATCACGGCTTCAAATCGCGCTGCGACGCGATCCGTGATCGGATGGCGGCCGTCAATATGCGACCCGGCGGCGCCCCGTGCGCGGCGCGGAATATTCCCGGGGAAAATGCGGTGTTGCCTTGTCCGGCAAGGCGTGGCTAGCATCGCTCGGGGCCGATCTTAACAGAGCCAATAACGATACGACGGGGAGCCAGACATGACCATGCAATCGACGCCCGAGACGCCAAAGGGCGCCTGGAAGATCACTTTTCTCCTGTTCCTGTTCATGCTGGTGAACTTCGCGGACAAGATCGTTGTCGGCCTCGCCGGCGTGCCGATCATGACCGAAATGAAGCTCGAACCCGAGCAGTTCGGTCTGCTCGGCTCGTCCTTCTTCTTCCTGTTCTCGATCGCGGCGATCGTGGTCGGCTTCATTGTCAACAGCGTACCGACGCGCTGGGTGCTGCTGGTGCTGGCGCTGGTCTGGGCGCTGGCGCAGTTTCCGATGGTCGGCAGCATTGGCTTTACCACGCTCCTGATCTGCCGCATCATCCTCGGAGCCGGCGAGGGACCTGCGGCTTCGGTCGCGGCGCATGCCATCTTCAAATGGTTCCCGGACGAGAAGCGCACACTGCCGATCGCGATCCTGTCGCAGGGGTCGGCGTTTGGCGTGATCCTTGCCGTGCCGGCGCTGAACTGGGTCATCGTCAACTATAACTGGCACTACGCCTTCGGCGCGCTCGGCGCCGTCGGTTTGATGTGGGTCGTGGCGTGGATGATCCTCGGCCAGGAAGGCCCGCTGGTGCAAACCGCGGCGTCGGCTGCAGACGAACGGCGGATTCCCTATGCCCAATTGTTGACCTCGCGAACCTTCGTCGGCTGCGTCGTTGCCACCTTCGGCGCCTATTGGGCGCTGTCGCTCGGGCTCACCTGGTTCACGCCCTTCATCGTCAAGGGCCTAGGCTTCTCGCAGCAGCAGGCCGGTTTCATCTCGATCCTGCCCTGGGTGTTCGGTGCCGTCACCGTGATCCTGACCGGCTGGATCTCGCAGCTGATGCTGGCGCGCGGCTTCACCACCCGCGGCGCGCGCGGCGTGCTCGGCGCTGCCCCGCTCGTCGTCGGCGGCTGCATCCTCGCCACGCTGCCCCACGTCGCGCCGGGCGGATGGATGATCGCGCTGCTCGTGGTCGGCTCGGGCCTGTGCGGATCGATCTATGTGGTCTGCGCGCCGATGATCGGCGAATTCACTCCCATCTCGCAGCGCGGCGCTGTGATCTCGATCTACGGCGCGCTCTATACGCTCGCGGGCGTCCTGGCGCCGACCGTGATGGGCAGCGTGATCCAGCGCGCGGGTGATACGCTCGCGGGCTATATGACGGGCTTCACCATCAATGCGGTGATCCTGGTCGTCTCGGGCCTGCTCGGCCTGGCGCTGCTGTGGCCGAACACCGAGCGCGTGCGGCTGACCGGCACGACGCAGCCGGTCGATGCGCTGAAGGGCGCGGTGTCGCCGACGTAGGGGAGCAATCGCGTATCCGCGTACTCCGTTTCGCCTCTCCCCTTGTGGGAGAGGCGGGAGTTTGCCGCGCCAGCCTCGCGCGATCCTTAGTTCAGCATCCCCTGCGCGCCGCGTACCAGCCGGCCCGGCCTTGCGCCGGTCGCCTTGCCGTCGCGCTGGGTGACCACGCCGGAGACAATGGTCGCCTCATAGCCGTCGACCTGCTGCAACAGGCGGCGGCCGCCGACGGGGAGGTCGTAGTGCACCTTCGGCGGGTGCAAATGCAGGCGATCGTAATCGATCACGTTGACGTCGGCCTTGAAGCCGGGCGCGATCACGCCGCGGTCGGTGAGGCCGACGGAGAGCGCGGTCTTGCGCGACTGCGCGGCGACCACGAACGGGATCGAGAGCTTTTCGCCGCGGCTGCGGTCGCGCGTCCAGTGCGTGAGGAGATAGGTCGGGAAGCTCGCGTCGCAGATGATGCCGCAATGCGCGCCGCCGTCGGACAGGCCCGGCACCGCGCTGGGTTCGCGAAGCATCTCACGCACGGCATCGAGATTGCCGTCGGCATAATTCAGGAACGGCACATAGAGCATGCCGCGGCCCTCGTCTGTCAGCATCGCGTCATAGGCGAGTTCTTCCGGCTGCCGGCCCTGGCGGCGCGCCTGCGGGCCGAGCGCGTTTTCCGGCGGCTGCTCATAGTCCGGGGGATTACCCAGCAGATACATCTTGTCGTAGTTCGGCCGGAAGAACAGCGGATCGTCGGTCGCCGTCGCCGTTTCGTTCAGGATGGCCGCGCGCACGTCAGGCCGGCGCAAATGCGTGAGCCGCTCGGCCAGCGGCAGCTTGGCGATCGCGCGGTAGCTTGGATGGGTCTGGAACGGGTTGCGGGACAATTCCAGCCCAAGCAGCAGCCCAACGGGCCGCGCGGCGATCTGGGTCGTGATCGACAGGCCGCGGGCGGCGGCTTCATTGATGGTGTCCATCGTCTGCCGCCAGCGCCGCGGCGCCTTGTCGGCCTGGGCTACGGAAAACGAGATCGGGCATCTGGTATTTTCAGCGACCCGCAGCATCATCGGCAGATCTTCGTGAACGGTGCTCTGGTCGAGCACGAATTGCAGCACGCTGCGGCCGACGCCGTGCATTGCGCCAGCGATCGCGGTCAACTCATCTTCGCCCGCTTTCAGCGTCGGCGTGTAGTCACCGGTCGAGGTGCGGTGGTTGAGCGTGCGCGAGGTCGAGAAACCGAGTGCGCCGGCACGCACCGCATCTCCGGCGAGCGCCGCCATTGCTTTGTTGTCCTCAGGCGTTGCGGGATCGCGACGTGCGCCGCGCTCACCCATCACATAGACGCGCAGCGCCGCGTGCGGCAGTTGTGCGCCGATGTCCATGTCGAAATTGCGCTTCGACAGCCAGTTCATGTAGTCGGGGAAGCTCTCCCATTCCCAGGGAATGCCGGCGCTCAGCACCGGCTCCGGGATGTCCTCGACGCCTTCCATCAGCTGGATCAGCCTGGTGTGGTCGCTCGGCCGGCACGGCGCGAAGCCGACGCCGCAATTGCCCATGATCGCCGTGGTGACGCCGTTCTGCGACGACGGCGTGATGTCGTGGCTCCAGGTCACCTGGCCGTCGTAATGGGTGTGGACGTCGACGAAGCCGGGCGTGACGAGCTTTCCGCGCGCGTCGATCTCGTCCTTGCCCTTGGCGGTGACCTTGCCGACCTCGGTGATGCGGCCACCCGAGATGGCGACATCGGCCTCAAAAAGATCGCCGCCCTTGCCGTCGGCGATATTGCCGCCGCGTATCACGAGGTCAGGGGTCGAGGTCATGGCGCGTCATCCCGTGGCTGCTTTTGTTGCCCCGCATCATGGGCGCCACCCCGACGCTGTCAACCGACGCGGACGGGGCTCAGGAATGCGCCGGCCGCGTTTTCGCGGGGTCCGTGCCGCGCGCGATGCGGGACGGGTACTGGTTCGCGAAGAAAGCGTCAGAGGTGCCAGGGTCTGAACTCATAAATCAGTAGGTGCGGAGGGCTTACGCTTTGGTGCACATTGCGGACTAAGATCCGCACTCTGTGTGAGGTCCCGATTTCTTCCTGACCTTACCGCAGTGAGGCATCTCTCGATCTTGGCTTGCAGCACTACGGCGGCGCACAACTTCACCGCGCGCCCTGCGCGTCAATTGGCGACTAATCCCACTGGATGACTTGGATAGGCCCTGCGATTGTCATAAAATCTTCATACCCAATCCCGATGGAGAAATCATTGAACGCGCGGCAGCCAGTCGTGAGCGAGGCGGGCACGTCTATTGCTGTGCGGCCGGGTGAACATGCCGAAATCGAACTTAAGTTGCTTGCGCAGCAAGGGAGCCTCGAGAAACTGCGCGAGGCGCCATTCATCGCGCAGCATGCGCGCAATCGGGGCGCGTTTCGCCGGCTGGAAACTGTGTACTACGACACATCGGAGCGGCTACTGTTCCAGCATGGCATATCGCTGCGCGTGCGACGCAACGGCAAGCACTTCATTCAGACGCTAAAGCTTCCACCCGATAGCGGGCAGCCTCTGGCGCGACGGGAGTGGGAGGCGCCGGTTAACCACATCACTCCTGATCTGGCGCTGCTTCCAGCCGACGAAGTGGGCGATCCGGTAGCGATGCTGACCAACGATGCGCTGCTGCCGGTTTTCGCGACGAAAGTGCGCCGGCACGCGCGCCAGCTCGATCTGCCCGATGCATCGGTCGAAGTCGCATTCGACGAGGGGACGATCGAGGCCGGTGCGCGCCAGGAAGTTCTGTCCGAGATCGAACTCGAGCTGAAGAGCGGCAATGCCGGCATCCTGTTCGATCTTGGAACGCAGTTGCTCGACGCTGCGCCGCTGAAGGTGGGCGCGCGCAGCAAGGCGGAACGCGGCTATGCGCTCGCATATGACGCCATTCAGCCTGCGGCGAAAGCCGAGTTGCCGGGCATTGCCGCGGAGCATGTGGTCGACGACGTCGTCGCATTGCTGGTGCGCTCCTGCTGGCATCACCTTTTGAAAAATCACGTGGTGGCGGAGCAAGGATCCGACTCCGAAGGCGTGCACCAGATGCGCGTCGCCTTGCGTCGCTTGCGGACGGCCTGTGCGCTGTTCCGGCGCGATATTCCGTCGCCGGCATTTCTGGCGGTCAACAGCGAAGCTAGATGGCTGATGCAGCAACTCGGTCCGGCGCGGGATTGGGACGTTTTCGCCGAAACGACCATCCCCCGCCTCGTCACGGCAGCGCCAGACATCGACCTGGACGGCCTGCGCCAGGCGGCCGAACGGCAGCGCAAGTCGAGCTACAGCGCCTTGCAGACAGTTCTCGCCGATCCCCGTTGCGCCCGCTTCCTGCTCTCGCTGGGACAGTTGGTGGAACGCCGCGGCTGGCGCAACGAGATTGACGGCGAAGCGCTAGCCGTCCTGTCGCAACCGATGCCGACGCTTGCGGACAAAATCCTGGCGCGATTGCATCGCAAGGCGCTGAAGCGTGGCGCGCACTTCAGGCGGCTCAGCGCCGATGTGCAGCACGATCTCAGGATCGACCTCAAGAAGTTGCGCTATGCGGCGGAGTTCTTCTTGCCGCTCTTTGCCACCCACGCGCCGGCGAAGCGCTACGTGAAGCGGCTCGCCAGGCTCCAGGCTAGCCTGGGGCGCGCGCGCGATATCGCAAGCACCCGCATGCTGCTTGATGCCATGCGGCAGGACGACCAGCCTGCGCTTCATCTCGCCATCGGCGCGGTGGCTGGCTGGCAAGCCTGCGATCAGATCGCGGTGGCGAAAACGCTGCGCAGGCGATGGCGGCGGTTCAAGGCGACGCCGGCATTCTGGGACCGGTGAGTTTGACAGCAATGGGCGCCGGCTTCGCCCCTTTTGGAGGTTAGCTCGATACGCCGGTGGCCCGCCGCGCAATCAGGGCATCGGGCTTCGGACCCTTTCGTCCGGCGAAACAGGTCCAGACGATGTGTCGGCTCCAAGGCCGGGCACAGCTGTCTCCTGAACGATCGGAATGTGCGGCACGCTGCTTACCACGACCGGACCGCCGTCGGCGGCGTGGCTCATAAGTGTTTCAAGGAACAGAAAAAACTTCTCAGCAAGCACAGAAGCCTCCCCCAGTTCGGAAGAGTTGGAATCAATTTAGTCCCGCGAGAAGGCAGTCGCCAGTCATTGTGGATTCGAAACTTCAAAAAAAGTGCCCTTTTTCAGCGGCTTGAGGCAGCGCAACGCAAGCAGTTGCGGCATGGGGCTCAGGAATCCGCCCCGAGGGTAGGCTGACCAGTGCGATCACCAGCGCCATTGACAGCGCGGGAGGTCCGGCAAGGGCCAAAGCCCGACCTCCGGGAGCCGCTGTCGGCGCAGAGCCGGCCGGCCGGGATGACGCGCTTCCTTTATCCATCGGTTCCGGCCTGTCGCCGGCCCTACCTCTGATACCAACCGACGAGGATCGCGTCCGCGATCACGTGCTTGCGCGCCTCCCGCTCGATATCACGGCAGGACGCATTGGGCTTTGCCTGAAGATCGTCCGTCGAGAGGGCAAGCAGCCGGAAGTGATAATGATGCCGCCCGTGGCCATGAGGTGGACACGGGCCTCCATAGCCCGACTTCCGAAAATCGTTGACCGCCTGCTTCAGTTTGGCGTTCTGCGCGGCGCTGACTGCAAGTTCCGTTACGACCGGCGGAATATCGTAAACCGCCCAATGACGCCATGTGCCAGCGGGCGCATCAGGATCGTCGCAGAGCAGCACAAAGCTCCGCGTTCCCTCTGGCGCGCCCGACCATTGCAGCGGTGGCGAGGCATTCTCTCCATCACAGGTAAACCGTCGAGGAATTGCGGCGCCGTCCGCGAAGGCGTTTGAAACAAGCTCCATGGATCTCTCCTCAGGCTCCAGGAAACTTCGGTTCGGTTTGACGAATTCTTCCGGACCCGGCCTGTGGCAGCGCGCATCGATTGCCGGCGCGGAACCATTGGATCCTGCGCAATACGGTCCACGTGCCTTGGTGCCTGGCACGGGCGCGATCCGATTCCGGTATTCTAGCTCGATTTTGCCAGGTGCGGAATCCATCGACCCTGCCTAAATACGGAAAATCCCGCGGGCGTTGACCGAAATCATCCTGGTGTACAAGGGGGATGCTACGCGCAGTGCAAGCGAAGTCTCGCCCGGGATGCGTCAAAGGCTCGTTGCAGCAGCATAGTTTGCCATGCGACCCATTTTTCATCCGAGTTTGGTCAACGGTCGCTACGGCGACCCGACGGTTTATGTCGAGACGCTGTTCGAAAAGCGAAGTGTGCTGTTCGATATCGGAGAAATCGCCTCACTGTCCGCGCGGAAGATACGGCGCGTCGACCAGATCTTCGTCTCGCATACGCATATCGATCATTTCGTCGGCTTCGATCATCTGCTCCGTTTGCTCGTCGGACACGAGCAGACAGTGCATCTTTACGGCCCGGTCGGCTTCGCCGAGCGCGTCTTTCACAAGCTGCAGGCCTATCGATGGAATCTGGTCGAAAACTATCCCTGCGAACTTGTTTTTGTTGTGAGCGAACTCGGAACTGAACATTCCATCTCGACCACGTGGTTCCGGCTGAGAAAGGCTTTTGCAGCAGAACCGGCAGTCTCTCGCGAAACATCAGCCGGCATCCTCTGCGATGAACCGACCCATCGGGTGTCAGCCGCGATCCTTGAACACGGCACGCCGTGCCTGGCGTTTGCGCTACAGGAGGCGGCGCATGTCAACGTCTGGAGGAACCGGCTGTTGGAGCGCGGGCTGCCCATCGGCCCCTGGTTGCGCTCGCTCAAGCAGGCGGTTGTCGAGCGTTGCGCGGACGATCATTTGATCCATATCGATGAAGCGGCGACTTCTGATCGCCTCGTCCCACTCGCCAGCCTGCGCGATCTGCTAACGGTCACCACCGGCCAGAAGATTGCCTATGTGACCGATGCTGCCGACACGCCGGCCAATCGCACCGCCATCGTGGCGCTGATTCAGAATGCGGACATCCTGTTCATCGAGGCAGCATTTGCGCATGCCGACGCCGCGTTGGCGAGGGAGCGGGCCCATCTGACCACCACGGCTGCCGGGGAAATCGCGCGGGAAGCCAATGTGCGCCGCGTCGAGCCTTTCCACTTCTCTCCGCGCTATGCGGGAGACGAGGAGCGGATGCTGGCCGAGGTGATGGCGGCGTTCAGGAAGTCTCACGACGGTTAAGAGACTGGAGCGGCACACCATGCCGGAGGAAGGACATTGTCCGACTGGGCATCGGAACTCGGTGCGGGTCTTCCTGTGCGGAGACGTGATGTGCGGCCGCGGCATCGACCAGGTGCTGGCGCACCCCTGCAGCCCCGCAATTTACGAAGATTGCATGCGATCGGCGGAGGGCTACGTGCTGCTCGCCGAGCAAGCGAACGGGCCCATTCCGCGCGGCAACGAATCGTCCTACGTCTGGGGCGCGGCATTGGACCAATTGGCGTGCATGGAGCCGGACGCGCGGATCATCAATCTCGAAACGGCCGTGACCCGCAGCAACGACCGCGCGATCAAGGGCATCAACTACCGCATCAGCCCGGAGAATGCCGAATGTCTCGCGGCAGCCAAGATCGACTGCTGTGTGTTGGCCAACAACCATGTGCTCGATTGGGGCCGCGCCGGTCTGCTGGAGACGCTGGCGACCTTGCAGAAGCTTGGTATAAGAGCGGCCGGCGCAGGCCGCAACGATCGCGAAGCGCGCGCGCCCGCAGCGCTGAACCTTGCCAGCGCCCGGCTCCTGATCTTTTCGTTCGGATCGCCATCGAGCGGCATCCCGTTCGCGTGGGCGGCGAAATCAGATGCTGCGGGCATCAACCTGCTGCCTGACCTGTGCGAGGCGAGCGCGTTCGAGGTCGCCGACCAGGTCAACGCCCTCAGGAGGCCGGACGATCTCATCGTCGTTTCGATCCATTGGGGATCCAATTGGGGATATCGCATTCCCGACGAGCAAAGGATTTTTGCCCGGGCCCTGATCGACAAGGCGGGCGTGTCGATCGTTCACGGGCATTCTTCGCATCATCCGAGAGCGATCGAAGTCTATCGAGGCGGCCTCATTCTCTATGGCTGCGGTGATTTTCTGAACGACTATGAGGGTATCAGCGGTTACGAGCGCTACCGCGACGACCTCGCGGTGATGTATTTCGCCGACCTGGATCCGGTGAACGGAAGCCTCCAAGCTCTCAAACTGGTTCCGCTGCAGATCAAGAACTTTCGCCTCTCCATTCCATCGCCGCGGGACGTCGAATGGGTCCGGCAGGCGCTGGATGAGACCTGTCAGCAGTTCGGAACAAGGGTCATTTTTGATTCCGAACGGCAGCTTGCATTTATCGGGCAGTGGACACCCGGATTGTAGTTTCGCAAGTCTAAGGCCTGCGCTCGGTGACCAGCGTCAGCAGCACGGTCAGCACCATGAACGCGACCGAAGCGCCGAACACCCAATGCGGCATGTGCTGGTCCATGATCCAACCGAACAGCAGCGGGCTCACGATGCCGCCGAAGTTGAAGCCGGTGGAGACGATGCCGAACGCACGGCCGGCGGCGCCGGGCGGGGCGGCATTGCGCACCATCATGTCGCGGGATGGCGCGATCACGCCGCCAAGGAACCCGGCCAGTCCCATTGCGAGCGTGAGCACCACCGAAGGCAGGTTGACCAGTGCAATGAGCAGCACGATGCCGGCATTGACGGCGAAGCAGGCGGCGGCGACCTGACTGTGGCGCTGGGTCCAGTCAGCGAGATAGCCGCCGGCGAGCACGCCCGCAGCGCTGGCACCCAGGAACGCGGTCAGTGCGACATTGGCCGTTGAGAACGAGCTGCCGTAGCCGCTCATCAGCGCGACCACGCCGAAATTGTTGATGCCTGATGTCGACAGGCTCAGCAGCGTGAAGAAGACCGTCAGCACCATGATCGCCGGCGTGATCACGCTGACCTTCGGTGCCGAGTCGTCCTTGGCCTTGCCCTTGTTGGCGCCGGCATCGGGAATGCCGAGCACGATCAGGAACAGCGCCACCAGGGGGCCGACCGCGCCGGCCACGATGAGCGCACCGAAGCCGCCGATCGCAGCGACCAGCGCCGCCATGATCGCAGGCGCCACCGCGCCGCCGAGGAAGCCGGCAAAGGTGTGAATCGAAAAGGCGCGGCCCATCCGCGCCTCGTCCATATGGGCCGACAGGATCGCGTAGTCGGCCGGATGATAGACGCTGTTCGCGAGTCCAAGCAGCACGGCGCTGACGATCAGCGAGGAATAGCTCAAATCCAGGCCGAGGCCGATCAGCGCGCAGCCGCCGATGGAGAGCCCGATCAGGAGGATTATGCGCGCGCCGATATGATCCGCGAGGTAGCCGATCGGCGCCTGCGTCAGGCCGGAGACCACCGCGAACACCGTCAGCGCAAAACCGAGCTCAACATAGCCGACGCCGAGCTGCTGCTTCAGGAACGGGAACAGCATCGGCAGCACAAAGATATGGAAATGGCTGACCCAATGCGCGACCGAGATCCCCGTCAGCGTGCGCAGCGCGCTGTCGGCCTTCGTTTGCTGCGGTGCGGCCAGAACGTCGACCATCGGACCGAAACCCCTGATTTCCAAGCCCGGCAAGGGCCGGCCGAAAATAGAGGCTGGCCGCTAATTGTCCATGAACGCCGCTGCATGGCTGCCCCGGCAGTGGCATGATCTAGGACCCGATGCGGCGCTACCAAATCAGGATGATCCTTGGTTGAATCGATCTCCCCACGGGCTCGCTCTACCTCTCCCGCTTGCGGGGGAGGTCGCTGCGCTCGAAGAGCGCGGCGGGTGGGGGCTATATCCACTCAAAGATTCCGACTCGTGGAGACACCCCCACCCCAACCCTCCCCCGCAAGCGGGAGAGGGGGCGCAGTTCCTTTGCGGTCGCCATTCGACCTCATCTCATCGCGCTATAGCGCAAAGCGGGCATCGGTTTTCCGAAGGGATCATGCCCGATGCCGCAGGCCGGATTGACGCATGTGGCATTAAAGGCGGCGACAACAGGCCGTCGTGCGGCGATGATCGAGCCATGATCGATGCGGCAACGAAGCTCCGGGTGTTGGTGTCGGAGGGGGCGAGCACCTCCGCGCGCGAGGCGATCACGATCCTCGGGCTGGCCGGCCACCACGTCGAGGTTTGCGATCCTTCGCACTGGTGCCTGGCGCGCTACTCGCGCTTCGTGCGCAGGTTCCATCATTGTCCCGGGCTGCGCGCCGATCCGGCCGGCTTCCTTCGTTTCATCGAGCGGCGTCTCGCCGCCGGCCATTTCGATGTTCTGCTGCCGACCCATGAGCAGGGCTTCGTGTTTGCGCGGGCGGCCGAACGCCTTGCCGGCCGCGCCGGCCTGGCATTGCCGGATTTTGCGAGCTACCGCGCCGTGCACAGCAAGGCGGGCTTCAGCCGGCTGCTCGATCGGCTCGGTCTGCCGCAGCCGCCGACCCAGATCGTGACGTCGGCCGATGCGCTGCGCGGCGCGTTGCGTTTCCCCTCCGTCGTCAAGACATCGGTCGGCACCGCCAGCCGCGGCATCTGGTTCGTGCGCGACGAGAGCGATCTCAACCTTGCGCTTTATGAGCTCGAGTCGAGCCGCGGCTTCGATGGCGAGGTGCTGGTGCAGGACCTCATCACCGGCACCACCGAGAAGGCGCAGTCGGTGTTCTCTGGCGGCAGGCTCCTCGGCTTCCACGCCTACCGCCAGGTCGCGCCGGGAGTCGGCGGCGGCGAGGCGATCAAGGAGAGCGTGAGCCGGCCCGCCATACGCGGCTATTTCGAGACGATCGGCGCGCATCTTGGCTGGCACGGCGCGCTGTCGGTCGATGTCATCATGCCGCTCGACAGCACGACGCCACTGTTGATCGACTGCAATCCGCGGCTGGTCGAGCCGATGAACGCCCATTGCGCGGGCACCGACCTGGTCGACCTGCTACTCCGCGTTTCGCTTGGCGAGACGCCTGCCGCGCTGCCCGACAGCCGGGCCGGCGTACGCACGCACCTGGCTATGCAGGCGCTGCTCGGCAGCGCATCGCGCGACGCCACGCGCCGCGACGTGATCCGGGAATGCTGGCGGCTCTGGTCAGGCCGCGAGTCGTATCAGGGCAGCACCGAGGAATTGACGCCCGTCCGCCTCGACCGGCTGAGCGCCGTGCCGTTGGCGATGACGGTCGCCATGCTGCTTGCTTCACCCCAGATCGCGGCGTCGCTGGCGCGCGGCGGTTTTGGCGCGCATCTGCTCGATCGCGAGACCATCAGGACGATCGAGGGTGAGGGATTTTTGCGCGATGCCTCAACGTGTCGTCCCGGCGCAGGCCGGGACCCATAGCCACAGGCGCGTGTTGTGAAGCGAAGTCTGGCCCCGACGTGCCACGCAACGCGCAACGGTGGCTCTGGGTCCCGGCCCCCCGTGCGCAATTGCGCACTAGGCCGGGACGACATGTGGATAAATATCAGCCGCGTCTCACAACGGCTCATCATCATTGCCGTAGCGGTCGCGCTTCGGCGTGGCGATGTCGCCGTCCTCATCGTCGTCGTCATCCTGCGACGGCGGAGGCGGCGGCTTCTTCGATTTGTCCTGATCCGTCTTGGCGCCTTTGCTCTTGCTGCCGGCCTTGCCCATGCGTTTCCCCTGCGAACCCGGTTCGATCGTCGGCTGCGATCTTACCCAATTCGCGGGCGCTTGTAACGCCGGGAGATGACGCGGCGGATCGCCCGGCCGCGTCATCATGAGGCTCCTCAGAACGTCGCGCCGGCCCTGACCGTGTAGGTCCGCCCGGGCAGCGGGTAGGCCGAGAAGCGGCCGGCCGTGAACGAGCTCGCGATGGCGTAGTCGTAGTACAGCGCGTTGAACAAATTGTTCACGCCGACCGACCAGAAGAAGTGGTCATACTGTCCGCTCAGCTTCAGATCGGCGGTGGCATTGCCGGGAATGCGGCTCTGGGTGTTGGCCTGGTCGTTGTCCATGATGCGCGTGCTCCAGGCGCGCACCGTGGCGTCGAACACCAGGTAGTTCTGCCAGATATTCCAGGTGACGCCGAGATTGCCGGTGTAGCGGGACACCAGCGGCACGTCGTCGCCCGCGAACTGTCCCTCGCGGAAGACGGCGCGGGTATAGGCCATGCCGCCGCGCAGGGTCACGGTGTCGCTGACGCGCAGCGAGGCACTGGTCTCGGCGCCGTAGCGGCGGGTCGGATCGAGGTTGACGTTGTAGAACAGGACCGGGTTGAAGTGGATCTCGTTCTGCAGGTCCATCACATAGGCGCTCGTCTGCACCTGAAATTGATTGGTCTTGACGCGGAAGCCGAGCTCGGCGTCCTCCGAGGTCTGGGTCTTGAGCTGGAAGTTCTGTGGCAGCGGAGTGAAGAACGGGTCGAAAGCCGGACCCGATGACACGCGCTCATCGACGTCGGGCGTACGGAACGCACGCGCCGCGCGGCCGAACACCGAGAACGCGTCGGTGAAGCGATGCTCGACGCCGACATGGAGCGCGTATTGCGTCTCGTTGCTGTCAAGCGGGAAGGCTTGGGCACTGCAATTGAAGAACGTGGCGCAATCGGGCGCGTTGGGATTGTAGCGGTCTCGCGCGCTCAGGCTGGTGTTTTGAACTCTTGCGCCATAGGAGAAATCGGTGGTCGGCAGCAGCCCGAGGGTGTGCTGCCAATAGCCGGCCAGCGTCCGTTGCGACAGGTCGTAGGTGTGGCCGGGTGGCAAGCCTTTGAACGCGCCGCGCTCCTGATGGAATGTCGAATCGTAATAATCGATACCGGTCAGGAGCGTCGAAGGCATTCCGAGGACCGCGTTCTTCACGCTCAACCGCGGCGTCAGTGACCAGGTTTGCAAGGACGCGTCGTTATAGGTGGAGAAGAAGCTCGGAAATGGTGACGCAAACGGGACCGGACCGAAGAAGGCGCTCTGCGTGTCCCGCTTCCGGTAACCGCCGTCGACGATGAGGTCGACACCGTTCATCAGGGTCTTGGTGAAGCCGGCGGTGGCGCTGGCGGCCTGCTGGTTGGCGTAGTCGAAGGGCGTGGCAGCGCCTCTGCGATCGGTGGCCAGTTCGTTGAGACCGATCGACGGATCGACCAGCCGGCCGCCGGGGAGGCCCAGTTTCTGATCGCTGCCTGTGACGGTCAGGAACGCGGTGAGGTCGGGCGTGGTGTAGTTGATGTTGCCGACGCCGTTGCGCTGGTCGAGCGCATTGTTGGCGCGATAGCCGTCGGACTTGATGCCGTTGCCATAGAACGACGTCGACCACGGTCCGGAATTGACTGCGGCGGAAACCGCGGCCAGGCGCGAGTTGAACGAGCCGACGCCCGCTTCGGCCTTGATCGCAACCGGTGGTCCGCCGACGCCGGACTTGGTGATGATGTTGACGACGCCGCCGACCGCGTTGTCGCCATAGAGCACGGCGCCGCTGTTGCCGCGGGTGATCTCGATGCGTTCGATCGAGTCGAGCGGGATCGTGGTGAGGTCGAAGCCGGCCTTGTCGATGTCGTTGAGGCGGCGGCCGTTGAGCAGGAAAAGCACGTTGTCGGAGGCGAACGCGCCGAAGCCGCGCAGGTCGACCGAGGTCTTGGCGCCGTTGATCCCGCCAAAGAAGGACTGCAGCTGCACGCCCGGAACCTGTGCGAGGATTTCCGGGAGCGACTGCACCGGCGAATGCGCGATGTCGTCGGCGGTGATCACGGTTGAGGATGCGCCAACGATCCCGGCGAATTGACGCCCGCCGCCAGTCCCGCCCGTGCCAGCGCCTGACGATGTCGCGCCTGTCCCGGTCCCGCTTCCCGTGTTGGTCGTCTGCGTGTTGCCCGGTGCCGGACGAGCCGGCGCAGCGGTCTCCGCATTGGTCGGCCTGGCGCGGGTCAGGTTCTGGTCGCCCGGCTTGGTGATTTCGATCGGAGGTAGCTGCTCGGGCGGCGCCGATTGCGCCAGCGCGCCGCCGACACAGAATGCCGGCGCGAGCACCGTCGATGCGAGCAGAAGCGCATGCCGCCGGCGGATTGAAGCGAAGCAAGACAATGGAGACCTCGGTAGACGTCAGTGGCACGTCACCGCGAACCAAGTCTCACCGTCGTGCGTTCAGCATCAGGTGAAGCTAATGTCTGTACTCCCCGACCGACATCTTCGCGTGTGACCACGGCTGACGGCAGGTCTCCTGGCTCGCGGGTCGTTACCCTTCGTCGCCTTCCCAGGACCGAGGTGCCCAGTGGCCTATGACGAAGGATTCACCGCATACAGTTGCGGGGGCAGCCGCGGCTTGAGGGGCAGTTTCCCCGTACCGCATTCCCTTTTGATCCCAATTTCAGGAACCGTCCCGGCCATCTAGGGTTCGGCCGCGGCCCAAGTCAATCCGGGCCAAACTGGGGCAGGGGCCGAGGGATTGCGCTTTTTGCCGAGGTGTCGCTTGTCTGCCACTGCAATCGCTGTATGAGCATGGCCCGATGAGCGTGCAGGATTTTGCTTTTGCGGCCGAAGTCGCGGCGCGGCGGCGGTTTGGCGCGACCGCGGCGCTGATCGCGCTCGTGGTGCTGCTGGTGCTGATCTCGCTCGGCATCGGGCCGGTGCGGCTGTCGCCGCTCGCGGTGATCGAGGCGCTGTTCGGCGGCGGCAGCGACGTCTCCCAGGTGATCGTGCGCGAGATCCGCCTGCCGCGGACCATCCTGGCGCTCGCGATCGGCGGCATCCTGGGCTTGTCGGGCGCGGCGCTGCAGGGCCTGCTGCGCAATCCGCTGGCCTCGCCGGAGTTGTTCGGCGCGCCGCAATCGGCCGCATTTGGGGCGGTGCTAGTGATCGCACTGGGGCTCGCCGATGTGCGCTCCTACGCGCTGCCGGTCGCGGCGATCATCACTGCCTTCGGCTCCGTATTCGCGTTGCTCGCGATTGCCGGCCGCAACACCGGTCTGTTGATCTTGATTCTCGCCGGGCTCGCGATCTCGAGCTTCGCGGGGGCTGCCACCGCGCTGGTGATGAATCTCTCCAGCAATCCCTTCGTGGTGCTGGAGATTGCGTTCTGGCTGCTCGGCTCGCTGGAGGACCGCAGCTTCCAGCATGTCGCGCTGGCGCTGCCGTTCATCATCGCCGGCGCCGTCATCCTGCTGAGCCAGGCCAGCAGCTTCCGCGCGCTGACGCTCGGCGAGGAGGCGGCGCAAAGCCTCGGCGTCGATGTCGGGCGATTGCGCCTGCTCGTGATCACCGGCGTCGCGCTTGGCGTCGGCGGCGCGGTGGCCGTCACCGGCACGATCGGCTTCATCGGCCTGGTCGCGCCGCATCTGATGCGGCCCCTGGTCGGCCACGACCCGGCACGGCTCTTGGTGCCGAGCGCGCTCGCGGGTTCGGCGCTGCTGCTGGCCGCCGACATCGCGGTGCGCGTCATTCCCTCGACCTCGGATATCAAGGTCGGCGTGCTGACCTCGATCATCGGCGTGCCATTCTTCCTCAACCTGATCCTGCGCGAACGCCGCGCGCTCGGCGGAGGGGTCGCATGACGCTGCTGTCGGCAACCAACCTCAACGCATCGCTCGGCAGCCGCAAGGTGCTGCATGACATCTCGCTGTCGCTGTCACCGGGCCATCTGGTCGCTTTGGTTGGGCCGAATGGCGCCGGCAAAACCACGCTGCTGCGGGCGCTGGCCGGATTGATTCCGTCTGATGGCACGATCCAGATCGGCGGCGAAAAGCTGTCGTCGCTGTCGCTGCGCGAACGCGCAAAACGCTTTGCCTATCTGCCGCAGGGGCACATGGTGCATTGGCCGCTGCCGGCGCGCGACATCGTCGCGCTCGGCCGCTATCCGCATGGCGCGACCGATCCGGCGCGGCTGTCGCCGAAGGATATGGAGGCGGTGCTGCGGGCGATGCAGGCGGTCGACGTCGTTGCCTTTAGCGACCGCCGCGTCACCGAGCTCTCCGGCGGCGAACGCAGCCGCGTCGCGCTGGCGCGCGTGCTGGCGGTGGAAGCGCCTGTGATCCTCGCCGACGAGCCGACCGCCTCGCTCGACCCGCGTCACCAGATCGACGTGATGCAGAATCTTCGCGTGGTCGCCGACAAGGGCGTGCTCGTCATCGTGGTGACCCACGATCTCGGACTTGCCGCACGCTTCGCCGACCACGTGCTGGTGCTCAGCGAAGGCCGGCTGGCGTCGCAGGGCGCGCCGCTGGAGGCGCTGTCCGAGGTGGTGATGGCCAACGTGTTCCGGATCAGCGCCTACCGTGCCGAGTATCAGGGTGAGGCGGTGATCGTGCCCTGGGCGGATGTGTGATGCGTGCGCTGCGCCGCAAGGTCGCTTCACCTCTCCCGCTTGCGGGGGAGGTCGCATCGCATCAAAGATGCGATGCGGGTGGGGGCTCTCTCCACAATGCGATTCGCGGAGAGAGCCCCCACCCCAGCCCTCCCCCGCAAGCGGGAGAGGGGGCGCAGTTTCTTAGCGGCCGGCACTTCGTCACATCTGTTCACGCACTACTGCTTGCAGTTCTGATCTGGACGCTGTCCTGCAGCGCGTCGCTTGCCGTCGGGCCACGGATCGTCTCGATGAATGTTTGCAGCGACCAGTTGCTGCTCACGCTCGCCGATCCCGACCAGATCCTCGGCCTCAGCCGCTTCTCGCGCGACGACTGGCAGTCCTGGGCGGCAGGCGAAGCGCGGCGCTATCCGATCCTCTCCGGCGGCGCCGAGGACGTGCTCTTGCTGAAGCCCGACATCGTCGTGGCGAGCCTGTTCGACAAGCGCACCACGCGCGACCTCTTGAAGGCGAAAGGACTGCATCTCGTCGAGTTCACGGTGCCGCGCACGCTGGACGAGGTGAAGGACCAGACCCGCGCGATGGGTGATGTCGTTGAGCATCCGGAGCGCGCGACGGCCGAGATCGCGCGCCTCGATGCCGCGATCGCGCTGGCGCGGGCAACCGCAACCGGGCGTCATTATCGCGTGCTGCCACTGGCGCGGCGCGGCTTTGTGTCCGGCGACGACAGCCTGGTCAATTCGCTGCTGTCGGAGGCGGGCCTCGTCAATGCCGCCGGCGAGCTCGGCTTCAGTGCCGGCGGCTTCGCCTCGCTGGAGGCGATCGTGAAACTGCGGCCGGATTTCATCCTGGTGTCGGAAGCGGGCGACCGCGCCGAGGACGATGGCCGTGCCTTCCTGCTGCATCCCGCGCTCGCGCGCTTCTATCCGCCCGGCAAGCGCCTCGTGGTGCCGGAACGGCTCACCGTGTGCGGCGGCGTGATGCTGGCGGAGGCGCTGGACCGGCTGACCGCGGAATTGCAGCGGGTGACGCAGTGAAGTCGTAGCCCGGATGGAGCGAAGCGAAATCCGGGATTGTACCGCGTCGGCGGTGGCCCCGGATTTCGCTTCGCTCCATCCGGGCTACAAATTCACCCGTGCATGACCGGCCCGCCGGCCTTCTTCCAGGCGTCGATGCCGCCTTCGATATGCGCCGTGTTCTCAAGCCCCGCCTTCTTCGCGGCGGCCACCGCCATCGCCGAGCGCTCGCCGAAGGCGCAGAAGAACACCACGCGGCGGCCGGTTGCGGCCGCGACCTCGCGCAGCATGCCGCCGGGCTGCAGGCTCTCGCCGATCGAGGGATAGGGCGCATGCAACGCGCCGGCGAGCATGCCGTGCTTGATCCGCTCGCCGGTCTCGCGCAGGTCGACCAGCAGGATGTCCGGCCGGCCGAGACTTGCGATGGCGTCGCACGCGGTCAGCGCGAGGCCCTGCTTGGTGAGCTCGTCCTGGTGCAGGCCGACATGCATGTTGGCAGGCACGGCGACATCCATCATTTTCGGGTTCGGCAGATGGAGATTGTTCATCAGCTCGACATAGTCGTCGACCGATTTCACCTGCAGGCGCGGATTATAGCGCTTCTCCTCGCCGATGGTGGAGACGGTGTCGCCCTTGTAGTCATGGGCGGGGAACACCATGGTCTCGTCGGGTAGCTTGAGCAGCCGATTGAAGATCGACTCGTATTGCGCCCGCGCGCTGCCGTTCTGGAAATCGGTGCGGCCGGTGCCGCGGATCAACAGCGTGTCGCCGGTGAAGACGCGATCGCCCATCAAATAGCTGTAGGAATCGTCGGTGTGGCCGGGCGTGTACATCGCCTCCAGGCACAGGCCCTCGATCGTGACCCTGTCGCCGTCGGAGACGCGCATCGACACCACGTCGGCCTTGCTCTGCTCGCCCATGATGGTGATGCATTGCGTGCGGTCGCGCAGCTCGCCGAGGCCGGTGACGTGGTCGGCGTGCAGATGCGTGTCGACCGCCTTGACCAGGCGCAGGTCAAGCTCCTGCAGGAGCTTGCAGTAGCGGTCGGCCTTCTCCAGCACAGGATCGAGGATCAGCGCCTCGCCGCCAGCGCGGCTCGCGAGCAGATAGCTATAGGTGCCGGAAACGCTGTCGAAGAGCTGACGAAAGATCATGACGGCTGACCTATTCCCCGGATTGAGTCTTGTGGAGGAGATTATTCCATAGGTAGGGTCCGTTCAAAGCAAAACCATCCCCGCCACCTCAGCGCGACGGCGAAGCCATTGCGCTGAGGTGACGGGGTTGGAGCCGGGATGATTGTGGGAAGGAGCGAACCCCTACGGCCGGACGTAGCTCCAGCCCTGCTCCTGCAATTCCATCAGTCGCACCACGCCTGATGGTACGATGATGACGTCAGACACCATGGGAATCTCGTGGCCCTCGGCCTTCTCCATGGCCTGCTTGGTGTTGTTGCAGACGGAAAACTGCACCTTGCCGGCGGTGGCCATGGTCTTCAGTTGCTGGATACGGTCCCGCACGGGCGATGTATCGGCGCGCAGCATGTGCACGCCGGGGCCGTAGGTGATGATGTCGATGTCCACGTCCTCGTTCCTGGCGCGGTAATATTCGATCAGGTGGGTGGCATTGTTGAGCGCCATGTTCATGACCCGCGAATCGTACTGGTCGACATGGATCGCGATGCGGTGCGGCTTGTCGCCGGCGAAGGCGCTCGTGGCGAGCGCGATCGAGACGGCAGCGGCGGCGGCAAGACGGCGCAGCATTTCAGCGTCCTCGATGAGAGCTATGGCCTCACCAGCGTGTAGCCATTCTCCGTCAGCAGCAGAATCTGGGCGACGCCGACCTGCACGGGTGTGGCCGCGGCGATGTAGTCTGGCCGCTTGCTGGTATCCCGCTCGATCGTGTCGACGGTGTTGAGACAGATATCAACCCGCGCGCCCTGCGCAACCAGGCTCTCGATCAACTTGCGATTAGGGTTATCGGGCTTGAGCAGCTCGATGCCGGGGCCGAAGGCGACGATCTCGACCGCGACCTTGTCGGGGTCGTAATGCTTCATCAGATTGCTGGCGACGCTGATGACGAGGCCTTGCTTCCTCGGATCGTTGTCGGAGAGCTGCAGCACGACCTTGTGCTCGGCGAACGGCTTGTCCTGCAGCGGTGCGAGCTGGGCTGTGGCAGGTGCCGCGAGCGCGATCAACGCAGCGACGCAAGCAACGAAGAAACCTGCGCGCCGCATCGTCACAGCCCTGCAATGCCCGGATTGTCCTCGACGCCCTTCAGCGTCACGCCCGGCGCGTCCCGGTTCGGCGGACGTCCCGCGCGCAGATGTTTGGCGACGACGTCCCAGACCGGCGCGCCGTTCTGCTCGTTGACCGACGCCCAGCCGGCGACCTTGTAGGACTTGTTGGCTTCGAGATGGCGGCCGTTCGCGAGCTTGAGCTCGGAGATGCGCTTGCCTACCGTTTCCGCCGGCGTGCAGGTGTAGGCGAGGCCGCCGACGCGGACCATGTCGCCGCCCTGCTGGTAGTAGGGGTCGGTGTTGAAGAGGTTGTCGCAGACGTCTTCGAGCACGTCCTTGATCTGGCCGCCGGTCATGGTCGCGACGTAGGTCTCGGGATAGCTGATCGCGGTTTCCGACAGCACGTCTTCCATGGTCAGCGGCTGTCCGGCGAGCGTGGTGAGGCCCCAGCGGAAGCCGGGCGAGAGCGCGATCTCGGCGTTGAGCTCGTGGAGCAGCGCGTCGCAGATCAATTGATCGACCGTGCCGGAGAAATTGCCGCGGCGATAGAGCAGGCGGTCGGCCGAGGCGAGCTTGTCGCTCCACTCGCCGACATGCGGCTCGCGCATCTTGTCGATCAGGACCTGCATCGCCGGATCGGGCTTCAACAGCTCAGAGAACACCGGCAGCAGCCGGTAGCGCACATTGGCGACCTTGCCCTTGCCGAGATCGAGGTCGAGCACGCCGAGGAATTTTCCGTTCGAGCCCGCATTGGTCACCAGCGTGACGCCGCCGGCATTGGTCACGGTGATCGGCAGCGGGATCGCATCATGGGTGTGGCCACCGAGGATGACGTCGATGCCGGTGACGCGGCTTGCGAGCTTGAGGTCGACGTCCATGCCGTTGTGCGACAGCAGGATCACGGCATCGACCTTGTCGTTGCTGCGATGGCCGTCGACGAGCTTCTGCAGCTCCTCGTCGCGGATGCCGAATGTCCAGTCCGGCGTGAAGCGCTTCGGATGCGCGATCGGCACATAGGGAAAGGCCTGGCCGATCACCGCGATGCGATGGCCGCCGATCTCCTTGATGACAGACGGCTTGAACACGCGGCCCGAGGCCGGATCGAACGCCCTGGCGTCGTTGAAGGCGGCTTCCTCGGTCAGGAACACGTTCTGCGCCAGGAACTCGCCCTTGAAGCGCGCGAGATTGTCGCGCAGCGCGTTCTCGCCATAGGTGAATTCCCAATGGCCGGTCATCGCCTCGATGCCGAGCAGGTTGGCGGCCTCCACCATGTCGGCGCCCTTCATGGCGTTGGCAAGCGCGGTGCCCTGCCAGAGGTCGCCACCGTCGAGCAGCAATGAGCGGCCGGTGCCGACATCGTTGCGCAGGCGATCGACCAACGTCTTCAGATGCGCGAAGCCGCCGAGCCTGCCGAAGCGGGCGGCCGCCTTCTCGAACTCGACAAAGGTGAACGCATAGGCGTCGGCGCTGTCGGGGCGGATGCCGAAGCGGTCGAGGAAGGCCTTGCCGACCAGGTGCGGCGGCTGGCCCGCCATCGCGCCGATGCCGAGATTGACGCTGGGCTCGCGGAAGAACACCGGCCGGAGCTGGGCGTGCGTATCGGTGATGTGCAGGATGCGCGCATTGCCGAAGCGCTCGAGATCGTAGACACCCGATGTCTCGCCGCCGCGCGCAAGGCGCGGCAGGCCGGCCGTCAACGATACAGCGGCCCCAGCTTTCAGAAAATCCCGGCGGCGGATGGTCATAACGTCACCTCTCCCGCTTGCGGGGGAGGTCGTAGCGCATCGGCAGATGCGCTACGGGTGGGGGCTCTCTCCACACGGTCTTCTTCGCGGAGGCACCCCCACCCCAGCCCTCCCCCGCAAGCGGGAGAGGGAGCGCTGTGCCTTCGCGGTTCGACCTCATCTCAAACTCTCTAACGAACTTCCAGATCCTTCCAGCGTTCCTTCTCGCTGGTGGCCTGGAAGATCGATGCCCTTGCCAGCGCCTCGGCTTCCCTGGCCTGCGCCACGGCGGTGTCGAAATCGCCGGCGTCGCCGGCCTTTTTCGCGGCGGCGAGCGTCGCGGCCGTCGTAGTCCACTGGTTGCGCAGGCTGCCGGCTTCCTTGTTCGCGGTCTCAGCCGCGGCATAGGCCGCCTTGTAGTCGGCTTCAGAGGCGGCCAACGCTGCGCCCGCGCTCGCGAGCAGCAGCAGCGATGCAGCGAACGCTCTGGTCATGGCCGCGCTCATGGTCGTGCTCCCGGACCCGAGATCGGCAGGCCATTGCTGACATAGGACAAATAATATTCGAGGTTGCGGTACTCGTCGTCCTGCGGGTTGAGCGGCACGCCGCGGATCTGGCTGTTGCAGGTGGTGAAGCGTCGGCTGGTTGTACCCATGCCGTTCCATTCCGAACGGTAGATCGGCATCGCGTTGAGGATGCCCAGCGCCGGCGCCAGCACCTCGGCGCGGATGCGCTCGCCCGGGCTCTGGATGTGGCAGGTCGCGCAGGAGAAATTGAGCTGGCCGCGGCGGGTGTAGAAATACTCCTTGCCCTTTTGATAGGCCTCGAGCGCCCGCGGGTCGTTCGGGATCTTGATGTCCATCGGCTTGCCGCGCGAGGTAAAGGCCATGTAGGCGGTGAGCGCCGCCATCTCGTCCTTCAGATAGGAGAACGGCGCCTCGCCATTGGCCTCGCGGCAGCGGTTCAGCGCGAGCTCCAGCGTGATGACCTTGCCTTCCTTCTCGTCAAAATAGGGATAGTTCTGGCGGATGCCGATGCCCTTGTTCGGGAAGCAGTCCTCATAGGTCTTGCCGTTCTTGAACGGCGTGGTGAACATCTCCTTGCCGTTCTCGAGCGAGAACTCGTAGGGCGGAAACTGCTCCTTCTCCTCCCACTGCCGGTGCAGGTCGGCGTCCATCGAGTAGGGGCCGTTGACGAAATCCTCAGGCTTCAGCTTGGGGAATTTGCCGGTGAAGTACTTCTGGAACGCCTTCGCGTCGGCCACCGGATCGACGCTGTCGACCGCACGGGCCGACGGCGCGAGTGCCAGCACGCTCAGCGCGACCACCGCCGCCGCGGCATGGATTGCGGACCGCAGCATCATTGAATCTTCGCCGTGGTGGTGTCGGTCGCGCCCTTGTTGTCGACCCAACTGACCTTCAGATCGTCGCCCTTCTTGCCGCCCTTGAAGGCGAATTTCACATAGGGGTCCTTGGAGACGCCGCCGCCCCAGTCGGCGACGAACACCGCCTTGCCGTCATATTCGAAGGTCAGTTGCTGGATGAAATGCGGCGGAATCGTCTCGCCCTTGGCGTCCTTGACGAAGCCGGAATCCATCGGATGCTGGATCAGCGCCTGCACCTCGGTGGTGTCACCGTTCGATGTGGCGCGCACGCGAATGCTCGAAGCCATCTGACTATTCCTCGATATTTGAAGCGGCCCATCCGCAGGGTCTTTTCACCTCTCCCGCTTGCGGGGGAGGTCGTATCGCATCGCCAGATGCGATACGGGTGGGGGCTCTCTCCACACGAAGAGTGTCGATCGCGGCGAAACCCCCACCCCGACCCTCCCCCGCAAGCGGGAGAGGGGGAGCAGCGAATTCGCGGTTCGGATCGAATCTCATCATGTTCAGCCGCCGCAGCCGCCGACGGTGACTTTGACTTCCTTGGTGGCGCTGTAGAGCTTGCCGCCGGCCTCGACGATCACGGTGATATTGCTGGTCTTCGCCATTTTGATGCGGTTGGCGACACCAGGCAGCGTGCCGGCCGGGATCTTGTAGGATGCCACCAGCGCGATCGGGTTCTCGCTGACCAGGAACGAGATCGAGCTGACATCGGCAAGGGTCGTGGTGGCCGAGACCGGCACCACCGCGCCGTTCTCGGCGATCTCGGGCGCATCCATCTTCACCTTGTCCGAGGGCTCGGCGCTCCGGCCGTAAAGCGCCTTGATCGCATCGGCCTCGTTTTTCTGCTTGAACGCCTCTTCCGGATATTTGTCGTTCGCGGCGGCAAGCGCCTGCGGCACGTCGAAGGGAACGACGCCGAAGCCGATCAGGGCGGCAACGCCTGCGCCCTTCAGCAGCAGCCGGCGCGTCGCCGAAATCTCATGGTCCGTGATGCTCATCTGACAATCTCCCAATGCTCGCGCCGTGCCGTCACAGCGTCAGCAGGAAATCCACCACCGCGTTGATCTCCTGCTCGGACAGGATCCGGTTTCGTCCGAACGGAGGCATCACGGTCTGCGGGTTGCGCTTGGTTTCATCCGATACGATCGCGATCAGATCGTCGCGGCTGTACTTTCCCTTGAGGCCGACCAGCTCCGGGCCGATCGTGCCGGGCAGGTCGCCGCCCTTGATGACATGGCAGGTCAGGCAGTTGCCCTTGCCGCGATCGAAGGCGAGTTTCTGGCCTTCCGCGGCGGATTGGGCCTGCGCGGGCTCGGCCAGCGCGGCGCCCGCCAGCAGCGCCAGAACGAGGGCTGGCTTGGAGAAATTGGCGATCAAAGGCGTTTTCCGGACTTAAATCTCGATGATCCCGTTGGAATATAGGAAGTGAAAAGCACAAAGGCCATCGGCTGGCAATCTGGAGAATACGCGCGGTGGCGAGGGCGGTTAACGCTCTTTCGGATTGGACGCGCGGAAAAATTAGACCCGTCACCCTGAGAGCTTGTGATGCTTTCGGGTTCCTGTGGAGCTTTGGAGCAGGGTGGCGCTG
>NZ_JBHMET010000159.1:0-3493 GCF_042430365.1 Bradyrhizobium erythrophlei
TCATCTGTGGACGCCCCGCGAGATGCAAGCGATTTTTGAGGAAGATCGGCACGTAGTCGGATGCTGCCATCTGTCCGGCCTCTGATGGTGCAGCGATGAAGCTGCGGGCCCGTATGGGAGTTCGCAGACCGGAACCAAATCATAAAAGCGTGCTCTAGGCACGATGAGTACGCCTGGTTCTTCCGGCCTCGTCTCACCGACTGTTGCGCCATACCCTCCTTCGACCGACTACATCTCCGACGACCTCAGGTCCGCCAGGATCACGCCTTGGCGGCGACCGGAGCCCTGTAATTCTCCTGCTTGACAAGTAGCGCCCAGACGATCCGCGCCATCTTGTTGGCGAGCGCGACGGTTACCAGCATCCGCGGCTTGCGAGCCAGCATCTGTTCGAGCCACGACCCCCTTGGCGCACCGCGTTTGCTCGCCTGTTGCACGACCGCGCTGCTGCCGATGATGAGAAGGCGCCTGAGCGTGCGTTCGCCCATCTTGGATGTCGCACCGAGCTTCTGCTTGCCGCCTGTCGATCTTTGAAGAGGCGTGAGACCGAGCCAGGCCGCGAAGTCACGGCCTTTGGCAAAGGTCTCGGCCGGCGGTGCTAGGGCGGCGATCGCGGTGGCGGAGATTGGGCCGATGCCGGGAACGGTCATTAGCCGGCGCGAGACTTCGTCCTCGCGAGCACGTCGCGCGATCTCCTGGTCGAGATCCGCGATCTTGCCATTGAGGCCGGCCAGCAGGTCCAACATCAATCGGAACATGGCGTGGGTCGCTTTGGGAAGCGAGCTGGCCATCGCTTCGTCCTCGATCAGGTCGGCAAGCATCGCCACGTGCGACGGGCCCTTGGGCGCGATCCAACCATATTCGGTGAGGTGTCCCCGGATCGCGTTGATGAGCTGCGTTCGCTGCCGCACTAACAGGTCACGGGTCCGAAACACCAGACCCGCCGCCTGTTGCTGTTCGCTCTTCACGGCCACGAACCGCATGCTCGGCCGCTGCGCTGCTTCGCAGATCGCCTCGGCATCGATCGCGTCGTTCTTTTGCCGCTTCACAAACGGCTTTACGTACGCGGGAGGGATCAGCCGAACTTGATGGCCAAGCCGGGCGAGCTGACGGGCCCAGTGATGGGCTCCGCCACATGCCTCCAGAGCTACCGTGCAACTCGGCTGGGTTGCGAAGAAATCCAGCAGCTTTCCTCGGCTGATCCGTTTGCTGAACATAGCTCGCCCTTTCCCGTCTGCTCCATGAGCGTGGAAAACATGCTTGGCGATATCCAGACCGATTATGCTAACCTCCGACACGGACGCCTCCCTTAAGTGGTGCTAAACACCTCCACTTTGGCACATCGATGCCGTCGGCGGGGCGTCCACCCCATCATAAACCCGCACCGCGGGCAGGCCGCCTATGACCGCTGTGCCTGCGCTCGCGGCGCAATAGCGGACGACATCAGAGGTCCGAGTTGGGCCACCTCCGGACTCATGCATCGCAGCAACTACGTCCTATTCGTTCACCGCGTCGGGGACGAGCGTGGACTCATTCGGGCAATCCCGCTTTCCGAAAACCCTCAATCAACAGCATCGTATTTTTTGACAGCCGGCTCCGGGCGATCCATGCAGATATTGTAAAGGCGGGATCGACCTCAAGCAGACGCGCTGCCGCGTCACGCGCCTCCGTGTCGCGTCCGAGATGGGCGAACGCGGACGCAAGACAGCGGTAAGCTCCCATATAAGAGGGGCTCTGACGTTGAGCTTTCTTCCCCGCGACGATGGCCTCGTCGAAGCGACCAAGCTCTATAAAGGCATACCCCATCCCGGCAAACGCTCGGTGTAGCAGCGGGTCTATCGGGCTCGTGCGCATGGCACATTCAAAGCTCCGGACCGCTTCTTCCGGCTGCCCCGCAATTATATAGACCCAGCCTCTGCAGGCCCATGCGATAAATGAATTTGGATTGAGCGTGACCGCCCGGTCAGCCATTTCGATCTCGCTATCACTATCGCCGACCATGAACGCCGAGATGATGGCAGCTCCCGCTAACGTGTCTGGATCACCATCGTCGATGCTCAATGCCAAGCGAGAAAGCCGAATTGCTTCGTTGCGGTCGAATTGAGGATCGATGGCACAGCCAGAAACGACGTTGTTCATATGACAGCTACCTGCCATTGCAGCGACACGGCCGAACCGAGGATCGAGTTCCAAAGCGCGATGAGCCAGCCTGAGCGCCTCGGCAAACCCTTCTCGGGTCGCTAGGTAATTCTGCTGGACAGCTCGTAGGTAAAAATCATAGGCGGTGAGGTTCTCCGGTCGCCGCCGCGCCGCCATTGCAATTTCCGTTTGAAGCAATTTGGGCTGAATAGCTGAGACAACGGCAACCGTTACTTCGTCCTGGAGAGCGAAGATGTCGGTCAGGTCGCGCTCGAACCTGTCCGCCCAGATGTGCGCGCCCGACACCGCATCAATCAACTGCCCTGTGATGCGAACTTTCCCCGCCGCCTTGCGCACCGACCCCTCAAGGACATAGCGCACGCCGAGTTCGTGCCCGACCTGCTTCACGTTGACCGCCTTGCCCTTGTAGGTAAAGCTCGAATTGCGCGCGATCACGAACAGCCATTTGAATCGAGAAAGCGCCGTGATGATCTCCTCAACCATCCCATCCGCAAAATACTCTTGCTCCGGATCACCGCTCATGTTCTCGAACGGCAGCACCGCGATCGACGGTTTGTCCGGAAGCGGAGGGGCCATGGTTAGCCGCTCGGTCAGCGCGCGATGCCCGCCCGCGCAGACGGCATAAGCCCGAACCGGTTTGGCGATGTTCTTGAGATGCTGCTCGCCGCGATCCTCGAAGCCAACGTCCAGCTTGCCTTCGACCTCGCTGAATACCTTTTCGGACATCAGGATGCCGCCCGGATCGGCGATCCCCTCCAGCCGGACCGCGATGTTGATCCCGTCGCCAAAAAGATCGCCGTCAGCCCCGACGATAACCTCCCCGAGATTGACCCCAATACGTAACCGAAGGGAGCTTCGGCCTGACGCGATGCTTTCCTGAATCTCCGCCGCGCATCGCACGGCAGCCGACGGACTTGCGAACTCGGCCAGAGCGCCATCCCCTGTTGTCTTGATCAGGCGGCCGTCATGGCGGGCGAGGCTGGGCTCGATCAATTCTCGCTTGAGCCGCTCGAACTCGGCGTAGGTGGCTTCCTCCGCCCGCTCCATGAGCGCCGAATAGCCGACCACGTCTGCGGCCAAGATCGCCGCTAATCGCCTTTGGACCCAGTGCTCCGTCACGGCGCCCTCCGAACGACCAGGAAAACACGTCGCTGGGACAAGGAGGAGCCTAGCACTTTGTTGTGGACCTGTGAGCAGCAAACACAGGGGGCCCTGTTGCCCCAAGCGGCATTTGGGCACGGCGGCAATAAGCGTGCGTCAACTGGGGAAGTCCGCTAATGGGATGGTCCGGCCGTGCTCCTGCCCCGCCAGCAAGCGAAGCTGGCAAGGGGCGCCA
>NZ_JBHMET010000160.1:0-937 GCF_042430365.1 Bradyrhizobium erythrophlei
ATGAGCAACCCCTATGCGCTGGAAGGGCTGGACCGGTTGCAGGTCGGCCATATTCGGCATTTCGACAATCTCTCCCGTCAACTGCCCAATCAATGGGAACTGATGAAAGGCAAGGGGTACGGGCAGGAGGATTTCGGCGGCTTCCGCTTCCAACTTGCCTACATGGCCTATGCCCTCGCGCTGACCCATAAGCATCGACTGCCGGCAGCGCCCGGTCTGTTCAAGCCGATCTTCGAGCGGCTGATCGAAAAGATTCTTTTGCCGGAAGTGTGGATATATTGGCGCGACGTTAGCCGCGGTGGGAGCATTTTCAACGCCCATCTCTCGGCCAATTATCGGGAGGAATGGAATCCGGTCGGCCACGACAACATCATGTACAGCGCCTACGTACAATCGATGGCGCTATTGTATAATTATCTTTTTGGCGACAATCGCTACGCGCAGCCCGGCGCGCTGACTTTCCGTTTCTGGTCTTATTTCTGGGGAGGCGACGAGAAGCGCTTCGAGTACGACCAGAATTCGCTGAACGATCACATCTACTGGCAGATGGTCCAGTCTGGCTATCTCGGCGTCGCCTGTGAGCCGAACTGCGTGTTTCAGATCTGCAATCAGCCCGCGATTCTCGGCTTCCGCATGCATGATCTGATCAACGGCGGATCGATTGCCGAGGAGGTGACGCGGAGCTACGAGCAGGCTTGGAGGGATTTCGGCCGCATCGGCGACAACGGCCACTATCACATCATGATGGCCCAGGATACCAAGGCGGTACGTCAGAATGTTGGTAAGGCGCCGTGGGTCGACGCGTGGACGGGTGCCTTGCTCAACATGTGGAACCGCGAATTTGTCCACGAGCATTATCCGAGGCAGATTCGCGACTTTCTGAAATCCGGCGACGATGGCGCGCTTTCGATCAATGTGCCGGTACGGCCGGAAGTCA
>NZ_JBHMET010000161.1:0-1090 GCF_042430365.1 Bradyrhizobium erythrophlei
CCGACTCACGCTTCCGCAAACGGAAACACGCCAAATCACATAGATTCACAGCCTCTGAGGTGCTCGCGCAGCGAGCCTCGAAGGACGCGCGGCCCCGCTTGTGGCCGTCGTGCTTCGAGACGGCCGCTGCGCGGCCTCCTCAGCATGACGGAGATGGAATGGAGCGCGCGGCTCCCTCCAGCGTCATTGCGAGCGCAAGCGAAGCAATCCATATCGCGGCATACGCGGAAGCATGGATTGCTTCGTCGCTTCGCTCCTCGCAATGACGGGGGAAGCCCTTCGATTCAATTTTCAAACAGCGATGAGGATGTGAGTCCGCATTGTCGCGACGTGAACCGTCCGAGCTTTGCGTTTCGTTTCACCCTCCTTAGGAACAGAGGGCGCAGGGAAAGCCGGGCGCCGATCGCACCCGCGGGTCCCGAGCAACAAAAAGCACGGGAGGTAGGACCACAGATGTAACCGGATCAATCCCGGCTTTCCCTGCGCGATGGTTTTACAGCTTATTTCGTGCTCTCCCCGGCGAGACCGAATGCCGACGATCTCGTAATCCTGTGCAGGCGGGGCAAAGCTGAAGAGGCCTTGCGACAACTGCGCAGGATCATGGGAAGGACCGGCGAGACCGGGCTTGTTTGCCACCGTCTTCGCAAGGACGCTTTCCGCGTCTTGCGAGGAGACACCAACCACTGGGGCGTCAGGACCACACGACTTCGCCGTCCGCTATCCACGCGCACTCGTCAGTTGCGCGCTCAGCGTCCACCGCATCTCGACCCAACACTCGTGACGATCGCGAAGCGCCCCTCAAGCGGGTGAGACGGGCGGATTCATACACCGATTTTCGCTTCAGAAAAACCGAAATATTTTTCACGGAAGGGCTTGCGCCGACGGGCAAATCAGCGCTAACGCGCCGCGGCGCCAAAAACGTAGGGCGGGTTGGCCCAACGGGTCGCGCGAATGCGCGCCCGATGACAGGCTCCGGCGTAACCCGCCGCGTTCGCGCCACCAGGGATGGCGGGTTACGCTCCGCTAACCCGCCCTAGGTGGTGTGGACACTTAGCGCAGCCATAAGGCAATTGCAGCGAGGGTGACGACG
>NZ_JBHMET010000162.1:0-2425 GCF_042430365.1 Bradyrhizobium erythrophlei
TCCAAGTGCCGGCAAACCACGCCGCCTGATCGCCTCGTCACCCAAAATCCCGCATAGCTCGTCGCATTGAGGGCAGCAGGACGACCTGCCTATGGGGGCGAAAGCGGCAAGTTCCCATCTGCGACAAGTGCGCCGAAATTGATGAGAAGATCTATCGCTACCGAATGATCGCCTCGCGGCTCATGGACCTGTCGACGCTGGAGCGGATCGTGGAGGTCATCGCCGATTTGGAGGCGCAAAAGACCGCCCTTCACGCCGGGCAAAAGAAATAAGGCCGCCTTAGTTGGCGGCCTCCAATTCCGCCAGCGTGCTCCCCCGTGGCCAAGTGCTGTTTTGCCCAAGCCGGTTGGGTACCCCAAGCGGGCCACCTCCGCCATTGCACCGTTGGCCGTTGCCTAGACCGTAGCTTTTCGAGACGTGACCTCAGAAAGCCGAATGGGTTCAGCATGGTTGACAGGACAGTACTCAATGAAATCAATGGGTTTGCCACTGTCTCGGACCGTAGGTTTGCCAATCTGTGTTCAGGTCCCTTTCGCTCGATTTGTTCTCATGGCTCCGTGGGTGCTGGCCGCTTCCCTAGTGGCCTAAGTTGATTTTTGGAGTGGCCTAGTTTGTTCTTAGCCTCCAGTTAGCTTTTGTTCTGGCGCCGCTCCGGTTCGGGGTGCACACTGGTTCCATCACCGCACAATAGCGGGAGCAGAGCCAAATGCGGCGACACAGTTCCCAGCAAACCATCCCATTGGAAGAACGCCTTGCTGAGGAAGCAAAGCGACTGCGCAAGGAAGCCAGGGGCACTCCGCCCGGCATTGAGCGCGATCGGCTGCTACGCAGAGCCAGCCAAGCCGAGACAGCTTCTCAAGTCCAAGAATGGCTGTCGTCGCCCGGATTGAAGCAGCCGAAGTAAGGCCGCCTCATCACCGCCCGGACCGTGGCTGTTATCGGTGACTGAGAGAGTGTTCGGCTCCCGCCAGATAAAAAGGGAGCACCACATGCCCATTTATCGCTTATTGCGAAAGCTACCGATGGGATCGGACGAGATCAGCCGGTTGACAACGGCCTACGAGAAGACATTGCACACCATTGGTCTTGTTGACCGGAACGACCCGCTAGCCGAGATAATCGCCAAGAAAATAATCGAGATCGCGCAAACTGGCGTGCGCGACCCGGCGAAGCTCTCCACGCTCGCGATCAAGGAGCTTGAGCTTTTGCGGCGCGTTAAAAACCCCGCCATCCACCGAAATGAATGACGGGGCTTTCGAGCTTTCTCTTTTTCGGGGATTTCTTCTCTGACACGATAACGGCTTCGAGCCTGATGAGTTCCGGATGTTTTCTGATCCGCCGGATTTTTATTTGGTGCGGTCGGCTCAATCCTCGGGGCTGCCAGGAGAAGAAAGGTGGCGTTCACCCAGTCACAGCGGTGAGGCTTCCACCCGAGCTAGGCCACGCGGTCGATCGCTGGGCGGGAGCTCAGGATGACGCCCCTACCCGTTCCGAGGCCGTCCGCCGGCTGGTCGAGCTTGGGCTGAAGGCGAAGGCAAAATGAAGCTCGATTTCTATCGCGGCACGAACGATGACACCCTGCGAATGGCCGTGGAAGCTGGGAGGGGCCTGCCCGGTCACGTCGATCCGAAGGACTGGAAGCCAATGACCGCAGACGACGGTGAACTCGCCGCGTTTGAAGAGGACATCGTGTCTGATATCGAGGCCCGCGGTTTTTGCTTCTATAAAATACTCCCACCACGAGTGGAGTCGACCCCATGAAAGCACCATCCAAAAATACACCTAAAAGGAAGCCACTCAAAAGCGGCGGAAACTCCACAGCCAGCACCCCACCCACCGGCGGTGTCACAGCCCCCGCAGAAAAGCAGTGATTAGGCGTCGTTCCGCCGGCCGGTTGAGATCGGCTGAAGGCGAAGAAATGACGTCCGTCGGCATGGAGGAGCTCGCAGAAATGGTGGTGCAGCTCGAATCCGCCGCGCGTAAGCTTGCACCGACGCCGGAGCGCGATGAACTACTTCGAGACGTCGCCCGATTTCGTGTGCAGTTGACTGCGATACTGTCGGAGCGGAAGGCGAAGGGCAAATGAACGAGCTGGCACTCGGATGAATCCCGGTTCCGCTCGAGATCGGGCTGAGGCCCAAGCGGTAGCTAGCGCTTGCGCCGCATGGGCAGGACTAGACCGGTCCTCCGTGTCGGAGGGAGTGTCGGCTTGGGCGTCTTGGGCTCGTCAGGGAATAGAGGTGTCCAGACCTTCTCATCATCGCCAATGCTGTAAACAGCGTCCGACCAGTCCCAGGCCGTTTCGGCTTTGGACCAAGGGATTTGGCCTCGGGCTGATCGTTTTCATCGACCTTAATCGGCACTACCACGGCGGGATCATCCCAATAGACTCCGCCGGACGGCAATTCTAGGTACTCGCAGGCAC
>NZ_JBHMET010000163.1:0-7749 GCF_042430365.1 Bradyrhizobium erythrophlei
AACTACACCCGAGCCCTCGGCGCGACGCTTGACTCACAAAGGCCTCATATGAGGGTGGGCGCGGTTGGGCGCAGGCGTCACCCCCCGACGGCTCCGCGCCCCTGCCACTGATTTGCCCGACGGCGCAAGGGCCCGCGGACAAAATATTTCGGTTTTTCGGAATCGAAAAACAATGTATGACTCCACCCGTCCCACCCGAATGAGGGGCGGCTCGCGATCGTCACGAACGTGGTGTGGGATGCGGTGGACGCGGAGCGCGCAACTGACGAGTGCGTGCAGATAGCGGACGGCGAAGTCGTGTGGTCCTGACGCCCCAGTGGCTGGTGTCTCCTCGCAAGACGCGAAACGTCCTGCGAAGACGGCGGCAAAAAAGCCCGGTCTCGCCGGGGAGAGCACGAAGTAAGCCGTAACCCATCGCGCAGGGAAGGCCGGGATGTTTCCGGTTTCACCTGTGGTCCTACCTCCGGTGCTTTTTGTTGCACCGGACCCATGGGTGCAATCGGCGCCCGGTCTTCCCTGCGCCCTCTGCTTTCGAGAAGAGGGCGGAACGAGAGGCAAAACTCGGACAATCATGTCGCGAGAACGCGGATGGCTGACCTTCCTGAAGATGGATCAGGCGCCAGCTTCGGTGTTCGGGGCAACGCGTGGCTCAATCCACCGACACGCCGGCGAACTCCACGACCTTGCGCCATTTCTCGGTCTCGTCGGCAACGAGCTTGCCGAACTCCGCTGGCGTCATCGGCTTCGGGATGCCGCCGACCTCGGCGAGCCGCGCCACGAGCTTCGGGTCCTTCAAGGCTTCGCCGACCGCCTTGTTGAGGATGGCTATGATGTCCGGCGGCGTGTCCTTCGGCGCGGAGATGCCGTAGAAGCCGACCGATTCGAAGCCCGGCACGGTTTCGGCGATCGCGGGCACCTCGGGCACCGAAGGCCAGCGCTGCGGCGAGGTGACGCCGAGCGCGCGGACGCTGCCGCCGCGCGACTGTTCCAGCGCCAACGGCAGATTGTCGAAGATCAGCTGCACCTTGTTGGAGATGATGTCGGGAAAGGCGATCGCGGATCCCCGATAGGGCACGTGCTGCATGTCGCATTTGGTCATCGCCTTGAACAGCTCGGCCGACATGTGCACCGAGGTGCCGTTGCCCGAGGAGGCGTAGGAGATCTTGCCGGGATTGGCATTGCAGTAGTCGATGAACTCCTGGACGGTCTTCACCGGCGTCGCGTTCGAGACCACCAGCATGTTGGTGAGCTGCATGATGCTCGCGACCGGCGTGGTGTCGCGCAGGAAATCATACGGCAGCTTCTTGTAGAGCGAGGCCGAGATCGCGTTGTTGGGCGCGACGAACAGCAGCGTGTAGCCGTCCGGCGGCGCGTTGATCGCGGCGGCCGCGGCGAGGTTGCCGCCGGAGCCGGCGCGATTCTCGACCACGAATTGCTGGCCGAGATGATCCGACAGCCACTGCGCCATGATGCGCGCGACGATGTCGACCGGGCCGCCGGCGGCAAAGCCGATCAGCCAGCGCACCGGGCGGTTCGGATAATCGGCGGCGGAAGAGGGAGCGGCGGACGCAAGCAGGCAAAACGAAGCAAGCAACACGGCACGGACCAAGGCGATCATCATCTCTCCCGTCATTTTCTTGTTACCGTTCGGCGCATGCTTTCACAAAACGCTGCCTTTGCCTACAAGCCCCGGCGTGCGACGATAGTCTGCCCTGCGCGGAATGCTGCTTGAGGCTGAACATGAAATTGGTTGTTATGATTTGCGCCGGCGCGCTGATGCTTGCGAGCCACGCGGCGGCGGAAGAGGGGGATAAGGCCATTTCAAGGACAACGATCAGCTTCGCCACCGCGACACCGGACGGCGGCTTCCCGCTCTACGGCAACGCGTTTGCCGAAGCCATGAACGCGGCCGATCCGACGCTTGCGATCGAGCCGCGCAACACCAAGGGCTCCAACGAGAACATCCCGCTGCTCGAGGCCGGCACGATCGATATCGCAACCGTCGCGGGCGAACCGTCCTACGAGGCCTTCATGGGCATCGGCCGGCCGCCGGCGACCAAGATGAAGATCCTCACCGCGATGTATTCGAGCCCCGGCATGTTTGTGGTCCGCGCCGACAGCCCGTTCCGGACCATCAGGGACCTGGTCGGCCAGCCCGTCGCGTTCGGCGCCAAGGGCTCGGGCCTGCCGATCCTCTCGCGCTACATCCTCGATGGCATCGGGTTGAAGCAGGACGAGGATTTCAAATCGATCTATCTCGATCGCGCCGGCGATGGGCCCGCGATGGTGCAGGACGGCCGCGCCGCAGCACTGTGGGGCGCCGGGATCGGCTGGCCCGGCTTCACCGCGATGGCGGAGAGCGCGAGCGGCGCGCGCTTCATCGCGCCTGATAGCGACGAGATCGCGCGGATCCGCGCCAAACACACCTTCCTGAAACCGCTGACGATCCCACCGGGCAGCTATCCGAAGCAGACGGACGCGATTTCGTCGGTCGGCTCCTGGAGCTACATCCTGGCGCGCGACAGCCTGCCGGACGACGTCGCCTACCATTTGGCGAAGACGCTGCACGGCATCGAGGCGACCTTCTGCAAGAAGCTCGCGCAGGCCTGCGAGACCACGGCGGCGAACACGGTCGCCGCCGCACCCGACGTCGCGCTGATCCACCCCGGCGTGCTCAAATATTTCCGCGAGATCGGGGTGGTGAAATGAAGAGGGTGGGTGGTGAATAGCGAATGGTGAATGGTGATTTTCATCGACCACTTGCTCGCCACCGCTATTCGCTGCTCCCTATTCGCTATTCGCCGCTCATTTCTTCACCAGCGGGCAGGCCGGGTCCGGCGGGCCGAACGCGTCGTCGCCGGAGATCTTGGTGAGGATCTTGTAGTAGTCCCACGGGTATTTCGACTCCGCCGGCGTCTTGACTTGCACCAGCCAGAGGTCGTGCACCATCAGATTGTCCTCGCGCAGCTTGCCGTTGCGGGCGAAGAAATCCTCGACCGGCTTCTCGCGCATCTTGGCGGCGACTTTCAGCGGATCGTCGGTGCCGCTGTCCTTGACGGCATTGAGATAGGCCGTGACGGAGGAATAGACGCCGGCCTGCCACATCGTCGGCATCCGGTTCATCTTGGCGAAGTAGCGCTTCGACCATTCGCGGGTCTTGTCGTCCATGTCCCAGTAGAACGAGGTGGTCAGCAGCAGCCCCTGCGCGGCGGAGAGGCCGATCGAGTGGACGTCGGTGATCAGAGCGAGCAGCGCGGCCATCTGCTGCCCGCCGGCGAAGATGCCGAACTCGCCGGCGGTCTTGATCTCGTTGGTGTTGTTGGGCGGCCCGGCGGCAATGCCGATGATCTTGGCCTTGGAGGCCTGCGCCTGCAGGATGAAGGACGACAGGTCGGGCGTGGCAAAGGGTGGCCGCACCGCGCCCAGCACCTTGCCGCCATTCTTCGCCACCACGGCGGAGGCGTCCTTCTCCAGCGAGTGGCCGAACGCGTAGTCGTCGGTGATGAAGAACCAGCTGTCGCCGCCGCGCTTCACCACCTCCTGCGCGGTGCCGACCGCGAGCGCCCGCGTGTCGAACACCCATTGCATCGTGTAGGGCGAGCAGAGCTTGCCATGGAAATCGGTCGCGCCGGTCGAATGCGTGATGAACAGCTTCTTCTTCTCGTTGGCGATGTACTGCACCGCGAGCCCGACCGCCGATACCGGCACGTCGACGATCAGATCGACCTGATCGACGTCGTACCAGCGCCGCGCGATGCCGGCGCCGATGTCGGGTTTGAGCTGATGGTCGCCGACGATCACCGTAACAGGCTTGCCGAGCACCTTGCCGCCGAAATCGTCAACGGCCATCTGCGCGGCGGTAACCGACCCCTGTCCCGTCGGCGTCGAGGCCGGGCCGTTCATGTCGGTGAGCACGCCGATCTTGACCATGTCGTCGGACAGCTGCGCGAACGCGGCCGACGAGGCCAGCAGCGCCGCTGCAAGCGTCCCGAACATGGATAGTCCCTTGGCGATCATCCTGTTTCCCTCCCTGGATTGGCGCATTGGCCGATTATTGCTTGTGCCCGGTATCTTGAATCCGGCCATATTGGTTTCTTTTGCAACCATTCCGGGGTCCGCGTCAACGCGCCTTCGGTCTAATGGCGCCGCTCCAAGAGGGGGCCGGGGGAGTTTATTTCGCATCCGATTCAGTCCATAGCGGGCCATGACCATCGCTCAACGCCTGCCGGCTTCGCTGACCCCGCTCGATGTGGCGCTCGATGCCGCACTGCGCGGGCTTGCGCCGGTGGCGCCGATCGAGTTGCCGCTCGCCGAAGCCTTGGGCTGCATCGCAGCCGGGATGCCATCGCTCGGCGGGCACCCGCCACGCGACGTGGCCGCCGCGGATGGCTGGGCGATGTGCGCCAACGATCTGGTCGGCGCGTCCTCTTATGCGCCATTGCCGCTGGTCGGGCCGCCGGCCTGGGTCGCGGCAGGCGAGGCGATGCCCGAGGGCACCGATTGCGTGATCGACGCCGACACGGTCGATGCGTCGGGCCCGATCGTGCAGGTGCTCGCCGAGGCGATCCCGGGGCAGGGCGTTCGCCGCGCCGGCAGCGATATCGCCGAAGGGCGTGCGGTGATGGACGCAGGGCGGCGCGTTCGGCCGTGCGATCTCCTGCTCGCGCGCGCGACCGGATTGGACAAGCTCGCCGTGCGGCGGCCGCGGCTGCGCCTCGTCAATATTCCCGGTGGTCAGGTGACCGTGCAGTTCATCGCCGATGCGGCCCGTGACGCGGGCGTCGAGGTGGTATCGACCGAGGCGGCGGCGCGCGATGTCGACGCGATCACGCGGGCGCTCGAGGCGAACGCCTCGGACCTGCTGATCACGATCGGCGGCAGCGGCGTCGGCCGCACCGATGCGACAGTGAATGCGCTTGCCGGGAGTGGCGGGCTGGTCGCGCACGGGATCGCCCTGCAACCCGGGCGTACCATGGCGGTCGGGCGAATTCACACAACCCCCGTCATCGCGCTGCCGGGTGCGCCCGATCAGGCCTTCGCGGCCTGGTGTGCCATCGTGTTGCCTGTGCTCGACCGCCTGTCGGGACGCCGCGCGCGCGAGACGCTTGAACTGCCGTTGTCGCGCAAGGTTGCCTCCAGCGTCGGTCTCGCCGAGATGGTGCTGCTGGAACGGAACCAAGGCCAATGGGCTCCACTTGCCGTGGGAGACCTGTCGCTCGATGCGATGGCGCGCGCCGACGCCTGGCTTGTCGTGCCCGGCAGCGCCGAAGGTTTTGCCGCAGGCGCGCCCGTCGATGCCTATATGCTGCGGGAGTGAGTTGTTATGACCAAGACGCCCGCGCCGAAACCGGATCCATCCGTTGATCAGGACCAGTTCCTGACCATCCTCTCGCGTGAGGACGCGCTTGCGCGCTTCGAGGCCGCGTTGTTTCCGCGCGCGGTGCCGAGCGAATCGCGTCCGCTCGCCGATGCGCTCGGCTGCCCGCTCGCCGACGACGTCGTGGCCCCGATCGACGTGCCGCCATTCGATCGTTCCAATGTCGATGGCTTCGCGGTGCGCTCGGCCGATCTTGCCACCGCGAGCGAAGCCGCGCCGGCGCGCCTGATGCTGAACGACGAGACGATCGCCTGCGGCACGGCGCCGACGCGGCCGGTGCTGTCCGATACGGCAACCGCGATCGCCACCGGCGGGCCTGTACCGCGCGGCGCCGATGCCATCGTCATGGTCGAGCACACCCAGCCCGCCGGCAACCGCGCGATCGAGGTCCGGCGCGCGGCGTCGCCCGGACAGTTCGTGTCCTATGCCGGCTCCGATATCGCGCGCGGCGAGGTGCTGCTGCGCGCCGGCACCATCGTCGGTTCGCGCGAGATCGGCATGCTCGCTGCCTGCGGGATTGCCGACGTCGAGGTCGCGCGGCGGCTTCGCGTCGCGGTCATCTCGACCGGCGACGAACTGGTGCAGCCGGGCGAAATGCTGCGCCCGGCCGCGATCTACGACAGCAACGGCGCGATCGTCACCGCGGCGATTTCCGAGAACGGCGGTGACGCGATGTTTCTCGGCGCCGTTGCCGACAACGAAGAAGCACTCGAATCCGCCATGCGCGCGGCGCTCGCGATCTGCGACATGCTCGTGCTCTCCGGCGGCACGTCGAAAGGCGCAGGCGACGTCTCGCACCGCATCATCGCCCGGCTCGGCCAGCCCGGCATCATTGCGCACGGTATAGCCCTCAAACCCGGCAAGCCGCTGTGCCTTGCGGTCTGCGACGGCAAGCCGGTGATCATCCTGCCGGGATTTCCGACCTCGGCGATGTTCACCTTCCACGACATGATCGTACCGGTGCTGCGCCGCATGGCCGGCCTGCCGCCGCGCGCGGACGCCAAGGTGACCGCAAAGGTGCCGGTGCGGATCGCCTCCGAGCTTGGCCGCACCGAGTTCGTGATGGTGTCGCTGGTCGAAGGCGCCGACGGCCTGATCGCCTATCCCACCGGCAAGGGCTCCGGCGCGATCACGTCGTTCGCGCAAGCCGACGGTTTCCTGAAGATCGATGCGCTCGCCGACCAGATGCCGGCCGGCAGCGATGTCGAGGTGACGCTGTTCACGCCGCATGTGCGGGTGCCCGACCTCGTCATCGTCGGCAGCCATTGCACCGGGCTCGATCTCGTCACCGCGCCGCTGGCGCGCGCCGGCCTCTCGGTGCGCTCGATCGCGGTCGGTAGCCTCGGCGGGCTCGCAGCCGCCGGGCGTGGCGAATGCGATCTGGCGCCGATCCATCTGTTCGACGACAAGACCGAGACCTACAACACGCCCTATCTCTCCGACGGCCTCGAGCTTGTTCCGGGCTGGCGGCGCATGCAGGGCATCGTGTTCCGCAAGGGCGATACGCGCTTCGAGGGGCAGAGCGCGCAAGAGGCGGTGCGCGCCGCGCTCGCCGATCCCGCCTGCATCATGGTGAACCGCAACCAAGGCGCGGGCACGCGCATCCTGATCGACCGGCTGCTCGCCGACGCGCGGCCCGACGGCTACTGGAATCAGCCACGCTCGCACAATGCGGTTGCGGCGGCAGTGGCGCAGCATCGCGCCGACTGGGGCATGACCATCGCACCGGTCGCCGCCGCGTCCGGGCTCGGTTTCATTCCACTGGCCGAAGAACATTACGACTTCGCGCTGGTGAAAGCGCGCAAGCAGCGGCCCGCGGTGCAAGCCTTTCTCGACGCGCTGGCGTCGGAGGAGGGGCGTTCTGCGCTGACGAAGGCGGGGTTCAGGCCGGCCTGACGCGGGGAGGCGTGAATTGCTTCCGCCTTTGCCGAGGCTCTTTCCAATTCGGTTGTCAAACAGCCTACTCGTGGTGTCATCACCCGCGAATACGGGTGATCCAGTATTCCAGAGACGTCGGGGCTTGAGCCGAGAGGCCGCGGCGTACTGGATGCCCCGCATGCGCGGGCCATGACGAGGGAGCGGATATGCGTCCGCATTCTCGCGGCATGTTTGGCCCGAGCTTTGCGTTACTTTTCACCCTCTCGATAGCAGAGGGCGCAGGGAAAGCCGGGTGCCGATTGCACCCATGGGCCCTGTGCAACAAAAAGCACAGGGGTAGGACCACAGGTGAAACCGGATACACACCGGCTTTCCCTGCACAATGGTTTTACGGTTTCCTTCGTGCTCTCCCCGGCGAGACCGGGCTTTTTTGCCACCGTCTTCGCAAAGACGTTTCGCGTCTTGCGAGGAGACACCAACCACTGGGGCGTCAG
>NZ_JBHMET010000163.1:7843-103952 GCF_042430365.1 Bradyrhizobium erythrophlei
CAGCGCCCCTCAAGCGGGTGAGACGGGCGGATTCGTGCCACTGATTTGCCCGTCGAGGGAAGAGGAATATTTGCCCGTCGGGTTGATTTGTCGCACCCTGGCCCGGTTCGGATGGGACATCGATTGCGCTTCGGACAAGGTCGGCGGCCGTCGTGTTCCGGTCAGTGCCGGACGGTCCCCTCCACGAACTCCTGCACGGAGCGTGGCACTTCATCGTACTCGACCATGCGGCGCCGGAGCTCATCGGCAATGTCCTTGGTCACGTCGCGAGACCATCCTTCGGCAGTGTTGAAGGCCACGATGCGGACCGGGTGGCTGTACTGGTCGTCCAAAAGACGGCGGATCAGCGTCTTCCGGTCGGTGCCTTCCTCATCCGTTTCGCACCAGGCCCGGCCGAGTCTGCCAAAGTCGTTCAGCACCAAATAGGTGTCATGGTCCGCTTGTTGCGGCACGATCGACGGCGAACGCGGCATGCGCGAAACTCCGCTGCGGCGAATGCATGGAACATTACCGTGTTCCTGTCGTAGCGTGTAGAGAGCCCTGGTTGGAAAATTCGAGGTATATCAACCGGGTGATAGGGATCGACGGACAAGCGGATTTTGTGGCTGGAACCGAAACCTCACTAGCATTTGTGAATTGAAGAAGCGGGGCTTCGCAGCGATGCGAGGCGAGCCATGTACTCCATAGAGCCGATAGATGCGTTTCTAACTGTTGCCACGCTAGGCACCGCGGTTCTGATCGAGATCGGGGTCTTCATCCTCCTGGGGTTGATCTGAAGGGAGACGGCCTCTCCAGTTGGTGGCTCTTGCTGCAAGAATTTCCGAAGTCGTAGCGCTTCTATTTGTCGGCCCCGTCCAGCGCCGCGAGCCGCTCGGCCTCGGCGATGTCATCCATCGTATTGGCGTTGAAGAAGGGATCGAGCGGTGTCGTCGGCCAGGTCACGGTGGCGAGCCGGTAGCGTGCGGTCCAGCGGTCGATCTTCCTGACGTCCTCGACGACAAGGGCGTGGCGCAATTCGTCGCGCAAGCCGACGCTCCACAGCCCGATCACCGGATGCGACTGCCCGCCGGAGGCCGCGACCGCCAGCTCGGCCTTCTCTGCGATGAGCGACTGATGCAGCCGGGCGACCAGATCGCGCGGCAGGAACGGGCAGTCGGCGGCCGCGCTCAGCAGCAGCGACACGTCAGGCCGGTTCGTCGCGACCCAGTCGAGCGCGGCGAGAATGCCGGCGAGCGGGCCCGGGAAATCGGCGACGCCGTCGGCGACAACAGGCAGTCCGAACGCGGCAAAGCGCGCGGGATCGCCATTGGCGTTGAGGATCAGGCGATCGCATTGCGGCGTCAGCCGCGCAATCACGCGCTCCAGGATGGTGCGCCCGCCGATCGTGCGCATCGGCTTGTCGCCGCCGCCCATGCGGCGGGCGAGGCCGCCGGCCAGCAGGACGCCAGGAATATCAATCGTCACGCGCTTCGCCCTTGCGTTTGTGGCGCGCCGATTCCTCCTCGACATAGTCGAGGTTCTGGTCGAACACGATGCGCTCTTGCCCGGACAACGCGATGAAGCGTTTGCCGCGCGTGCGGCCGACCAGCGTCAACCCGACCTGGCGCGCCAGCTCGACGCCCCAGGCGGTGAAGCCCGAGCGCGATACCAGGATCGGAATCCCCATCCGCACTGTCTTGATCACCATTTCCGAGGTCAGCCGTCCGGTGGTGTAGAGGATCTTGTCCGCTGGATCGACGCCGTGGCGGTAGATCCAGCCGGCGATCTTGTCGACGGCATTATGGCGGCCGACGTCCTCGGTGTAGCAGACCGGCGTGCCTTCCTTGCACAGCACGCAGCCGTGGATCGCCCCGGCCTCGAGATAGAGCGAGGGCATGGTGTTGATCGCCTGCGTCATCTGGTAGAGCCAGGAGGTGCGTAGCTCGGCCTTCGGCAGCGCGACGCTTTCGACCGCTTCGAGCAGATCACCGAACGCGGTGCCCTGCGCGCAGCCCGAGGTCTGGGTGCGCTTCTTGAGCTTCTGCTCGAAATTGGTGTGGTGCTCGGTGCGGACGACCACGACCGCGAGGTCGTCGTGATATTCGACCTCGGTGACGACGTCGTCGTATTTCAGCATGTTCTGGTTCAGGAGATAGCCGAGCGCCAGGTATTCCGGATAGTCGCCGATCGTCATCATGGTGACGATCTCCTGCGCATTGAGGTAAAGCGTCAGCGCCCGCTCGACCGGCACCTTGATCTCGACCCGGGCCCCGGTCTGGTCGGTGCCCAGGACGCGCTCGGTCAGGCGCGGATCGTCCGGATTGGGGACGATCAGGGGGGCGGGGGCCTTCTCCATTTTCATCATGTCGGTCAGGCTAGCATGACAAGGGCTCAGAGCCGATATAAGCATGTTGGAACTGAATTGAAATCCGGGCCAAGACCGTCATTGCGAGCGCAGCGAAGCAATCCATCTATCCGCCCGTGAAGGCATGGATTGCTTCGTCGCTTCGCTCCTCGCAATGACGGGGAACGAGCAGGTTCCGGTAGAGGAATGAGATTGGCAATGAAAGTGATTGGCCTCGCGGGATGGAGCGGTGCGGGCAAGACCACCTTGCTGTCGCGGGTGATCCCGTATCTGCTTGGCCGGGGCCTGCGGGTCTCCGTGATCAAGCACGCCCATCACGAGTTCGATGTCGACATCCCGGGCAAGGATTCCTGGGTGCACCGGAAATCCGGCGCGACCGAGGTTCTGGTGTCCTCGACGCGGCGCTGGGCGCTGATGCACGAACTGCGCGGCGCAAGCGAGCCGCGCCTGCCGGAACTGCTGGCAAAGATGGCACCGGTCGATCTCGTCGTGGTCGAGGGCTTCAAGCGCGAGCACCTCAACAAGATCGAGGTGCATCGCGCAGCCAACGGCAAGCCGCTGCTGTTCCCCGAGGACGCCGATGTGGTGGGGATCGCGAGCGACGTTGCGATTGAAACCACGCTGCCGGTGGCCCATCTCGATGATGTCGAAGCGGTCGCCACGCTGATGCTGCGCGCTGCCATTCCCGTCGACGACATATTGGCAACGGCTTCCGCCGAAAGCTGAAGAGGCACGATGGCGCAATTGTCCGACGATTGCTTTGCCTTTGGCGGGCCGATGATGTCGGTCGACGAGGCCGTGCGCCTGATCGCCACGCGCGTCACGAAAGTGGCTGAGATCGAGACCGTCCCGCTTGCCGCGGCCGACGGCCGTGTTCTCGCCGCCGACATTGCGGCGCCGCTGCCATTGCCGCCGTTCACCAATTCGGCGGTCGACGGCTATGCGGTCGCAAGCCGCGATCTGCCTGACCGCGATGCGCAGGCGTTTCCGCTGTCCGGCCGTGTGCAGGCCGGTGCATCGGCGCAAACGGCGGTCAAGCAGGGTGAGGCGATGCGCATCTTCACCGGTGCGCCGATGCCCGACGGCGCCGACACCGTCTTCATGCAGGAGGACGTCGAGTTCGACGGCGACAAGGTCGTCCTGCCTGCGGGATTGAAGGCGGGCGCCAATGTGCGCCCCGCGGGCGAGGACATTCCGCTGGGGCATCCCGCGTTGAAAGCCGGCCAGCGCCTGCGGCCGCAGGATGTCGCGGTTGCGGCGGCGTTCGGCCTGACCGAGCTTGCCGTCGTCAGGCGGCTGCGCGTCGCGGTGTTCTCCTCCGGCGACGAGTTGGTGTCTCCGGGCGAGCGCCGCGCACCGCCGCAGCTGTTCGACTCCAACCGTTTCATGCTGATGGCGATGCTGCACAGGCTCGGTTGCGACGTCAGCGATCTCGGGATCTTGCGTGACGAACGCACTACGCTTGCCGCCGCGCTGCGGAAGGCAGCCGGCGCCCATGACCTGATCGTCACCTCGGGCGGCGTTTCGACCGGCGAGGAGGATCACGTCAAGGCGGGCGTCGAAGCGGTCGGCAAGCTCGTGCTGTGGCGGATGGCGATCAAGCCGGGGCGGCCGGTCGCGATGGGCGTGATCGAGGGCACGCCGTTCATCGGCCTGCCGGGCAATCCGGTGGCAAGCTTCGTGACCTTCGTTCACGTCGTGCGACCAACCGTGCTGGCGCTGATGGGTGCACGACAGGAGCCATTCATTCCGATGCCGGTGCGCGCGGCCTTCACCTACAAGAAGAAGATCGCGCGCCGCGAATATGTCCGCGTCACCTTGCGCAAGGCGGCGGGTGGCGCGCTCGAAGCGGTCAAATTCCCGCGCGAGGGCGCCGGCCTCCTGTCGTCGCTGGTCGACACCGACGGGCTGGTCGAACTGGGCGAGCAGGTGACGCTGGTTGAGCCCGGCCAGACAGTCGGCTTCCTGTCCTATGCGACGCTGGTCTAGAGAGGATCGGTAGCTCAGTCGTTGACGATGCCGTGCCGCTTCGCCATGTTCGAACCATGACCACGACAAAGCTCGACCTCACCGGATTGAAATGCCCGTTGCCCGCGTTGAAGACGCGCAAGGCGCTCAAGGGCGTGACGCCGGGAGATTTCCTGGAGGTGCACTGCACCGATCCACTGTCGATCATCGACATTCCTGCCCTCATTCAGGAGACCGGCGACAAGGTCGAGATCACCGAGCGAAGCGAGATTCGCATCGTGTTCCTGATCGAGAAAACAAATGGGACGATAGGCAAACCCAATGCTGCGTCGCCGCGTGCCTGACACCGCGGTTGATCCGACCTTTTACCTATCGACACCCATTCCACCTTCTGCGCCAATTGATAATCTCCGCCAAGCTGCGGAGATGCAGCCGTGCCCGGAAGAGGCGCGCAATCGTCGAGGGTGGGCCAGTTTCCAGACTAGGCCGCGTGATCGGGCATATCCGGTCGCGCCGAGGGATACACTTCCGGAATGCGCGTGGTGGTCCCAGCGCATGCAGGGAAGCTTGTGGCGCAACACCGTGACGGTTGCGTCGCAAGAGGCTTAGACGGGATCGATGACGCAGACCCGCTGCATATGAGGGCGGGCTGCAGGGAGGATTTCAATGACGACGATGAGCAGCGCCGGAAGCGTCTCTGCGGCAGGCGCAGGTTTCCTCGACAAGGAGCGGACAATCGCCGCCGCCGGCTTCAACCGCTGGCTGGTGCCGCCCGCAGCACTTTGCATCCACCTCTGCATCGGCATGGCCTACGGCTTCTCGGTGTTCTGGCTGCCGTTGTCGCGCGCGATCGGATTGAGCGCGCCGAAGGCATGCCCGGACATTTCGCTGGTCCAGGAATTGTTCACCACCAGCTGCGACTGGAAGGTCGCGAGCCTCGGGTGGATGTACACGCTGTTCTTCGTGTTGCTCGGCGTCTCCGCTGCGATCTGGGGCGGCTGGCTCGAGAAGGTCGGGCCGCGCAAGGCCGGTTTCGTCGCGGCGCTTTGCTGGGCCGGCGGCCTCGTGATCGGCGCGCTGGGCGTCTACACGCACCAGCTCTGGCTGATGTGGCTCGGCTCGGGCGTGATCGGCGGCGTCGGTCTTGGTCTCGGCTACATCTCGCCAGTGTCGACGCTGGTGAAATGGTTTCCTGACCGCCGCGGCATGGCGACCGGCATGGCGATCATGGGCTTTGGCGGCGGCGCCATGATCGGTGCGCCGCTCGCCAATCTGCTGATGAACTATTTCAAGACGTCGACCTCGGTCGGTGTCTGGGAAACCTTCCTGGCCATGGGCGTGATCTATTTCGTGTTCATGATGATCGGCGCGTTCCGCTACCGCATCCCGCCGAGCGGCTGGCAACCCGAGGGTTGGACGCCGCCGGCGAAGGCCAATGCGATGATCTCGACCAAGAACGTGCACCTGAAGGACGCGCACAAGACGCCGCAATTCTGGCTGATCTGGTGGGTGCTCTGCCTGAACGTGTCGGCCGGCATCGGCGTGATCGGCATGGCTTCGCCGATGCTGCAGGAGATCTTCGCAGGCAAGCTGATCGGGCTGCCCGACGTCGGCTTCAACCAGCTCTCGGCGGAGCAGAAGGCGACCATCGCGGCGATCGCGGCGGGCTTCGCCGGATTGTTGTCGCTGTTCAACATCGGAGGCCGCTTCTTCTGGGCCTCGCTGTCGGACAAGATCGGCCGCAAGAACACCTACTACACGTTCTTCATCCTCGGCATCGCGCTCTACGCGCTGGCGCCGACCTTTGCGGCGATGGGCTCGAAGCTCTTGTTCGTGCTCGGCTTCGGCATCATCCTCTCGATGTATGGCGGTGGCTTCTCTACGGTGCCGGCCTATCTCGCCGACATGTTCGGCACGCAGTTCGTCGGCGCCATCCACGGCCGGTTGCTGACGGCGTGGTCGACCGCCGGCATCATCGGTCCGGTGGTGGTGAACTACATCCGCGAATTCCAGCTGGCCGCCGGCGTGCCGCGCGACCAGCTCTACAACACCACGATGTACATCCTCTGCGCCATGCTGATCGCAGGCCTGATCTGCAACTACCTGATCAAGCCGGTCGATCCGAAGTGGCACATGAGCGATGCCGAGGTGGCCAAACTGCAGGCGGCAACGACGACTGCGGGTGCTGCGACGACGGGATCGTTCGGCATCGGCAAAGGCGGTCTCGACGGACGTGCCGCGCTATTCTGGCTCTTTGTCGGCATTCCGCTCGCCTGGGGCGTCTGGAAGACGCTGGAGAGCGCGGTCAAGATCCTCTGACCTCGCATTATGCGATCCGCGGGACGGTGAGCCTCGAGCCTCGTCCCGCTTCGCCTTTTCAATTCAACGAATGGATCAAGGAATTCTCCCACATGTTTCGTACCGGACCCTGCCTCGCCGCCGTGCTGCTTCTCGCCGGCACGCTCCATACGGCGTCGGCCCAGACCGCCGCGCCGGCCGCACCGGCGCCTGCTTCGACCGAGGCCAAGCCGTCGAAGATGAAGCTCACCGCCGAGAGGCTGAAGGACATGAAAGCCAAGTGGAGCGCCAACAAGACGAGGTTCAAGGCCTGTCGCGCCGAGGTGAAGTCCAAGGGCCTCGCCGGCGACGACCGCTGGTTCTACATCGAAGACTGCATGGGCAAGAGCTGAGACGCCCGATCCCGCTGCCGATCCGGGCGGGCGTCGACCAGGCGCCGCTCTGGAAGAGCGGCGCCGCGGCCGACGCTCACGGCTGCGACCAGCCTCCGTTCCGATAAAGCCGCGTGGCGCTGTTCACGAGGGTGAGGTCGATCTCGACGGCGTTCGGAATGCGCTGCTGCACGAACACGGCACCCTGGACGACGACTTGCTGGAACCAGACCAGCACCTTGTCCGCCGGTGTGAGCACAGTATCGCCCGGTACAACGACCTGCGGGGTTACGAAGATTGGCGTCACGATTTGAGCGCCATCGATGCCGGTCGAGATGCAGCGAAGGCCGGGATGGATGGCGCCGAACCGGTTGATCAAGGTGATGCCGTCGAGCGGGCCACCCGTAGCGGGCGGTCCGAAGATGCCACTCTCCGCCAGCACGGCTTGCTCGCCGGGGCGGATCCCCAGAGTCGTGCCGATGCGCACCACTTCGCCGGGGGTAACCGAGTTGCTGGCGAATAGCTCATACTTCGGAGAGTAGGTGAATCGATTGGAGGTGAGAAAGCCGCCGGAGGCCCGCCACACGACGTTGTAGATATCGTTGACCTTCCTCGCGAAGCACAGCTGGTTTGCATTGGCCTTGAGAAACGTGACGTCTTGCTGGGCAATCTCGATTTGTACGGTCTTCTGCACTGTCTCCGACATTGCAGGTCCCTTTCATTTTTCCAGATCGTCGCGCGGCAACTTTAGACATCACCATCATGCAGGAACAATCTAGGATCGCAAATGGCGGCGGTTCAATTTTGATGCGTGGAATCGATACGGATGCGCAATCGCAGCATGTGTTGGCTTTATTGATCTTGGGATGGTTTCCCGCTCTCATTCGCGGTGAAAAGACCGGGGATCGGCCGGGGCCGTCGTCCGTTAAATCATTGGCGACGTGCCAGTATAAGTTCTTTGGAACGCTTCGAATTTTGTTGGCATCTGGTATGCCAAAGCGTTACAGTGTTGATCTGACAGCGAGAACGAGACGCCTCTTATGACGACGCATGACGCGCATCAGGTCCGTAATTTCGAGCATCCCGGCGCGGGGCGGAAGCGGGCCAAGGCCACCCCCAAGGGCCGCCAGGTCGACCCTGCCGCCGCCCACGAGGTCGAGTTGTTGCTCGGCGACCGGCCGCGGCAGCGCGACATGCTGGTCGAATATCTGCACCTGATCCAGGACCGCTATCACCAGATCTCGGCGGCGCATCTCGCGGCGCTGGCCGACGAGATGCGGCTGTCATTCGCCGAGGTGTTCGAGACCGCGACCTTCTACGCGCATTTCGATGTGGTGAAGGAAGGCGAGCCTGACATCGCGCCGCTGACGATCCGCGTCTGCGATTCGCTGACCTGTGCGATGCTGGGCGCGGAGAAGCTGCTGGATGAGTTGCAGAGTGCGGCCGGCCCCGGCATCCGCGTGGTGCGTGCGCCCTGCGTCGGCCGCTGCGACACCGCGCCCGCCGCTGAGGTCGGCCACAACTTTGTCGATCACGCCACCGTCGACAACGTGCTGGCGACGGCGAAGGCGGGCGACACCCACGCGCATTTGCCCGACTACATCGGCTACGACGCCTACGTCGCGGATGGCGGCTACAGGCTGCTCAACCGCCTGCGTTCGGGCGAGCTTGCGCGCGAAGACCTGCTGAAGGCGCTCGACGATGCGAGCCTGCGCGGGCTCGGCGGCGCGGGCTTTCCGACCGGGCGCAAATGGCGCGCGGTGCTGGGGGAGCCCGGTCCGCGGCTGATGGCGATCAATGGCGACGAGGGCGAGCCCGGCACGTTCAAGGATCGCTACTATCTCGAGACTGACCCGCACCGCTTCATCGAGGGCATGCTGATCGGCGCGCATGTGGTGGAGGCGTCCGACGTCTACATCTACATCCGCGACGAATATCCGGCATCGCGCGAGATCCTCACGCGCGAGATCGCGAAGCTGCCCGCCGGCGGGCCGAAGCTGCATATGCGCCGCGGCGCCGGCGCCTATATCTGCGGCGAGGAATCCTCGCTGCTCGAGAGCCTCGAGGGCAAGCGCGGGTTGCCGCGGCACAAGCCGCCTTATCCGTTCCAGGTTGGCCTGTTCGGCCTGCCGACCCTGATCAACAATATCGAGACGTTGTGGTGGGTGCGCGACATCGTCGAGAAGGGCGCCGAGTGGTGGAAGGGCCACGGCCGCCACGAACGCTATGGCCTGCGCAGCTTCTCGGTCTCCGGGCGGGTGAAGAACCCCGGCATGAAGCTCGCGCCCGCAGGCATCACGGTGCGCGAATTGATCGACGAATATTGCGGCGGCATGGCCGACGGCCACACCTTCCATGCCTATCTGCCGGGCGGCGCGTCGGGCGGCATCCTGCCGGCCACGATGGGCGACATCCCGCTCGATTTCGGCACGCTGGAGAAATACGGCTGCTTCATCGGCTCGGCCGCGATCGTGATCCTGTCGCAAGCCGACAGCGTCAAGCTGGCGGCACTGAATCTGATGCGCTTCTTCGAGGACGAGAGCTGCGGCCAGTGCACGCCGTGCCGCGTCGGCACCCAGAAGGCGGCGCAGTTGATGGAACGGCCGGTCTGGAATCGCGCGCTGCTCGAAGAACTGAGCCAGGCGATGCGCGATGCCTCGATCTGCGGTCTCGGGCAGGCCGCCTCCAATCCGGTGACATCAGTGATCAAATACTTTCCCGACGAGTTCAAGGAAGCTGCCGAATGACGAAAATCACGTTCGAGCTCGACGGCAAGCAGGTCGAGGCCAATCCGGGCGAGACCATCTGGCAGGTTGCAAAGCGCCAGGGCCAGGAGATTCCGCATCTCTGCTACTCGCCGGCGCCGGACTACCGGCCCGACGGCAATTGCCGCGCCTGCATGGTCGAGATTGAGGGCGAGCGCGTGCTGGCGGCATCCTGCAAGCGCACACCGTCCGTCGGCATGAAGGTCAAGACCGAGAGCGCGCGGGCGCTCGCGGCGCAGAAGATGGTGATGGAGCTTCTGGTCGCCGACCAGCCGGCGCGCGAGACCTCGCACGATCCGGACTCGAAGTTCTGGCACTGGGCCGAGAAGACCGGCGTCACCGAAAGCCGCTTCCCGGCGGCCGAGCGCTGGGCCACCGACGCCAGCCATCCGGCGATGCGGGTCAATCTCGACGCCTGCATCCAGTGCGGCCTCTGCGTGCGCGCCTGCCGCGAGGTCCAGGTCAACGACGTCATCGGCATGGCGTATCGCAATCACCATGCCAAGATCGTGTTCGACTTCGACGATCCGATGGGCGAATCCACCTGCGTTGCCTGCGGCGAATGCGTGCAGGCCTGCCCGACCGGCGCGCTGATGCCGGCGGTGATGCTCGACGACAAGCAGACCCGCGTCACCTATCCCGACCGGAAGGTGGATTCGCTCTGTCCTTATTGCGGCGTCGGCTGCCAGGTCACCTATGAGGTCAAGGACGAGAAGGTGATCTACGCCGAGGGCCGCGACGGTCCGGCCAACCACAACCGGCTCTGCGTCAAGGGCCGCTTCGGCTTCGACTACATCCACCACCCCAACCGTCTGACCAAGCCGCTGGTGCGGCTGCCCAACGTCAGGAAGGACGCCAACGACCAGGTCGATCCGGCCAATCCCTACACCCACTTCCGCGAGGCAACGTGGGAGGAGGCGCTGGACATCTCGGCACGCGGGTTGAAGACAATCCGCGACGAGAAGGGCGTCAAGGCGCTCGCCGGCTTCGGCTCGGCCAAAGGCTCGAATGAAGAAGCCTATCTGTTCCAGAAGCTGGTGCGCACCGGCTTCGGCTCCAACAATGTCGATCACTGCACGCGGCTGTGCCACGCCTCGTCGGTGGCGGCGCTGTTCGAAGGTTTGAGTTCGGGTGCGGTGTCGGCACCGTTCGCGGCGGCCATGGATGCCGAAGTGATCTGGGTGATCGGCGCCAACCCGACGGTGAACCATCCGGTCGCCGCAACCTACATCAAGAACGCTGCAAAGAACGGCGCAAAACTCTTCGTCTTGGATCCGCGCCGGCAGGCGCTGTCGCGTCACGCGACGAAGCATTTGCAGTTCAAGCCGGGCTCCGACGTCGCCATGCTGAATGCGATGATCAACACGATCATCACCGAAGGCCTGACCGACGACCAGTACATTGCGGGTTACACCGAGGGCTTTGAGGACCTGAAGGAGAAGATCAAGGAGTTCACGCCGGAGAAGATGGCGCCGATCTGCGGCGTTCCGGCGGAAACCCTGCGCGAGGTGGCGCGGACCTATGCGACCGCGAAATCCTCGATCATCTTCTGGGGCATGGGCATCAGCCAGCATGTCCACGGCACCGACAATGCGCGCTGCCTGATCGCGCTCGCGCTGATCACCGGCCAGGTCGGCCGGCCCGGCACCGGACTGCATCCGCTGCGCGGCCAGAACAACGTGCAGGGCGCGTCCGACGCCGGCCTGATCCCGATGTTCCTGCCCGACTACCAGCCCGTCGGGCGCGACGACATGCGGGCGAATTTCGAGAAACTATGGGACCAGGACCTCGATCCCGTGCGCGGCCTGACCGTGGTCGAGATCATGGACGCGATCCACGCCGGCCAGATCAAGGGCATGTACATCGAGGGTGAGAACCCGGCGATGTCCGATCCCGATCTCCAGCATGCGCGCGAAGCGCTCGCCATGCTCGATCATCTCGTGGTGCAGGATCTCTTCGTCACCGAGACCGCGTTCCACGCCGACGTCATCCTGCCGGCCTCTGCGTTCGCGGAAAAGGACGGCTCGTTCACCAACACCGATCGCCGCGTGCAGCTCGCGCGCCAGGTGATCAAGCCGCCGGGCGACGCCCGGCAGGATCTCTGGATCATCCAGGAGATCGGCAAGCGCATGGGGCTGCCGTGGAATTATTCAGGTCCCGGCGATGTCTACACCGAGATGGCGCAGCTCATGCCGTCGCTCAAGAACATCAGTTGGGAACGGCTGGTGCGCGAAGGCGCCGTCACCTATCCGGCTGACGATCCGAACAAGCCCGGCAATGAGATCATCTTCACCACCGGCTTCCCGACCGCGAGCGGCCGCGGCAAGATCGTGCCGGCCAAGGTGGTCCCGCCGGACGAGCTGCCGGACGACGAATACCCGATGGTGCTCTCCACGGGGCGCGTGCTCGAGCACTGGCACACCGGCTCGATGACACGCCGCGCATCCGTGCTCGACCAGATCGAGCCGGAGGCGGTGGCCTTCATGTCGCCGAAGGACATGCGGAAGATGAAGCTGTGGCCGGGCGATTTCATCCGGCTCCAGACCCGCCGCGGCGCGGTCGAGGTCAAGGTGCGCTCCGACCGCGATGTGCCGGAGAACATGGTGTTCATGCCGTTCTGCTATGCCGAGGCCGCAGCGAACCTGCTGACCAATCCGGCGCTCGATCCGTTCGGCAAGATCCCGGAATTCAAGTTCTGCGCGGTGCGCGCCGAGAAGGCCGAACTCCGTTCTGCGGCGGAGTGATCGCCGCCGTCGTCGTGGTCGAGCGTCATGTTGCCTGGCCCGTTGACCTGCGGCGGCGCCGAACCGCGCGTGGCCTTTGGAAGGCCGATACGAAAATCAAGTAAGCAACTCTGTCGCATTGCTGCAAAAAACATTGAGGCGCCTGACATCGGGAAGGCGCTAAGGCTATCCTGTTCGCTTTGATGGAGACGGGGACGACCAACAGTCCAAGTCAAAGCGGTGAGTAGGCTCTGAGTCAGCGATGGAGGCGCAGCCATGTCGCGTCATCACAAGATGCCCCCGATTCCGCCCGCCAACCGAAGCCCCAAGGGAACGGGTGGAGGAGTGGAAGTCAAACAGGACACGTCATCGACGAAGAAAGTGAGCAACCTTGCCGAGCAAGGCGACACGGCCAACATCAAGCAAAACACGACGAATGCCGGGTATTTCAAAGGCCGTCGGGCTGGATAGATAGCCAAGCACGGGTCGCCCTGAGAAGCTGCCCAAGTCATTCCGCGGAGGGGAGGTCGCTTTGGCTGCCTCGGGCGGCGACATTCCGATACCATCACAATCGCGTCAGGGCACACCGGGTTTATTTGCGCGTTCGCTGCGGAACAGCTATCGCCACCCGGAAATGCGACAAGCCTTGCGGGTGTTCGGAATGGATCAGCACGCAATCATTATCGCCAATGCCGACGGCGTCATTCAGCTCTGGAGCGCGGGCGCGGTGTCCCTGTTCGGCCACGACGCAGCGAATGCCGTCGGCAGGAAACTCGATCTCGTCATACCCCAGGAATTTCGCGACCTGCATTGGAAGGGGTTTGGCCACGCAATGAAAATGGCCGCCGTGAACGGCGAAGGTGCGTTCTTCGACATACCGGGTCTCTGCAACGGCGAAGTCAGGACATTGCGCGGGCAGCTTCACGTGCTGCGCGACGAAGGCAAGGCGGCAATCGGGGCCATGGCGATCTTCACGCCGAAAGGCGCGTAAGGCGCCTGCGCGCCGGAGTCGGCCCGCCCTGACTCTCGAGCCGGTCGGCCTTTATGCCGCTTCTATACGGCACGGGCCCCGGCTATCTCGAATTCCTACCTCCTTCCCTGCATCTTTCTGGATGACGCGGCACGCGAGCGCGCGCCGCCAACAGGAAGACGGGACATGAGCTTGCTCTATTCACACGAAGTCCGGCTGCGCGGCACGGCCCGCGTCGGGCGTTTCACGCTGAGGCGGGCGATCAAGCGGATTGGCGCCGCGTTCCGGATGGTCCACCGCGCGATTGCCGAGGCGAAGATCCACCGCCTCCGCAACGAGCTGCTGCTGCATCGCGGCCACGAGGATTTTGCGCGGATGAATGTCCACAGCGGCCTCCTCGGTGAGGACGCATCGCGATATCCGCGCCAGCCGGTGGTGCTCGGCGAGAAATGGGACTGCTGAGATGCGGCTGCATTCATCGGCCGGCATCTCCGTCCTGCTGCGGTCAGCCACCGCTGCGCTGCTCAAATGGCTCGGCCGGCTCGGCAACGAGCCGGTCAGGGCTTATCGGCCCGAGGCGCACTATATGCGCGGTCCCGGGCCGGCGTGGCGAGCCAAGCATCAACAGCACTAAGTCCGGATGATGAGGCTTCACCTCTCCCGCAAGCAAGCGGGGGAGGTGGCCAAGCCCCAAGGCCGATACAATTCGGCCTCGCCCTCATTGTGCGGCGGCCAAATACTCATCGGCGAGGCCGCCAACGGCGTGCGCGACGTCGGCCTTCGCCGATGCGTCCAGTTGCACGATCGGCAGGCGCGTCGCCGGGTGCATGAAGCCCAGCAGCGACAAGGCAAATTTCAACGCGGCGGGATGATCCTGCTCGAGCAGGGTTGCGAGCGGCACCAGCCGCTGGTGCTGGTCACGCGCCGGCTGCAACCGCCCCTCAAGGAAGCTCGCATGAACCGCCGCGCACAGGTCAGGCGCGACGTTCGACACGGCGGAGACGCAGCCATGGCCGCCGGCGGCAAGGTAAGCGAGCGATGTCGTGTCGTCGCCCGACAGCAGGCGAAAGCCGGCCGGCAGGTGTGATCGCAAGCGGATCAGGCGGCCGATGTCGCCGCTGCCGTCGCGCAGGCCGACGAATTGCGCCGACGCCGCGAGCTCCACGAGCGTGTCGTCCGGCAGGCCGCGCACCGTGCGCGACGGGATGTCGTGCAGGATCACGGGCAGGGCGGTGGCGGCGGCGACGGCGCGGAAATGTGCCGCGATGCCCGCTGGCATCGGCTTGTTGTAGTAGGGCACGACCGACATCACGGCGTCCGCACCGGCCGCTTCCGCGGCCTGCGCGAGCGCGATCGCTTTCGCGGTCCCGTTCGATCCGGCGCCGGCGACGATCCGCACGCGCCCGGCGGCGACGTCGACGGCGATGCGGACCAGCCGCTCATGCTCGTCAGGTGAGAGCGTGGCGCTTTCGCCCGCTGTCTCGCCGACCAGGAGCGCCGTGGCGCCGGCCGTGATCTGGCGCTGGCACAGCCGGCCGAACGCTGTTTCGTCGATTCCGCCCCGCTCGGTGAAAGGTGTCGGAAGGTCCGGGATGTAGCCCGAGAGCCATTCGCTTTTGATGTCGTTCATGTCCCGAAGCCCACGTCAGAAATTGCCGGGCCTGACATCGCCGCGCGATGCAAGGCCTCGCCATAACCCATCGCGCGGCTTGCGTATCCCGGCGGTGGCTGCGGAATCGACGTCCAGTGCGCTGACAAGGGCGCGTTTCAGACGCGCATCGTCGATATCAGCCAGGAACTGGCGGAGCTTGCCATCGTTGGGGGCGCTTCGTCCGAGGATCGCAGCGCAGAGATCGGTGCTGGTCTTGCGGAAAAAGCTGAAGTGTCGCTGTTCGTCGTGCCTGCCGCCGCGGTCGATCTCGCTGGCAATCGCCATCACGTTCAGTCGATCGGCGTTGTCCCGGGTCACGGCGAAGCGCAGGAGGGCCAACTGCCAGGCGCGCAGCATCCTGTGGTGCCATTCGGCCGAATCCTGCACGTCCGGATCCTGGGCTCCCATGTGCGATGCCTTCTCGCGTTTGCCGTGTGGGGGGCCGGTCGCTCAGGCCAGGCGTCGTGTGCCAGGCGTCCGTGAGGGGGCGGCGGCACGAGTCGCGCGCCGCATGTCGAGCTCGATCTCGCGGGACAGCTCGACGATCATTTCGGGGTGTTGGCCGTTCTCGAAGAGCGCGTATTTGATGGCCTGGGCGCGGTTGACGAACAGGCCGCCATAGAGGCCGTTCTGCTCCTGGGCGACCCATTGGCCGCGCCGGTTGCGGCCGATGAAGATGATGGAAGAGGCCGCGCTGCACGAGGGAGGTTCGACGAGTTTCACGTTGGTCAGTCCTTCTTGTCAAAGTCACGCGTTCAATGTCGCGATCGCCGGATATGAAATCGAGCGCGTGCGACGGCCAACGTCATAGGAGAGGCATAGGAGTGCGGGGCGGATCTTAGAAGTGCTGGACGATGCCGGATGTGAGCGCGCACAGCGCGACATAGGCGGTCATCTCGTCCCAGTGATTCAGGACAGCGGCGAACGGCGGTTCACGCTTGACGGCGCCGATCACGCCGCAGAGCAGCGCGGACATCCACAACAGCGCGACCAGGCCCCTGCCGAAACCGACGCTGGCGAACGCGGCGAAGCCGACCATGATCGCGATCCGGAATCCAAATCGGATAAGGACCTGTGCCGACTGCAACTGTTGTGGAAGATCGCTTGCTTTCACGGCAGTGCCGCGTCAGCCGAAATTGTCAACGCAGACAGGCTCGCAGAGTGAGCCGGCAACGCGGCGGACCCCCGGGACGCTGGTCCGCGTCTCCGGTGCGCTGATCTGCTGGGCCTCGACGAAGGCACTGAGGATCGCCAGCGCGAGGTCTTTGTGGTGGGTCTCGATCGACTGGTCGAGCCAGTCGGGTAGCTCACGCTCGCGCGACAGCGCGCAGTGCCACTCGCCCTCGTCATAGACGAGGCGGCGGACCTGCCACTGCGGCAGCTCCAGATCGATCAGCGCCAGCGCGGCATCGGTCCAGGCGCCCGACTGGATCAGTCGCTCGATATGGGCGGTCTTGCCGCGCTGTCCCATCGACGGGAAGCGCCGGCAGCTCTGGCTGACAATGTCGGCCATGAATTCGGCCGTCACCGTATCGGCATCGCGTAGCCGGTCGCCGAGCGGGGCGGGGGGATTTTCTGACAGCAGTGACATGGCGTCATCTCGTATCGACCGCGGCCCAACACATTGGCCGCCCGCCCAAAATGGCCGGACCGCCATTTGAAAACGAGATGGGGCGAGGGGCGGAGATATAGGGATTCCATAAAGGTGGAACCGTGATCAGTAGATCAGTAGGGTGGGCAAAGCGATAGCGTGCCCACCATCTCTTGCACGGCGCTTGATGGTGGGCACGTCGCTAGCGCTCCTTTGCCCACCCTACGATCTCCCGGTCTGCGCAGGCCTTTATACGATTCCTATAACGTCCTTATTCGCTACATCTCGAAAACCTATGCCCCGAGTGGCACCTCACGGCGATCCGGCGCGGGGTCGCTTATGCGGTTGCCAGCGGCCGACGACGCATAGGAGTTTCTCATGATGGACATTGTCATGGCGGCGCTTGCGGCCGGGCTGTTCGCGGCGGGCATCGGCTACGCCTACGCCTGCGAACGGCTCTAGGGGAGGCGGCGATGATCTTCGATTACTCGCTTGCCGGCCTCGTCTCGCTCGGCCTGCTGTTCTATCTCACCTACGCATTGCTGCGGCCTGAACGCTTCTAGGCCTCGCGATGCTCGCGCTTTGCAAGATCCTCGTCGCGGACGCGGTGCTGAATGGCCTGCTGCTCGGCACGTTGGCGCTGCTCCTGCGTTCCGCACCCATTCGAAAGGTTTGACGCGATGACCGTCATCGGCTGGATTCAAATTCTTCTTTACTGCGCGGTCGTGGTTGCGCTGGTCAAACCGCTCGGCTGGTACATGACCCGTGTCTTCAACGGTGAACGCACCTTCCTGTCGCCCGTGCTGCGCCCGCTCGAGCGTGGCATCTACTGGATCGGCGGCGTCGACGAGCGGCGCGAGCAGCATTGGCTGACCTATACGGTCGCCATGCTGCTGTTCCACGTCGGCGGCTTCTTCATCATCTACGGCCTGATGCGGCTGCAGGCGCTGCTGCCGTTCAACCCGGCCGGCCAATCCGCGGTCGCCGAGGATCTCTCCTTCAACACCGCGATCTCCTTCATCACCAACACCAACTGGCAGAACTACGGCGGCGAAAGCACGCTGTCCTATCTGGTCCAGATGCTCGGCCTGACCCACCAGAACTTCCTCTCGGCGGCGACCGGCATCGCGCTCGCGGTGGCGCTGATCCGCGGCTTCTCTCGCGCATCGATGCGCACCATCGGCAATTTCTGGGTCGACGTGACGCGCTGCACGCTCTACGTGCTGCTGCCGATTTGCGTGGTCTATGCGCTGTTCCTCGTCTCGCAGGGCATGCCGCAGACGCTCGGCGACTATGTCGAGGCAACCACGCTCGAAGGGGCCAAGCAGACCATCGCGATCGGGCCGGTTGCTTCGCAGATCGCGATCAAGATGCTTGGCACCAACGGTGGCGGCTTCTTCAACGCCAACGCCGCGCATCCTTTCGAGAACCCGACCGCGCTGTCGAACTTCGTGCAGATGATCTCGATCTTCGTGCTCGGCGCCGCGCTCACCAACGTGTTCGGCCGCATGGTCGGCAATCAGCGTCAGGGCTGGGCGATCCTTGCCGTGATGGGCGTCCTATTCATCTCGGGCGTCGCCATTACGTACTGGGCTGAAGCCAGCGGCACCACTGCGTTGCAGGCGCTCGGCCTGAGCGGCGGCAACATGGAGGGCAAGGAGGTCCGCTTCGGCATCGTTGCATCCTCGCTGTTCGCCGTCGTCACCACCGCCGCCTCCTGCGGCGCGGTCAATGCCATGCACGACAGCTTCACCGCGCTCGGCGGCATGATCCCGCTGATCAACATGCAGCTCGGCGAGATCATCGTCGGCGGCGTCGGCGCCGGCCTTTACGGCATGCTGCTGTTCGTCATCCTCGCGATCTTCGTCGCCGGCCTGATGGTCGGCCGCACCCCGGAATATGTCGGCAAGAAGATCGAGGCGCGCGAGGTCAAGATGGCGATGCTCGCGATCCTGGTGCTGCCGCTGATGTATCTCGGCTGGACCGCGGTCGCCGTGGTGCTGCCCTCGGCAGTGGCGTCGATGGCCAATGCCGGCCCGCACGGCTTCACCGAGGTGCTGTATGCCTATACGTCCTCGACCGGAAACAATGGCTCGGCCTTTGCGGGCCTGACCGGCAACACCTTCTTCTACAACCTGACGCTCGCCGTCTCGATGTTCGTCGGCCGCTTCTTTATGATCGTGCCGGCGATGGCGATCGCAGGGTCGCTGGCGGAGAAGAAGACCCATCCCCCGTCTGCCGGTACGCTCCCGACGACGGGTGGGCTGTTTGTCGGCCTTGTCGTCGGCGTCATCCTGATCATCGGCGGGCTGACCTTCTTCCCCGCGCTCGCGCTCGGGCCGATCGTCGAGCACCTCGCTGGCAACGCCAATACCCTGTTCTGATCGAATTGACTGGAGTGACATCCATGGAAACTATGAAACTGCAGAAGCAGGCGACGGCGTCGACCATGTTCGACCCGAGGATCCTGGTGCCGGCGACCTGGTCGGCCTTCGTCAAGCTCGATCCCCGGCTGATGGTGAAAAACCCGGTCATGTTCGTGGTCGAGATCGTCGCCGCGTTGACCACCGTGATCTTTATGCGCGACCTCGTGACCGGGGGTGCAAGCCTTGCATTCACGTTCCAGATCATCCTCTGGCTCTGGTTCACTGTGCTGTTTGCCAATTTCGCTGAGGCCGTTGCCGAAGGCCGCGGCAAGGCACAGGCGGAATCGCTGCGCAAGACCCGCACCGAGAGCCAGGCCAAGCTGTTGACCGGCACGGACCGGAGCTATCGCCTGGTACCGGGCACCTCGCTGAAGGTCGGCGACATCGTGCTGGTGGAAGCGGGCGACAACATCCCGTCCGACGGCGAAGTGATCGAGGGCGTCGCTTCCGTCAACGAGGCGGCCATCACAGGTGAATCGGCGCCTGTGATCCGCGAATCCGGCGGCGACCGCTCGGCGGTCACCGGCGGTACGCAGGTGCTGTCGGACTGGATCCGCGTCCGCATCACCGCGGCGCAGGGCTCGACCTTCATCGACCGCATGATCCGGCTGGTGGAAGGCGCCGAGCGGCAGAAGACACCAAACGAGATCGCGCTGAACATCCTGCTCGCGGGACTGACCATTATCTTCGTGTTCGCGACCGTGACGATTCCGAGCTATGCGGCCTATGCCGGCGGCTCGATCTCGGTCGTGATCTTGGTTGCGCTGTTCGTGACGCTGATCCCGACCACGATTGGCGCGCTGCTGTCGGCGATCGGCATCGCCGGCATGGATCGCCTGGTGCGTTTCAACGTGCTGGCGATGTCCGGCCGCGCGGTGGAAGCCGCCGGCGACGTCGATACGCTGTTGCTCGACAAGACCGGCACCATCACGCTCGGTAACCGCCAGGCGACCGCGTTCCGCCCGATCCGCGGCGTCAGCGAGCAGGAGCTGGCGGACGCAGCGCAGCTTGCTTCGCTCGCCGACGAGACGCCGGAGGGCCGTTCGATCGTGGTGCTGGCCAAGGAGAAATACGGCATCCGCGGTCGCGACATGCACGAGCTCGCTGCGACCTTCGTTCCGTTCACGGCGCAGACGCGCATGAGCGGCATCGATGCCGGAACTTCGTCGGTCCGCAAGGGGGCGGTCGACGCGATCCTGAACTATATCAACGGCGGGACCGCTTCGACGGTGGTCACTGGCAGCGCGGTTCGCGCCATCCAGGCGAACGTCAACACGGATGCCGCGCGCGAGCTGCAGGCGATTGCCGACGAGATCGCCAAGGCCGGCGGCACGCCGCTGGCGGTTGCCAAGGATGGCCGGTTGCTTGGCGTGATCCATCTCAAGGATATCGTCAAGGGCGGCATCCGCGAGCGCTTTGCCGAGCTGCGCCGCATGGGCATCCGTACCGTGATGATCACCGGCGACAACCCGATGACCGCGGCGGCGATCGCGGCGGAGGCCGGTGTCGACGACTTCCTGGCGCAGGCCACCCCTGAGGACAAGCTCAAGCTGATCCGCGACGAGCAGTCCAAGGGCAAGCTGGTTGCGATGTGCGGCGACGGTACCAACGACGCGCCGGCGCTCGCCCAGGCCGACGTCGGTGTCGCCATGAACACCGGCACCCAGGCGGCCCGCGAGGCCGGCAACATGGTCGACCTCGATTCCAACCCGACCAAGCTGATCGAGGTGGTCGAGATCGGCAAGCAACTCTTGATGACCCGCGGCGCGCTGACCACGTTCTCGATCGCCAACGACGTCGCGAAATACTTCGCGATCATCCCGGCGATGTTCCTCGCGTTCTATCCGCAGCTTACGGTGCTGAACATCATGCACCTGGCAAGCCCGCAGAGCGCGATCCTGTCGGCGATCATCTTCAACGCGCTGATCATCATCGCGCTGATTCCCTTAGCGCTGAAGGGCGTCAAGTATCGCGCGGTCGGGGCCGGTGCGCTACTCCGCCGTAACCTGATGATCTATGGCCTCGGCGGCATCATCATCCCCTTCATCGGCATCAAGGCGATCGACCTCGTGGTCGCCGCCTTGGGTCTGGCTTAACAAGAACCGTCATTGCGAGGAGCGAGGCGACGAAGCAATCCATCGATCCATGCTGTCGAACTATGGATTGCTTCGCTGCGCTCGCAATGACGGGATAAACTTCGGAGACTTACAATGCTCAGAGAAATCCGTCCCGCCATCATCGTCCTGGTCGCGCTGACCGCGATCACGGGCTTGGCCTATCCGCTCGCCATCACCGGGATCGCCGGCGTCATCTTCCCGAAGCAGGCCCAAGGCAGCCTGATCGAGAAGGATGGCAAGGTGATCGGCTCCGCCCTGATCGGGCAGGAGTTCAAGGAGGACAAGTATTTCCACGGCCGGCCGTCGGCGACGGTCGCGCCCGACCCGATCGATTCGAGCAAGACGGTGCCGGCGCCGTACAACGCGGCCAATTCCGGTGGCTCCAACCTCGGTCCAACCAGCAAGGCGCTGAATGACCGGGTCAAGGAGGATGTCGAGAAATTGAAGGCCGAGAACCCGTCCGCTGCGGTGCCGGTCGATCTCGTCACCACCTCGGGCAGCGGGCTCGATCCCGACATCTCGCCGGAGGCGGCGCTGTTCCAGGTACCGCGGGTCGCCAAGGCGCGGAATATCCCGGAAGACCGCATTCGCCAGTTGGTGACGCAGAACACGCAGACCCGCATTGCCGGCGTGCTGGGCGAGCCTCGCGTTAACGTTCTTGCGCTCAATCTGGCGCTGGACGGGACGGCTGCGAAATAGGGGTGTAGGCTCCATCTGACGGGATGACTATATTGGCGTATGGCCAGTCAGTACCGCGATCTTGAAAAACGACCCTCGCCGGATGCGCTGCTCGAGGCGGCGCGTCGGGAGACCGATCGCTCCGGGCGGCTGAAGATCTTCATCGGCGCCGCTCCCGGCGTCGGCAAGACCTACGAGATGCTGCAAAGCGCCCACGCCCGCCTCAAGGCAGGCGTCGATGTCGTGGTCGGCGTCGTCGAGACTCACGGGCGGGCCGAGACCGAATCGCTGCTGAAGGGTCTCGAAGTGGTTCCGCGCAAGCGGCTGAACTATCGCGACCAGATGCTCGAGGAGATGGACCTCGATGCCTTGATTGTGCGGCGCCCGCAGCTCGCCCTCGTCGACGAGCTCGCCCACACCAACGCGCCGGGCAGCCGGCATCCCAAGCGCTATCTCGACGTCGAGGAATTGCTGTCGCGCGGCATCGACGTCTACACCGCGGTCAACATCCAGCACATCGAGAGCCTCAACGACGTCGTCGCGCAGATCACCCATGTGCGGGTGCGCGAGACCGTGCCGGATTCGGTGTTCGACCGCGCCGACGCCATCGAGCTGATCGACCTCACGCCCGACGACCTGATTCAGCGGCTGAAGGAGGGCAAGGTCTATGTGCCCAAGCAGGCCGAGCGGGCGCTGGAGCATTATTTCTCGCCGGGCAATCTGACCGCGCTGCGCGAGCTGGCGTTGCGCCGCACCGCCGAGCGGGTCGACGAGCAACTGCTCACCCACATGCAGGCCAATGCGATTGCCGGCCCCTGGGCCGCCGGCGAGCGCATCCTGGTTTGTCTCAGCGAAGACCCGCGCGCCGCCGGCCTCGTGCGCTACACCAAGCGCCTCGCCGACCGGCTGCATGCGCCGTGGACCGCCATCAGCATCGAGACCCGCCGCAGCCTGCAACTGACAGACGAGGAGCGCGACCGGCTCGCCGACATCATGCGGCTGGCTGAATCGCTCGGCGGCGAGGCGCTGACCATTCCGGGCGTCGGCGGCCGCATTGCCGACGACATCATCAGCTTCGCCCACGCCAACAACGTCACCCAGATCATCATCGGCAAGTCGACGCGTTCGCGCTGGTTCGAGATGACGCGCGGATCGGTCGTACACGATCTGGTGCGGCGCGCCGGCAATATCAGCGTCAACGTCATCGCCGGCGACGAGCAGTCTGTTGCCAAGACGCAGGTGCAGACCGCGGCACGGTCCGAGCCGTTCAATCTGTGGCCCTATCTGATGTCACTTCTGATCACGGCGATAGGGCTCGGCGCAGCGGCGTTGATTCAACCCAGGTTCGGTGTTGAGAACGTCGATCTCGTGTTCCTTACCGCCGTCGTTGTCGTGGCGGTACGCTACGGCCTGTGGCCGTCGCTGCTCGCCAGCGTCGCGGCCTCGCTGGCCTACAATTTCTTCTTCCTGCCGCCGGTCTACACCTTCACCATCACCGACCCGACCAACATCGCGGCGTTCTTCTTCTTCATGCTGATCGCGCTGCTTGTCTCCAATGTCGCGGCGCGGGTGCGTATTCAGGCCGATACCGCGATCGGCCGGGTGCGCACCACCGAATCGCTCTATGCCTTCAGCCGCAAGCTCGCGGGCACCGCGACCCTCGATGACGTGCTGTGGGCGACCGCCTACCAGATCGCACTGATGCTCAAGGTCAGGGTGGTGTTGTTGTTGCCGCAGAATGGCGTGTTGACGGTGATGGCCGGTTACCCGCCGGAGGACCAACTCGACCAGGCGGATCTCGCCGCGGCAAACTGGGCCTGGGCCAACGATCGCCCCGCCGGCCGCGGCGCCGATACGCTGCCGGGCGCCAAGCGGCTGTTCCTGCCGATGCGCACCGGCCGCGGATTGATCGGAGCCATCGGCATCGATAGCGACAAGACGGGGCCGCTGTTCACGCCCGACCAGCGCCGGCTGCTCGATGCACTGGTCGACCAGGGCGCGCTTGCGATCGAGCGCGTGCTGCTGGTCGAGGACATGGACCGCGTCAAGCGCACGGTCGAGTCCGATCGCCTGCGCGGCGCGCTGCTGACCTCGATCTCGCACGACCTCAAGACGCCGCTTGCCTCCGTGCTCGGCTCGGCCTCGACCTTACGCGACCTCGGATCGAACCTGACGGATGCGCAGAAGCATGACCTGCTGGCGACGGTGATCGACGAGTCCGAGCGGCTCAACCGCTTCATCGCCAATCTGCTCGACATGACCAAGCTTGAGTCCGGCGCCATCGTGCCGAACACCGCGCGGCATGATGTCGGCGAGATCGTCGGCAGCGCGCTGCGCCGCGCCGGCAAGATCCTGGTCCATCACAAGGTGTCGCTGGAGCTGGCGGCCGACCTGCCGATGCTGGAGCTTGATGCCGTGCTGTTCGAGCAGGTGCTGTTCAACCTGCTCGACAACGCCGCCAAATATGCGCCATCGGACACCACGATCTCGATCCGCGGCGCGCGCGATCGCGAGACCATCGCGCTGCAGATCATGGACGAGGGCAGCGGCATTCCGGTGGACGAGCTCGAAAGCGTGTTCGATAAGTTCTATCGGGTCGAGAAGCGCGACCATGTCCGTCCCGGCACCGGCCTCGGGCTTGCGATCTCCCGCGGCTTCGTCGAGGCGATGCATGGCACGATCGCGGCGGCGAACCGTACCGACCGCAGCGGCGCCGTCATCACCATCCGCCTGCCTGTTACGGCCGACACCAACGCGCTGGACACCGCTGCATGAATGCCAATTCGATCAAGGTCCTGGTCATCGACGACGAGCCACCGATCCGCAAATTGCTGCGGATGGGGCTGAGCACGCAGGGCTACGACATCCTCGAAGCCTCCAACGGAAAAAATGCACTGGAGATGCTGGCCGAGGAGCCGGCGCTGATCATCCTCGACCTCGGGCTGCCCGACATCCAGGGCCACGACCTCCTGCGGATGATCCGCGGCCGCAACGAGAATGTGCCTGTTGTGGTGCTGTCGAGCCGCGGCGACGAGGCCGGCAAGGTCGAGGCGCTCGATCTCGGCGCCGACGACTATCTGACGAAGCCGTTCGGCATGGACGAGCTGCTGGCGCGGATGCGCGCCGCGCTTCGTCATCAGTTGCAGGTGCAGGGCGAGCGGCCGGTGTTCCGCTCCGGCGACCTCTCGGTCGATCTGGTGCGCCGGATCGTCAAGGTCGGCGAGAAAGAGATAAAACTTTCGCCGAAGGAGTATGACCTGCTGCGCGTGCTGGTGCAGCATGCCGGTAAGGTGCTGACGCACCGCTTCCTGCTCAAGGAGTTGTGGGACGAACTCACCGACGCACAGTATTTGCGCGTCTATGTGCGGCAATTGCGCCAGAAGATCGAGGCCGATCCGGAGCGTCCGCAATTCGTCTTGACCGAGACCGGTATCGGTTATCGGCTGCGCGCAGCGGATTAGCTGAAAGGCGGAACTTTCGCTTCCGGAGAGGATTACGCTTCCTGACCGGGAGCAAAGCCATGGCAAGAATATATTCGAGGAAAGCATCGAGCGACGTTCGGCGTGCGATGAAGAAACGCAAGGCCGGGACGCTGCGCAGCGGCCGCTCCAAGAAGAAGGTGACCAGCCGGAAGCAGGCGATTGCGATCGGCCTTTCCGAAGCGCGGGCGAAGGGTCGGAAGGTGCCGAAGAAAGCGGCGAAGGCGCGGAAGACCACAAAGAAGCGGAAAACTGCCAAGAAACGCAAGGCGCGGGCGTGACACGTCCCGGCTTTCGGCTGTAGCCGGGTGAGGCGGGTTCACGGTAAGAATAGGCCGCGTCGCTTGGACAGGACCGATCGTGCCCCTCAAACGCCTCTCGCTCTACCGCGATAAACGCGATTTCGAGAAGACCAGTGAGCCGTCGGGCGACGCCACGGTCGCGCCGGCGAAGCAGCGGCGCTTCGTGGTGCAGAAGCATGACGCGACCCGGCTGCACTATGACTTCCGGCTCGAATTCGACGGCGTCTTCAAGTCCTGGGCGGTGACGCGCGGCCCTTCGCTTGATCCGCACGACAAGCGGCTGGCGGTGGAGGTGGAGGACCATCCGCTCGACTATGGCGACTTCGAGGGCACGATCCCCGCGAGTGAATATGGCGGCGGCACGGTACAGCTCTGGGATCGCGGCTACTGGGTATCAGACGATCCCGAGCGCGGATTCAGGAAGGGCGACCTGAAGTTCACCCTGTTTGGCGAGAAGCTGCATGGCAGCTGGGTCCTGGTGCGAATGAAGAACGACCGCTACGGCGGCAAGCGCACCAACTGGCTCTTGATCAAGCATCGCGACGAATACGCGGTGGACGGTAACGGCGGCGAGATTCTCGAGGACGGCCGCTCGGTTGCGTCGGGCCGATCGATGGCTGAGATCGCGGCCGGCAAGGGGCGGGCGCCGAAGCCTTTCATGTTGGCAAGGGGCAGCGGTAAGGCCAGAGCGGACGCCGTCTGGCACTCCAACCGCGGCGAGGCGGCCGGGGCCCGAGCGAAGACCAAGGCGCCGCCGCCGAAGACGCAGCCGATCGCGAAGCCGAAGAAGGTGTCGGCGATACCGGATTTCGTCGCGCCGCAGCTTTGCGCGTCGGTCGAAACTCCGCCCGGCGGCACCGGCTGGTGCCATGAGCTCAAGTTCGACGGCTATCGCGTGCAGCTGCGGGTCGAGGACGGCGAGGCCGTGCTCAAAACCCGCAAGGGGCTCGACTGGACCGAGAGGTTCGCAGGCCTCGCCAAGGAAGGTAGCAAGCTGCACGACGTCCTCATCGACGGCGAGATCGTCGCCTTGAATGATGGTGGCGTTCCAGACTTCTCGACGTTGCAGGCGGCGATCGCCGACGGCAAGACCAACAAGCTGATCTTCTTTGCCTTCGACCTGCTGTTCGCCGGCAAGGAGGATCTGCGCGTGCTGCCGCTACGGGAGCGCAAGGCGCGGTTGAAGCAATTGCTGGCGGCGCGCAACGGCAACGACAAGCTGATCCGCTATGTCGAGCATATCGATGAGCCCGGCGCGACCGTGCTCGAATCGGCCCGTCAGCTCAAGCTTGAGGGGATCGTCTCCAAGAAGCTTGATGGGCGCTACCGGTCCGGGCGCTCCGATGACTGGACCAAGGCCAAGATCCGCGCCGGCCAGGAGGTCGTGATCGGCGGGTGGAAGACCACCAACGGCAAATTCCGCTCGCTGATGGCCGGCGTCTATCGCGGCGACCAGCTGGCCTTTGTCGGCATTGTCGGCACCGGCTTCGGCCAGGACACGGTGCGCCGCATCATGCCGGCGCTGAAGGCGGCCGCCTCGGACAAGAGCCCGTTCGGCGGCGAGGATGTGCCGAAGAAGACCCGCGACGTGCATTGGCTGAAGCCCGAATTGGTTGCCGAGATCGAGTTCGCCGGCTGGACCGAGGGCGGCAATATCCGTCAGGCCGCCTTCAAGGGCTTGCGGCAGGACAAGCCCGCGCGCGAGGTGGAAGCGGAGACGCCGGGCGTGACCAGGGTGGTGAAGCCGATGGGCAAGGGTGCGGGAAAAGCTTCCGCCGCGGTGATGGGCGTCGTCATCTCCCATCCGGACAAGGAGCTGTGGCCCAATGCCGGCGACGGCAACGGCGTCACCAAGCTCGATCTGGCGAAGTATTTCGAGGCCGTCGGCGAATGGATGATCGGCTATCTCAAGGGCCGGCCGTGCTCGATCGTGCGTGCACCTGATGGCATCAAGGGCGAAACCTTCTTCCAGCGCCACGCCATGGCCGGTACGTCGAAGCTGCTCAAGCTCGCCAAGGTGTCGGGCGACCGCAAGCCTTACTTACAGATCGATCAGGTCGAAGGCCTGGCCGCGGTCGCGCAGCTTGGCGGGCTTGAGCTGCATCCATGGAATTGCGCGCCCGATGCCTACGACACGCCGGGCCGGTTGGTGTTCGATCTCGATCCGGCGCCCGATGTCGAATTCGCCGAGGTGATCGAAGCCGCCAAGGACATGCGCCAGCGCCTGACCGCAGTCGGCCTGGAAAGCTTTTGCAAGACCACCGGCGGCAAGGGTCTCCACGTGGTGGCACCTCTGCTCCACGGCGCAAGGGACAAGGTGACGTGGAAGGAGGCCAAGACGTTCGCGCAGGCCATTTGCCAATGGATGGCGCAGGACGATCCCGCGCGCTATCTCATCAACATGTCCAAGGCCAAGCGCAAGGGAAAGATCTTCCTCGACTACCTGCGCAACGACCGGCTGTCGACCGCGGTCGCGGTGTTGTCGCCGCGCGCGCGTGACGGCGCCACGGTTTCGATGCCGCTCACCTGGGCGCAGGTGCGCGGCGACCTCGACCCGACGAAGTACACGGTGAGCAGCGTGCCTGGCCTGCTGGCGAAGAGCAAGGCGTGGGATGGATACGAGGATGCGGCGGCGTCGATCAAGACGGCGATGAAGAAGCTGGCGGTGAAGTAGCAGTGCTGCAGTTTAGGGTAGGCAAAACGAACCGCAATTTGAAATGTTCCCGCCGCACGGCCGTGATAAAATCGCGTAGCCCTTCCGTTTCTTTGGAACAGAACTACATCAGCTTGAAACGGTGAAGGAGCTCTGCGATGTCCGCGCCGCTTGTCGTCTCGATTCCACACAGCCTTGGCCGTGACGAAGCCATGCGTCGGCTGAAAGGCGGGTTGTCGCGCGCGGCAGCGAGCGTGCCGGTGCTGAGCGTCGACGAAGAACGCTGGGACAACAACCGCATGAGCTTCCGGGTGCGCGCGCTGGGGCAGGTCGCCGCCGGGCATCTCGATGTCGAGGACGCGTATGTGCGTCTGGAGGTGACGCTGCCGTGGCTGTTGCAGCGTTTCGCCGAAGCTGCCCAGATCGCCATTCAGAAGCGCGGGCAATTGCTGCTCACCAAGCGTTGAACTGCGGCGCGGACTAGGTGTGCAGGCGCGCGCGTTTGTGATTTCGCCTGGCTGCGGACGTGACCCTGGCTTTCAGCACCACGACGGGCAAGTTCGCGAACAGCGTTGAGAGTTGAATCTTGGTCTCGCCGCCCGGGAGCGCATACCCCGCCACATCGATCGCGCCTTCAAAGGCTTCGGGGCGTGGCCATGCGCGCCCGCCCTGCGTGAAGGGGGCAAATGATTTCGCCGCCGCGACGATCGCTGCGTCGCGGCCGTGGCGCCTCGCAAATGCGATTGTGTGATCGTGATGTGGTCCGCTCACCTCGATCGGTTGATAGTCACCGTCGGTGAAAATGTCGGCCATCTCGTTTCGGAGCCGCAACAGATGCCGGGTCCATGCCAGCTTGAGGCGGCTGTCACGCCAGTTCCGTACCAACGCGCTCCAGTCGGGCGTCTCCACGGTGGGCAGGGCATCCGCGCGTTTGGCAAAGTCGACCGGCCGGCGGTTGTCGGGATCGACCAGCGAGAAGTCCCAAAACTCCGTGCCCTGATAGAAATCCGGAACACCCGGCATGGTCGCTTTCAGCGTGACCTGGCTCAGCGCGTTGAGCACGCCGAGCAGCGCCAGACGCTGCGCCAGTGTCTGCAGGGCGTGGAGGAATTCGGCTGAGACGTTGCGATCGAAGATCCGGGCGAGGAAGGTCTGGACGCCGGCCTCATAGGGCTCGAGCGGATTGAGCCAGCTCGTCTCCTGCTTGCCCTCGCGCGCGGCCTTCAGGGCATAGGCCTGTATCCGGGCGACGAAGTCCTTGTCATCCGGCTCCCATGCGCCGAGCAGCGCCTGATACAACATGTATTCGAAGGTCGCCGACGGCGCGCGCGTCTCACCGTCGAGCACGAGTTGCGGCGCGTTCAGCACCTTCCAGCGCGCGACAGCGCTGGTCCATTCGCCTGGGATCTCGGCGAGCGCCATGATCCGTGCGCGGGCGTCCTCGCCGCGCTTGGTGTCGTGGGTCGCGGTCGACGTCATGCCGTGCGGCCATTCGCGAACCCGCGCTGTCATCATCGCATGAAACCGATCGACCGAAAGCCCGCGCGCCGCGGGATCGCCGCCGACCTCGTTGAGCGCGAGCAAGCGGTGATAGCGGTAGAAGGTCGTGTCCTCCAGCGACTTTGCCATCATCGGGCCGGTGAACTGCTGCACCTTGAGCGCAAAGCGGCGGACCCGCGGCGCGCTGTGCGGCGGTCGGCCCGGTTTGAGCAGGTCCATGGTGAGAGCATCGCGCAGGAAATCGAAGATGCCTTCGTCGGCCGCGAACCAGTCGGCGCGGGCGCGCGCGATGGTTTCGTTGATCAGGGCACGGTCGTGCGTGGTCGGTCCGGACGACGCCAGATAGGTCCGATAGACCGGGAAGTGCAGCACATAAAGCTCGAGCGCCTGCCGCAGGCTGTCCGCCGAATAGTCGCGGGTTGAGTAGTGGCCCGAGGCGATCCGCGCCAGCAGTCGGGCGAGCACGGTGAACTCGCTGGTGAGCAGCGTCTCCAGCACGCGGCGCTTGGCCGCGCGCAACACCGGTTCGAGCTGTGGCGACTGGTTGCTGATCTGGCGCCATACCTCGTTGAGGGGATCGAGGCCGTTGCTATCGACCAGCACATGGCTGATCACGTTCATCGATTCATATCCGGTCGTGCCATGGACACCGGCGAATCGTGGCAGCTTCTCGTCCTCGCCGAGGATCTTCTCGACCACCATGTAGAACGGCTTTGCCTTCGTGCCTTGCGCGTCGCGGATCAGGCGGCGCAGGCGATGGAAATACTGCGCGGGATCGCGCAGGCCGTCGATATGGTCGAGCCGGAGACCTTGCAGCCTGTCCTCCGCGATCAGCCGTTTCACCAGACTGTGGCTCGCCTCGAACGTTGCGGCATCCTCGACCCGCAGGCCGGCCAACGTGTTGACGTCGAAGAAGCGGCGGTAGTTGATGTCGCTGGAGGCAAGCCGCCAGTGGCCGAGCTTGTAGTTCTGGCGTTCGAGCAGGTGATGCAGCGCAAGCGTCTGTGCCGGACGGTGTTCGCCGGCGCGATAGGCCTCAAGGCCGCGCGCGATGATGTCCGTGCCGCCGTCGATCGCTTTCAACGCGGCCTTGAGGCCCGGAGCCTCGTTGCGGTTCGGGTGACGCAATCCCCTGTAGCGCGCGGAAAGCGCAAGCAGCGCACGCCCGGCGGCGCGCTCGTCGGCGCCGGCGTCCCGGACGATCGTCCGCAGTACCTCGCCATAGCGTTCCGGCGCGATCGGCAGCCGGTGCTCATAGTACCAGGCGGAAAAACTGCCGTCGCCGGCGTCGTAGCGCAGCTCGATCTCGCCGCGCTCCAGCGCCTGCCCGTAGGACGAGCCGAGGATCGGCAGCAGCACGCCGCCGCGGGCGCGATAGGGCAGTTGGTCCCAGTCGATGTCGAAGGAGACCGCGTGCGGCGAGGCCTGTCCCCATTCCAGCACGTCGACCCACCATGGATTGTCGGAGAAATGCACGCCGACATGGTTTGGCACGAAATCGAGGATCAGGCCGAGATCGTGCTGCTTGAGTGCTTCGCTAAATCGCATGAAGCCGGCTTCGCCGCCGAGCTCCGGATTGAATTTGGTGTGGTCGACGACGTCGTAGCCGTGCGTCGAGCCCTTGCGCGCCTTCATGAAGGGCGAGGCATAAACGTGGCTGATGCCGAGCGCCTTCAGATATGGTGCCACGCGGGCGGCGGCATCGAAGTCGAAATCGGCGGTAAGTTGCAGGCGGTAGGTCGCGATCGGGATCGCGGGAGGCATTATGCTATCCGATGTACCAGCACACCGACCAGACGGGCATGTTGCCCGACAACGCGCGGCCCCAGATCAGGGTTCCGCCGGATTCTGAAATGTCGGCGATCTCACGGTCGGACAGATTGGCAGTGAGCGTGAGTCTTTTTCCGTCACCCATCTGCCAATGCGCGCTCAGGAGACCGGCCACGGTACCCGCACCGCCGAAACGCGCGCCGGCGAGCCGTGGCGTGATTTCGCGCCGACGAACGGCGAGCAACTCGCGCACGAGTGTCAGGCGCGTGCGGCCCGGTTCCTGCTCGCGTGCGCTCCAGTCGAGCACGGCCGACTGCACGGTCGCTTTGTCGAGCGGATCGGGAATCTCGTCGCCGTATTTTTCGAACGCAAAGGCATATTCCTCGCGCCGTCCCTTGCGGACCGCGTCGGCAAGATCGCCCTTGAAATCGCAGAAGAACGGAAACGGCGATGTTGCGCCCCATTCCTCGCCCATGAAAAGCATCGGCGTCGTGGGTGCGAGCAGGGTGACGGCAAGCGCGGCCTCGATGCCGGCCGGCTTGGCGATGGTTTCGAGGCGGTCGCCAAACGCGCGATTGCCGACCTGGTCGTGGTTTTGCAGGAAGTTGATGAAGCAGGTCGGCGACAGCGCGCCGCTTGGTTCGCCCCGGCGCTTGCCGCCCCAGAACGCCGAGACCTCGCCCTGATACACGTAACCCGACGCCAGCGCGCGCGAGAGATCGTCCGCCGGCGCGCGTTGATAGTCGCCGTAATAGCCCTGGGCTTCCCCGGTCAACAGCACGTGCCAGGCATGGTGATAATCGTCGTTCCACTGCCCACGATACTTGCCGCGCGGCGGATCATCCGCGGCATCCAGCAGGCTCGCGCGGTTGTCGCTATTCTCGAGCACAAGGTTGATATGCCGGCCGGTCGCGGCGGCAAGCTGTCCGGTGGCGGCGCTGAGCTCATGCAGGATCGGAAGCTCGCCGGGCTCGACGATAGTGTTGACGGCGTCGAGCCTGAGCCCGTCGAACCGATAGTCGCGCAGCCACGACAGCGCATTCTCGATCGCGAGGGCGCGCACCTCGGGCACGCGATAGTCGATCGCGCTGCCCCATGGCGTATGCGCATCGGTGAAGAAGGCCGGTGCATAGCGGCCGAGATAGTTTCCCTCGGGCCCGAAGTGATTATAGACAACGTCGAGCATCACCATCAGCCCGCGCAGATGGGCTTCGTCGATCAGGGTCTTGAGGTCGTCGGGCCGCCCATAGGCGCTGTCGGGCGCGTACCACAGCACGCCGTCATAGCCCCAGTTGCGCTTCCCTGCGAAATCCGCGAGTGGCATCAACTCCAGCGCCGTGATGCCGGTCGCCACCAGATGATCGAGCCTGTCGATCATGGCGCGATAGGTGCCTTCACGCGTGAAGGTGCCGACATGGGCTTCAAGGATGACCGCCTCATGCCAGGGACGTCCGCGCCAGCTCGCGGCGCGCCATTGGAACGCTGCGTGATCGATCACCTCGCTCGGGCCGAACACGTCGTCCGGCTGGAATGCCGAGGCCGGATCGGGAACGTCGATCTCGTCATCGATGCGGAATTTGTAGCGCGCACCAGCGCCAACGCCCGGGATCTCGGCGACGTACCAGCCGCCTGCGTCACGCGTCAGCGCGTGGGGCTTGTCGAGCAGGAGATCGACCTGCTTTGCCGCCGGCGCCCACAGCCGGAAGCGCGCGCCGTCCTGCGTCAGCTCCGGGCCGAAGTGACGCGCATTCATGCGGAGCCCGCAAAGGCCAGCACCGAGCGCGGCGGTGCCTTGGTGTCGGCGCCGGAGGCGAATTGCTCGGGCATCAGGACCGCCTCGGTCGTGTTCAGCACCTGTTGCCAAGTCTTGTACTCCAGCATTTTCGGCATCTTGAACACGATCTCCTCGGGCGCGGCATTTAGCACGATAAAGATCGGCGCCTGCCCTTGTTCCATCGGCCCGAGCACATAGGAGAGAAACCGCCCCTCGGGGAATTTCCAGTCGGATTCCTTCATCTCCTCCGCCGAGGGCGTCAGCCACAGCACGCCATAGCTGCCGTCGGTGCGGCGGCCGTCGAGCCAGTGCTGGCAGCGGATCTGCCCGAAACGACGGCGCAGGCCGGTCAGGTGGCCGATATAGTCGGTGAAATCGTCGTCATTGCCGAGGTTCTCCCAGCCGACCCAGCCCGTCTCGTTGTCCTGGCAATAGGCGTTGTTGTTGCCGTTCTGGGTGTTGGCGACCTCGTCGCCGGCGAGGATCAGCGGCGTGCCCTGCGCGAGCAGCAGGCAGGCAAGCTGGTTCTTGCGGAGCTGGCGCCGCAAAGCCACGATGTTGGGATCGTCGGTCGGGCCTTCATGACCGCAATTGTTGCTGTGATTGTCGTTGGAGCCGTCGCGATTGTCCTCGCCGTTGGCCTCGTTGTGCTTCTCGTTGTAGCTGAAGAGATCTGCGAGTGTGAAGCCGTCATGCACCGTGATGTGGTTGATGCTGGCGCGGGTGGCGCGGTTGTCGTGGTGAAACAGGTCGGAGGACGCCGTCATGCGGCTGGAAATGTCGCCGATCAGGCTGCCTTCACCGCTCCAGTAACGGCGCATCGAGGTCCGATAGCGGTCGTTCCATTCCGACCATTGCGAGGGAAACGCGCCGACCTGGTAGCCGCCGAGGCCGAGATCCCAGGGCTCGGCGACGACCTTGACGGTCGCAAGCACCGGGTCCTGACGCACGGCAGTGAGGAACGAATGGCTGCGATCGAACCCGTTCGGTCCGCGCGCCAGCGTGGTCGCAAGGTCGAAGCGGAAGCCGTCGACATGGCAGACTTCGACCCAGTAGCGCAGCGAATCCATCACCATCTGCAGCACGCGCGGATGGGTGAGGTTGACCGAGCTGCCGCAGCCGGTGAAGTCGTCATAGAAGCGCGGGTTCTCGCGGTTCAACCAGTAATAGGAGGCGTTGTCGATGCCGCGGAAGCACAGCGTCGGGCCGAGATGGTTGCCCTCGGCGGTGTGGTTGTAGACGACGTCGAGCAGCACCTCGATCCCGGCGTCGTGCAGCCGCGCCACCGTGGTGCGGAACGAATCCAGCGCATTGTCCTGGGCGTACCGCGCTTCGGGCGCGAAGAACGCGATGGTGTTGTAGCCCCAGTAGTTGACGAGCTTCTTCTCAACCAGCACGCGGTCGTCGATCAGCCCGTGCACCGGCAACAGCTCGACGGTGGTGACGCCGAGCCGCTTCAGGTGGTCGATCATCGAAGGCGAGGAAAGGCCGCCATAGGTGCCGCGCAAGCCGGGCGGCACGTCCTCGCGCTTCTGCGTCAGGCCCTTGACGTGCGCCTCGTAGATGACGGTGTCTTCCCAGGGGACGTGCGGGCGGATCTCGCGGCGGCCCCAGTTGAAGGTTTCGTCGACCACCACCGCCTTCGGCATGCCGCGGGCATTGTCGCGCCGGTCAAACGAGAGGTCCTCGCGCGCACTGCCGGTGCGATAGGCGAAATGCGCGTCGCTCCAGACCAGCCGCCCGGCGAGCCGCTTGGCATAGGGGTCGAGCAGCAGCTTGTTGGAGTTGAAGCGGTGACCGCGCTCGGGCGCGTAAGGACCATAAACGCGATAGCCGTAGAGCTGGCCCGGCGAGATGTCGTTGAGATAGCCGTGCCAGATGTCCTCAGTGCGCTCCGGCAGCTCGATTCGCTCGAGCTCGCGGCGGCCCTGGCCATCGAACAGGCACAGCTCCACCTTCTCCGCATTTGCCGAGAACAGCGCAAAGTTGGTGCCCCTGCCGTCCCAGCTTGCACCAAGGCGTGAGGACGTCCCCGCAGTCAGTCGCATGGATCAGCTTTCCGGTACGAGGAAGATCGCAGCCAGCGGCGGGATGGTCAAACTCAGCTCGGGGGTGGCTCCTTCCAGTGCGCGGACTTCGCCGATATTGCCGACATTGCTGCCGCCATAATGCGCCGAATCCGAGTTGAACACCTCGTGCCACTTGCCCGCAAAGGGCACGCGGACGCGGTAGTCGCGGTAGACGTTCGGCGAGAAGTTCATCACCACGAGGCAACGCGCGCGAGCCCCGTCACCTTTCCGGATCCAGGCGAACAAATTGTTGTTGGCGTCGTCGGTGATAACCCATTCGAACCCGGCTTGGTCGCAATCGAGCTCGTGCAGCGCGGGCAGCGCGCGATAGAGGCGGTTGAGGTCGCGGATCAGAGACTGGACGCCGGCATGTTTCGGCTGCTGCAACAGGTGCCAATCCAGCGAATGGTCGTGGTCCCATTCGCGCTCCTGGCCGAACTCGCAGCCCATGAACATCAGCTTCTTGCCGGGATGGCCGAACATGAAGCTGTAATAGACACGCAAATTTGCGAAGCGCTGCCAGTCGTCGCCCGGCATGCGCCCGAGGATCGAGCGCTTGCCGTGCACGACCTCGTCATGCGAGAGCGGCAGGATGAAGTTTTCCGAGAAGGCGTAGTGCAGGCCGAACAGGATGTCGCCGTGGTGGTATTTGCGGTGGATGGGATCCTTGCCTATATATTTCAGCGTGTCGTGCATCCAGCCCATGTTCCACTTGTAGCCGAAGCCGAGCCCGCCATATTCGACCGGGCGCGACACCTGCGGCCAGGCGGTGGATTCCTCCGCCGCCGCCGTCGCCTGCGGGAAATGCGCGAACAGTTCGGTGTTGAAGCGGCGCAGGAAGTTGATCGCGTCGAGATTTTCCCGTCCGCCATATTTGTTCGGAATCCAGCCGCCGGCGGGACGGCTGTAATCGAGATAGAGCATCGAGGCGACGGCGTCGACGCGAAGCCCGTCGACGCCGTAGCGGTCGAGCCAGAACAGCGCGTTCGACACCAAGAGATTGGCGACCTCGGTGCGCCCGTAGTTGTAGATCAGCGTTCCCCAGTCGAGGTGGCGGCCCTGTTGCGGGTTGGCGTGCTCGTAGAGCGCGGTGCCGTCGAAATGGCCGAGGCCGTGGGGATCGTCGGGAAAATGGCCGGGCACCCAGTCGAGCAACACGCCGATGCCTTCGCGGTGGCAGGCGTCGACCAGCGCCGCAAAATCCTCCGGGGATCCGAAGCGGCTGGTCGGCGCGAACAGGCCGGTCGGCTGATAGCCCCAGGAGCCGTCGAACGGATGCTCGTTGACGGGCAGGAATTCGACATGGGTAAAGCCCATGTCACTGACATAGGCGGGGAGCTGTTCGGCGAGGTCGCGATAGCTCAGCCATTCGTTGCGGCCCTTGCGCCGCCACGAGCCGAGATGGGCCTCGTAGATCGAGACGGGCGAGCTCAGCGCGTTGATGCGCTCGGGCGCCGGACGCGGATGCGGGATCCTGCGCTCGTCGATCACGATCGATGCGGTCTTGGGGCGGACCTCGGCGGCAAAGGCGAGCGGATCGGACTTCAGCGGCAAATGCTGACCGTTATGCCCGACGACGTCGAACTTGTAGCGGTCGCCGATCCGTGCGCGGGGGACGAACAGCTCCCAATAGCCGGCGCCGCGGACCCGCATCGGATGGCGCCGCGCATCCCAGAAATTGAAGTCGCCGACCACGCTGACGCGGCGGGCGTTCGGCGCCAGCACCACGAAGGCCACGCCATCGACGCCATCGAGGGTCATCGGATGGGCGCCGAGGGTGTCATAGACCCGCAGGTGGGTGCCTTCGCCGAGCAGATAGAGATCGAAATCGCTGAGCACCGGCGGGAAGCGGTAGGGGTCCTCCAGCTCGACGACATTGTCGCCGAAGCGCGCGCGAAGCTGATAGCGGGTTGCGCCGTTCGGCAGCGTGCCGGCGAACAGGCCGGCGTCATGGATCCGCGTCAGCGCCGCGGTCTCACCATGCTCGCCGATTGCCTCGACCGCGCTTGCCTCCGGCAGGAAGGCGCGCACGACGCTGCGATCCCCCTCGGTGTGGAGGCCAAGATAATGGAAGGGATCGGAGTGACGGCCCTCGATGATGGCATAGGCCTCGGCCGGCAGTTTGATCATGCACCCTCATGCGGCTGTTGCGCCAGGATCCTCAACAGGCCGGTCAGCGGGACCCCCAGCCAATCCGGCCGGTTGGCGAGCTCATATTCGATCTCGTAGAAGGCTTTCTCAAGTAGGAAAAAGTTCAGTAGGCGTTCGGCGGCCTTGGCGTCGGCCGGCCACAGCCGCTGGCCGGCCATGGTCTCGCGATAGCTTGCGAGGAAGGCCGCCGTCGCGCGGTCGCGCCATTCGGCCAGCGCCAGGCTCAACTTGCCGCCTTCGTCGGGAGCGACCTTGAGTGCGCGCTCCAGCGCGGCCGTCGTCGCATAGTCGATCGAGCGGATCAGGCCGGCGACGTCGCGCGCCGCCGGCGCCTTGCGCCGCCGTTCGGCGATGGTGCGGCCCGGCCCGCCGTCGAAATCGATGATGAAGACGTCGTCCTTGACCACCAGCAACTGGCCGAGATGGAGGTCGCCGTGATGGCGGATGTTGAACCCGTCGATATCGCGCGGCAGCAGGGCCTTGAGCCGCTCCGGCAGCGCGTCGTGCTGCGCCAGCAACTGGTCGGCCAGCAGCCGGTCGCCCTCCTTCAACCCGTCGCGCCGCTGCTTGAGCGCGTCGAACACGCGCTCGGCGCGCGCCATGATCTCGTCGTTCCAGCGCTGCACGTCCTCGGGCCGGGTCGGCTCCGGCGCGAAATCCGGAAGCTCCCTGTTGCTGGCGAGCGCGATGTGCAACTCGGCGATCCGTTTCCCGCTGTGCGACATGTAGCGCAGGATCGAGGCCTGATTGTCGCGTTCGGCGGGATCTTCGCTGGCGGCGAGCAGCCGCTGCTTCTCGACCAGGCGGTCGAGCTGCGCGGCGGCCACCGTCCAGAGTTCGCCCTGATTGACCACGAACGCATGCAGGACCCCGATCGCGCTGCGCTTGTCGCCTTCGATCAGCTCGGCGGTGCCGAGCAGGGCGGGGCTGTTGGCGAAGGCAGCCACCTCGGTGAGGAAGCGCCCCATCTCGATCTCCGGATTGATGCCCGCCTCGAGCTTCCGGTAGATCTTGGTGACGTATTCGTTGTCGACCAGCGCGGTCGAGTGCGGCTGATCGTTCTCGAAGACGCGGATGCGCTCCGGTTGCCGGATCGGCTTGTCGGAGAAGCGGCTGGTCGGCCTGAATTCGAGCTTCAGCCCCTGTTCGCCTTCGTCGATCGTCAAATGCTCCCGTAGATTGCGCAGGAACAGCGCCGTGAAGATCTGGTCGGTGGCGACATCGAGCAGCGTGCCCTCGCGCGCGCCCTGGCGCACGGCCGCGAAGGCGCGCGGGTTGTAGCGTTCGCGGTCGAAGCGCACCCACTCGATCTGCATCGGCAGCACGTAGCGGCTGGTGATGCCGCGCTGCGTGGTCTCGAAGAAGGCAAGCCACGGCCGGTTGTCGCCGATGTCGCAGTACGGGATCGCCGACACCACTGTGGGCCGGATCGCCTTCGCCGACCTCTCCGGGTACCAGCGCGTGCGCGCCAGGTGTCCGGGCAGCACGTCGCGCTCGAACACGCCGCGCTCGCGCGCCAGCGACATCCAGGTCGAGTTGACCGGCACCACGAGGGTTTCGAACTCCGGGACCGCGCGCGGCGCCACCGGCTCGGACTTGTCGCGCTCCTGCAGCTGGAACCAGTAGAACCCGTACGGCGCCAGCGTGATCATGTAGGGCAGCTCGCCGATCGCCGGGAAGCGCGTACGGCCGAGCATCTCCAGCGGAATGCGGTCCTTGAAGGCGGAGAGATCGAGCTCGGTCGCTTGCGCGGAGCGCGACAGATTGGCGACGCACAGGATCGCCTCGCCCTCGTACTGCCGCACATAGGCCAGCACCGAGCGGTTCTCCGGCCGGATGAACGTCATGGTGCCGCGTCCGAAAGCCAGCGTCGACTTGCGCACCGCGATCAGCCGCTTGGTGGCGGAGAGCAGCGACGACAGGCTGCGCGACTGCGCCTCGACGTTGACGGACTCGTAGCCGTAGACCGGATCCATGATGGTCGGCGCATAGAGCCGCGCCGGATCGGCGCGCGAGAAGCCACCGTTGCGGTCGGGCGACCACTGCATCGGCGTGCGCACGCCGTTGCGGTCGCCGAGATAGATGTTGTCGCCCATGCCGATCTCGTCGCCGTAATAGATGATCGGCGTGCCGGGGAACGACAGCAACAGCGAGTTCATCAGCTCGATCTTGCGTCGGTCATTGTCCATCAGCGGCGCCAAACGCCGGCGGATGCCGACATTGATGCGCGCGCGCGGGTCGTTGGCATAGGTCGACCACAGATAATCGCGCTCGACGTCGGTAACCATCTCCAGCGTCAGCTCGTCGTGATTGCGCAGGAACAGCGCCCATTGGGACACGGCCGGGATGTCGGGCGTCTGACGCAGGATGTCGGTGATCGGAAAGCGATCCTCTTGGGCGATCGCCATGTAGATGCGCGGCATCAGCGGGAAGTGATAGGCCATGTGGCATTCGTCGCCGCGGCCGAAATATTCCTGCACATCTTCCGGCCATTGGTTGGCCTCGGCCAGCAGGATCTTGCCCTTGGCGTAGGCGTCGAGCTCCTGGCGCAGCTTCTTGATGATCGCGTGGGTCTCCGGCAGGTTCTCGTTGTTGGTGCCGTCGCGCTCGCAGAGATAGGGGATAGCGTCGAGCCGGAAGCCGTCGACGCCGGTGTCGAGCCAGCGCTTCATCACCTGGACGATGGCGCTCACCACGCGGGGATTGTCGAAGTTCAGGTCGGGCTGGTGCGAGAAGAAGCGGTGCCAGTAGAACTGGCCGGCCTCCGGATCCCAGGTCCAGTTCGACTTTTCGGTATCGGTGAAGATGATGCGCGTGCCGAGGTATTTCTGGTCGGTATCGCTCCAGACGTACCAGCTCCGCGCGCTCGAGTTCGGCGCGCTGCGGCGTGCGCGCTTGAACCAGGCGTGCTGGTCGGAGGTGTGGTTGACGACGAGCTCGGTGATGACGCGCAAGCCGCGCTTCTTGGCTTCCTGGATGAAGCGCTTGAAGTCCTTCATCGTCCCGAAATCGGGATTGATATCGCCATAGTCGGCGATGTCGTAACCGTCGTCGCGGCCGGGCGAGGGGTAGAACGGCAACAGCCACAGCGTGGTGACGCCGAGCTCCTGCAGATAGGGAAGCTTCTCCGTCAGCCCCGCGAAGTCGCCGATGCCGTCATTGTTGCTGTCGGCAAAGGCCTTGACGTGAAGCTGGTAGATGATCGCGTCCTTGTACCACAGCTCGTCCACGGTCTCGGTGGCGACCCGTTCCTTGGCATCGACGGTGGAGAATACGTTCATGGCCGCTCCTCAAGCCACGCAGCGGAACAACAGCGCGGGGTCGCGTTCGGGATCGATACGCAAACGGATGCCTCCCCATTCGAGCTGGTGACGCTCGCCGGTGACGAGGTTCTCCACCGCGGTGACGGGGCGGCGCGCGTCGCCATTGCCGTCCTCGACGTCACCGAGCGGAAGCCAGAATTCGTGCGCATCGCGCGACAATGCGATCGCGGCGACGACCACGTTGGTGCGGTCGACCGATTCCTTGACGAAGCCGATCACGTTGCTGTCGTCGATGCCGACAAACCGCAGATTGCTCGTCTGCTGCAGGGCTGAATTGTCGCGCCTGATCCGGTTCAGCGTCGCGACATAGGGCTTTATGTTGTCCGGACTGTTCCAGTCGCGAACCTTGATCTCGTATTTCTCGGAAACGAGATATTCCTCACGGCCGGGGATCGGGGCATGCTCGACGAGTTCGAAGCCGCTGTAGAGGCCGTAGCTGCTCGACAGCGTCGCGGCCAGCGCGAGACGCGACTTGAACATCCAGGGTTCACCGCTTTGCAGGTGGAAGGGCAGGATGTCAGGCGTGTTGACGAAGAAATTCGGCCGAAAGAAGTCGCGCTCGGGATAGGAGATCAATTCACCGAGATACTGCTCGAGCTCCGAGCGTTGCGTACGCCAGGTGAAATAGCTGCAGGATTGCGTGAAGCCGAGCTTCGCGAGCGCCTTCATCAGCTTCGGACGCACAAAGGCTTCCGCCAGGAAAAGCACGTCCGCGTCGTGGCGCTGCACCTCGCCGATCAGCCATTCCCAGAACGGCAGGGGCTTGGTGTGCGGGTCGTCGATCCGGAAGATCCGGACGCCCTGATCGACCCAGAACAGGACGATGTCGCGCAGCGCGTGCCACAGCGCCGTGGCGTCGTCGCTCGCGAAATCGGGATTGACGATGTCGTCGCATCGCCGCGGCGGATGGCCGCCCTCGCGTATCGATCCATCCGGGCGCCGCCTGAACCATTGCGGATGCAGCGTCAGCCAGGGATGATCGGGCGAGCACTGCACCGCCAAGTCGAGCGCGACCTCCATGCCATGGGCGCGGCATGCCGCGACGAAGGCGCGAAAATCCTCGAGTGTTCCGAGTTGCGGGTGCACGGCATCATGGCCGCCGTCGGCGGAGCCGATCGCGTCGGGGCTGCCGGGATCGCTGTCTTGCTCCGTCATGGCGTTGTTGCGGCCCTTGCGGTGCAGCGCGCCGATCGGATGGATCGGCGCGAGATCGACGACGTCGAAGCCCATATCAGCGATATCGGGTAGCCGCGCGATGCAGTCGTTGAAAGTCGCATGCTCCCCCGGCACCTTGCCCTGGCTGCGCGGAACCATTTGATACCAGGCGCCGAAGCGCGCCCGCGGCCGGTCGGCCGTGAGCGGAAACAGCCGCGAGCGCGTCAGATCGCTGCGAAACTGGCTGTCGGCCATCGCCTCGCGCAATTCCGGCGCGAGCAGCGCGCTCGCCTCGCCGGTCTGCAAATAGAGTTCGCATTGCCTGATGATCACGGCCGCCGCGGCCGGGCCTGCGGCCTGCGCCTTGGTCAGCATTCCTGCACCTTCGATGGCATCCAGCGCGAGGTCGCTGCCGGTGTTCCGCCGCTGCCCGAAACGCTGCCGCCAACTGGCGAATTCATCAGTCCAGGCTTCGATCGCGTAGGAGTAGCGGCCCGGGCGATCGGGCGTGAACGAACCGCCCCAGCGATCGTCGCTGTGCAGCATCATCGGCGCGCGCCGCCATTCGTCGTCGCCCTCGTGCCGCCACACCAATGCGGCCGCGATCACGTCATCTCCGTCGCGATAGATGTCGGCCCAGACCTCGACCGGCTCGCCCGCGATGCGCTTGACCGGAAAGCGACCGCCGTCGACCGACGGATAGACGTCGGCGATATGAAAAGTGCCGCTGGCACCCTCGACAGACCGGGCAGTTTTGTTCACGGTGATGCCGCCATCGAAATGCAAATGACGTCCCGGCGGCGGGAAGGAGGCGCGCCAGACCCATATAGAAAGCCGCTCGCCGGGTATTGGTTCCCTGGGAACGCCGGCCGGGGCAGAGCGTTAAGCACCGTCTAACCCTTTCCCGTATCTGGACAATTTCGCAACGATCCAAATACCGTTGCGTGCAAGCAGCGTGCCGAATGGACCTTTACGCCAAAGCCAAGACCCTGGGAATTCAGACCGAATTTATCGACGGCCATGGTCAACGCCGTGTGACGACATCAGAGGCCCTGGCCGCGATCCTCGCGGCGCTGCCGCGGCAGACACCGCGGCGCTTCGTTGCGGATCCCGTCGTCATCCGCGCTGGTCGCCCCGCCCGAACGGAGCTGTCGGATGCGGCCCAGTTCCCGGTGCGCTGGACAATCACGAATGACGCAGCCTCGCTCGCGCAAGGCGAGGCGCGCGAGCGGAACCTGGCGTGGCCGCCAAATCTGCCGGAAGGCGTGCACCAATTGCATCTGACGGACGCGTCGGGGGTCAATGAAGAGCTGCCGCTGCTGGTTGCGCCGGAGACCGCCTTCGGCGGCGACTTCGACCGCTGCTGGCTGATCGCCATCCAGCTCTATGGCGTGCGCTCCGCCCACAATTGGGGTATCGGTGACTTCACCGATCTGCAGCGCCTGCTCGAATTCGTCCATCGGCTGGGTGCCGACGGCATCGGTCTCAATCCGCTGCACGTGCTGTTCGACGATCGGCCCGGCGACTGCAGCCCGTACTCGCCGAACAGCCGGCTGTTTCTCAACGCGCTCTATGTCGATGTCGAGAGGATTCCGGAATTCCGGGTCGATGCGGAGACGCAGGCCGCCTTGACGAAGCTTCGCAGCAGCGACGTCGTCGACTACGTGGCTGTCGCTGGGCTGAAATGGCGCGCGCTGCGCACGGCATTCGCGAGCTTCAAGGCCAACCCGGGCCTCGGCCGGTGGCACGAATTCGAGACCTATCGCGGCGAGCAGGGCACGCTGCTGTCGCACTTCGCCTGCTTCGAGGTGATGAGGCGCAAGTTCAACACGCCATGGTGGGAATGGCCGGATGAATGGCGGCAGCCCAACGAGGCAGCCTGCGCCAGGCTGCGCAGGGCGCGCGATACCGCCGCCGAGGTCGAGTTCGTCGAGTTCGTGCAATGGACGGCCGACCAGCAGCTTCGCGACTGCAAGGAGTTCGCCCACAAGCTCGGCATGCGTGTCGGGCTCTATCTCGACGTCGCCGTCGGCGTGCAGTCGGATGGCTTTGATGCCTGGAATGAGCAGACCGCGATCTCGCGCCATCTCGGCGTCGGCGCGCCGCCGGACCCGCTCAACACCGCCGGTCAGGACTGGGGGCTTGCCGGCTTCAATGCCGCCGGCCTCGAGCAGCGCGCCTTCGAACCGTTCAGGCAGATGCTCGACGTCGCGATGCGCCATGCCGGCGCGATCAGGCTCGATCACGCCTTCGGACTGAAGCGGCTTTACCTCGTGCCGCGCGGCTTTGGCCCCGCCAACGGTGCCTACGTGATGATGCCGTTCGAGGCGTTGTTGGCGGCGACCGCGCAGGAGAGCGTGGCGCACCGCTGCGTCGTGATCGGCGAGGATCTTGGCACCGTGCCGGAAGGCTTTCGCGAGCAGATGAACGGCTGGGGCATCTGGTCCTATCTTGTGATGATGTTCGAGCGTGACGATCAGGGCACATTCCGCAACGCCGATTATTACCTTGCAGATGCTCTCGTCACATTCAACACCCACGATCTCTCGACCTATGCCGGCTGGCGCTCGTTCAGCGACCTCAAGACCAAGCGCGCGCTCGGGATCGACCCCGGCGAAACCGACGAGGCCCGCTGGCATGCGCTCGGCAAGCTCGACGACGTGCTGCGCCAGCATGACATCAACAATCACGATCTCTATTCGGTCGTGAGTTTTCTGGCGCGAACCCCGTCGCGCATGATGGTGGTCTCGCTGGAGGATCTCTTGGGTATCATCGAGCAGCCCAACATTCCCGGCACGGTGAACGAACACCCGAACTGGCGGCGGCGGCTGCCGGTCTCGATCGAGCAATTGGCGTCCGCCATCGACGTCGATGCCCTCAAACGCGCGACACATGCGCGGTCGCACGGAGGGTGATCCAGCACGGAACCACAGAACTTGGCCTCTCGGATCGAAGAGTACGGACTGATCGGCGATTGCGAGACCGCAGCGCTGGTCGGCCGCGACGGATCGATCGATTGGCTGTGCTGGCCGGCGTTCGATTCCGAGGCATGTTTTGCCGCACTGCTTGGAACCTCGAACAATGGCCGCTGGCTGATCGCACCTGCGGGCGCGGTCACCAGGACCTCGCGCCACTACTGGGACGACACGCTGATCCTGGAAACCCGGTTGGAGACTGACGGCGGTGTGGTCGCGCTGATCGATTTCATGCCGCCGCGCGGCAAGGCCTCCGATGTGGTGCGGCTGGTGCGCGGCATCAGCGGGCGGGTGAGGCTGCGGATGGAGCTCATCATCCGCTTCGGGTTAGGCGCGGATATTCCCTGGGTCAAGAAGAACCCTGATGGCTCGGGCCTGCTCGCGATCTGCGGGCAGCACATGACCGTGCTGCGCACGCCGGTCGAGACCCGCGGCAAGGACCTGACCACGGTCGCCGAGTTCGAGGTCGGCGAGGGCGAGACGATCCCGTTCGTGCTGACCTACGGACCGTCGCATGTGCCGGTGCCCGAGCCGATCGATCCTGAAGCGGCGCTGCGGGACACCCAGGACTTCTGGCGCGAATGGTGCGGCCGCTGCAGCTATGACGGCGGTCATCGCGACCTCGTCATGCGCGCACTGATCACGCTTAAGGCGCTGACCTATGCGCCGACCGGCGGCATCGTCGCGGCGCCCACCACGTCGTTGCCGGAAAAGCTCGGCGGCAGCAGGAGCTGGGACTATCGCTTCTGCTGGCTGCGCGACGCCACCTTCACGCTGCTGGCGCTCATGAACTCCGGTTATACCGAAGAAGCGGCGGCCTGGCACAATTGGCTGTTGCGCGCGGTGGCGGGCGCCCCGATCAGCATGCAGATCATGTACGGCATCATGGGGCAGCGCCGCCTGCTGGAATGGGAGGCTGCGTGGTTGCCCGGCTACGAGGGCGCTACGCCGGTGCGCGTCGGCAACGCCGCGCACGCGCAGCTGCAGCTCGACGTCTATGGCGAGCTGATCGACGCCTTCCACCAGTCGCGGATGGCAGAGCTCAAACTCGGCGAAGAGAACTGGGCGCTGGAGTGCGCTGTGCTTCAGCATCTCGCCGAGGTGTGGGACAAGCCCGATCACGGCATCTGGGAGCGCCGCGGCGAGGGCAGGCACTATGTTTCGTCCAAGGTGATGACCTGGGTCGCCTTCGACCGCGGCATCAAGAGCGCGGAACGGTTCGGCTTCAAGGCGCCGTTGGTCAAATGGCGCGTGCTGCGTGACGCCATTCATCGCGACGTCTGCGAGAAAGGCTTTGACCGCGAGCTCAACAGTTTCGTCGAAAGCTACGGCTCAAGCCTGCTCGATGCCAGCATCCTGCTGCTGCCGTCGGTCGGCTTCCTGCCGCCGAGCGATCCCCGCGTACTCGGCACGCTGGATGCGATCGAGCGGTACATGATGCGCGACGGCTTTGTGCTGCGGCACGATCCGCGCGAGGCGTCTGACGAGACGCAGCCAATCGAAGGTGCGTTCCTCGCCTGCAGCCTGTGGCTTGCCGACGCCTATGTGCTGGCGGGCGAGATCGACAAGGCGCAGGCTCTGTTCGACCGCGTGGTCGCGGTCGCCAGCGATCTTGGCCTGTTCGCCGAGGAGTTCGACACGGCCGCCGGCCGGCAGACCGGCAACTTTCCGCAGGCCCTGACCCATATCGCGCTGATCAACACCGCGCATAACCTCAGCGACGCCAAGGCCACGGCCGAGAAACCCGCGGTGCAGCGGTCCAAGTAGTCCGCGTGCAGTTCTAGCGGTTGGTCGTTAGCACGACGTCCATCGCGCGTGCAAAACCGTCGCGTTCGTTGGTGTCGGTCACTTCGGTCGCACGGGCCCGCACGTCGTCGCTCGCATTGCCCATGGCAAAGGAAAGGCCGCTTCTCGCGAACATCGGAAGGTCGTTCTGCATGTCGCCGATCGTTGCGACATTGTTGAGGGAGATGCCGAGACGGCCGGCGATGGCTTCGACGAATGTGCCCTTGTCGTGGCCCGGCGGGGTCACGTCGAGATAGTAGGTCTGCGATCGGATCGCCGTTGCCTCGTTGCCGACCGCGTCCTGTATCGCCGCCTCGCAGCGCTGCAGCAGGGGCGCGTCCGAGCTGGCACCGACGATCTTGCAGGCGCTGCCGAGATACGGCGTGAAGTCTGTGACGATCGTCGGGTCGTGCTTGATCGTGCGTTTCTCGTGCGGGACATATTCGCCGTCGGGGTTTTGGGTCAGCCAGTGGTCGTCGGTGAACAGCCAGATGTCGACCCCGTGGTCGCGGAGAAGGTCGATGCTGCGCTGCGCCGCGGCCGGCGGGATCAGATGCTGCTCCAGCGGTTTCAACTGCGGATCGACGATCGCGCTGCCGTTGAACGCGCCGATCGGCAGGGTGATCCCCAGCGGCTCGATCAGGAATCCCATCCCGATCGTCGGTCGGCTGGAGACGATGGTGAAGCCGATACCCGCCTGGCGCAGCTTGCGGACGGCCGCCTTCGCACCATCGGTCAGGATCTTGTCCTTGGTCAGGAGCGTGCCGTCGACGTCGGACACGACAAGGGCGATGTGCGTCATAGGCGGTTCAGATCCAGTTGGCTGACGATAGTCTCAACGATGGATTCGACCGTGTGGTCGATCGCAATCGTGATCGGGCGTTCGTCGGCGGTCGGCGGCTCCAGCGTGCGGAACTGGCTGGCCAGGAGGCCCGGCGGCATGAAGTGCCCTTTTCGTGCAGCGAGGCGAGCGGCGATCAGCTCCTGCGTGCCGTCGAGGAAGATGATGCGGACATCCTCGCGGCCGTGCACGAGGATGTCGCGATAGCTGCGCTTCAGCGCGGAGCAGGCGATCACGGCGCGCTCGTTCACCGTGCAAGTGCGGTCGATCTCGGCGGCAATCGCCCGCAACCACGGCCAGCGGTCCTCGTCGGTGAGCGGCTGGCCTGCGCTCATCTTGGCGACGTTGCGTGCGGGATGAAAGGTGTCGGCATCCTCGTAGCGCCAGCCCAGCCGGATCGCGAGGCGGTCGGCGATTGTGGTCTTGCCCGAGCCGGAGACGCCCATCACAACCAGGGCGCAGGGGCCAGCCTTGTCAGCCACGAAAGTCCTCCGGCAGCGCGGCCTGATCGACCAACCAGACGGTTTCGCCGGTCGACCGCGCACGATTCGCCGGCAGGTTCTCGCCGGCGAGCAGGCGCGTCAAGATCGCGCGCTTCGAGTGGCCTGCGATCTCGAACAGCATCTCGCGGCAGAAGGCGAGCGCCGGCAAGGTCAGCGTGACGCGCGGCACGAAGGGTTCGACATTGGCCTTCGGCACCCCGACCACCCAGCGCCCGGTCTCCTCGACCGCGGGATAGCCCGGAAACAGCGAGGCGGTGTGACCGTCCGGGCCGACGCCCATCAGCACGAGATCGAACAGCGGGCGCGCGGGATCGAGCTGTTCGGCGCCGTAGAAGGCCATCAACTCGTTCTCGTAGAGCGCCGCACTGGTGTCGGGGTCCTTGAGGTCGGCCGTATCGGTGGCGATGGGATGGACGTTTGCGGCCGGAGCGCAGCGATCCAGGAAGGCCTGGCGCGCCATGGTCATGTTGTGCAGCGGATCCTTGCGCGGCACCAGGCGTTCGTCGCCGATGAACCAGTCGACGCGATCCCATGGGATCATGGGGCGGTACTCCGCCGTCGCCAGCAACTGATAGAGCGCCTTAGGGCTGGAGCCGCCGGTGAGGCAGACCGCGACGCGGTCGTCGTTGGCAGCGATCCGCGCGATCAGCCGCTCGGCGGCCGCTTTCGCCAGCGCTGCCGGATCGGCAACCGTGATGATCTTGCGCTGGGCGCTGTCAGCCATGGTCAGCCGAGCTTCCGCCAGCTGCGGCCGTCGCGCGTCAAAAGCGCGTTGGCGGCTTCCGGGCCTTCGCAGCCGGCCTTGTAGGGCTGTAGCCCGCGCCCGCCGGCGTTCTTCCAGGCATCGAGGAAGGGCTGCACCGCCTGCCAGCCGGCCTCGACGCTGTCGGCGCGTTGGAACAGGATGTTGTCGCCGATCATGCAGTCGTAGATCAGCGTCTCATAGCCGGTCGACGGCTCGGCCTTGAAATAGTCCTTGTAGCGGAACTTCATCTCGACGCCGTCGATGTTGATGACGGGGCCCGGCACCTTGGTGTTGAACTGCAGCTCGATGCCTTCGGTCGGCTCGGTCGAGATGACCATATAGTTCTGCGACAGGCGGTCGACCGGCGTGTTGCGGAACATCGCGAACGGCGCCTGCTTGAACTTGATCGCGATCTCGGTCCGCTTGATGCCGAGCGCCTTGCCGGTGCGCAGATAGAAGGGAACGCCGGCCCAGCGCCAATTGTCGATGGTCAGCTTCAGCGCGGCATAGGTCTCGGTGGTGCTGTCGGGCCTGACGTCAGGCGTCTTGAGATAGTCCGCGATCTCGGCGTCGCCGACCTTGCCGCCGCGATACTGGCCGCGCACCGAATTGTGCAGCGCCTCTTCCTCGCTCTGGAGCTGGATCGCGCTGAGAACCTCGGCCTTCTCCGAGCGCACGGCATGCGCATCGAACCGCGCAGGCGGCTCCATCGTGACCAGCGACAGCAGCTGGAAAAGATGGTTCGGCACCATGTCGCGCAGCGCGCCGGTCGCGTCATAGAAGCTGCCGCGATGGCCGACGCCGATTTTCTCGTCCACCGTGATCTGGACGTGGTCGATATGGTTGCGGTTCCAGATCGGCTCGAACATCCCGTTGGCGAAGCGCAGCACCAGGATGTTCTGGACGGTTTCCTTGCCGAGGTAATGATCGATCCGGTAGATCTGGTGCTCGTCGACCAGCTTCAACAGCGCCGCGTTCAGCGCCCTGGCCGATGCGAGGTTGGTGCCGAACGGCTTTTCCACCACCAGCCGCCGCCACGCGCCGTTCTCGGCCAGCATCCCGGTGCGGCCGAGCTGCTCGCTGATCGGCAGGAATGCGCTCGGCGGGGTCGCGAGATAGAACAGCCGATTGCCGCCGGTGTCGCGCGCGGCCTCGAGCCGGTCGAGCCGATCGCGCATCGCATCGAAGGAGGCGGGATCCTTCGGGTCGGCCTCGACCGCGGTGACGCATTCGAACAGGCGTTTCGCGATCGCCTCGTCGACCGGCCGCGTCGCGAACTTACGCAGGCCCTGCATCAGGCTGTCGGTCATCTGCGCGCTCGACACGCCCTTGCGGGCGACGCCGACCACGCAGAATTTCTCGGGCAGCAGATCGGAGGCGGCGAGGTTGTAGAGCGCCGGGATCACCAGGCGGTGCGCCAGGTCGCCGGTGGCGCCGAAGATGATGAAGGAACAGGGATCCGGTTTCTTCCGAACTTGATCGTCAGTCATTCATCTAAGCCTTCCTGCACCTAAGCCTCTCGCATCTAGGCCTTCTTGGGCGGCTCCTTGTGGCCGCCAAAGCCTGCGCGCATCGCGGACAGGATCTTCTCCGCAAACGTATGATACTTGCGCGAGCGGAAGCGCGCGAACAGTGCCGCCGTCAGTACCTCCGCTGGCACCGCCTCGTCGATCGCGGCATTGACGGTCCAGCGGCCTTCACCGGAATCCTCGACGAAGCCCGAATAATTGTCGAGCGTGCGGTTCTCGGCGAGCGCCGATGCGGTGAGGTCGAGCAGCCAGGACGGGATCACGCTGCCGCGCCGCCACACTTCGGCAATGTCAGCGATATCGAGATCGAAGCGGTGCTCGGGCGGCAACGACTCGATGTTGGCGTTCTTGAGAATGTCAAAACCCTCGGCATAGGCCTGCATCAGGCCGTACTCGATGCCGTTGTGGATCATCTTGACGAAGTGGCCGGCGCCAACCGGGCCCGCGTGAATGTAGCCCTGCTCGACCCTGCGATCGCCGCCCTCGCGCCCCTGCGTGCGCGGGATATCGCCGATCCCGGGCGCGAGCGCCTTGAAGATCGGGTCGAGGCGGTCCACCACGGCCTTCTCGCCGCCGATCATCATGCAGTAGCCGCGCTCGATACCCCAGATGCCGCCGCTGGTGCCGACGTCGACATAGTGCAGGCCGCGCTCCTTCAGCGCCTTGCCGCGGCGGACGTCGTCCTGCCAGAACGTGTTGCCGCCGTCGATGATGGTGTCGCCGGGCTGCATCAATCTGGACAGTGCGTCGATCGTCGCTTCCGTGATCTTGCCGGCCGGCAGCATCACCCAGGCGGTGCGCGGCGCCTCCAGCTTGAGGACGAAATCCTCCAGCGACGAGGAACCCAGGGCATTGTCGGCGGCGAGCGCCGCGACGGCCTTGGTGTCCTTGTCGTAGACCACGGCGGTGTGGCCGTGCTTCATCAGCCGGCGGACAATGTTGCCGCCCATCCGGCCGAGACCGATCATGCCGAGTTGCATCGGGCGGCTCCTTCAGTTCAGCGCGGCCAAGATCGCGGCATCGAGCGCCGCAAGCCCGGAGGCGAGATCGCCCTTCAGATGTACGCGAAGGGCGCGCCGGCCGCGCTCGGTGAGCACGTCGAAATCGCCGCGCGCCTGCGCCGCCTTGATCACGCCAAAGCTCGCCTTCTGTCCGGGCACCGGCAGATCCTTGGCGTCGTCGGCGGTGACCTGCAGGAATACGCCGCTGTCGGGCCCGCCCTTATAGGCCTGACCGGTCGAATGCAGGAAGCGCGGGCCGAACTCAGCGCAGGTCGCAAGGTGGCGCGCGTCGCGGACCTTGAGCCGCATTGCCTGCAAGGCGTCAATCGTGTCGCCGTCGCGCTCGATATAGGCAAGCAAGGCGACATAATCGCCGCTGCCGGAGCGGGAAAGATGCGCCCTGATCCACGAGCCGAGGTCGCCATTGGCGCCGGCCCTGCGCAGATCGTCGGCGTTCTGCGCGTCGGTGTAGAGATCGGCCTCGGCCGACGAGACCACCGGCCGCTCCGCAGGCAGTGCGCCGGTCTTCTCGAACGCAGCCGTCAGCTCCCGCGTCTTGATCTTGGCGGCCTCGACGTCGGGCTGGTTGAACGGGTTGATGCCGAGGATCGAGCCCGCCACCGCGGTCGCGATCTCGAAGCGGAAGAACTCCTGGCCGATATGGTCGATCGATTTCATGACGATGCGAACCACCGGATGGCCGGCCGCCTCGAGCGCGGCGAGCTTGGCGTCATGCGCGGCGTCGTCCTCGCCCTCGGTGCGCAGGTCGATGAAGAAGCGGTCGTTGCCGTAGACGGCGGGAGCGCCGATCGTCTCGCCGTCGATCGGGATCAGGCCCTTGCCGTCCTTGCCGGTCGATTCCGCGATCAGTTGTTCGGCCCAGGCGCCGAAATCGGCCACTCTCTCCGAGGCGAAGATCGTCACCTTGTCGCGGCCTTCGAGGCCTGCGATGCCCATGGCGAGGCCAAGCTGCACGCCCGGGTTCTCATGCGGCGGCACATCGGCGCCGCAGGAGCGGACCATCGACAGCGTGTGATGGATCAGGCTGCGGACATCGATGCCGGCCGCGGCGGCCGGCACCAGGCCGAACGGCGACAGCACGGAGTAGCGGCCGCCGATCGCGGGATCGCCGTAGAAGATACGGGCAAAGCCCTGGCTGATCGCGGTCTTCTGCAGCGAGGAGCCGGGATCGGTCACCGCGATGAAGCGATGGCCGGCCTTGTCCCTGCCGATCGCCTGGGCGACGCGGTCGTAGAAGTAGTCCTTCATCACGTTCGGCTCGGTGGTGCCGCCGGACTTGGAGGAGACGATGAACAGCGTCTTGTTGATGTCGACATACTCTTCCATCGCGCGCACCTGCGCCGGATCGGTGGAGTCGAGCACGTGCAGCCGCGGGAAGCCTGACTTGCGCGGGAAGGTTTCGGCCAGCACCTCCGGTCCGAGGCTCGATCCGCCCATGCCGAGCACGACCGCGTCGGTGAAATGCTGCCCCTGCACCCGCCGGGCGAAATCCTCATAGTCGGCGACATCCGCGCTCGCTGCGCTGGTGAGCCAGCCCAGCCATTTGTTCTCGTCGTCGCCGGTCCAGACCGACTTGTCCTTCTGCCAGAGCCTGCGGATCTTGGCCGCGGCGCGCCATTCCTCGGTGCTCTTCTCGACCGCCTTCGCGCTGGTCGCACCGAGCGCGAGCTTCTGGCGATCGATCCCGCCGCCGAGCGAGGTCGCGCGCTTGGAGGCGACTGCGCCATAGAGCTTGTCGGCCGCATCGGCGAACAGCTTGACGCCGTCCTTGACCAGTTCCGCGGTGATCGCGTCGAGCGAGATGCCGGACTTCTCCAGCTCCTCCAGCACGCGGCGGGCGTCGCCGACATTCTGCTCGAGGCTGTCGCGCAGCTTGCCGTGGTCGCGGAATGCATCCAACGTTGCCGGCGGCACGGTGTTGACGGTATCCGGGCCGATCAGCTCCTCGACGTAAAGGACGTCGCTATAGTCCTTGTTCTTGGTGCCGGTTGAGGCCCAGAGCAGGCGTTGCGGCTTGGCGCCCCTGGCCTTGAGCTTGTCCCAGCGGGCGCCCGCGAACAGGCGCTTGTAGTCCTGATAGGCGAGCTTGGCGTTGGCAATTGCGACCTTGCCCTTCAGCGCGGCTAGCCGCTCCTTCTCCGTGGGGTCGTTGGCCTTGGCGATCTTCTCGTCGAGCTGCTTGTCGACGGACGTGTCGATGCGGCTGACGAAGAAGCTCGCGACGCTTGCGATATGGGAGGGGTCGCCGCCCTTGGCGACGTACTTCTCCAGGCCCTTCAGATAGGCCTCTGCGACCTGGCGGTAGACCTTCTGCGAAAACAGCAGGGTGATGTTGATGCTGATGCCTTCGCCGATCAGATACTCGATCGCCGGCAGGCCTTCCGGCGTCGCCGGCACCTTGACCATCAGGTTCTTGCGGTGGACGTCCTTCCAGAGCCGCTCGGCCTCGGCGATCGTGCCCTTGGTGTCCATGGCAAGGTAAGGCGACACTTCGAGGCTGACGAAGCCGTCGCCGCCATGGGTCCGGTCATAGACCGGCCGCAGCACGTCGGCGGCGTTCTGGATGTCCTCGACCGCGATATGCTCGAACAGGTCGGCCACCGACCGGTCGCCCTTCTTCAGCGCCTGGCCGATCGCGCCGTCATATTCGTCCGAACTGCCGATCGCCTTCTCGAAGATCGAGGGGTTCGACGTCACGCCTTTGACGCCGTCGGTCTCGATCAGCGCCTTCAGGTCGCCCTCGGCGACGAAGCCGCGGGCCAGGAAATCCAGCCAGACTGCCTGGCCGTGGTTTTCGAGTGCTTTGACGGGATTCATGGATGCCTGTTCTTGTTCGATCGGGGTCGATTTTCGGGTTCCCGGGCAGCTTTCTGGGGTGGGGCCGGATTGTCAACACGGGGGCGGGCGCCCGGGTGGAATATCAGCATTTCCAAGGGATAACGCCCGTCGCATCAGTTCGATCCCGGGAGGCTGATCTGAACGAAGCTCGATCTCGGCACATTTTTATGACGGGTCGCGAATTTCGCGAATTTAATGAACAGTCGAGGACCAGCCTTCACGGCCGCAGGTAAAGGTAGCCTTGCGACTGTAACTCGGCGAGCCGGACCACGCCGCCCTTGTCGGCGCTAACGAAGCCGGGCAGCAGATCCTTCAGCGTGATGTTCTGCGCCCTCATGGTATTGGCGCAGGCGGCAAGCTCGAGACCGTCCTTCGCGGACTGGCCGACTTGCCGGGACAGGTCGGGGTTGGCGGCGGCCGACTGAAATGCCTTCAGTGCCTGGCCGTGCACCACAAGCGCGATCGTCACATGGTCGGGACCGCCGACGCCGTCGAGGTGGTTCTGGATGTTGCCGATCACGAAGTTGACCTTGTCGAGCTCGTTGAGGTGATAGACCACCTTCAATCGGTTCGGCGGCGGCGCCTCGGTCGCGGCGCTGGCTCGCGATGCGGTGAAGATGGCGCCGATGGTTGAAATCGCGCCCCACAAAACGCTGCGTCGATGCATGGCATCCTGCCAAATTTGCTGTTGCTTGGCGTTGAGCCTATCATTTGTGGCGGAGCGCCGCGAGTTCCTTGCGATCGGTCACAAGTTCGGCGCATTCGCTTGCGTCAGCGCGATCGACGCGAAAGATCCTGTCGTCGGCGCCGGCGAACAGCGCATCGCTCGCCTCGTCGTCCGGCTTATTGCGATTCCAGACCACGATCTTCTGCAGCCGCACGATGGCGGACTTGTCGTCCCTGGACAGCGCCACGTTGACGCCCCCGCCCTCACAATCGACGCCACATTCGAAGCGCGCTTCGTTACCGGCATCGGTCGCGATGGTGTGATTGCAATAGCCGCTGGAGTCGAAATCGCCGGAACGATGGCGGTACTTGATGCCGAGGCGGAACGAGTAATTGGTGGTCTTGTCTTCCGGCGCATCTTCCGCCGCGACCAGGAGCTTCATCGCGCCGACCTTCTGCTTCGGATGCTGTGCGAGGTGATTTGCGTCGTAACGTCGCACAAAGCAGGCATAGGTTTTCTCAAGCCGAGGGAGCGCGAACATCCTGGCGTCGAACGCCATGGCCTTGGCCTTGTCGACGCCATCCTGGGCGTGAGCAACCGATATCGCGCCCGTGCAAGCTGCGCTGACGATGACAACAGTGAGTAGCGTCCGCTTCATGGCTGGCCTCGGGAAAACGCAATGGGAATAAACGATGCTTGCCGCGCATCACAATTAAGCGCGGCAATGGCGCCGCGCCGGAATTGTGGAAGCTCGCTGCCTTAGTCGCGGCAACAGGAGGGCACGTTCAAGCGCACATGAAGGAATGTTTATGCGGCGCGCGACGTGCACATCTTGACGTTACGGCCGCCTCAGCACACATTTTCAGGGAGCCCAACGTTGATCGCCGGGCAGGGAAGTTGCCCCGCTTGGATGTCCGCCCAGGAGGCCAGGACCCCGGTAAACCACGGATGTGGCGGGAGGGCTACAGCCGGCAAAAACAGGCCCCCGACAGCGGATATTGATGAACTATTAAGCTTACTGCTTGTTGATAAGGCAGAGGCTGCACGCGCCGTGCATTGCCGAAGTGAGTCGGTCGAGTGTCCAATGGACGTAGCGTGCCGACGCTGATTCGATCCTGGACGCTCTGGTTGCGACTCGTGTCAGTCGTGCGGCGATACATATCGTGGAGAGAGGGATCATGTACAACGATTCTCTGTTCAACGCCTTCGCTAGGTCGTTCGAAGCGCGAAGCCAGACCGACATGTCGATGGCCGAATATCTGGAGTCGTGTCGAAGCGATCCGATGCGATATGCCAACGCGGCCGAACGGTTATTAGCGGCGATCGGTGAGCCTCAGATGATCGACACGGCCAAGGACCCACGCCTTGGCCGTATCTTTTTGAACCGTACGATCCGTTCGTATCCCGGCTTTGCTGCCGGCTTCTACGGCATGGAGGACACGATCGAGCGCCTCGTCGGCTTCTTCCGCCACGCGGCGCAAGGTCTCGAAGAGCGCAAGCAGATCCTTTACCTGCTCGGACCGGTCGGCGGCGGCAAGTCGTCGCTCGCCGAGCGCATCAAGTCATTGATGGAGGTTCACCCCATCTACGTGCTGAAGGCCGGCGACGAGTTGAGCCCGGTGTTCGAGAGCCCGCTCGGCCTGTTCGATCCGGATTCGCTTGGACCGATCCTCGAGGAGAAGTACGGCATTCCGCGCCGGCGCCTGAGCGGACCGATGAGCCCGTGGTGCTACAAGCGGCTTGAGGCCTTTGGCGGCGACATCTCGCAATTCCGCGTCGCGCGCATCCAGCCGTCGCGGCTGCGCCAGATTGCGGTCGCCAAGACCGAGCCCGGTGACGAGAACAACCAGGACATCTCCTCGCTGGTCGGCAAGGTCGATATCCGCAAGCTCGAGACCTACGCCCAGAACGATCCCGACGCCTACAGCTATTCCGGCGGCCTCAATCGCGCCAACCAGGGCGTGCTGGAGTTTGTCGAAATGTTCAAGGCGCCGATCAAGATGCTGCACCCGCTGCTGACGGCGACGCAGGAGGGCAATTATATCGGCACCGAGAACATCGGCGCGATTCCCTTTGCCGGCGTCATCCTGGCGCACTCCAACGAAGCCGAGTGGCAGAGCTTCAGGGCCAACAAGAACAACGAGGCCTTCATCGACCGCATCTGCGTCATCAAGGTCCCCTACGTCCTGCGGGTGGCCGAGGAGCAGAAGATCTACGAAAAGCTGATCCAGGGCTCGGAGCTCGCCGCCGCACCCTGCGCGCCGGCAACGCTGGAAACGATGGCGCGCTTCTCGGTGATGTCGCGGCTGCGCAAGCACGAGAACTCGACGCTGTTTGCCAAGATGCGGGTCTATGACGGCGAGAGCCTGAAAGAGTCGGATCCGAAGGCGCGCAGTGTCCAGGAATACAAGGACGCTGCCGGCGTCGATGAAGGCATGGACGGCGTCTCGACCCGCTTCGCGTTCAAGGTGCTGGCCTCGACCTTCAACCACGACACCACCGAGGTCGGCGCCGACGCGGTGCACCTGATGTATGTGCTGGAGCAGGCGATCCGCCGTGAGCAGCTGCCCGATGAGGTCGAGAAGCGCTATCTCGAATTCATCAAGGCCGATCTCGCGCCGCGCTATGCCGAGTTCATCGGCAACGAGATCCAGAAGGCCTATCTGGAATCCTATGCCGACTACGGCCAGAACCTGTTCGATCGCTACGTCGACTACGCCGACGCCTGGATCGAGGACCAGGACTTCAAGGACCCCGACACCGGCCAGTTGATGAACCGCGAGCTCCTGAACCAGGAGCTGACCAAGATCGAGAAGCCGGCGGGCATCGCCAACCCGAAGGACTTCCGCAACGAGGTCGTCAAGTTCTCGCTCCGGTCGCGGGCCCACAACAGCGGCAAGAACCCGAGCTGGACCTCCTACGAAAAAGTCCGCGACGTGATCGAAAAGCGGATATTCTCGCAGGTCGAGGATCTGCTCCCGGTCATCTCCTTCGGTTCCAAGAAGGACGGCGAGACCGAGAAGAAGCACGGCGAGTTCGTCGCGCGGATGGTGGAGCGCGGTTATACCGAGCGCCAGGTCCGCCGGCTCGTCGAGTGGTACATGCGGGTGAAACAGGCCGGTTAGCGCATGATCCGGGAAATGGAACCGGTTTCTCCACGCAAGCGCCTGCCGTTTGCGTGGAAGTCATGCATAATCAAACAGACGGGATCGTAGTGCGGTCCCCGTGATCGCAGCTTGGTCCGAGGCGGATGCAACGTGGTCATTCATATCGTCGATCGTCGCCTGAATCCGGGTAGCAAGAGCCTGGAGAACCGCCAGCGGTTCCTGCGCCGCGCCAAGGCGCTGGTTCAGGGAGCCGTGAAGAAGTCGTCGCAGGACCGGGACATCAAGGATGTCCTGGAAGGCGGCGAAGTCTCCATCTCGCTGGACGGGATGGATGAGCCGCGGTTCCGCCGCGAGGGCGGGACGCGCGACATGGTGTTGCCCGGCAACAAGAAATTCGTCGAAGGCGACTGGCTGCCGCGGCCGAACCAGAGCGGCGGCAAGGGGTCCGGGGCCGGAGAGGGCGACAGCGAGGACGCCTTCCGCTTCGTGCTGAGCCGCGACGAATTCGTCGACCTGTTCCTGGACGACCTGGAACTGCCCGACCTTGCCAAGCGCAAGCTGGCGGATACTGAAAACGAGGGCATCCAGCGCGCCGGCTATGCTACCTCGGGCTCGCCCGCGAACATTTCGATCAGCCGCACCGTGAGCCGTGCCCTGGCCCGGCGTGTTGCGCTGCGGCGGCCGCGACAGGAGGACATCGAGGCGCTCGAGGAGGAACTCACCCGTTGCGATGGCGAGCGCCGCGCCGAGCTACTGGCCCTGCTCGAGGCCCTGAAGGCCAAGGTCAAGCGGATCCCGTTCATCGATCCGATCGATATCCGTTACCGCCGCTTCGAGATGGTTCCCAAGCCGGTCGCGCAGGCGGTGATGTTCTGCCTGATGGACGTCTCAGGCTCGATGTCCGAGCACATGAAGGACCTGGCCAAGCGGTTCTACATGCTGCTCTACGTGTTCCTGAAGCGCCGCTACAAGCACGTCGAGATCGTGTTCATCCGGCACACCGACCGCGCCGAGGAGGTGGACGAGGAGACCTTCTTCCACGGGCCGGCCTCCGGCGGCACCTTGGTGTCGAGCGCCCTTGTTGCGATGCACGAGATCGTGCGTGCCCGCTTCCGCCCGGCCGACTGGAACATCTATGCTGCGCAGGCCTCCGACGGCGACAACATGACCTCCGACAGCGGGCTGACCGGTCAGCTCTTGACCGACAAAATCCTGCCGGTCTGCCAGTTCTTCGCCTATCTGGAGGTCGGCGAGGCCGCCAATTACACCTTCGACATGCCGGACTCCTCGCTGTGGACGCTCTATGAGCGGCTGCGCAATGACGGCGCGCCAATGTCGATGCGCAAGGTCAGCGAGCGCGGCGAGATCTTCCCGGTGTTCCAGGATTTGTTCAAACGCCGCGGCAAGCAGGAAAGGGTGGCGTAATGGGCTCGTCGGGGGAGCGGCTGTTTGAAGGTGCCGACTGGGATTTCCATATCCTGCAGCGCGTCCATGACGCCTGCGAGAAGATCGCTCGCAAGGAGCTCGGGCTCGACGTCTATCCGAACCAGATCGAGGTCATCACCGCCGAGCAGATGCTGGATGCCTATTCGTCGGTCGGCATGCCGCTGTTCTACAAGCACTGGTCGTTCGGCAAGCAGTTCGCGTTCCAGGAGGCGTCCTACCGCAAGGGCCTGATGGGCCTCGCCTATGAGATCGTGATCAACTCGTCGCCCTGCATCTCCTACCTGATGGAGGAGAACACTGCGACCATGCAGACGCTGGTGATCGCGCATGCGGCGTTCGGGCACAATCACTTCTTCAAGAACAACTACTTGTTCAAGCAGTGGACCGATGCCGACGGCATCCTCGACTATCTCGACTTCGCCAAGAGCTATCTGGCGATCTGCGAGGAGCGCCATGGCAGCCAGGCGGTCGAGCGGACGCTCGATGCCGCGCATGCGTTGATGTCGCACGGCATCGACCGCTATCCCGGAAAGAAGACGCTCGATCTTCGCGCCGAGGAGAAGCGAGCCGGCCAGCGCCGCAAGCACGAAGAGGAGATGTTCAACGACCTGTGGCGGACGGTGCCGACCACCAAGACCAAGACCAAGGCAACCCTGAGCGCCGAGCGCCGCCGCGCGCTGCTCGGCCTGCCGCAGGAGAACATCCTCTATTTCCTGGAGAAGACTGCGCCGCGGCTGCATCCATGGCAGCGCGAGATCATCCGCATCGTGCGCCACATCGCGCAGTATTTCTATCCGCAGAGCCAGACCAAGGTGATGAACGAGGGCACCGCGACCTACGTCCATTACCGCATCCTGAACCGCCTGCATCAGCAGGGACGGATTTCCGACGGCAACTTCCTCGAATTCCTGCAGTCGCACACCAATGTGGTGTTCCAGCCCGAATTCGACGATCGCCGTTACTCCGGCTTCAATCCCTACGCGCTCGGTTTCGCCATGATGCAGGACATCGAGCGCATCGTGACCAGCCCGGAGGACGAGGATCGCCAGTGGTTCCCCGATATCGCCGGCAAGGGCGACGTCGAGGGCGTGCTGCGCGAGATATGGAGCAATTATCGCGACGAGAGCTTCATCGGCCAGTTCCTGAGTCCGGCGCTGATCCGTCGCTTCCGCATGTTCCACCTGCACGACGACCCGGCGGAAAGCGCCGGCATCAAGGTCGATGCCATCCATGACGAGCGCGGCTATCGGCGGGTCCGCCGCGAGCTCGCGCGGCAATACGATGTCGGCTTCATCGACGCCAATATCGAGGTCGTCGACGTCGACCTCGACGGCGATCGCCGGCTGATGCTGCGTCATACCACGGTGAAGGGCGCGCAGCTCAACGAGACCGACGCACGGCGCGTGCTGCAGCACCTCGCCGACCTCTGGACCTACGACGTCGCCCTCGTCGAGGTCGATGGCACCGACAAGGTGCTGAAGGAGTACGTCGTCAGCCCGCGTGCGGCCGCGGTGGCGGCGTAGGGCTTTGGCCTCAGGGCTGTTTCAACTTCTCTGATTGGCTTCTTCTCGCTGTCATCGCCCGCGAAGGCGGGCGATCCAGTACTCGGCGGCCCCTCAGTCAATCCCCGCCGCCAGTGATTACTGGATGCCCCGCCTTCACGGGGCATGACGGCGGATCGGTAATCACCGCAGGCTGGCGTTGATCTTGTCCAGCACGGCCGAGCCGGGGCACAACGCCTTTTCGTCGAGCCTGTTGAGCGGTGTCTCGACGGTGTCGAGATGGGCGTGCAGGTCGTCCGCGTCCGGATCGACATAGAGCAGTCCGGTGGCGATCTGGCCCTTGGCCGCGTGCTTCTGCAGGAAGGTCATCGCGCCGAGCCGGTCGTGCGGATCGTAGTCGGCGTCGAGCTTGCGCAGCGCCAGCCGCGAACCGTCATGCTGCTCGACCACCTGCACGGTGCCCGGCGCATAGTCGACGCTGATCGGATCGCGGCCGACCAGCACGTCGAGGCGGTTTACCGCGTCATTGTGCTCGCGGACATAGTCGAAACTCTTTGTCGAGCCGGCGTGATTGTTGAAGGCGATGCAGGGGCTGACGACGTCGATGAAGGACGCGCCCTTGTGCCGGATCGCCGCCGCGATAAGCGGCACCAGCTGGGTCTTGTCGCCGGAGAAGCTGCGCGCCACGAAGGTCGCCCCTAACTGCAGCGCGATCGCGACGAGGTCGATCGCGTTGTCGGTGTTGACGACGCCCTTCTTCGACTTGGAGCCGCGGTCGGCGGTCGCCGAGAACTGGCCCTTGGTCAGGCCGTACACGCCGTTGTTCTCGACGATGTAGGTCATGTTGACGCAGCGCCGGATCGAATGCGCGAACTGGCCGAAGCCGATCGACGCGGAATCGCCGTCGCCGGAGACGCCGAGATAGATCAGGTCGCGGTTGGCGAGGTTGGCACCGGTCAGGACCGACGGCATGCGGCCATGCACCGAGTTGAAGCCGTGCGAGTTGCCGAGGAAGTAGTCCGGCGTCTTCGACGAGCAGCCGATGCCCGAGATCTTCGCCACCCGATGCGGCTCGATCGAGAGCTCGAAGCAGGCCTCGATGATCGAGGCCGTGATCGAGTCGTGGCCGCAGCCGGCGCACAGCGTCGAGATCTTGCCCTCGTAGTCGCGGTGGGTGAAGCCGAGATCGTTCTTCTTCAGGCCCGGATGATGAAACTTCGGCTTTGCGATGTAGGTCATGACACGGCCTTACGGAGAGGGGTCACCTTGAGGTGGTCCTGGTGGTCGCCGATGGCGTTGGCGATGAAGCGCGCGGTGATCGGCGTGCCGTCATAGTGCAGGATCGGCACCAGCCGGACCGGATCGATGCCGTTCTCGTTGACGATCAGCTGGCGCAGCTGGGCATCGCGGTTCTGCTCGACCACGTAGACGAAATCGTGGTCGGCGATGAAGCTCGCGACGCTGGAGTGGAACGGGAAGGCGCGGATGCGCATGCGGTCGAGCTGATGACCCTTTGCCTCCAGGATGCCGATCGCCTCGTCCATCGCCGGCGACGTCGAGCCGAAATAGATCACGCCGTATTTGGTGGGCTTGGCCGCGTTGGCCTGCAGCGGCCGCGGCACCATGTCCTGCGCGGTCTCGAACTTGCGCACCAGCCGCTGCATGTTGTCGGCGTAGACAGCGCCTTCCTCCGAATAGCGGGCGTAGCGATCGCGCGAGGTGCCGCGGGTGAAGTAGGAGCCCTTGGTCGGATGCGTGCCGGGATAGGTGCGGTAGGGGATGCCGTCGCCGTCGACGTCGAGGTAGCGGCCGAAATCGCGGCCTTCCTCGAGCATCTCCGCGGTCATCACCTTGCCGCGATCATACTGCCGCGCATCGTCCCATTTCAGCGGGCGGCACAGCCTGTGGTTCATGCCGATGTCGAGGTCGAGCATCAGGAAGATAGTCGTCTGCAGCCGCTCGGCGAGGTCGAAGGCGGAAGCCGCAAACTCGAACGCCTCCGCCGGATCCTCGGGGAACAGCAGCACATGCTTGGTGTCGCCATGGGACGCGTAGGCGCAGGCGATGATGTCGCATTGCTGGGTGCGGGTCGGCATGCCGGTCGAGGGGCCGGCGCGCTGGATGTTCATGATCACGGCCGGAATCTCGGCGAAGTAGGACAGGCCGATGAACTCCGTCATCAGCGAGATGCCGGGGCCGGAGGTCGCGGTGAAGGCCCGTGCGCCGTTCCAGGAGGCGCCGATCACGATGCCGATCGAGGCGAGCTCGTCCTCACCCTGCACGATCGCGTATTTCGCCTTTCCGGTCTCGGGGTCGTGGCGGTACTTCTTGCAGTGGCTGGTGAAGGCCTCCGCCACCGACGACGACGGCGTGATCGGGTACCAGGCGCACACGGTGGCGCCGCCATACACGGCGCCGAGCGCGGCCGCGCTGTTGCCCTCGAGGAAGATGCGGTCGCCGACCTTGTCGGACTTCCGCACCCTGAGGCCGATCGGGCACTTCAGGTTCTGCAGCGCCCAGTCGCGGCCGAGATGCAGCGCATGGACGTTGGAGGACAGGAGCTTCTCCTTGCCCTTGTACTGCTCGCCGATCAGCTGCTCGACCACCTTCGGGTCCATGTCGAGCAGCGCGCAGAGCGCGCCGAGATAGATGATGTTCTTGAACAGCTGGCGCTGCCTCGGATCGCTGTAGGTCGAGTTGGTGATCGCGGTCAGCGGCACGCCGATGACGGTGATGTCCTCGCGGAATTTCGACGACGGCATCGGCTTGGTCGAATCGTAGAACAGGTAGCCGCCGGGCTCGATTCCGGCGACGTCCTTGTCCCAGGTCTGCGGGTTCATCGCGACCATCATGTCGACGCCGCCGCGGGCGCCGAGATGGCCGTCCTCGGTGACGCGCACCTCGTACCAGGTCGGCAGGCCCTGGATGTTGGAGGGGAAGATGTTGCGCGGTGACACCGGCACGCCGTGGCGCAGGATCGAGCGCGCGAACAGCTCGTTGGCGGAGGCCGAGCCCGAGCCGTTGACGTTGGCGAAGCGGACGACGAAGTCGTTTACGCTGCTGATCGGGCTTTGGACTGACATGTTGATCCTGCGTGAACCATATCGATGAGGTATTTCTGCATGTCCCAGGCGCCGGTCGGGCAGCGCTCGGCACAGAGCCCGCAATGCAGGCAGACGTCTTCGTCCTTGGCCATGATGCGCCCGGTCTTCAGCCCGTCGGCGATGTAGAGCGCCTGGTCGTGATGCGGCGAGGGCGCCTGCAAACGCTGCCGCAGGTCATCCTCTTCGCCGTTCTCGGTGAAGGTGATGCAGTCCATCGGGCAGATGTCGGCGCAGGCGTCGCACTCGATGCAGAGCGGCGCCGAGAACACGGTCTGAACGTCGCAGTTCAGGCAGCGCTGCGCCTCGCCGAGCGCGAGCTTGAGGTCGAAGCCGAGCTCGACCTCGGCGCGGATGTCCTTCAGCGCGATCACCTTGTCGCGATGCGGTACCTTGAAGCGCTTGTCGGCGGAGATGTCGTTGTCGTAGCTCCACTCGTGGATGCCCATCTTCTGCGAGGAGACATGCACCTCCGGCAGCGGGCGCTCGTTGATGTCCTCGCCGGACAGCATCTTGTGGATCGACAGCGCGGCATCATGGCCGTGTGCCACCGCCCAGATGATGTTCTTCGGTCCGAACGCGGCGTCGCCGCCGAAGAACACCTTCGGGTTGGTGGATACGAACGTCGTCGGGTCGACCTTCGGCATGTGCCACTTGTCGAATTCGATGCCGCAATCGGCTTCGATCCAGGGAAACGCGTTCTCCTGGCCGACCGCAACCAGCACATCGTCGCAGGGCACGGTCTGGTCCGGCTCGCCTGATGGCACCAGGTTGCGGCGGCCCTTGGCGTCGTACTCGGCCTTCACCTTCTGGAAGGTGACGCCGGTGGGCTTGCCGTTGTCGTGGACGAAGGCGACCGGCACCATGAAATTGAGGATCGGGATGTCCTCGTGCAGCGCGTCTTCCTTCTCCCACGGCGAGGCCTTCATTTCCTCGAAGCCGGAGCGGACGATCACCTTGACGCTTTCGCCGCCGAGGCGGCGCGCGGTGCGGCAGCAGTCCATCGCGGTGTTGCCGCCGCCGAGCACGATGACGCGGCGGCCGATCTTGTCGACATGGCCGAACGAGACCGAGGCCAGCCACTCGATGCCGATATGGATGTTGCCGGCGGCTTCCTTGCGGCCGGGGATATCGAGCTCGCGGCCGCGCGGCGCCCCGCTTCCGACGAAGATCGCGTCGTAATTTTCGGCGAGCAGCTGTTTCATGCTCTCGATGCGGTGGCCGCCCTTGAACTCGACGCCGAGGTTGAGGATGTAGTCGGTCTCCTCGTCGATCACGGTATCGGGCAGACGGAACTTCGGAATCTGGCTCCGCATCATGCCGCCGGCCTTGGGATCCGCGTCGAAGACGGTGCAGTGATAGCCGAGCGGCGCGAGATCGCGCGCCACCGAAAGCGACGCCGGACCGCCGCCGACCAGCGCGATGCGCTTGCCGTTCTTCGGTCCAGGCTTCGGCAGCCGGTGCTTGATATCGTCCTTGAAGTCGGCGGCGACGCGCTTCAGGCGGCAGATCGCGACCGGATTCTCCTCGACGCGTCCGCGGCGGCAGGCCGGCTCGCAGGGGCGGTCGCAGGTGCGTCCCAGAATCCCGGGAAACACGTTCGACTGCCAATTGATCATGTAGGCGTCGCTGTAACGCCCCTCAGCAATCAACCGGATGTACTCGGGAACAGGTGTGTGTGCGGGACAGGCCCATTGGCAATCGACTACTTTGTGAAAGTAATCCGGCGCCGCGATATCAGTCGGTTTCATTCCTACCTTTGTCCCGCGCGAAAATGCCAGATCCAGCGCGGCCTTATCGTTGACAGCGAACGCTCATGCGACGTTCTTCCGGTTTTCAAATTGGATCATAGACTTATCTTATTAGAGCCGTTCCAGAGAAGGCAAAGGCAATTTTCCGCGATCTTCAGCTTTCGCGCGGCTGCTGTGCGTCCAGCGTTCGGCTCGATCAAATTATGTGGCGGTGCAGCATGGTGCGCCGCCACATCGCGTGCATTTGCTTCAACTCTCCGCGAGTCGCCGCATCTCTCCCGGTTGTTAAGTCGCGCGCAATCCGGTTAGCGCTGCGGAAGGTCGCTCTTCGCGAGGTCCCACAGCAGACGGTAGACGCCACTCGTGACGATCAGCGGCTTGAGCGCCGCGTTGTCGATGATGCGCGCGGCGGCAGCCGGGACAGCGCTCACATCCGTTGCATCGATCAGCGCGAACCAGTCGGCGGCGCCGGGATCGGCCTTCGCGGCATCCGCCGTCAATGGCTTCGACAACGCCGGATCGTTCTCGAGCAGGTGCATCGAGATGATGCCGTCGAGCGGAACGGGGTCGAGCAGCTCTCGCAATGCAGCGCGCAGCCTGTCGGCGCCATCGGCCGGCGGACGCAGGCGGATGATGCCGAGCGCTGCGCCGCGCCCGGTGCCGCGGCTGATGGTGATGCGTGCGACGCCGCGGATCATGTTCTTGAAGCGCGCGATGTTGGTGTTCGACCATGCGGTCTGGCTGGCGAGCGCCTTGCGGTAGGCCGGACTGTCGAGCACCTCGAAGGTCGCGGTCGAATAAAGGCTCAGATATTTCGGCTTGCCGTCATGGGCGACGTAGCGGCGCGCTTCGAGGAAGCCGTCGATGGCGACTCGCTCCTCGATATGTTCGCGGTCGTACCAGCGGTTGAATTCAGCCTCGTGTAAGCTGTCGACGTCCATCGATGTCAGCAGCATGCCCTGTCCGGCAATCGGCATTGTTTGCTCCTTGCAGCCTGTTTTATCTGCTAAATATCGCCGAAGCGGATGACCGACGGAAGCTCGTTCCGTGCACGGAAGGTGGCAAAAGGCCAAGGAATGCCACATTTGGTGCAATTCTGTTCAGCGTGGGTTCAGAAGGGCTGGACTTCCATTGGCCCGCCAAATGCTAAAGCGGCTGAAAGCGGCCGAAGAGGGGACTACCATGGCGCGAATTTTATGGGCGTTGATCGTCGGTCTGGTGTCGCTGGCGTCATTGCCCGCGCAGGCGCAGGAGCAGGAAAAGCGGCTAGCGCTGGTGGTCGGTAACGGCGCCTATGAGGCCGGTGCACTGCAAACCGCCGCCAACGACGCCGGCCTGATCGCGCAGACCTTGCAAGCCGCGGGCTTCGACGTGATCGGTGCGCGTGACCTCGACGGCGAGACGCTGCGCAAATCCTTCCGCGACTTCATCCAGAAGGTGCAGGCGGCCGGACCCAATAGCGTCGCCGTCGTCTATCTCGCCGGCTACGGCGTGCAACTGACCGGCGAGAATTACTTCGTGCCGGTTGACGCCAAGATCGCGCGCGACACCGACGTGCCGGTCGAGGCGATTCGCATCTCTGATTACACGCGGCAGCTCTCGGCCTCGCAGGTCAAGGCCAGCGTGATCGTGCTCGATGCGGCGCGCACCAATCCGTTCGCCAGGGCGGGCCAGCCGCTCGCCGGCGGCCTGGCGCTGGTCGACCCCGACCCGAAGATGCTGATCGCCTTCAACTCCGCGCCAGGCACCGTCGCCCCCGACGGCGCGCCGCCCTACGGCCCCTACGCGCAGGCACTTGCGGAGATGATCCGCACCGGCGGCCTGACGCTGCCGGAGGTGTTCGACCGGGTTCGCCTGCGCGTCAATGAGATGACCAAGGGCGCGCAGATTCCGTGGGACGCGCAGAAGATCGACGCGCCGTTCCTGTTCTTCGAGCGCAAGCCGGATGCGCCGCCGGTCCAGGTCGATGCCGGAGCGCGCAGCAAGCCGATCCGCGACTACTCCGCGCAGGACGCCTACGCGGCGGCGCTGGAGCGCGACACGCTGCAGGGCTACGAGGAGTATCTGCAGGTCTATCCGAACGACCCGCTCGCCAGGCGCGTGCGCGCGATCGTGGCGGCGCGGCGCGAGGCCATCACCTGGCGGCGCACCTATAACGCCGATACGCCGGCCGCCTACTGGTCCTATCTCGACCGCTATCCGCGCGGCCCGCACGCGGCCGACGCGCGGCGCCGGCTCGCCTATCTCTCGGCAGCGCTGGAGCCGCCGCCGCAGTTTGCGCCGATCGTCTATGACGTGCCGCCGCCGCCGCCGGATGAGATCGTCTATGTCGATCGTCCCGTGCTTTACTACAGCGATCCGGTGTTCGATTTCGTGCCGCCGCCGCCGCCGCCGGTGTACTTCCTGCCGCCGCCGCCGCCGGATTTCGTCGTGCTGGCGCCGCCGCCGCCGCCGATCGGGCTGTTCGTGCTGCCGACGCCGCTGTTCGTCGCGATGCCGGCCTATGTCAGCGCGCCGGTCTATGTCGCGCCGCCGCCGAACAACATCGTCTACAACAACATCCACAACACGACGATCATCAACACCGTCATCAACAATCCGAACCCGACGCCCGCGCAGTTGAGCGCAGCCGGAGTGAGGCCGGCTGTGCCCGGCGGCACCGTGTCGACGGCGCCGTCGCTGCCGCCCGCCGCGCTGCAGAGGGCCAATCTGGTGCCGCCGTCGGGCACAGCCGCGCCTGGCCGGCCGGGCGCCCTGCCACAGGGCACCGCTCAACCCGGCGCCGCTCAACCGGGCGTCACCCAACCGGGCGTCACTCAGCCGGGTGCTGGCCAACCAGGCTTGGGCGCAAGGACGGCAACTGCGCCCGCGACCCAGCCGGGCACCGCGCCGAACGCGAACACCGCCACTACGCCTGCGGGCCCCGGCGCGCTAGGTGCCCACACCTTGCCGGGCGCCAAGAACGGACCGCCATTGCCGCAGACAACGACGCCGCAGACGGCGACGGCGCCACCCACCGGCACGCAGCCGGCGCAGGGTACCAGGCCGCAGGGCACCAATACCGCAGTGGCGCCCGCCAACGCGCCGCAGGGGACGTCAGGCAGACCCACCGCCAACGCTCCGGTGACCGGCGGCAAGCCGCAGGTCGGTGCAGTCCAACCCGGTGCGCAACAGTCGCCGGCGATCAGGCCTGACAGCCTCAGGTCCGGCGGAACGGCGCCGGCCGCGCATGGGGTGACCGCGCCAATCACTACGGCGCCGGCGAACGCGGCGAGGCCATCGATCGCAAACGCCCCCAATCCGGCGATCCGTGCGGCGCCTCCGCCGCCACCGCCTTCGCATGTGGCACCGTCACACGCCGCGGTGAACCCCGCGCCCGTGGTCGTGCGTCCGCCACCACCTCCTGCAGCTCGCGTTGCGCCTCCGCCGCCACCGCCGCCGCATGTCTCGGCACCGCCGCCGCCTCCGATGGCCGCTCGCGCGCCCCCGCCGCCGCCACGCGTTGTAGCTCCACCGCCGCCGCCTCCACACGTGGCGGCACCGCCGCCGCCTCCACGTATGGCGGCTCCGCCGGCACCGCCTCCGCATATAGCGGCACCGCCGCCGCCGCGGCCTGCGGCCGCAGCGAGGCCCGGGTCGCCGCCCTGTCCGCCCGGACAGTGCCAACGCTGATCGCGTGAAGGGAACGGCCGAGCAGGTCAACATCCATGAGCATCGTTGCAGCCTTCGGTATCCGGTCGATCTCGAAGCTCATGCTCGGCGCAATCGCGGTGCTGGTGGTGAGCCACCAGCCCGTGCGTGCGGCCGAGCTCACGCCGCAGGACATCGCGCTACTGGATCGCCTGACCTGGGGCGTCAACGCCTCGAGCGCGGCGCATCTGCGTGAGGTTGGCGTCGAGCGCTGGCTGCAGGAGCAATTGCATCCGGCGAGTTCAACCTTGCCGGATGCCGCCCGCAAGCAGATCGAGGCGATGCCGGATGTCCATCGCTTCGCCTTCGATATCGCCGTCTCCTTCGACCAGCAGGCGAAGTCCGCCAACCAGGTCGCCGATCCCGAGCAGCGCAAGGCCGCGCAGCAGGTCTACCAGCAGGCGATGAGCGAGCGTGCAAGGCAGGCCGCGGCCCGCACCGTCCTGCGCGCGCTCTATGCGCCGGATCAGCTCCGTGAGCGCCTGACCTGGTTCTGGTTCAATCACTTCAACGTCCACCAGTACAAGTCGAACATCCGCGTGCTGGTCGGCGACTATGAGGATCGCGCGATCCGCGCCAACGCGCTCGGCCGTTTCCGCACGCTGCTTGCGGCGACGCTGCATCATCCGGCGATGCTGCGCTATCTCGACAACTCCGACAACGCGGCCGGCCACCTCAACGAGAACTACGCCCGCGAGATCATGGAGCTGCACACCATGGGTGTCGGCTCCGGCTACACCCAGGCCGATGTCGAGGCCTTGGCGCGGATCCTCACCGGCGTCGGGATTGACTTCAAGTCGGAGGATCCGAAGCTCAAGCCCGAGCTGCAATCCCAGCTGGTCCGTGAAGGCGCGTTTGAATTCAATCCGGCGCGGCATGACTATGGCGACAAGACCTTCCTCGGCCACCAGATCAAGGGCCGCGGGCTCGTCGAGGTCGACGAGGCCCTCGACATCCTCTGCCGTCATCCGGCGACCGCGACGCATCTGTCGAAGCAGCTTGCGACCTATTTCGTATCAGACAATCCGCCCGACGGTTTGGTGCAGCGCATGGCGCAGACGTTCCAGAAGACCGACGGAGACATCGCGGCTGTCATGGCGACGCTGGTGCATGCGCCGGAATTCGCCGCGACCTTGAAGGGCGGCACCAAGTTCAAGGACCCGATGCACTATGTGACGTCGGCGGTGCGGCTCGCCTACGACAACAAGGTCATCCTCAACACGCTGCCGATCCAGAACTGGCTCAACCGCCTCTCTGAGGGCCTGTTCAACCACGAGACCCCGGATGGCTACTCGATGCTGTCGGCCGCCTGGAACGGCCCCGGCCAGATGATGCTGCGCTTCGAGATCGCGCGCGCGATCGGCTCGGGCTCGGCGGGGCTGTTCAAACCGAACGAGCCCAATGCGGCCGACCAGCCGGCGTTTCCGCTTGTGATGAACGGGCTCTATTTCAGCAATCTCAGGCAGACGCTCAGTCCGACGACGCTCGCCGCGCTCGACCAGGCGGTGTCGCCGCAGGACTGGAACACGCTCTTCCTGTCGTCACCGGAATTCATGCACTGACAAGGGAGGTTCGCCAATGAACCGCCGTGAACTGATCAAGGCCTTTGCCGCCTCCGCCTCGCTCACCGTTGCCGGGCGGGTCTGGGCGGCGCCTGCGACCGACGCCCGCATGCTCGTCGTGTTCCTGCGCGGCGCCTATGACGCGGCCAACGTCATCGTGCCGGTCGGCAGCGAATTCTACTACGCCTCGCGCCCGACGCTTGCGATCGCGCGGCCCGACACCGGCAATCCGAACGCGGCGCTGGCGCTCGACGCCGGATGGGGCCTGCATCCGGCGCTCCGCGATTCGATCTATCCGTTGTGGGCGAAGCGCGAGGTCGCCTTCGTGCCGTTCGCCGGCACCAGCGACGATCTTTCGCGCAGCCATTTCGAGACCCAGGACACGATCGAGCTCGGCCAGGCGGTCGGCGGCAGCCGCGACTATCGTTCCGGCTTCATGAGCCGGCTCGCCGTAGAGCTGACGCGGGTGAAGCCGATCTCCTTCACCGATCAGCTGCCGCTGATCTTCCGTGGCCAGAGCCAGATTCCGAACATCGGCATCTCAAGCGTCAGCAAGCCCGGCGTCGACGACCGCCAGGCGCGGCTGATCAAGCAGATGTACGCGCAGGGCCACCTCGCTAATTCGGTCTCCGAAGGTTTTCGCGTGCGCGATGATGTCTATAAATCCGTCTCGGAGGAGATGACGGCGGCGAACCGCGGCGCGGTCTCGCCGCGCGGCTTCGAGCTGTCGGCGCGGCGGATCGGCCGGTTGATGCGCGAGCAGTTCAACCTCGGTTTCGTCGATGTCGGCGGCTGGGACACCCACGTCAACCAGGGGGCGGCGACCGGCTATCTTGCCGACCGCCTCGGCGAGCTCGGCCGCGGTCTCGCCGGTTTCGCCGAAGAGATTGGACCGGCGATGTGGCGCGACACGGTGGTGGTCGTGATCTCCGAGTTCGGCCGCACCTTCCGTGAGAACGGCGACCGCGGCACCGATCACGGTCATGGCAGCGTGTACTGGGTGTTGGGTGGCGGCATCAATGGCGGGCGCCTTGCCGGCGAGCAGGTCCAGGTCTCGCAGGCAACGCTGTTCCAGAACCGCGACTATCCGGTCCTGACCGACTACAAGGCGTTCTTCGCGGGCCTCGTGCAGCACGTCTACGGATTGCAGCCCGCAAGCCTCGAGCGGATCTTCGCCGGCATCAAGCCGAAGGATCTCAGCCTGGTTTAGGCCACCATCGCTCGACCTATCTTCGTCATGGCCGGGCATAGCCGTCCGAAAGACGGCGTCGCTTCCGCTCGCCTATGTCCCGGCCATCCACGTCTGTCTTGCCTGATCGCGGCAAAGACGTGGATGCCCGGCACAAGGCCGGGCATGACGGAGCTAGATTGCAGACGCCATATCCGCGATCGCCCGCATGACCGCATCGCGGATGCCGGGATCGTACAGGATGTGACCGGCGCCATCGAACACGCGGACCTCGCTGCCCGGCCAGCGCGCGGCGAGCGCGTGCGATGTCGCCGGCGGGCACAGCAAGTCATAGCGGCCCTGCACCATGATCCCGGGAATGCCGGCGAGCAGGCCGGCATTGTCCATGAGCTGGTTCGGCCGCATGAAGCAGTCATTGGCGAAGTAATGCGCTTCCATGAACGGCGTCGAGGGCAGGGCACCCGACGCGTGCAATGAAGGCGGATCGAGGCGCGTGCGCTTTGGCGCGTGCTCCGACAACGCGCGTTCGGTGTCGTGCCAGGCGCGTGCGGCGGCGGCATGCACGGCGGCGTCGGGATCGAGGATGCGGCGATAATAGGCGGCGAGCGGCTCGGCGCGCTCGTCCGCCGGCAGCACGCCGAGGAAGTCCTCGTAAAGTCCGGGATAGAAGCGCGGCAAGGTGTGCAGGAAGGCGCCGTCGAGCTCCGCGCTAGTGCCGAGGAAGGTCGCGCGCAGCACGAGGCCGCTGACGCGCTCGGGATGGGCTTGCGTGTAGGCCAGCGCCAGGGTCGCGCCCCAGGAGCCGCCGACCACCATCCAGCGCGCAAAGCCGAACCGCTCGCGGATCTTCTCCATGTCGGCGATCAGGTGCGCCGTCGTGTTGTTGTCACGGCTGCCTTTGGGGCGGCTACGGCCGCAGCCGCGCTGGTCGAACAGCACGGCATGGAATCGTTCGGGGTCGAACAGCCGGCGATGGTCCGGCTGGCAGCCGCTGCCCGGCCCGCCATGCAGGAAGACCGCGGGAATGCCGCCCTCGCGCCCGACGCTCTCGACATAGAGGTCGTGGCCGTCGCCGACCTGCATCTGTTCCGATGTCACGGGCGCGAACGGATCGGAACGTCTGGAAGCGCGGCCCGCGCCGGCATCGGGCGCCATCGCCGCTAGCCCTCTTCCGGCGTGCCGCCGGCGAAGTTGCGGTAGATGAAGCGGTCCTGATGCGCGGCCGCCTCGCGCACCGCCTGCTTGAAGATCTCCTCATGCCGCGGCGACAGCGAGCAGGCCGGATCGGTATTGCCGGCATCGCCGGTCAGCGCGAAGGCCTGGCAGCGGCAGCCGCCGAAATCGACCTCGCGGAACTCGCAACTCTTGCAGGGTTCGGGCATCCAGCCCGTGCCGCGATAGCGGTTGAAGGCCTCCGAATTCTGCCAGATCCAGGCGATCGAATGGTTCGAGCGCACCGATTCGAATTTGAGCCCGGTGATGCTTTCGGCGGCGTGGCACGGCAGCACCTTGCCGGCCGGCGAGATGTTGAAGAACTGCCGGCCCCAGCCGCCCATGCATTTCTTCGGCCGCAACGCGTAGTAATCCGGCACTACATAGTCGATCGCGAGCGTGCCCTTCAGGCGCACCTGCGCCTCCTCGACGAGGCGGCTGGCCTCCTCGATCTGTTCCACCGTCGGCATCAGCGCGGCGCGGTTCTTCAGTGCCCAGCCGTAGTACTGGACGTTGGCGACCTCGAGCCGGTCGGCGTCGAGATCGACCGCCATCTGGATGATGTCGGGGAGCTGATGCAGGTTCTGCCGGTGCATCACCGCGTTGACGGTGAGCGGCAGATCCACCTCGCGCGTCCAGCGCGCGACCTCGAGCTTCTTCTTGTGCGACTCCTTCAGGCCCGCAACCCGATCGGCGACGAGGGGCTCGTTGCCCTGGAAGCTGATCTGGACGTGGTTGAGTCCGGCATCGGCCAGCGCCGCGAGCCTGTCCTTGGTCAGCAGCACCGCCGAGGTGATCAAATTGGAGTAGAGCCCGACACCGGTCGCGTGCTGCACCAGCTCGACCAGGTCCTTGCGCGCGGTCGGCTCGCCGCCGGAGAAATGAATCTGCAGCACGCCGAGCTCGGCGAGCTCGGTCAGCACCTTCTTCCATTCGTCGGTCGTGAGCTCGGTGCTGCCGCGGTCGAGCTCGACGGGGTTGGAGCAATAGGGGCATTGCAGCGGACAGCGATGCGTCAGCTCGGCGAGCACCGCGAGCGGGATACCGTAGGTCTCCGCCGCCGAACGGCGGCTCTCCAGCACCGCAAGTCCGTCGTTCGGGCCGGCCGCGGTGGTTTTGTTGTCGGCGAGCGTGTCACTCATGGTGTCCTCTCGCGCGCTTCGGTGAGGAAGCCCTTGTCGGCGAGGTCCTGCAGCATCGCGATCACGTCGGTTGCGATCGCCTCGCGCGGCGCGGCATATTTCGCAGCGAGCTGGTCCGCCATCTCGGCGACGCTGCGCACGCCGTCGCAGAGCTGCAGCACTTCCACCGCGATCTCGTCCGGCGCCAGCACGCGTTCCGGGGCCAGGATCACCCAGACCTGCCGCGTCTCATCGAATTTCAGCTTGGCATGGCGCGGCAGTTTCGGCCGGCTGGACTCGCTGACGCTGATGTTGCGGCTCGCCATGATGGTTCTCTAGCTCGTTTTCGGCACGAAGGCGCCGGGCGGAATGTGGCCGTCGACATAGGCGTGATACAGCGCGTCGAGCTGCACCCACAGCACGTTGGTCTTGAAGATCAGCGCGTTGCACACCGCTTCGCGCTCGGCCGGCGTCTTCGCATGGTGCTTGACGTATTCCAGCGCAAAGCCGGCATCACGCGGCGCCTGGGTCAGGCGGCGGCTGAAATAGCTCATGATATCAGGATTGACGAAGTCGTAATGCTTCAGCATCCCCGAGATGCGCTCCTCGTGCAGATTCGGCGCGAACAATTCGGTCAGCGAGGAGGCGATCGCCTCCAGCGGCGTGCGGTCGCGGCAGAAATGCACATAGGCCTCTACCGCAAAGCGCGTCGCGGGCAGGATGCCTTCGGTCGATTCCACATAGGCCGTGTCGAGGCCGAGGCCTTCGGTCAACTTCAGCCAGCGCTCGATGCCGCCCTCATTGCCGAGGTCTCCGTCGTGATCCTCGATGCGGTGGCGCCATTCGATCCTGGTGCTGCGGTCGCGGAAGCGCGAGATCACCATCGCGTCCTTCAGCGGGATCGTGCTCTGGTAATAGTAGCGATTCAGCGCCCAGGCCTGCACCTGACCCTTGTTGAGCTTGCCGCCGTGCAGCAGGCGATGGAACGGATGCAGGCTGTGGTAGCGCGTCGCGCCGATATGGCGGAGCGTCGCCTCCATCTCCTCGGCGCTGTTGAGCGCAATGCCCTTGCCGACCGAGAGCGCGGTCATTCCACTTGCAGGCACGACATTCACAGCACGATCTCCGTTCCGTCGGAGGGAATCTGCCACCCGGCCGCTTCGGCCGCCTTGCGCTCGGCTGAGGCCTGCAGCAAGGCCGGGTTGGAGTTGTTGATATGCAAAAACACTTTTCGCCCGATGTCGAGGCCGGCGAGGCTTGCAATCGCGCCGTGATCGCCGGACATCGAAATATGTCCCATGCCCTGGCCGGTCTTGGTGCCGAGCCCCGCCGCGATCAGCTCATCGTCGCGCCACACCGTGCCGTCGAAGAACACCAGCGGCGCGCCTTTCAGCCGCGACTTGAGATCGTCGGTCACCCGCGCGCAGGCGGCCAGGAAGTAGAAATATTTGCCGCTTGTCTTGTCCGCAATACGTAAGCCCAGCGTATCGCCGACCCCGTCGGCGCCGGCCGGGTGCGCCTTGCCTTCGAGATACCACGCGCCCTTGCCGGGAACCTCGAATGGCAGCACTTCCAGTCCCGAAGGCGAACCGTCGGGCAATGCCGGCTCGAAGGCCTGATCGACCGCAATTCCCTCGCGCTTGACGTTTGTCTCGCTCAGGACGTTGAAGATGCTGTTGGCGCGCAGGATCGCCAGCACGCGTTCATGCGCGTAGATCGTGAACGGCGCCCCCTCGCGCATCGACAACAGGCCGGCGACGGCATCGATCTCGCCATTGGTCAGGATCACGCCCGCGATCGGGCTGTGGCGCAGTGCGCCATCCTTCGGATGCAATTGCGGCGTTGCGATCACTTGCTGGCGGAGATCGGGCGAGGCGTTGACCAGGAACCAGTGGGCGCCGTCGCCGCTGACCGCGATCGAGGCTTGGCTGCTCTGCAATTCCGGATGATCGGTTCGCGCGGCCCGGCACGCCGGACATCCGCAGTTCCACTGCGGAACGCCGCCACCTGCGGCGGCCCCCAGGACGACGACGCGAAGCATAACCCGTCTCCTGGCGTAAGCTGATAAGCGCCCAAAAATACTACGAGGCAGACCCCGGGGCTCGATGCGCGCTCCCGCATGCGAGAACGCGTCACGCCCGGATGTCCACCTGCGCTAGACGTATATAGATCGCGGCCGCTTACTTGCGGGTCGCGCACATATACATGTTGATTTCCATGCCGACCGAGACTTCCACGATCTTCGGTGCCTTCCAGGCCATTTGGCTCTCCATTTTTTTGCCACCGGACGAACTTCCGCCCTGCAAGTTAAACTACTGCGGTCAAGAAAGTTCGCCAGTTAAATTTTCTGCGAGGTATGTGGGTCACGCTCATGCTGCGATGCAGCGCGTGTTCACGGAATCTTGCGACCTGTCTCCTCAAATCCCCGTGGGATCAGGTGTTTTTCCTGTTGTTCGCTGTCGGATGAATGGTGATGTTGGGAGCGGGAGTGGCGCTTGAGCCTACTCCCAAGGTCCTGGTGAAGATGTCGGCCCCAAGCGCTTGGTCCCAAGCGACGGGACCGCCCAATTGATCCGAGTTCAGCCGATGCCACGCTACTACTTCAACACCCGTATCGGCGACGAGCTGATCTCCGACCCCGACGGCGAAATCCTGCGGGACCCCGACCGCGCCTGGGAGATGGCGCGGGCCATGATCCGCGAGCTCCTGAAGACCGAGGGCGCCGACGGCGCGCTGTTGAACGCGGTCATCGAGGTGACCGACGACGAAGGCGAGATCGTGCTGGAATTTCCGTTCACCGAAGCGATTCTAGACTCCCCGGATCGCTCGGTCACGCGGCACTGACGCTCGCCGCCCCTGGCAGCGCCACGAGGCCGCGTAGCACCGTAACACCCCCGCACCGGCAATTGTTTCGGCCATGTTTCCGATTGCATTTGTCCGGACAAATTCGGAGACTATGAATCGGGAAGGCCGCCGGTGCCGGTCTAACGTCACCAGTGTCAACAAAGACGGCTTCCGCCCAGGGGAGAACACCATGATGAGTTATTCGCTTGCGCCGCGCAGCCTGTTGCTGGCCGGCGTTTTCTTCGGTGCATTCACGCTTCATGCCGCCGCGCAGCAGCCGGCCAATCCGCCTGCGGCAACCGCTGCGCCCGCCGCCCAACCGCTGCCGCCGGGCTCGCCCCTCATCGGGCGTCCGGACAATGAGGCGGCGGCCAAGCTCGCCCCCGTCGCGCCGCCACCGCTGCCGGCCGCGCCCGACAAGCTGCCGCTTGCGAAGCTCAAGGTTCCGGCCGGTTTCAACGTCGAGGTCTACGCCGCCGGCATGGCCAATGCGCGCTCGCTGGCGCAGAGCGACAAGGGCAGCGTGTTCGTCGGTAGCCGCCTCGTCGACAAGGTCTATGCGATCGTCAACAAGGACGGCAAACGCTCGGTCAAGGTGCTCGCCTCCGGCCTCTATCGCCCGAACGGCGTCGCCTTCAAGGACGGCACGCTCTACATCGCCGAGCTCTCGAAGGTCTCCAAGATCGACAAGGTCGAGGACGTGCTGGACAATCCGCCGAAGCCGACTGTGATCTACGACAATCTGCCGAAGGACGAGGCCCATGGCTGGAAGTTCATCGCCATCGGTCCGGACAACAAGCTTTACGTGCCGGTCGGCCAGCCCGGCAACGTCGTGCTGCATGATGACGCCCACGGCCAGATCCGCCGCATGAACCTCGACGGCTCGGGTGCCGAGGTCTATGTGCGCGGTGTCCGCAACACGGTCGGCTTCGACTGGAATCCGGAAAACAAGCAGATGTACTTCACCGACAACGGCCGTGACTGGCTGTCGGAATCGGTGCCGGAGGACGAGCTCAACCGCGTCACCAAACAGGGCGAGCACTTCGGCGCGCCCTATTGCTTGCAGGGCAACATCATCGACCAGGAGCTCGGCTGGGGTAAGGACTGCAAGGACTACACCGCGCCCGTCGGCCTTTTGGGCCCGCACGTCGCGGCGCTCGGCATGCGCTTCTACACCGGCAACATGTTCCCGAAGTCGTACAAGAACGCGATCTTCATCGCGCGCCACGGCTCCTGGAACAAGTCGCAGAAGCAGGGCGGTGACGTCGTCGTCGTCAAGCTGAACAAGGACGGCACCGTGAAGTCGATGGAGCCGTTCATGACCGGCTTCCTCGAGGACAACAAGTATGTCGGCCGCCCGGTCGACGTGATGCTGCTCAAGGACGGCTCGCTCCTGGTCTCCGACGACTGGAACGGCGCGGTCTACCGCATCACCTACGGCAAGCCGAAGCTCGCGGCGCAGTAGGCTGAAGCTATCGATCGGGGGCAGCGCCCGCTGCCCCCGATTTTCTTTTGGACGTTGCATGTGAGGATGGATCGATGCGCAAGTTCGCAATCGCCGTGGCGCTGACCTCCCTGAGTTTCTCGGCGGGCGCCGAAACCATCCAGGAGCGCGCCGCGCCGTGCCTCGCCTGTCACGGCGAGCGCGGCACCGCGGAGACCGAGAACACGCCCTCGCTCGGCGGCCAGCAGGCGCCTTACGCGCTGATCCAGCTCTTCATGTTCCGCGAGAAGCTGCGCGTCTTCGATCCCATGAACGAAATGGCGAAGGCTTTGACCGACGATGATCTCAGGGCCTTCTCGGACTTCATCGCGACCTTGCCGAAGCCGGCGCCGTCGGCCGATGCCGGCGACCCCGCAAGAATCGCGCGTGGTCAGGCGCTGGCGCAGCAGAACCGCTGCAACACCTGCCACAACACCGATTTTTCCGGCAAGGAGAACGTCCCGCGCATCGCCAACCAGCGCGAGGACTACCTCGCCAAGACGCTCGCCGAATACAAGGACAACAGCCGCCACGGCTACGACGCCACCATGGCCGACGTGATGCAGCCGATAGCTAGGGACCAGATCGCCGATCTTGCCTATTACCTTGCCCGTGTCAGGTGAAATGTCAGGCGGATGGCCGCTGGCCTTGCCTTCCGTGCGGCGCTAAAAGCGGGCGTCACACGGAGTAGCACATGCAGGATCTCTGGCGTCTGCCGGCCACGGAGCTGGCCAGCCTCATCAAATCGAAAAAAGTCTCGGCGAAAGAGGCGGCTGAGGCGGGGCTTGCCCGGCTCGATGCGGTCAATCCGAAGATCAACGCGGTGGTCGACCATCGGCCGGCCGACGTGCTGGCGCAGGCCGCCGCCGTCGATGCGGCGATTGCGCGTAGCGAGGCGGTGGGGGCGCTCGCAGGCGTGCCGATCACGATCAAGGTCAATGTCGACCAGGAGGGCTTTGCCACCACCAACGGGTTGAAGCTGCAGCGCGACGTGATCGCCAAGGTCGACAATCCCGTGGTCGCGAATCTGCGCAAGGCAGGTGCCGTGATCCTCGGCCGCACCAACTGTCCGGCGTTCTCCTATCGGTGGTTCACCACCAACCTCATTCACGGCGACACCAAGAACCCGCGCGATCCGTCCATCACCCCGGGCGGCTCGTCGGGCGGCGCGGGGGCTGCGGTTGCGGCCGGCATCGGCCACATCGCGCACGGCACCGATATTGCGGGCTCGATCCGCTATCCGGCCTATGCCTGCGGCGTCCACGGCTTGAGGCCCAGCATGGGCCGCATCCCGGCCTTCAACCCGGCGCTGCCGGAACGGCCGATCGGTCCGCAGATCAGCGCCGTCTCCGGCCCGCTGGCGCGCACCATCAACGATCTGCGCGTCTCGCTTGCGGCGATGTCGGCGCAGGACCCCCGCGATCCCTGGTACGCGCCGGTGCCGCTGGAGGGCGCACCCGTGCCGAAGCGCGCCGCGATGTGCGTCAATCCCGACGGCCTCAACCCGGTGCCCGAGGTGGTCGCGGCCGTCCGCGACGCCGGCAAGCGGCTGGAGCGCGCGGGCTGGATCGTCGAGGAGATCGCCACCACGCCGCCGCTGCGCGAGCCGGCTGATCTGCAGACCAAGCTTTGGCTCGGCGACGGCTATGAGGCGCAACTCGAGGCCGCTGAGCGCGAGGGTGATCCGGGCGCGCTGGCCTGTCTGCGCGGCAACCGCGCCAAGGTGCATCCATTCGACCTCTCGAAGGCACTGACCCGCCGCGCCACCCTGACGCGCGAATGGTTCGCCTTCCTTGAGACGTATCCGGTGCTGCTGATGCCGGTCTCCGGCGAGCTGCCATTCCCCGACCATCTCGATCGCAAGGACGATGCCTCCTTTGCACGGGTGTGGCATGCGCAGCTTGCGCAGATCGCCATTCCCTTTATGGGGCTTCCCGGGCTAACGGTCTCCACCGGATTGGTCGGGCGGATTCCCGTCGGCGTGCAACTGGTCGCCGGCCGCTACCGCGAGGATCTCTGTCTCGCCGCGGGCGAGGCGGTCGAGGCGGGCGGCACGCCGTCGGCGGCAATCGATTCGGCCACATAGAGCATGATCCGGAAAAGTGTGTAGCGGTTTTCCGAAAAGATCATGCTCAAACGAATAGGTCACGACGAGGAATAGGATGTCGAGCGTCTATGATTTCACGGCAACCTCGCTGGCCGGCGACGAAGTGCCGTTGCAGCGGTTCGACGGTCAGGTGCTCCTGATCGTCAACACCGCGAGCGCCTGCGGCTTCACGCCGCAATACAAGGGCCTGCAGGAGCTGCACGCCGATCTGTCGCCGCGCGGCTTTGCCGTGCTCGGCTTTCCCTGCAACCAGTTCGGCGCGCAGGAACCCGGCACCGCGGCGCAGATCGCGGAGTTCTGCGAGACCAACTACGCCGTGACGTTCCCAATGTTTGCCAAGATCGACGTCAACGGCAGCCATGCGCATCCGTTGTATGAGTACCTGAAACGCGAGAAGTCGGGCCTGCTCGGCCCGTCGATCAAATGGAATTTCACCAAATTCCTGGTCGATCGGTCCGGCAAGGTGGTGGCACGGCACGCGCCGACCGCCCGGCCTGAAGGATTGAGGAAAGATATCGAGGCACTGCTATGAGTGAGAACGACCAGATCACCAACGACCAATTGCCGGACCGCCTGTCGGTCGATCCGAACAGCCCGTATTACAACGCGGAGGTCCTGTCGCGCGACGTCGGCATCCGCTTCAAGGGCGTCGAGAAGACCAATGTCGAGGAGTATTGCGTCAGCGAAGGCTGGGTTCGCGTCACCGCCGGCAACGCCAAGGACCGCCACGGCAATCCGCTGACCATCAAGGTGCACGGCCCCGTCGAGCCGTATTTCCGGGATAAGAAGGCGTCCTGACCAAGCGCGCGGCTCGCGCATCACACTCCGTCATGCCCGGGCTGAAGCGCGAAGCGCGTCTTCGCGCTAGATGTCCCGGGCATCCACGTCTTGACGGTGCAGTTGAGAGAAAGACGTGGATGGCCGGGACAAGCCCGGCCATGACGAGCAACTGAGAGAGCGACAGCACAATGTCCGTCCGCATCGTCGACGTCCGCGAGGTCACCAAGCCGATCTCCTCGCCGATCCGCAACGCCTATATCGACTTCACCAAGATGACCTCGAGCCTGGTTGCCGTGGTCACCGACGTGGTGCGCGACGGCAAGCGGGTGGTCGGCTACGGCTTCAATTCGAACGGCCGTTACGGGCAGGGCGGCTTGATCCGCGAGCGCTTCGCGCCGCGGCTCCTGGAGGCCGATCCGAAGTCGCTGCTTGATGCGGGCGGTAACAATCTCGATCCCGACAAGGTCTGGGCGACCTTGATGTCCAACGAGAAGCCGGGCGGCCATGGCGAGCGCTCGGTCGCGGTCGGCACCATCGACATGGCGGTGTGGGACGCGGTGGCGAAGATCGCGGGCAAGCCACTGTTCCGCCTGCTCGCGGAACGTCATGGCGTGAGCGCCAATCCGCGCGTCTTCGTCTATGCCGCCGGCGGCTACTATTATCCGGGCAAGGACCTTGGCGCCCTGCGGAAGGAGATGCGCGGCTATCTCGATCGCGGTTACAACGTCGTCAAGATGAAGATCGGCGGTGCGCCGATCGCCGAAGACCGCGCGCGGATCGAGGCGGTGCTAAAGGAGATCGGCCGCGACGCGCAGCTCGCGGTCGACGCCAACGGCCGCTTCGACCTGGAGACCGCGATCGCCTACGCCAAGATGCTGCGCGAATATCCGCTGTTCTGGTACGAGGAGGCCGGCGATCCGCTCGACTATGCGCTGCAGGCCGCGCTCGCCGAATTCTATCCGGGCCCGATGGCGACCGGCGAGAACCTGTTCAGCCACCAGGATGCGCGGAACCTGATCCGCTACGGCGGCATGCGCCCCGATCGTGACTGGCTGCAGTTCGACTGCGCGCTGTCCTACGGGCTCTGCGAATATCAGCGCACGCTCGAGGTGCTGAAGACCCATGGCTGGTCGGCGAGCCGCTGCATCCCGCATGGCGGCCACCAGATGTCGCTCAACATCGCGGCTGGCTTAGGCCTCGGCGGCAACGAGAGCTATCCCGACCTGTTCCAGCCCTATGGCGGCTTCCCGGACGGTGTGCGGGTCGAGAACGGCCACATCACAATGCCCGACCTGCCGGGCATCGGCTTCGAGGGCAAGTCCGACCTCTACAAGGAGATGAAGGCGCTGGCCGCGTGAGGAAGATTGGCAGCCCAAAAATCTTGTGAAATGAGTAGCCAGGACAGGAAATTCGGCTTGGCACCAAGTGTGGATTTCCAGGCCCAGCAATCACCCACCTCTGAAGGACGCCGCGACCTTGCCCAGCAATCTTTCCCTTCCCCAACTCTCGCTCTCGAAGGACAAGATCCGGGTCTTGCTCCTCGAAGGGGTCAATGACAGCGCCGCGCAGATGATAGAGGCTGCGGGCTATTCCAACATGACTCGCTTGTCCAAGGCTCTTGAGGGCGATGCGCTCAAGGAAGCCGTCAAAGGCGTGCATCTGCTGGGCATCCGTTCACGCACGCAGATCACGACGGATGTTCTTGATGCCGCGGACCGGCTCATCGCGATCGGATGCTTCAGCGTCGGCACCAATCAGGTGGATCTAGACGCCGCGCGCCGGAGCGGGATTCCCGTGTTCAATGCGCCGTTTTCCAACACGCGAAGCGTGGCGGAACTGGTGATAGGCGAAATCGTCTTCCTGCTGCGCCGGATCGTCGCCCGTTCCAACGCGGCCCACCAGGGGCGCTGGGACAAGTCGGCAAACGACAGCTATGAGGTGCGGGGCAAGACGCTCGGCATCATCGGCTACGGCAATATCGGCTCGCAGCTCTCGAACCTCGCGGAAGCGTTGGGCATGAGGGTCATCTTCTACGATCACACGGACAAGCTTCGTCATGGCAACACCGAGCCGACCGCGAGCTTGCGTGAGCTGCTGGAACAAAGCGACGTCGTGACGCTGCATGTGCCGGAAACTCCCGCCACGCATGGGATGATCGGGCGCGAGGAGATTCGGGCGATCAAGCGTGGAGCCTATTTCATCAACAACAGCCGCGGTACGGTCGTTGACCTCGATGCTCTCGCGGACGCGCTGCGCGAAGGCAGGCTTCGTGGCGCCGCGGTCGACGTTTTTCCGGTCGAGCCGCGCTCGAATGCGGATCGCTTCGTGTCGCCGCTTCAGGGCCTGGAGAATGTCATTCTGACGCCACACATCGGCGGTTCGACCGAAGAGGCGCAGGAACGTATCGGTGCCGAAGTCGCGCGCAAGCTCGTCGATTACAGCGATTCCGGTTCAACGATGGGCGCTGTCAATTTTCCCCAGGTCCAGCTGCCGGCGCGGCCATCGGGGACGCGGTTCATTCAGGTGCAGCGCAATCTGCCGGGCATGCTGGGGCGCCTGAACGAAGTCCTCGCGCGCCACGCCGTCAACATTGCCGCTCAATACTACGAGACCGACCACGAGGTCGGCTACGTGGTTCTCGACGCTGATGCCTCCGCAGCCGACGGCCAGCGTGTGCTTGCGGACATCCGGGCTCTGGAGGGCACTATTCGCGCCCGACTGCTCTACGAATACAAGGTCTGAGCCTGGCAAAATCAAATCTGCGGAAGCCGCCAGGCAGCCCTCACGGAATTGTGTGAGCGACGCTCAAATATTTCTTGAACGTTGTTCAAGTTCGTCTATACTTACCAGCATATCCACCGAACTGGGAGCCTGGACTGGCGCCCGCGCCGCCCCGTTGGGGCCGGCGCGCTCGCGGTCGCATGGAAGCGGAGAATTGCAGCGATGCGGTATTCAGATAGCGAGCTTCGGAGCGCGGCCGACGCTGGGGTGATCAGCGCGGCCGATTTGCAGCGGCTGCTGGCTTTCCTGTCGGCGCGGTCGCCGGTCGACGACGCTGCGCCGGCTGCGAAATTCGATGCCGCGCATCTGCTCTGGTACGCTGGCGCCCTGATCGTGATCGGCGCGATGGGCCTGTTCTCGACGGTCGCGTTTTCGCAGATGGGGGGTGGTGCGCTCACCGCCTGCGCCGTTGCCTATGCCGGCGCGTTCACCCTGGCCGGTCATCATCTCTGGTACCGGAAGAATTTGCACGTTCCCGGCGGCCTGCTGATCGCCATCGCGGTCTCAATGGCGCCGCTTGCGGTCTACGGCATCCAGGAACAACTCGGCTGGTGGGGCAGGTTCGGCAAGCCCGGCACGGTTCAGGGCTTCTACGTCTGGATCAAGGGCAGCTGGATCTTCATGGAGGCCGCCGCCATCCTGGCCGGCGCCGTTGCGCTGCGCTTCTTCCGTTTCCCCTTCATTGTTTCCATCATCGCGGTCGCGCTGTGGTTCATGTCGATGGACCTGACGCCGTGGATCTTCAACGTCGATCACTTCGACTTCGAGATGCGGCGCAAGGTGTCGATCTGGTTCGGACTTGCGATCCTCGCTGTTGCCTGGGTGGTCGACTATCGCAGCCGCAACGGCGACTTTGCGTTTTGGCTGCATCTGTTCGGCCTGATGGCCTTCTGGGGCGGTATCAGCGCGACCGAAGGCGCAACCGAGCTGGGCCGTGCGGTCTACTGCCTGTTCAATGTCGGCCTGCTCGGCGTCGCGGTGATCCTGATGCGACGCGCCTATGCGGTGTTCGGCACGATCGGCATCACCCTCTATCTCGGCCATCTTGCGGACGTCGTGTTCAGGGACTCGCTACTGTTTCCCTTCGCACTGTCGCTGATCGGCATTGCGGTCATCGCCGCCGGGTTGCTCTATCACCGTAGGCAGGATGCCATCGCCGCGTGGCTTTCGGCGCACCTGCCCAAAGCCGTGCTGCGGTTGCGGCCTTCGCATTGACGGGGAGCAAATTGACGCGAACAAGCCGCCCGGAAAGGGCGGCTTACGATAGCCGCATGTCCAGCAACCGCCGCCCTTCACCCTTGAGCAGCTTCTTCACCGCGCTGGAAGCGATCACCTCGCCCTGGTTGGCGTAGGCCTCGTGGTTCTTCTCGATGTCGTCGAGGCGATAGAGGTAGTTGACCATGACGCCGGCGGATTCGCGCAGTCCCTTGGACGAGGTGTCGCCGAGCCAGTTGATCCGCTCCAGCCGCGCGCCGTTGCCGAGATGGAAGCGCGCGACCGAGTCGATCATGCGTCCCTTCGGCGTGCGGGCTTTCAGGAAGTAATAGGCCGCGAGCGGCTCGAGCACGGCGCGCAGCTGTGAGGTCAGTTCCGCGTCCTCGAACCAGTCGGGCTTGTCGAGCGCTTCCAGCAGTGTCCGCTCCTCATCGGAGACGGGGACGTCCTTGGCCTCATTCAGCCATTGCATGAAGCCCGGCACCGGTGACAGCGTCACGAAGGTGTCGAGCTTCGGCAGCTCGCGGCGCAACTCCTCGACCACCTGCTTGATCAGGAAGCTGCCGAAGGAGATGCCGCCGAGCCCGCGCTGGGTGTTGGAGATCGAATAGAACACGGCGGTGCGGGCGCGCTCGACCGGCACCGGCTGCCGCTCCTCGGCGAGCAGGGGCGCGATGGCGCCCGGAATGGTCTCGGTCAACGCGACCTCGACGAAGATCAGGGGCTCGTCGGCCAGCGCCGGATGGAAGAACGCGTAGCAGCGGCGGTCGATTGGATCGATGCGGCGGCGCAGATCGTTCCAGTCGCGAATCTCGTGCACGGCTTCATAGCGGATGATCTTTTCCAGAATATTGGCCGGCGACGACCAGTCTATCCTGCGCAGCACGAGGAATCCCCTGTTGAACCAGGATGAGAGCAGATGGACAACGTCGCGGTCGAGCGCGGCAAGGTCCTTGTTGCCCTTCATCAATGAAAGCAGATCCGAGCGCATCGACACCAGGTCGCTGGTGCCGCCGGGCGCGCGGTTAAGCCGGCGGATCAATTCCTGCCGGCGCGGTTCGGAGGCGAAATGCAGGTCGCTGGCGTCGTTGTCCTTGGCCTGCGCGCGCCAACTCTCGATCGCCTGCGCGAGCTTCGCATGGTCGGGCCCGAAGTCGCGCGCCAGCGTCTGGAAGAACGACAGACGGCCGGCGCCGTCGAGATGGTGGTAGCGGTCGAGCACTTCGCGCGCCATCGCGGTGCCGGACGCCTCGCCGCGGCCGGAGAGCAGCGCCTCGCACAGCTCCAGCAGCTCGGAGGCGTCCTGCCCGTCGTCAGTGGGGGTGGCGCGGCCGAGCAGGATGCGGCCGCGTTCGGAAATCGTCGAGAGCAGGTCGGAGAAGAAGGCGTTGGCCATGGGCAGGTCGTATCCAGGTAATGCCGGACCTTATACGGGATTTAGGGCCGGGAGCATCAGAATCAAGCGCATGGATCGTGCAGAAATATGTCATGCGCCGACGAAGGTATTATTCACGCCTTTTCCGCAAATTCGCGCGGCGTCTTGCCGGTCACCTGGCGGAACGCATGGGAGAACGCCGGCACGCTGGCGTAGCCGAGATCGGCGGCGACCTGCTTGACCGAGACGTTACCGTCGGTCGACAGCCGCTCGATCGCGGCGGCGATTCGCGCGCGCCGGCACCAGCTCTTGAAGGAAAGCTGGGTTTCCGTCGAGAACAGCCGCGACAGCGTCCGCGCCGAAGTGCCGACCGCGCGCGCCAGCGTCTCGATCTCGTGATCCGCGGTCGGATCCGCCAGCACCATGTCGGCGGCGCGGCGGCAGCGCGGCTCCTGCGGCAACGGAATGAAGGTCGCGGAGTCCTCGGCCCGGTGCAATTCCAGCATCACGAGCTTGATCAGGAGCTCGGTGCGCTGGCGGCTGTTCGAGGTGTCGAACAGCGCGAGGATCGCCTGGTGCAGTAGCGGCGACACCCGCACGACAAATTCGCTGTCGAGTGAGTCGCTGCGGTCCTCGCGCGCGAGCCAGGCCTGGTCGAAATACAGCGTCCGCATCTCGATGTCGGCGAGCACGTCGATGGCATGGGCGAATAGGGCAGGGACCCAGACCGCGCGGTCCGGCGGCACCAGCCAGCGGCCCTTCGGCGTGGTCACCTGCATGGTGCCGGTCGCGGCATAGACGAGCTGCGCCTCGCGGTGCATGTGGGGGTCGAGCCGTACGCCCTTCCGGTAGCTGCGCGCGACAAGGTGCACGCCATCGCCGGTGGCGCGCTGGCCCCTCAGTAGGGCTTTAATTGGCGTTTCGGCGATAGTCATTGGCGACATCCCATCAGGACAAGCCCCTATAACCTATTTCCCGACAATTGAGGATTCGAGTCAGGAACTGCCCATGAACAGCCCCAGCCGGGTGATCGGCTTCGTCAACGCTGCCCATTTCATCGACCATTATTCGATGCTGATCTTCGCCGCCGCCGTCATCGTGATGGGGCCGGCGCTTGGCATGGCCTATTCGGAGCTTTTGCCCTATGCGACGCCGGGCTTCATCGCCTTCGGCGCCGGCTCGCTGCTCACCGGCTGGCTCGGCGACCGCTGGAGTCGCCGCCACATGATGGTGATCTTCTTCGTCGGGATCGGGCTTTCGATGATCTCGGTCGGCTTCGTCTCGAGCCCGCTGCAGCTCGGCGCGGCGCTGCTTGCGATCGGCGTCTTCGCCTCGATCTACCACCCGGTCGGCACCGCGATGATCGTGTCCTATGCCGACAAGCTCGGCCGCGAGATGGGGCTCAACGGCGTCTGGGGCAACCTCGGCGTCGCCTCGTCGGCGCTGGTCACCGGCGTGATCGGCCAGTATCTCGGCTGGCGCTTTGCCTTTATCGCGCCCGGCATCGTCACCGTGCTGCTCGGCGCAGCCTTTGCGATGACCGTGGTCCATGAGGACCGCAAGGGATCGAAGCAGGCCGCAGCGCAAGCGCGCGTCGCCAAAGAGGACATGTGGCGGGTGATCCTGGCGCTCCTGATCGTGGTGATCGCGATCTCGACCACCTTCAACGCGGTGACGGTCGCGCTGCCAAAGCTGTTCGCCGAGCGACTTGCCGACCTCACCAAAAGTCCGGCCCTGCTCGGCGTGATCGCGGCCGGCGTCTACGTGTTCGGCGCGATGACGCAGTACACGATCGGTCGGCTGCTCGACCGCTACTCGCTGAAGACGGTGGCGCTGCCATTGTCGTTCATGCTGGCGCCGTTCCTCTACCTCGCCGCCAGCCTGTCGAACCTGCCGCTGATCGTGGTCTCGATCGGCATCGTGATGGGCGCCTTCGGCCAGGTGACGGTCAATGATGCGATGGTCGGCAAATACACCACCGAGGAATGGCGCTCGCGCGCCTATGCGGTGCGCTATTTCGTCGGCTTCACCGCGGCGGGCGCCTCGGTCGGTCTCGTAGCCTGGCTCTACGAGCAGGGCGGCTTCGTCACCATGCTGCACGCCTTCGCCGCGCTCTGCCTGCTGGCGATCGCGGCGGCGATCATCCTGCCGCGCGAGATCAGGACCCCGGCCGCTCAGGCGAATTGACTGCGGCGACCTTTTGCCGCGCCAATCGGGCCGGCCGCGGGCCCTGTCTGACAAGACTCCGTGAGGGGGTTCCGACACTCCGTGAACTTGTCCCGACCCTGCGGTGTGGTAGGCTGCGCGCGGGTTTCGGGGGCTAAGGCGCCGGTTGCGCCGAACACTGCCATTTGTGGTTTGTGGAGCAGCCGGAGCCATGGGCGAAATCCGCGACTTCAAATCAGGCAAACCCGGTAACCCGCCGTCCAACGGCGCGGTGCCGCGACGCCTTGCGGCGATCGTGGCCGGCGACATCGCCGGCTACAGCCGGCTGATGCAGCTCGACGAAGAGGGCACGCACAGCCGGGTCAAGCGGATCGAGCGCGAGCTCGTCGAACCCACGATCTCCGAGCACCACGGCAGGCTCGTCAAGACGACGGGCGACGGTTTCATCGCGATGTTCGACAGTCCGGTCGAGGCCGTCCGGTGCAGTATCGTGATCCAGCAGAACCTGGTCGGCCGCAACGCCGCGGTGCCGAGGGATTACTGGATCGAGTACCGGATCGGGGTCAATCTCGGCGACGTCATCATCGAGCCCGACGACATCTATGGCGACGGCGTCAATGTGGCCTCGCGCCTGGAGGGGATTGCCGAGCCCGGCGAGGTCTTCATCTCAGGCGGCATCTACGAGCAGATCAAGCACAAGCTGGTCTGCGGCTACGAGTCGCTCGGCGACCGCAAGGTCAAGAACATCACCGATCCCGTCAGGGTGTATCGCGTGCTGCCCGATGCCGCCGCGTATGGCCGGACGCGCAAGCGTCGCGAGAACATCCTGATCGGCCTGCTCGCCCTCGCGATGGCGATCATCGCCGGCGGCGCGCTCTGGTACATGCTGACGCAACAGCTCGGCAAGCAGCACGACGTGGCGCTGGCACCATCAGCATCGCCTGCGCTGCCCGCGCCAAGTCCTCTGCCAAGTCCTTTGCCAAGTCCCGCACTGAGCCCATCGCCCAGTCCCGCGCCGACGCTCGCCGGCCAGCAGCCGTCACCGCAGCCAGCGCCCTCTGCGAGCCCAGCGGTATCAGCGCAAGCCGCTGCCGTGCCGGAGCCCGAGATGGTCCCGCTGGCGGGCGGCAGCTTCTCGATGGGCAGCAACGACGACGCCTCGGAGCGGCCGATCCACCGGGTGACCGTAAAACCCTTCGCGATGGGCAAGTACCCCGTCACCGTGCGCGAATGGAATGCGTGCGCGGCGGCAAAGGCCTGCGGTTTCGTGGCAGCCGGCAAGGACGATACGCCGGTCACCAATGTGAGCTGGAGCGATGCCAGGCAATATGTCGCGTGGCTCGCCGACAGCGCGAGGAAGGCCTACCGGCTTCCGAGCGAGGCCGAATGGGAGTTCGCGGCGCGCGGCGGCACGCAAACCAAATATTGGTGGGGCGACCAGATGCAAGCGGGCGCGGCCAGCTGCAAGGATTGCGGCGGCGCCGGCGGCGCGGAACAGCCGGTCAAGGTCGGCAGCTTCAAGGCCAATCCGTTCGGCCTCCACGACATGGGCGGCGGGGTCGATCAATGGGTCGAGGATTGCTGGCACAAGAGTTACCAGGGCGCGCCGACCGACGGTTCGGCCTGGCTCGGCGGCGACTGCGCGTCCCACGTCATCCGCTCCGGCTCGTGGAAGAATGACGCACGCTATGTGCGGCCGGCCAGCCGCGACAATTACGATACCAATGTTCGATATCCGACCCACGGCTTCCGGGTCGCGCTGTGATCAAACCTCATGGTGAGGAGGCGCAAAGCGCGTCTCTGGACGATGCTTCGCATCGCCAGGCGAACCATGAGGCCCCGTCTGTGGCCCACATCCTTCGAGACGCCCGCGTTGCGGGCTCCTCAGGATGAGGGCTAGCTTAGGAGGGCAGTCGATGAGGGTTGCGCGTTCCATCCTGATTGCGACGGCGCTGGCGCTGTTTGCGAGCCCCGTTTACGCGCAGGGCAAGCCGGCGCCGAAAGAGGCGAAGCTGTACTTCATCTGGCCGCATGACGGCGCAACCCTCAAGGGCGGGTTCTGGTGCCGCTTCGGCCTGCGCAACATGGGCGTGACCCATGCCGGCGACGACTATCAGAACAGCGGCCATCATCACCTCTTTGTCGACGTCGATGAGCCGCTCAATGCGAACGAGCCGATTCCGTCGGACAAGTCGCATCTGCATTTCGGCGCCGGCCAGACCGAGACCCGCATGGAGCTCTCGCCGGGCAAGCATACGCTGCAGCTCGTGCTTGGTGACGCCAAGCACTATCCATTCAACCCGCCTGTTGTCTCCGAGAAGATCACGATCAGGGTCAGATAGGGCAGCAGTGATAGCCGCCCTGCGAAACTGGCGGTTGCGTGGGGCCGCCGCATGCGGTTTGTTGCCGCCTTGCCGGGCATCAGATCCGGCGTGGAGGGAAAGTCCGATGTCTCGTCGCTTGATGAGTCTGGCTGGCCTCGTTCTGGGAGTGATTGTCATGGCCATGCCCGCGCGCGCCGATGCCTTGAAGGATGAGATCGCGCCGACCGGCAGGCTGCGCGTCGCGATCGCGATCAGCCCGGCGGGCGGCGCGTTCTGGTCGACGAAAACCGAGAGCGGCGGCTATGCCGGCGTGCCGGTCGATCTCGGCAAGGCGATGGCGGCAGAGCTCGGCGTGCCGGTCGAATACGTCGTGCACCAGAATTCCGGCCAGATCACCGACGCCGCCGCGAAGAGCACCTGGGACGTCACCTTCCTGCCCAAGGATCCCGAGCGCGAGACGAAGATGACCTTCGGTCCGATCTACGAGGTGGCGGACGCGACCTACATCGTCAAACCGGGCTCGATGGTGACGAATTTTGCCGATCTTGATCGGGACGGCGTCAAGGTCGCCGCGGTCAACAACACCACGACCATGCGCGGGGCGATCGCGCATCTCAAGCACGCCAAGGTCGCGGGCTATCAGACCTACGACGAGATCTTCAATCTTCTTAAGAGCGGCGAGGTCGATGCATTCGCGCTGTCGCGCGACCAGCTCCACGCCATGGCGAAGAAGATCCCCGGCACGCGTGTGCTCGACGAGACCTTCAAGCAGACCGTGACCGCGGTCGCGGTGCCGCTCAACCATCCGCTCGCTGCGGCCTTCGCCGCCAAATTCATGACGGAGGCGACCGCCAACGGCACGCTGCGCAAGGCCTATGACAATAACGGGCTGAAGGACACCCCGATCCGGACCCAGACGAAGTAGCAGCCCTGTCCACGTCATTGCGAGCGAAGCGAAGCAATCCATCGTCACCGAGTGCGCGGAAAGATGGATTGCTTCGTCACTATCGCTCCTCGCAATGACGGGGATCATTGGATCCTCGATCTTTCGGGGGAAGCCTGCGCTGGGATCGGGCCGTCTCCGGTTAGGCGCGGGCGTGGGTGACATCTGTGCAAACTGCATAAAATCGCGGCATCAGCCGGCCAAGCGGGCCGAAGCGGGCCCCAAACCCCCTGTATTTCATCGGTTTTTCGGGACCGCGGCGGAGCGCAGGGTTGGCATATCGATTGCTTTTAGATGCTTTAGTCAATGACGACTGCCGTCCTCCGGATTGCCGAAGCCAGCGCCGGCCGAGGTGAAGGGATCAAGCCGCCCGACGCGGGGGCTTCGAGCAGTCATCGAGACCAGATCTCCACGGACGCTTGCGCATCCCTGCCTTGATCGAGCGTATCAGGGGGCTTCCGCCGATCGAGGCGGCAGCTTCCGCGTTTTGATCCCGGTGAGCGTCCCCGGACGGACGAGCATTTCAACCAGCCCGCGTCGCTTCCCGCATGACGGACGGCGCGACCAGATTGCTCAAGGGGACTTTACGAAATGGCCTATCTCGCACCTTCCGAATTCGTCACCAAGATGGTCGACGCCGGCGAATCCAAGATCTTCATGTCGACGCGCGACACCGTGATCCGCGCCTATATGGCCGGCGCGATCCTCGCGCTCGCGGCGGCCTTTTCGGTCTCCATCAACGTGCAGACCGGGGTGCCGATCGTCGGCGCGGCGCTGTTTCCGGTCGGCTTCTGCATGCTCTATCTGTTCGGCTTCGACCTGTTGACCGGCGTGTTCGTGCTGGCGCCGCTCGCGCTGATCGACAAGCGACCCGGCGTCACGCTCGGCGGCGTGCTGCGCAACTGGGGTCTGGTCTTCATCGGCAATTTCGCCGGCGCCTTCACGGTGGCGGTGATGATGTCGATCGTCTTCACCTTCGGCTTCTCCTCGCCGCCCGACAAGGTCGGCCAGGTGATCGGCACCATCGGCGAGAACCGCACCGTCGGCTATGCGGCGCACGGCGCAGCCGGCATGCTGACGCTGTTCATCCGCGGCATGCTCTGCAACTGGATGGTCTCGGCCGGCGTGGTCGGCGCGATGATCTCGACCACGGTCAGCGGCAAGGTGATCGCGATGTGGATGCCCATCATGCTGTTCTTCTACATGACCTTCGAGCATTCGATCGTGAACATGTTCCTGTTCCCGTCCGGCCTCCTGCTCGGTGGTCACTTCACGATCATGGACTATCTGATCTGGAACGAGATCCCGACCGTGGTCGGCAACCTCGTCGGCGGTCTCGCCTTCACCGGCCTCACGCTCTACACCACCCATGTGAAGACGGCGCCGAAGCGGGCACGCCTCGCGGCTTGATCGATGCAGGCTTGTGGGCTCTCCTGTCGGAGGGCCCCATTCGCATCGGGACTGAAGATGCCGCGTGCGCTGAAAATATCGGTCGGACAATTTTCCGATAAGGGCCGCAAGGAGGCCAATCAGGATTTCCACGGCGTGCTGATCCCCGACGAGCCGCTGCTCGGCCTGAAGGGCATCGCGGTCGTGCTCGCCGACGGCATTTCCTCGAGCAGCGTCAGCCGCGTCGCCGCCGAGTCCGCGGTCAAGAGTTTCCTGACCGATTACTACTGCACCTCGGAATCCTGGTCGGTGAAGACCTCGGCGCAGCGGGTGCTGGAGGCGACCAACTCCTGGCTGCATGCGCAAACCCGTCGCAGCCAGAACCCCTACGACAAGGACAAGGGTTACGTCTGCACGCTGAGCGCCGTCGTCATCAAGTCGACGTCGGCGCACCTGTTCCATGTCGGCGACTGCCGGATCTATCGGCTTGCCGGCAACGGCCTCGAGCAGCTCACCAACGACCACCGCGTCGTGATCTCGTCGGAGCAGAGCTATCTCGGCCGTGCGCTCGGCGTGAACCCGCAGCTCGAGATCGACTACCAGAACCTCCCGCTCGAGCGCGGCGATACCTTCCTGCTGGTCACCGACGGCATCTACGAACACGTCCCGCCGCGCCAGCTTGCGAAGGCGATCAGGGACGGCGCCGCCGATCTCGATCAAGCCGCGAAATCGATCGTCGAGCAGGCCTATGAGCGCGGCAGCCCGGACAATCTCACCGCGCAGATCGTGCGCATCGACGAGCTGCCCGACGGCGACGCGCACGAGGTGTTCGGCCAGCCGACCGAGCTGCCGCTGCCGCCGCTCCTGGACGCAAGGATGCTGTTCGACGGCTATCGCATCGTCCGCGAGCTGCATGCCAGTAGCCGCAGCCACATCTACCTTGCGACCGACGAGGAGAGCGGCACCACGGTGACGATCAAGATCCCGTCGATCGACCTGCGTGACGATGGCGCCTATCTGAAGCGCTTCATGATGGAGGAGTGGGTCGCCCGGCGCATCGACAGCCCGCATGTGCTGAAACCGTGGCTACCGCAGCGCCGGCGCAATTTCCTCTATGTCGCGACCGAGCATATCGATGGCCAGACGCTGACGCAGTGGATGATCGACAATCCCAACCCCGCGCTCGAGACCGTGCGCGACATTACCGAGCAGATCGCCAAGGGCCTGCGCGCGTTCCATCGCAAGGAGATGCTGCACCAGGACATCAGGCCCGACAACATCATGATCGACGCCACCGGCACGGTGAAGATCATCGATTTCGGGTCGACCCGGATATCGGGCGTGGTCGAGGCGGCGGCGCCGGGGGCCGAGGACATCCTGGGTACCCAGCAATACACCGCGCCGGAATATTTCCTGGGCGAGGGCGGCACGCCGCGCTCGGACCTGTTCTCGCTCGGAATCGTCACCTATCAGATGCTGACGGGACGGTTGCCTTACGGCGCGCAGATCGCACGCGCCCGCACCCGCGCCGATTTCAACCGGCTTGTCTACAGCCCGGCCGAGCACTCCGGCCGCGACATCCCGCTCTGGGTCGACCGCACGCTGGAGCGCGCCGTGCACCCCAATCCGCTCAAGCGCTACGACAGTTTTTCGGAGTTCCTGTTCGACCTGCGCAATCCGAACAGCAAGTATCTGACAACGTCATCGACCCCGCTGATCGAGCGCAACCCGGTGCTGTTCTGGAAGTCGACGACGCTGGTGCTGGCGCTCGTCGTGATCCTGCTGCTGGCGTATGGGGCGCATCATTGGCGTTAGGCGCGACGACGTTAGCTCGAATGGGCCGCGGCGGGACTGCACTCCCTCTCCCGCTTGCGGGGGAGGGCTGGGGTGGGGGTGTCTCCGCGAGTCAGAACCTTCGTGTCGATAGAGCCCCCACCCGCATCGCATCTCGCGATGCGATGCGACCTCCCCCGCAAGCGCAGGGCTATCGCATGTGGCCGAGGAGTTCGAAGAGGAAGGCATCGTTCCACCCGGCGCG
>NZ_JBHMET010000164.1:0-1932 GCF_042430365.1 Bradyrhizobium erythrophlei
TTCAAGATTTCACCAATCCGCGATCAGCCCGAGTAGTCAAAGTTATGGGTAATTGAAAGCTTGACCGGCCGCTTACATTTTCCTCACCGCCAGCTTATTCTTGCGATGTCCAGCGAGGCCAAAGCGCTACCCGGTTATCGGGGGCCCTCATCCAAGGGGATTCGCATCTTGCGCTATCTCTTCGAGGAGTACGCATTCGACACCGACCGGCGCGAGCTACATCGCGGGGCGGACGTCGTCTCCGTTGCACCACAGGTGTTCGATCTGCTTGATTACCTGATCCGCAACAGGGGGCGCGTCGTCAGTAAAGACGACCTCATTAATGCCGTCTGGAACGGGCGCAGCGTTTCGGATGCAGCACTGACCACCCGGCTGAATGTTGCGCGAAGCGCAATTGGCGACTCCGGAGAGGAACAGCGCCTGATCAAGACGTTGCCGCGCAAGGGATTCCGTTTCGTCGGACAGGTGCGGGAGGCGCGAGAAGTTGCCGACCCAAATCCCGGCGATGCGCCCGCGAGCGCTCCTGCGCTTCCCGACAAGCCCTCCATCGCCGTGCTGCCGTTCGAGAACATGAGCGGTGATCCCGATCAGGAGTATTTTGCGGACGGAATGGTTGAGGAGATCACCACGGCGCTTTCGCGGTTCAAATGGTTGTTTGTCATCGCGCGCAATTCGAGTTTCACTTTCAAGGGCCGAGCTATCGATATCAAGGAGGTCGGGCGCAGGCTTGGCGTGCGCTATGTTCTTGAGGGGTCTGTGCGCAAGGCAGCGGGGAAAGTCCGCATCACTGGGCAGTTGATCGATGCGGTGTCGGGCGCGCACATCTGGGCGGACAGGTTCGAGCGTGACCTGACCGACATTTTTGCTCTGCAGGACGAAGTCACGGTCGCCGTTGTCTCAGCCATTGAGCCAAAATTGCTGCAAACAGAAATTGCGATGGCGACGCGGCGGCGACCGGAGAACCTCACCGCCTATGATTTTTTTCTCCGTGCTCTGCCACAGTTTTACCTGGCGACCCGCGAAGGTGTGGCCGAGACGCTAAGGCTGGTTCATCGCGCTTTGGAGCTGGACCCTCGGTTCGGCTTGGTCGCCGCTCTGGCAGCTTCCTGTCACATGCAAAACGTTCTTTGGGGCTACGCGCTCGATCCTCAATTCGAGCGCAAGGAAGCAATTCGGCTTCTTCGCCTGGCATTGAGCCTCGACGACGGTGATCCGGAGACATTGGCTTGGGCTTGCGTAACCTCGGCGTTCATGGTCGGTGATAGTGAAAGTGAGATGGAATTGGCTGACCGGGCGGTCGCGCTCAATCCAAATTCATTTACCGCATGGATCGGCCGAGGTTGGGTCTATAAAGTTGCGGGGCTGCCGGAGGAAGCGGTCCGGAGTTTTGAACGTGCCATGCGCATGAGCCCGCTAGACCCGCAGCTATACCAGCTGTTTGGCGGGATGGGATTGGCCTTGATTGAGCTTGGCCGCTTCGATGAGGCCATCGTCGCCGGGAAAAAAGCCCAACGTCAGAACCCCGCCTTTGCGCCATCCTACCGCTGTCTCGCGGCTGCCTTCGCCCATCTCGGACGTGACGCGGAGGCACGTGAGGCGGCGGCGCGCGTGCTTGAGGTCGATCCCGCCTTTACCATATCGGCTTGGATCGCTCGGGGCGGGCAATCAAATGCGAAGCTGTATATTGAGGGTCTTCGGAAAGCGGGGCTGCCGCTAGCAACGACGAGGCGATCGAACAAAAACCCGTTTTTGTGCGGTGCATGAGTCTGGATTTGGCCCGTTTGAGACATGCTGACCGCGTCGAGCAATGTCCGAGTTCGAGGGCAAAGCGGAAAACATTTGTTCACATTGAGTTTTTCTCAGTTTGACCCAAATGTATGGTCCGGCCGTGCGGTGCAAGAGGTTTTCGTCGATCCGGCAGATACGGTCTTG
>NZ_JBHMET010000165.1:0-9068 GCF_042430365.1 Bradyrhizobium erythrophlei
GCTGCTCGGCGAGTTGGTGGTGTGAACCATCAAATGGTCAGACGACTTCCGCAACTGGCCGCCCATTGCGTCATTTCGCTGCTGAGCAGCAACCGCGTCGCTTTAGGAGCAAAGCGGATATTAACTCCGATGACCGTGCGGCAGCATGACGACCGATCCGACCTGCAAGCTTTGCGATGATACGGGGTGGGTCTGCGAGAACCATCCGCATCTCCCTTGGGAAGGAGAGCGCGCATGCGGCTGTGGCGGAGCGGGTGCGCCTTGTCCGGCCTGCAACAAGCCTGAGGACGGCGAGCCGCCACGCATGCCAAAGGGCTTTAGGACCATCATCGACAAACAGGGCTGGCGGCACTGATGGCGAAAGAGGACTGGTCGCGCGTCTTCGACGACCCCATCACGCTGCCCGACGGGCGCGAGCTGCGCACGTTGCGAGAGGCCGGCGAATATATCACCCGCCTCCCAAAGCGCGCCCAGGAAGCCCGAGAATGGCTCGTGGCGGCGGAGATGGCGCTGCTGGCCAGCTCAGGGCCGCGTCCCGCTCATGTTCGCCCATATCGGCTTTCTGAAGGCGCTCCGCCCGCCCCGCGCAGATCCCGGCGTGGCGCCTCCGCCCAGGAAGAAAACCGCCGCGATTTACGCCAGAGTGTCGTCGGACAAACAGAAGGAGGAGAACACGATCGCCAGTCAGACGAGCGCGCTGATCGCTTTCGCGCGCGAGCAGAACTGCGACGTGCCGGCGGAATGGGTGATCGAAGACGACGGCTATAGCGGCGCGAGCCTGTTGCGCCCTGGGCTTGAACGACTGCGCGATCTCGCCGCAGAAGGACGGATCCAAGCCGTGCTCGTCTATGCTCCCGATCGGCTGAGCCGGCGCTATGCGCATCAAATGCTTCTTATCAAAGAGTTCGCGCGCGCCGGCGTCTGAGGTCTTGTTCATTCGCTCGAGACGGGCGGCGACGCCGGAAGACGAGCTCCTGCTGCAGTTTCAGGGCATGATCGCCGAGTATGAACGCGCGCAAATCCTGGAGCGGTCGCGGCGAGGGAAGCGCCATCGCGCCCTTCAAGGCCAAGTGAGCGTGCTTTCTGGCGCTCCGTTTGGCTATCGCTACAAGCGCAAGACCGATCACTCTGCCGCCTATTATGAGATCGACGAGCGACAGGCCGGTGTCGTGCGCTGGGTCTACGAGCTTTACACCGCAAAAAACCACAGCATCGGCGCCATCACGCGCCTGCTCAATGAGCGCCAGATTCCGACAGCCAAAGAAACAGGCCGCTGGGAGCGCTCGACGGTCTGGGCGATGCTGCGCAATCCCGCGTATAAAGGAACGGCCTGCTTTGGCAAGACGCGGATCGCGCCGCGCATGCGTGTGACGCGGCCGTTGCGATTGCGCGGCGGCGTCGCGCCTCGCAACAGCGCCAATCATGAACTTTCGCCACGGCATCAATCGCAGATTTGCCGGGCCGATAGCCAAAGGAGTCCGGATGAAACACCGGCTCCAAGATCGGCTCGAGATATCGGCGAGCGACTTCCTGAGCAATGCGGTCGGCGACCGTTGGAATGCCCAACGGCCTGATGCCGCCACCTGCTTTCGGAATCTCGACGCGCCGCACCGGCGGGGGGAAGTAGCTCCCTGAGGACATTCGATTCCAGAGCTTGTAGAGGTTGCCCGACAGGTTGGCCTCGAAGTCTTCAATCGATTGTCCGTCTACGCCAGCCGCTCCCTGGTTGGCCTTCACACGTTTGAAGGCTTCCCAGACTTCCCGCTTGGGGATCAGAAACGGCTTTGCCTCGTCCATGGGTTCGTCCTGTCTCCAGTTGGCCCATGGCCAAGGCTGAACAACGCAGCCCCTTGGCTCCAGCCCCATTACAGGACCTTCACTGCTACTACGGGCTGCTCCGTCCCTGCCCTGCGTGTCGGTACTCTCGCCCTCGCGATTGGCGCGCCGCTTGTGGCTTGTCCCTTCACGCCGCCCATTGCAGGCTGGCGGCGTGACGCAGTGCAGGATCTCACGTTCCATACGAAAGCCTAGTCGAGCTTCGCGCCGCCTACATGCCGGATGCCGCCCGGGCCGTATCAGGCATCCCCCGGGCTGATCCCAGGGGAAGGGTCATCCCCCGGTTTTGACATCGCCTAATCCGCTTTCGACACTTCATCGACGGTTTGCTTGCGCTCGCCTCTCTCGACCTTGCCGTCTGGACTTCCTGCCCAGACTTGACTGCAACGCTCACCACCACGACTTTTGGCCGCAGCAGCTTGCAGTGGCTTGGGATCAGCACCTGATTGCCGAACCCGAAGGGCCCTCCTTCATCTCTCGTACAGTTGCGCGTCGCCGTTTGGACCGGCTACGCTCGTGACACACGACCCAAAGCAGACCTTGGGCCCTTCCAGAAGGGTATGAGATTTCGGACGGAGGCGCTTGTGTCGGCACTCGCGTGCGCGGGCGTTACAAATTGTCATATTCCATAAGGGTAACGCTTTTTGGGCCACAATCGTTTGGGTGACGCATCACAAATTTTGTAGCCTTCCTGCGGCTTTTTCTCTGGCGTCAAATCCGTTCCAGCCGGAACATCGGTTCGTAGTCCGGCTCGATGGTGACGCGGCCGACAGGCATCACCAGCCGCGTCCCGACCACAGTGATCCGATACCGCGCAAGCAGGTGCGCCAACACGATTTGCGCTTCCGACAACGCAAAATGCAGCCCGATGCAGATGCGTGGCCCGACGCCAAACGGGATATAGCTAGGCATTTGCACCCAGGGCGCTGACTTGCCGGCGAACCGGTCGGGCATGAAGGCCGTCGGGTTCTGCCAGAATTTGCGATGCCGCTGCATGATCCAGGCGCTGGCCCAGATCTGATCGTTGGCCGCCACACTCGTGCCGCTGATCGTGTCGGGACCGTTGGCCTGCCGTACGATATGCGGCAGTGGCGGATAAAGCCGAAGCGCCTCAAGCAGCACATTGCGCAGGCGTGGCCAGTTCGCCAGATCCTCGAGCATGCGGACACGGTCGGGCGGGAAAGCCGCTATCTCACTGGAGAGCCGCTGTTGTTCCTCCCTGTCGAGCGTCAGCAGGTACCCAGACCAGAACATCAGCCGCGCGGTCGTTTCGGAACCCGCGAAAAACATAGTCGCGGACTGATCGCGAATTTCGTCGTCCGACAGCATTTCGCCGGTGTCGGCATCCTTGAGTTGGAGCAGCAGATCGAGGAAGTCGCGATTGTCCGCCGACCTCGGTTCGGCCTTACGCTGGGCGATGATTGCCGCAATCGCGGCGAACCATTTGGATTGAAACCGCCTGCGCTTTCCGAGGGCGAATCCAAAAGAGTTGTCGCTTGGGGCGAAACCGTCGAGGAGACCGGGACGTCCGGCACCTTCGATGTAGCCCCGCACCAGCGCACTCAGTTCTTCACGCGCCCGGTTCTCGGGCATCGAGAACAAGGCGCGCAGCACGGCTTCGAGCGCTGTATCCTGGAACGCCCTCGAGAGATTGACGCTCGGCTTGCCTTCGGCATCATGCAGCAAATGCCGCGCCGCCTCGTGGAAATGCGGCACCAGCACGTTGATGCTCGATGGCGTGAAGGTCGGCGCAAGCAGTTTGCGCTGGCGGCGCCATTCGGCCCCTTCGGCCAGGAAAAGGCCGGAGCCGCCGAGCGGAACGCCGATACGGCGCACGACGGATGGTCGCCGATAGTTCGCTGCGTTGATCGTCAGAAAATGGCGAACACCTTCTGGGTCGCTCACGACCAACGTAGTGATCCCCAACGTGGTTCGCTTGATCACGAGAAGGTCGAAGGCGTAGTCTGGCCAAATCGACAGGCTGGAACGAGCAGCGGCCGGAAGCAATCGCCACACCGGCAAATCCGTCGAATGCACCTTAGGTGCAGTCGGGACAACTCTCGGTGCGACGGCTGTCATCATAACAGGACCTATTTTGAGTTGCCGCTGGACTTGCCCGATGTTTCCGATTGCGTTGCAGCCGTTCTCGTTCCCATCCCAATTTAAACAATATGGGTTAGCAGGCCTTGGCCTACCATGTTCCGCTTACGGGACTGCGCCGCTCCGCCCGACGCGCCGCCTCGCTTCCCGGTGAGGGCAGCACTCATCTACGCGGTTGCGGAATGACCGCTGTTGGCCCAACTCGGACCTCCGGTGAGGTCCGCTATTGCGCCGCTATCAGGGTCGCAGCGGACCTCGTACGCGCCCTGACTGCGGCGCGGGTTTGTGAGTACACGCCCTGGCACAGGATTTCTGCCTACGGGCCGACATCTGCGCCCTTATAAGTACACGCCCTAGCCGCCCGGCTTGCGCGCCGATGGCGGCAGTGGGGTGTCGCCGAAATCGAGCGTCGAGCGCTGGATGATCGCGCCGCTTGCGTCGATGACGAGACGGAAGCGGCGGTGTTCCGAGAAGAAGGTCAGCCGATGCCTTCCCTGATCGGCGTCGACCCCGCGTTCCGACAGCGTCGTGATCTTGCCGGATCGCAACTGGGCCTGCAGCAACGGCACGGCGATGCCAAGGCCCTCGGCCACGACATCGGCGTCGACCTCGAACGTGCCGTCAGTAATTTCGATTCCCGTCATGACGCCCTCGCGGACAGCCGCGGCGCATAGGCACAGTCCGCCAGCGTGCTGCCGTCGAGCTCGCGCATGAACGCCTCGCGGGCCGCAGCGAGTTTCGCTTTCAGCCGGCAGCGCGGCAACAGCACGCAGGCCCCGCCATCGTTCCTGAAGCATTCGACCAGCGCGCTGTCGCCCTCGAGCGCGCGCACCACCTCGCCGAGCGTAATCGCCTGCGGCGGCCGCGCCAGCGCAAAGCCGCCGCCGACGCCGCGCTGGGTGGTGATGAAGCCGCAATCGGCGAGGTCGCGCACCACCTTGGCGAGGTGATTGCGGGAAATGCCGAATTCAGCCGCGATCTCGCTGGTGGCGAACGACCGGCCGGGCTCGCCGGCCAGCCGCATCAGGGCGCGCAGGGCAAAATCCGTGAACGACGTCAGGCGCATGGGAGCCCCTCGAAATCAGAACTTGGCAGCCCTGCTATAGCGCCCTAAATGGGTATTTGAAATACATATTTAAGGAGACCCGCCATGACGGGGGCAGAGCGCGGCGAGCAGATCACGGCCGACATCGTGCAGCGGACCGGGATCACCGAGGCGATGATCGAGCGCCTGGTGCACAGCTTCTACACCAAGGTGCGCAGCGACCCGATGCTGGCGCCGGTGTTTGACGCTAGGATCAGCGATTGGGAGCCGCATCTGAAGCAGATGTGCGCGTTCTGGTCGTCGGTCGCGCTGATGACCGGGCGCTATCACGGCACCCCGATGGTCAAGCACATGCCTTTGCCGGTCGATGCCGCGCATTTCGACCGCTGGCTCGAACTGTTCGAGACGACCGCGCGCGAGCTCTGCCAGCCTACGGCGGCGGCGCATTTCGTCGAGCGGGCCCGGCGCATCGCGGCAAGCCTCGAGATGGGCGTCGCCGGCGGGCAGGGCGTCATGCTCGGCGTCGGCGAGAGGTTTCGACGGGACACAACAGGAGCAGTCCAATGAGACGCAGAGCCAGGGCAATCGCGCGCGCCATCGACGTCGCGGAGTTTCAGCGGGATCAGGCCGATCCGTGGTCCGGCAGCAGCCTGGTGCCGATGCTGATCATCGGCCTCGCGCTGACCTTTGCCGGAATGATTGCGGCCCTGGCGCTGAGCTGACGACGGACGAGGCGGCCGACGCTTCACCGTGACGGCCGTTCGCTGCGCGTCGCGTTCGGCTCGCATCGCGCCCTCGGAATGCAGGCAACCCCTGAGCTCGCTGCCACTGAAGCTGACGCTTCCCAGGGATGACGGTGACAAACAAGCCCGGTCTCACCGAGGAGAGCGCGAAGTAAGCCGTAGCCCATCGCGCAGGGAAAGCCGGAGTGTTTTCCGGTTTCACCTGTGGTCCTACCCCCGTGCTACCCGGCTTTCCCTGCGCCCTCTACTCGATGAGAGGGTGGGAAGTGAAGCAAAGCTCGGACGATTCCCGTCGCGAGAACGCGGATTTGCATCCGCATCGCTGTTTGACAATTCAATCGCGGCCTCACCCCGTCATTGCGAGGAGCGAAGCGACGAAGCAATCCATCGTCCCGCGTATGCTACTCGATGGATTGCTTCGCTTCGCTCGCAATGACGTGGAGAATGTGCAATCGCCGCTTACTTCGCAAAGCCTGTCATCGGGCGCGCATTCGCGCGACCCGTTGGCTCGCAATGACGGCGGCTACTACGTCGTCACCTCGCCACCGCTCCTGCGCAGGCCGACATATTGCAGCTCGGCGAACACGCCGGTGGCGATTGCCTGCGCCACCACCACGATCGTCCCGAGCAGATTTGGCGACACCGCGCCCGAGAACAGCAGTGCGATGCTGGCGAGTGTCCAGGCGGCGTTGCCGGCGACCACGATCATCACCAGCGCCTTCGGCACCTGTGGCCGCGTGCCGAGCCAGCCGACCAGCGCGGTGTAGGCGATCAGGAACAGGCCCGTCTCTCGCAGCAGCGCTTCCGGCAGGTTCAGGAACGGCGCCAGCGCGCCTGCATCGAGCGTCATCACGACGGCGGACACGCCGCTGAAGATGGCGTCGGCGATGAGTGCGCGGCGCAGAAACTGGGATGAAGTGATCATGGCAGGGTTTCCTCTCGTTGCGATTGAAGGCCGGCACCCCCGTGCCGTCCGGGGTGTCAGCGGAACCAGGACTGCATCTGGCGCCACAGGCGGACCGGGCAGAGCGCCTGGCCGACCCTCATCTCCACCGCCGCGACCTGCGCGAACACGAACACGCCGGTGTCGTGGACGATCGGTTGCGGCATGTTGAGGGAGCCCGCCAGCATCCAGGTGGCCAGATAGACCAGCCACGGGGTGAGGGCGGCGAGGGCGCGGACAAGGGACAGCATCAGCATGGTCATCTCCTGTGGTTGCGAAGATGATCCGCCGCGCGAGCCAATTCGATTACCTGGCACATAAGAACGGCGCCTGTTCAAGATGGTCCTAAGGTACTCGACGTTGTTCGGTAGGCGCCCATAACCCCTTGAAAAACGGGCCGTTCTGGATACATCAGTGTTCGTCACTGTTTGTTCTCGTCCGTCCTCAGCCATCCGATCTGTTGGTATATTTGTTGGCATTTGTTGGTATCGGAAGAACAAACGTTCTCGATACTTCCGAAATGCCGAACACAAGGGGATCTGCAGCAGATGGCACGCAAGGATGAGGTCGCTAACCCCGAGCAGATCAGGACCGACGTCGATTGCCGCGCCGCTCGACCCAAGCTTGAGAGCGGCGAGTGGAGAGCCACCAAGATTTCGGACGTGACCGGCGGCGGTCTCTATCTCTTGATCACGCCGGACCCGAGCAGGCCCGGCAAGGCCGGCTCCAAGCTTTGGCGCATGGCCGATCGCTTTCACGGCAAGCAGAAGACCTATTCCATCGGGCCTTACGGAAATGGCAATGATGGCACTGTCTCGCTCGCCACGGCCCGCCAGAAACGTGACGCAGCAAAAGCCTTGCTCGCACAAGACAGGCCGGTCGATCCCTCGATCGAAAAACAATTCGAACGGCATCGCCAGGCGGCTGAGCGCCCTTTCGGCGTGTGGATCGACGAATGGCTTGCGGACAAGAAGACCGAGAAGATCAAACGTGGCAGGCTTATCACTGTGCGCAGTCCTGAAACACTCGCGCTGCTCGAACGATGGGCCGGCTACCTGAAGGACCGTTTCGGCAAATTCTACCGCCAAGATATCAAGCGTCCCGACGTGCTTGCCTTCTTTCGGGGGATGCAGGCTGAAGGGAGGTTAGAGACCCGCGACCGAGTCCACAGTATTGGTGAGCAAGTCTGCGACTACGCCGACCTCGAGGGCGACGGATATAATCCGTTCCGTGCCTGCAAGAAGCAACTCACTGTCAATGTCTCGACGCCACGGCCTGGCGTCACTGAGTCGCAGGACGTGGTTCGTCTCTTCAGGTTGATCATGCCGTCATGGGAGAAGGCGAGATTTGGCGATGTGGTCGGTGAAGCCCTTCGGGTCGATGCCTTGACGATCCCTCGCCCTGGGATGATCAATGACATGGAATGGACCGAGGTCGATTGGGATGCCAAACGTTGGACCATCCCAGCGGCGAAGATGAAAAACGGATGGGACCATGTTGTGCCGCTGTCGCGGCAAGCCCTCGCGATCCTGCGGCGTGTGCAGCAGATCACGGGTAATCGGCGGTACGTGTTCGCTTGTGCCAAGGACGCGCCGCTGTCCAGCAGAACGCTTTGTCATCGGCTGCGTTCACTAGGCATCGACACCAAGACGGAGCATTGCGCCCATGGCTTCCGTACTACGTTTTCGACCCTCTGCCACCATGAGGAGATCAATGAAGCCAAGGTTTGGGACGGCGACATCATCGAATTGCAGTTGGCGCACCTTGAGAGCGACTCAGTAAGAGCGATCTACAAACGGCACGGACCGTTGGCGCTGATCGGTTCGCGCACCAAGCTGATGCAACATTGGGCCGATCGCATCGATAGCTTAGCTGATCCAAGAAAGATTGTGCCGATCATGGCACCCTCTGGGGGGCAGGAACCAGGTAAGTTAGCGGGCCTTTCCTTATGTCCTCGGCTCAATGCGAGGTAGGTTCATATGATAGGCGTCGATGGAATCGGCATCGACCATGGTCTGGCCTTCCATTTTGTAGGCGATGATTTTCCCTTTCTTGATCAGCTCGTAGGCCTTGGTTCGGCCGAAACCACCCCGCTCCAAGGCCTTCTTTAATGGAATCAGGTTCCGTTTGTGGCGGGGCTCATCAATCATCATCGCCGTCGATCCCTCCCGTGCTCGGCTGGTCACCTTGTCCCTGCCGCAGGAAGAAGGCTCTACGTTAATTCAATCAATCATGGCCTCCGCTCGCCGGTCTAGTGAAAGCAAAGAAGGCTTCGAGTATTATGGGACGGCTGAAAGAGCCGAGGACTATTGTGAGCCAGTGAGATCGGAAAAGAACTCAGAGAGCTGGTCGCGGAATTCTGCACAGGACGATAAGTGGAATTTCTGCCTGACAGCGGGCA
>NZ_JBHMET010000166.1:0-855 GCF_042430365.1 Bradyrhizobium erythrophlei
CTAGGCGGGATCGACATTCAGGATTCCCGAACTGGATGATGTCTGATTCATAGAGCACCGTGATTTGCACGGGGCACATGATGGGCATCAAGCGGTACGAACTGAGCGAGGCACAGTGGAAGCGGATCGCACCGCTGCTGCCCGGCAAAGCGGGCGACCCGGGCCGGACGGGAGCGGACAATCGGCTGTTCGTGAACGGCTGCCTGTGGGTGCTGCGGTCGGGCGCGCACTGGTGCGACCTGCCGGAGCGCTACGGACGCTGGAAAACGGTTCATCGGCGCTTCAGCCGCTGGTGTCATGGTGGCGTATGGGAACGGGTGTTCGCGGCGCTGACCGCCGACCGCGACAACCAGTACCTGATGATCGACTCAACCATCGTTCGCGCCCATCAACAGGCAGCGGCCGGAAAAGGGGGGCGCGGGATCAGGCGCTGGGGCGCTCCCGAGGCGGACTGACCACCAAAATCCACATGCTGGCGGACACCTTGGGCCGGCCGTTGCGCCTCATCGTCACCGCGGGCCAGGTTGGCGACATCACTCAGGCTCCCGCCCTGCTGGAAGGTCAGACCGCCGAAGCCGTGCTCGCCGACAAAGCCTATGACAGCAATGCGCTGCGCGCGACCATCGCCGCCGTAGGCGCCACCGCAGTTATCCCGTCGAACCGAACCCGCAAGATCATCATCCCTCATGACGCCGTTGCGTACAAATGCCGCAACCGCATCGAGCGCTGCTTTAACCGCCTCAAGCACTTCAGGCGTTTCGCAACCCGTTACGACAGACGAACCATCCACTTCACCGGATTCGTCCACCTCGCCGCCGCCATGGTCTGGCTCCGGTGAATGTCGATCCGGCCTAG
>NZ_JBHMET010000167.1:0-11093 GCF_042430365.1 Bradyrhizobium erythrophlei
CCAGCGGCTCGCCCAATGCCATCGCACAAAATCGCAGCCTAGCGCACAAAAGCGTAGTTTGGTGCCCAGGGAGGGAATCATCCGCAACCACCGACACGCCGACCCCCTGTTTGTCCTTAGCATGGTGGCGTGAGTGCTTGGCCGGTTGCAGGGCTAGAATGGCACGCGCCGTCCCCGGGCAATTTGCGCGCGAGGAAGAAACGCAGCATTTCCCTTGTCGCGTCTGGCCCTCGCGGATCGGTGTAGGAGCCGGCGGGACTGCCGCCCGACCAGGCGTGGCCGGCGCCATGAACGTTCCAGTGTTCGGAGATCACCCGGCCGCTCTGGTCGGTAACGATGGTGCGAGTGTAGGCGTGCCCGTCGGGCACCCGTCCGCGAAGCACCTTCGTTGCCGGACTCGTCGCCTTGGCGGACTGCTCGAGAATGCGGTCGCCGTTGTCGGGATGCACTGTGGTGTCGCGATCGCCATGGAAGACGATTGTCGGCAGAACCGATCCGACCTTCACAAGTGTTTCGGGCCCGCCCCCCTGCCGCATCGCCATGAATGCGGAGGGAAGGTCGCTGGCGGCGCCGCAGGCCAGGCCGGAATGGATGCCGACGGCTGCGTACAGGTCGCCGTACGTCGCTGCCATGATGGCAGCAGCGGCCCCACCCGCGGACAGGCCTGCCACGTAGACGCGTTTCGGATCGATCGCATGGTCCTGCATGATCTGGCGGGTGATGCCCGCGATCAGGGAAGGTTCGCCGCCGCCCCGCTGCTGGTCGCCCGTGCGAAACCAGTTCCAGCATTTCGCTTGGTTGGCTCCGCTGGGCTGCTCCGGATAGGCCACGAAACAATTCTGCTCTTCCGCCAGGAAATTCATCCTCGTGCCGGCCGCGAAATCGTCGGGCGACTGGGTGCAGCCGTGAAGCATGACAATCAGGGGAAGCGGCTTCCCCTGATAACGGCTTGGGATGAAGAGCTTATAGGTCCGGCTTCCCGCTGCGTTGCTGAAGGTACCTTCGATGAACCTTGTGCCCTTGGGCGCAATGTCCGACGTGGACGGCGGAGCGCGCCTGATCGGACCTGGCAGGCCGAGTCTGGAGAAGTCTTTCATGCTGTCGAACCGCGCGGGGCTTTTGAGTCGCGGAGGAGTGGAGGAAGCCCGCGGGGGCGGCCGGCTTTTTCTCTCCTCGACGACGTTGGCCTTCACGTCGATGGTCGGCGGCTCGAGCCTCTCGGGGGCAGCAGAAGTGGTGCCGGACAATCCTGGGGCGCTCTCGCCGCGGAGCATGCGCTGGAGGAGTGCGGTGGCCTCGACCAGCTGGCCGGCGCGAGTCAGGCGGGTGGCTTCGCGAACTATGTCATGATTGAGCATCTGATCACCTCGTTCTGTCGGCGAGAGCGGCCTTGACCGCGGGAGTGGCGTGAAGGGCCCCCAGTACCGAGATCGAGCTAATGGTGGCGCGCGCGAGATCGGGCGTGACGTCCTGGGCGATGGTCGCGAGCCCCAAAACGTTGATGTGCAGCATCTCGCCGGCGCGCCGTGCCGCTTCGAGGTCTTCCCGGCTGAAATGCCGCAGGCCGAGGTCCAGACTGTTCCGGGCCGTGGACTGCTTGACGACGTCTGCGTGACGTTCGAGCTGGTTGCGGATCGCCGTCCGGATGAAATCCGTCCGGTTCGAATAGAACCCTTCCTGCACCATCAGGTCGATCTGACCGAGGTCGACATAGCCAAGGTTGATCGTGATTTTCTCGGTGTCGGGGATCCTTGGGCGCAGCTCGCGTACATTGTTGGCCATAACGGCAATCCTCACCATCCAATAGGCTGGTAATTGGATGGTATATGGATGTTACACGACTGCTTTCAAGGGGCTGGCCAGAAAAGCCAGAAAGCCGTCAGAGCCGTTCAAGCGCGCGAGACACTTCGCTCGGTATCAGGCTGAACTTCTGGTTTGGCGTTGCCAGGCGAGATTGAGGTCGCGATCCCGTGCCGTGGAGGCGCGGCTAGTGGTGGCGGAATCGAACCCCGCGCGTGACCAGAATCGAATTCAAGAAAAGTGGCGACCGATCAAACGCTAATAAAAAGTGACGCGACCGATTAAAGAGCGGCCAAATTTGGATAGATCGACTAAAAACGGAAGGCTAGGGAATTGGCGGCTTGGTTTGCTGGCTCAGATCGCGGACCGTTGCCCTCCGAAGGCAAAGGTCACGATCTTCGAATCGTGTCGGGTGCGCCATTTCGGGTATAAATTGAGCTCGCCAAAACCCGCAGCAGCCCAAGAAGTCATCCTTGCCGCCGCGGAGCAGCTCAGGGCCGCTTGGAATAGCCTCGGCTTGGGCTAGTGTGCGATACGGCGGTGTAATTTTACCGTCATTCCGAGACGTACGTAGCGCCGGACCCGGAATCCAGATAAAAATTCGGTGCCTTTTCTGGATTCTGGGTTCGCCCGCTCTGCTCGCGCGCCGGAATGACGAGGGATAGGAGGCGAGCCATGCCCCGGCACGTGAACTATGTCCCGCACGGTGTCATCCCGGCAGTGCTGCTGCCATTTAATAACGATCTCGCCATCGACGAGGCGAGCTTCCGCAGGCACCTTCGAGACGTGGCCTCCGTCGAAGGCCTCTCGGCCATCACCGTCAACGCGCACTCGACCGAGGTCGGCTCCTGCAGTTTCGACGACCAGCGCCGCGTGCTCGACATCGCGCAGGACGAGATCGGGGCCGAGCTGCCGCTGATCAACGGCATCTGGGCCGACGGCAGCCTCGAGGCGGCGCGCATGGCGACGCAAGGCGGCGCCTCCGCGCTCTTGGTGTTTCCGCCTGCGCCGTTCACCCTCGGCCAGTCGCCGCAGATGGCGCTCGCGCATTTCAAGCGCATCGCCGAGGCGACCGACCTGCCGCTGATAGTGTTCCAGTATCCGCTCGCGACCGGCCAAGGCTATCCGAAGGACACGCTGCTGAAGCTGTGCGAGGAGGTGCCGACCGTCCGCGCCATCAAGGACTGGATCGGCAACGTGCCGCATCACGAGTGGCACGTGCGCACGCTGCAGAATCTGCCGCGACCGGTGAATGTGCTCACCACGCACAGCGCCTGGCTGTTCTCCTCGCTGGTGCTCGGCTGCAATGGATTGCTGTCAGGTTCCGGCAGCGTGATCGCCGATTTGCAGGCGCGCCTGTTCCGCGCGGTGCAGGGCAACGACCTCGCCGAGGCCAAGCGGCTCAACGACCGCATCGAGCCGCTGATGCGGGTGTTCTACGCCGATCCCTCCGTCGACATGCACAACCGCATGAAAGAAGCGCTGGTGCTGCTTGGCAAATTGCCGCGCGCAGTGGTGCGCCCGCCCCTGGTGAAGATCGAGCGCTTGGAGATCATGCGCATTCGTCAGGGGCTGATTGAGGCCGGTTTGCTCGACAAGAACGCGCGCGATGCGGCCTAACCTCTCTCCGTCATCCTGATTGCCGCGCGGCACTGAGCTGCGAGCGAAGCGAGCCTCGAACGATGAACGGCCTGGGCCGTCGCCCTTCGAGGGCCGCGCTGCGTGCCCGTTGCTGGCGGCGGCGTCGCGGCGAAGGGCGGTGACATTCAAGGGCGGGCCCGTTCCGGGCAAATCACGCGCGGCAGCATCCGCTGCCGGTGGTGCGAGCGGTGTCCGCTCATTTCGCGAGCAACATATTCGACCATGTGAGTACGTCTGCATCAACGTATGTGGGTTGAAACTCGCCCCGGGAACGCGTTTGCTAATGTTTGCCAAAAAGAGCAGATTGCTCAGCAAGAGCCCGCCAAGGGCCGCAGAGGGAGGATGGTCGGTGCTGGCTCATGCCGCTTTATGCGCGCGTGGATTTCAAGGTCCGGAGCTTTGCATTGCACCGCACATCCGGATGACGGCATCGCCCGACCGACTGCACACTTGGCTCTTCCGCATTGCCGCTCGCGCAACAGCGCGGCTGTACCGACCTGATCGGAACGCAGGGGAGGAACGCATTATGACGGAGCAGTGGAAAGGCGAAGAGTGGACGCAGGACATCTGGTATCGCGGCAAGGTCACGCGTCGTCGCGTCGTCGGTTGGGGCGGCGGGGCGATCGGCGCGATGATGCTGATGCCGACGCCCTGGCGCGCCGCCTTCGGCGCCGTCAAGCCGTATAAGATCGGCTCTGAGCAGCCCTTGTCCGGCGCCGGCGCCGCCGGCGGCAAGACCGCGCTGGTCGGCCTACAGATGGGGGTCGACCGCATCAACCTCATGGGCGGCATCATGGGCCGGCCGATCGAGCTGGTGATTGCGGACGACGAGTCCAAGCCTGACGTTGCCCGCCGCAAGACGCAGAAGATGGTGGAAGAGGACGATATCGACGTCCATGTCGGCGGCTTCCTTTCCAATATCTGTCTTGCCTGCATGCCGGTCTGGGAAGAAGCCAAGATCGTCAACATGATCAGCGTGTGCCTCGACACCACGCTCACCACCTCCAAGTGTAACCGCTACAGCTTCCGCGTCCACGACTACGCGCCGGCGCAGGCGGTGGCCTTCGGCCCGATGCTCGCCAAGATGAGCAAAAAGTGGCACATCGCCTATGCCGACTATTCGTGGGGCCAGTCGACGCGCGACGCTTACGCGGCCGAGATCAAGAAGAACGGCGGCGAGGTCGTCGGCACGACCGGCATCCCGCTTGGTACTGCCGACATGACGCCGTTCCTGTCGAAGATTTCCGGCAACTTTGACGGATTGTTCGGCATCTTCTTCGGCAAGGACGGCGTGACCGTCGGCAACCAGGCCTATGATCTCGGCCTCACCAAGAAGTACAAATGGGCCGGTGACGGCGCTATCTGCGAATCCGTCAATCTGCCGGCGCTAGGCAACAAGATCGACGGCTTCGTCGCCATCAACCGCTACATCCCGATCTTCCAGGGCGAGCTCGATACGCCCTACCACCACCGCTTCTTCGACGAGGCCAAGAAGCGGCTGGCCAAGATCGATTCGTCCGGCCCGCTGCCCGACCGCTACGTGCAGTCGAACTACGAGGCCATGAACGCGCTCAAGCTCGGCATGGAGATGTCGAAGTTCGAGACGCGCAAGGACACGATGAAGCTGATCGAGGCGTTGGAAGGGCTCGAGATGAAACTCAGCGACGACTTCCCGCAGGGGGACAAGACGCTGCGCGAGGCCGATCACCAGGCCTTCCTCAACGAGTTCCTCTACACCGTCAAAGGCAGTCAGTTCCACCTGCTCGAAATGGTTCCGAAGGACAAGACCATCGCTCCTCCGGCCTGCAAATTCTCCGCTGCGTAAGTGAGCCTGGAGGCGATCAACGACGGGCGCTCGCCGGCGAATGGCCGGGTAGCCGCGTCGGCTTCTGTACTCAAGACCGAACTATTGACCGTCCGATTCGGCGGGCTAGCCGCGCTTTCCATGGTGAATTTCGAGGTTAAGCGCGACGAGGTGTGCGCCATCATCGGTCCGAACGGGGCCGGCAAGAGCACCTTCTTCAATTGCTTGACCGGCGTGCTCAAGCCCACCTCCGGCCGCATCCTGTTCAACGGCGAGGACATCACCGCGCTGCCCTCCAACGCCATCTCGCGGAAGGGCATCGCGCGCTCCTATCAGATCACCAACGTCATGCCAAACGCCACGGCGCTGGAAAATGTGCGCATCGCAGCGCAGTCGCGCCGGCATGGCTGGAACATGATCTCGCATCACTCCGCCTTCCCCGACATCAACGAGAAGGCGGAGGCTGCGCTTCAATTGGTGGGCTTGCTCGAGAAGGCGGATCAGCTTGCCGCCAATCTGTCGCACGGCGAACAGCGCAACCTGGAGATCGGCATTGCGCTTGCGACCGAGCCGACCTTGTTGTGTCTCGACGAGCCCACCGCCGGCATGAGCGCAGCGGAGACGCATGACACCGTGCAGCTCATTCGCCGCATCGCCAACAATTTGACGATCCTGATTGTCGAGCACGACATGCAGGTGGTGATGGAGCTGTGCCATCGCATCACCGTGCTGCACTACGGCGAAATCCTCGCCGACGGCACGCCGGAGGAGATCCGGCGCAATCCCAAGGTGCAGGAGGTCTATCTCAAGACATGACCGAGACCGCGCCCCGCACCGAACCGATCGTCCTGGTCGAGGACGTGCACACCTATTATGGCAAGAGCCACATCCTGCACGGCGTCACGCTGCACGTGCAGCCGGGCGAAGTGGTAGGCCTGCTCGGCCGCAACGGCGTCGGCAAGTCGACCACGCTCAAGACCATCATGGGCCTGGTGCAGCCGAGCCGCGGCAGCGTGCGGCTCGACGGCAATGCCATCACCGGCTTGCCCACGCACAAGCTTGCCCGCCTCGGCATCGGCTATGTGCCGGAGGACCGGCGCATCTTCGGTCTGCTCACGGTGATGGAGAACCTGCGCACCGGGCTCGACCGCAAGGGCGTCACCGAAGAGCGCAAGGCGGCGCTGCTCGACAAGGTGTTCACCTACTTCCCCGTGCTGGCCGAGCGAAGCAACCAGGCCGGCGGCACGCTTTCGGGCGGCGAGCAGCAGATGCTGGCGATCGCACGCGCCATGATGCTGGAGCCCAAGATCATCCTGCTCGACGAGCCGACCGAAGGGCTGATGCCGCGTATGGTGTCGCAAATCCGCCAGATCATCGACGTGCTGCATCGGGAGGGCGTCGCCATCCTGCTGGTCGAGCAGAACGTGCCGCTGACGCTCGAGGCAAGCGAGCGCGTCTACATCATGGAGAAGGGCCTCGTGTGCCACCATTGCGCGGCGTCCGAGATCAACGTCGACGATCCGGTCGTCAAGCAGTATCTGGGGGTCTAGGATGGACGCGGTCGCGCATTTCTTTCAGAACATTCCACTCGACTTGCTGATCATCCAGACGGTGAACGGCGTGGTCACCGGCATGATCCTGGCGCTGGTCGCCTCGGGTCTGACACTCATCTTTGGCATCCTGGACGTGGTCAACTTCGCGCATGGCGAATTGTTCATGCTCGGCGCCTATGTCGGCGTGCTGGTCTTGACCGCGACGGGGAGCTTCTGGATGGCGCTCGTGCTGTCTGCCTTGATCGTCGCACTCCTCGGCGCGGCCATCCAGATCATCACCTTGCGTCCGCTAGTCGGGCGCGATCCACTCAACACGATTCTCACAACCTTTGGCATATCGCTGATCCTGCAGAACTACGCGCTGTGGCAATTCGGCCCGGTGGCGCGCAAGATCGGCGAGCCGATCACCAGCCACTTCAACCTGTTCTATCTCACCTATCCCTGGTACCGCATTCTGATCGCGCTATTGTCGGCGGCGATCATCGGCGGCTTCTGGCTGTTCCTCAAATACGGCAAATTCGGCGTCTGGATCCGCGCCACCATGCAGGACCGCGTGATGGCGGAGGCCATGGGCATCCCGGTTCCGATGGTGCACACCTCGGTGTTCGCGATCGGCGCGGCGATGGCGGCCGCGAGCGGCGTGCTATTTGCTCCGCTGGTCGGCGTCAACCACACCATGGGCCTCGACTGGGTGCTCAAGGCCTTCATCGTCGTGGTGGTAGGCGGCATGGGCAATCTCGGTGGCTCGATCGCGGCGGCGATCCTCATCAGCCTGCTGGAAGCCTATGCCGCGATCTGGGTCGATCCCTCGCAAGCGGTGATCGTCTCCTTCGTAGTGCTGATCTTCACACTTTTGTTCCGGCCAACCGGCCTCTTCGTTCCGACGCCCAAATGACAACCGCCCCGCTTAGCAAATTGATGCCGCTCAAAACGAAATTGAGCCACACCGCCGTTTTCTGGATCGGCTTCTCCGTGGTCATGGCGCTGCTGATTATCGCGCCGTTGGTGCTGCCCGAATATTGGCGGCGCTTCCTCACCGAAATCCTGATCTGGGGCCTGCTTGCTATGTCGTCCGATATCCTCATCGGCTATACCGGCATGGTCTCCTTCGGGCATTCGGCCTTCTTCGGACTCGGCATGTATGGCGCGGCAGCGGCGCTCTTGATCGTCAGCCCGCCCAATCTGTGGTTCGCCATTCTGTTTGGGCTCGGCGGGGCGGCGGGCGCGGCGCTGTTCGTTGCCTATTTCTCCACGCGCCTGCGCGACATCTACTTCGCCATCACCACGCTGATCTTCTCGCAGATCTTCTATGTGATAATCTTCACCTGGACCGAGGTGACCGGCGGCGAGAACGGGCTGATCTTCTCGCGCCCGCATTTCACGATCCCGTTCCTCTATGACACGCGTTTCTCGACCGCGACGCTGCACTGGTTCGTGCTGGCGGTGGTCGCCGGCTCTTATGTGCTTTTGCGCCGCATTATGCAGTCGCCCTTCGGCATGGTGCTGCAGTCGATCCGCGAGAACGAGGCGCGCACGCGCGCGATCGGCTATCCGGTCGAGCGCTACAAGATCGTGGCGGTGATGCTGTCCGGCCTGTTCGCTGGGCTTGCCGGCGTGCTCTACGCCGTGCAGAACCAGTTCGCCGCGGCGGAGTTCGTGTTCTTCACCACCTCGGGCGACACCGTCATCTTCAACGTCATGGGCGGCATCGGCACGCTGGTCGGCCCCATCATCGGCGCCGGTTTCTTTCAACTCATTCGCGAGCTGCTGTCGCGCATTTTCGGCGATCAGTTTCCCTATCTCATCCCGCTCGGCGTGATCTTCATCGTGATGATCATCTTCCTGCCGCAGGGTTTGCTCGGCTTTGCCCGGCGTTGGCTGAATCGCTAGCGTGATCGTGCCCGTGGCCGCTAGGATCGTCGTGCGATGGTCGTTGTGAATCTACCGACGCCCGAGGGCCGGGCGCCAGTAGGGCTTGCCGAGCGGGAGCCACCGGCTGCGAGCCGTTCTGGTGTCGAGCGTCGTATCCCGGACTACTCATCCCCCGAATCGATCGTCGTGGCGAGGGTGGCGGCCGGCTAATAAAAAGCCTCCCTGGTAGCCTCAAGCAGGACATTTGATCGCTTGCGCGAATTAGCCGATCAGGCAAGATTTCATCGCGGCGGAACCTTGAAAGGTGGGGATAACCGCTGGGCCTCAAAGCACCCAAACCAGGTACATTTGCGTGCTAGAATTGCCACCCCAAATGGGTGAGCCGATGGCCGATTTCGACCGCCGCTTGGGCCTCCAGCCCGATCTCGAGCGGAACCGGGATTCATCCGAGTGCCAGCTCGGGTCAGGAGCCGCGCGCGGCTCCCGGCCAGTGATTCAGGCGATGACGCCGCTCCCTCCGAATAAACCTTCGTATATCCCCAGTTCCGCCCAGCCTATGTTAAAGGTTCCTCCCGTGATTCTCCGGGTGGCGTATGAAAAAGGGCGACGTGACGTGTTCGGATTGCGGGGCCGGTTTTAGGCGCCTCGAACTGTCATCGGGGCAAGCTACACAAGGCGAATATCGCTGCCCCGCGTGCGGTCTCGTCTTGGAGGTTTTTGACGGTACCAAGCTGGTTGCTTATCGTCTCACGATCCAGCCTTCCATCAGAGCCTTAAAGGCGTAGCGGGACCGCCTGCCTTGCTCTGAAATTCAGACGGCCCCTGCCGGCCACATCAATCGTCCTGCCCCATAGGCAGCGGCCATAGCCAGCCAACGAAACACAAGCAAACCTATTTGAAGGTGTTGTGACAAAGGCGCCTCAGTTGGCGGCCTCTTTCGTACTCGGTCAACCTGCTATCTCGCCTTTTGGATATTGAGCGGACGTTCAGCTAGGATTCCCGAACGGTCAGTTTCAGGCGATCACTGCTTGAGTACGTATCCGGTCAAGTCAATCTTGCGATGCGCGAGCAATTGCGCGTCAATATCCTCGACGCTGCTCGCGTGAGCCGTTAGCAAATCCCACGCGCGCTGATGACCTTTGCCGTGCAATTCGGCGGCTGTAGCTTCGTCTATATCCGCGAGTAGTTCTACGACCATGTCGAAGTCGTTCAATCCGCAATGCGCCGCAAGATCACCGCCTCGATCATGAAACGAGATGCAGCGCGGCGCCGGTGGCAGCCTACAAGAACTGTTCGATGCCAATCCGCAAGCCTTTAAGTGCATCAACCGCGATGTGCTCGCGCTGGTGCAGACGCTCGACATCGTCGCGCAATTGCTGCACGATACGAAATTGGCGAAGCGCTCGGCATTCCCGAAAATGTGGTGCGGACGCTGGAAAATTACGGCGCCGCGCCGCTGGCGGCCAGCGCGAGAGCGAACGTCGCCAGAGGGGAGCGGCCCCGGCGCTGGGGGCCTTGGGGGCATTGTGAACACCGGAGCCGCCTGCTGGCTGCCGAGGACACCGCGGACCCCGGAGGAGCCGTCGGCGGCGGACGCTGTCCCAGCAAGCAAACGCCGGCACTCGCTTCAAATGAAAGTTCTATGACGCCCTGGCGTGCGTACTGAGCGCGTCGCGCTGATCATCCTTGATTGCGGGTCGTCCCAGTGCGCACGTCTGTGTCCTAATTCCCACACTGCGACAGAAAACGCGTCTGCGCGTCGCCTTTCGAACAGACAAATCAAATCCGTTCCGTTCAACCTGCTCTTACCGGAATCAGTCATCGGCTGGGGAGGCGAAAATGGATCGTTCCCTGATAACTGACCTGCCGCGCGACAAATATGTCGCGCGGTGCAAGCAACGAGCCCTCGCTTATCTCGACCGCGACGATCTTAAAAACGCGGTCGCCTCGTTTGTCAGCAGTATGAGCGCCCGTCCCGATTGCAAATTGCCGCACCACTTGGCAGCGCTTGGCGTTTTGCTGCTGATCGGCAACGATGCGCTCGGCTGGAGGACGCTGATCGAAGAATTCAGGTGATGATCACCGAGAGCTTTTGGCCTCACGCCGGCGCGTGCGTTGCAGCTGGTCACCGCGGTAAAGCCGTCCTCGAGTAGCACCAGGCATCACAATTCGGGCAGACAGGGGGAATCATCATGGCGATCGTCTTCGGGGGTTTTCGACTCGGCTTGGTGTTGGCAGGTGCGGTCACCATGTTGATGTGGCCTCACGCGAGCGCCGCCTATACGCCGCAGCAGCGGCAGGCCTGCGCACCCGATGCGATGCGACTCACGACTGCGGGTAGCCTGACGGGCGGCAGATATCTCCTTTAGCAGTCTGCTGAAAAACCCAGAAATTGAAGCATTGCTGTGTGTTTGGGCAGGTGG
>NZ_JBHMET010000168.1:0-1805 GCF_042430365.1 Bradyrhizobium erythrophlei
GCTGCTCGGCGAGTTGGTGGTGTGAACCATCAAATGGTCAGACGACTTCCGCAACTGGCCCGAGGCTGCCGAAATATCGTGGTGCAGCAAGTCGGCAGCTATCTGGGGGTACACCGGCCGTGGCGCAGACGCATTCGGGAGGGCAGCACGTGACCCGAAGCCGTCATGGCTGCACGGCGCGCGGGTGCCGCAAAAGCGACCCACTTTTCAACATGCGGTGGGCGGAGTTAACTCTACGAGGCCGTCGTGACGACTGCCGCCGATGCCATTGTCCCACCCGCGCCGAAGGTCCACGCCAGGGATCTGCCGGCTTTGCGGCTGATCGTGCAGTTCGCTCGCAATACTGTGAGTACGATGCCGAATTACGCCTTCGATGTGATGATCAGCCATCGGCGCGTTCTCGGCCTCGATACGTGGCTCGTGAACGATCCAGACGGTGTTCGGCATATTCTGGGCTCGAACGTCAGCAACTATAGAAAGCTGGTAGCGCTGTACCGCGTTTTCCAGCCTCTCGCTGGACAGGGTGTTTTTCTCGCCGAAGGCGACGAGTGGCGCCGTCAGCGTCGCATGCTGGCGCCTTTGTTTACGCCGGCAAGCATTGGTCTCCTGCTGCCGCACTTCTTCGAGGCGGCCAACGCACTGGTCCGCCGCGTGGAACGCTCAGCGACGGCGAACCTCTCTGAGGCATTCCAGGAAGCCACACTCGAGGCCGTTTTGCGGGCGCTTTTTTCATTGCCAGATAATGAACAACGCGGTCGGCTGGCTGCCATGGTCCGCGGCTATCTTGATGGCCCTGGCCGCCCGAATATCCTCGACGGGTTCGCGCGCACGGAGACTTCGTTCGCTTTTGCCACTTGGAAGCGGCGACAGTCCCAGGCTGCCTGGCACGCGGCGGTTGACGCCTTGGTCGCTGCGCGGCGGGCATCGCCGCGCACGGCTGAGCATGGTGATCTGCTCGACCTGCTGATCTCCGCCCGCGACCCGGAAACCGGCGACGCGCTCTCAGACACCGAAATCCGCGATCAAAGCGCAACGATGCTGGTTGCAGGCCACGAAACGACGGCCCGGCTGCTGTTTTGGGCCACCTATCTGTTGACACTGGGTCCAGCCGAGCAGGCGCGGTTGCGTACCGAGATCGCGGAGTTTCCGCCGGAACGCGTCGGCACACTCGATGATCTACAGCATTGGCCACGCCTGCGTCAGACCCTATACGAGGCGTTGCGCCTCTATCCGCCAGCGCCGCATGTGAACCGCGAAGCCATTGCTGACGATACGGTGTTGGGCGAGCGAGTCGAAGCGGGTGCGCAAGTCTGGATCAGTCCTTGGGTCATCCATCGCCACCGCAAGTTCTGGGATCAGCCAACGGCATTCATGCCCGATCGCTTCGCGGGCAAGGCATCGCCGTGGACGAGCGGAACCTTCATTCCATTCGGTGCTGGTCCCCGGATTTGCATCGGCGCAACATTCGCCATCGCCGAAGCTCAAATCATTATGGCAATCCTGTTGTCGCGCTTTTCGATTGCCCTGGACGATCCGCGCCCAGTGCTGCCGGTTGGGACCGCGCTGCTTGCACCAAGCCATGAGCCGCAATTCAAGATCGAACGGGTCTGAGGAGGCGACATCGACAGCCGCTCTTGGCCCGAAGGCGAAGACCTTCGGTAAGCGGTATTGGTCCGCTAGATCGGGCAGACCGGACATTGACGGCGCGGTACCCGACGAGCGCTCTTGACCCGAATGTATGGTCGGGCCGTGCGTTGCAAGTGGTTTCGCCGAGCTGGCGGTGAGCAGTCTTGCATCAATGTATC
>NZ_JBHMET010000169.1:0-1169 GCF_042430365.1 Bradyrhizobium erythrophlei
TCTTCATTGCACGATGCTCGTGTAGCTTCCGGGACGAGTTTGTAGGATCGAATCGGCCATCGCGCGACGTACCGCTCCTTCTCCTTGAGAACATCCGCTCGGCTAGTCATCTTTCCATAAAACTCGACCCGATCATCAAAGACCTGGCTCGCGTAGGCCAAGAATGCAGCCGGATCGCCGCTCGACCGATCCATATCTATGGCCGCGAACTCTAGGGCGCGTTGATCGAGTGATCTCGGAACAGGCAAAGCTTTCGGCGGTGTAGGAGGTGCGGCAGCCACGATTGGCGCCGCGATCGTTGGAGGTGCGCTCGCGAAATAGAACGAACCATCGATCGGTGAAGATGAGACCCAAGGCTGCTGCGAACCGCCCGTAGCGCGTTTAACGATCAGCCCCACCTGATTGAACGCTTGCAGGACGTCTAGCCCGGGCCTTTGCATGGTTTCGACCAGGGCTCTCGTGTACGGGCTGTGGCCGTCGCCTCCGTCGAGGGCGACGTTGCCCGGCTGCGTGGCGTACGAAAGAAGGGTGCCCTCCGGCGCCCGGATCTGGGCCAATCCTCCCTCGGCCGCCCTCAAGCCGCGGCCACCAAACGGGTTGTTGCGGCAAGCGTCCAAAATCACGATGTTGAGCTTGGTGCCGGAGCCCTCCATCTGCTTCAGCACCAATCCGACGTCCACCATCTGGAAGTCGACGTCGGCTTCTCGCGTTGGATTCGCGCTGATCGGCACGAGGTAGTTGGTCCCTCGAACCTGAATCCCGTGTCCGGCGTAATAGAAAAGCCCTACGTCCGCACCGAGCAGCTGTCTTCCAAAGGCTTGCACCGTGACGTCAAAGTGAGCCTTGTCGAGGTCAAGCTGCGCGCCGCCGCCGACCAGGCTAAACCCCAATCTAGTCAAGGTCTCAGCTATTAGGCGGGCGTCCTTGGTGGGATTCGTGAGCGGGGAAACGTTCTGGTATTCGGAGTTTCCCACGACGAGCGCGATCCTTGTCTCGGCAAGACCGGACGAGGTGAAAAGGAGCCAAAGGAAAGCTGCTCTGACCGTTGCTCGCCACATTGCTAACCCCAGCCGTCGAAGCTTATCCTACCAGCTTAGGTCTCCGAAATCGATCGGCTGCTTGGGGCATCGCCGCTTGGGTGTCTTCTCACCCTCGCTCGGGTGAGTGCC
>NZ_JBHMET010000170.1:0-623 GCF_042430365.1 Bradyrhizobium erythrophlei
GAGTGTTGGAAACCCAAACCTATCGGAAAGGACATGCTCACCGCCTCATGGTATCTACGCTGCGTCTTTGCGGTGGGCCTCTTCGCCATCGCCTTCTTGCTCGCTGCCTTCTCCACCACCGCCTTCGCCCTCCGCGCCCTCGGCCGCTTGCGCAGCGCGGCGCGTTGGGCGGCGGCCAGCGCCGACCTTGCCCAGACCGCAAGTTCCTCGGAATCGTCGAACAATCGTGCCGGCAGTTGCCAGTACGAATTCACCGTGACCGTTTTCGCCCGCGTCTGATACTGGAACGGCTTCGATCCCTCCGCCTCATATTGCGGAATGGTGTCGTCGTCGGCGCGGAAATAAAGCCCGGCGCGCAGCGCCAGCGCGAAATTGGTGCCGTCGGCGGAAATGCCGTAGCCGGAGAACATCCGGCGGATAGCCACCGGACCGAAATCGGCAAACAGGTCGATCAGGAATTCGCGGTCCATGTATCCACCGTCGTCCTGGCGCAGGCCGGGACCCATACCTCGCGGCCTTTCAGTCAGGCAGTATGGGCGACGATCCCGTCGACAATCAACAACGGTTGATGGGGTGGACGGCCCCCTACGGCATCAGTGTGCCAGAATGAGGTTGTGCAAATC
>NZ_JBHMET010000171.1:0-989 GCF_042430365.1 Bradyrhizobium erythrophlei
CTAGTACCCGGAATCAGAGCTGAGTGATACGGCGGCCTTTGAAACGGCGTTGACGGACCCTTTTCTTGGTCCAGACGAAGGGCTCGGCTTTGTCGTTGTACGCGTTGACGTAGGCATCGATGTGTTCCTGAAGCTGCTTGAGGCTTGTAAAGGAGGTGCCGCTGAGTGACTGCCCCTGCAAGATTGAGAACCATACCTCGACCTGGTTGAGCCAGGACGCGCTGGTCGGCGTGAAATGGAATTTCACATTGGGATGGGCCTTGAGCCAGTCCTCGTTCTTCTTGTGGGTGTTGAGGTTGTCGAGGATGACGTGAAGCTGGCGGTTCGGAAAGGCTGCGGTGAGGCTGTTCATGAAGTCGAGAAACTCGACACGGCGGCGGCGTTTCGAATGCGTTGCGATGATCTTTCCGGTGGCGACTTCGAGCGCTGCAAACAATGTTGTGGTCCCATGCCGCTTGTAATCGTGGCTCTGGCCAGTCAAGGCGCGGCCATTGGGCAACTTCAGATAACCCTGCGCTCGCTCCAAAGCCTGGATCGAGGGCTTCTCGTCCACGCATAGCACAATAGCCTTCGCCGGCGGGGCGACGTAAAGGCCAACGACATCGGCGGCTTTGGCCGTAAACTTCGGGTCGTTGCTCTCACACCAGGACTTGCGAGCCGCGAGGTCAATCTTGTGGCTGCGCAGGAACCGCCAGACATATTGGACGTCAACATCGCCCAGCGCCTCGGCCAGCAGAGGGCCGGTCCAGCGCGCGAACCCCTGCGGGGGCGGCTTATCCAGCAGCTTCAGAATCTGCTTGTCAGTCGTCTTCGTATAGATCGGCCGCTTGCCGGGCCGCGGCTTGTCTTGCAGCCCTTCAAGCCCTTGGTCGGCATAGCGATGCCGCCAAAGGCTGACAATCCGCGGCTGGACCCCAACTTCCTTGGCGATCGACCGGGTGCTGCGCCCGTCCGCCGCCAACAGGACTATCCGCGCCCGCTTCAAATCG
>NZ_JBHMET010000172.1:0-899 GCF_042430365.1 Bradyrhizobium erythrophlei
GATTCCCAAATCGGGCGATTTCTGATTCACCATGCTGGCTGGGCTGGAGGCCAGCATGGATGGGTAAGCCTTACTCTTTGGATTTTAGGAAGCGCGTCGTTGCGGCGGTTGTGAGCGGCGGGCTGTCGTGCAACGAGGCCGGCGAGCAGTTCGGGGTTGCCGTCAGCACGGCCATTGGATGGGTGCGACGGCAGCGCGAGACCGGCAGCCTCGCGCCCGGCAAGATGGGCGGGCACCGGCCGAAGGCGATTTCTGGCGAACACCGTGTCTGGGTGTTGGAACGGATCAAGGCGGGCGATTTCACCTTGCGCGGGCTGGTTGCCGAACTCGCCGAACGTGGGCTGAAGGTCGACTACCGCTCGGTGTGGGAGTTCGTCCATGCCGAGAAGCTCAGCTTCAAAAAAAAGCGTGGTGGCTGGCGAACGCGATCGTCCCGACGTGGCAAGGCGACGAACCCAGTGGATCAAATATCAAGATCGCGTCGAGCCTGAGCGCCTGGTCTTCATCGACGAGACCTGGACCAGAACCGATATGGCGGCATTGCGGGGATGGGCACCGCGTGGCCAGAGGCTTCTCACCAAGGTTCCGCACGGCCGCTGGAAAACCATGACCTTCCTGGCCGCCTTGCGCCATGACCGGATCGAAGCGCCATGGTTTCTCGAGGGGCCGATCGATGGCGAGAGTTTTCGCCTCTATGTCGAGAAGGTCCTGCTTCCGACGCTGCGTCCCGGCGATATCGTGATCATGGACAATCTCGGCAGCCACCGAGGCAGGATCGTGCGCCAGCTCATCCGCTCCGCAGGAGCCAAGCTCTTCTTCCTGCCCAAATACTCACCCGACCTGAACCCCATCGAACAGGTCTTTGCCAAGCTCAAGCACTTGCTCCGAAAAGCTGCCGC
>NZ_JBHMET010000173.1:0-828 GCF_042430365.1 Bradyrhizobium erythrophlei
TTTCGGCCGATCCGGGCCGCTACGCTGCTTCGTCACCTTGCCCATCACAGTTCAAAGCTGTGACCGGGCAAGCCGCTATTCAAGAGACGATCTCGAGCGAAATGCCGATCGAAAGACCGAGCTCGCGGTCCGCGCGCCCCTGATTAACGGCGATTTCGGCAAGCCCGTTCGAATTCTCGTACCAGAAGACAGCCCCCGCCGGCAGATCGCTAAACGTCCTTGCGCGCGCCAACACTCGATCGGCGACCGCAAGCCTTGCGTCGGTTGGCAACATGACCGCCCGCACGCCGGTCATGGCGTTGCCGAAATGATCGACGTACACGATCTCGCAGAGGTCGTCCGGCCAATCCGGGTGGCGATTCGCGTCATCCTGGCATGGCTGGCCTGGAGGCGGCTCCCCGCGCGTCAGCATGGCTGCAACCGGTGCGAAGAGATCGCGACCGTGAAAACTGGCGGAGAGGCGCTCCGGCTTCCAGTCGATGTGCCAGCTCCGCGTCTGTCCGGCACGGCGCTGGACCAGTTCGAACAATCCGTTGCCCGGGCCGACATACCAGCGGCCGTCGGCCTCGACGATGACAGGCGGGCGTGCCCCGCCGACGCCGGGATCGACGACGCCAAGAAAAACGGTGCCCGCCGGAAACCATGCGGCATAGGCCGCCAGCAGATAGGCCGATGCCTTGGGATTTCCAACCGGCGCATCAGCAAACAGGTCAATAATGGATGTGCCCGGCACCATCTGGTCCAGCACCGCCTTCATCTGACCCGCATACGGGCCGTGCAACCCGAAGTCCGTGAACAGCACAATCAAAGTTGCCAGCTCACCTCTGT
>NZ_JBHMET010000174.1:0-2783 GCF_042430365.1 Bradyrhizobium erythrophlei
TCGGACGGATCGAGCAGAACGTCCAGTTGCATTCTGACGAGGTCGTCGGAATCCCTTTCAAGGCATCATGCTCGGCGGATCTGGGACATCTAGTCACCGCCGTGCTACCGGCTTGATTTTTAAGTCATGCAGCACGCAAGCCCGGTCCGGTTTTGGCCCATCGCTTCAGTTAGCGCAGTGCAGCGATATGTTCGCAGTTGAGGGTGGACCGGAAGTAGCTGGCCGACTGTAAAAACGACGCGAATGACCCAACGCGGACATCACCCCTCCGGCACCCCAGCTATGCGCATGCCCTCATTGATGCGCTCGCGCCCGGCGAGGAAGGTCGGATTGTCGCTCGGTGCGTTCATGCGCAATCGACGGATGGTGAAGCCTGGATTGAGCGCGAGCCCCGCCTGCGCGGCGGTCCGTGCCTCATCCAGCGACCCGAGCAGCGCCAGCGCGCTGGCGAGCTGGAAGTGCGCGACCGGGAAATTGCGGTTGGCATCGATGCTTCGTCGTAGCCAACCGACCGCTTCGGCATAGGCACCGAGATGTATCTTGGCAAGGCCTACAGTTTGCATCCACCGGTAGGCAAAGATATCTCGCGGGGAGAGACGGAAAGCCTCAAGTATATGACCTTCGCTCTCGGCAGCGCGACCCATAAGGCATTTGGCGAAACCGATATCGGCATGAGCACTCGCCAAATTGCGATCAAGCGCTAAGGCCTGCTGGCATTCAGCAATCCCTTGGGCGGCGCGGTTTGTAAAAATGTAGGCGTCACCCAAGACCCGGTGGGCCAGCGCATGGTCCGGGGCCAACGAAAGCGCTTTGATCGCATTTGCTTCGGCTGCCGAACAGCGCGCGGCCAAATCATCGGTCAAAAAGCTGGCGCCACTTGCTAAATTGACCTGCGCCGTGCCGACCAGCGCTTCGATAGATCGGGGATCGATGGCCAAGGCACGTTGGTAAAAGCTGCCTGCTTGCGCCATGTGCTCCGGGGTTAGCCCCTTGTTGAACCAAGCCCTGCCCTGAAAATACAAATCCATAGCGTCGGGATGCAGCGAACCCTCCGCCCGTCGCGCCTCAGCCTCGATGAGTTGGGCATTCAGTGTGTTCGCGAGCCGCGAGACGATTTCGTCCTGCAGATCGAACAGATCGGCGACCGGCTTATCGAACCGCTCGGCCCACAGGTGATTGCCAGTTCCGGCGTCGATCAGCTGCACGTTCACCCGAAGCTGCTTTGCGCTCGGCTGCACCGAACCTTCAAACACGTAGCGGATGTTCAACTCGCGCCCGATCTTCCTGAGATCGAGCGCCTTGCCTTTGTAGGTAAATGCAGTGTGTCGACCGATCACGAATGAGCCGGAGATGCGCGACAAGTCGGTGGTCAAACTCTCGGTCACACCATCAACGAAATAGTCTTGCTCGGGGTCGCCGCTGAGATTGGCAAAAGGCAACACGACGATGGAAAGACGAGGCGGCGAAAGCAGGCCTGGCCTCGCACGCTCAGCCTCTGTCGCCTGGCCAGGTTGATCCCAGACCGCGGCGTAGGTCCGGACTGGGCGGGCGATGTTTTTGAGGCTCTGCTCGCCCAAATCGGCGAACTCAACCCCAACCTTGCCGCGGACTTGATCGTAGGCAGAAGACGAGATGCAAATGCCGCCGGGGTCGGCGATGCTCTCAAGCCGTGCCGCGATATTGACGCCGTCCCCAAAGATATCATGAGGCTCGACAATGACATCGCCGATGTTGACCCCCACGCGGAAAGCAATGCGCCTGTCCTCGACCTCATCGATTGTGAGTTCGATGATGCGAGTCTGGAACTGCACCGCGGCCCGAACCGCTTCGACCGCACTGGCAAACTCCGCCAAGAACCCGTCCCCGGTATTCTTCACGATGCGGCCGCCGTGTTCGGCGATTGCGGGGTCGACAGCATTCGTTAGTAGCGCAGTCAGTTTGGCATGCGTAGCCTCTTCGTCGATGTGCATGAGCCGCGAGTAGCCAGCCACGTCGGCAGCCAATATCGCTGACAATCTGCGTTCGACCCGGACTGGCCGCTCTTGCACCATGGCCCGCAATCCAACCGACAACGTACTGTAGACGGATCACACGACAGTGCCAAACGCGCTTTGACGGGGGGCCATAGGCTGATATGGGCCCTGCCACCGGTTGGAATGTCAGCCGCGCTGACCGATGTTTTCTGCGGATATGTGAACATTTCGAAAACACGCACCGGCATCTCGTCTAATGGCCGAGGGCCGATTGCTGAAGCCTCGATCTACGTCGGTTGTTGGCCCTTCTCTGACTTGTGGGTCCGGCCGAACGTCCGGTTTGCACCAAAACCTGCCGCGCTGACGGTCGGCCGGGACTAGGAATTCGACAACGTCGGACGACGGGGACTCGTAGTTGTCTTAAACTAGACTCCCAAATCCTTTTAATATGCCAACTTAGAAGTATTGAACTTCTTGTTCCGCCAGACTCGAAGTTGGCCTTAGAGAGCACAATCGTATCTCGAGATACGCAACTAGCGGTCTCTCCCTTTGTCCTTCTCTGGCTTCGCCACCTCGCGCTGCGGCTTGTCCGCGAACTCCGGCGGCAGGCTCACCCCAGCCTTACCGGCGTCGAGCTGCGCCTGGACGTACTTCTTGGCCTCGATGAACTCACGGTGCCGCGTCTGCGGGTCGTCGTAGCGGCTCCGCAGATCGGTCTCGGCCTGGCCCAGCGCGGCCACGGCGGCCGCGAGCTCCGGATGCGCCTTGAGCGTTTCCGGCATTTGCTCCGGCCTCATCAACCGCTCGAAC
>NZ_JBHMET010000174.1:2793-3073 GCF_042430365.1 Bradyrhizobium erythrophlei
AAGCTCCGGATGCGCCTTGAGCGTTTCCGGCATTTGCTCCGGCCTCATCAACCGCTCGAACGCGGCCGCATAGGCGGGCCGCTCGGCTCCAGGGGCGGCAGATTCGGACGGCGTTTGCGCCTGGCGCTCGGCCGGCAGCGACGCGGCCGCTTCGTTCTCTGGCTTCGCCGCCGCGTGCGGCTGCTTGCCCTGCGCCATCTCCGGCGGCAGGCTCACCTCGGCCTTGCCGGCGTCGAGCTGCGCCTCGATGTACTTCTTGGCCTCGACGAACTCACGGTGC
>NZ_JBHMET010000174.1:3083-8014 GCF_042430365.1 Bradyrhizobium erythrophlei
ACGGCCGCATAGGCGGGCCGCTCGGTCGGGCCTGGGCGCGCGGGGTCGTCATTGGACAGAGTTGACGGTGGCTCAACTGCGAGGTGATCGATGGAGCGGCGTCGAGGCCGCACACTCATTTCTGAAAAAGGAAAACTGGGGTGTGGTGGCGAATGGCCCGGACGCCATCAACGTGAGCACGCATAATTATTGGACCGGTGGCGGCGCGCAGCTCTTATTCTTCGCAACTCGAATGCAGTAGCCGAACGGGCTCAGAATAAGAGCGCCATCAGCACGAAAGAGAAAACGTCGGCAGCAGCAGCATGGCGGTACAGGAAGCGCGGCCTCACCGTTGCGCGGACATCAACGCTATTCCAAGTCGAAATCAGTAGAGCAAGAAGGCCGAAGAGATACACGACGAGAACTATCAGACGGCCGATTTCGCTCAGGTTGCGAACCAGTCACGGGCTTCGCTGGTCGACGTCCAATGGGCTCGCCACAATTATTTTGTGGTCGGCAGTTGACTTCGAGATGTTGGTATTTTTGTTGGTATCGACCGTACGGGCGGAAAATAAGTGCTGCAATCTCAAGGTGCTAAGTGCCAATATCCATTACCTGGCACATAATGGAACGGGCTGATTTCGCGTGGTAGGTTTTGCACCATGAACGCACATGCATCTACGGCGCGGGCCGAAAAATCCGCAAACCCCATCCATATCGGCGAGCACCTGCGCGAATGGCGGCAGCGCCGCCATCTCAGCCAGCTCGACCTTGCGGTCGACGCCGAGATCTCGGCGCGGCACCTAAGCTTCGTCGAGACGGGCCGCTCGGCGCCGTCGCGCGACATGGTCCTCAAACTGGCGGAGCGACTGGACGTGCCCCTACGCGAACGCAACGTGCTGCTGGTCGCCGCGGGCTTCGCGCCCGCTTTTCCGCAACGCTCGCTGGACGATCCGGCGCTGAAATCGGCGCGCGAGGCCATCAATCTGGTCCTGAAGGCGCATGAGCCCAATCCGGCGCTGGCCTACGATCGGCACTGGAATCTGGTCTCCGCCAACCGCATGGTGGCGCCGCTGCTCGAAGGCGTGCCGGAGCGGCTGCTCGGCCAGCCCTTCAACATCCTCCGCCTTGCCTTCCATCCCGAGGGCCTGGCGCCGCGCACCGTCAACCTGCCCGAATGGGCCGCGCATCTGTTGGAGCGGCTGCACCGGCAATGCGAAGCGACCGCCGATCCGGAGCTCCTGAAGCTCTACCAGGACCTGAAATCCTATCCGATCCCGGCGCGGTCGGCGCCGATCGCACCCGACAACAACGTCGCGATCCCGTTCAAGCTGCGCCTCAACGGCGAAGTGCTGAGCTTCATCTCGACCACGATGGTGTTCGGCACGCCGGTCGACATCACGCTGCAGGAGCTGGCGCTGGAAACCTTCTTCCCGGCCGACGAGCTGACCGCGGAGCGGATGCGGCAGATGGCCGCCGGCATGGGCTGAGCGAACCGCTGCGGGAGCTTTGCAGCGGCAGCCGCCTGGCTACATAATCCGATCATGGACAGCCATTCAGCGCCGGCCCGCGGCGCACGACCTCATCCCGTCGGCGATCTGCTGCGCGATTGGCGCGGGCGACGCGCCATGAGCCAGGCCGACCTCGCGTTCGAGGCCGGTATCTCGATCAAGCATCTGAGCTTCGTCGAAACCGGCAAGGCGGTCGCGAGCCGGGACATCCTGCTGCAGCTCGCCGCAGCGCTCGGCCTCTCGCTGCGCGATCGCAACGCGTTGCTCGAGGCCGGCGGCTTTGCGCGGCAATATGGCGAGCGCGATCTGGCGGCGCCAGAGATCGCCGACGCCAGGCGCGCAATCGACCTGTTGCTGCGCCGGCACGAGCCGTTTCCCGCCATCGTCACCGACCGGCAGTGGAACGTGATCGTTGCCAATCGCGCGGCGACGCGGCTGATGACGATGCTGCTCGGTCCAGAGCGCATGCAGCGGCCGCTCAATCACATGCGGATGTTCTTAGGCCCGGACGAATTGCGTCCCTTCGTCGAGAACTGGCCGAGCCTCGCCGCGGCGCTGCTGGCGCGGGCGCGTCACGAGGCAATGGCGGCGCCGCTCGACCTCTCGCTGCAATCGACCTGGCGCGAACTGCTGAAGCTCCCCGACATTGCCGCGCCGCAATTCAACGAGCGCGAGGCGCCGGGTCCGCTGTGCGAGGTGCGGCTGCGCAAGGGCGACGTTGCAGTCGGCCTGATCGGCACGGTGCTGACGCTCGGCACGCCGCAAGACGTGACGCTGCAGGAGCTGCGCGTCGAATTGTTCATGCCGGCCGACGAAGCCTCCGAGGCTGTCCTGACGGCGCTCGCGGCTCAGGACGCCTGAGCCTCCGCGGCGCGGCGTTCGAAACTCATCGCCTGCATCACCTCAGCGAACGGGCCGTTGCGATCGCTGAGGGTCGCGGTCGTGAGCCCGGCGCCGCCGGCGCCGACGCGGGTCCGCGAGCGGATCAGGATCCACTCGCCCTCGGGCGGGCGGAAGAAATAGAGGCTGATCTCGGGATTGATGAAGGTCCATTCGCGCATGTCGACGATCTGCGCGACGCCGCTCGAGAAATCCGCGGCCTGCACCGCCTGCAGCAGTGGCGTGTTGGGTTCACCGGCGACGAGCGGCACGTCGAGGCGCATCCAGGCGGCGGCAGGGCCGGGCTTCTCCAGCGCGCCCTCGATCAATCGCACCGAGACATTCTGGAAATAGCGGCTCCATTTCTGCGCAAAGGCGGGCGGCGGCGTTCCAGCCTCGGGTGCAGTGTCTGGGCTTGCCGGCCGCGAGAACGGATCGTGCGGGGATTCTGGGCCTTGCGCTGTCAGCAGCGCGCTGCAGCGTCCGATCTCGACCTCGCGATCTATCAACCGCACCTGGACCGTCTTGGCCTTGCGGCCGTCGCGAAGCAGATCGGTGGCGAGGGCAAATGCGCGCAGCCCCGCCGGCCGCCACAGGTCGAAGGTCAGGCGGCGGACCGCAAAGCCCGAGGCCTGCGCCAGCCGTTCGACCTCGCGCGCCATCAGCGCAGTGGTGGCGCTGCCCTGCAGCATGTCCGGCGACCACGGCCCGCCGGCACGCTCGGTGGCGCGAAACAGGTTGCCTTCCGGCTGGAAAATGGCGGTCATCGGCGTGTCTCCGCGGGCTGTTGGAACAGGCCGATGTCTAGAAAGCGGAGGCTCTCCTCACAATAACCGCCGAGGTTATGTGATGCGAGACATGCGGCCGGCGCCCTTGTGTTGCGGGGCGAGGGGCTTACCTTGGGGCTTCATTCCGGAGGACGCCCATGAGCACCCTGAAACCGCTTCGCCTCGACATCGTCTCCGACGTCGTTTGCCCCTGGTGCTACATCGGCAAGCGGCGGATCGAGGACGCACTCAAGCTGGTGCCTGACGTTCCGGTCGAGGTGCACTGGCGGCCGTTCTTCCTGAACAACTGGGTCCCGCGCGAAGGCATCAGCCGCGAGGAATATCTCACCGCCAAGTTCGGCTCGGTCGAGGCCTACAAGGGCATCGCCGGCCGCGTGGCCGCCGCCGCAGGCGAGGAGGGGCTCAGCTATCACCCCGAGCTCGTCAAGCGCCAGCCCAACACCATCGACTGCCATCGCCTGATCCTCTGGGCCGAAGCCAAGGGCAAGGCGGCCGAGATGAAGCAGCGGCTGATGGAATTGTATTTCCGCGACGGCGGCGATCTCACCGACGTCAACGTGCTGGTGCAGGCGGCTGAAGATGTCGGGCTCGATGCCGATGACGTGCGCCGGCGACTTGCCACCGACGAGGACGTCGCGCGAATCTCGGCGGACGCCCAGGAAGCCTCCGACAAGGGTATTTCCGGCGTGCCGACCTTCGTGTTCGCGCAAAAATACGCCGTCTCCGGCGCGCAGCCGGCCGAGCAGCTTGCGCGCGCGATCCGTCAGGTGTCGGCGGAGATCAACGCAGAGGCGGCGGAGTAGGCCGGCTTGAAATTGCCAAGCCCTCGCGCGACTACACATTTTCGGAGATACCAATGAAGATCAAAATCGTTGTGCATGAGGCCGAAGAGGGCGGCTACTGGGCCGAGGTCCCCGCGATCCCCGGCTGCGCGAGCCAGGGCGACAGCATGGAAGAGCTCATGCAAAATCTGCAAGAGGCGATTGAGGGCTGTTTGTCCATTGAGGTCGCTGCGCCGGAACCGGGCGGTGTAGAGCGGATGCTGGAACTGCCTGCGTGAAGTCGCTGTCCGGCCGGGAGTTTGCTCGAATTATCGAACGCCGCGGTTGGACATTGCTGCGCGCAAGCGGCAGTCACCACATTTATGGAAAGTCAGGTAGCGTCGTGAGGCTTTCTGTTCCGATTCACGGCAACAAGCCGTTGAAGACCGGTCTGCTGCTGCATCTCGCGAAGCTTGCCGAAATCTCGGACGAAGACCTCTAGGTGGCGTGGACACTTACCGCATCCATAGGACGATGGCGGCTATGGTGACGATGGCAAGGTAATTTCTGGCGGTCTTTTCGAAGCGTGTCGCGACGCGGCGGAATTGCTTGAGCTTTGAGAAGCAGCATTCGACGAGATAGCGCTGGGCATAGAGATGCTTGTCGAGCGGATGTTTGAGCGCCCGTGACGGGTTGTTGGGGATGACAGCGAGCGCGCCTTTGGCGGCGATGGCTTGGCGCAAGTGATCGGCGTCATAAGCCGTATCGGCCATGACGACCTCGGCAGGCAATCCCTCGATCAATTCGGCGGCTTGCGGTGCGTCACCCTTCTGACCCGCGGTCAGCGTGAACCGCACAGGACATCCCAGGCCTCGAACGGCCAGATGTATCTTCGTGCTCAGGCCGCCGCGCGAACGGCCGAGTGCTTGATCTTCAGACCCCCTTTTTTCGCACCGGCGGCGTGCTGATGCGCCCGGACGATGGTGGAATCGACGATCAGATATTCGAAGTCC
>NZ_JBHMET010000175.1:0-829 GCF_042430365.1 Bradyrhizobium erythrophlei
CACTTGCGAGATATCCGTTCGCCGGGGTCGTGCTTCTGTACGGGGTCGGCGCGCAGGCCGCCACCTGATGGGGTATGAGAGGATAGGTCGACCAATCTATGATTTCGCGTGGTCGGAGCCACGACGGAAGTTGCGGTCTGACCTGATCCATCGTCCCGGCGTCGGGACCTCGCTCGGAAAGGCTGGTGTCAAAGGCCTCCCGAAACGGTTTAATCGCTCCTGTTCTGTAGTGAGGTCGGTAAGCGTGCATTGATGGACGGCGGCCGTGTTGGCTCGGTCGCGTCGGATCGTCACAGCCCCGAAGCCGCGTTGCGGCGCGCAGTTGCGCGGGGCTTGACGGCGCCGGCGCGCACCGAGCGATCATGACGTGTGCCATCATCCGCCCTCCCTCAGACCGCCGCCGTCGCATGACGGAAGCTTGTGCCATCAGCCAGCATCCGATGCATGATGACGGCGAGCTTGCGTGCCAGCGCCACCTTGGCTTTCTTCATCCCGCTCCGCCTGGCGATCTTCATCGCCCAGCTCTTCAATACCGTGCAGCCCTTGAGTGGCTTGGTCAGAATGATGTGGGCGCCCTCGTAGAGAGCGGCGCGCACCCAGGCATCACCGATTTTCGAGATGCGGCCATCGATGTCGGTCTCGCCCGATTGATATTTGGTCGGCGTCAGGCCGAAATAGGCTCCAACCTGCTTCGATGATTTGAAGCGTGCCGGGTCATCAATCGCTGCGGTGAAAGTGAGCGACACGATGGCTCCGACGCCCGGGATCGACATCAACAACCGTGCCCGCGTATCGCAGCGGGCCGCGTCCCGTACCTGCTTCTCGAAGC
>NZ_JBHMET010000176.1:0-36261 GCF_042430365.1 Bradyrhizobium erythrophlei
GCGCGACGCTTGACTCACAAAGGCCTCATATGAGGGTGGGCAAAGCGAAGCGTGCCCACCGAACCAGCCGAACCAGATAGAGCTCGGGTGAAATGGTGGGCACGGCGCTGCGCGCCTTTGCCCACCCTACGCAATCAACCTACGCCACGCGGCTTTGGGTCTCGGCGTTGTATTCCGGATCGGCCTCGCAGATCACCCGGTTGCGGCCGGCGCGTTTGGCAGCATAGAGGCAGGCGTCGGCGCGCTCGATCAGCGAGTCCGTGTCGTCGCCCGGCTTCAGCATGGAGACGCCGACCGAGATGGTGACGCGGCCGAGGATCTCGCCGGTGGACTTCTTTTTCAATTCCTTCGCCATGACGGCGCGGCGGATGTGGTCGGCGACCGTCAGCGCCTGGCGCAGCGCGGTGTTGGGCAGCACGACCGCGAACTCCTCGCCGCCATAACGCGCCGTGATGTCCTGGCCCTTGATGGTCTGTCTCAGCGATTGCGCGACCAGCCGCAGCACCTGGTCACCGGTGAGGTGGCCGTAGGAGTCGTTGAACGACTTGAAGTGGTCGATGTCGAACATCAGCAGCGACAGCGGCTCGGCGGTCGCGAGCGCGGTCTGCACCGCCATCTCGATCGAGCGATCGAAATATTTGCGGTTGCCGAGGCCGGTGAGCGGGTCGGTCAGGCTCTCGGCGCGGATCGCCTCGAGGCTGTGCTGCAGGTTGCTGATCTCGGTCTTCGACAGCGCGAGGCGGTTCTCCAGCGCAAGGTTCGTCTCGCGCATCTCGCGCGTCGATTTCACCAGGCTCTCGATCACCGCCTTGATCTGCTCGCGGGTCGTGGCGGTCGCGAGCCTGTTGCTGGCGCCGACGAGGCTCGCGTCATAGGTCGAGGATACGCCGAGCGCGTCGGTGATCAGCTTCATCACGTCGTCGATCTCACCAATGACGCGGGCGCCGACCTTGTCGATGCGGTCGGACGTCTTGATGTGCGAAAGGTAGGTTTCGTAGATCTGCTCGAGATCGGATTCGCTCAGCTTGCCGCTGCGCGCCAGCGTCTCGTTGATGATCTTGTTGAGGGCGGCGTTGTATCCGGTCGCGTAGACGTACCAGATCTCGTAGTTGCGGGGGACGGCGGTTTGTCGGAGGGAGCGGATCTGGCCAAGCGCGACTTCGGCAAAAGCCATCGTGCGTTCGTGTTCGTCCAACAGCTTGACCACTGTCACGTCCCCAATAAAAGCAGCGCCGGTTGTAGCCCGGCAGCAATTACTAAATTATCGGCGCAAAAATACGGGACGAGAGTGAAGGCGAGGTAAACAGTGAAACTACGGGGATTGCCGCCCCGACCTGGTCAAATGCGGTCGAGCTCGAAGCAGCACCGTATGGCTTTCGTTTGACCGACCGTTTGCGCGCGAATCCGCGCCGGATACGTTGGGAATGCGCGGATCACACGCGCATCACCTGCCTCGAGCGATGCAGGCGCTTGGGGAAATCCGGCTTTGGCCTGCGGTGGATCAGACCAAAGTTCGAGCTTTACACGCGGGCGCGTACCGGACGCAACAGGAACGCCGGCAGATGCGAGTGATCGGCCGGCTCATGGTCGACCTCGCGCTGCGGGCGGCGCGGCTCGGCGCGACCGATCGAGGGCACGTGCGGTGCGGCGGCCTGCGGCTGCGACGTGGCGCTGCGGCCACCATGGCGCGGCTCGCGTTCATGGCGCGGCTCCCTGTCGGAGCGGGGCTCGCGCTCGCGACGCGGCTTGCGGCCGCCCCGCGCATTGTCGCGCGAACCGTCGCGGCCGCGTGAGCGGCGCGGCGCCTCGGTCTCGTCGGACGCTTCGCTGTGAACGGTGTAATCGCCCTCGGCGCGCGGGATCGGCTGGCCGATCAGCTTCTCGATCGCGGCGATCGACTTGTTGTCGAGCGGGGTGACGATGGAGATCGCGGTGCCGGTGCGGCCGGCGCGGCCGGTGCGGCCGATGCGATGGACGTAGTCATCGGGATGGTGCGGCACGTCGAAATTGAAGACGTGGCTCACCGCCGGAATGTCGAGGCCGCGGGCTGCGACGTCGGAAGCGACCAGCAGCGGCAATTCGCCCTTGCGGAATTGGTCGAGCGCGGCCATGCGCGCGCTCTGATCCATATCGCCGTGAAGGGCGCCGACACTGAAGCCGTGCTTCTGAAGTGATTTGTGAAGGACCGCGACTTCGCGCTTGCGATTGCAGAAGATAATCGCGTTGTTGAGGTCCTTGGCCTCGCGCAGCAGGCGGCGCAGGATCTCGCGCTTCTCATGCGGTTCGCGGCCGGCCGGGACTTGCGATTGCGTGACGGTGACGGCGGTGGTGGCGGGCTTGGAAACCTCGATCTTGGCCGGGTTGTGCAGGAAGGTCTCGGTGATGCGGCTGATTTCCGGCGGCATCGTCGCAGTGAAGAACAGGGTCTGCCGCGTGAAGGGGACGAGCTTGCAGATGCGCTCGATGTCGGGGATGAAGCCCATATCGAGCATGCGGTCGGCTTCGTCGATCACCAGGAGCTCGACGCCGGTGAGCAATAGTCCGCCGCGTTCGGTGTGGTCGAGCAGGCGGCCGGGTGTTGCGATCAGGACGTCGACGCCGCGCATCAGCTTGGAGTCCTGGTCGCCGAACGAGACGCCGCCGATCAGGAGTGCGACGTTGAGCTTCTGCCCGGCGCCGTATTTGTCGAAGTTTTCCTTCACCTGGGCGGCGAGCTCGCGGGTCGGCTCGAGGATCAGGGTGCGCGGCATCCGTGCCCGGGCGCGGCCCTTCTCGAGGATGGTGAGCATCGGGAGAACGAAGGCAGCGGTCTTACCGGTGCCGGTCTGGGCGATACCGAGGACGTCGCGGCGAGCGAGTACGTGGGGGATCGCCTGTTCTTGGATGGGGGTGGGGGTGGTGTAACCGGTGGCCGCAACTGCGGCGAGGACCTTGTCGGACAGGCCTAGATTGGAAAAGGACATTGAGCCTCTGGTCGATACCGCCGTTCGGAATCGAAAGTAAAAGGCTGTCGCGTTCGGCCCCGAAACGGCTCGCTTCTCAAAAAAGCTCGGGGGCTCTGACTGACGCTGACGGGCGGCAAACCTGACGAATCGCGTTTCGATCCGAGGCCGCGTTGAGCCGGAACATAGGGGCCCAACCGGCAAAGTCAATCTTGGAACCCGGCAAAAGGCCGAAAAACCTTAACGTTTTCGAACAAATAAGCGTCTTTTCGTCATTTTGCGGTCAAATGATTCGCCTTGGGCGGTTCGGCCGGGACCGCGACGACCGGCCCGGGTGGGCTTCCCTGGGCCCTGAATTCGCCTGGAGGCAGGCCGTGGGCTGCGTTGAAGACCCGGTAGAACGTTGCCAGGCTCGCGAACCCGCATGTATGGGCAATCTGGGCGATCGGCTGCGCCGGGCGCTCGCGCAGGAGCCGACGGCTGAGGCGCATCCGCTCGTCCGCGACGGTGTGGGAAAAGCTCGTCCCGGTCGCTTCGAACAGCAGGTGCATGTAGCGCACGGACACGCCGAGCAGGCCGGCGACCATCGCCGGCGAAAGGCTGGGCTCTGACAGTTGATGCGTGATCAGGCGGCGCGCCAGACAGAGCCGGCCAACCCGAAGCGCCTGTTGCGCGTGCCGGCCGCCCGGCCTGATCGCGCCGCGCTCGATCAGCGCGAAATCCTCGACGGCCTTGACCAGCAGTTGGGCTCTCGCCGAGTCACCTTCCTCAAGCACGGCCTCGAGATCGGCAAGACAGGCTTCGCCCAGCGGCGCCCATCCGAGATTGCCTGATGTCTCCCGGACGGCGTTCTTACCAACCGACACGGGCGCTGGCAGGCTGTGAACCTCAAGGCCGCTGGCGGCTGCGGCTGAACCGCCGGCCGCGGGCTCCGCGCCATGATCGAAAGTCGTGCTTACCATGCATAGCGGACGACGCCCTTGCCTGCGTAGGAGCGGGTGACGTTGGAGAACTCGCCCTCGAAGCTTGCGAGCGTCGACCAGCCGTTCATCCATTTCAGTTCTGCGGAGGCGGTGGTGAGGGCAGAGTCGGATGCTTGCGCCGCGCCGTTCACAACGAAGCTTGCGCCGGGCAAGGTCTGGAACGTCGCGGCGATCGAGCGGTCCGGGTTGAAATCATGCGCCCAGGCAGCACGGCCGCGCAGGGTCAGCACCGCATTGGTGAGCGCAAAGGATTTGTCGGCGCGCAGGCCGAGCTCGCTGCGGGTATCGGTGACGCTCTTTGCGTTGTAGGCCAGCGCAAAGGTGTTGGCGCCGACGACGGCCTGCTCGGCGTAGCCCGGAAGCTGGAACGTCGTGAACTGGCCGGCGGCATAGGGCGTGAGGCCGATGCCGCCGATCCACAGCGCCACGAAGCGGTAGCCGCCCTCGGCGCGGCCTGACCAGGCGTTGGAGTTGAACTCGGCGCGCAGGCGATCGATGGCACCGACCGTCACGGTGCGGTCGGTGGTGACATCCTGCCAGCCATAGGCGAGAGCGCCGGCGACATAGGCGGCGCCGATGTTATGCCGCATGAAGGCGCCGGCCTGGAACAGGTCCGAGCGGCCGCCGCCGCTATTGGCGACGTTGAAATTGGTCCCGCCGCCGGCAAGCGCGAAGCCTGCGATCGTGTTTGGCGAAAAACGGTAGTCGACGCCGACGGCGGTGCCGAACACCTGGCTCGTCGTGTTGTTGGAGCCGATGACGGTGTTGCCGTCGGTGGTCTGCGAGCCGCCATAGGCCGCCGCCCACACGCTCCAGCGCGGATCATAGCTCTGCGCGATCGGCGCCTTGCGATAGATCGCGGTATAGGCATCACTGGCCGAACGCTTGGCAGCGTAGGCCAGCGAATTGTCTTCAGCGTAAGGCGTGGCGCTGGCCGGCGCCGCCGTCGTGCCGCGGCCGTCGACGAACGGATCGAGCAGCGTGCCCATGAACTGGGTCATGGCGTTGAACGTGGTCTGCTGCGATCCGGCGGCAGTCTCGCCGGAGAGCTGGGTCAGCCCCTTCAGGAGATTGTCATCAGACAAATTGAAGATCGCGCTGAAGGCGTTGGAGAGGTTGGCGCCGCCGAGCAGGCCGTTGTCGATCGCGCCTGCAACGTTCCTGTGGTTGGTGCTGGCATTGGCCGGCAGGTTCGGGGAGAGCAGGCCGGGATCGAGCGACAGCAGTACGTCGTTGCCGACATAGCTCAGCACCGGATTGCGCGCGAGATTGTTGGCGATGAGCAGGCTTGCCGAGCCAAACGTGCCGCTCAGCGTTCCCGCATTGACGATCGTGTAGGTGGTCTTCTTCGTGAGCCGCTCGAGCGGGTCGACGACGACCTTGCCGGCGATATTGGCCGTGCCGGTCACGATCACCTTGTCGCTGATCGTGCCGGTGACCTTGACCAGATAGGTTGCCGCTGCCGTCATGGTCAGGCTCGCCATCGTGATCGTGCCCGGCGAGTTGCCGGGCGACAGCGTGCCGCTGATCACCGTGTTGCCGATGGTGCCGTTGCCGCCGAGCGTGCCGTTCGGGCCGACCGTGACACTGGCATTTGGCATCGCGCCGTTGAGGATGAACGCGCTGTCGACGTTGACCGTGCCGGCAAAGTTCGAGTTGCCGGTGAAGCTCCAGTTCGAGCCTGCAAGAACCCCAAAATTGGAGAAGCCGCTGGCGAGTTTCGACAGGTCGAAGCTCGCCGCGGTCGTGCCACCGAACTGCACGATACTGGTGCCGCTGCCGACAAGGTTGCCGTTGAACACGGCGCCGGACTGGACTTGCAGCACGTCGTTGGTGCCGCCGAACTGGACGGCGGTGCCGCCAGTGCCGGTGATGGTGCCGTTGGCGACGAGCGTGGTGGTGCCGCCCGACGTCGTGATGCCGGTGGTGCCGGTGACGAAGGTGCCGGTCGTGATGAAGATATTGCCGGGCGTCGAGCGCGAGACCGCGATGCCGATGCCACTGCTCTGCACGCCGGCCAGCGCGTCGATCTTGATGTCGCCGAGACCATCGCGCTGGGCGAAGATGCCGTAGCTTCCGGCGGCCCTGCCGCTCGCAATGACGTTGCCTTCGGCACGCAGTGCGAGCGTTGCGGCGTTGACGGCGCCATCGGCGATGGTGCCGCTGATGCCGATCGCCGCCGCGCTCGTCGAAGTTGCGCTCACGGTCCCCTTGGTGACGAGATCGATGCCGCCGAGGCCCGCGGTCACGAGAGCGAAGCGGGCGTCGCCGCGGCTCAGCGTGACGCCCGTCGCGACGCCGTCCGAGGCCGCGGTCACGCCGCCATTGGCGCGAACGGTGAGGGTGCCGGTGTTCATGCTGGGAGCAACGCTGAAGCCTGAGGCAGTTATTCCGGTGGCGGTGCTGCCACCGCCGGTCGCGGTGGCCGTCACGGCGCCATCGGCCGTCAACCGGATCGTGCTCAGACCGCTTTGTACCGCGCTGATGCCGATGACCTTCGACGCGATGTCGCTGACCGACGTTGCCGTCACGGCGCCGCGCAGATTGAAGTCGACCGGGACCAGGCCGCCGGCTCCGAGGGACGCTCCGGTCACATTTGCGACGTAGCCGGACCGTGACATGCCGGTGACCGTAATCGATCCGTTCGCGTTCAGCGTCGCCGAGCCGTTGCCGGATGTGCTTCCCAGCCCGGCGGAAAGGCCGAAGACGGTGCCGCCGGCCGAACGAAGGGTGGAAGTCCTGGTGTCGAAGGTTCCGGAAAGATTGCCATTGATGGTCGCGGTGTTGGTGCCGCCGGCGGAGCCAAAGCTGACGGAAGCCAGGGCGCCGTAAAAGGACGTGTCGGGACCGTTTCCCCTGGCAATATTGCCGTCCACGACGAGGCTGTTGTTGGCGCCGCTGGCGGCGTAAACGGAGAGCGTCCCGCCCGTGATGCCGTGCGTTCGGACCGTCGTGGTGCCGGAGCCGGCGTTCTGCAAGCTCACGGAGCCGCTGACATCCTGATTGAGCTTCGCCGTGAACGCGCTGGTGTTGGCCGAATTGTTGGCGTCGATGATGATGCCATCGGCGACGCTCGCATTCGTGGTGAGGTCGACGGTACCGGTGCCGCCGGACTGGAGATAAATGCCGCCGGCGACCGCACCGTTGGTCGTGACGGACAGATTGCGCGCATTATGGGTGCTCTGTCCCATACGGACGAAGATTCCGTCGCCGATTAGGGTTGTGCCCCCGGTGACTGCACCTGTCGCGATTGTGACGTCGGATTGGCTGCCGTCGGTCAGGACGTAGATTCCAAGACCGCCTCGGGTCACGACCTGGCTTCCGACCGTGTTGATGTTGACGCTAGCGTCCGGTCCGCTGCCCGTGACACTGATACCGGTGCCGCCCGTGATCGTGCCGGCGGTCTGCCTAATGGAGACCAGACCGACGCCGATCCGGGCATTGATCGCGTACCCGTCGGCGGTGACGTCGGCCGATCCCGTGTAGGTGATCGTGCCTTGGGCGATGAGCCCGATGCCGTCGTACGGGGATCCCGTGATGCCGGCGGGGTCGTTGTGATTGAAAGTCAGGTTGCCGCCGCTCATCGCGGTCGCGCCGCCGGTGATTCCGGCGCCGGCGTTGACGGTAACCGTGAGCTCGTTTGAGAAACGCGTTACGTTAAGGGTCCCGCCGGACGGGTTGGCGGCGTCGCAGAGGACGCTGCTTGACGTGGCCACAGTGCCGCTGACGCCCTGGCAGTCGGCACGCGCCTCGGTCGTGGCGGCCATCGCGATCAATGATACCGATCCGAGCAGCGCGCCGCGCCACATTGTCAGCCTGTTGCCGATGCCCGTCATGGCCTTGCCCCCGCACGCCGTCGTCGCCGTACGGTTTTGGCGCAACGCCTGTGCGGTGTCTTCTCATTGCGCGCACGCTGATCATTTGGGCTGATGTGCCGCAGGGGTGTCTCGGGGAGGTCGTTGGCGTCCGTTTCAAAGCCGGAGGTCAGGTCGGGCAGCCCGGTCGCGTCCCGTTCGGTCGCGCGCTGGAGCGCCCCAACCGTCGACGCGAACGGCGTCCGACGCAGTTCGGACGTCTGCCGCAGTGCCCCAACCATCATCCAGCGATCCCTTGCAAACCATTTCGGTATCGAAATATTGCTAGGACTCATCTCACGGCGGTATGCTGGGTGTCTTGGTAAGCCCCTGCCGACATTTCTGAAATTTTTCTGATATTGGCTTTCGCGGCGGGCGAAAGTGCCCATTAAAGAGTTGTGAGGACGCGGTGTTTCGGTTCGCTGGATTCGAGCTCGATCCGCAGCAGGGACGGCTGCGCGGTCCCGATGGCGAACCGGTTCGGCTCCGGCCGAAGTCGTTCGACATGCTCCATCTCTTTGTCACCAATGCCGGCCGCGTGCTGAGCAAGCAGGAGCTGTTCGCAGCGATCTGGCCGAACATCCACGTCGCCGACGACAGCCTGTTTCAGTGCATCCGCGAGATCCGCACCGCGCTCGGCGACGACCGGCGCCAGATGATCAAGCTGGTGTCGGGCCGCGGTTACCTGTTCGAGGCCGAGGTGTCGACCGAACCGGCCGGCTTGCCGGCCGACGCCGAAGCGGCGGAGTCCGTCCAGGCTGCCGGCGTCGTGCCAAAGGTCGAAGCTGCGGTCGAGCCCACGACGTCAAGCAAGACATCAAGCAAGACATCAAGCAAGACATCAAGCAAGACATCAAGCAAGAGATCGAGATGGTCCCGCTTTGGTTGGCGCGGACCAGCGACCGTTGCCGGTGTCGCTGGTCTCTGCGCGATCATCGGATTTGCCGTCGCGGCGCAGGTCTTGCGACCTTCGTTGATTTTCAAGTGAACGCCGCCGGTCGTCGCCGTGATGCCGGTCATCGACGCGAGCAACGATCCTCGCGGCGCCGCTGTGGCGGGCGGTGTCGCTGACCGACTGACCGATGGCCTCTCCAGGATCGACAATATCAGGGTGGTCGCGCCGCGATCCGAAGCGGGGACAGGTACCGAACGCGCGTCAGCGCCTTCCGATTTCGAAGTGCGCGGCGAATTGCAGCGCGGCCAGCAGGCGTGGATATTGCGGGCGCGCATGATCAGGACCGCAACCGGCGAAGTTCGAGCAGTCGCCACGGTTTCGGTCGACGCCGACGAGTCCGATACGCAACTCGAGCAATCGCGGGTCGCCGCGGGAGCCGGCCATCTGCTGGCGGGACGTCTCAACAGGCTTCTGGAGACTGGCGAGTCCTCCGACGCGACCGGTGGATCGACCACGGGCAGCACCAGAACCGTTATCGAGCAAGCAACCGCGTCGATCAATCAAACCACGCGCGAGCGTTTCGGCATGGCGCAGACGATGTTGCAGGAAGCGCTCACCGCTGAGTCGAACAATGTCGATCTCGCCGTCGCGCTGGCGGCGCTGCAACTGCGCGGCATCCAGATGGTCTGGTACAGCCCGGACGACGCACGGGCCGGCGCGACGCTGGAGCGCGCGCTTCGCGCCAAGCCGAATTCGATCCCGGTACTCGAAACCTATTGCCGCTTCCTCAGCGCCAACAATCGCTTCGTCGAAAGCCTCGTGACCTGCGCAAGGGCGCTGAGCTTCGATCCGTGGAACGGCCTTGCGCTGTACCTCGTCGGCCTCGGCCAGATTCACCTCGGCCGCTTCGAAGACGCTCTTGCGACATTCCGGCAAGCCGACCGTTTCGATACGCCGCAAGTGTCACGCTGGACGTGGCTGCTCGGCGCTGGATGGGCGAACATGATGATGGGGCGGGGCGACGATGCTGTGCCATGGCTGCAGCGATCGATCGCCATCACGCCGGCATCCGGGCGCTCGCATATGCTGTTGGCTGCGACCTACCAGCAATTGGGCCGGCTCGACGAGGCAAGGGCAGCCATGAAGGAAGGGTTGCGATTGCGCCCCGGCACGACGGCGCTCAATGTTTCACCGCCGACCAAGAATGCCAGCCCGGTCTTTCTCGAAGCATCGGGACGGATCATCAAGCTGATGGTCGCGGCGGGATTGCCCGAAAGTTGAGCCATCTTCACGGCGCTGGGAAAAAGACATGACCGGCAGTCTGTGGAACGGGGTGGGGTGTCGACCGCTCGGATGAAGCTTCGGAACCAGAGGTCCCGACCCGCAGGAATTTGAACCGGCGAAACCACTGATCCGACTATTATCCGGCGGTCGCACGCGCCGATGCTTTGTCGTGCAAGTGGGGAACAGGATGACGCGCTGGCTTTCGAAACTATCCGCGGCGACCGGGATCGCGGCGGCATTCATCGCCCTGGCTGCCCCGGCCCATGCCGAAAAGCGCGTCGCGCTCGTGATCGGCAACAATGATTACAGGAACGTCCCGAAGCTGCAGAAGGCGGTCAACGACGCCCGCACCATGGGCGATACGCTGAAGCAGCTCGGCTTCAGTGTGATGGTGGCCGAGAACCTGAACCGTCAGGCCTTCTCCGAAACGCTGCTGGCGTTCGACCGGACGGTCGAGGCCGGCGACACCGCGTTCTTCTTCTATGCCGGCCACGGCTTCGAGATCGCCGGCCAGAATTTCCTGCTGCCGACCGACGTGCCGGCGGCGACCGAAGGCCAGGAAGAGCTGGTGCGCGACGCCTCTGTTCTAGCCGACCGCATCATCGAGCGGCTGCAGAACAAGAAGGCGCGCACCTCGATCCTGGTGTTCGATGCATGCCGCAACAACCCGTTCGAGCGGCCGGGCACCCGCGCGGTCGCGGGCGGCGGCGGGCTTGCGCCGATGACGCAGCTGCCGGAGGGCGTGTTCTCGGTGTTCTCGGCGGGCCCGCGCCAGACCGCGCTCGACCGTCTGTCCAACGACGACGCCAATCCCAATTCGGTGTTCACCCGGACCTTCGCCAAGGAGCTGCTGCAGCCCGGTGAAAATCTCGTGCAGGTCGCCCAACGCACGCGGCGCATGGTGAGCGAGATGGCCGACACCGTGAAGCACAAGCAGATCCCTGTTTATTTCGACCAGATGGTCGACGACGTCTTCCTCAACGGCGTGGCGAAGGGGCAGGCCGATGCGGCGAAGCCGGCTGCGTCTCCGCAGCAGCTCGCCGCGCTGCCGCCGGTGTCGGTGCCGAAGCTGCCGAAGGAGGAGGCCATCAACGCGCCGATCGCGAGCTTCTCCCGCCACAATGGCGGCTGGACCGTGGTGTTCTCGATCGCCGATCCGACGCTCGGGATTTCCTGGCGGATGGGCGACAGCGGCGATTTCCGCGAGACCGGCTTTATCGACACGCTCGATCCACGCACCCGCAAGCGGATGCCCAATCCCTCGATCGAGCTGCCGGCTGACGCGGCCGCAGGCACGATCCAGCTGCGCTACGTCGATACGCAAGGCGAGATGCAGGGGCCGTTCCCGATCAAGTTCGACCCCGAGGCGGCGCTGATCCGCGACCAGCGCAAGATCCTCGACATGACCGCGACGAGCTGGCTGTCGTTCCGCGAGTTCAACGGCTTGCTCGTCTATTACACGCATCTGGTGTCGTATCGCTGTGCGATCCGCGAGGCGCGGATCGGTATCGACACGGCGGTGCCCGACAAGGTGCTGAAGCTGCCGGCTTGCGATCTCCGTGATCCCGGTTCGATCTCGGCCGGCATGCCGCTCTACATGAAGCTCGCGCCCACGACCCAATCCATCTCGGTCGAACTGACCTATCGCGACGGCAGCGTGTCGGAAATCAAGACGTTCCGACGCTAAAGCGCGATGAGATTTGGTTGAATCGTCATCGCGCTTTAGCTTCTTGTTTGAGCATGATCTCCGCGCAAACGCGTTCCGCGTTTGTCGCGAGGGAAAACCGCTTCACACTTTTCCGGATCATGCTTTCCGCCTTCATCCCCGTCCGATTGGCGTTACAATCCCGCGTCGTGGTCGGATGGGGCGATGGGGGACGGCATCATGGACGCAGGCAATCAAGAAGAGCCGCAAGCGCGGACAATGAAGGTCCGCTGCTGCATCGTCGGCGGCGGGCCGGCCGGGATGATGCTCGGCTATCTGCTCGGCCGCGCCGGGATCGACGTCGTGGTGCTGGAGAAGCATGCCGACTTCTTCCGCGACTTTCGCGGCGACACCGTGCATCCCTCGACCTTGCAGGTGATGGACGAATTGGGGCTGATCGATGGATTCCTGAAGCTGCCGCATCAGAAGCTGCAGAAGATGGACGGCATCTTCGGCGGCACGTCGGTGCGGATCGCCGATCTCAGCCACCTCAAGGTCAAATATCCCTTCATCGCCTTCATGCCGCAGTGGGACTTCCTCAACTTCCTGCGCGAGAGCGGCAAGCGCTTTGCATCGCTCAAGGTGTTGATGAGCACCGAGGCCACCGACCTGATCCGCCGCGGCGACGTCATTGCCGGCGTGCGCGCGCAGACGCCGGACGGGCCGATCGCCATCGAGGCGGATCTGACGGTCGCCTGCGACGGCCGCCATTCCACCGTGCGCGATCGCGCCGGCCTTGTGGTCGAGGAGATCGGCGCACCGATGGACGTGCTGTGGTTTCGCGCCGGACGCCGCCCGGATGAGACCGAGCGCGTGTTCGCGCGTGTCGAGCCCGGCAGGATGATGGTGACGTTCGATCGCGGCGACTATTGGCAGTGCGCCTACGTCATCGCCAAGGGGCAGTATGAGGCCGTGAAGGCGAGGGGCCTGTCGGCGCTGCTCGACGACGTCGTGCGCATGGCGCCGATCCTGAAGGCGGGCGTTGCCGAGGTGAAGAGCTTCGACGACGTCAAGCTGCTCACGGTCGCGATCAATCGCCTCGCGCGCTGGACGCGGCCCGGCCTGCTGTGCATCGGCGATGCCGCGCATGCGATGTCGCCAATCGGCGGCGTCGGCGTCAATCTCGCGGTGCAGGACGCGGTCGCGACCGCGAATATTCTCGCCGCCAGGCTTGCCCGAGGATGTCCGTCGGAGGACGAACTCGATGCAGTGAGGCGGCGTCGCGAATTTCCGGTGAGGGTGACGCAGCGCGTGCAGGTGATCGCCCAGAACAACATCATCAGCCTGGCACTGAAGTCGGGCGGCCAACCGCTCAAGGTCCCGCTGCCAGTCCGACTGATCAGCGCGGTGCCCTGGTTGCAGGGCGTGACGGCACGCTTTGTCGGTCTCGGCGCGCGGCCCGAACATGTGCATTCGCCGGTCCAGGATGGCGGTGCCGCGGCTTCGGTCGACTAGGAATTTGTCAAGGATAACAATCTCTTAAGTTAACCCTAAAAAGTTGCGTGGTTGCAACAGCGGCGCGAGATTCGGAATCCGTCGACGCGGATTCGGTCGCGCCGTGCCGACCGGTTTTCTTTTGGTAAGGGTCTCTCTGGGAAAGCTGGCACCCATCAGAACAACCTGGGGTGCCACCATGTTTCATGCCAAAACGATTGCCGCATTGACCGTCACGACCGCGCTCGGCGTCAGCGCCGCTTCGGCCGCTGACCTCGCCGCCCGCCCGTATACGAAGGCGCCGGTCTACGTTGAAACCGTCTACAACTGGTCCGGCTTCTATATCGGCGGCAATGTCGGCGGCGCCTGGACGAACCAGGAATGGATCAACACCGCCAACACCACCGCGTTCGGCGATCTCGCGCCCGGCCAGGGCTTCCGGCAGCGCAACAGCGGCGTCTTCGGCGGCGGCCAGATCGGCTACAACTGGCAGGCCAACAATTGGGTGTTCGGTCTTGAAGGCACGATCGCCGGCCTCGACAACAGCGGCACCGTCCTCAACACCGTGTTCGGCGCCGCGCGCGACGATCGTTTCAGCTGGCGCACCGACTGGATGGCGACGGTGACTGCCCGCGCCGGCTTCGCGGTGCAGAACAACCTGTTCTATGTGAAGGGCGGCTATGCGGGCCTGAACAACCGCCTTTCGGTGGTCGACACCGTGCCGCCGGCGACGGGCTCGGGCAGCCAGACCAGCTGGCACAACGGCTGGACCGTCGGCGCGGGCTGGGAATACGGCATCACCCAGAACTGGATCGTCGGTCTCGAATACGATTACGCGTCGTTCGAGAAGAAGAGCTATCAGCTTGCCGGCACCGCCGCGCCTGCGACCTACACCTTCAATGCGGGTCCGCGCGATATCCAGTCAGCCGTCGTTCGTCTCAGCTACAAGTTCGGTCCAGTGCCGGTGGCGCGCTACTAAGCATCGCCGTTCACGAACAAGAAGAACGCCCCGGGCATCCTCCCGGGGCGTTTTGCTTTTTTGCAGGTCACGCCATGATCGAATAGCCGCCGTCGACGGGAATGGCGGTGCCGGTGACGAAATCGGAGGCGGGCGAGGCGAGGAACACCGCGATGCCCGCGAAATCGCCGGTCGTGCCCCAGCGTGCAGCCGGCGTGCGCGCCAGCACACGCTCGTGAAGGCCCGAAACCTGCTGCCGCGCGCCCTTCGTCAGATCAGTGTCGATCCAGCCGGGAAGGATCGCGTTGACCTGGATATTGTCGGACGCCCACGCCGTGGCGCAGGCGCGGGTGTATTGCACGATGCCGCCCTTGCTCGCGGCATAGGCTGCCGCAAAGCTCGCGCCGAAGATCGACATCATCGAGCCGATATTGATCACCTTGCCATTGCCGGACGCCTTCAGCGCCGGATACGCCGCCTTCGAGCACACGAATGCGCTGGTGAGATTGGTGTCGATCACCTTGCTCCACTCCTCGAGCTCGAGTTCATGGGGCGCCTTGCGGATGCTCATGCCGGCATTGTTCACCAGGATGTCGATGCGGCCGAGCTCCTTGACGACGCGCGCGATCATGGTGGCGACTGCGGCCTTGTCGGTTACGTCGGTCGTCACCGCGATCGCCTTGACGCCGCGCTGCCTGAGATCCTCGACGGCCGCACTTGATTTCGCTTCGTTGCGTCCGACGACGGCGATGGCGGCGCCGGCATCCGCCAGTCCGCGCGCCATGCCGAGCCCGATGCCGCCGTTGCCGCCGGTCACGATCGCGACCTTGCCCGAGAGATCGAACAGTTGATTCTTCATTGTTGTTGTCCGCTGTGGTTTGAAGGCCGGCGCACAGTGCCCGATCAGCGCCGGCTCTGCCAGATCAGGATCAGGCCAACTGCGCCAAGGGCCGCGCCGTATCCCGCCCATTGGAGCTGGTTGATCATGAAGCTCGATGCCGGCCAGGCGATCACGCCGAGGCCCTGGCCGACCCAGAGCAAGCCGATCGCAAGCGCGATCAGCCCGAGAACCAATAGCAACCGCTCCATGCGCGCCTCACTGCTGTGCCCCTCGGGCCAACGCAAAGGTCTGGAAACCGTTGCATCGGGCGTCCGTAGCTTTCGACGATACCGCGCGTGATCCGCGTACGGAGGTTGGACGATGCGCCGCTTGACGTTAGCCGTGACGCTCGCCGCTGCGCTTGGTGCTGTGGCCGCCTATGCGGGCTGGCCGCGGCGGGCTGATCTGCGCGCTTTCGATCCCGCGGGCATGGCGCGGCTCGAGTCCGCGATTTGGCGCGACTACTATGACAAGCGCTATCCGGCGCTGTTCGGTCACCTCTACGAGCTGTCGCGAACCCAGTTCGGCTTCTCGCCGTTCGACAGCGTACGGATCGCGGTCGCGGCGGCCAAGACGGCAAGGGCGTTTCAGCCGACGCACTCGCGGCAGGAGGCGAATGCCGCGCTGCCGTGGCTCGCGACCTATTACCGTCTGCTCGCGCGGGCAGCGCCCGTGGCCTTTGATGAAAACGAGGCCGCGCGGCTTGAGCTCGATTGGTGGCAGGCCCGGCGCGAGGCGATCGGTCCACAGGACTATGGCGTGACGGTCGCCAGCGTCGCCGCGCTGACCTACGGCAAGCCGGCCGATGATGCCGCCTTGCTGCAATCAGGCATCGGCCGGGCCGAGGCCATGGCCTATCGCGATGCCCGCGGGCAGGGGATGACCGAGGGCGATTGGACGGAGATCGAGCGGCAACTTCGCCGGGCCTATGGGCTGCTCAAGGTGGCCGTCGGAAGCCACTAGCGCAACAAAAAAGCCCCGGACGAAGCCGGGGCTTTTGGTCTGCAATTCAGCAGAGATCAGTACCTCAGAGATCAGTACTTGGCGACAACCGGGCCGCCCCAGTTGAAGCGGTAGACCAGCGAGGTGCTGATGGTCTGCACGAAGGGCTTGAAGGTGATGTCGCGACCATTCGAGATATTCGTGACGTCGACCAGCTCCGAGATGTTCTTGGTGTCGTAGTAGGCCGCACGATACTCGGTTTTCATGAACCAGCCCGGCGCCGTGATGCCGAAGATGTTCAGGTTGTTCTCGACGCCGCCGCCGACGAACCAGCCGCTGCGATCAAAGGCGTCCGTGTGGAGACCCAAGCTGGTGCCGGTGATCGTGCTGAATAGCGTCGTGCCCTTCCAGTGCGAGCTGGAATAGCCGGCGTTGACGTAGGACAGGACGTTCGGGGCGATCAGGTAGCCGAGGCGAGCACCGACGGCCCAGTTATAGTCGTTCTTGATGTTGCCAGCGGCGAACGGGCCCTGGTCCTGGATCGTGCCCTTGAGGCTGCCGAACTGGCCGTCAGCGAACAGACCAAAAACCCAAGTCTGGTTGAACTGCCAGTCATAACCGGCGCCGACGGTGCCGAACCAGCCATCGCCGCCCTGGCGCTGGTTGAAGCCGAGGATCGGCGCGCCCGTGAGGGTCGACTGGACACCAGTGTCAGCGTCCCAGAGGCCACCGCCGCCACCGCCGAAGATGTAGAAGCCGGTCCAGTTGTAGACCGGAGCGACCGGCACCGGAGCCTTGGTGTAGGGGCGGGCAGCAAGGTCAGCCGCCGACGCCGAAGCCGTCATCCCAGCAACCGCGGTCAGAGCGAGCAGAAACTTTTTCATCTTCAAATCCTCAACCTTTGCATTCGATCAGGTCGCTTGACGGGGGCGGTCGCACCGATTCCCGAAACTCATGGTCCGGACTATACGTGGTTCCACCGAAAATGCTGTTGCGGGTGAGACACAACCGCCCGAAAACGAAGTCGGGGCCAGTTCGCCTAAAACGCGAACCGGCCCGCCCCCGAAATCTGGGGGCGGGCCGGAAATTGGCTGGAATCAAGGTGTTATCGCCTAGACGTCGAGCAAATCGTCGCTCGCGAATTCGGCCTTGTCGGAGATGAAGGCGAACCTCGCCTCGGCCTTGGTCCCCATCAGCCGTTCGACGGAATCGGCAGTACCCTCGCGGTCGTCGGCAAGCAGCACGACGCGCAGCAGCGTGCGCCGGGCCGGATCCATGGTGGTTTCCTTGAGTTGCGCCGGCATCATCTCGCCGAGGCCTTTGAAGCGGCCGATCTCGACCTTGGCGTTGGCGTTGAATTCGCTCTTGAGCAACTGCTCCTTGTGGGCGTCGTCGCGGGCATAGACCGACTTGCTGCCATGCGTGAGTTTATACAGCGGCGGCACCGCCAGATAGAGGTGGCCCTCGTCGATCAGCCGCGGCATCTGCCGGTAGAAGAAGGTGATTAGCAGCGAAGCGATGTGGGCGCCGTCGACGTCGGCGTCGGTCATGATGATGATGCGCTGGTAGCGCAGATCCTCCTCGCGATAATGCGCGAGCGTGCCGCATCCAATCGCCTGCACGAGGTCGGCAAGCTGGGCATTCGCCATCAGCTTGTCCTTGCCGGCCGATGCGACGTTGAGGATCTTGCCGCGCAGCGGCAGCACGGCCTGGGTCTTGCGGTCGCGTGCCTGCTTGGCGCTGCCGCCGGCCGAGTCGCCCTCGACGATGAAGAGCTCCGAGCCTTCGGTACCCGCATCGGTGCAGTCGGCGAGCTTGCCGGGAAGGCGAAGTTTCTTACCGGCGGTTTTCCGCGCCGTCTCCTTCTCTTGCCGACGGCGCACCCGCTCCTCGGCACGATCGATCACGAAGTCCAGGAGCTTGTTGGCCTGGTTCGGATTGGCCGAGAGCCAATGGTCGAACGGGTCCTTCATCGCCTGCTCGACGATGCGCTGCGCTTCCGCAGTCGCAAGGCGATCCTTGGTCTGGCCCTGGAATTCGGGCTCGCGCACGAACACCGACAGCATCACGGCCGCGCCCACCATCACGTCTTCCGAGGTGACGGAGGCTGCGCGCTTGCCCTGGCCGACGCGTTCAGCATGGTCCTTCAGGCCGCGCAGCAACGCGCTGCGCAGGCCCGATTCATGCGTGCCGCCATCGGGTGTCGGCACCGTGTTGGTATAGGACGACAGGAAGCCGTCGGCATCCGCGGTCCACGCCACCGCCCATTCGCAGGCGCCGTGGGCACCGCTGCGGCCGGACTTGCCGGAAAAGATGTCCTGATGCACCAGCGTGTCGGCGTGGATCGCGGCGGCCAGATAGTCCTTCAGGCCGCCGGGGAAATGGAAGCTGGCCTCCGCCGGAACATCCTCGATGCCCTTCAGGAGTTCGGCATCACAGCGCCAGCGGATCTCGACGCCACCGAACAAATAGGCCTTCGAGCGCGTCATCTTGAACAGGCGCTGCGGCTTGAACGTCGCCTTGGCACCGAAGATGTCTGTGTCCGGCTTGAAACGCACGCGGGTGCCGCGGCGGTTGTTGACCTTGCCGAGATCTTCGAGCTTGCCCTTGGGCAGGCCGCGCTCGAAGCTCATGCGGTAGAGCTTCTGGCTCCGCGCGACCTCGACCTCGAGCCGCGAGGAGAGGGCATTGACGACCGAGATGCCGACGCCATGCAGGCCGCCCGAGGTCTCGTAGACCTTCGAGTCGAATTTGCCGCCCGAATGCAGCGTGCACATGATGACTTCGAGCGCCGACTTCTTCGGGAATTTCGGGTGCGGGTCGACCGGGATGCCGCGGCCATTGTCGGTCACGGTCAGGAAGCCGTCGGCGGTCAATTCCACCTCGATGAAGGTCGCATGCCCGGCAAGCGCCTCGTCCATCGAGTTATCGATCACCTCGGCGAACAGGTGGTGGAGCGCCTTCTCGTCGGTGCCGCCGATGTACATGCCCGGCCGCCGGCGAACCGGCTCGAGGCCCTCAAGAACCTCGATGTCAGCCGCAGTGTAGCCGCCTTCGGCCCCGCTGGCGCGGGCAGCGACCTTCAGCGGTGCACGCCCTTTCGGCTCCGGGCCCCCGAACAAATCGTCAGCGGACTTATTTTTGGCAGTTGATTTCAAAGGCTTGGACATGGCTCTTCAAGTGTTGCGCGATATCAGGCGCAGCGAATCGGTTGCTTTCGACTATGCCACGGATGGGGTCAAAATGGTGACGGCCGGGCTGCGGGCAGCAATGCCTCGACCCGGCCGTCCCGTAAATAGGAACTCGTGGTTATGCGCGCGAGGTCCGGAACACGATGATCGCGAACAGCGTCATGGCGGCCACCACCGTCAGCGACCCCACGATGGGAGCGACCTCGAACGACGGGCCCTTCAGCAGCACGATCGCCACGCCTGTCGGAAACAGGATGGCGCCCGCAATGTGCAGGCCGCCCTGCAATTTCGCCAGCACCGTGCTCCCCGCGGCAGGAAACAGCCGATAGTAAAGCCCGAACAGGAACAGGAGCACGCCGCCGACAAGGTTGAGATGCGAGTGCGCCGGCGCCAGCGTGAAATTCTGCTGGATACCCATGGCGATGCCGCCGAGCATTCCGAACAGCAGAACGACAACGCTCACACACATCATCAATGATCCGATCATCCCGGTAATTCCTTTGCTATTGAGAGAGATGCAAGCCGGTATCGACGGCGCGCCCTGTGGGAAATCACGCCGGGTCCGCGCCTTTGTGACTTGATGTCACGCAATGGGCTGGCTTACCTGTTCTTAGGCTGCGGGGCCGTAGAAAGGTTCAAGGTCACTCACGGGGCGGGAAGGCATTCTAGGCAATGGAAGATTATGCGGGCGCCCTGGTCGAATTCGTGCGCCATCACCAGGCCTGGGCCGCTCCGATCGTCATGCTGCTGGCGTTCGGAGAATCGCTCGCCTTCATTTCGCTGCTGATACCAGCCTGGGGGGCCCTGGTCGCGATCGGCGCCCTGATCGGGGTCACCGGCATCAGCTTCTGGCCGATCTGGATTGCTGGCGGCATCGGCGCCGCGCTCGGCGATTGGGTCTCTTATTGGTTCGGCTATCGCTACAAGGAGCACGTCGCGCAGATGTGGCCGCTGTCGCGCTATCCGGAAATCCTGCCGCGCGGCGAGGCCTTCGTGAACAAGTGGGGCGTGCCGAGCATATTCATCGGCCGCTTCTTCGGTCCCTTGCGCGCCTCGGTGCCGCTCGCGGCAGGCATATTCGAGATGTCGTACTGGCAATTCCAGGTCGCCAATTTCGTCTCCGCATTGGTCTGGTCGGCCGCGCTTTTGCTGTTCGGCGACGTCATGGCGCAGCTTGCCGAATGGTTGTTACGGGTGGTGTAGGTGGCCTGGAATAAGGCCGGGACGCAGGGGTTAGCCCGGGGAAACAGCGGCATGATCGAGCGTTATCGTTCCGCCGGCCAAAAACTTCACAAAACGTCGCGGCGCGACAATCCGCCGACCGCCGCCGTCTCATTGGGAGGACACCACATGGAATTGACACGACGTCACGCTCTCGCCGGCGCTGCCGCGCTCGCTGCCGCGCCGCTATTGCCTTCTGCTCCCGTGCGCGCCGCGGCACCGATGGCCGACAAGCAGGCGCCGGGCTTCTACCGCTACAAGGTCGGCGATATCCAGGTCACCGTGGTGTCGGACGGCAAGAACGTCTTCAAGCTGGAAGACTCCTTCATCACCAACGCCAAGAAGGAGGAGGTGAACGCGGCCCTCGAGAAGGCGTTCATGCCACGCGATATGATGTCGATCTACTACGCGCCGCTCGTGATCAATACCGGCGGCAAGCTGGTCGTGATCGACACCGGCAACGGCGCGCTGGCGAAGGCCAGCAGCAAGGGCGCCAATGGCCTGTTCGCCGACAACATGGCGGCGGCCGGTTTCGATCCCAAGAATGTCGACATGGTCGTGATCTCGCACTTCCACGGCGACCACGTGAACGGTCTGTTGACGGCCGAGGGCACGCCGGCCTTCCCGAACGCCGAGGTGTTGGTGCCGGCGACCGAGTGGAAGTTCTGGATGGACGACGGCGAGATGAGCCGCGCGCCGGCCGGCCGCATGCAGGGCCTGTTCAAGAACAACCGCAACATCTTCGAGGCCGGCCTGAAGAAGAAGGTTACGCCATATGAGTGGGGCAAGGAGATCGCGCCGGGCCTGACCACGGTCGAGACCGTCGGCCACACGCCGGGCCACACCTCCTATGTGCTGGCGTCCGGTTCGGGCAAGGTCTTCATCCAGTCCGACGTCACCAACAATCCGAACCCGTTCGCCACCAATCCGGGCTGGCACGCCTTCTTCGACCAGGACGGCGATATGGCCGAGAAGACCCGCCGGCGCGTCTACGACATGGTGGTCGCCGAGAAGCTCCAGGTGCAGGGCTTCCACTATCCGTTCCCCGGCCTCGGCAATGTCGAGAAGGACGGCAACGGCTACCGGGTCGTGCCGGCGCCCTGGAATCCGGTGATCTAGCTCGTCATTCCGGGGCGCGCGCCAGCGCGAACCCGGAATCTCGCGCCACAACCTCGGGTTTCCGGGTTCGACGCTCCCGCGTCGCCCCGGAATGACACGCGAACGACCTTGACGCCACGCGGGCGCGGCCTTATAGCCGCGCCTATGATCAACGCCGCGACCATCATCGTTGCCCGCCGCCGTACCTTCGCGGTATGGGCGGTCGTTCGCGTTTAGATCATCGCCTCTGCCGCCGGATCTGTTCCCGCGGCGCTCTCCCTGAAAAAGACACGCGGTTCGATCTGGCGGCTCCCACGTCACGCAGGAGTCCGACAATGTATACGCCACCGGTATCCAAGCCCGACCGCGCCGCAAGCCTCGCCTTCGCCGAGGCGCGCGGATTCGGCATTGCCTGCGCGTGGGACGGGACCAAGCCGATCGCCTCTGCGCTGCCGTTCTATCTGGCCTACGCCGCCGACGGCACGCCGCAGGCGATGTTTCATGTCGCCCGTCACAATCCGCTGGCAAAGCTGGCCGGCGGCGCGTCCTGGCTGCTGGCTGTCACTGGCGCGGATGCCTATGTGTCGGCGGACTGGTGTGTGTCGCCGGAGCAGGTGCCGACCTGGCTCTATCAGGCCGTGCATCTGACCGGGCCGGTGCGGACCATGTCGGCTGACGAGCTCGCCGTGCAGATCGATACCTTGAGTGGCAAATTCGAGAACCGGCTGTTGCCGAAGAAACCCTGGACGTCGGGCAAGATGACAGCGCCGCGGCTGGGTGCCATGAAGAAGGCGATCGTCGGCCTCGAGATGACGGTGGAAGAGGTGGAGGGCAGCTTCAAGCTGAACCAGCACAAATCCGAGACCGACTACGCGGCGGTCGCAGGCGCGCTTGCCCGGCGGGATGATGCCGGCGCGCAGCAGATTGCGCATCTGATGCAGCAAGCGCGGCCGGATGCATTTATAAACGAAGCGAACGAGCTCGAAAGGAGCGTGCCATGACCCTCACCGATACGCATCAGCCGAAGACCGTCAGCGGCGCGACCAAGCCCGCCGTGTTCGTCGACGGTGCCTCCGGCACGACCGGTCTTGGCATCCAGGAGCGGCTGCGGCTGCTTGGTGACATCGCCGTGAAGAACATCGCCGAGGACAAGCGGAAGGACGCCGGCGCCAAGCGCGCGCTGATGGAGGAGGTGGATCTCGTGATCCTCTGCCTGCCGGACGACGCCGCAAAGGAGACCGTTGCGCTGATCGACACCATGGGATCAGCCGCGCCGAAGGTGCTCGACGCCTCGACGGCCTATCGCGTCGCGCCCGACTGGGCCTATGGCTTCCCGGAACTCGCGCCCGACCAGGCCGACAAGATCCGCGCGGCACGGAAGGTCTCCAATCCCGGCTGCTATCCGACCGGCGCGATCGCGCTGATCCGGCCGCTGGTCGATGCCGGCCTGCTGCCCGCGGATTATCCCGTCACCGTCAACGCGGTGAGTGGCTATTCGGGCGGTGGCAAGTCGATGATCGCGAGCTTTGAGGACGGCACCGCGCCGGCCTTTGAGCTCTATGGCCTCGGCTTCGAGCACAAGCACGTGCCGGAGATGCAGCTCTATTCACGGCTGACGCGGCGGCCGATCTTCATCCCGTCGGTCGGCAATTACCGACAGGGCATGCTGGTCTCGGTGCCGTTGCAGCTCGATGCGCTGCCGGGTAAGCCCACTGGCGCCGACCTCCAGGCTGCGCTCGCGAAGCGCTATGCCGGAAGCAGCTACGTCTCGGCGATGCCGCTGCAGAATGAGGCTGCGAAGAGCGGGCGGATCGAGCCCGAGGCGCTCAACGAGACCAACAAGCTCGAGCTTTACGTGTTCGCCAGCGACAAGCATCACCAGGCAGTGCTCGTTGCGCGGCTCGACAATCTGGGCAAGGGCGCATCGGGCGCAGCCGTGCAGAACATGCGGCTGATGCTGGGTCTGGCCGACGCCTGACCGCCGGCCAAGCGCACCGTGGACGAGGACACGCTGCAATTCTATCGGCGCTATGCCGAGGCCTATGCCGGGTGGGCAAAAGCCCCGTCCACCCGGCTCACCGGCTTTCTGTCGCTGTTGCCGCCGGGTGGAGCGATCCTCGAACTCGGCTGCGGCGCCGGCAATCACGCGGCGGTGATGCTGGCCGCAGGTTTCGCCGTGCGCGCCACCGACGGTTCACCCGAGATGGCCGCGGTTGCCGCACGCCGCATCGGTCATCCCGTCGAAGCGATGCTGTTCGACGAGCTTGACGACAGGAACACCTACGACGGCGTGTGGGCCAGCGCCTGCTTGCTGCATGTTCCGCGCGAGGAATTGGCTGCCATCCTCACGCGGGTCCATCGCGCGCTGAAACCTTCCGGCCTGTTCTACGCAAGCTACAAGATCGGCCATGACGACGGCCGCGACAGCATCGGCCGCTACTACAATTATCCGTCGCAAGAATGGCTGCAGGCGACTTACGCCCCGTCAGCCGCGTGGACGCAGGTGTCGTCCGATACCAGCGAGATGAAGAGCTTTGATGAAGCGCCCGCGACGATGCTGCATGTCGTCGTGCGAAAGGGCCCGCAGTAGCAACCGCCGGCGCGGCAGGCGCCGCGACCGGCGGGTTTTTGCCGATCAGAGAATCTTGAAGATCGCGAGCGCGAGCACGGCTTGCGCAAGGAAGCCGACCGTGAAGGCCAGCGTGCGGAACACCGGCAGGCCGAGCGTGTAGACGATCACGTGCGCGACGCGGGCCCAGAAATAAACGGCGCAGGCGAGCACCGTCCATTTGGTGGAGTAGTCGGCCGCGTTGAGGATCAAGACCAGCGGCGCGAAGATCACGAGATTCTCGACCGCGTTGTCGTGCGCGAACATCAGCCGGTTCGCCCATTCGGCGTGCGGCTTGTCGTTGCGCGACGGATTGGCCATCGCACCGGATAGGCCGCGGACCTTGGAGCGGTTGATGATGTAGGGAACCCAGAGCAGCCCGGTCAGGATCACCGTCAGCGACAGCCAGAACAGTTCACGCGTCATCGTCTCCCCCCTCAACTGATTTCGATTCCCGACTGGCCGGGACAGCTGTTTATAGCTGAGAGGGAGGTCCCGCGCTACGCGCGGACGCGAACATAGCTGCCGGGCGCGTCCTCGAGCGGGGGCATGTCGGCCGAGCCCACGGCGCGCGCCGGCACCTTCTCCGAATCAAGGTTCTCCAGCCACGCCTGCCAGTCCGGCCACCACGAGCCTTTATGCTCTTCGGCCTTCTTCAGCCAATCGGCGAGCTTGACGTCCTTGATGTTGTCGTTGGTCCAGTATTGGTACTTCTTCGACGCCGGCGGGTTGACGACACCGGCGATGTGGCCGGAGCCCGAGAGCACATACTTGACCGGGCCGCCAAAGAATTGCGAGCCGTAGAGCACCGATTCCGCCGGTGCGATGTGGTCCTCGCGGGTGGCGAGATTGTAGACCGGCACCTTCACCTTCGACAGGTCGAGCAGCGTGTTGTCGAGCACCATGGTGCCCGTCGACAGCCGGTTTTCCAGATAGCAGTTGCGCAAATAGTAGGAGTGGTTCGACGCCGGCATCCGCGTCGCGTCGGAGTTCCAGTGCAACAGGTCGAACGAGGAGGGCGGCTGGCCCTTCAGGTAATTGTTCACGACGTAGGACCAGATCAGGTCGTTCGAGCGCAGCATGTTGAAGGCCATCGCCATCTTGCTGCCCTCGAGCACGCCGGATTCGTACATGTCGCGTTCCAGCGCCGAGATCTGGTCCTCGTCGACGAACACGAGCAGATCGCCCGCGTGGGTGAAGTCGACCTGCGCGGCGAAGAACGTCGCCGACGTCACGCGCTGGCGGCGCTTCTCCGCGAGATAGGCGAGCGTCGAGGCGAGCATCGTGCCGCCGACACAGTAGCCGGCGGCGTGAACCTTCATTTCGCCGGTGACCTTCTCGATCACGTCCATCGCAGTGAGCGGGCCTTCGGTCATGTAGTCGGCCCACGTCTTCTTGCCGAGTTCCTTGTCCGGATTGACCCAGGAGATGACGAACACCGTGATGCCCTGGTCGACGCACCATTTGACGTAGGATTTCTCGGGCCTGAGATCGAGGATGTAGAACTTGTTGATCCACGGCGGCACGATCAGAAGCGGCGTGCGGAGCACATTCTCCGTGGACGGAGAATACTGGATCAACTGCATCAGATCGTTCTGGTAAATCACCTTGCCCGGCGTCGTGGCCATGTTGACGCCGACCACGAGGTTCGATGAATCGGACTGGCGGATGCGCAGCGTACCGTGTCCGGCCTCGATATCCTCCGCCAGCATCTTCATGCCGCGCACGAGGTTGTCGCCATTGCTTTCGACGGTTGTGCGCAGCACTTCAGGATTGGTCAGGATGAAATTCGACGGTGCGATCGCATTGGCGATCTGCTGCACATAGAACTCGGCCTTCTTGCGGGTATGCGGATCGATGCCTTCGGCATTGCGGACCAGGTCTTGCGCCCATTTCGACGTCAGCAAATAGAGTTGCAGCACGAAATCGAAGAACTGATTCGATTTCCATTCCGGATCCTGAAAACGCTTGTCGCGCGGCGCGGGTTCGATGGCGGGCTTCGCGTCATGCTCGCCGGCCATGCGGCGCACGGCCGAGCCCCAGAGATCGAGATAGTCCTTGCCGAGCTTGATCTGCAGATCGGTGGCGCGCTCCTTGTCGGACAGCCAGTATTCGGCGATCACGCTGAAGGTCTTGATCACCTCGCCGAGTTCGTTCGGGGGCTTGTCGCGCACTTCGCCGGTTTGGCGCGGCTTGAGATAGGCGGCCAGGGCCTGACCGCTGCTCTCCATCGCACGCGCGATGTTCATCGCGAAGGCTTCAGCGTTGAATTTGGGGGCAGCCTGGGTTTCGATACTGACGTTGCTCATCTGAGGAACACTATCGCTTCGTTTCGTCGGCGTCATCGCGCGGTGCGGCAACGACAATCAGGGAAAAATTGATGTTTCGTGTTGTTGCACTGCGACAAAAATTCTCTGTTCTGACATATTGAAGCCTCACCTGTCGCTTTTGCTGTTCACGCATTAATCGTTTCGGGCGACAATGGTTTGAACGGCCGAAGCAAGAATTATCGCAGCGGGGACGCTGCAAGGCTCGTACCAGTGCGACCCGTGTCGGCGACGTGCGACGTGCGCGCTAGCTTGTTGGGGACTTTCGGCGGATGCCGACCGATCGGATGAAAAGGGGTCTTGCGGCCGTATTGCTGCTCGCGTCGATGTCGGCGCTGGGCGGCTGCGCGAGCACGGTTGCGGACCTGCCGGGCGTTGGCGTGCCCACCGACGCGCCGGCGCGGCCCAAGGAGGCAGGCGGATACCTGCCGGTTCACGACCTTCCACCCGATCGCAGCGAACAGGCGATGAAGCCGGCAGAGCAGGCCAAGATCGAGGCCGAGCTGGTCGCCGCGCGCGACCGCCAGGCGTCCACAGGGGCGCAGAATTCGGCCGGCAAGTGAGCTCCCGAAAAAGCCGATCAATCGCTGGCGTAGCCGGGCGTCCGTGCTAAAAGAACCTCAATTCAACCGCATATCCGGTCTCCGACCTCAGATCTGTGCGCCTGAATTCGCCCTAAGTCATTGATTCAGTGCGATTTCTGGACGAAACCGAATCCGGTTTCCTGAACCGCCGAGATGAGTCGATTCTGCCGTGCCGGTTGTCGGAGCAAGGTTCCATGGAAGAGTTTTACCGCATTCGCCGTCTGCCGCCTTACGTCTTTGAAAAGGTCAACCAGGCCAAGGCGGCCGCGCGCAACGCTGGGGCCGACATCATCGACATGGGGATGGGCAACCCGGACTTGCCGACGCCGCCTCACGTGATCGAGAAGCTCAAGGAGACGTTGGGCAAGCCGCGCACCGACCGTTACTCGGCCTCGCGCGGCATCAATGGCCTACGCAAGGCGCAGGCTGCCTATTATGCGCGCCGCTTCGGCGTCAAACTCAACCCGGATACCCAAGTCGTCGCGACCCTCGGCTCGAAGGAAGGCTTCGCCAACGTCGCGCAGGCGATCACCGCGCCTGGTGACGTCGTGTTGTGTCCGAACCCGAGCTACCCGATCCACGCGTTCGGCTTCCTGATGGCGGGCGGTGTGATCCGGTCGGTGCCGTCGGAACCGACCCCGCAATTCTTCGAGGCTGTCGAGCGGGCGATCACCCACTCGATCCCGAAGCCGATCGCGCTGATCGTCTGCTATCCGTCGAACCCGACGGCCTATGTCGCGGACCTCGATTTCTACAAGGATCTGGTCGCGTTCGCGAAGAAGCACGACATCTTCATCCTGTCGGATCTCGCCTACGCCGAAGTCTATTTCGACGAGAACAACCCGCCGCCCTCGGTGCTGCAGGTACCGGGCGCGATCGACGTCACGGTCGAGTTCACCTCGATGTCGAAGACCTTCTCGATGGCCGGCTGGCGCATGGGATTTGCCGTCGGCAACGAGCGCATCATCGCAGCGCTCGCGCGCGTCAAATCCTATCTCGACTACGGCGCCTTCACGCCGATCCAGGTCGCAGCGACCGCGGCGCTGAACGGTCCGGACGATTGCATCCGCGAGATGCGCGACACCTATCGAAAGCGCCGCGACGCGCTGGTCGAATCGTTCGGGCGTGCCGGCTGGGACATTCCGCCGCCGCAGGCCTCGATGTTCGCCTGGGCGCCGCTGCCCAAGACGTTCGAGGCCGTCGGCAGCATGCAGTTCGCAACGCTGATGGTGGAGAAATCCGGCGTCGTGGTGTCACCCGGCGTCGCCTTCGGCGAGCACGGCGAGGGGTTCGTGCGTATCGCGATGGTGGAAAACGAGCAGCGTATCCGGCAGGCCGCACGCGGTGTGCGCCGCTTCCTTGAAAGCGGCATCGAAACGTTGCACAACGTGGTTCCTCTCGCCAATCGACGCTAATCCTTCCAGGTTCGTTTTCTCATGGTCGCACCGCTGAAAGTGGGCATCGCGGGGCTCGGCACCGTCGGTGCCGAAGTTGTCCGTCTGATCGAAGCGCAGGGACGCACGCTGTCGGCGCGCAGCGGCCGCGGCGTCCGTGTCGTTGCCGTCACCGCGCGCTCGAAAGCCAAGAAGCGCAGCCTCGACCTGCGCGGCGTCGAATGGGCGAAGAGCCCGCAGGCGCTGGCCGAGGATCCCAATATCGACTGCTTCGTCGAGTTGATGGGCGGCGCCGGCGATCCCGCCTTCTCGGCGATCGAGACCGCGCTGAAGGCCGGCAAATCGGTAGTGACCGCGAACAAGGCGCTGATTGCCAAGCATGGTCTGCGCCTTGCTCACGCCGCCGAGACGCATGGCGGCGCCCTGAACTTCGAGGGCGCCGTCGGAGCGGCGATCCCGGTCATCAAGACGCTGCGAGAAGGCCTCGCCGGCACCGACGTGAACCGCGTCTACGGCATCCTCAACGGCACCTGCAACTACATCCTGACGCGGATGGAGCAGGAGGGGCTGTCGTTCGCCGAATGTCTGAAGGATGCGCAGCGGCTCGGTTACGCCGAAGCCAATCCCTCGTTTGACGTCGACGGCCATGACACGGCGCAGAAGCTCGCGATCCTGGCCAGCCTGGCGTTTGGAACCAAGGTCGCGCAGAGCGCGGTCTATGTCGAAGGCATCTCCTCGATCACGCCGGAGGACCTCCGCGCGGCCGAGGAACTCGGCTACCGCGTCAAGCTGCTCGGCGTTGCCGTCCGCACCGCCAAGGGCATCGAACAGCGCGTGCATCCGACCATGGTTCCGAAGTCGTCGTCGATCGCGCAGGTGATGGGCGTCACCAATGCGGTGACGATCGACGGCGAGGGCATTCCGCCGATCACGCTGGTCGGCCCCGGCGCGGGCGGCGCAGCAACGGCCTCCGCCGTGGTCGCCGACATCGCCGATGTCGCGCGCGGGATCCGCGCCAAGCCGTTCGGGCGCCCGGTGGACCGGTTGCGCGCGACCACCAAGGCGCCGATGGAACGCCACGAGGGTGGCTATTATATCCGCCTGATGGCGCGTGATCTTGCAGGCACTGCCGCAACAATCGCCACGCGCCTTGCGGAACAGAAGATATCACTGGAATCGATCGTGCAGCGGCATTCAGATGGCGTCGATGTGAACGGTTCGGCCAAAAAAGCTTCACCGGTCCCGGTCATTCTGATTACCTACGCGACCAGCGAGGACGCCGTGTACCGTGCGCTGGACGCAGTGCAGCGCGACAAGGTCATCAGCGGCAGGCCGCAGGTGATTCGGATCGAGAAGAACTAGCGCGTGACCCCTGCAGTGGGGTGCGCAAAGATTGACGCGGGCCGCGTGGCCCGTCTGTGAGGCTTAAGGAGTACGCCGATGTCGACCCATATTTCCGTTCCGCCGCAGATGCTGCTCGAGCGCATCCTGACGCTCGAAATCGTGCGGGTGACGGAGCGGGCGGCGGTGTCGGCCGCGCGGCTGCGCGGCCACGGCCAGGAGAAGGCGGCGGACAAGGCCGCGGTCGATGCGATGCGGCGCGAGCTCAACAGGCTGCCGATCGAAGGCACGATCGTGATCGGCGAGGGTGAGCGCGACGAGGCGCCGATGCTGTTCATCGGCGAGAAGGTCGGTCTCAACGCCGGTCCGAAGGTTGATATCGCGGTCGATCCGCTCGAAGGCACCACACTGTGCGCCAAGAACATGCCCGGCTCGATCGCCACCATGGCGATGGCCGACGGCGGCACGCTGCTGCATGCGCCCGACGTCTACATGCAGAAGATCGCGATCGGTCCGGGCTACGCCAAGAACGTGATCGAGCTCGACGCGCCGCCGGCCGACAATGTCCGCCGCCTCGCCAAGGCCAAGGGCGTTGACCCCACCGCCATCAACGTGCTGGTGCTCGACCGTCCGCGCCACGCCGACATCATCAACAGCGTGCGCTCCACCGGCGCCGCCGTGCAGCTGATCACCGACGGCGACGTCGCCGGCGTCATTCACTGCGCCAAGCCCGATGAGACCGGCGTCGACATGTATATCGGCACCGGTGGCGCGCCCGAGGGCGTGCTGGCCGCGGTCGCGCTGCGCTGCATCGGTGGCCAGATGCAGTGCCGCCTGATCCTCGACAACGAGGAGAAGCGGGAGCGCGCGCACAAGATGGGCGTCACCGATCCGAAGATGATCTACGGCATCGAAGACATGGCCAAGGGCGACTGCCTGTTCGCGGCGACCGGCGTCACCACCGGCTCGCTGCTGTCGGGCGTGAAGTTCAAGAAGGACGTGATCGAGACCGAGACGGTGGTGATGCGTTCCGTCACCGGCACCGTGCGCTACATCAAGGCCGAGCACCGTCAGCTCGACAAATTCCACCTCGACTAGGATCGCCGTCGAACGGGGAGACGAACATGTCCGATCTTTCAGCCGTCAAGGCGCTGGTGTTCGACGTGTTCGGAACCGTGGTCGACTGGCGGACCAGCCTGATCAACGATTTCACCAGATGGTCGGAGACGCGGGGCATCAAGGCCGACTGGACCGCGCTGGTCGATGGCTGGCGCGCGGTCTATGCCGCCTCGATGGACGAGGTGCGCAAGAATCCGCAGAACGGCTATGTCATCCTCGACGTGCTGCACCGCCGCTCGCTCGAGAAGCTGGTCGCGCAATTCGAGATCAAGGGGCTGACCGAGGCCGACCTGCACCATCTCACGCTCGGTTGGCACCGCCTGCATCCATGGTCCGATAGCGTCGCAGGTCTGACGCGGCTCAAGACCAAATACATCATCTCGCCGCTCTCGAACGGCAATGTCGCGCTCTTGACCAACATGGCGAAGTTCGCAGGCCTGCCGTGGGACCTGATCATGTCGGCCGAGCTGTTCGAGCACTACAAGCCTGACCCGGAAACCTACCTTGGTGCGGCGAAGCTGCTTGGCCTGCCGCCGGAGCAGGTGATGATGGTCGCCGCGCACAACTACGATCTCAAGCACGCGCAGAAGCACGGCTTGAAGACGGCGTTCGTCGCGCGTCCAACCGAATACGGCCCGCTGCAGAAGATCGACTTCGAGGCCACCGGCGACTGGGACATCGTCGCCAAGGATTTCGGCGGGATCGCCGACCGAATGGGCTGCTAGACACTGGCGAGCCGCCGCCGATCATTGCCGCGTTCCGGCGCATCCATCGCGTTTTCGCGCGAAACGTGCCCACTTCGTGTGGAGAACGGGGGCAAGCCATGAGGTCTGAGCCCGGTTCTGGTACAACCAGAATCGACCAAACGTCAGCTCGGACGGCATCATGACGCTCCCCGTAACAGCTCTTCCCGTCGAGGCGCCACCGGCGTTCCTCGGCGTGGCGCGTTCGCTGACCGGAAAATTCTGGCGCGACCGGCTGGACGCGCGCGGCGCGGCGCGGGCACTCGCCATGGTCCAGCGCTACAATCTGCCGGAGATGCTGGCGCGGGTGCTGGCCGGGCGCGACGTCGAGCTCGATGCCGTGACTGATTTCCTCGATCCGACCATCCGCAAGCTCATGCCCGATCCCCATACCGTGACCGACATGGAGACCGCGGCCAGACGCATCGCCGATGCCGCTGATCACGGTGAGAAGGTCGCGATCTTCGGCGACTATGATGTCGACGGCGCGACGTCGGCGGCACTGCTGGCCTGGCATTTGCGCCATTGCGGGCTCGATCCGCTGATCCACATCCCCGACCGCATATTCGAAGGCTACGGGCCAAACGTCGATGCGGTGCGCGCCCTGGCGGCGAAGGGCGCGACGCTGCTCGTCACCGTCGATTGCGGCACCACCAGCATCGAGCCGCTTGCGGAAGCGAAGCGGCTCGGGATGTCGGTTGTCGTGATCGATCATCACCAGACCGGCGATCAATTGCCCGAGGTCGATGCGCTGGTGAATGCGAACCGGCCCGACGATCTCTCCGGGCTCGGCCATCTCGCGGCCGTCGGCCTCGTGCTGGTGACGCTGGTCGCCGTGAACCGCGACCTGCGCCAGCGTCGCTTCTGGACCGGCGAGATGCCGGAGCCGGACCTGCTCGGCATGCTGCATCATGTTGCGCTCGGCACTGTTGCCGACGTCGCGCCGCTGACCGGGCTCAATCGCGCGTTCGTCGCCAAGGGCCTGATTGCGATGCGCCGCCGCGATCATGTCGGGCACACCGCGCTGATGGACGTGTCGCGGCTGAACGGCCCGCCGGAGGCCTGGCATCTCGGCTTCATGCTGGGGCCGCGCATCAATGCCGGCGGCCGCATCGGGCGCGCCGATCTCGGCGTCAGGCTGCTGCTCGAGGGCGACGTGTCGGAAGCCGCGCGGATCGCAGCCGAGCTCGACCGCCTCAACACCGAGCGGCGGGTGATCGAGCAGGCCGCGGAGGCGCAGGCCGAGGCCGAGGCGCTGGCGTCGCTTGGGCTCGAGGACAAGGGTGCGGTGATCGTGACCGCCGCGGAAGGCTGGCACCCCGGCGTGGTCGGGCTGGTCGCGGCGCGGCTCAAGGAAAAATTCGCGCGTCCGGCGTTTGCGATCGCGCTCGAGCCGGGCGGCATCGGCACCGGTTCGGGCCGCTCGATCGGCGGCGTCGACCTCGGCAAGGCGGTGCGGCAGGCGGTGCACGACGGCCTCCTGATGAAAGGCGGCGGCCACGCCATGGCGGCCGGCGTGACGCTGCGCAAGGAGAAGCTCGCCGAATTTCGCGCCTTCATGGAGAGCGCGCTCGCCGCCGACGTCGCCAATTCGCGGCACGAGAATGAACTCTTCGTCGATGGCGCGGTGACCGCACGCGCGGTGACGCCGGAATTTGCCGCGATCCTCAATCGCGCTGGCCCGTTCGGCAGCGCCAATCCGGAGCCCGTGATCGCGCTACCCTCGCATCGGCTGGTCTATGCCGACGAGGTCGGGCAGGCGCATTTGAGGCTGCGCTTCAAGTCGGGCGATGGCTCGGTCGTCAACGGTATCGCATTCCGCTCGGTCGGACAGAAGCTCGGCAGCGCCTTGACGCAAAATCGCGGCCAGCAATTGCACGTGGCGGGCTCTCTCGCGGTTGACCGTTGGCAAGGCACCGAACGTGTGCAATTCCGTGTGCTCGACGTCGCGGTGCCCGATCAGGGCCCGGCGGTCATCAGATAAGAAACGTTCGGGAGAGGACATGTCAGGACAGGTTCAGGGAAAGGTCGCGCTGGTCACCGGCGGCGCGTCGGGCATTGGCGCGGCGATCGTCGAATTGCTGGCGCAGGAGGGCGCGACCGTCGTCGCGACCGATATCGACGAGCTGAACGGGCCGGAGCTCGCCGCCCGCCTCAAGAAGGCCGGTCGCGAGGTGATCTTCCTGCCGCAGGACGTCACCAGCGAGGAGCGCTGGGTGGAGGTCGTCGCCGAGGTCGGCAGGCGCTATGGCCGGCTCGACGTGCTGGTTTCCAATGCCGGCATCGGCGTCGGGGTGCCCTCGATCGTCGACATGTCGCTGGCGGATTGGCGGCGCCAGACCGCGATCAATCTCGACGGCGTGTTCCTGTCGGTGAAGCATTCGTTGCCGCTGATGCGCAAGCATGGCGGCGGCTCCATCATCATGATGTCGTCGCTCGCAGGTCTCCGCGGCGCGGCGAGCCTTGCCGGCTACTGCGCGACCAAGGGCGGCGTGCGGCTGTTCGCAAAGGCGATCGCGATGGAATGCGCGCAGATCGGCGATGGCATCCGCGTCAACTCGGTTCACCCCGGCATCATCGACACGCCGATCTGGGGCAAGATCCCGACCGGGGCCGCCGGCGCCGGCCAAAACGCCCCGATCGATCCCGACGAGCGTGCCAAATTCGCCACGCCGCTCGGCCGCGCCGGCCAGGCGATTGAGATCGCGCAGGGCGTGCTTTATCTCGCGTCCGATGCGTCGCGCTACGTGACGGGGACCGAGCTCGTCATCGACGGCGGCATGAACGCGGGCGGCGTGGTGCGGCAGCCGCAGCCATAATCGTCGTTGCGAGCCAACGGGTCGGGGACACCGCCTCCACGTCATTGCGAGCGGAGCGAAGCAATCCATAATTCCGAGCGCGCGGATGCGTGGATTGCTTCGTCGCTCTCGCTCCTCGCAATGACGAGGTGCACAGTCTCGATTCACATTTCAAACAGCGGTGAGGATGCGAGTCCGCATTCTCGCGGCGTGAATCGTCCGAGGCTTGCGTCTCGTTTCACCCTCCTGAAGAACAAAGGGCGCAGGGAAAGCCGGGTGCCGATTGCACCCATGGGTCCCGTGCAACAAAGCACGGGGTAGGACCACAGGTGAAACCGGATTCACACCGGCTTTCCCTGCGCGATGGTTTTACGGCTTCCTTCGTGCTCTCCCCGGCGAGACCGGGCTTGTTTGTCACCGTCTTCGCAGGACGTTTCGCGCGTCTTGCGAGGAGACACCTGCCACTGGGGCGTCAGGACCACACGACTTCACCGTCCGCCGTCAGCACGCACTCGTCAGTTGCGCGCTCGGCGTCCACCGCATCTCACCGCAACACTCGTGACGATCGCGACGCGCCCCTCAATCGGGTGAGACGGGCGGATTCATACACTGAGTTGTGGTTCCGAAAAACCGAAATATTTTTGCTAAGGGGGCTTGCCTCGTCGGGCAAATCAGTGGCAAGGCGCACGCGAGCCTGGGCCGCAGGGTTGACGGCCGTCGGGTTTGTCGCACCCGTTGCCTTCACATCGTCTGCCGGCGGCAACGCTCGCCGCTTATGGCCACGGTGGCTGTCGGAGGAAAAGCCGACATCAATCGACAGTCAGGATAAGCTGGCTTGGTCGAAAAATGACCCCGAAGCGGACCTTGGCAAGCGCCCGCACGGACTACTCGATCACTTCATCGGCGCGTGAGCAGAGACGCCGGCAGTATGAGACCCCGGCGATCAAAGAGAAGCCCGGCTTCTTTGGAAACCGGGCTTACCTCGTCTTACGGCTCACATCGTCTTGATTTTGTATGTTCCTATTTTCTTTCCTACCCCTTGCACTGTCCCATCGACGGCAGCTTTTAGCGGGCTGTGGTGGATTTCGAATGTTCCCTCAAGACCAGTAAATTTGCCCGTCCCACCGATCCACTGACCTTGAATGAGGATGGTTGGTCCTGACGGCTGGTTATAATCGGTTTTCTCGAACACCTGATCGCCATCCGCATCAGCATAGGTGCAATAGCCATGTCCTTCGATTGTCTTTGCCGCTTTATCGGTAACGACAGCCGAGAGGCAGCGCCCGGTCATGTTGTGAAGAAGTCCGCTGCCCGCGTCATTCATACCTGTCATCATCGAAGAGCTGACGGTGAATTCCTTGTCCTTGCCGATGCTGATTGGCTTGACCGGCGATGAATTCGTCAGCGTGTAGCTAATGGAGAACTTACCTTCAGCGGGTAGCTGTTGAGCAGTTGCTCCTGATGCCGCAACAGCTAGAAGTAGGGACACCGATATCGATGTTACGGTCCTCATGGTTTCCTCCTGGATTTTGGTCCCCCGAAAAACAGAGAAATTTTCAAAGAGGTTCCGTCGGGAAGTTGGTTGGAAATTGTTCGTCGCCGCCTCCGGTGAACCTCCCAATTGCTTCGCTCGTCGCAAATAGTTCGCAGGCATGCATTACCTCGGGGATTGCCCGATGACATCCCAGCGATGAACGCGATTTTCGGAGTGATCTTGTGCCTACCGACGGCATCAACGCTGCCGTTAATTTTCGGGACTTCGGCACGTTCCGTTGGCAGCTCGCTTCCACAAAGCGCTCTGGGAAGTGCCCACGAAATCCGAAAAACGGACGAGCCGACCAATCTGATTGGGCCGGCGGTGGCCCAGCGACTTCACTCGACTGTCGGTCGGATGTCCGTCGTTGGCGTGCGCCGTGATAAGGCGGCGCTTTCCAGTGGGTGCAAGTCCCACCCGGCAAAC
>NZ_JBHMET010000177.1:0-710 GCF_042430365.1 Bradyrhizobium erythrophlei
ATTGGCCAGTCGCGCTATCAGGCGACACTGTATCCAGAGACGTTGGACGAGGTGATCGCGCCGGATAGCGCGGTGCGCGTCATTGACGGCTTTGTGGACAGCCTGGATCTCGCCGGGCTTGGCTTCTCGAAGGTTGAGGCGGAGGCGACGGGGCGGCCGCCTTACGACCCGCGCGATCTGTTGAAGCTTTATATCTACGGGTATCTGAACCAGATGCGTTCGAGCCGGCGGCTCGAGCGCGAGGCGCGGCGCAATGTCGAGGTGTTCTGGCTGATCAACCGGGTGACGCCGGTGTTCAAGACCATTTCGGACTTCCGCAAGGATCATCCGGAGGCAATTGCCGGTGTCTGCCGGGCCTTTATAAAATTCTGCCGCGAGCAATCGGTATTTGGAGGCGAAGTCCTGGCGATCGATGGGAGCAAGATGGCTGCGGCGGCAAGCCGCAAGCAGGTGGTCACAGAGAAGAAGCTCGCGGAGCGGGATGCAGCCATCGAGCGCAAGATCGCCGAGTACCTGGCCGCGATGGATGAGGCCGATGCCGAGGAGACGCCGGCTGAGCCGGCCAAGACCGACGTGGCCGCGGCCCTTGCCGCGCTGAAGGCTCAGCGGGCGCAGTTGCAGCAGCAGGCCGAACAATTGGTTCAGGAAGGGCTCAAGCAGAAGGTTTTGACCGAGCCTGAGGCCAGGCTCATGCGCACGCCGCGCGGCCA
>NZ_JBHMET010000178.1:0-698 GCF_042430365.1 Bradyrhizobium erythrophlei
CCTCGAACGCCGAACCATCCATGGGGCCATCAAGGACCATCGGTGCTGTCATGCCAGTCGACCTGAGCGCGCCGACGAAGGTCGTCGTCTTCCAATGACCATGCGGGAGCGCTGCAACACAGCGCTGGCCGTACGGCGAACGGCCATAGAGCCGCGCCATCTTGGTGGAGGCTCCGGTCTCGTCGATGAACACCAACCGGTGGATGTCGATCTCAGGCTGAGATGCCTTCCACGCCGCGCGTTCAGCGGCCACGTCCGGCCGATTCTGCTCGCTGGCGTGCGATGTTTTTTTTGAACGTGATGTTGCGGCGATCGAAGAACCGCCAGACCACGCTGGGCACGAAACGCTCGCCGTGGACTTTGAAGAGATGGCCGGCGATCTCGGCCAGCGTCATGTCAGGCGTAGCCTCGACCAGGGAGAGGATCTCTGCAGCATGCCCTTCGATCCGAGCTGAACGCCGGTCGCCACCCTGCGCCGCCGCCTCACAGGCGCCGGTGCTTCGCCACTCGCTGACCAGTTCGATCGCTGTCGACGGAGCCACGCCGAACCGGCCGGCGGCACCTCGACAGCTCATGCCCTCATCTTCCACGGCTCGAACAATGCGAAGGCGAAGGTCCGGCGAGAGGGGTTTAGCCATGAGGGCTGGCCTCCATCACCAGCCCTCTGGGTGAATCACGATTTGCCCCGAAAGGGAATC
>NZ_JBHMET010000179.1:0-1102 GCF_042430365.1 Bradyrhizobium erythrophlei
GCTAGACTGTATGTCCCCTCCACAAAATGAGGCGACTCACCCTCGATGTTGCAACGAGGGTTACCCGGATGGACCGGGCAGAGCCTCAAACAAGGAGGGCGAGTCGTGGGGCATCATACCGAGGCCTTTGTCGGAATCGATACGTCAAAATTGCGTAATGCAGTAGCGATTGCCGATAGCGGCCGTGGCGGCGAGGTCCGGTATCTCGGGGAGTTTCCTGCCACGGAGGCGGCGATCCAAAAGCTCGTGGCAAAGCTTGCAGCGAAATACCGTCATCTGACGTTTTGCTATGAAGCAGGGCCGACAGGATATGGTCTCTATAGACTGCTCAAGAGCCTCAGCCATGAGTGCGTGGTGGTAGCCCCCTCGCTGGTTCCAAAGAAGGCCGGTGATCGCGTGAAGACGAACCGACGCGATGCAGTGAGCCTCGCCAAGCTGTTACGCGCGGGCGAGCTCACCGCGGTGTGGGTGCCGGACGAGCGGCATGAAGCCATGCGCGATCTCTCGCGCGCCCGTCAGGCAGTGAAGAAGGACCTCCAGGGCAAGCGTCAACAGATCTCGTCATTTATGCTGCGGCTGGGACGCATCTATCCGGGCAAGACGACGTGGGGACCAGCCCATATGAGATGGCTGTTATCGCAGAAGCTCGAGCATCGCGAGCAGCGCATCGCATTGGAAGAGCTATTTGAGGGGATACGCCAGGAAAGCGAGCGCCTTGAGCGTTTGGAAAGCGCCATCCGCGATGCGGTGGCCGAGTGGTCGCTCGCCGAGGTTGTCGCGGCCCTGCAGGCGATGCGGGGGATTGATCTCATTGCGGCTGTGGGGGTGCTGGCCGAGATTGGTGATCTCTCCCGCTTTCAAAATCCGCGCGAGCTGATGGGCTATCTGGGTCTGGTGCCCACAGAAAACTCGACTGGCGACAAGGTCAAGCGAGGCGGCATCACCAAAGCCGGTAACGGACGGGCGCGACGTATTCTTGTGGAGGCGGCCTGGAGCTATCGATATCCGCCGCGCGTGAGCCGAGACAAGCAGCCAAAGGTGGAGGCCGCACCGAGACGCGCGCGCGAGATTGCGTGGAAGCGCAAACCAGACTGTGCGGGCG
>NZ_JBHMET010000180.1:0-727 GCF_042430365.1 Bradyrhizobium erythrophlei
CCTAGGGCTCGCGAATCGCTTAAGCTGCTACTCACGTTCAGATTGAAGCCTTCTTCAATTGCGAGGCTGGATCATCTTGCGAATTAATCAATCAGTTTTTCAATTGGGCGATCAGGTACGCCTCAGCGAGCTCGGCGCGAGCCGAATAAAGAAGGCGCCCTCAAAGACCGGACGGATAGTTGGCGCAGGCAAGGCGAGCAAGCTGACTGTTCGCGTGCTCTTCGACGGCATGAAAACACCGGTCAGCCTGCATCAAAGCTATCTGGAATTGGATGTTGTCAGGGGCCAAATAAGCTAGATCTGGAGCCGCGAGATCGCTGCGCGCCAGCTTCATGCCCTGAACGATTATCGGAGGCCCCCGCGAGCCGCGGCTTCGCCTCACCGACATCAAGGCAATGTTCGAGCAAATGCGCGGGATCACCTGATGGGGCTCAGCGGCCCATTATACCCGCCCCTCGGGCGGGTTCTGATGCTCCGGATCGGTCCACCAGCTCTCAAATTTTCGAGTCCTCCTCATGACCAAAATCGAATTTGAATACAAGCTATTCAAGATTAGCGCAGAGAAAGTCTCGGCTAGAGCTAAAGGGTGGCGAATAGATATCAAACGAAGAGATGGTGGAGAGGCCCAGCAAACCGTGGCATTTGGCGATCTATCGGACGTGATCGACGAAGCCAAGAGGATCATCGACGCCGCGAGCGGCTAGCCTTGTGGCGTTTGCGCAGGGAT
>NZ_JBHMET010000181.1:0-37885 GCF_042430365.1 Bradyrhizobium erythrophlei
CCTGAACTTCTTCGCCGCTGCCGGTTATGATCGCGTCTGATCAGAATCTGCTCTAGCCGCCGAACTCCCGCCTCCGGGACGCGCGCCATAGCGTCCACAGGATGCGCAAGCGCGACGCCGCCTTTGGCTGAAACGGATCATTGTCGGCCCGCGCCATCAGGCTCAGCTCACGCCGCACAAAGGCCAGTGGCAGGAAGATCGGCCTCACTGCGACGGGAGCGTCGGCAAGTAGCGTGAACGCCATTTCGAAATGCTCCTCGGCGTTAGCCACGAGCTGATCGACCGCCGCGCGAATTCCCGGCGACTGTTTGCCGGAATACACCTCCTCCGCGCTGCTCCCCTGCTCTTGAAGCAGCTGCAGCGGCAGGAAAAGCTGCCGCCGCGACGCATCGCGCGGCAGCGCCGCAATCGCTTGCACGAGCCCCTGGGCAAGGCCGGCATGGCGTGCGAGGTGATCAATCTCCTCCGACGGACGCGTGATGACGCGCGCCGCGAGCGCGAACAGGGCCGACGCGGTCTCGCTGACATAGCCCTCGAGCGCGGCCATCGAGGGCATCGGATCGTTGTAGAGATCGAACTGATGCTCCTCGATCAGCCGCGCCAGCCGCTCGACCGGGAGGCGGTGAGCTTGGATCGCGTGCAGGAGCTCGGCTGCGACTGGGTTGCCTTCGACGCCGCCGTGACCGGCGCCACCCAGCATGTCGGTCCACCATTGCAGCCGCATCTCGCCCGGCAGGGGCTGGCTGACCTGCTCGCGCACGCGCGAGATCTCGACATTGAAGGCGTAGATCGCGAGCAACGCGCGGCGCTCCGGACCCGGCACGAACAAGGTGGACGTGTAGCGGACGAAGTCATGGGTCCGCACCAGGTCGGCACAGAAGGACGCGCCGTCTTTTGGCGCCTCGGCCGCGCTCATGACACCACGCTCATGGCACCGCGATCAGCGCCGCCGCCACGCGACGCCGCTCGCCCAGCATGATGTTGTAGGTGCGGATCGCGGGGCCGGTCTGCATGGGGTCAAGCACCACCCTCACCGCGCGCAGCGCCTCGCGGAGCGGCTTCGGCGGCACCCAGACCTCGGTGCCGGTCCCGACAATGAGCGTGTCGATGGCGTTCGCGGCGGCGAACACGCGCGCCAGCGAATATTCGTCGATCTGCTGCGGCGTGGTCACCGGCCAGGCCCAGATCCCGTCGGGGAGGCACAACAGCGAGCCGCGATGCGACATATCGGCGAATGCGAAGCCGCCTTTGCCGTAGGCTTCGATCGGCGCCGACCTCGGAAGATGCGGAGCGTCCGAGGAACTGGTCATCGTCGGTTACTTCTTGGCTGCCGCGTCCGGCTTCTTGGCCGGCGCCCCCTCCTGCGTGTCCCCCCGCGTGGTGTGAACGCCGAGATAGATCAGGATCGGCGCCGCGATGAAGATCGAGGTGTAGGTGCCGACCAGCACCACGCCGAACATCATCACCGCGGTGAAGCTGTGGATAGCGTGGCCGCCGAACAGCAGCAGCGCGAGCAGCGCCAGCGTGACCGTGACGTGGGTGACGATGGAGCGCGACAGCGTCGAATTGATCGATTCGTTCAAAAGCTGCGGCATCGGCATCTTCTTGTAACGCCGCAGCATTTCACGGATGCGGTCATAGATGACGACGGTGTCGTTGAGCGAGTAGCCGAGAATCGTCAGCAGCGCCGCGATGCTGGTGAGGTCGAAGTCGACTTGGCTGATCGACATGAAGCCGATGGTCAGCACGATGTCGTGGACGTTGGCGATCATGGCGCCGAGCGCGAACTGCCACTCGAAGCGGAACCAGAGATAGATCAGGATGCCGACGATCGCCAGCATCAGGCCGAGCATGCCGAAGGCGAGTAGCTCGCCCGAGACGCGCGGCCCAACCACCTCGACGCGGCGGTAATCGACGGAATCGCCGAGCGCGCCGCGGACCTTGCCGACCGCATCCTGTTGCGCCTTGTCGCCGCCAGGCTGTTCGGCGACGCGGATCAGAACGTCGGCCGGGCCGCCGAACTGCTGCAGCTGGACCTCACCGAGGCCGAGGCCGCTCAGGGTCGCGCGCATCTGCGCGATATCGGCGCTACCGGATTTCGCCTTCACCTCGAGCAGCGTGCCGCCCTTGAAGTCGATGCCGAAATTCAGCCCGTGGGTGAAGAACAGCGTGATCGCCACGATCGAGAGCGCCGCCGAGATCGGGAAGCTGATGCGGCGGAAGCGCGTGAAGTCGAAATGCGTGTCGTCCGGCACGATACGCAGCGACGGCAGGATGCCGAGCGCCGCGACCACGGTCAGCACGGCAATCAGGATGCCAAGGCCGATGAGAACGGTTTGGGTCACACTAGGCCTCTCAGATCGGCACGGTTTGCGGCCGCTTCCACCGCACCCACCCCGCGACGATCAGGCGCGTCAAGGTGAAGGCGGTGAACACCGTGGTGATGATGCCGATGCCGAGCGTCACGGCAAAGCCGCGCACCGGGCCGGTGCCGATATAGAACAGCACTGCGGCAGCGATGAAGGTGGTGATATTGGAGTCGAGGATCGTCGCCAGCGCGCGCTTGAAGCCGGCATCGATCGCCGTGATCGGGGTGCGCCCGCCGCGCAGCTCCTCGCGGATGCGCTCGTAGATCAAAACGTTGGAGTCGACCGCGATGCCGACGGTGAGCACGATGCCGGCGATGCCGGGCAGCGTCAGCGTGGCGTTGAGCAGCGACAACAGGCCAAAGATCATGGCGACATTGATGGCCACGGCGATGTTGGCGAACACGCCGAACAGGCGGTAGGTCACCAGCATGAACACGATGACCAGGATCGAGCCGACATAGGCCGCGAGTTCGCCCTTCTCGATCGAGTCCTGACCGAGGCCCGGACCGACCGTGCGTTCCTCGACGACGGTGAGCGGCGCCGGCAGCGCGCCGGCGCGCAGCAGGATCGCCAGATCGTTGGCTGACTGCACGGTAAAGCTGCCCGAAATCTGGCCCTGTCCGCCGGTGATCGGCTCGCGGATCACGGGGGCGGAGATCACCTTGTTGTCGAGCACGATCGCAAACGGCAGCCCGACATTCTCGGTCGTCGCCTGGGCGAATTTGCGGGCGCCGGAGGTGTTGAAGCGGAAGCTGACGATGGGCTCGCCGGTGCGCTGGTCGAAGCCTGGCTGGGCGTCGGTCAGATCGCCGCCGGAGACCAGCACCTGCTTCTTCACCACATAGGGTACCGGTGGCGGCGACGCGCTCATCAGCAGGTCGGATTCGGGAGGCACCCGGCCCTGTTGTGCCTGTTCCGGCGACACCGAGGTGTCGACCATGCGGAATTCCATCTTGGCGGTCTTGCCGAGCAGCTCCTTCAACCGGGTCGGATCCTGCAGACCCGGCACCTGCACAAGGATGCGGTCCGAGCCCTGGCGCTGGATCAACGGCTCCACGGTGCCGAGCTCGTTCACGCGCCGCTCGACGATCTGGATCGATTGCTCGATGGTCTTGCGCATGCGGTCGAGCATCGCCGCCTGGGGAATGGTCAGGCGGATCAGCCCGCCCCCGGCATCCGCCACATCGAGGTCGCGCTGCCCGCTCGACCCCATCAGCCCGCCGATCTGTTGCGGCAGCTCTTTCAGCTTGGACAGTGCGGCCGGAAAATCGCCTTCTTTGGTGATGCGCACCTCGACGGCGTCATTGCGGACGACAGACGTATTCTGAATCCTGGCGTCGCGCAGGACGCGCCGCACATCGTCGCGAATGAGGTCGAGCTTCTCCTTCTTCACATAATTGGCGTCGACCTCGAGCAAGAGGTACGAGCCGCCCTGCAGGTCGAGGCCGAGCACCAGGCGCCGCTGCGCCCAGGCTGGCCAGGTCTTGACCTGGGCTTCGGGGAAGAAGTTCGGCACGGCGCACAGGCAGACGACCAGCGCCGTCAGAACGATCGCCAGCGCCTTCCATCGCGTAAAGTACAACATCGCGTTGACCCGTCAGATTCCAAAAGAGCGCCGCGGCGATCAGCTCGCGGACGCTTCGTCCTTGGCGTCGCCCTTCGCCGGCTCGCCCTTGGCGCGGACGCCGGAAATCATCTGTCGCATCTGCCGGACGCGCACGCCGTCCGAAATCTCGAATTCGATCTGGTCGTCGTCGACGACCTTGGTCACCTTGCCGACGAGACCGCCCGAGGTCACCACGGTGTCGCCGCGGCGGATGTTTTTGACCAGATCGGCATGGTCGCGCACCTTCTTCTGCTGCGGGCGCAGGATCAGGAAATACATGATGACGAAGATCAGCGCGAACGGCAGCAGCGACATCAACATGCTGTTGGCATCGCCACCGGCTCCAGCCTGGGCAAACGCAGGAGTAATCAGCATTCGGACAATCCTCGGGTAAGACGGGGAAGAACCGGCAGCGCCCTCAAGTGACCCTTGATGATCCCCTTGGAGCGGTATGGCGGTCCGGGCAAATTCGCGCGGACTATAGCGGCCGCGGTCCCAATTGCAACGCTGACGGCCGCCTCATTTAGGCCGCTTGCGGGAGGAGCGCCAGCCCGATAAGGCTGCGCCGTCAGGAACTGGAAAAATGCCGAAAAAAGCCAAGAAAACAACCAGCAAAACCGCGCCCAGGACAACGCCCAAGGCTGTCGCCAAGAGGCCCGCAAACGCCGCGACAAAACGCCCGCCGGAGGCACTCAACGGCGAGACCGCTGAGCGGATCGCCAAGGCCCTGGAGACGATCGCCGGCCATCTCGCGGCCGCCTCCCCGACGCCCGATGCGACCGAGCCGTTTTCGGCCGCCGACGCCTTTGTCTGGCATCCCGATGGGCGCCTCGCAGCCGTCCCGCGGGTCAGTCGGGTCGAGATCAGCCTGCTCAAGGGCGTCGACCGGATGCGCGACATCCTGATGGAGAACACCGAGCGCTTCACCAACGGCCTTCCTGCCAACAATGCGCTGCTGTGGGGCGCCCGCGGCATGGGCAAATCGTCGCTGGTCAAGGCCGTGCATGCCAGCATCAATGTCGCCCGCAAGCCGGCTGACCGGCTGAAGCTGATCGAGATTCATCGCGAGGACATCGAGAGCCTGCCCGGCCTGATGGAGCTGCTGCGCGGCGCGCCGTTCAGCTTCATCGTGTTCTGCGACGACCTCTCCTTCGACGGCAACGACGCCTCCTACAAGTCGCTGAAGGCGGTGCTGGAAGGCGGCATCGAGGGCCGCCCCGACAACGTCATCCTCTACGCAACGTCGAACCGGCGGCACCTTCTGGCGCGCGAGATGATCGAGAACGAGCGCTCGACCGCGATCAATCCCGGCGAGGCCGTCGAGGAAAAGGTCTCACTGTCGGACCGATTCGGCCTGTGGCTCGGCTTCCACCGCTGCAGCCAGGACGAGTATCTGGCGATGGTGAAGGGGTACTGCGACCACTACGGCATCAAGATCGCCGCGGACGAACTCGAGCGTGAGGCGCTGGAATGGTCGACCACCCGCGGCTCCCGCTCCGGCCGCGTCGCCTGGCAGTTCACCCAGGAACTGGCCGGACGGCTCGGCGTGCGGCTGAGCGGGATATAGAGACCATCGGGTCGTCGCGCGGACGGCCTTCTGGATTCGGCCCGGCCTGAGTACACTGCGCTCATGCCGGCCGACCCAAGCGCGACTGCGAGACAATGTGGCGAGTGTACCGCTTGCTGTGACGGCTGGCTGAAGATCCGGATCCGCGATCACGACGTCTATCCGGGGCATCCCTGTCCGTTCAGCCGTGCGGGCAAATGCGCAATCTACGATGAGCGTCCGGTCGATCCGTGCCGGAATTTCGTCTGTGGCTGGCTTGCGCCAACGAGCCCGCTGCCCGAGTGGATGCGTCCAGACAAATCCGATCTCATTTTTCTCCCGGCAAGCTTCGTCTGGCGCACCATTCCGGTTGACGTCGCGGTCGCCGTCGGCGCGCGCCCAAAGGCAAAAGCGCGCGCGTGGCTCGAGGCCTTCAGCCGCGATACGCGGCGTCCCCTGCTCCTGCAGTCGGACGGGGAATGGCACGCAAATGGGCCGTCGCAATTCCTGCGCGACATGGTCGAGCGTCTCGCAAACGGGCGAGGCCCCTGGCCGTCGACCTAGGCCTCTCGCCGGGCCCGAATTCGCTTCAAGCTAAGCAAAAATTGGCATCCATTATCCCAGATTGCGTTTCGATTTTGCAATGCAACCAATATATGTCAGCATCACTGTCTAAATTTCTTTATCGCTTTTCATATAGGAATTTCAAATACATATATGTAAGTCAAATTTTATTCCTAAGTTTAACATGCGACAAATTGATGCGGTGCGATAGTATTATCGTACCATTTTTGTCACAGCCCGCTATTATCTCCATCGACCCGTCCGCATCCATGTATCTGGTGTGTGGTATACATTAACGTTCGTCCCACTTTGTGACCCTCAGCACCCCGCTGAGGCGATAAGCAAAGGGGGATCAGATGAAGAAGGGACTTCTCGCCGGAACAGCTTTCGCGGCGATTTGCCTGGCGCTCTCGCAGCAGCCAGTGCAGGCGGCAACGCTCGACGACGTCATGGCGCGTCTGGATGCGCTCGAACGAAACAATGCGAAACTCGCAAGGGAGAACGCCCAGCTGCGGGACCGCGTCAATCACATCACGAGCCACAGCGCCGCGCCCGCTGCGACGACCTCAACGCCAAAGGGCAACCCGGTCCAGCATGCGGCCGTCGCGCCCTCCCCGACGCCGCCTCCTCCTCCGGAGCACGCCGTCGTCAGCATTGGCGGCGCGCCGCTCTACAGCAAGGCGCCGGGCGGCAACGCCTTCGTCGACAACACGACCGTCACCCTCTATGGCCACGTCGATCTCTCAGGCGACGTGTTCAACGCCGGCGTGTTCGATCAGGGCACCAAGCTCGGCGTGGCGAGCAACCTCACCTATTTCGGCGTCCGCGCGCGACACAATCTCGAACCCTACGGCTTCGCCGGATGGGCGGCGGTCGCGCAATTCGAATCGCTGGTCGAAGTCGCGGCGGTGCCGACCGAGCGCGCCGCATTGGGCACGCGCGACAGCTTCATCGGAATGGAAACGCCGTGGGGCACCGTCAAGGCCGGCAAGGCCGACACGCCCTACAAGAAGGCGACCGCGAAGTTCGATCCGTTCGCGTCGACGCTCGGCGACTACAACTCGATCATGGGCAACACCGGCGGCGACCTGCGCGCGGAATTCGATTGGCGCGCGGCGCATGCGGTCTGGTACGAATCGCCGATCTGGAACGGCTTCCAGGCCACACTGATGGTCTCGCCCGGACAGAACACGGCACGGGACAACAGCGATTTCGCGCTCGGCGATTTCAACTGCCCCGGCACCTCCGCACGCGGTAGCGGCAGCGGCTTCCCACTGACCTCGGCGCCGGAAGGCTGTACGGACGGCTCCTACGGCAACCTCTACAGCGCCTCGCTGACCTACAATCAGGGACCGTTCACGGCGGTCGCGGCCTACGAGATGCATGAGAGCACCAACCGCACCGGCGACGAGGCCGTCACGCCCCTGAGCAATGGCGGCGTGTTGATCGTGCCGCCGGGAGCCGTCGGCATCGCCAACGAATGGGCCGCCAAGTTCGGTGCCGGATATCGCTTCAACGACGGCATCGGCACGCTGCAGCTCTATGGCATCTACGAAGTGATGCGGCGCGAGCACACCGTGGCCGACTTCAACGAGCGGTCGCGCAATGGCTACTTCCTCAGCGCCACCCAGACCATCGGCGCCTGGGACGTGAGCGCGTCCTGGGCTCACGCCAACGCCTCGCCCGGCTCGCCCGGGACCGGCATCTTCAACACTTATACAGTTGCACCGCCGGCAGGCGCGGCCGACTTCGCGCTCAACACGCTGGACAGCAGCGCCGATCAATATGCGGCGGGCATCAAGTACCACTTCAGTCCGTTTGCGACCTGGTACCTCGTTGGCAGTTATCTGCGCAACGGCCCCGGCGCGCATTACTGCCTCGGCGTGAGCGGTCACGGCTACGGCGTGTGCGGCCGCGACGCCAACAACAACGTCGTCGCCGGCAACAAGGCGAAAGCCGTTACAACCGGCATGACGTTCGACTTCTAGCTCAAAACAAGATGGGGAGGCTTCACGCCTCCCCGTCGCACGCGTTCACAATGTGAAGGTCTCGGGCGCTTATGCGCCGTTGAGGAATTGCAGCGGGTCGACCGGCGACGAGCCCTTGCGGATCTCGAAATGGAGCTGCGGCGATCCGACCTCGCCGGACTGTCCCGACTTCGCGATCACCTGGCCACGCTTGATCGTGTCGCCGCGCTTCACCAACACCTCGCTGGCATGGGCATATGCGGTGACGTAGCCGTTGGAGTGGCGGACCAGGACGAGGTTGCCGTAGCCCTTCAGCTCGTTGCCCGAGTAGGCGACGACACCGTCTTCGGCGGCCTTCACCGGCGTGCCCTCGGGCACCGCGACATTGATGCCGTCGTTCGACTTGCCGTTGGTCTTGGCGCCGTAGCTGGTGATGACCTTGCCGCGCACCGGCCAGCGGAAGGTCGGCAGCGCGCCGGTTGCCTCGCTCGACTTCACCGCGGGCGCTTCGACTGCGGCCGCCGGCTGCTCGATGCTGGCAGTCGGCTGCACCAGCCGTGCGCTCTGTTGCGGCTGAGCGGTCGCGACCACCTTCGGAGCCGGCATCGCCGCTGGTGCCGGAGCGACAGCCGGCGCTGCGGGAACGGCCGCGGCGGTTTTCGCGCCGGGCACCGTGAGCTTCATGCCGAGGCTGAGCCGCGCCGACTGGTCAAGATTGTTGGCCCGCGCAAGTTCGGCGACGGAGACGTGGTGCTGACGGGCAATGCTGTTCAGCGTGTCACCGCGATTGACGACGTGGACGCCGGCCGGGCCGGCCGCCATGGCAACCGGCTTGCCGACCGGCGCAGCCACCGCGGGCGCCGCGGCGGTTGCGGTCGGGCGCGGGATGATCAGCTGCTGGCCGGGCGACAGCGCGCGCGGCCCCTTGTAGCCGTTGGCACGGAGGATCTCGGCGGTCGATACGTTGTAGCGCTTGGCGAGAACGTCCAACGTGTCGCTCGTACCCACGATGATGGTTGTGCCGCTGCGTGCGGCCGCGACCGAATGTGGAACTGTGCCGGTGGTTTCAAGCTGAGGCCGCGCCGGGGGCGGAGCATAGGAGGCTACGCCGCGTCCTCCTCCGGACACGCCGCCTCCGGCAACCGGATAGGATTGCGGCGCCGACACCGGCGGCGGCAACGGCTGCGACTGATATTGCGGATTTTGCGAGTACTGGGATTGCGGCCGCGCATATTGCGGCAGCTCGCGCTGCTGGACCGGCGCCTGCACGGTGCCGGTCGGCTGCGGGTCAAGGGCAAAGGGATTGCCGGAGTAGGAGTTCTGCGAGAAGCGCGACGACATGTCGGCGCTGCAGCCGGCAAAAGCGACAGACATCAGCGCCAGCACCGCCACCTGCGGCACGCGACGCGAGCGAAGCAACTCAACAACACCTGACATGGTTACTCACTCGTACGCAACAAATACCCGTTTTGAGTAAACACGCGTCGAGTAAATAACCGCTTAACCCTGGGAATAAGACGTTGGCCGCAAGCGGCAATCCGCAATTCTACAGCTCGCGGGCGATCCCCGGCAGCGCCGGCACGAAGCGCACATCGACCAGTTCCTTGCGCTCGAAGCCGGCTTCCGTCCTGACCACGCGAACCAGGGTTTGGGTGCCCTGATGCGGCCCGACAGGGGCGATCAAGACCCCGCCCGGCTCAAGGCGCTGCAAGAGCTTGTCCGGAATCTGCTCCATTGCCGCGGTCACGATGATGCGGTCGAAATCGCCCGCCCCGACCGGCACGTCAAAGCCGTCCCCGAGCAGGACCTCGATGTTGTAGTAGCCGAGCTTCTCGAGCCGCTTCCGGGCGCTATCGGCAAGCGTCCGGTAACGCTCGATGGTCAGCACATGCTTGCACAGCCGGGACAGGATCGCGGCCTGGTATCCCGAGCCGGTGCCGATCTCGAGCACGCGATGGTCCTTCTGAAGCTGCAACCGCTCGGTCATGTAGGCGACAACGAAGGGCTGGCTGATGGTCTGCCCGCAGGCGATCGCGAGCGCGCTGTCCCGATAGGCGTCGGCCCTGTCACGCGCCTCGACAAAGACCTCGCGCGGCACCTCGTCCATGGCCCGCAGGACGGCCTGATCGCTGATCCCGCGCCGCCGCAAGGTCAGCTGAAACATCATCTTCTCGGGCGGGTCTTGGGTCACGGTCATGCTCTCGTCGGAGGCCTCGGGCGGTTCTGCAGCTATCCCCACAATCTGATGCCATTCGAATCGAAATGCCGCGTTAAGGGAATATTTCCCCTCAATTCTGTTCCCGGTAAGGAACCTACCTCACCGTTGCTGTTGGCGCCCGGGCCATCCATTCCCATATGATCGGCAACAGCGCGCGATCAAAGACCCCCGAGCATGAATTCGACCCTTCGGGTATTGCGCGGCCGCGATGGCGGTAGCGGTTGCCCGGACAGATGACGCGCGATGAAGCGAGCCGGGACGTCGCAACGATTGACCATTCCTCGGCAATGCGCGAATTCCAGCAATGTTTGCGTTGCGCCGCTGGATGTTATTTGCGAGCTTGGATCTTCGACGGGCAAGGATTCCATCATGACTGCGATGCGGCCGGCGGGCTGTTCTGTATTCCTCGTGGAGGACGAGGTCATGATCCGGATGATGGTCGCCGACATGCTGGAGGAGCTCGGCCACAGCGTCGCGGCCGAGGCCGGCGAGATCGGCGAGGCAGTCAAGCTTGCGCAATCGACCGATTTCGACCTCGCGATCCTCGACGTCAACGTCAACGGCAAGGTGATCACCCCGGTCGCCGAGCTGATCAACGCCCGCAACCGCCCCTTCATTTTCGCGACCGGCTACGGCTCCTCAGGCCTGCCGCCGGAATATCGCGACCGCCCGGCCCTGCAGAAGCCGTTCCAGCTGGAGACGCTGGCGCAGGTCATCGCCAGCGCCATGAAAGGCGCGCCGGTTTAGATCATTTGCAGCGGACGTAGCCCGGATGCAGCGCAGCGCAATCCGGGTTGCCTCAATGGGTGGGCTGTTCCCGGATTACGCTGCACTTCATCCGGGCTACACGATCACTTCAGCGTCGTCGTCAGCGCTTCCGAGAACGCCTCATCGGTGCGGTCGAGCCGCAGCGGCGTGACCGAGACGTAGCGCGCCGCAAGCGCGGCGAGATCGGTGCCCTCGGCCGGCGTATCCATCATCGCCGCGCGCTCGAAGCCGATCCAGAAATACGGATTGCCGCGGCCGTCGTGGCGGCGATCGATCTTCAGGAAGCCGAGATTGCGCTTGCCCTGCCGCGTGACGCGGATGCCCTTGACCTCGTCCGGCATGCAGGACGGGAAGTTGACGTTGACGACCGTGTTCTTCGGGATGCCGGCGGCGAGCACCTTGCGCAGGATGTCGGGACCGAACGTCAGCGCGGTCTCCCACAGCGGCTTGTCGCGCGTCTCCAGGCTGAACTCCTGCGACAGCGCAAATGACGGCAGCCCGAGAATGGTGCCTTCCAGCGCGCCGGCGATGGTCCCGGAATAGACCACGTCCTCGGCGACATTGCGGCCCTTGTTGACGCCGCTCAACACGAGATCCGGCTTCTTCTCACCGAGGATGTGACGCGCGCCCATGATCACGCAATCCGTCGGCGTGCCGCGCACCGCGAAATGGCGCGGACCGACCTCGCGCAGCCGCAGCGGGTCATTCAGTGACAGCGAATGCGAGACGCCGGACTGGTCGAGCTCCGGCGCCACGATCCAGACGTCATCGGACAAGGCTTGTGCGATCTGCTCGACGATCTTGAGACCGGGAGCGTGGATGCCGTCATCATTGGTGCAGAGAATTCGCATCCGTCAACGTGCCTTTTGTTCTGATTCGACGCGGTTTTTCGTGGCGTTCGTGCCGTCTTAGCCGGCTAACGCCGCGGAGGCAAACCCGGCAAATCCCCGTGCCAGCGCGTCAAGGTGGCACGCCACGGACGGACGAACCGGGCGCGCCCTGCGATCTTGCGATCGAACACCGGCCAGGCCGGCTTGGGTCGGGCGGAAGGCGCTGGATCGACCGGCCGCGCCGCCGGCTGAGCCTGAGCGGGTGGCGGTGGCACCGGCGTGGACGGCTCTGACTCGCCCCGTGCGGCCTTGGGGCTCTCCTTGGGCGTCTCGATCTCAGGGGGTTCCGATCTGGACCGTTCGAGGTTGGGCTGCGCGGCTCTGGCAGGCGCCTGCGGCTCCACCGCTGGTGTTACCGCAGCCGACCTCGACTTCAGCTTTGCCAGCAGTTCCTCGATCGTGGGCACCGTCGGCGGCTCGACTGGCGCGCGCCTTGCCGGCGTCGGCCGCGATACAACCGCCTGAAGTGGTGGCGGCTCGCCTGCAGGGGCCGCATCGGCAAACCGCGCCCGCGCCACCTCGAGCGCCTTGTCGAAGTCCTCCCGGTTGATCCATGCCTTGGTTTGCATCGAGTGGATCAGGCCCGCTTCCCACAATCGAGCGATCTCGATGTCGTAGTAGCCCATCTGCTTCTGATTGATCAGTTGCAGACCATGCCCCGTGACGGCCCATTGGCGACCAAGCCAGTGAATGTCACGGTGCAATGCCATTGCCGCGGTCTCGCCTTACATGCCGTGCTCGATGACTTTGAGCCCGCCCATATAGGGCTGCAGCACGTCGGGGACCGCGATCGATCCATCCTGCTGCTGGTAGGTCTCCATGACCGCGATCAGCGCACGCCCCACCGCCGTGCCGGAGCCGTTCAGCGTGTGCACGAAACGCGGCTTGCCGTCGGGACCGCGCGAGCGCGCATCCATCCGGCGGGCCTGGAAGTCGCCGCACACCGAGCAGCTCGAGATCTCGCGGAACGCACCGCCGTCGCCCTGCCCCGGCATCCATACTTCGATGTCGTAGGTCTTCTGCGCGGAGAAGCCCATGTCGCCGGCGCACAACGTCATCACGCGGTAATGCAGGTCGAGGCGCCGCAACACCTCCTCAGCGCAGGCGAGCATGCGCTCGAGCTCATCCTTGCTGGTCTCGGGCGTCGTGATCGAGACCAGCTCGACCTTGGTGAACTGATGCTGGCGGATCATGCCGCGGGTATCGCGGCCAGCCGCGCCGGCTTCGGCGCGGAAGCACGGCGTCAGCGCCGTGAGCCGCATCGGCAGCTCTTTCTCATCGAGAATGGATTCGCGGGCGAGATTGGTCAGCGACACTTCGGCGGTCGGAATGAGGCCGAGGCGCTCGCTGCGCAAATCGGCGTTCGGCGCCGCGAGCAGTTCGCCCTTAATGGCCCAGAACTGATCGTCCTCGAACTTCGGCAATTGCCCGGTGCCGAACATCACGGCGTCACGGACCAGCAGCGGCGGATTGATCTCGGCATAGCCGTGCTCGCCGGTGTGGAGATCGAGCATGAACTGGCCGATCGCGCGCTCGAGCCGCGCCAGGCCCTTCTTCAGCACGACAAAGCGCGCGCCGGACAATTTCGCCGCCGCCTCGAAATCCATATAGCCGAGCGCACCGCCGAGATCGTCATGCGGCTTCGGCGCGAAGCCGTAGTCGCGCGCCTTGCCGAATACGTGATGTTGCACATTGCCGTGCTCGTCGGTCCCGTCAGGCACTTCGGCGAGCGGCAAATTGGGAATCGCCGACAATTCCTTTGCGAGCTCTTCGTCCGCGGCCTTCGCCGCAGCCTCGAGCTCCGGCATCGTGGTCTTGAGCTCGGCAACCTCGGCCATCAGCGCTGACGCGCGCGCCTCATCCTTGGCCTTTTTCGCGTCGCCGATCTCCTTGGACGCCGCATTGCGGCGCGCCTGCGCCTGCTCGGACGCGAGGATCGCGGCACGGCGACGCTCGTCGATTGCCAGCAGCGACGGCGACAGGGCCTTAAGTCCGCGGCGCTTCAGGCCGGCGTCGAAGGCAGTCGGATTGTCGCGGATCGCTTTGATGTCGTGCATGGCAGTCGGGGTCCTAACGGCGCTCTTGCAGAAAAACGTTGTATGTTGACGTTTTGCGCGGGCTTCTAGCACAAGTGTGATCGCCCGCGAAGGCGGGCGATCCAGTATTCCAGAGACGTCCGGGATCATTCGAGAGGCCGCGGCGTACTGGATACCCCGCTTTCGCGGGGTATGACACCGAATGTGGGCTGGGCCCCTATTCGGCCGGATTGGTCGCCGACGGCGCCGCTGACGAAGCGGTCGCGGTGGTCGCCTTCTTTTCCACCATGCGCACGGCGATGATGGCGCCCTCATAGAGCGCGAGCAGCGGGATCGCGAGCGAGGCCTGGCTCAGCACGTCGGGCGGCGTCAAAACAGCCGCGATGATGAAGGCGATGACGATGAAGTAGCGCCGCTTCTCGCGCAGCATCTTCGAGGTAACGATGCCGATCCGCCCCAGCAGCGTCAGGATCACCGGAAGCTGGAACGCGATGCCGAACGCGAAGATCAGAGACATCATCAGCGAGAGATACTCGCCGACCTTCGGCAGCAGCGCGATCTGCGCGGTCTCCGCGCCGCCGGCCTGCTGCATGCCGAGCGAGAAGCGGATCAGCATCGGCAGCACGACGAAATAGACCAGGGCGGCGCCGAGCACGAAGAACACCGGCGTCGCGATCAGATACGGCAGGAAGGCGTTACGCTCATGCCGGTAGAGGCCCGGCGCGACGAATTTGTAGATCTGGGTCGCGACGATCGGAAACGAGATGAAGCCGGCGCCGAACAGCGCGAGCTTGAGCTGGGTGATGAAATATTCCAGCAGCGCCGTGTAGATGAACTTCGAGTTCTCCGGCCCCGCCACCCAGACGAACGGCCAGACCAGGATGTTGTAGATCTGCTTGGCGAAGAAGAAGCAGAAGATAAAGGCCACGCCGAAGCCCAGCAGCGCCTTGATCAGCCGCGAGCGCAGCTCGATCAAATGATCCATCAATGGGGCCTTGCTGGCCTCGATGTCTTCGGCGGTCATGACGCTCTCGCGTCCTTCAGCACATCCGGCTGTGCTGGCGCGACATCCTGTGGCGCGGGCTCCCGCTGCGCTTCCTGGGTGATCGCGAGCGGCTCGCTGGTCGCGGCGTGCGCCTCGGCCTCGACGAAGGTCTCCGGCGTCGGCGTTGCCGGCGTCGTGGGTGTCACCGGTGCATCGCTTGTCGATGTCACGGGTGCGTCGATTGCAGATGCCACCTGCCCGTCTACGGGCTTATCGATCTGCAGGGCGTCGGTGACGTCCTTCTGCAGCGAGGTCATGACATTGCCTGAGGTGAGCCCGGTCGCGGCTTCCTTGACCTCATCGAAGCTCTTCTTGAGGTCGGCCATTTCGGCCTCGCGCATCGCCTCCTGGAACTGGCCCTGGAATTCGGCGGCCATCTTGCGGGCCTTGCCCATCCATTGCCCGACCATGCGCAATACGCCGGGCAGTTCCTTCGGGCCGATGGCGATCAGCGCGACAACCGCGATGACGACCAGTTCACTCCACCCGATATCGAACATGAATTCTTCCGCCTCAACGCGCCGCAAGGGCCCCAATCCATCCGGTTAAGATTTGGGGCGACCGGCGTGTTTTCTCAACCGGCGTCCTTAGCGCTTTCGAGCGACGGCGTCACCGGTTCGCGCACAAGAAAAAAGCGTCGAAATAAGCGTCGGGACAAGGGCCTTAGACGGCCTTGCTGCCGACATCCGACCGCGCCGCTGTCGGCGCCGCATTGTGGTCGATGGCCTTGGCGGGCTCGGTCTTGTCGGCAACCTTGTCGTCGTCCTGCATGCCCTTCTTGAAGGCCTTGATGCCCTGTGCGACGTCACCCATCAGGTCCGAAATCTTGCCGCGCCCGAACAGCAGCAGGACCACTGCGATCACGACGATCCAGTGCCAAATGCTAAGCGAACCCATCCTGCAAACCCTCCAGAAATGGCCGGCGAGCCAGCCTCTCACTTTGCCGGAAGGTAGGCCCGCGGGGTGTCAAAAACAAGGACTTCAGCCGCGGCAAATCGCTGTCGCGGCTACGTATTATTGCTACCCTTAACCGGGAATATTCCGGCTATTCGGCCGTCTCGTCGCCACCGGCATCGCCACTTTCGGCTTCGCCTGCCCCAGCATCGTCAGCTCCCCGATCGGCGCGGCTGGCCTCGCTCTCGCCGGCATCGCCGCGGCTGGCTTCACTCTCGCTGGCTTCGCTCTCGGCGGTCTCCAGCTCGGCGGCGGGCGCGAGCAGCAGTTCCAGCGTATCGCCGGGCTCTAGCGGCTCCTCGTCCTCCCGCAGCGTCGCATCGTCCGACGGCGACGGAACGCTGAAACCGGTCGGCAGACGCGAGTCGAGCAGACCGGTGCCCTTCAGCTCTTCGAGCCCCGGCAGGTCGCCGAGCGCCTCAAGGCTGAACTGCGACAGGAACCCGTCGGTGGTTCCGAAGGTCAGCGGGCGGCCCGGCGTCTTGCGGCGGCCGCGCGGGCGGATCCAGCCGGTCTCGAGCAGCACATCGATTGTTCCCTTCGACGTGACTACGCCGCGGATCTCTTCGATCTCGGCCCGCGTCACCGGCTGGTGGTAGGCGATGATCGCAAGCACCTCGATCGCCGCGCGCGACAGCTTTCGGGTCTCGGTGCTCTCGCGCGTCATCAGCCACGACAGGTCGCCGGCGGTGCGGAACGTCCATTTGTTGGCGACGCGAACCAGATTGACGCCGCGCGGGGCGTACTCCGCCTGCAATTGCGCCAGCGCCGCCTTGACGTCGACGCCGTCAGGCATCCGCTTTGCCAGCGTCGCCTGGTCGATCGGCTCGGCCGATGCGAACAGCAACGCTTCCAGGAGCCGCAATTCTTCGGGACGCGCCATCGGATCCATCGGAGAAACGTCCTCCTCGGGCTCTTCTATGCGCACTTCCGCCAGGCTTGCCATGGCTTGCTCTCCTTCTTCCTTACTCAACCGAAAGGTCCGGTGCAGCCATGGCGGCTTGCGGCGGACGCTTTCGGAAATAGATCGGCGCGAACGCCTGCTTCTGATTGATCTCCATCTCGCCTTCGCGGACCAGTTCGAGGGCCGCGGCAAAGCTTGACGCAAAGACCGTCGCTTTCTGCGTCGGATCGGCGACGTAATTCATCAAATATTCGTCGAGGCAGCTCCAATCCTCCGCAATGCCGACGAGCCGCTCCAGCGACGCACGCGCTTCGGCAAGCGACCACACCGTACGCTTGGCCAGATGCACCGACGTGAGCACACGCGCCTGACGCTGCGTGGCGTAGGCCGACAGCAGGTCGTAAAGCGTCGCGGTGAATTTCGGATGCTTGATCTCGGCGATCGATTCCGGATTGCCACGCGGAAAGATATCGCGCTGAAACTGCGGCCGGTTCATCAGCCGGTTCGCGGCTTCGCGGATCGCCTCCAGTCGGCGCAGCCGGTTGGCCAGCGCGGTCGCCATCTCCTCGGCGCTCGGCCCTTCCGCGCTCGGCGGCTCCGGCAGCAGCAGGCGCGACTTCAGGAAGGCGAGCCAGGCCGCCATCACCAGATAGTCGGCCGCGAGCTCGAGGCGGATCTTGCGTGCAGCTTCGATGAACGAGAGATACTGGTCGGCCAGCGCAAGTATCGAGATCTTCGCGAGATCGACCTTCTGTTGCCGCGCCAGCGTCAACAGCAGGTCGAGCGGGCCCTCATAGCCCTCGACGTCGACCACGAGCGACGGTTCGCCGTCCGTGACCTCGACCTCGGTCGGCCTCCCCGTCTCGAACGATAGAATTTCCGCGGTCATGCCGTTCCTACCCGATCCATCAACGCGTCCAGTTCCGCCCGTGCCGCCTGCCGGTCCAGCGGCTCCGGCTGCTTGCGCGCGGCCAATGCGCGGTTCGCGCGCTCAAGCGCGATGCCGGTCAGCTCCGGCGTCTCCCGCGCGACGTCGCGCATTTCGTCGATATTGCCGTTGCAGTGCAGGACCATGTCGCAACCGGCGCTGACGATGGCCCGGGTCCGCTCGGCAATCGACCCGGCCAAGGCATTCATCGACACGTCATCACTCATCAACAAACCCTGGAACCCGATCACGCCGCGAATCACCTGCTCGACGATTGTCGCAGAAGTCGTGGCCGGATGGGCGGGGTCCAGCGCGCTAAACACAACATGTGCGGTCATCGCCATCGGCAAATCCGCCAGCGACCGGAACGCGGCAAAATCGGTCCGTTCCAGCTCGGCTTCAGCAGTATCGACCGTCGGGAGCCGAAAATGGCTGTCCGCCGTGGCCCTTCCATGGCCGGGGATGTGCTTCAGAACGGGAAGCACACCACCTTGTTCCAACCCGTCTGTGACTGCGCGCGCGATCGCGGCGACCTTGCCCGGTTCGGTTCCATAGGCGCGGTTGCCGATCACGGCGTCGGCCCCAACCACCGGGACGTCAGCCAAAGGCAGGCAGTCGACGGTAATGCCGAGGTCGGCCAGATCGGCGGCGATCAGGCGCGAACTGAGCCGCGCCGCTGACAGCCCGAGCTTCGGGTCGATATCGTAGAGCGCGGCAAACGTCGCGCCGGGCGGATAGACCGGCCAATGCGGCGGGCCGAGCCGCTGCACCCGCCCGCCTTCCTGATCGATCAGGACCGGCACATCCGCCCGCCCAACCTCTTTCCGCAACTCACCAACAATAGCAGAGACTTGCGCCGGAGTCTCGATGTTGCGCTTGAATAAGATGAAGCCCCATGGCCGCTCGGCGCGAATGAATTCGCGCTCGGCGTCGTTCAGGACCAATCCGGATATGCCGGTGATGAATGCGCGGCTTGTCATGCGGCCGATTAGGCCGCATGGGGCTCACGGGTCAAGGAAACGTCCGCTAATTCCTTTGGACGACGCACTGTCCGCCGGCGGATTTCAGGCTGCTGCAGAACTGCGAGGCCTCGTCCGGCGAGCCGAACGGCCCCACCATGGCGCGGTAGAAGACCCCCTTCTCGCCGAGATCGGCCCGCTTGATCACCGGCGCGCGGGATCCCAGCACACCGGGGAACTTGCTCTGCAGCGCCCGGTACGACGCCTGCGCGTCGGCTTCGTTCTTCTGCGAGGAGACCTGGACGAGGTAGCCTCCGCCGGTGCTCACCGGCGCGGCCGTGGTCGATGCAATCCGGGTCGGGGGCGCGGCCGGGGCCGCCTCAGGCTGGGAGCCTGGAGCAAGCGACAGCGGCGTGTTCGCGCTGGCGTTGGCCGAAGCCGGGTTGCCGCGCGACACCGGCGGCTTGGCAGCCGCGGCGGGTTTGGCGGCCGTCGCCGTCGCAGCCGACGCGGCTGCGTCGGGCGCGTCGCCCTTCACGGACAGGGTGCGGACCTTGCGCGGCTCGTTGTTCGGCATCGTGCCGTTGGCGGCCGGCGGCGCGGGCGCTGGTGCCGCCGTCGCTACGCTTGCGACCGGCGGCGGATTGGCGTTCGCATTGAGCGGCGGAAACACCACGCGCGGTCCGCCTGCCTTGGCGTTGACGTCGACCGGCGTTTCCTCGCGCGAGACGATCTTCTCGGTGCCGTCGCCCGGAACCATGCGATCCGGCGTCTTGGCCGGAGCATCGGCGGCCGCTGCCGGGATCACCTTGGTCGGGGAATTGTCGGCCTTGATGATCGGCGGCTCGCCACTGCGGGGCGCCCCGACATAGGTGCGATAGGCAAACGCGCCGCCGGTGCCGACGATCGCGAGCGCCAGCACGGCGGCGACTGTGATCAGGCCGCTTGAGCGCTTGCGCGGCTCAGGCTCGTCCTCGTAGCCCTGGTAGGCGTAGGGATCGTCCGGATAGGACGGGTCGCGCTGCAGATCCTGCTCGCCGCCCTCCAACTGCCCGTAAAGCGCATCGTCATAGCGCGACGGATCGTTGCCATGGAGGCTGTCCTGGCCGACGTCGTGACCGGTGTCGCGGAACGGCAGCTCGTCCACGCGATAATCGTGGACTGGCTCGGGCGCGGGCTGAGCCGGCGGGGCCGCGTAACGATGCAGCGGATGCACGGCGCTCGGCTGGAAATCCTGCTCGGGCTCTTCGTAGTCATGCTGCGGTGGTGGCGGCGGTGCCGCGTCCTGACGCGCGCGCTGCATCCATGACGGCGGGCCCGGAGGCGGCGCCAATTCGTCGTCTTCGACCGGCGGCTGATAGGGCTGCGGCCGCACATTGGCACGCGATTGCAGCGGGTGCGGCGGCAGCGGTTTGCTGGCCGCGCCGAACGGATCGGTCTGGCCGATCAGCCGGGCCAGTTCGGCGAGCGGGTCGCTCTCGGCCTTGGCCGTCGCATCGGGATACGATCCGCGATCGTACTCATCGGCGGCGGGAAAAGGTCGGTCCTGATATCGATCAGCCATCGTAATGATGCATCCCCTTCGGGACAGCGCCAAGTCGCCAGTACAGACCGGTACGAACGAGTTGGCCCCTGCCAGACGCCCCCACAAATCCCCACTTGTGAAGGCCTATGCCCCTGCCTACCGCATCTCGGTCGGAGCGTGGACGCCTAGAACCGCTAAGCCCGATGCCAGAACCGAGACGACGCCCTGAACCATTGCCAGTCGCGCCTTTGTGATCTCTGCATCATTATTGATAATGAAGCGTAAATAGGGCAAATCGCGCCCCTTGGTCCACAACGCGTGAAATTCGCTGGCCAAATCATACAGATAAAAAGCGATTCGGTGCGGCTCATGCGCGACCGCCGCAGCCTCGATCATACGCGGATAAAGCGCCAGCCGCCTTAAAAGATCCAGTTCCGTCGGATCGGTCAGCCGCTCCACGGCGGCGGTCCGAAGATAGGCGAGCCGTGCGTCGTCCGCCTCAGGCAGATCGGGAACCGCCTCCTCCCGCGCATTGCGGAAGATCGAGTGGCCGCGGGCGTGGCCGTACTGGACGTAGAACACCGCGTTGTCCTTGGACTGCTCGATCACCTTGGCAAGATCGAAATCGAGCACCGCATCGTTCTTGCGGAACAGCATCATGAACCGCACGGCGTCCGAGCCGACCTCGTCGACTACCTCGCGCAGCGTGACGAATTCGCCGGAGCGTTTCGACATCTTCACCGGCTCGCCGTCGCGCAGCAGCTTGACGAGCTGAACGATCTTGACGTCGAGCGTTGCCCGGCCCGCGGTTACCGCCTTCACCGCTGCCTGCATCCGCTTGATGTAGCCGCCGTGGTCAGCGCCGAACACGTCGATCAGGTTGGTGAAGCCGCGATCGAACTTGTTCTTGTGGTTGGCGATGTCGGACGCGAAATAGGTGTAGCTGCCGTCCGACTTGATCAGCGGACGATCGACATCGTCGCCATAGGCGGTGGCGCGGAACAGCGACTGCTCGCGGTCCTCGTAATCCTCGACGGGCTTGCCCTTCGGCGGTGGCAGGCGCCCCTCGTAGATGTCACCTTTGGCGCGCAGGAAATCGATGGTCTCAGCGACCTTGTTGTTGCCGTTTGCGATCAGCGACCGCTCGGAGAAGAACACATCGTGATGGATGTTGAGCGCCGCGAGATCGCCCTTGATCATCTCCATCATCATGGCGATCGCCTTGTCGCGCACGATCGGCAGCCATTCGGCTTCATCCATGTCGAGCAGCTTGTCGCGGTGCTCCTTCGCCAGCGCCTCGCCGACCGGCTTCAGGTAATCGCCGGGATAGAGCCCTTCCGGGATCGCGCCGATGTCCTCGCCGAGCGCTTCGCGGTAGCGCAGGAGGGCCGAGCGCGCGAGCACATCGACCTGGGCGCCGGCATCGTTGATGTAATACTCGCGGCAGACATCGAAGCCTGCGAATTGCAGCAGGCTGCACAGCGCGTCGCCGAACACGGCGCCGCGGCAGTGGCCGACATGCATCGGCCCGGTCGGGTTGGCCGAGACGTATTCGACATTGACCTTCTCGGCGTTGCCGATCCCACTGCGCCCATAGGCGGAACCTTCGGCGAGCACGGTGCGCAGCTCGTCCGCCCAGACCTGCGGCTTCAGCGTGAGGTTGATGAAGCCGGGGCCTGCGACTTCGACCGACGCGACGAGCGGATCGGCGCGCAGCTTGTCGGCGATCTTGTCGGCGAGCTCGCGCGGCTTGGCCTTGGCATCCTTGGCCAGCACCATCGCGGCATTGGTTGCCATGTCGCCGTGGCTGGCGTCGCGCGGCGGCTCGACCACGACGCGGGAGAAATCGATGCCGGCGGGCCAGTTGTCCTCCGCGGCGATCGCGGCACAGATGGCGTGCACGCGCGCCAGCACGTCGGCGAAAAGATGCTGTGGAGCTTTGTTGTCGGCCATGGCCGCCGCCTAACGCAAATCCGGTGTCGAGTCAAAAAGCCTTTGGTGCTCGATCAGGGCGAAACGGTCGGTCATTCCGGCAATGAAATTGCCGATCCGCCCAATGCGCGCGCCCTCAGTCTCCTGCTCAGTGCCCTCGATCCATTCCGCCGGCAGGTCGCCCGGCGATTGCCGGTAACGTTCGAACAGGTTGCGCACCACCCCTTCCGCGTCCCCCATGATCTGCATCACCCGCTTGTGGCGGTACATCCGCCGGTACAGGAACGCCTTGATCGCGGCCTCCTCCTCGGCGACGGCGGGCGGAAACGCGATCAACGGCGCATGGTGATGGCGCACGTCATGGGCCGATTGCGGCCTCGCGGCCGCGAGGCGCTGGCTCGCCTCGGTGAAGACGGCGCCGATGAAATGGGAGATCAGCTCGCGCACCAGCTCAGCGCCCCGCCGCACCTCGTCCAGCCCCGGATAGTGGCGGTCGATGTCGCCGATGATCTCCCTGGTCAGCGGCATCTCCTTGAGGTCGTCGACCACGAACAGGCCCGCGCGCAGGCCATCGTCGATGTCGTGAGCGTCATAGGCGATGTCGTCGGCGAAGGCCGCCACCTGCGCCTCCAGCGACGCGTAGCTCCACAGCTCGAGATCGTAGGTTAAATTGTAGTCGGCGATCCCGACCGGAACGCCGCTCTCGCGGTAATGCCCGATCGGCGCGCCGCTCCGCGCGGTCAATGGACCGTTGTGCTTGACGATCCCCTCCAACGATTCCCAGGTCAGGTTCAGCCCGCCGAATTCGGGATAGCGATGCTCCAGCGAGGTCACGACCCGCAACGCCTGCGCATTGTGGTCGAAGCCGCCATGCGCCTTCAGGCATTCGTCGAGCGCACGTTCGCCGGCGTGCCCGAACGGCGGATGGCCGAGGTCATGCGCCAGTGCCAGCGTCTCCGTCAGGTCTTCGTCGAGCCCGAGCTGGCGCGCCAGCGCGCGGGCGATCTGGGCGACTTCGAGCGAATGGGTCAGCCGGGTGCGGTAGTGATCGCCCTCGTGGAAGATGAAGACCTGGGTCTTGTGCTTGAGGCGACGAAACGCGGTGCAATGGATCACCCGGTCGCAATCGCGCCGGAACGGGCTGCGGGTCCGGCTCGGCGGCTCCGCGACCAGCCGGCCCCGACTGCGGTCGGGATCGCAGGCATAAGGCGCACGGGGGGCAGCCATTCCGACCGACACGGTATTTTAGTCCTTATCCATTTGATTCCATGGCCTACCGCACTTAACTATGTCTGACGCGGCCTACCAAATGAAATGGGTATGACGCCCGAGCGTTATCCGATCAGATCATGCTCACCTGAAGGCCTCGGAGACCGACCATGACTGCTGCCATCACCGTCAGCGAGCGGGCCGCCCGCCGCATCGGGCAAATCCTCAGCAAAGAGGGTGAAGGCGCCAAGCTGCGCATCTCGGTCGAGGGCGGCGGCTGCTCCGGCTTTCAGTACAAATTCGACGTCGACCATACCCAGGCCGATGACGACCTCGTGATCGAGCGCGACAACGCCGTGGTGCTGGTCGACCCCGCCTCGGTCCCGTTCCTGGCCGGCTCGGAGGTCGATTTCGTCGACGACCTGATCGGCGCCTCGTTCCGCGTCGTCAACCCGAACGCCACCGCCTCCTGCGGCTGCGGCACCAGCTTCTCGATCTAATCTTCCGTCGGTGCGCCGCGAGAAGCGCGCGACGACGCATGGTCACTCCGCCGCGACCACCTGTGGCCGCTCGACATCGCCACCGGACTCGAGCTGAGGCTCGAGCTTGCGCCGCAGCCTGCGATCGATGCGGTCGAGATAGATGTAGATCACCGGCGTGATGAACAGCGTCAGGAGCTGCGACACACAGAGGCCGCCGACCACGGCGACGCCAAGCGGTTGACGGAGCTCGGCGCCCGCGCCGGCCCCGAGCGCGATCGGCAACGTGCCGAAGATCGCTGCGAAGGTCGTCATCATGATCGGGCGGAAGCGCAGCAGCGCTGCCTCGCGGATCGCGTGCTCGGCGCTCAAGCCGACGCGGCGGCGCTCGAGCGCGAAGTCGACCATCATGATGGCGTTCTTCTTGACGATGCCGACCAACATCACGATGCCGATCATCGCGATGACCGACATCTCCATGCCGAACAGCATCAAGGTCAGGATCGCGCCGATGCCGGCCGACGGCAGGCCCGAGATGATGGTGATCGGGTGGATGAAGCTCTCGTAGAGGATGCCGAGGATCACGAAGGCCGCAAACACCGCGGCGAGGATCAGGACGCCCTGCCCGCGCAAGGAATCCTGGAACACCTGGGCGGTGCCGGAGAACCCGGTCACGATCGTTGCCGGCAGGTTCGACTTCTGCTCGAGCTCGGTGATTTGGTCGACCGCGTAACCCAGCGAATAACCGGGCGCGAGGTTGAACGAGATCGTCACCGCCGGCTGCTGGCCCTGGTGGTTGATCTGCAGCGGACCGACCGTCGGCACGAGCTTTGCCACCGCGTCCAGCGGAATGGTCTGGCCGTTCGTGGTCTTCATGTAGAGCTTCGAGAGATCGGACGGATCGATACGGAACTGCGGCTGCGCCTCCAGGATGATCTGATAGTCGTTCGACGGCATGTAGATGGTGCCGATCTGCCGCGAGCCGTAGGCGTTGTAGAGCTGGTTGCGGACCTGATCGACGGTGACGCCGTAGACCGCCGCCTTCTCGCGGTCGATGTCGACCGTCATCTGCGGGTTCTTGATGTAGAGGTCGGTGGTGACGTCGAGCAGGCCCGGGATCTTCTCGATCTTGTCGCGCATCTCCGGCGCCAGGCGGTAGAGCGCCTCGGTGTCACCGCTCTGCATCACATACTGATACTGGCTCTTGGAGATGCGGCCGCCAATGCTGAGGTTCTGGATGCTCTGGAAGAACGCCTGCATACCCGGGATGGCGCGGGCCTTCTGCCTCAGGCGGCCGATCACCACGGTGGCATTGTCGCGCGTCCTCTGGTCCTTCAGCGCGATGAACAGCCGGCCGTAATTCGCGGTCGGGTTCGGGCCGCCGGAGCCGACGGTGGAATTGATGTAGTCGATCGCCGGATCCGATTTCAGCACGTCGACCAGCGCCTGCTGGCGCACCTTCATCGCCTCGAACGAGGTATCGGTCGCCGCCTCCGTCACGCCGATCAGGAAGCCGGTGTCCTCCTGCGGGAAGAAGCCCTTCGGCACGATCATGTAGAGATAGATAGTGCCGCCGAGCGTCGCGAGCGTCACGGCCAGCATCAAGCCCTTCTTGGCCAGCACCCTGTCGAGCGCCCATTCATAGGCGCGCAGCCAGGCCTCGAACATCGCCTCGAAGGCGCGCAGCACGATGTTCGGCCGCGTGCTCGCGCCATGCGCCCGCAGCACGCGGGCGCACAGCATCGGGGTCAGCGTCAGCGACACGAAGCCGGAGACGATGATCGCGACCGAGATTGTCACCGCGAATTCGCGGAACACACGACCGACGATGCCGCCCATCAAGAGCACCGGGATGAACACCGCGATCAGCGAGAAGGTGATCGAGATGATGGTGAAGCCGATCTCGCGCGAGCCCTTCAGCGCTGCCTCGAACGGCTTCATGCCGTGCTCGATGTGGCGGACGATGTTCTCCAGCATGACGATGGCGTCGTCGACCACGAAGCCGACCGAGAGCGTCAGCGCCAACAGCGTCATGTTGTTGATGGAGTAGTCGAGCGCATACATCGCCGCGCAGGTGCCGAACAGCGAGATCGGCACCGCCAGCGCCGGAATGAAGGTCGCCGATGCCGAGCGCAGGAACAGGAAGATCACCAGGATCACCAGCGCGACGGCGATCAGCAGCGTCTCCTCGACGTCGCTGACCGCCTGCCGGATCGAGATCGAGCGGTCCATCAGGACCTGCATGGTCACGGACGGCGGGATCGCTGCGCGCAGCGCCGGCAGTTTCGCCAGCACGGAATCGACCACCGCAACAGTATTGGCATCCGGCTGCTTCTGGATCGCGAGCACGATGGCGCGCTCATCGTTCATCCAGGTCGCGATCTTGTCGTTCTCGACGCTGTCATAGACCTTGGCGATCTCGTCGAGTCGCACCGGCGAGCCGTTGCGCCAGGCGACATAGATCTGGCGGTAGTCGGCCGCCTTGTCCATTTGTCCGGACGCCTGCAATGCGACGTCCTGCTTGGGACCGTTCAGGGTGCCGACCGGGGTCGAGGAATTGGCGCGCGACACCGCGGCCCGGATATCCTCCATCGAGACGCCGCGGGCGGCAGCCGCTTCCGGATCGGCTTGCACCCGGATGGCAAACTTCTGTGCGCCGAAGATCAAAACCTGCGCGACGCCCGGCAGCTGCGACAGCGCCTGCCCGATCGTGATGTCGCCATACTCGTGGACCGCCGACAGCGGCAGCGTTGCCGACCCCAGCGATACGAACAGCACCGGGAAGTCCGCCGGGTTCACTTTCCGGAAGCTCGGCGGGATCGTCATCTCGATCGGCAGCCGGCGTTGCGCGATGGTCAATGCGGTCTGCACGTCGAGCGCCGCGGCGTCGATGTTGCGGTTGAGGTCGAACTGGATGGTGATGACGCTCGTGCCCTGCGACGAACTCGAGGACATCGAGGAGATGCCCGCGATCGTCGAGAGCTGGCGCTCGATGATGCCGGCGACCGAGGCAGCCATGGTGTCGGCGCTGGCGCCCGGCAAGGTCGCGGTCACCGCGATCGTCGGGAAGTCCACCTTGGGCAGCGCGGACACCGGCAGCAGGCGGAAGCCGAACACGCCGAACGCGATGATCGACGCCGTGATCAGCGTCGTCATGACCGGGCGGCGGATGCAGAGCTCGGAGAGCGTCATTGCCTACGCTCCGGCCTTGCGCGCCCGCGGCTCGACCCGCGATCCATCGGACAGCAGCAACTGGCCATCGACGACAACGCTCTCGTCGCCCGCCAACCCCTCCGAGATCACTGAACTGCCCTGGAACGTGCGGTCGACCTTGACCGGCTGCACCTTGGCGACGCCGTCCCTGACGACGAAGACATAATTGCCGTTCTGGCTGCGTTGGACGGCAACCGTCGGGACCACGACCGAGTCCTCGCTGCGGATGATCAACTTGGTCTGCACGATGGTGCCCGGCCATAGCGTCTCGCGGGCGTTGTTCATGATGCCGCGGACGGTGACCATGCCGGTGGTCGCATCGACGGTGTTTTCGACCATTGCGACCTTGCCGTCCTCGGACCGCCGATGGCCGGGAACAGTTGCGATCACCTTCGAATCGCCCTTCCCCATGGCATCGCGCAGATCGACCAGCGTGCGCTGCGGAATGGCAAAGGTCACGTAGACCGGCGCCATCTGGTTGATCACGGCGAGCGGCTGGGTGTCGGCGGGACGGACGAAGTTCCCGACCTTGACATTCGCGACGCTGATCCGGCCGGCGAACGGCGCGCGGATCGTGGTGTAGCTCTTCTGGACCCTGAGATTGTCGAGCGCCGCCTGGTCGGCCTTGATGGTGCCGATCAAGGTATCGGATTGGGTCTTGGCGTTGTCGACATTGACCTGCGTGGTCGCGCCCTTGCCGACGAGATCGGTGTAGCGGCGGAGGTCGCGCTGGGCGCCTTCGAGCTGGGCCTGGTCCTTGGCGAGGACGCCCTCGGCCTGCTCGATCTGCGCGTCGATCTGGCGTGCATCGAGCGTGAACAGAAGGTCGCCCTCATTGACCTTGGCGCCATCCTCGAAATGGACCGCGACGATGGTGGTCTCCAGCCGCGACTTCAGTGCGACGCTGGAGATTGGGGTTACCGTCCCGATCGCATCGACGTCCACCGGCACGGACTTGCGTTCCGCCTTTGCGAGTTCAACGGAAACCAGACGCGGCCGCCGGGGGCCCTGCGCCGTGGCCGGGCCACTCATCCATGAAGATCGGGTCGCGTAGGCCGCCCCGGCCGCAATGCCGAGCACGGCAATAGTCACAAGCAAATTTCGTTTTTTCATAGTTTTGCACGTGCGCCGCCCACTAACACCGGGACGGTTCGTAGCTCCCCCTTGACGGCACTTGTTACGCCTTATTTCTAGACGGTTAGCACAGGCTGGCCGCACATGGTATGCCACACAAGTGAAATAGTGCTGTTACGATCCGGGTCATTCGCATGCGCATCGCTACATGGAACGTCAACTCGATCCGCCAGCGGCTCGAGCACCTCTTGAGCTGGCTCAAGGAATGCTCGCCCGACATCGTCTGCCTGCAGGAGATCAAATGCGTCGATGACGCCTTCCCGCGGCTCGAAATCGAGTCGCTCGGCTACAATGTCGTCACTCACGGTCAGAAGACCTTCAACGGCGTGGCGCTGCTCTCCAAGCTGCCGTTCGACGAGACCAAGTCGGGGCTCGCCGGGGACGATGAAGACGCCCACGCGCGCTTCCTGGAGGGCGTCGTCACGCTGAAGCACGGCGTGATGCGAGTCGCCTGCCTCTATCTGCCCAATGGCAACCCGCCCAACACGGACAAATATCCGTACAAACTCAAATGGATGTCGCGGCTTCTTGAGTATTCGAAGGAGCGGCTGAGAAACGAAGAGCCACTGATCCTCGCCGGCGACTTCAACGTCATTCCCGCGGCCCGGGACGTCTACAACCCCGCCGCGTGGATCGACGACGCCCTGTTCCGCCCCGCCACCAGGGAGGCCTTTCAGTCCCTGCTCGGCCTCGGCCTGACCGACGCTTTGCGCGCGGTCAACGACGAGCCCGGCCAATACACCTTCTGGGACTACCAGGCCGGAGCCTGGCAGAAGAACTGGGGCCTTCGGATCGACCATCTGCTGCTGTCGCCGCAGGCCAGCGATCGCCTGGTGGACGTCGGCATCGACAGCTATGTGCGTGCCTGGGAGAAGCCGTCCGACCACGTCCCGGTCTGGGCGGACCTCGATTTCGAGACGGCTTGACGCCCGCCTAGAGCATGATGAGATTAGGTCGAACAACAACCGCGAAGGAACCGCGCTCCCTCTCCCGCTTGCGGGGGAGGGCTGGGGTGGAGGTCTCGCCGCGAGTCATCGTGTGGAGAGAGCCCCCACCCGCATCGCGATGCGATGCGACCTCCCCCGCAAGCGGGAGAGGTGCAGCCAGTCTGCTGCCGGACCGATTCAACCTGACCTCATCCCGCTCTAGAAGGTCAACTGCACCTTCATTGAGCGCGACCGGTCGCTGGCGAGTTCGAAGGCATCCACCGCCGATTCGAACGGAACGGAGGCCGACACCAACGGCTTGAGATCGACAAGCCCCTCGCCCATCAGCCGCAGCGCCAGCTCGAATTCGGGATCGAAGCGGAAGGTCCCGCGGAGCTGCAGCTCCTTGGCGACGATGGTGTTGATCGGCAGCGTCATCTCGCCGCCGAGCCCGACCTGCACGATCACCCCGCCCGGCCGGAGCAGATCAAGCGCCCCGCGCAGCGCGGCCTGATTGCCCGACGCCTCGAACAGCACGTCGAGTTCGCCCTTGCCCGCCTTGTACGGTTCGAGCGCGCCGGCATCGGTTGCGCTGTTGATCGCGCGCGTCGCGCCAAGCCTGCGGGCGATCGCAAGCGGCGCTTCGGCGATGTCCGTTGCGACGATCTCGGACGCGCCGCTGAAACGCGCAACCACAGCCATGAGCGCGCCGATCGGGCCACAGCCGGTCACCAGCACGCGCTTGCCGAGCAGGCTGCCGGCCTGGTTGCCGGCGTGAAGGCAGACCGCAAACGGCTCGGCCATGGCGGCCTCGGCAAACGACAGCGTGTCGGACATCGGGATCGCCTGCGAGGCGTCGACGGTCATGAACTCGCGGAAACCGCCCTGCACATGGGGAAAGCGCATCGCGCTGCCGAGGAAGCGCATATCCGTACATTGATTGCGCATGCCCTCGCGGCAATAGGCGCACTGCCCGCAGGGCAGGCTCGGATTGACCGCGACCCGCATGCCTGGACGCAGATGCGACACGCCGGCGCCGACGTCGGCGATGGTGCCGGAGATTTCATGCCCCAACGCCATCGGCTGTTGGATCCGCACGGTCCCGAAGCCGCCGTGATGGTAGTAATGCAGGTCCGAGCCGCAGATGCCGCCGGCCGCGATCTTCACCCGCACCTGGTGCGGCGCGGGCGCAGGATTTTCAAAACTGTCGATCCGCAAGTCGTGGGGAGCGTGAATGACAACGGCGCGCATGAATTCAGTCTCTCTGTTGATAGCCGACCTAGTTGCCGCGATCACATCGCCGCAAGCATTCCACCGTCGACATAGATGATTTGTCCGTTGACGTAGTTGGAGGCGTCGGACGCAAGGAAAATCGCGGCGCCGACAAGCTCGTCCGGCTTGCCCCAGCGCTTCGACGGGACGCGTAACATGAGCCAGTTGTTGAACTCGGGGTTGGACATCAGCGCCTCATTCATGTCGGTGAGCATGTAGCCCGGCCCGATCGCGTTGGCCTGGATGCCGCTCGCGGCCCATTCGACGGCCATCGAGCGCGTCAGGTTCTTGATGCCGCCCTTCGCCGCCGTGTAGGGCGCGATCGTCGGCCGCGCCAATTCGCTGCCGAGCGAGCCGATATTGATGATCTTGCCGCGCTTGCGCAGAAGCATCCGCTTCGCCGCCTCACGCCCAGCCACGAAGGCGCTGGTGAGATTGGTCTCAATCACCTTGCGCCATTCCTCGGTCGTGAATTCGACCAGCGGCTTGCGCCGCTGGATGCCGGCATTGTTGACGAGGATGTCGACCTCGATGCCCTCGCGGTCGAAGCGTTCGAAGGCACGGACGACCGCGGCCTCGTCGGTGACGTCGAAGGCTGCGCCTTCAGCCTTGTGTCCGGCGGCACGAAACTCGGCCACCGCCGTCTCGACCCGGCCAGGGTCGACGCCATTGATGATCAGCCGCGCGCCGGCCTTCGCCATCCCTTCGGCGATGGCGCGGCCCAGGCCACGGGAGGAACCGGTTACGAGCGCAGTGCGGCCCGAGAGATCGAACAAAGCGGTGCTCATCTTGAAGTCCTTCAGGCGTTGGAGCGGCGTACGGTGAGATCGCTGCGGTCGAAGACCGCGGGCAGCAGGTCGACGCCGAGCCCCGGCCCTTCCATCGGATAGACATAGCCATCCTTGATCACGGGCATGGTGGTGACAAGCTCGTTGTACCAGCCCTTGTAGAACGCCCGCACCGATTCCTGGATCAGCGTGTTCGGCTGGCTGAATGACATGTGGATCGCCGCGATGAACCCGACCGGGCCGATGCAGTCATGCGGCGCGAACGGCCGGTGATAGGTCTCGGCCATCGCCGCGATCTTGCGGCCTTCCGTGAGCCCACCGGTCCAGCACAGATCGGCCATCACCACATGCATAGCGTCACGGTCGAGCATATCCTTGTAGGGATAGCGCGAGCCGAGCGTCTCGCTGGCGCAGACCCACACATCCGTCGAGCGCGCATATTCGGCGAGCGCCTGCGGCGAGTTCATCCGGATCGGGTCCTCATACCAGGTCGGCTTGTAAGGCTCGAGCGCACGCGCGATCTGCTTGGCGGTCGGCAGGTTCCACAGCGAATGCAGCTCGACCATGATCTCCATGCGGTCGCCGACCGCCTTGCGGATCTTCTCGAACGGCTCGATCGCCTGCTTCATCTGCGCTGACGTGATGTAGAGGCCGTTGTTCTCCTGCGCCGGCGGATCGAACGGCCAGATCTTCATCGCGGAGATGCCGCTTTCAAGCAGGCTTTCGGCGAGCGCGTCGGCGCGGGTCATGAAGCCGTCGAGGTCCTCATAGGGCCCCTGCGCTTCGCCCAGATTCCAGTTCGAGACCGGGCGGATGTTGGTGGAGCGGACATATTTGGTGCCGGCGCAGGTGTTGTAGATGCGCTGTTTGTCGCGGCAGAGACCGCCGAGCATCTGATGCACCGGCTGGCCGCAGACCTTGCCGAACAGGTCCCACAGCGCGATGTCGACCGCGGATGCCGCGCGGTATTCGACGCCAGTCGACGATTGCGCCATCGGCAGATTGAGCATGTCGCGGTGGATCGCCTCGATATGCAGTGGGTTGCGGCCGAGCAGCCGGCCCGCAAAGGTGTCGTGGATTTGCGCTTCGACCGCGCCCGCGCCGTAGAAGGTCTCGCCAAGCCCGATTAGCCCGGTGTCGGTGTGGACGCGGACCCAGATCACGTTGGCGAATTCCTCGGTGCGCAACGTCTCGATCGAAGTGATCTTCATCGCGATATCCTCCCGGAGCGCCGCCCGTCGCGGGTCCATGTTGTTGATTTTCGGATGCGCCTCCCATTTTTTCGGAGGCCCGACTGCCCATTGATACGATCGCTTGTAATATTTCACAACATGTTTTAAGATGACGTTCAGCAAGATCGGGCTCGCGCGATGGACGCGAGCCGGCGGGAGGAAACAATGGTACGGCGCAAACGCGCGCTTGAGGTCGTGCGTCCCAGCGACAAGGACGGAGTCCCCGGCCGGCGCAACCGCGTCAATTTTTTCGAGCTCGCCTATCAGCGGATCGAGGACCTGCTGGTGAATTGCGAGCTCAGGCCCGGCCAGTTCCTCACCGTGCAGGAGCTGCAGAACCTCACCGGCTTCGGCCGGACGCCGGTGCACAACGCCGTCAATACGCTTGCCGCCGATACGCTGTTCATCATCCGCCCGCGCCATGGCCTGCAGGTCGCCCCGATCGACCTCGCCCGCGAACGCATGCTGCTCGCGCTGCGGCGTGACATCGAGCGCTTCGTCATTCGCCTGGCCGCCGAGCGCGCCAGCCTCTCGCACCGCAATCAGGCGCTGCACATCGAGCGGGTGATCAAGGACAAGCGGGCGACGCTGACGCTCGAGGAGTTCAACAATCTCGACCGCCGCATCGACAGCCTGATCCTCGCCGCCGCCGGCGAGCCGTTCCTCGCCCATACGCTGCGGCCGCTGCACACGCTCTATCGTCGCATCGGCTTCATCCACCATCGGCACATGCCGGGCCAGGCCGACCTGTCCGGCACGATCGACAGTCATCTCGCCATTCTCAACGCCGTCGCCAATCGCCGCGTCGACCGCGCGACCGCGGCGAGCGATGCGCTGATCGATTTCATGGACGCGATGTTCGAAGGCATGGAAGCCGGCATCGATCCGCGGCTGCTCGATTGCAGCATCGAGCCGCTGCTCGGGGCGTAACAGGTCAGGGGACAACGGGAGAAACGGCAAATGTCCACAATGGCACTTCCGCAGCAGACCGCGGTCGACAGCGCGGTCCGTCACCTCATCACCAATTACAGCCCCAAGGGCAACAAGGTCGGCTGGCTGATGATGGCCTCGATCCTGGTCGAGGCCTGGGACCTCTATTCGATCGCCTTCGTGCTGATCTTCATCCGCGAGCAGTACAATCCCGATCCGTTGATGCTCGGGCTTGCCGCGGCCGGCACGCAGGGCGGCGCCTTGATCGGCGCGCTGATCGGCGGCTGGCTGTCCGACAAGATCGGTCGCCGCATCATGTTCCTCGCGACGATGATCATGTTCATCATCCTGGCGCTGGCGCAGGCCTTCGTGCCCAACGTGACCTGGCTGATCGTGATCCGCTTTTTGCTCGGCATTCCGCTCGGCAGCGATATCTCGACCGGCTACACCTACATCATGGAATCCATGGCCAAGGGCGAGCGCGAGGTCATGGGCAACCGCTGGCAGTTCATGTTCGCGGTCGGCGAGGTGCTGACGATCGGGGTCATCATCCTGTTCCTGCTCGCCGAGATGAATCACGAAACGCTCTGGCGCGTCACGCTCGGCCTCGGCGCCCTGCCCGCACTGATCATCCTGCTGATGCGCCACGACGTGCCGGAAACCGCGGTCTGGCTGGTGCAGCAGGGCCGCTTCCGCGAGGCCAAGCAGGTGGCGCGGCAGATGTACAATGACGACCTCGCCATGCTGCCCGACCAGGACGTCGTGCTGCCGAAGCCGCGGCCCACCGCCTTCCTCGCCGACCTCAAGCAGGATCCGATCCGCTGGCGGGCGACGCTCTATGGCTGGATCGCCTGCTTCGCCCAGGCGAGCGAGTTCTCGACCTTCGCCTTCTACCTGCCGGTGCTGTTTGCGATGGTCGGGGTCTCGACCGTGCTCGGCAACAACCTCGTCACCATGGCGCTGTTCGCGTTCGCCGCGCTGTCAGGCTGGGTCGGGCCGATGCTGACGCCGAAGATCGGCCATCGCGGCATCAGCATCGCCGGCTTTGCGATCGTGCTGGTGTCGCTATTGATTGCGGCCGCTGCACTCTACAACGACCACAAATACGTCCTGCCGTTCGCCGCCGCCGGCATGCTGTGGGGCCATTACTGGGACGCCTCGAACTGCATGACGATCCCGACCCTGGTGGCCAAGCCGCAGTATCGCGGCACCGCCTCGGGCTTTGCCTACATGTTCGTGAAGCTGCCGTCGTTCCTCGCGATCTTCCTGTTCCCGTCGCTGTTCGCGGCGATCGGGCAGGCCAATGCGACGCTGTTCGTCGCGGTCTTCCCGCTGATCGGGCTGCTCGCCGCGATCTTCATCCTGCCGGAGGTCTATGGCTTCGAGCACGACTGACGGCGCAAGCGGCAGTCGGGGAATTAATCCCGGCGGCCCTGCACCCAGTGCTCGAGCATCTGCAGCGCCATCGCGCGGTCGTCGTCGGACGCCTTCGCGATCGCGCGGTTGTAGCTTTCCTTGATCCAGGTCTCGTCCGGGGTGGCGCTGTCGCGCGCCAAGGTCAGCCACATCAGGCCGCGCGCCCGCTGCGGCGGCAGGCGGTCGCCGTTGAACAGCATCTGGCCGAGCAGCGCCTGGGCCTGGTGCTGGCCCTTCTGGGCGGCGAGCCCCAGCCAGCGGGCGCCGTAGCGGAAATCGTCCCGCGAGGCGTCCGGCGTCTTCAGGTACAGCCGGGCAAGGTCATACTGGGCATCGGCATTGCCGAAATAGGACGCGGCATAGGAGAACATCTCCCGGGCCCGCTCGGTGTCCGGCTTGACCTTGGAATTGGGGATACCGCTCAGATAGTAGCGACCGAGCGCGACGAAGGCGTTGGCCACGACGGAGGCCTGCGGCGCCGACGGCGAGTCCTCGGCATGCGCGTTGGCGATCCGGCTGAAATATTCGAACGCGCGCAGATCGTCCTGGGTGACCCCGTCACCCTCGGCGTACATCTTGCCGAGCTTCCACTGCGCGACCGGATGGCCGCCCTCGGCGGCGTATTGCAGCGAGGTCAGGGAATTGGTCGAGGTCGCGGCCGGCGCCACCGGCACTGCGGTCGCCCGCTTCAGGGCGGCTGCGGCACCCGGCTGCGGCGAAACCACCGGAAGGGCCGTGTCCTGCGGGTTGACCGGGGCTCCGTCGAATCCGAATCCGGGGCCCGCCACCGGAATGGCCCCTAACGCAAACGCAAATATCGTACGCTTAAACGTCCGCATAACACTGTTTCTCGTGCGCGCCACCGGGATGAGTGACCGCGCCATCCACCGCAGGCCCGACCTGCTGGGCATACTTCCACAGCGCACCAGATGTATGGTTGGTCGCGCGAGGGGCCCATTTGGTCTTACGGTTTGCGAGTTCGGCGTCGCTCAATTTTACGTTAAGAACTCCGGCATCGGCGTCGATCTCGATGATGTCGCCGTCCTGCAACAGGGCGATCGGCCCGCCGACCGCCGCCTCCGGCCCAATATGGCCGATACAGAAGCCGCGGGTGGCGCCCGAGAACCGGCCATCGGTGATCAGGGCGACCTTGCCGCCCATGCCCTGCCCGGTCAGCGCCGCCGTGGTCGCCAGCATTTCCCGCATGCCTGGGCCGCCCTTGGGGCCCTCGTAGCGGATCACAATGACTTCGCCTTCCTTGTAGGTGCGCTTCTGCACGGCCTCGAAGGCGTCTTCCTCGCGGTCGAAGCACCGGGCCGGACCGGTAAACTTCAGGTTGGACATGCCCGCGACCTTCACGATCGCACCCTCCGGAGCGAGATTACCCTTCAGCCCGACAACGCCACCGGTCACGGTGATCGGATTGTCGGCGGGCCGCACCACGTCCTGGTGCGGATTCCATTTCACGCTTTTGAGATTTTCGGCGATCGTTCGGCCCGTGACGGTTAGGCAATCCCCGTGCAGGTGGCCATTATCGAGCAGCGTCTTCATCAGCAGCGGAATGCCACCAACCTCAAACATGTCTTTGGCAACATAACGGCCGCCCGGCTTCAAATCCGCGACGTAAGGAGTCTTTTTGAAGATTTCGGCGACGTCGAATAAGTCGAACTTGATGCCGCACTCATGAGCGATCGCCGGCAGGTGCAGCGCAGCATTGGTCGAGCCGCCGGAGGCCGCAACCACGGCCGCAGCATTTTCAAGGGCTTCGCGGGTGACGATGTCCCGCGGGCGGATATTCTTCTCGATCAGCTCCATCACTTTCTCGCCGGCAGCGGCGCAGAAAGCATCCCTGATTTCGTAGGGCGCGGGAGCCCCCGCAGAATACGGGAGCGCGAGGCCGATCGCCTCGGAGACTGTCGCCATGGTGTTGGCCGTAAACTGGGCGCCACAGGCGCCGGCCGACGGGCATGCCACCCGTTCGATCTCGTCGAGATCCTCGTCCGACATCGCACCGACCGAGTGCTTGCCGACCGCCTCGAACATGTCCTGCACGGTGACCGGCTGCCCGCGGAAGTTGCCGGGCAGGATCGAGCCGCCGTAGATGAAGATCGAGGGCACGTTCAAGCGGACCATCGCCATCATCATGCCGGGCAGCGACTTGTCGCAGCCGGCGAGCCCGACCAGCGCGTCATAGGAGTGGCCGCGGACGGTCAGCTCGACTGAGTCGGCGATGCATTCGCGCGACGGCAGCGACGAGCGCATACCGTCATGGCCCATCGCGATGCCGTCGGTGACGGTGATGGTGCAGAATTCGCGCGGCGTGCCGCCGGCCGCGGCGACACCCTTCTTCACCGCCTGCGCCTGGCGCATCAGCGAAATGTTGCAGGGGGCGGCTTCATTCCAACATGAAGCAACGCCGACAAAGGGTTGATGAATCTGGGCTGTCGTCAGCCCCATGGCATAGAGATAGGAGCGATGCGGCGCGCGTTCGGGCCCCTCCGTCACGTGACGGCTCGGCAGCCTGCCCTTGATGTTCGTCTTGGCGTCCATCGCGAACCTGTTTCCCAGCCTCTACCTCCCTGACAACGCCGGGAGGATCAAAAGTCTCCCGTTGTCGTTCGCGAGCGCTGGCCAATCAGCTTTATGGAACATGCTTTCATAGAGGGGTGTGGCCAAAAAGCGGCGCGCGCAAGAACCGCCTCCTCTCAGGGTTAAATGTTCGGGAAGTGTGGCACGCCAGCAACAATCGTTGCATCGGGGCCACCATATATTATCCGCCCTTATGGGGAACTCATTTTTCGTGGCAAGAAATTGCATTCTCGCGGCGGAACCCGTCCGAGTTGTGCGTCGATTCACCCCCTCCACTCGAGCAGAGGGCGCAGGGAAAGCCGGGTGCCGATTGCACCCATGGGTCCCGTGCAACGAAAAGCACGGGAGGTAGGACACAGGTGAAACCGGGGTCACACCGGCTTTCCCTGCGCGATGGTCTTACGGCTTATTTCGTGCTCTCCCCGACGAGACCGCTATCTAATGCACACATCTTTGTTGCGAAGATCGGCGAAGACTGATTCTCTG
>NZ_JBHMET010000182.1:0-1448 GCF_042430365.1 Bradyrhizobium erythrophlei
CTAGGAGCCTGTCCAGTTAGCTCCGGGAAGGCGGTTTTATCCTAATGATAGCGGTTCATGCGGCCCTCGCCAGCTTGACGAGGTTATGAGCGGTGCAGATCAGGGCCCATTCGGCCTTCACTTTGTCGATGCCGCGCAGCAGGAATTGCCTGAACCCTCTTGCCTGTTTGATCTGTCCGAAGACGGGTTCGACGATCTGCTTACGCAAGCGGTAGCGACTTCGGTAGCCGGCGCGCTTGAGCTTGGTGCTCATCCTGGCGATCAGCGATCCGGCTCTTGAAGCCTTTTTCGCGGTGGCGGACTGGGTGCCGTGCTTCTGCCGCCCGGTGGCGATGTAGCCCTCGATGCGCCGCCGCTTGATCGTGCGAAGGTTGGCGGCGGAGCAGTAGCCGGCGTCGGCCGACACTTCGTCGGGATTGGTCCCCAAATTGGCCCTGATCCCGTCGAGCAACGGCGCCAGTTGCGCCTGATCGCTGGAGGAACTGGTCAGCGTCTGCGCCACGATGATCTGATGGGCACCATCGACCGCGGCCTGGGCGTTGTAGCCCTGGATGTAACCGTCCTTGGTCTTCAGGATGCGGCTCTCCGGGTCCGTGAAATTGCGTTGCGCCTTGCCGTCGGGCTCGGTTTTCGTCGGCGTCTTGCCGCTCTTCTTGCGGCCTTCGGCGACGCGACGCTCCTCGGCCCGCGCCTTGCTCTCCGCCTCGGCTGCAGCCTTGGCTTCGGCCTCCAGCGCGGCCTTGGCCTCGCGGATCTTCTCCAGCCGCTTCTGCTTGTCGGCCACCCAATCGGGCATTTCGTCGCCACGCTGGTCGCCGTAGCGCTGGTCCTCCTCCGCATCGGCGGCCTCGGCGGCCTTGAGCCAGCGATCGACCTCCGCTTCAAGCTCCGCTTCCCGCTTCTTCATGCGATCGTAGCTCATCGCCTTGTGCTTGGACGCGTTCGCCTTGATCTTGGTGCCGTCGAGCGCAACGTGCCCGAGCTTCACCAACCCGGCCTTCTCGGCGAGCTTCAACACCTGCACAAACAGGTCGGCCAGCGCCTTAAGCTGCCGCCGCCGGAACTCCGAGATCGTGCGGAAGTCCGGCGGGTCGCCTGCCACGATCATCATGAAATCCGCCCGCTCCACCGTCGCCTTGGCGATCCGCCGCGACGAGTAGATGCCGCTCGCATAGCCGTGCAGAAGCAGCGCCGTCATCATCCGCGGATCAAACGGCGGCTGACCCAGCCCACTCCGGTAGCTGCCCAGGATCGCCGACAGATCAAGGCTTTCCCTGACCAGCGACACGATCAACCGCGAAACGTGGTCTTGCGGCACATAATCCTGCACGCTCGGCGGCAGAAGCTGGGCCTCATCGATCTTCCAGGGGCGAAATTCCTTGCTCATCGCTACGTAGGGAATCAGACTCGCACCCTCTTGACCAGTCACTACTCAGACAGGCTCCTAG
>NZ_JBHMET010000183.1:0-1648 GCF_042430365.1 Bradyrhizobium erythrophlei
CCGTCATCCTTGTATGGGGTGTGAGGTGTCAAGAGGGCGTCGTTTGTTGGCGGCGGTCTTGGGCGCTGAAGAGAGGAGCGGTCAAGGCTGGCCGTAGGCCACCGCCGGAGGCGGCGCGGCAGCGGCCTTGAGCGCGACGAGTTCAGCGCCACAATGGCGCCCGCACAAGGCGCACGGTCGCGATGGCAAACGAGACGTGTTGCGAGGCCTGGGCCGTGAAGGACAATGCGGCAAGACCGCATCACCTTGTATCCGGTCAGGCACGAGGCCCGGTACCCTGATCTTTCATGCACGGGTGAAGGCAAAGCCCAGCAAGGACGGGACCCCTCTGAGAGAGCGGGATGTTTGCTCCCCTGGATGACGACGGTCACGCGTCTGTCCTGGCTCACGTCGGCCATCATGGCGCGCGGCCGGTTACAGCGTTGGATGCAGCACGGCGCCGGTGGGGATGACGCCGGCCGTTAGATAGCGCCACAGCGACACCATCAGCCTGCGCGCCAGGGCGACGATGGCAATGCGCCGGATGCGTCCCTTGAGATCGCGCACCCGCTCGCGGAACCAGCGCGTCAGCGCGCTGTCCGGTTGATGGACCGTCCAGAGCCACGCCAGTTCGATGGCGAGCTCACGGGCCCGCCGGTTGCCGGCTTTGCTGATGCCCTGCTCCCGGCTTCGCTCGCCGCTGTCGTAAGGCGTGCCGGTGAGACCAAAGTAACTGCCGACCTGACGGCGGTTGTCGAAGTCGCGATAGAACACCTCGTTGACCAGTTCCTGGCCGCCGACCGGGCCGATGCCTTTGAGGTCAATGAGCTGCATGATCCTGGCTTCTGGCGAGCCCGGCTGCGCGGCGCGCAGTTCGGCGCGGCTTTTGGCCTCGAGCTCGGCAATCTGCCGGGCGACCAGCCGCAGCCGCTCGTGCTCGCGCGCAATCTCTTCCCTCAGCCGCACGGGAATCAGGTGACCGTCGCCGGTGCGCAGCTTGGAGAGGCCTTCGATGAACGACCGAGCGAGCGGCTGGACATCGCGGATGCCCTGTCCATGCAGCAGTCCCTTGATGCGGTTGATGTGAGCCGTGCGGTCCTTGATCAGATGCTCGCGTTCGCGGGTGCGGCGCTTGCGATCCTCATCCTCAACCGTCGGCACGTGGACGATGCTGCACACCCGCGGCTCGCCGCGCAAATAGGCGAGGAAGGTCCGCATCAGCTTCTCCAGATCGATCCGGTCGGTCTTGGCGCGCCGTGCCCGACGGTTCACCTCGATGCTGGAGGGATCAATCTCATGATTGATGACGCCGTGCTGCGTCAGCCAGCGATGCAGCCAGTGGCCGTCGAGGCCGGCCTCGTAGCACGACAGCACGCGCACCGACTGCCCGCCCGCGGCAGCCTTCCTGCGCATGTCCGCCAGCCGGGCTGCCAAGGCCACCAGGTCGCCGCCGCCAATCGTGTAGCGGCTCAGCTTCTGTGAGCCCGGCAGCAACACGCCAAGCTTCCACTTCGCTTTGCTCAGTTCAAATGCAAGGTAAACCGTGACATGCTCCCTCGCGGCGGGTGTGTCAGTGCGATCGAGCTTGATCATCTTGGTCCTCCGAGGCTGGGTGGTTGGCAATCCAATCCTAACCTCTCTTGACCACCCGCCACCCCATAGGATCTGA
>NZ_JBHMET010000184.1:0-1249 GCF_042430365.1 Bradyrhizobium erythrophlei
TAAAAAATTGAATCAGCAAATTCTCGCTACGGCGAGAGGTTTTTCAGCAGACTGCTAGAGGTCGGGTCGCTGCCGATACTGATCGGCCATGACCGACCGCCGAACGCAAGCTCCTTTGTTGGGCAATCGCGGCATGATAGGCGAGCTTAGCTTCACGGACGCTTCATCTATTTGGGGGAAACCGACCGTGAAAGAGCGCACATCGCACGGCGAGCCGCTACCATCGATCGTATGAAATCGTAGAAAATCGTAAGCAAGCGAACAAAATCGGGCAATGGCGGAGAGAGTGTCAGTCAATCCCCATTGAAAGATAAGGGGTCTTCGACCTTCCCAGACCAAAGCTCACCGTTTCAGCTCCGGCCGAAAAATGGGATTACGCCTTCGACACAAGCCTGTCCCGCTCAATGGCCGGTCATCGACAACAGCCGCTCAACCTGATTGTAGGCGTTTCCCCTCCGAAGGCATGTGTCAACTCAGTTGTTTAGAACTTGCGAGAGCTGTTCCCACTGGCGGATTGAACCTATCCAAATACGCCTTTCAACAGGTGTCTGTAGCCGTGTTCAGTCATCCACTGGGCTCGGGCTAGATGGCTTTCAAACGTTTTGCGCGCCTGTTCCGGCTCCCGATCCGGATCGATGTCCAACACAACTCGTACGACCTCGCGCCAGTCGGTACCTTCAGCGTACGCGTCGAGCAACCTGAGATAAGTCACACGGTGGGCGTGGTCATAGGGGGTTAAGGCCGGATCGGCCGGCGCAATTGCCGCAACACCGGGGTGGGTCAGCGCATGAGGCATAGGGTCCTCCCATCTACTCACGCCACACGAATTCGGTTTTAAAGCCGTGGGTCAATAAACCACAAGCCGCTTGGCTGGCGCAATGGATCTGCGTCAGCTATTCGCAACGAACTTGCGCCGCATTCGGCACCAGCGGGGGATTTCCCAGGAAGAGCTAGCCCATGAGGCAGCTGTCGACCGCGCTCATGTGAGCAAGGTGGAAAGGGGCATTACCTACGTAGGTCTGGAAATCATTGGCAAATTTTCTGCCGTCCTTGATGTTGAACCGGCAGAATTCTTCAAGCCGGCCAGCAAGAGGACGAAGCCCCGTTAGCGGATCGGCAGACGATGGCGTTTCTGAAGTAAGGGCGCACGGCCCAGTCCCGTGCCAATCCTTTGGCCGCTCGCTGGAGTGGCACTCACCCGAGCGAGGGTGAGAAGACACCCAAGCGGCGATGCCCCAAGCAGCCGATC
>NZ_JBHMET010000185.1:0-110503 GCF_042430365.1 Bradyrhizobium erythrophlei
CAGAATCCCTTTCTTCCGATTTGGCAACTACTTGCAGACGCCCACATGCGATTCCCCTGCAGTCTCTTGCCCCGGACTCCAATTTGGGCTCAAGCAACGGTCGAGCCGATAAGGGCGGCTTTCCGGTTTACCCCCTGACGGCCGATGTGGAGACGAGTGCTGGGGTGGGACGGAACCGATCGGCCCTCCACGAGCGGGGACCACGGGCGACCACCTCAAGGTCGACGGCAAGCGAGTAACGTGGTACTGAAGGTTCTCTCGTACGACAAAGCGAAGCGAACCTTGTGAGAGGTCCGCGATAATTCCGCGATCTGACCATCGCGCCAGGTAAGGCGGCGTTCCAAGGCGTGTTGCTTGATCGCCAGTGAGCGCGGCTAGCGGTCCATTGATGCGGCATACCGCGCGAACGCTTTCTTGGGGGTCATCATGTCCGAGACCCACGGCGACGGAAGTGAGCACGCCCACCACCACCCTGATCATCACGTCTGCGCCAATCTCTTCGGCTGCGGCGACGAGAAGGGCACGGGCATCGTCCGCGAGGACATCAAGGATGCCGCCTTCGATGATCGCGCCCGCGATGCGCTTCTCCATATGGACGAGGTCGATAAAGAGAGTTTCGACGGCTATCTGTCGGCGCGCGGCCATTGGCGCCGCAAGTTCCTGCAAGCAAGCAGCTTCATGGGTGCGCTCGCCGCGGTCGAGCCATGGTTCGCGAGGCTGGCGCGGGCGCAGGAGTCCGGCGCAATTCCAAAGCGCCAATCCCATGGTGGAGGCCGCGTGCACGTGGTTCCCTCGACGAAGGAGACGGTGCGGCTCGGTGTGTTCGACGCCAACCTGGCGCCCATTCTCACCATCGATTCGGGCGATATCATCAGCTTTCCGGATACCTGGTCGCATTTCCTCAATGAAATGCAGCCGGGCGTAACGATCGACACGCTGGCGAAGCTGCGCGTCGATAATCCGGGTAAAGGGCCGCATTCGATCATCGGGCCGATTGCCGTGAACAAGGCCGAGCCGGGCGACGTGTTGGAGATCCGCTACGAGCGGATCCGTCCCTACCAATGGGGTGCCGTCTTCAACAATCCCGGCGCACTGGGAACCGGCCTACTGCCGCAGGACTATGCTCAGGGGCAGGTCAAGTATGTCGATCTCGACCTGCGGGCCATGACGGCTAGGCTCCTGCCCAACATCACCATTCCGTTGAAGCCGTTCCAGGGCACCTTTGGCGTTGCGCCACCCGATGGCTATTTCCCGCCCCTAAGTCCCGGCGTCACCAGTTCGGTGCCGCCGGGCCCGCACGCGGGCAATCTCGATCTCAGTGACTTGTCCGAGGGCTCGACGCTCTACATCCCGGTATGGAAGCCCGGCGCGCTGATCTATACGGGCGATAGCCATGCGGTGCAGGGCGACGGCGAGATCTCGCTTACGGCGCTTGAGACACGCCTGAAGGAGCTGCGCGTCCAGGTTATTCTCCACAAGCAGAAGAACCTGGCTTGGCCGGTCGCCGAGACAGATTCACACTGGATTATTATCGGCCTCGACAAGGACCTGAACGCAGCGATGGCTCTCGCAGCGCGCAACGCCATCAAGTTTCTGGCGGCCCGGGCGAGGATCAGCGAGCTCGACGCCTACGCGCTGTGCAGCGTCGCGGTGAGCTTCCGCGTGACCCAGGTGGTTGACATCGTGCGCGGCGTCCACGCACTGATACCTAAGACTATCTTCGCCTCCCAACTCAGGCGCGAGATGACGGTGGTGTGAGTGGCGCGCCTGCAGCGACGACTTCCAGTCGTGGGTCCTCCTGGACCGATTCGGCAAGTTTTGCTGCCGGTCCATATCCGCTTCGCCCGCGAAAGCGGACCTGTAGGAGAAGATGGCGGCGGGCGCCTCCAGCGCTACTTGCCCTTCCAGTTCGGCGTCCGCTTGTTGAGGAAGGCGTCCATCCCCTCGCGAAAATCCTCGCTCATATAGGCGCGCAGGATCAAATCCTCGCCCTCGTCGCGCGACAGCGTGCGGCGGATGCGGCGCACGGCTTCCTTGGTCACTTCGAGCGTGATCGGTGCGTGGCTGGCGACGAGCCTCGCGGTTTCGTCGGCGCGACGCTGCAGTGTCGCGACGTCGGGCACGATCTCATTGAGCAGGCCGAGCGCCAGCGCTTCCGGCGCCTCGACCAGGCGCGCCTTGAAGATCAGATCCTTGGTGCGCGCCGGACCGACCAGCGAGACCAGGCGCGAGATGTTGGACATCGAGAGGCAGTTGCCGAGCGTGCGCGCGATCGGAAAGCCGATCCGGGTCGATTCGGTGCCGATTCGGATGTCGCAGCAGGCCGCAATCCCGGCGCCGCCGCCGGTGCAGGCCCCGGCAATCGCCGCGATCACCGGAACCCGGCACTGCTCCAGCGCGCCGAGCACGCGATCGATCCGCGCTTCGTAATCAAGCGCGTCCTGCGCGGTCTTGAACGCGCGGAACTGCGAGATGTCGGTGCCCGAGGCGAACGCCTTGTCGCCGGCGCCGGTCAGGATCAGCGCCTTGATCGAGCGATCCTGGTTGATGCTGTCGCAGATCGACGCCATCTGCTCGTACATCGCAAAGGTCAGCGCGTTGCGCGCCTGTGGCCGGTTGAACGTGATCCGCGCGATCCCGTCCTCGACGGCATAAATCAGATCTTCGGTCGAATTGACGGGCGCGTTCATGTCTCGCTCATTCTGTTCAAGATGAATTTCAGGCGACGGCGGCCTTGGGCGTGAGCACGGCGTCGCGACCTTTCAGGACTTCCATCGCGGCCAGCACGCCGCCGCCGCGATGCGGCACCTTGGCAAGGTCGAGCCCCATCTCAACGCCGGACAGCGTTCCCATCAACATCAAATCGTTGAAGTGACCGATATGGCCGATGCGGAACAGCTTGCCCTTGACCTTGTTCAGGCCGGTGCCCAGCGACATGTCGAAGTTCTCAAGCACGATCTTGCGGAAGTTGTCGGCGTCGTGGCCTTCGGGCAGGCGCACGCCGGTCAGGGCCGGCGAATGCGCGTTGGGATCAAGACACTGCGTCTCCAGGCCCCAGGCCTTGATCGCCGCGCGCGTCGCGGCGCTGTGGCGCTTGTGGCGCGCGAACACGTTCTCGAGCCCTTCCTCTTCCAGCATCTTGACGGCCTCTTTCAGGCCCATCAGCAGATTGCACGCGGGCGTATAGGGGAAGGTGCCGGCCTTGTTGAAGGCGATGACCTCCTGCCAGTCCCAATACGAGCGCATGCTTTGATTAGCCTTAGCAACCGCGAGCGCCTTCTCCGAGACGGCGTTGAAGCCGAGCCCCGGCGGCAGCATCAGACCCTTCTGGGAGCCGGCAACCGACACGTCGATGCCCCAGGCATCGTGTTCATACGCCAGCGATCCGAGTCCCGAGATGGTGTCGACCATCAGCAGCGCCGGATGCTTCACGGCGTCCATGATCTTGCGCACGTCGAGCGGATAGGTGACGCAGGCGGTCGAGGTCTCGTTGTGGACCACGCAGACCGCCTTGATCTTGTGGGCCTTGTCGGCGGCAAGCTTCGCCTCGATCTGCGCGAGGTCGGCGCCATGGCGCCAATCGCCCGGGATGAAGTCGACGTCGAGCTTGAACTTGTCGGCGATGCCGCGCCACAGCACGGCAAACTGACCGGTCTCGCACATCAGGACCTTGTCGCCCGGCGCGAGCGTGTTGACCATCGCCGCCTCCCAGGCGCCGGTCCCGGACGACGGATAGATGATCACCGGCTGCTTGGTGCGGAATACGCGCTGCATCGCGGCGAGCACCGCAAAACCGAGCTCGGCGAATTCAGGACCGCGGTGGTCCAGCGTCGGCATGTCCATCGCCCGCAGCACCCGGTCCGGCACGTTGGTCGGTCCCGGGATCTGCAGAAAATGCCTTCCAGTGTGCACGGTCATGGGCGTCCTTCCCGGTCTTGCAGCGGTCTTGATAAGCCGCTCGCATATCACTATTCGCCGGGTTTGTCCCTCGCCGGGCGGGGGGCCGTCATGCAGATACGATGGCCCTCCGCCAAGGACGTGATGAACTTATGTCGAAGCAACGGGCTCTGCTTCACCTCGCCACCCGTGCGGGGAGAGGTCGGAACGCATCGCTAGATGCGTTCCGGGTGAGGGGGGAGCCTCCACGAACGCATCTGCCGTTGCGTATGCGGAGACAGCCCCTCACCCCAACCCTCTCCCCGCGAGGAGCGGAGCGAGGGACCGCACTTCCGTTGCGGTCGCTATTCCTCGGCCACCACCTTTCCGGACGGAGCCAATGCGTCAGCCTCCTCGAACGGCCGCTCGGGATGCATCAGGAGCCCCGAGAAGCCGCCGAGCAGCAACAACCCCATCGTCATCAGGAACGGCAGGTACCAATTCCCGGTGGCATCGACGACGAAGCCGGCGACGGGCGGCGACACCGTCGCCGCGGACAGGCGCGCTCGATATTGGTTGCGCCACTGTCGAGCGCGCGCAGCCGATGCTATTGGCGCAATGCAGGAACGCTCTGCGGGGGCTTGCGTACTTTGGTTGCTTGCTCAAACCCGTAAGCAACTTTGAACAACAACGCTTCGGTGAAAGGTCGCCCAAGAATATCCAATCCTATGGGGACACCGATCGGTGCAGTCGAACTCGGTTTAGAAAATCCCATGGGTACCGTCACTGCGGGAAATCCGGTCAGGGCGGCGAGAATGCCGGTACGATCCGCCTGGTTCAATTCGCCTATAGGGACGACCAGGCGCTTCTGCTCCGGATAAACCACGACGTCCACTTTCTGTTGTGCCATCCGTCCAAGGAGATGGTCGCGTAAACCGTCAATCATGGAGAGTCGGGAGAGATACTCGTTTTCCTGGGCCGGAGCTTCGAGAGCGTCAGTGGCGACCAGAAATTTTTCCAAAGAAGGCTTGTGATACTTTCCCGACACGATCAGTTCATTCAGATTTTTGACGGGCGCCTTATCGCCAAGACCTTTCAGGTAACCGTCGAACTGTGTCTTGAACTCCCACTTCTGTACGTCGTAATCACGGTTGAATGCATCAGTGCTAAAAAACGAATCGTCGATTTCGACGATCGTCGCGCCCGCTTGCTCCAGAGCGCTTAACGCATTCCTCAAGGCGACATTGACTTCTTCATGAAGCGGCTCTGCGCCGATAAAATTTTTAAGGACGCCGATTCGAACACCGAACAAGCCTTTCGGGTCGAGCGAGGTCGAAAATGACTTCGGAATTTTGCCGATGCTACGCGCTGTCGCAGCGTCACCTGGGTCGTAACCCGCAATCAGATCAAGCATTACCGCTGCGTCGGCAACCGAACGCGTAATGGGACCGACGACATCTTGTGTTGTCGACGTTGGCATAACACCTGCACGACTGATCAAGCCTTTGGTCGATCGAAATCCCACGAGACTGTTCGCCGATGCCGGAGAGCGAATGGAATTGACGGTATCGCTACCCAAGCCCACGGCTGCAAAATTCGACGCAACCGCGGCGCCTGTGCCACCGCTTGAACCGCCCGGCGTGCGCGTGAGATCATAAGGATTTTTGGTCTGCCCTCCGAGCGAGCTGACCGTGGTTCCAGACAGCGCAAACTCATGCATATTGGTTTTCATCAGAATGATGGCGCCCGCTTCTCGCAACTTGCGCGTGACGGTGCTTTCGACAGTCGGCTTGACGTCCTTCAACAGTAGATTGCCGCCTGTCGTCGGCATGTCTATTGTATTGTAATTGTCTTTGGCGGCAACGGGCACACAATGTAACGGGCCAACCAACTTGCCTGTTCTTTTGAAATCGGCGTCCATACGTGCAGCGATATCCAGAGCGGCCGGATTTATTGCAATCGTCGTATTAAGCGCTGGCCCCTTTTGGTCGTATGCGTTGATGCGATCAAGATACTTCGTGACCAAGGCTTTACAAGTAATCTGCTCGCTCTTAATTGCTTTCTGAATCGTGGCTATCGAAGCCTCTTCAATATTGAATGGTGCAGCGTACGCCGCGCCACAAACCATCGACAGCAAGAGTATCGCTAATAGTTCGCGTTTCACGTATTTCCTCCTTTTTTGAGTTGGTGGTCGTTTCACTCACAACCGACTCGTTTCGACTCCGTCGTCGACTATTGACCTGTTACAGCGCCACAGCCTTCTTGCGATTTGCCGCGATCCTTCCGTCCACGAGGATGACGATGGCGTCGAACGGGATGGCTCATGCCTTGTTGTTGGGCGACGAGTTGCACCCGCCTGTCGGCGCGCTCAATGTTGGTTGCGCCATTGTTGAGCGCGCGCAGCCGATGCTATTGGCGTAATGCTGGAACGCTCTGCGGGGGCTTGCGTACTTTGGTCGCTTGCTCAAATCCGTAAGAAATCTTGATGAGCAACGCTTCGGTGAACGGTCGCCCAAGAATATCCATTCCGATGGGAACGCCGATCGGCGCAGTGGAACTCGGTTTGGAGAACCCCATGGGTACCGTGACTGCGGGAAATCCGGTCATAGCGGCAAGAATGCCGGTACGATCCGCCTGGTTCAATTCGGTCACAGGAACAACCAAGCGCTTCTGCTCCGGATAAACCACGACATCAATTTTTTGTTGCGCCATTCGCGCGAGCAGATGATCGCGCAAGCCGTCGATCTTGGAAAGCCGCGCGAGATATTCGGTTTCCTGGGCGGGCATTTCAAGCGCGTCGGTGGCGGTTAGGAATTTTTCCAGGGACGGCTTGTGATATTTGCCCGACGCAATCACTTCGCTCAAGTTTTTGACCGGCGCTTTGTCGCCCAGAGTTTGCAAGTAATCGTTGAACAGCGTCTTGAATTCCCATTTCGTCACGTCGTAGTCACGATTGAACACGTTTGCGTCAAAGAACGGATCGTCAATTTCGACGATCGTCGCGCCCGCCCGCTTGAACGCCTTCAGCGCATTCGCCATAGCGGTATTGACTTCTTCATGAATGGGTTCGCTACCCATGAAGTTCTTAAGTACGCCGACGCGAACGCCGGACAAGCCTTTCGGATCGAGTGAGGCGGTGAATGATTTCGGGATGTTGCCGACGCTTCGCGCAGTCGGAGCGTCGGCCGCGTCGTAGCCTGCAATCACATCCAGTATGATCGCCGCGTCGTCAACCGAACGCGTGATCGGACCGGCGACTTCCTGCGTCGTTGAAGCTGACATGACCCCGGCGTGACTGACCAGGCCCTTGGTCGGACGGAACCCCACCAGACTGTTCGCCGATGCTGGGGAACGGATGGAATTGACACCATCAGTACCAAAGCCGGCGGCTGCAAAATTCGACGCAACCGCGGCGCCTGTGCCACCGCTCGAGCCGCCAGGTGTGCGCGTCAGATCGTAGGGATTCTTGGTCTGCCCTCCGAGTGAACTGACCGTGGTTCCGGACATCGCAAACTCGTGCATATTGGTTTTCATCAGAATGATGGCGCCCGCCTCTCGCAACTTGCGCGTGACGGTGCTTTCAACAGCCGGCTTGACGTCCTTCAACAGCAGATTGCCGGCCGTCGTCGGCATGTCCACCGTGTTGTAATTGTCTTTGACCGCGACCGGCACACAATGCAGCGGACCAACCAACTTGCCGGTTTTTTTTGAAATCGGCATCCATGTGCGCCGCTGTATCACGAGCGTGCGGATTAACCGTGATCGCCGTATCAAGCGCCGGCCCCTTTTGGTCATACGCGTCGATGCGATCAAGATACTTCGTGACCAGGGCTTCGCACGTAATCTGCTTGCTCTTAATCGCTTTCTGAATCGTGGCTATCGAAGCCTCTTCAATATTGAATGGTGCAGCGAATGCCGCGCCACAAACCATCGACAGCAAGGGTATCGCTAATAGTCCGCACTTCATGTATTTCCTCCTTTTTTGAGTTGGTGGTCGTATTACTCACCGAGTCGTTTCGACCCGTTGTCGACTATTGATCAGTTACGTCGCCGCAGCCTTCTTGCGATTTGCGGCAATCCTTTCGTCCACGAGCATGACAATGGCGTCGAGGACGGGATGGCTCATGCCTTGTTGTTGGGCGACGAGTTGCACCAGCCTGTCGGCGCGTTCGATATTGGTTGCGCCATTGTTGAGCGCGCGCGCAGCCGATGCAGGACGCACCAGGCTTTCTGCGGCCACAGCGTATTTCTCGAATGGTACGAGCTCGTCTCGCGAGGCACCGAGCTTGACGCATACGTCCACGACGAAGTCGTATATCGAACGCGATTCCTTGAGGTTGGCATGCACCGCTTCCTGTGCGGTTCTCATGCCGTCCTGGGTGATGCACCGATAGTTGCCGGCCATCAGCATGGCCCATTTCGCCAGTGGCACGAAAAGCGAGTCGTGAAAACGCAACTTCACCGGCAGCTCGATCTTGCCTTCCGGGGCATCGAAACGAACGGCATCGATATCCTTCTCGATATTGCGAAGGATCTCGTTGCTCTTCTCGCTGTCAAAGCGTGCAACCTTGAAGTTGGTCGGCAACGTTACTTGTAGCATGTTGGCCTTCCCCTCCGGAGGCCGGACCGCTTGCGGATCCGGGCTGCACAGTGTCAACGTGCCGGGATCGAAACTGTCCCATACCGCTGGCATGGTGTATGCCGGTCGGAGCAATTCGCTGTTCAGGTTGCGGATGCGCTTCATGTAAGGCAGCGGCGGCATGTTCATGATCGACATGCACGGCACGCGCGACTTCGCCACGGCTTCGAGCAATTCGCGCACGCCAGGCGAGCCGTATTGCGGCTCCTGCATCGCCAGCCCGATCAGGTCGTAGTCTTTGGGATTTATATCGACCGGACCGGAAGCAGACACCTTTCCCGGCAACTTGCGCGAATCGATCTCGATCTGCTCGTTGCGGCCGCGGATCGGCATCCGCACGCGAAAGCCTTCGGAATTGATGAGGGCAGCCTCAGCCGGCAGACAAACAAGTTGCACGTTGTGGCCACCAAACATCATCTTGGATGCAAGAAGCGAACCATACGACGCACCGAGAATGAGAATTTTGTAGTTGGGCATAGTTTGGCTCCAGTGTTGATTGGATATCGACAAGGCTCGACATGCAGTCACTCCGGGATACCGACAGCTGCTGCTCCCGGAGGTGATTTCGTCACAATTGGAAAAAGATCCGAGAAGATCTTGACCACCTGTGCGGAGGTAGAAGAGTCATTTTAGCTGCTGAACGAGTACACCTCGCTTGACCGGCTTCACTTCCTCGGGTGCTTCAAAGGGCTTTTCGGGATGCATGAGAAACGCAGTAAATGCGCCAAGAAGGAGCAATCCCATCGACATCAGAAAAGGCAGGTACCAGTTGCCGGTAGCGTCGATTACAAGGCCAGCCACAATCGGCGAAACGATTGCTGCAAACGCAGAGCCGGTGTTCATCAGGCCTGCAGCCGTGCCCGAATATTTCGGAGCGATATCCATTGGCACCGACCACATCGGACCGATCACAAGTTCGGCAAAGAAAAAACCTCCAGACAGGCATAGAGCAACGATCGTGATATCGTGAATGAACAGGATCGGAACAAGCGACAGGAAGGCGCCCGCGAAGCCGGTAATCGTAACGCTCAACCGCGCAAACCGGACATTGCCCGTCTTCTTGAGAACGCGATCAGACAGGATTCCGCCCAGGCTGTCGCCGACGACGCCGGCGAAGAAAACGCCCGAGGCGAACAGCGCCGAATTCTTGATGTCCAGGCTGTAGTTGTTCTTGAAGAACAGCGGCAGCCAATTCAGATACAGCCACAGGCACCAGCCGTAACAGAAATATGTGAGCGTGACGGGCCACATCTGGCGTAACAGCGGTCCCCACGGCACCTGGGGTCGCGTACCGATCGGGCGTGGCGGAAGCGACGCCAGTTCGGCCTCGGTGATGTCAGGATGATCCTTGGGCTCGTTGCGGAAATACAGGACCCAGGCCACGCCCCACAGCAGGCTGACCAGTCCCAGCGCGATGAACGAGCCGCGCCACGTCAGCCAAAACATCAGCGCAGCGATCAAAGGCGGCGTAACCGCATTGCCTAGCCGCGCAAAGGCGTGGGTAATGCCCTGCGCGAAACCGCGCCTGGTCGCGGGGGTCCAATATTGCATGGCGCGCGTAGCGGTCGGAAAGGTTGCACCTTCTCCAAAGCCAAGCGCGACGCGGGCGATGAACAACGTCAGCAGACCGTTCACAAAGCCCGTCAAGATGGTCGCCGCGGCCCAGACCATGCCGCACCAGAACAAGGTCCTGCGCGGCCCGAAATGATCGCCGACCCAGCCACCGACCACCTGGAACAGCAGATAGGGGTAGGCGAACGCCGAGAACACCAGCCCGAGTTGGGTGTTGGTGAGACCGAGCTCCTTCTGGATATCGCTCGCCGCGGTGCCGATATTCACCCGATCGACATAGGTGATGAAATACATCACGCAGAGCATCGCCAGCACGACGTGCGTGGCCTTGAAACGAATCCTCACGTTTTCCCCTCCCGAATTTTCGGTTTTTGAGTCGTTTGGACGCGCGACGCCGCGCGCCTCATCGTCTGAGCGTGATCGCCTCGGAAAACCGCGGCACGCTTTGCGCTAACGCGGCCCTCCGGATCCGGATCATGGATTAGGTCGTGACCACCTTCAGATGCGGCGACGAATTGCTCTGCGTCCGCTGCTCGAAATATTTCATCGCGGCATCGACCCCGCCGGAGCGGTGCGGAATGCCGGCGACCGACAGCCCCATCTCGACGCCGGTGAGCGCGCCGAGCAATGTCAGCTCGTTGCATTCGCCGAGATGGCCGATGCGGAACACCTTGCCGGCGACCTTCGACAGGCCGGCGCCGAGCGACATGTTGTAATTGTCGAGCACGACCTTGCGGAACTGATCGGCGTCGTGGCCCGGCGGCATCAGCACGGCGGTGAGCACCGGCGAGTATTCCGACGGCTCCTGGCACAGCACCTCGAGGCCCCATTGGGTGACGGCGGCACGGGTGGCGGCCGCCAGCCGCTGATGGCGGGCGAATACGTTGTCGAGGCCCTCCTCCAGCAGCATCGCGATGGCTTCGCGCAGGCCATAGAGCAGGTTCGTCGCCGGCGTATACGGGAAGAAGCCCTTCGCATTCGGCTTCAGCATCTCGTCCCAATCGAAGTAGGAGCGCGGCATCTTGTTGACCCGGGATGCGGCGCGGGCCTTTTCCGAGATCGCGTTGAAGCCGAGGCCGGGCGGCAGCATGAAGCCCTTTTGCGAGCAACTGACGCTGACATCGACCTTCCATTCGTCGTGCCGGTAGTCGACCGAGCCGAGCGAGGAAATGGTGTCGACCATCAACAGCGCCGGATGGCCGGTGCGGTCGATGGCGGCGCGGATGTCCGCGATCCGGCTGGTGGCGCCGGTCGAGGTCTCGTTATGCACGACCATCACCGCCTTGATGGTGTGCGCGGTGTCCCGCGCGAGCCTCGATTCGATCTCGGCGGGGTCGGCGCCGCGGCGCCAATCGCCGGGCACGAAGTCGACCTCGATGCCGAACCGTCCCGCCATCTGGCGCCACAGGGTCGCGAAGTGGCCGGTCTCGACCATCAGCACCTTGTCGCCCGGCGACAGCGTGTTGACGATCGCCGCCTCCCAGGCGCCGGTCCCCGACGACGGGAAGATGACCACCGGGCCCGAGGTCTGGAAGATCTGCTGGCTGCCCTCCAGCACGGCATGGCCGAGCTCGGCGAACTCGGCGCTGCGGTGATCGATCACCGGCATATCCATGGCGCGAAGGACCCGGTCTGGGACCGGGCTCGGTCCTGGAATCTGCAGGAAATGGCGTCCTTGATGCATGAAACCCTCCCAATCGGCACGTTCGGCCAGATACGCGAGTCATTTTGCATTCATTTTTTGTCTTTTCAATCTATTTTTGGTATTTAATTGTGAACATCGACGCAACCAAATGGGTAAATTACTGTCGTGCATATGAAATCCACGATTCTCGAAACCAGGACCCCGATCGCTGAGCCGGCCGCCGGCAATGGCGGCGACCGCCAGGAAGCCTCGCTGCACGGGGAAATCCTGCTGCGGCTTCGCGACTATGTTGTCGAAGGCAATATCCCCGAGGGCGCCCGCGTTCCCGAGCGCCAGCTCTGCGAGATGCTCGGCATCTCCCGAACCCCGCTCCGCGAGGCCCTCAAGGTGCTGGCCGCCGAGGGCCTGATCGAACTCCTGCCCAATCGCGGCGCGCGGGTGCGCCAGCTCAGGGCGCGCGACCTCGAGGAGCTGTTCGACGTGATGGCAGGACTCGAGAGCCTGGCCGGAAGGCTGGCCTGCGAGGCCATTACCGACGAGGAAATCACCGCGATCGAGCGGCTGCATTACGAGATGTATGGACACTATTTGCATCGCGACATGCACGGCTACTTCCAGGTCAACCAGCGCATCCATGAGAGCATTGTCGCCGCCGCCCGCAACGAGACGCTGAAGACCGCCTACGCCAATTTCGCCGGCCGGATCCGCCGCGTGCGCTACTCCGCCAATTTCGCCCGCAAGCGGCAGCGCTGGGCCGAGGCGATGCGCGAGCACGAGGCTATCCTCGACGCGCTACGCCGCCGCGCCGCCAGCGAACTGAGCGACATCCTGTTCCAGCACCTGCGCAACAAGCGGACCGCCGCCATCGAGCACCTGTCCGAGGATCGCGAAACGACGCCAGAGACGACGCCTCAGGGCGGATAGTCTTGCCGATTATGAATTCATAATGTAACTATCATCGCGCATGAATGCATAATCGACAGGAGACCGCGGCAACGGCCCTCCTGGATCACATCGGATTTGGGATGAAGAACGCCTCACCGCTCGAACGGCGCCTGCGGTCAGAACTGACCGGCGACGTCTTTTTCGACGCCTTCAACCGCGGCCGCTACGCGACCGACGCCTCGTTCTACCAGATCATGCCGGCCGGCGTGGTCGTCCCCAAGACCACCGACGAGGCGCTGCGGGCGCTTGCGATCACCCGCGACGACGGACGAATCGTCACCCCGCGCGGCGGCGGCACCTCGCAATGCGGCCAGACCATCAACAACGGCATCGTCGTCGACGTCTCCAAGCACCTGAACCGGATCGTCTCGCTCGATATCGAGAATCGCTCCTGCGTGGTCGAGCCCGGCATTGTGCTCGACGACCTCAACCGCCAGCTCAAAAAGCACGGACTGTGGTTTCCGGTCGACGTCTCCACCGCCTCGCGCGCGACGATCGGCGGCATGGCCGGCAACAATTCCTGCGGCGGACGCTCGCTGCGCTACGGCACCATGCGCGACAACACGCTGTCGATGGACGCGGCGCTGGCGGACGGCACGCTCGTGCATTTCGGCGAGGTGCCGCGCGATCTTGCCAACGTGAATGCGCCCGACGGCGGATTGAAGCTGTTCCGCGACATGCTCGACCTCGGCGAACGCGAGGCGGCCGAGATCGCGGACAAATTCCCGAAAGTGCAGCGCCGCGTCGGCGGCTACAATCTCGATGCGCTGGTGCCGCGCAACGCGCCTAACAACATGGCGCATCTTCTGGTCGGCTCGGAGGGCACACTCGCCTTCACGACGCAGGTCGCACTCAAGCTGTGGCCGGTGATCCGCAACAAGGTGCTCGGCGTCTGCCATTTCGGCAGCTTCTACGAGGCGATGGACGCCGCCCAGCATCTGGTCAAGCTGCGGCCGATCGCCGTCGAGCTGGTCGACCGCACCATGATCGCGCTCGGGCGCGAGATCGCAATGTTCAGGCCCGTGATCGAGGCGACCGTGCGCGGCGATCCGGATGCGCTGTTGATCGTCGAATTCGCGGAAGAGGATCAGCCCGACAACCTGCAGAAGCTGAAGCAGCTTTCCGAATTGATGGCAGACCTCGGGTTCGGCTGGAGCCATCCGCAGCGCAAATGGGGCGGTGTGGTCGACGTCATTGAACCCGCGACGCAAACAGCGATAGCGGATTTCCGCACCTCCGGCCTCAACGTCATGATGTCGATGAAGCAGGAGGGCAAACCGGTCTCCTTCGTCGAGGACTGCGCGGTGCCGCTGCCGCATCTTGCCGACTACACCGAGCGGCTCAACGCCATCTTCGCCAAGCACGGCACCCGCGGCACGATGTATGCCCACGCCTCCGAAGGCTGCCTGCATGTGCGCCCGGTGCTCAACCTCAAGCTCGAGAAGGACGTCAAGGCGATGCGCGCCATCGCCGAAGAGGCGTTCGAGATGGTGCGCGAGTACAAGGGCTCGCACTCCGGCGAGCATGGCGACGGCCTGGTGCGCTCCGAATTCCACGAGCCGATGTTCGGCGCGCGCATCGTCGCCGATTTCCGCGAGGTCAAGCACCGCTTCGATCCCGGCAACACGCTCAATCCCGGCAAGATCGTCGATCCGCCCAAGATGGACGACCGCTCTCTGTTCCGCTTCGCGCCGGACTACCGGGTCGATGACCTGAAGACCGTGCTCGACTGGTCGGCCTATCCCGGCGCCGGCGGCGGTTTCCAAGGCGCAGTCGAGATGTGCAACAATAACGGCGCCTGTCGCAAGCTCGAGGGCGGCGTGATGTGCCCGTCCTATCGCGCAACCCGCAACGAGAAGGACGTGACCCGCGGCCGCGCCAATACGCTGCGGCTCGCGATCTCCGGCCAGCTCGGCCCCGACGCGCTCGCCTCCGACGACATGATGGAGACGCTGAAACTCTGCGTGTCCTGCAAGGCCTGCCGCCACGAATGCCCGACCGGCGTCGACATGGCCAAGATGAAGATCGAGGTTCTGGCGGCGCGTGCGACCAGGCACGGCCTGTCGCTGCGTGACCGGCTGGTGGGCTATTTACCCCGCTACGCCGATCTTGCGTCGCGCTTTGCGCCGATCGCCAACCTGCGCAACAGGAGCCCGCTGCTGCGTGCGCTATTTGAGAAGATTGCCGGCATCAGCGCGCAACGCGCCCTGCCCGCTTTCCGGCGCGACACGTTCAAGCCCGACTCCGTGGTGTTCGGCCCCACCGACGGCCGCGAGGTCGTGCTGTTCGCCGACACGTTCAACCGCGCCTACGAGCGCGAGAACCTCGATGCCGCGCTCGACGTGCTGGTTGCCGGCGGATATCGCGTGCACCTGCCGAAGCCTGCGGATAAGGCCCGCTCGCTCTGCTGCGGGCGGACCTTCCTGTCGGCCGGCCTGGTCGAGGAGGCCCGCGCCGAGCTCGACCGGCTGGTCGCGACATTTGCGCCGTTTGCGGCGCGCGGCGTGCCCATTGTCGGCCTCGAGCCGAGCTGTCTGTTGACCTTGCGCGACGAATTGCTGTCGCTGCGATCGGACGAGGTGGCACGAAACGTCAGCGCGCACGCGCTGTTGTTCGAGGAATTCCTGGTGCGCGAGGCCGAGGCCGGACGGCTCAGCCTGCCGCTCAAGACGGTTGCCCGGAAGGCGATGGTCCACGGCCATTGCCACCAGAAATCCTTCGGCGCCTTCAAGCCGGTCGAGAAGGTGCTCCGCCTGGTACCTGAGCTGGCGGTGGAAACCATCGAGTCGAGCTGCTGCGGGATGGCCGGTGCGTTCGGCTATGGCGCGGACACCTACCAGGCCTCGATCGAGATGGCCGAGCTCTCGCTCTTGCCCGCGGTCCGGCGCGCCGACGCCGCCACGCTAATCGTGGCCGACGGCACCTCGTGCCGGCACCAGATCAAGGACGGTAGCGGACGCGCCCCACTTCACGTTGCCCGCGTCTTGGCGATGAGCCTGAACTGTGCGACATCCCCTTCCGACAAGTGATTACCCCATAAAGGAATAGACCATGGCCGAGCTGACCCTCGACGTTGCCCGCAAGATTCTTGACGCCGCGCTGGCCAAGGGCGTGGAGAAAAAGCTCAAGCCGCTCGTCATCACGATCCTTGACGCTCGTGGCGCCGTGAAGGTCACAGCCGCGCAGGACGGCACCAGCCTGATGCGCGCCGAGATTGCCCACGGCAAGGCCTATGGCGCGCTGGCGATGGGCATGGGGTCGCGCGCTCTTTTTCAACGCGCGCAGGAGCAGGCCTATTTCATCGACGCCGTGAACACCATCGCGCAGGGCCGCCTGGTCCCGGTGCCCGGCGGCGTCCTGATCCTCGATGGCAGCACTCTGCTCGGTGCCGTCGGCGTCAGCGGCGATACGTCCGACAATGACGAGCTTTGCGCGATCGCGGGTATAGAGGCCGCGGGGCTCAAGGCGAACGCGGGATGAGGTTTGCGACACCGGTGCGGCCTCGCCCCACCGTGCCGAGGCGCAGCACGACATGCCAGCCGTCCGCAGGCACGGCGAACCCCACCGGCCGCAATATCAAGCACTGAATGAGAGGCCGCGCCACTACTGACGGTCGGCGCGGTCGCTGCGACCGGCATGACGGCCGGCAGAACCTCGGGCGCCCCAAAAGATGGTCTGTTGCTTGAACGACCGCTGCGGGTCATGGGCGAAAGCAGATGCCCCACCTCCTCCTGAACTCCGATGTCACTTCGCCTTGCGGGCTGTTGGCAATCGCTTCGTGGTCGCGTCGATAGTCCGCGTTGCGACGAAGACATTCCCAGGCGATGTCGGTGATTTCGGCGTCTTGTAGGCTCCTATACGAATCCGACGACCGCCAGTCGAACTAAGGCATTGCACCCGCCCCTATTTACGCAGCTGGCAAGGATTGGGACGCAATAATTCTAATCGATTGGGTTGCGGGAAGATCCTAGTTTGGCACCACGTGGTGCTCGGAGTTGACCACTGGCTAGCGGGAGCAAATTGTTTGCTGGGGCAGATTCTGAGCGAAGATTTTCGTTCTATTTGGGCTCAGAGCCGCGCAATAGACGGCCCTCCTCGGTCAGCCATTTGGCGCGCGCGAGATGACTCTGGTATGCACCACATGCGCGATTTGGGTCGCACTCAGGATCGATATGCAGCACGATCCGAGCGACATCGCGCCAATCAGCTCCCTCGCCCTCGGCCTGCAGAAGCCGCAGGTACGTGACGACATGCTGCTCGTCATAGGGCGTCAGTGCCCGATCGTCGGGCGCTCTATCGGCTACATCCGGGTCTAGCGATGGTTTTTGCATTTTGTCCGATTTGTGAAAGCAGGGACGTTTCGCTATCGTTTGGCTAGCTCGCCGCAGCCCTTTGGCAACTCTGCATCCTATTCGGCAATCCCCTCCGGCAGAGACGGTCACCTTGATCGGGCGGCTCCAGCTAGCATTTGCCGTCTCATGAAATAGCATGTTCGGCGACGAATAGGAACGATCGTTCCTAGAACGATCGTTCCGGTTCGGGTTCCCATGTCGCTATGGATCTCATGGAGATCATGGCAGCGAACCTGCGTCGGAAACGCCACGATCTGCAAATGACGCAAGAGGAGCTGGCCGAGCGCGCGGGCTTAAGCGCCCGTTACGTCGGCGCCATCGAACGCGGCGATGTGTCGGCAAGCGTCACCGTCCTTGGGCAGATTGCCGAGGCATTGGGGGTGGAACCGGGAGACTTACTCAAGCGAGTCGGGCGGGTGAGCAAATCGTAGGCCGCCTCAAACCGGCCGCAGAGAGCTCGGCTGAATGAGCGGGCGGTTCACTCGGCTTGGCTCGGTCACCGTTCGGCGAGCGACTGCGAGACCAGAATCAGGGTGTAGGCGTCTTCGTCGTCGAAGAGGGTTGGCGTAAATCACCGGAGACTGATGGCGCCTTCCCGGCGCCAAAGGACATTCAGACTTAGCAATCTCTTCAAACGAAAATGCTCTTTCCCCTTCCCGCAAAGCGGCACAAGAAGCGATCGGGATAGGGAGAGCCTCGCGGCTCCTCCCTACCACACCACCGTACATACGGGTCCGTATACGGCGGTTCACCGGATTGAGCACGAACGGTTTGTTGAGCGTCCGTGCCAGAGGCTCAGAGAGTGGACTCCGCTGCGCTAGCCGGGTGGGGCTGTATGCATCAGGCGCCTAAGTCGAAGCAGGACCGCTGCCAAAAGAGTGACTGAAACCATATCCGAGCTCACCCACAAGGCAGATGTTGGAGCCGCTCGTGCCGTGTAATGCCCAGGGGAATTTGCCGGTTCACGGTGCCGCGCAATGTACCCCAGTTGCCGATTGGATCCGCCCAGAACCCGTTGTGGTGAAACACCGTGCAGAGATTGACGGCAAAACTCATCATTCGGCGATGTCGGTTGGATTCCGCCAACGATTCGCCTCGGTGCCCTCAGGAAACACATGAACGGTGTTGCAGAGCGACTTCCCCGCGATCACCCAACGCGCCGATCGAACACTGCCTTCCACGTCATTACGCTAGACGCAGTTTAACGGTCGCACGAAGGCCCGAACGGCCCCCCGCGTCGGTGATGTTCTCGAGTACGATCGAGCCGCCTATTTTATCAACGATCCGTTTCACGATAGATAGCCCCAGGCCCGCCCCCTCCCCGGTCGGGTGTCGCCCGCGATAGAATGGTTCAAATGCTCGGTCGAGGTCGCCTTGCGAAATACCGGGTCCCGTATCTTCAACTTGTAGGACGGCCCGCTCGCCCTCGCGATAGACGCCGAGATCGATCTGCCCGCCCTTCGGTGTAAATTTGATCGCATTCTCAACGAGGTTACGCACCAGGGAAGTGAGCGCTACCAGCTCGCCCCTTACCGCTATGGCTTCGACCATCTCGAAGCCGACATCGATTTCCCGGCTCGCGGCTTCCGGCAAAAGATCTGCGACAACTTCCTTCGCAATCTGGTCGAGAGATACGGCGGCGAATTCACCTGATGGAGTGCTATCTTGCCGCGCGAGCGTCAATAGTTGTTCAAGCAGCCGCTTGGTTCTTCGCATCCCCTCCTTGAGGGAGCCAATTCGCTCGCGCGCTTGACCGGGAAGGTCCACCGTATCCAGATTTTCTGCTTGCAAGCTAAGTGCGGTAATTGGCGTGCGCAGTTCATGGGCGGCATCTGCTACGAAACGCCGCTGTTGGTCCATCAGGTTGCGCATCCGTGCCAGGAGGCCGTTGATCGAAGTGATAAACGGATACAACTCGCTGGGCGTGCCCACCGCTGGAAGTTCGTGCATGTCGTCAGCCCGCTTAACATCGAGATCATGGGCGAGCCGCACCATCGGACGCAGCGAGCGCTCGATTACAAAGGCGGTTACGAGCATAAGACAAGGGATGAGCGCGGCGATCGGCAGCAGCGTTCGGAGCGCCATTTCCCCTGCTGTTTCGTCTCGGATCGTCGTACGCTGCATCACCGCAATGCGGCTCGTATCGGGCCGCGTGCGAAGCAGGATCCGTACCGGTTGGCCTTCGCGCACACCATTGTGCAGACCGTCTGGCAAGTTTACGAACTGACGGTCGTTGTCAGAATCGTGATGGAATTTTCCGATCTCCGCGACGGTCACCCTCGCTTCCGCATCGACGCCGGTCACGGGTTGGCTGTCCGGGAAGGTTTCCCCCTGTACAACGGCGCCGATCTGGATCAGGACCGCGTCCTGCATTTCGATCGCCTCGTTAAACGCCCAGACGTAGGCAAATAGGCCTCCGATACAGCCGGTCACCACAATGATGGCGGTGAACCCGATGAATAGGCGTCCACGCAGTGACTCTAGCATGGCGGCCGATCTGCCATCCATCCAACGCCACGAACGTTTCGGATTACCGTAGCTCCTAGCTTCTTGCGCACGGCATGGATTAGAAACTCAACCGCGTTGCTTTCGACCTCCTCACCCCAACCGTAGAGGTGTCGCTCCAGGTCGCCACGGGATAGGATGACGCCGGGCTGCATTAGGAGGGCTTGCAGCAACGCAAATTCTCGTGCGCTTAGCACCACCTTCTCTCCGGAAAAGGACGCTTCCCGCGTGGCCGGATCAAGCTCGATTCGGCCATTGGTGAGGATGGGCGACGAACCGCTGCCTTGGCGGCGAAGTACGGCGCGCATGCGCGCCAGAAGTTCCCCGATCTCGAACGGCTTAACCACATAGTCGTCGGCGCCGAGATCGAGGCCATCGATGCGGTCGTTCAAGGTGTCACGCGCGGTGAGCACAATAACGGGAACTTTTCTGCCTTCAGCCCGAAGTCTCCGCAGCACCTCGCGACCGTCAACGACCGGAAGCCCAAGGTCCAGCAACGCGATATCATAGGTCTCACTATAGACTGCCTCGATGGCAAGATCGCCATCCTTGACCCAATCGACGGCGTACGCGGCGTCCCTAAGCGCTTGCATGACCGCGGCACCGATCATGTGGTCGTCCTCGATCAACAGCACTCGCATGTCCGTTCCATTTAGCTAAGGCGCCGGCGAGACTGAACCCGCCGGCGCGCCTTCTCGGCTGAGGCTCAATCCGGTTTGTCGTCACCATCATCGGCGTCAGTCGGATCAACCGTCGATGCAATGACCGTTCCCTTTTCGGCATCGACCTTGACGTCCATCACCGTCGAACCGGCTCGCACTTCCACGTCATAGATCCAAGCACCCTCCCTTTGCCTCTCGAACTCGACGCGCGCGGCCTTGCCGCTTGCATGCTTCTCAGCGATCGAGACCGCCGTTTCCAGAGATATTCTCGCCGATGCGACAGGTCCCGCATCGTTGGTATCTTTTCGTGAAGGCTCGGCAAGCGCGGCCGAGTTGATCAACAAGATCGTCGAACCGGCAAAGGTCAATACACGCAGCATCGTCTACTCCTGAGCTTTCCGCCCCATGCCGCAAATGACAGCTCAGACTTAGCCGATCCTTAGCCTACCTGCAGACCGCGCGGCGCGATCCCGTTGGCCCTAATGAACGTGAATTGGGGACGCACTCTAGCAAAACCGCATCACCTAAGCCGCAGCTAAGTCCAGTGGGACACCCTTCACCGAACGATACAACCATCGAAATTGGAGTTGTTGAAGTGTCCTATCCTGAGCACGCCGATACTCGGATGCTGAACAAGGTTCCAGAGGTGACGTTGATCTTCTGGATAATCAAGATCATGTCGACGACGGTTGGCGAAACCGGCGCGGATTACCTGGCTGTTCACGTGGGGCTCGGGACGAGCGTGACTGGCATGATCATGACTTGCTTCCTCGTCGCCGCGTTGGTCATGCAACTGCGAACAGGGCGTTACGTCCCCTGGGTCTATTGGTTGACGGTGGTGCTGGTCAGCGTCGTTGGCACGCAAATCACTGACATGCTGACCGACAAGCTTGAGGTCAGTCTCTACGTCAGTACCGCCGCCTTTGCCGTTATATTGGCCGCTCTCTTCGCAACCTGGTACCGCATAGAGCGGACGCTTTCGATCCACACCATCGTCACCACACGACGAGAACAATTCTATTGGGCCGTCATCCTGTTTACCTTCGCACTCGGTACTGCGGCAGGCGATCTGGCCACGGAAGCGCTTGGTCTCGGTTTCAATTATGGGGTGATCGCGTTCTCGGGTTTGATCGCAGTGATTGCGATGGCCTATTTCCTCGGTGCGAACGCGGTGTTGACCTTTTGGCTGGCCTACATTCTGACGCGGCCGCTCGGCGCCTCGCTTGGAGATCTGCTGTCGCAATCGCGCGAGTACGGCGGACTTGGTCTGGGCACGATCCATACGAGCCTCGCATTCCTAACGGTCATTATCGGGCTCGTGATCTGGGTGTCCTTCGAGAGCGATCGAGCCGAAAAGGTGGACGCCTAATTCATCCGAATGAGTTCTGCAGAGCCGTCCGGGCGAAGCCTCCCGGACAATCAACAACGGAGAGCAACCATGAAGAAGATCATTCTGACCCTCGTCACCGGCGTTCTGGCCATTTCTTCGCCGCAGCACTTTCCATACGCGATCGAAGGAGCGTCGCTGGTATCGCGCGCTGAAGCGGCTGCGTCCAAACTCGGCGACCTTACGCCGTTCCGCACCATTGTCGTTGACGTCGCGGCACTGATCGATAAGGGCGATCTGGCCGCCGCCAAGACACGCATCAAGGATCTCGAAACCAAGTGGGACGAGGCGGAAGCAGGGTTGAAGCCACGTGCGGCCGTGGATTGGCACAAGGTCGATAAGGCAATCGATCGTGCTCTTCAGGCAGTGCGCGAGGATAATCCTGATGCGGCCAAATGCAAACAGGCTATCGCTGATTTGCTATCGATCATGGACTCAATGAAAGCCTAGCTGAGCTGCGAAACGTGTAGCCTTTGATCACCACTGACGGCGATGGGAATGACACCCGCTCAACCTGTTCGGTTTAACCGCTAGGCCGCTCGCCGGGTTACTCGTCCTCTCGGCCATCCTGATCCGATCACCCCGAAGCTCGGGGCGATCGGATTGATTTTTCGTCCCAGCCATCGCTCTTGTCTCGGTTGTAGGTTTCAACGTCAGTCGACATCATGCGCTCGACGCTCTCCGCTTTGCGGTGAGGAGTTCGAAGTCGGCCCTGCCGACCGAAACTTAGCGGGCAACCGACTGGCTTAGGTTTCAGGCCCGACGCACCGATCTCACGCGTGATATCCGGGAATTTCAATTCCCGGCTCGGGCAGGTCTCTCCTACCCCTCACGAACGATCCTGATGATACGCGTGACAGCCCCATCGGCTGATACGCCCCGGATCGTCCGATACGGAGCCCGGACGCAAGGGGGCGACGCTTTTCGATCATGTATCGTCCCTCGCGGCGCCCGCGCAGGAATGCAACACAACATGCTGCACGTCACATAATGCTGCTAATCATTTTCGACATTAACCGGCCGCACAATGTGACGCGGACGGGCGGTAGGCATGCTGACATCAGACCACGAAGCTGCATGCAGAAGCTGCGGCACGTGTGTCCATATTGCGTCCACGATTGAGGTGGTCGTCGATCTCTGCCGCGGCGCCGATCATACGGCCGTAGAGGAAGACGGTGAAGGCCGCGCGCTCCAGATCGCGCTCGTTGAGGCGACCAGCCTGATAGTCGGGCCAGAGCAGGCCGAGCAAGAGCGCTGCGATCACCGCATCGACATTGACACAGAAAACGTAAGGCGAAGCTCCTTCGTCGTGAAGCGCCTGGACGAGTTCGCGGTAGAAAGCGTGGAAGATGTTGTACTGTCCTTGTTGTGCCATGAACTCTGCGATGAAGCGCTCGCGGGGATCGTGGTTGACCGGTTTGCCCTTGAAGACAGGGTGGTGAACCCCGGGAAGCGCTCTGACCTCGGCGCCGAGTTCCTTGGCCTCGGCCTTCTCGCGCCTGTAGCGCTTGGCGAAGGCGGTCGCCATGCCCTTGAGGTCGACGCCATGGTCCGGGTCGGTGGGCTCGGTCAACTCGGCGCCCTTGAACTGCTCGAGCAGGAAAGCCATCCCCTCAAAGCCATTGCCGCCGTGGCTGTAGCCGGTATGAGTGAGAAAGCCGACTATCGCCTTGTTGATCTGGACGCGACCGGGGGTCTGCGGCCCGTCCGCCGAAACCGCGCCCTTGGCGCCCTGGGCCGAGATGGCGCCGGGGCCGTTCGAGATCAGGAGTCCTACGAGCATTTGCAGCGGCAGCGCCTCTGCGGTGGAGGGCTTTTTTCCGGTCATGGCAAGGAAACAAAGGTCGGCCATGGTCCATCGCCCAAAGCGCTCGTCGCGTGAGATGCCCCAGAGCGAACCCGACTGGTGATGCTCTCCGGGGATCGTGGCGCCGACCATGACGCCGTAGAGCCGAAGATACCAGGGCAGCGTCTCAGCGGTCAGGCGCGAGATGCGCTTGCGCATGAGCGGCCCCCAGGCGATCGTCATCGCAATGGCCGCGAGAATGGCATCTCGAGACAGCCGGCCGCCAAGGTCCCCAAGATATTTCAGGAAGGCCGACTTGGCGCCACGGGCCTCCATCGCAGCCAGCATCGCCTCGGGACGCGGATCGGCCGTCTCAGCTTCGGTGGCGAAGAACAGATCGCGGGTCGACGCGTCGCATATAATCTTGGACGTGTCGAAGCTCTCATCGCGACCATCTCTGAGGCCGGAATGAGCGAAGAGATCTATCAGCGCGCGCGTGCAGGCGAGCGTTCGCGCCACGCGCTTCGGACCCACGATGGCGGCTGCCGCAGCCATCACAGCATTGGGCGCATTACCGGCGTCCCGGGCGGCGTCAGCGGCGACGAGGATCGGATCGCCGACGAGATTGACCTCGGCAGCCACAGCAATGTCGAGCATGGCTCGGTCGTTCGCGCTGGCGATCTCGTGCACGAGCGGCAGGGCAAAGTTCGCTTCCAGCGGTTCGAGCGCAAGCTCGAGCACCGAATGACCGTGCACGCTCGTCACCTGCGTGGCGGGATCCATCTGCGACGCGCCGGACTTGTCCTTCATGTTCTGCCGGGCGACGACCGCGCCGACCTGCCGATCGAGTGCGGTGATCTGCACGGCGTAAGGATCTGGTGCAGTGACCGCCGGCATGGCGAGATCCGGCGGCAAGTGCAGCCCTTGATCATTGGCGATCCAGGGCTTGAGCGACAGGCTGCCGCGTGGCGCGAAGTCGGGAGTACGGTCATTGAGCGCCATCACCGCACTGAGCGCCGCAGGGATGTCAGCGATATTAGTGACGACCGCGCCCTTGGCCGAGACCACCGGACGCTCAGGCGTGAAGAGGCCATCGACGCCGAAGGCCTCCATGAACCAGCGCTCCTTGTCCTCGGCGCTGTCCCCCGAGCCCGCCATGGCGCCGGCATGTCCCACGGCACGCGTCAGCTTCGACTTCCAGCGGCCGACGACGCAGGCAACCACCGGCTTCGACCACGCCACGCCCTGCTCGTAGTAGCCGCCCGGCTCCACATAGAGCACGGCGGCCCGGGAGCGCTCGTCAGCGCCGAAGGCATGGGCGAAATCCCGAGCAGCGTAATGGATATAGACGTCCTTGCCGGATGAGATCAGGGTCGTCGTGCCCCAACCTGCGGTCGCCAAATATTGCGCGATTGTGGTGGTGAAGCCGCCGGAATTCGAAAAGATCGCGATCGAGCCTCTGAGAAGCGATTCCTCGGGATGGTCACCGCCGAGCGCGCCGCCGATGCGGACGCGGTTCCAGCTGTCGGCGACACCAAGGCAATTGCCGCCGATCACATCGACGCCATTGGCCTGCGCCATGGCGCGGATCTCCCGCGCATCGTGCACGGCGATCTTCTCGGTGATGATCACGATCTTCTGCAAGTCGCTATTGACCCGGATGAGCTCCGCCACGCCGTCGCGCACGCCCGTCGGCGGCAGGTAGACGACGCCGGTGTTGAAGCAGTGCCCGGCCGCGAGCCCCTCTCGCACATTGTTGTAGACCGGAATGTCGCCGCCTGCGGTCTTCAGCCTCTCGCCCGCTCGGCCGGGGGACGTACCGAAAACCACGTTGCCTCCGGAAAAAGCATGGCTCGTCGGCGTCACCTGCCGGGACTCACCGCCGAGGATGTTGAGCACGCACACCCGATCCTTGCGGGTCGCCATCTCGGCAAGCGAGCCGACGCTGAGAAAGTAGGGAAAGTCTTTAATGCCCTGGCGATACATGACCTCTTTCCTCTTTGATCAAGCTGCGGCCTTCAGGCCCAACGACGCCGCGATCTCGGCGCGGCCGCCGGCGCACATCCAGGCGTCGACCCGCTTGGCATAGGTGACAACCTCGGAGATGGCGCTGTCGAAGCCGAAGAAGCGATAGGGAAGCCCGAGGCTCTCGAGCGTCTCGGCGAGGTTGCCCATCCCACGCACGAGATTCGGGCCGCCCCGGCCGACCACCACATAAAGCGGGGTCGGCCCACAGGCGACGAAATGCTCGCGTAGTGCATCGCCCATACCCCGGAAGGTCTCCAGGATGTCGGTATTGTTCGACTTGCCGCCGATAATGAAGAGCACATTGGTTTGCGCGAGGTAGTGGCGATAACAGATGGCCGCGACCGCCTTCATCTTCTCATAGGGCGGATTGCCGCCGAAATCCGACGAGATGATCGCGGCCTCGCCCAAGACCTCTGTCACGAGACTGTTCGCGCCGCCGCCGAACGTAGGCGCAAGGATTGTGCCAGCCTCGTTGATCACGAAGACGTCTGATTGACCTTGGTGGGTGCGCAACTGGTTCACCTCCTGCTCGAACGCCGACACACCGGCCGCGAACAGCTGCGCGGGCAACCCGAGCCGGGTGACGCGCGGATCGTCGCGATCGAATCCGCATTTGAAATCGCAAGCGACGGGGATCAGCCGACCGTCGCGGCCGGCGCGCATTCGGATCGGGTTCAGCTCGAGCGTCGTGATGCCGTAGTGATGCACGAGCTCCCAAAGCTTCGGCAGATGCTGGACGAGCGGCGAGACGATCTCGCGTGGGGCGCCGATGTCGCTGAGCGCATTGGCCACCACGAAGGCTTTCAGCCCCGTCAGCGCCTCGAAGGGAACGGAAGCGATCTCGTGCTTCGGGAGCTGCTCAATGTCGACGCCGCCGCGATGGGTAAGCGTCATGGTCGGCGCGCGGAAGCGCGTGTCGTCCGTGATGGCGAAATAGACCTCGTGCTCGGCAGGGATACCGGCCTCATAGGTTACGCCGTTGGCCTTGACAGAGGCGTTGCCGTGACGGTGCTCGGCAAAATACAGTCGCTCCTTTTCGGCGAGCGCGGTCTTTAGGTCCCGCGCCTTACCGATCAGCCCGGCTTTTCCCTTCTTGCCGACGCCACCGCGGAATACCGGCTTGATGAAGATCAGACCGTGGCGGGCAATGAGATCCTGGATCGCGTCTTCGTCGGCATCGGGTCCGAGCACCTCCGAGCTGGGAAAGCCGACGTGGCTGAGCAGTTTCGAGCCGTGGAGCATTCCGTTGAGTTGCATCGTCGTTCATTCCAATGACCAAGATGTGGTTCGAATCGTTGTTCGGTCGGCAACAAGCGTCCGTCCGCTACCTCAGTGCCTGCCAAGCGGGCTACAGCCGTCAGGCTGGCCACTGTCGTCTATGAGCCGGCGTGCGGCCGCTGCCTGCGACTCCCGTAACGGCAGCATGACGCCCTGATCAAGGACAATCCGCTGTCCCTCTCGGCTCAGAATGAAGCGCACGAACTCGCGCAGCACCGGATCGAGCGGTTGGTCGGCGGCGCGGGACGGCACCAGATAGGCAACGCGACTCAGCGGGTAGCGTGCGAGCGCAACATCTTCGTAAGTCGCATCCACCGCTGGGCCGCCCGACTCTCGCGCCAGCGCTACCGTCTTGATGCCGGCCACAAGGTGCCCCATACCGGTGAAGCCGATGGCGTAGGGATCGGCGGCTACCTGATCGGGCACATCCGCTTCGCTGCCCTCGGCCGCGATATCGTCGCGCCATACCCCGGAAGCCTGGCCGACGCTCAGGACGTTCCGGTGCACGACCAAAGCGCGCGCAGAAGCTTCTGCGCCGCGCCATGCCGCAGCGCCCACGACACGTACCGGCTTGTCCGCCCAGGCGTGAACGCCAAGGTCGCCCCAAGTGCGGACTTGTATGTATCCGCGTAGACGACTGGCCGAGAACACCGAATCGAGTTGCGCGAGCGTCAGTGTCCGCAACGGATTGGCTTCGTTGACGACAACAGCGATGGCGTCGACGAAGCCAAAGTGACGCCAGGCGCCCCCCACCACGGGGATCGGCCGCGGAACCGCCCGATGCGCACGCTCGTAAGCAACGACGTCCGCACGCGTCATGTCGCGCGACACCAGGGCAAAATGGCTGCCGCCATCAAGAAACTGCCGCAGCGTCGGACTGAGCGAGCCCTGCGGCGCGGAATACGGTGGAGGAAGGTTCACGCGCACAGCCGGGTGCAGCTGTTGGAACGCCGCGATCCAGCTTTGGACCAATTGCGGCAGAATCGTCGGCGCGCTGCCTTCGAGCACGCCTTGCAAAGGCTGCTCGGAGCATGGCCGATAGAGCGGAAGGCGCTGGTCGAGCTGCGGCTGGAGAAACTCCGGTCGCGGCAGCGGTCGACCATCGCTAGCCCAGGCGGCAGCTGCAGCGTTGCGCGCAGCGGGTTCTGCCAACACGCTAGGCGCGGCTGCAGTGATTGAAAGGGCTGCGACGAAAGTCCACCTCATCAAGCGATCGACGGAAATAGGCATGCTCTCAACCGACCTCCGCTGGCGCTAACTTGATGGATCAAAAACCCAAAGCCGCTCGTGTGGGATCTCCAACCAGTAAGCTCCCGGTCTACACTCATTCGCTGAGTGCATCCGGATAGTCTGGTTGCCGCAGCGAAAAAGATGTTCGAACTGGTCACCGAGATAGATTGACGTCTCATAGTCCGCGAGAAGAGAATTTTCCTGCGGCCGTTCTGCGAGACGCACGGCCTCGACGCGGACGACGCTCCTGGCCTCGTCGCTCTGGAAACGAGCGCTGCAAGTTCGACCCCAGAGCGGTTGGCCGCTCACTTTAATCAAAGTCCGTCCATCCGCCTGCGTGAGGACTTTAGCCGATAGCGTATTGTTGGTGCCCATGAACTCTGAGGCGAATAAGCTTGTGGGATGGTTATAGAGTTCCTTGGGAGAGCCGGACTGAACCAATCGCCCGCCGTCCAAAAGAATAATCTGGTCGGCGATAGCGAGCGCCTCGCTCTGGTCATGGGTAACAAACACCGCCGTAATATCCAACCGCTTGATAAGGCCACGGATCCAGATGCGCGCCTCTTCTCGTAGCTTGGCGTCAAGGTTTGAAAGAGGCTCATCGAGAAGGAGGACCGGCGGCTCATAGACGAGAGCCCGGGCAATGGCGACCCGCTGCTGTTGGCCGCCCGACAGTTGCGACGGATACCGCTCGGCGAATGCCCCGAGACCCACACCGTCGAGCGCCATCTTGACCTTGTCTCCTACCTCCTGTGCCCCCCGCCCGCGCAGGCGCAAGCCATAAGCGACGTTGTCGAACACAGTGCGGTGCGGCCACAATGCATAAGATTGGAAAACAAAGCCCAGGTCGCGCCGCTCCGGTGGCAGATTCACACGGGCCTTGGCGTCGAAGATCGAGAGATCACCGATGCGGATGGCGCCACAGAATGGCTCCTCGAGCCCGGCGATCGAACGCAGCAAGGTCGACTTCCCGCTTCCGGAACGCCCGAGGAGACAGACGATCGATCCCTTCTCGAACTTTGCGTCGATGCCTTTGAGCACCTCTACAGATCCGTATCGCAGGTGCAGGTCTTCTATAACCAAATCAGGCATGACGTTTATTTCCGAGGGCGAACATCAGCGCGAGACCGACGAGCACCAAAGCAATGTTGACGGTGGAGAGAGCGGTGACGAGGTCGACGGCGCCCGTGCCCCACAGCGAGACCAAGAGCGAGCCGATAACCTCGGTTCCTGGGCTGAGGAGATAGACGCCGGTCGAGTATTCACGCACGAAGGTAACGAAGATCAGCACCCAAGACCCAATCAGACCGGCCTTGATCAAGGGAAGCGTGATATCGCGGCTTACTTGACCAGGCCGGGCGCCGACCACCCGCCCCGCCTCCTCCAGTTCGGGACCAATTTGAAGGAGGGCTGCACTGACGAGACGCATCCCGTAGGCAAGCCACACCAGAGTGTACGCGAACCAGATGCTGATGAGCGTCTGACGAAGCGGCTGCAGGAGCGGCGTGAACAGGAAAACCCAGAAGATCGCAAGACCCGCGACCAGGCCCGGCATGGCGCGCGGCACGAGCACGAGATAGTCGAGCATCGCTATCCAGTGTGATCGCCACCGATGGCCGGCAAGGTTGATCAGCGTGTAAACGGCGACCGACAATGCTCCTCCGACCGAGGCGATGAGCAGCGTATTGGTGATACCGCGAACCAGATTGGGATACTCGAACAGCTCGCGAAAATGCACTGTTGTTAGGTTCGCCCAGATATTGACGCCCTCGCCCCAGGTTCCAAGGAACGATCGCAACACCAACGCCGAAACCGGGATGACGACCGTCACTGAGAACCAAGCCGCGATCAGCCCAGTCGCCGGCCAACGCCAAAACCCGATCGCAAGCGGCTTTCGCCCGGTCGCTTTGCCTTTGACTGCGACGTAACGATTTGCAGCCGCGAGCAGCCGGCGCTGGGTATAAACGAGCGGAAGCGTCGCAAGGATAATCGCCACCACAACGACGGCCATCAGGTCGTATGAAGGCGTGCCGAGCTTGTTCGTGAGCTTATAGAGAAATGTCGCGAGAGCCGGAATTCTCTCGGGATCACCGAGCACAAGGGGCAAGCCGAAAAGTTCGAAGCCCAGAAAGAACACCAGAACGGTCGAATAGAGAATGCTAGGCATGATCATCGGCAGACTGACGGTAAGCGCGACCCGCAGGGGGCCTGCACCGGCGGAGCGCGCCGCCTCCTCCACGTCCGAGCCCAGCGAACGCAACGCCGACGATGCGTAGAGGAAAACGTGAGGTACATGGGTCAACCCCGCGATCACGATCAGTGACGTCTTGGAATAAAGGTACCAAGGGATCACGCCGAGCCAATTCTTGACCGTCAGGCTGACGATCCCAACAGGACCGAGAGCGACGACAAAACCGAATGCCAGCACCACCGATGAAACGAACATCGGGACAAGAATCAGGGGCTCGATCAGACGCCCCCCTGGCAGATCGGTGCGGACGATAAGAAAAGCCAGGATGCAGCCGAGCGGCACGGCTATCGCGGTCATTCCTGTCGCAATAATCGCCGAATTCAAAAAGGCTTCGAGAAAGTCATCTTCTTCCAGGAGGACATATTTGTACGCCTCAACAGTCAATGTGACATTGGGCTGAAAAAAGGGCCCGCTGAGGAAGCTCTGGTAGATGACCAGCCCAACGGGACCCAGGATTGCAATGCCGGTTGCAACTATGATCGCAATACGAAGCGGACGATTCATCGATTGCTCGCCAGCGAGCGTTGCCAATCCTTGAGAAACCGAAGTCGTTTGCTCTGATCAAGGTAGGTGAGCAGCTCGGGACCGACCTTGATCGGACGAAGCGTGACGTTACGGAGGCCCGGAAGGCTGGCGATGCCATGCGTTGCCTCAAGGTCCGTGCGCACCGAAGCCATCGAACGCTTGGAGAGCTCGATCTGACCCGTGCGGGAGAGGAGAAAGTCGAGGAAGAGCTTGGCCGCGTTCGGATTCTTGGCCTTGGCCGCGATGAACGCAATCCGCGACATCACCAGCGTATAGTCAGATGGCAGAACAATGCCGAGGCTCGGATCCTTGCGCTGGCGCTGCAGCACATAGGATCCGATCATATTGTAGGCGAGGACATGTTCGCCCGACACCACGCGCTCGATCATCGCTCCAGTTGACGTGTAGAACTTCGAATTGGCTCGCCCCATCGCCTGCGCGACATCCCACGCCGCGGGAGCAGCGAGCTGCACATCCTGCGTGAAGTACAGGAACCCAACCCCGGAACGTTCCGGGTCGTAGGAGGTGACTTTGCCCTTGAAAGTGTCGCCGCGCTCGCCGATTAGTTTCGCAAAATCCGTGTGCGTGCGTGGCGCCTCCGCTTCGGGCAACAGACGGGTGTTGTAAGCGAAGACGACGGGCTCGGAGGTGGTTCCGAAGGCCTGGTCGTTCCAGAGCGCCCAACCGGGCAGCGCCGCCTTCTCGGGCGAAGCATAGGTCATGGCGTATCCGTCATTAACGAGCTTCATCTGCAGGTCCATCGCCGAAGACCAGACCAGGTCGGCCGTCTTGCCTGCTGCCGCCTCGCCGATGAAGCGGCTATAGAGTTCCGTCGAGTTCTGATCAGCGTACTCGACCTTGATCTTGGGATAGAGCCGCTGGAATTGCGCCAGCAGGTCCGCGACTTCACCAGCATCGGCATTCGAATAAATGGACAGCGCACCTTCGCGATTGGCTGCCTCGATCGTTTCGCGATAATTCGACGGATACCCCGCTGGTACTGCATCTTGGGCTAGGGCCGCCGACATCAACCCCAACATTGACAGAATCAACGAAACGACTGCGCTTGACCGCATCCTGGTCCTCCCTTTTGTGCCGACCGCGCATGTCATTGCGCACCTGCTTCTGCTTGGTATCGTCCAGAAAAGCTTGCACGATCCTGACACGGGGGACTGTCGGGCGCAGAAGGGCCGAGAAGAGAGGAGGGATGCGGCAATGTGCGCATCTGTCGCAGCAAGGATCGCTCCCCGCTTTCACTTTTTACGTTCAGTAATCTATCGTTCGCAGGTATTTGGATAGCGGGCGGCTGATGACCAGATCAGGAGCATGATCGGTCCCGTCCTTTGAGTGGTCGCTTGTCCGAATTCGTCCATTGCTGACGTTGGCTCGGCTTGCCATCCGCTCAGACTTCATCCTTGAAGCAAAGCGAAGTTCTGCCCTCGGCGTCGAAACGATCGGAATCAAACGCCCGTTCAGAATCCCTCTGGGCCTCTTTAGACCAGCTCGGCTCCATGAATGCGAAGGTCGTCACCTGCCGCATCGGCGATCTGGAGGGTGATTCTAGCTCGCAGGCCGCGGCCGCCGTGCCCCTCCGACAACAAGATAGCCCCCTCGAACCGCCCAACGAATGCGCGCACGATTGCGAGGCCCAGGCCGCTGCCGCCGGGATCATCAGGACGCGTAACCCGGTGAAAGCGCTCGAAAACCAGCTCGCGCTGCGCTTCGGGGATACCCGGACCATCGTCCTCGACATCAAGGACGGCAATGGCTGCCCCATCTTTGGGGGCAAAGACGGACACGCCAACCGAAACCCGTCCACCAGCGCGGTTGTAGCGTATCGCGTTGTCGAGGAGGTTGCGCAATGCCTGCTCAAGTAACAAAGGGACTACCATCACATGGACGGGTTGATCCTTCGCATCGAAAGACAGGTCGATCCCCCGGCGCCGCGCAATCAGAGCAAAATCAAAGGCCGTTCTACGGGCGAGTTCGGTCAGATCGCACCGAGCAGGAGCAGACTGCCGAGCTGCATCCTCCTCGATCGCGGCGAGCGTGAGGAGCTGCATGATCAAATGGTCGAGCCGATCGATAGCGCTGTCGATATCGGAGCGCGAGGAGCGCCAGGCCGGACTGCCTGGCGGCTGCCGATCGAGCAAGTCGAGGTGGGTTTTCACAATCGCGACTGGCGTGCGCAGCTGGTGCGAAGCGTCGGCAGTAAATTGGCGAAGCACCGCCATCGCCTGGTTGAGCTGTGCGAGGAGATCGTTCAGAGCACCGACGAGCGGCAGCGCCTCCTGTGGAACATTGGCAAGGGAAAAGGGGGCGATCGAGCCGTGGCCGAGGAGACGGCGATGCTCCACCTCCCACCGGAGCCTGTCGAGAGGACTAAGCCCCAGCCGCACTGCGAGCCAGATAAGCACACTCCCGATGCTGGCGAGAACCAGTCCAAGGACGGTCAGAGCGATCAGCATGCGGCGGGCGAAGAGATCTCGCCCCTGGGTCGTCTCCGCAACCTGCACGAGGGCATTGTGCTTGGTGACGTAAATGGGTCTCAGTGTCATGCCTATGCGCACGCGCTGGCCGTGAAAAACTGCGTCCCGGTAGCTCAGCGAATATGGCGCCGGCATGTGCTCGGGAAGCGGCAGATCTTGATAGCCGGTGACGAACTGTCCGTCAGACGTAATGCTGTAGAAAATACTGTCGCCTTCCGAATTCGACAGCATTCCGAAGGCAGCTGCGGGCAGATTCACCATAATCTGTCCGTCTTGTACGTTAAGTCGCTCGGCGATCGCCAGGATTGAGCCACCGAGCACTCGGTCAAAGCTTTTAGTCACGAATGTCTCGACGAACCACGTTCCACCGATCGCAAGCACCACGGCCAACGCGGCCATCGGAATGAGCAGATAGGCCGCAACGCGAATGCGAAGCGAGCGGAAGGTCACTGGCCCGCCTCCACCGCATTTGACTCCATGAGGTAACCTAATCCCCGCAACGTTACGATCCTGGGACCGGATTCCCCAAAACATCGCCGAAGACGGGCAATGTAGACCTCAATCGCATTCGGCGAGATTTCTTCGTCATACCCGAAGACCTCGCTTATCAGGCGGTCCTTCGAGACTACTTTTCCCGCTCTCGTCATTAGCGATTCCAGGATCGCGAGTTCGCGCTTGCGCAATGGGAGCGTCTTGCCGCAAAGCGTAGCAACTTGAGACGAGCGATCGTAGACAAGGTCTCCACATGAAAGGATTGGATCTGGGTGGCCGCTCCCGCGGCGAACCAGCGCGCGTACCCGAGCCTCCAGTTCGGCCGGATCAAAGGGTTTCGTCAAGTAGTCGTCGGCCCCGAGGTCGAGCCCGCGCACCCGGTCTGCAACCGCAGAGCGAGCGGTCAGGATCATGACGGGCGTCTGGAGTCCCGCCCGGCGAATTTCGCGCAAAATATCAAAACCCGACTGATCCGGCAGCCCAAGATCGAGCACCACAAGTGCGAACACGTCTTGACGAAGCAGATGAGCTACGTCGGCTCCGTTGGACAGATGATCGACTGCATAACCACCAAGGCGCAAGGACGACACTATGCCGCGGGCAAGTGCCGCGTCGTCCTCGACAATGAGGATGCGCATGCTACTGTTCCCTCCTGCCGGTCCACCGCATCTTTCTTAGGCGGCGGTTTCGGCTCCATGATCGTAAAGGATAGCTTAGCCGATTGCGCCGTTGCCTTGGAAGTACGCATTGCAACAGTGCCGACGCCCGACGGATGGTGAAGACAGATGGGCCGTGGAATTGTGCTTTCGATCGCCCTGGGTCTGATCGGAGGTTCGCCGTTCCCCAGGACGGAAACACCAATCCCAACGGGCTACCCTGTCGAATATGCAGAGATCATCGAGGCTGGCAATCGCGAAGGCTCGCTGTCGATCTATTCCACCGCGGACGCCTCCCAGGTACCCGAACTCCTGGCTCAGTTCCGAGCGCTCTACCCGAAGATCAAGGTCGAGTATTCCGACCTAAATTCGACGGAGCTCCATAGACGCTTCATCGGTGAGGCAGCCGCTGGGGCAACAGCCGACCTGGTCTGGTCGTCAGCGATGGACCTCCAGATGAAGCTGATCAATGACGGCTATGCCATGACGTACGCCTCGCCGGAGAAAGACCATCTCATCGATTGGGCGAAATGGAAAAGTCAAGCATATGGAACGACAGCAGAACCCATCGTCTTCGCCTACAATGCCCGCCTGTTGCCGGACACGGCGGTACCGCGCACTCATGCAGAGTTTGCCAGACTGGTCGGGCAACCGCAGGGAACCTTCAGGGGGAAGGTCGCGAGTTACGATCCCGAGCGCTCGAGCGTCGGCTTTCTCTATGCAACTCAGGACTTGCAGACCAGCATCCCAGCCACCTGGGAAGTTGTCCGCGCGATGGGCCAAGCCGACGCCCAGTTCTATTCCTCGACCGCTGCGATGATCGAACACGTGGTGTCCGGCGAACATACATTGGCGTACAACGCAATCGGTTCATATGTCCTGCAGCGGCAACGGAACGATCCAAGCCTCGGCTTCGTTCTTCCCTCCGACTATACGCTGGTGATGTCGCGGATCGCCTTCGTCTCTGCCAAGGCCAAGAACCCGAATGCTGCCAAGCTCTTCCTCGACTTCCTCTTGTCCCGAACCGGTCAGATTGAGCTTGCCAAGCGAGGGATGGCGTCCGTCCGCGCTGACCTAGAGGCGACGCATGGCATTATCAGCTTTCCTGGTGCTCGCGACGTCGCGCTTCGTCCGATCCGTGTCGGTCCAGAGTTGCTGGCCTCCCTCGATCAGCTCAAGCGGCTTCGCTTCCTTCAGCTATGGCAGCGCGCATTGCATCCGAATTGACGGTGTCGCTCTCTAGCAATTCATCGTGATTGTCGGCCCCCTGGGTGAAGGGAGAGTGTTACGGCCGCCACTCCGACTCGGTCAGAGCCATCCCTCCTACAGCGCGCTTTGCTCCGGTCCGGCGCGAGTTTAGATCGCGGCCCCGACGCAGATTACTTGCCGCGCCGGAGCCCATGCCGATTCTAAGTGGAGCCATCGACCGGTCTATGGCACCGATCAATCAAAGCAGGTCTTCGCGCATGATCAACTTGCCGGCGCGAACAGGGACGCGTGGTCCGCGATCATGGGGCGGATGCTATCGCGAATGCCGTTGGCGGCGGCAAGAAACTCTGCTTCGGTCTTGGTGAACTCTTTGGTGTTCTTGAATGCAAACACGATGCATCCCACATTACGGGACTGCGCATCGCGTAGCGGAACGAGCACGAGGAATTTCGGTTCGGGATCCTTCTTATTCCAACGCGGGTCGATGATCGTGAAGCCCTTGGCCGCAACCATGATATCGTCATCGGCGGAAGCCTTGCCAATCCGATCAAGGAACGACCCGGCGAACATCGCAAAGCGATCCTTGTCCGCCCCTGGCGGCACGCCGTGGAACGTCACACTGAGAAGCTCCGGACGCTCCTTCATCAGCTTATCGATGATCGTTTGAGCAACGATTTTGTGGGCTGGTGGGGTCCACACCTTAACGACATCTTCAGCACGTACATTGCCAGCGGTGAATGTCGACAGCAACATGGCAGCAGCAGCAAACAGAGTGAGAAGTGGCTTCATTGTAGTCCTCAGGCTTTGGGAAATCGGAGCACCGCAAAGGCGGCAATTAGCTGCGCCAGGATACCCGACCGAGCCGCTCCCGCGATTCGATCCGAGCATCCAGGCGAACTTTTAGGACTGGGGCTTGCTCAGCCCCCATTTCACGACGGCCCCATAGACCGTGAGCCCTTCTTCGGTCAGGTCGGGGAAGCGCGATGCGTCCATCGGAAACAGAACACGTCGAGCGGGGGCGACAGCGTCGTTCGCCATGGTGGCCCCCTTCTCGTAGGCGAACAAGGTTGCGTGCTCCGGCTGATTGGGTATCGTCGCAATCACCTGCGCACCAGCCGGGGGGCGTGACCATGCCAGGACCCCTGGCGTCTTGTACAATTTGAACTGCCCAACCGGGAAACCCGCCGCGACGGGATGCGCAGGCCGGGCAATGTCCACATAGTTCTCCGGAGGATAGAGGCTCTCCTTGTGGTCGTTGACGCCGTAGTCGGTGTTCCGACGCCGCGACACCATGTGCAGTGAGTCGACCGCTTTCGCCTCGAGAACGATCACCGGCACCGCAGCATTCGCGTATTTCATGCCGAGCTTGTACTTGTTGATGCTCGCGGAGATGATCACCAAATCCTTACCCTGTGCATGGCTTTCCGGCTCCATCTGATCGACCACAGTCAATTCAACGCCGAGCGACTTGAGCCAAGTCATGTGGGCTTGATCCGATGCCTCATTCTCGGGCCAGGGTAGATCCAGGCGACGCACGAACAGTACTCGCTTTGCGGCGGCCAATTTCTTCAGCTCTTCGAACTGCTGAGGTGCGTTCTCCCTGACCGGCTGTTCGGGTGGAGTCAGCGCCCAGCGAATCGCAGCATCGACTACGCGGCGGCCAGCAAACCACGCGTACTCCTGCGGATCGTTAACTGTCGGCCCCTGCGCATCTGAAAGCTTCGAGAACGTATTATCGCCCATGAACAAACCGACGCGGCGCGCTGGCGCTGCATACTCTCCCGCCATCAGCGCCCCACGCTCGTAGGCAAAAACGGCCGCCTGGTTGCGATCATCTGCGAAGGTTACCGCAACGTCGGCGCTAAGCGCGGGTTTTCCCCAGCTCGGGTTGGTCTCACCCGCGCTGAACAGAATGGTGTTGAACATCCCGTGCGGCAGACGGGCAGCGGCCAGGATCTCGTTCGTACTACTCGTGGCGTGAGCATAGAAACTGGCGTGATTCTCGTTGTGGAATGGCTTCTCTCGCACCACCGAGAAGTCGTGGTGCAGAACCTTACCGGTCATGTTCATGTCAGCAAAGGTATAGGCGTTCCAGGTCGCGACCGGCACCGGAACATCCCGGTACTTGCCGCGGAGTTCGCGCGCGTTGACCGTTGACGAGATCAGAACCAAGTCCTTGCCGTTGGCCGCGGAGACGTCGGTATCAGACTTCGCGTAAGTGACCTCCGCCCCCCTGAGTTGCAGGTAGCCTTTGACGAGTGGATCATCGTTTTCACTCCCCTTCTTTGTATCGCCAACCACGAAGAGGATTTTCTTGCCCTTGATGGCGTCGACACTGACGGGAGCGGCAGAGGCGGAGTTCAGAACTGTGGAAGCCAGAAGCAAGGCTCCGATGACAGGTAATTGAGGGAACGTCTTGCGCATTGGGTAGGATCCTCTGAAGGCGAAATGAAATCGAATGAAGGGAAGAAAACGGCCTATGATGGATTTAGCCGTTGAACAGTGGAGGCCTCATCTGCTCAGAACGAGCACCTCGGCCTCACCACCCAGAAATGTGCGACCGCTCCGCGGATCGATATCGACTGCGTCTGACCTGACGTTGGCAGCGACAGTCGATTCGAGGGTCGCGGTGAGTTTGGCATTCTTGATCACGCTGACATTGCCATCGCTCGTGGGCATCACCAGCCAAGCCAGACGGGCGGGCATATATTGGATAGCAATGCCCGCACTACCGCGCCCGTTTGTTTCGACCTGGCCAATCATCTGACCGGCATCAGGATCGACGATCACCATGCGGTTGTTCTCGGCCGCGACATAGAGTCGGCGCTCCTTATTGTCGAGAGCCAGGCCAGTCGGCTTCTCGGCAGGCCAAGACGGGATCTGGCCGAGCACCTTCAGGTCCTTCGTGCTAATCACGTGGATCGCGTTTTTGGCGGAATCCGCCACGAAGAGACCACCGCGGGTATCGACCGCGGCCTGCTTCAGCACACCACCTACCGCAACCGTGCCAGCAACCTTGCCTGTCGTCCCCACAATCGCCGTCAGCTTGCCGTCCTTGCCCGATACAAACACCTGCTTGGTGCCGGGATCATAGGTCATGCCGCCAGGCTCGCCGGAGAGCTTCTCGGTGCTCAGGACCTTCAGCGAAGCGAGGTCAAACGTGACGACCGCGTTCTCACCCGGCACGCTTGCGAAACCGCGCCCGATATCCGTACCGAGTGCAATGGCGGAAGCGCGCCCCCCCAGCTCGACAGTACCGACGCGCTTTCCAGCGTCGATATCGATCACCTCGATCGCGCGTGAGCCGCCAGCGAACAGCCTGCGCGAGATTGGGTCGAGGCGCAGCGCCTGTACGACGCCCTGCCCCTCTAGCTTAATCGGGGCAAGGGGCCGATAGGCTGTATCGGCCGCCGATGAAGCCGCGATTGTCCCGACGAGCGCCATCGCCGCGACGATGCAGGCATTAAACGTTTCATGTATGGTCTTTCTTCGCATGACGATTCCCTCAGTGGATCTGATGCTGATTGGATGGGGAGTACGGATAGCTGCGGCGCCGCATGACGCGGCTCGGACAGACTTGCAAGCCAAGCGACTTCATGAGTGCGTGGTCGACGTACGCAAACAATGCTCGCAAGGCACGCACCCCGTAAGACTGCAAGCGGTTAGCGCAACCGAACCTTGTCATTCTAATTTCCTCTCCACTTGCTTCCGATCTTTGGTCGGATGCTTTGCGTAGCTATTGCCTGACACATACTGGCTGACACCAACCTGTCATCGGCGACCATTCGGTCTTCGGTATGCCGGCACGCGACTACCCAACTAGAATTCCACGCGAGCGCTCAACGTCACCGTGCGCGGTGCACCGATAGCGAGGGCGCCCGTGGCCACCGAACTGAAGTAGCGCTTGTCGGTGAGATTTCGAACGTTCAGATTGAATACCACGCGCCGACCTCCGATCCGCGTCGCATAGTTCGCTCCGACATTGAAAAGCCAATTCGCCGGCAGAGTTGCTTGGTTCTGCGGATTTACCTCGCGCACGCCGATGTACTGAACACCGCCGTTGAGACTCAGTCCCCTCAGCCAATCCGGCCGGTAGACGACCCCAGCTGTCCCACTGAAGAAGGGCGTGTTCTCAGGGGTCTTGCCATCAATGCTCGGATCATCCGGCGCAATCTGACGAGCCTTCATAATCTGGCCGCCGGTATTTACACTTAGCTCCGAGGTAATGGGGCGAGCCAACGTGTATTCTATCCCCTCGTATACGATGTTGCCATTGAAGCCATAAACCCGCGTATGTGGATCAATCGTAGCGTTGGCGCGATTGATCTTGAACGCCCCGACTGTCGCCTGGGTGCCGAAGAGTTCGGCTCGCACACCAGCGTCCATCTGAGTCGCCGGCGCCGGCGGCAGAACAGAATAGGCATTGACAGCCTGGACCGGAGCTTGGCCAGTCTCTTCCAGCGAACTCACATAGCTCGCATAGACGGAAATCTTCGGCGTGACGTCAAAGACGATGCCTGCCGCTGGGGCATAGGTCGTGGACTCGCTGACATCGAAGCCTCCCCCCTTTCGCCGGGCCGTCTCGGACGTGTAGTTGATTTGCCGGATGCCACCAAACAGGTGCAGACGATCGAAGAAGTCGATTTGGTCCTGGAAGTACGTATCGAAATTCCGACTATTGTTCGGTAGAAATGTCCGGCCACTTGGTACGATCGGGGCAGGCACATAAAAGGGATCGTAGATGTTCTGCTGGAAGGTAAATGTTGGATTCTGCGGATTGTTAAACAGCCGCTCGCTATGTGTGATGCCGACCGTAAGCTCGTTCTTGATGAACTCCCATGATGTTTGATGCTTGGCTGCAAGGTTTCCGTAGTTGTTCACGCTAAGTTGGTCTTCGACCATCGTAACCGTGCCACGCCCAAGACCTGTCACTACGTTGTAGTTACCAATTTGCGCCACAGCCCGCTGTGGACGAAAACCCTCCGAACGGCCCGCTTCGCCAATAATGCTGAAGCCATTGCCAACGTCAGCAGTGGCGCGGCCAAAAATATTCTCGCCATAGCCGACCGATCGAGCCCAACTGCCTGTGTTAAGCCGGTCGTTCTTAGGCACCCGCGGCAGCACAATCTTGTTGTTGACTGCAGGGTTTAGCAGGAGGGGAGCCTGCTCGACGACGTCGATCCCAAAACGCTCATAGTCGAAGATCACCTTGAAACGGTCACTGGGCTGCCAGTCTGTCGCTACGGCTCCGAGATACCGGACGCCCCCTGCTCCTTGAATCGGAGAACCGATCTCGCCACCGGCAAGATTCACCCTCATTCCAAATTGATTATCTTCCCCAAATCGACGTCCGACATCGAGCGCGCCGATCATTTGGCCGTACTGGCTACCGGATACAGATAGTGCGGTAACCGGCTTGTCGGTTGCCCGTTTCATGATGTAGTTCACAATGCCTGCCGGGCTCGCCACGCCATACTGGAGCGCGCCCGCGCCTTTGAGTGCGTCGATACGTGCTTTGCTCTCGATCGGCAGGTTAATGTTGTTGACGATCGGGAGACCGCCATCCATTCGATAACTGCTCGTTGAGTTGAGCTTGATGCCGCGGATCTGCAGCGAGTCGGCGGTACCGGCCCTCGCCTCGGCCTGCGCAACGCCAGGCACATTTCTGATCGCGTCATAAGTATTCTGTGCGTTGGAAGCTTGCAGCGCATCGCTGGTGATGCTCGTGCGCGTAACTGCGGCACTGCCTCGCTCCTCGAGCTGCGGTCGTGCCGACTCCCCCTCGGGGATACGGGGGAGTCGCGTCTCTGCCGGTCGAGGTGACGGCAACGGCGACGGCGCAGCAACCGCTCCCTGTCCTTTCGGCTTACGCATTTTAGCGGCCGAGCGTGAAGTCGGCTCGCCAGCTGCTCGAGCCTCCAGCTCCTCGGCAATCACCAAAGCAGGAGACATCGACAAAGCCGGGATCGACAAGACCACAGCGTACGCTGTCGACCTGACAAAAAATTTCATTTATGGCGCCCCAACCAAATGGCCGCGCCTCGAATGGGCGGGCTCGTTCTCGCGCTTGATCAGCAATTCCTGCAAAAGCGCTTAAGCGCACGACTGGTACAGCTGAAATCCTGTCACCAACCTGAAGCGACGCAGAGTGCCGAATATATTTTTGAGTCCCTTGAAACGCTCACACGAGCGCTTGTAACTCTCCTTCACAACCAGGAAGGGAGCACTCCTAAAGTGAAACGGATTCGACGAAGATGTAATTCGCAACGGAAGGTCTTGGTGATGCGAAAATATCTATTCGACAATTGATCCAGCTAACCGCACACGTCCTGCAGCTCAGCGATCCGCAAGCGAAGAGAATGCTGTCGTGATCTAGCTCGTCCGCTGCATGCGTCCACACCAAAACAGCTCGTCCCACACCCGTTCAAAACCACCGAGCACCGCAATCCGCTTGCGCCACGGGCGCTTTATCTAAAGGAAACTTGCAATGCGCCTTGCCACTCTAGCATTCGCTGCGTCTCTACTCACCGCAACGTCGGCGCCGGCTTTCGACGGCTGGCGACTTCAGGACACGCAGATTCTTCCAAGCAATGGCTCCTCCTGGGATTATCTGCATCTCGATCCCACGCAGCCACGCCTTTTCATCGGGAATCGCAAGGAGGGGCTGAAAGTCTATGATCTACGCTCCAAGAAAATCGTGAAGGTCATCGATCAAACCGAGCAACACAGTTCCAACGGCGTTACTTTGGCGCCGGATCTCGACCTGGGAATTTCCAACAACGAGGATGGAACGATCACGCCGTTTCGACTTTCATCACTTCAGGCAGCGGAGGCCATCAAGCTTGCCAATGAACTCGACAACAGCCACTACGATCCCTCAACAAAACGCCTTATCGTCAATGTCGCTCCGGACAAGGACGGAACAGGCCTCGTCGTACTTGACGCACCGTCGTTGAAGGTTGTTGGCACCATCAAGGTCCCCACCCTCAAACCGGAGCATGCCGATTTCGACGGCAACGGCGTGATGTTCCTGGCCGGTCGCGACACTGATACCGTCTATCGGATCGATACTCGACAGATGACCGTGACCGCTTCTTGGTCTACCCCCGGCTGCGCGCGGACCAATAGCCTCGTCTACGACGCCGGCAACAGGCGGATTCTTCTCGGATGCCGCGGTAGCGATACAGTGAAGCCGAGCTTCGCAGTGATGAACGCTGACAGTGGGCAGATTGTCTATACCGCCGAGATCGGAGGTGGCGTCGATGGTATCGTCTTTGATCCAAGGACGAAACGCGTCTTCCTCTCATGTGGCGTAAGTGCCGTGATCAACATTTTCGAGCAGCTTTCGGCTGATTCATACCGACCTATCGAAGCAGTCGGCACTCAGGCTGGCGCGCGTACGCTCGCCTACGATCCAGTGATGGAGCGGCTCTATTCGGTAACCGCAGAAGGAACAGCCGACCTTTCGAAAAAGGTCGTGACCAGCGTGTCGCCATTCTACGCAAACGTCTTTTTCCGGAACACGTTCAAGGTCCTGACCTATGCCAAGTAGCTAGGTAATCAGAGGCAACTGCCTCTCGAGATCCAATACGAACAGACTCGGGCTCGCGTAGCACGCAGGCATCGCGCTGCTACAATGTTGCGGAACAACAAGGTTCGACACGAACGTGCGGACCTGGTTCGCGCCGCCGCGGTCGAAGTACCGTCTCGCCCTACCCCAACACTCATGATCGACATAGGTCGATGCACCGCATTTTTCAGAGATTCATTGATCTTCTGTCGAACGCCGAAGATCTTGCTGACTTTTCTGAAGCGATGTCGGTCACGGCCGCAGCGCTGGACTTGTCTTGTTTTGCGTATCTGGCGCTTCCGCGAGAGCAACACGACGAGCCACGCCTCATCTCAACATATCCGACGACGTGGACCTCTCACTATCTGCTAAACCGCTATGAGCGCATCGATCCGGTCATCGTGCAGGCCCTCCAAGATCGAGAACCCTTCCGATGGGGAATTGACGTGCCCTCAGGATATTGCACGGGAGAGCAGCAACAACTACTTGACGAAGCGTCTGAATTTGGAATCCGGCTAGGCTTTACTGTTCCTATCCATGACGGTCACGGTCCGATCGCTGCCCTTACTTTCGCTACCAATCAGCGAAAGGCGTCGTTCGAAAGCTGTGTTGCTTCACACGCACGCGTCCTTCAGCTTATCGCGATGTTCTTTCACGCTCACGTCCGCCGCAAGCTCGTAAACAGGTACAGAATAGAGGGACTCCTCTTGTCTCCTCGTGAATTCGAATGCCTCGAATGGGCTGCCGAAGGGAAAAGTGCCTGGGAGATCGGATGTATTCTCGGCATTTCGCGCAATACCGCGGCTTCCTACCTAAACAGCGCGAAGGAAAAGCTGGGCGTACGAACAATAGTACAAGCCGCCATGCGCCTGGCTGCTGCTAAGAAAAGTAAGCAAAATTAGGGACGCGCCCCCCCTGCAACTAGAGGTGATGCGTTCGGGCGCATTCATTTGCCAAGATCATGACTCCACTAGTTGGAGAAAGTCATGATTCAACTGATCACAGAGCCATACTATGGTGAGTTTTCCAACACGCTCATTGGAATCCACCAGCTGCGATATCGCGTTTTCAGAGTACGAATGGATTGGGACGTCCAGCGCAGCGGCGACATGGAAATCGATGATTTCGACGCGCTACATCCTGCATACCTGGCACAGGTTTCGGAGAGCGGTCACGTGCAGGGATGTGTTCGGCTCCTGCCCAGTCTCGGCCCGAATATGCTTCGAGATACGTTCCCCGCACTCCTGGACGGGCAGCCGGCGCCGGCGAGCCCTGTCATCTGGGAAAGCAGCAGATTTGCGGTCGACGTTGCATCGGACGCCGAGAAAGGGAAACACGGCATCGCTCGCGCCACTTACGAGTTGTTCGCAGGAATGATCGAATTTGGGGTGTCGCGACGCCTAACCGATATTGTCACCGTCACGGACATCCGGATGGAAAGGATCCTTCGGCGCGTTGGCTGGCACCTGCGAAGGATTGGTGATCCCCGCAAGATCGGAAATACCTTCGCCGTTGCAGGTTACCTTGCTGTTTCGGTTGAGGTACTCGCGACGCTACGTAAAGCAGGTAACCTTTCTGGCCCAGTTCTCTGGGCGCCGGTCATGCTCACGGCCGCGTAAGACGAGGCGTGCGACCATTCCCCGCGGAAATGCACGTTCTTGCCGAAGCGGGAACGCAACCATCTTAGTCCAATTTCGAGCTACGGAGATGACGGAGATCGGTAACACGAGTAATCGGAAACTTGCGGCAAGAACGTCTGCGATCGAGCTGCAGCATCTTCGCTTTGCAGTAGCTGCTAATGATTGCGGGAGTCTCCGGCGGGCCGCAGAGATGCTCTCGGTTCGACATTCAGTCTTGAGCCGCTCGATCAGTCGCTTCGAGCATCTGATTGGAGCCGCCATATTCGAGCGCTCTACCGGAGGGGTAAAGCCCACTCTGGCTGGCCGAGGCGTTCTGCGGATCGCAAGCTTGATCCTGGAGCAGGTCGACGCACTGGTCGAGACAGCAGGTTCCAACGGGCGCGGCGATGCTGGCCGCATCTCGATCGGCTTTTGCACCTCTATTTCTGCAGGAAACTTGCGCGCCACCCTTGTTGAGTTCAAGAGGTGCTTTCCGCAGATCGAGCTGGCAACAGTCGAACGCTCAAGGGATCGCCTGATGAATGCCCTCCGTGACGGAACAGTTGACATCGTTATCTGTCCGGGACGCCTGCCCTACTCAGACGGCAAGACGCTGTCGCTCTGGAGTGAGCAGATTCTGGTTTCACTCCCCAAGGACCATGCCTTGACCGCGCGCGACGTCGTTTACTGGACGGATCTCCGTCCCGAAACCGTTCTCCTCAGCACGCAGGATCCGGGACGAGAACTTGAGGATCTTCTCATTTCCAAGCTCTTGTCTCCTGAAGAGCGACCGAAAATACAGCGCCACGATGTGAGCCGAGGCATTGTAAAGAGCCTTATCAGCATGGGGCTCGGGATAAGCTTGGTAATGGAGTCAGATATTGGAGCCAGTTTCGCTGGATTGATCTACCGAGAACTACAGGACGGAACGGGGCCAAGCCGTATCGGCTTCTACGCGCATTGGGGAGCTGACAATGAAAGCCCGACCCTGAGGCACTTTCTCAACCTCTTGGCAGAGCGCTATCCCTCACCTCCACCGGCTCCTGGCGAGTGATTGCTTCGCCGCAGCTTTGCAAACCCCCGGTCGGTGGCCATGAACCGCGCCAACATGGGCGCAATCAGCTTCTCGGGAGAGACCGTTTGACCGGTTTCACGCGTCAGGGCCTCCGCATACGTTACGAGGTCCCGATGCACGATCGCGGGCAATTCAGTAGTCACCTTTACGGGCTTGGCGTCGGGAAGCGCTGCGATCTTGAGTTTTGCCATGTGGCGATCATCCCTTGTAGGGCTCGAGCACGAGATCACGATTGACAATGACACGGACCGGGAAGCCGGGCCGGACGGTCAATGTCGGCTGAATGTTGAGGCTGCGCCGAACCACCTGCTGGCCGGCCTGATTCAGTGAGCCCGCCGCACCTTGCCGCAAGGCCCGGATGAGTGCGCTGTTGTCACTGTTGGTATTGGTGCCCGCACCCACTTCCGTGCCGACAGCCAGGAACGTCGACAGCGCGGCAGCCTTGAATAGCTCACCCCAGTGATTGTCGACGTCGTCTTGCAGACCGGCATACCCCGCCACGTCCGCCCCGGGCTGCCGCTCCAGGACGATCGAACGGCCATTCGGCATGATCAGCCGCGTCCAGACGAGCAGCACGCGGGACTGCCCGAAAGTCACCTGGCTATCGTAAATGCCTATCAGGCGCGCCCCCTGCGGGACCAGCAGGAAACGGCCGGACGGCGTGTCAAATACCTGTTCGGTGACCTGTGCTGTGATTTGCCCGGGCAGATCAGAGCGGATTCCGGTGATGAGCGCTCCAGGAATGACCGTTCCTGCTTGAACTATATATGGTGAAGCCGGTTTCGTGATCCGATCCGTACTCGTGGTACGGCGATCAACCGGGGCATTGACGAAGGTCAGCTTCCGCTCCTGCCCGTTCTGTGCGAATTCATCGTCATTGTTGAACGCTGTCGCCGGTGCGGTTCCGCGATCGCCTGTCTGCACGTGAGCATCAGCGGCCGGTTGGTGTCGGATATTCGTCGGCGCAAACAGACGGCTGACGCGTGCCGCTTCCATTTCCTGATCCCGGCGCTGCTGCTCTGGGTCGGGCACCCCGGCCGATGCAGCCGGTGACAATCCCTGAGCGGACAGAATCGGCCTGCCAAGATCACCAGGAAGTGGGGGACCGAGTTGCGGCACCTGACGTGGAAGATTTGCATAGTCACGCGGCAACGCCGTAATGCCTTCGGCGATATTGCGATGATCAGTGCTATAGAGCTCTTCCGGCGCGGAGCTGGCGCTCCTGTTCTTCTGCAGTGCCCACACCACAGCAACACCGACGATGGCTAGCCCGAGCGCGCTTCCCGTCGCCAAGACCTTTCGCGAAAGGCGCGTGACATGCGGGTATTCGGGTCTGAGGCGAAAGCCCCTCGCCAGTTCATCGGACGTTTGTGCGCCAGCCGATGATCCGTCAACTTGCCGATTTTCGGTGCTCATGAGGATGGCCTCCCATCGGTCCGGACAATCCTGACCTTCTGCTGGTGCTCTCCTCCCAGTCGCAATTCGGCAGCGGCAAAGAGGCGATCGACGATCAACACGTTGCCGTAGGCGCGGTAGTTGACGATTTCGGTCTTGCCGTCGGGACCAAGCACAAATAATGGCGGCATCTCGCCTTGAACGATGCCCCGCGGAAATTCGATATAGACCTTCCGGCCGTCGTCGTAGGCCGCAAGGGGACGCCAAGGCGGGCTGTCGCCTTCGATTGCATAGCGGAAGCGGCGCTGCGACGCGTCAGGCAGAACCGGCGTCAATTGCGCCAATCGCACCTTCCCTTGCCTCTCCTCCGGGTAATGCCAGGCAACCGAGGGCATATAGGGCTTTTCGCGGGCGCGGAGCTCGATCAAGTAGGTGCGCCGGTCGGTATTGACGACGAGGTTGGTTTCGATCGCCGCGCGGGTCGGCTTCACAAGAACATGGACTCGGCGCGTGTCCCCGCTGCCGCTTTCCGTGTCACCAACCACCCAGCGCACCGTATCACCTGCGGCAAGCGGCCCGTTCCCCGTCAGTTGCTCGCCCTCTTCCAGCGCAATGTCGGTAATTTGTCCCGGCGCCGCGTAAACCTGGTAGAGCGCCCCCGGACTGTAGCTATAGATCTGCGCCGCGTTGAAATACCCCGTCTTGCGCGGTTCAACCCGGGCAGAGCTGTTCGCCGTCTCGATTCTGCTGATCGGCTCAGCCTCTTCCTTCGCCCCCGATTTACCGCCAAGCGCCGGCTTCCAGGACGGAGGAATGTGGAGCGGTCGAGGCCGGTCATCCGCCGGCGCCGGGGCGGGCGGCAATGGCGGCACATCGGAGTCGTAGGCGATCTCGGGCGGAATGAACGTCGAGCAACCGCCAAGCATACAGCTGCAGATAACTGCCATTGAAACGAGCACATTTCTCCGCGTCGCAACTTTCCGCCCGGCTTGCGGGGAGACGTTCATATGAGGTTCGAGGAGATACGCTGTCACTGCCCCAACTCCTTCGACCAATTGATCGCATTCACGTAGATTCCGAGCGGATTTTTGCGCAACCGATCGGCGTCACGCGGTGTCCGGATGACCACCGATAGAATGGCAGTCCAACGCTCGGTCGAGGCCAGGGATCCGTTGTCGTAGGCACGCTGAACCCAAGCCACGCGAAAACTGTCCGGTGACGCCCGGATGACGCTCGAGATCTCGACCGAGACCTGCGCTTTGCCGAGCTTCGCAAAGGGATCGTTGCTTCGCGCATGTTCGTTGAGCGCGGCAGCACCGCGACCGGTGGTGAAGTCGTAGGCCCGAAGCCAGTTCTGGCGCATGACAATCGCATCGGCTGGTAGACCGCGAACGTCCTCGATGAAGCGAGCCAGGTGATAGGCGATCTGTGGATCGGTCGGCTCGTATTCCGAATTGGCCGGCGCCACTCTCTGGGCCTGGCCGAGTTGATCGACTTCGACGATCCAGGGCGTGATCGCGCCCTGTGCCGATTGCCAAATCAGACCTCCCGCTAGGCCGCACGACAGCGTCAGGCAGCCAAAGGCCATAAGCCGCCAATTCCTTGCCTGGACACGGGCCGTTCCAATTCGCTCATCCCAGACCTGCGCCGCCTTCTGATACGGTGTCACTGGTTCGGGTGTGCGCCCGTAATGAACTGAAGATCGTTTGAACATCACCACTTCCCTAAGATACAGAATTCAAGTCCTTGATTTTGTCCGCCAGCGAGACGGCAACGGCGTATTGCGCGTTCATGTCACGCGTTCCGTACGTACAACGCGGGCGAAGACACAGAGGCAGCGTAAAACGCGGCAAGCCTTGCATTGTCGTCGACGTACGCTCACGCCCAATCCCCTGATATCAGGAAGCAAATGCGCGAGATGTGGCGTGAGAGAAGGAGTCGGCCGAGCTTCCGTGCGCGACCATTCGAGTCCTTCGAGCTTTTCACGCCGCAGCATTCCCGCCGGATCGGACTGGCCATGGATTGCCTGCCAGATAACTGCGGGCGTAAGGGTGAACGAAAGGGCTCGAGAAGCCAGTACCAGGACGTGCCAACCCCAGTCGCGCCAAGTGCCCATGGTGAGAACGCTTTCCGTTGAACTTGGCGCGCGAGTCGAGTGGCTACGCTCGCTCGAGCCCAGAGAAAGAAGGCGGCTCGGCATCATCGTCCTCCCTCCGAGAGATCGACAGAGCTGCCACTTCCGCCGTGATCACCAGTTCGAACGGCGTGACCCGCCGCGGACACGCCATGGCTGATCGTCTGGGCGCGCCTCATGCGCTGCGCCCATGCTGGAGGATTCTCGGCCGGGCCGTGCGATCCCTGAGAGACCGGCTGGCGGCGGCCGCCAAGGGCAGTCGCGGCCCGACGCAAGGGGCTCGTGGCAGCGGACAGGCCAGCCTCGGCAACGCCGCTCACACCACCGCTGCGGTAGGCCGCAGCTGCTCCGCTTGCGATCGCACTGCTACCGCGCGCCGCACCTGCGACCGCGCCCCCGGCAAGGCCGGCCCCGCCCGCAGCGAGGCCCGCACCAGCGGCAACGATGCCGCCAGCTGCAAGACCTGTCCCAACCGCGGCGCCGGCTCCAAGTTGCGGCCCGCCGGAAACAAGCCCGTTCGCAATTCCGGGGCTGAAGATGCCGAGGCCCAACAGCGACAACGCCGCCAGCACCAACGTCATCGCGTCTTCGATCGTCGGCTGCCCACCGCTGAATCCGGACGTGAACTGGGAAAACAGGGTCGAGCCGATGCCGACGATGACGGCCAGCACCAAAACCTTGATGCCCGATGAGACGACGTTGCCGAGCACCCGTTCGGCCGCGAACGCCGTCTTCCCGAACAGGCCGAAGGGAATCAGCACAAAGCCCGCAAGCGTCGTCAGCTTGAACTCGATCAGGGTAACGAACAGCTGGATTGCCAGAATGAAGAAGGCGAGCAGAACGACCGCCCAGGCGAACAATAGAACAACGATCTGGACGAAATTCTCGAAGAAGCTGATGTAGCCCATCAGATTCGAAATCGACTCGAGGATTGGCCGGCCGGCATCGAGGCCGACCTGTGCAATCTTCCCGGGGCGGACGAAATCGCCCGCTGAAAGGCCTGTGCCGGACGCCTTCAGTCCGAGGCCGGCGAAGCTCTCGAAGACGATGCGGGCGAGATTGTTCCAATTCCCAATCAGGTAGGCGAAGACACCGACGAACAGCGTCTTTTTGACGAGCCGCGCGACGACATCATCGTCCCCACCCCAGCTCCAAAACAAGGCAGCGAGCGTAATGTCGATTGCCACCAGCGTGGTCGCGACATAGCCGACCTCACCGCTCACAAGCCCGAAACCGCTGTCGATGTAGCGGGTGAAGGTTTCGAGGAACTGATCGATGATACCGGCGCCGGTCATTGGCTACCTTCCCCTGGCATCGTGACGGAGGGGTCGCCCTGCGGGATTCGGCTTTGGTCCTTCGGCGCCAATTCTTGCGACGAACCACCCGGACCACCTCCCGTGGGTTGCACCGGCCCAGCCTTTTGACCAAAGAACCGCCGGCGGTTCTCGACCCAGATTCTTCGGCAACGTTCGTAGGCAGCCCCCTGTTCTGACGTGACAGTGCGGCAACGGGCCAGGTCCGGCTCGAGCGTTGCCGTCTTCTGCGGGCTTGATCGTGCCGGGGCCGGTTCGCGGCTCGGCTGGCGCAGCTGGATTGCGCAGGCGGCGGCTGCAGCGAGCGTCACTCCAAGGGCCAGGACGGCCGGGAGTCGCTTAAGGCTGACAGGGACATTCATCAGTGAAACATCTGCACATTGGAGGATTGATAGCCCCGGCCTGGCGTTAGAAAGCGTCGGAGCTGCTCGCGACCCTGGTCCTGCGCGGCGGCGCGCTGAGCGGTCTCCAGAGCCTGGGCCCTGCCCTGCGCGGCGACAGTTGCAGTGAGATCGGCGAGCTGCTGCGCCTGAAGCGCAAGAATCTGGTTGCCGGCTTGCGTTGCCTGTAATGCGCCGCTTGCACTCTGGCTTGAGGTCACGAGGGCCGCGCTCTGAGTCCGGCTGATGTCGAGATTGCCGACCACGCCAGCCTGCACACGGAGGGCGTCCTGAAGTGCCGCCACCGAGTTCTGCCAGCGTGCATGCGCACCCGCGATCAGCGCCGAATTGGATTGGCTGCTCGTTGCCGGAGCATAGCCGGTCGCGAACGCCCGATCGATTTGCTGCACGTCGTAGGCGATACGTTGGGCCTGCGCCAGAAGCTGCTGGGTGCGCTGGATCGATGACTGAAGTTGCTGCAGCGACGAGTATGGCAGGCTTGCAAGGTTCTTCGCCTGATTGACCAGCATTTGCGCTTCGTTCTGCAACGAGACGATCTGGTTGTTGATCTGCTGCAGTTCGCGCGCCGCCGTGAGAACATTCTGGACGTAGTTGTTGGGGTCAAAGACGATCAGCGCCCGCGCCGACCCGGCGGCCAACAGTGACACAGCGAGGACGTTGACCGCCATGGTCAACCGACGACGGCTCATTGCGACTTCTCCAGGTTGGTGAGATTGGGAATGAGATCGGCGGCCCAGTCCACGCCACGGTGTTGAAGCCATGCCGGCACAAAACCCTCGCGGCCGTGCTCTGCAAGCAACCGGTCGATCGCGGCCTGATCGGATTTGGAGGAGGCCGCCGTAAGGGCGAGCGCGACCTCGCCGAGGCCAAGTTCGAACATACGATTGCCGCGGCGGGACTGGCAGTAATAGTCGCGTTTTGGGGTCGCCTGGCTTAACAGCTCGATCTGGCGATCGTTGAGCCCGAAGCGCCGATAGATCGCCGCGATCTGTGGCTCGATCGCCCGTTCGTTCGGCAGCAGCACGCGGGTCGGGCAACTTTCGATGATGGCAGGAGCGATCGCCGAACCGTCGATATCCGACAGCGACTGGGTGGCGAAGACAACGGAGGCATTCTTCTTCCGCAGCGTCTTCAGCCATTCGCGGAGCTGACCGGCGAAATCTGAATCATCGAGCGCGAGCCAGCCTTCGTCGACGATGATGAGAGTGGGCCGGCCGTCGAGACGGTCGCCAATGCGGTGAAAGAGATAGGCGAGCACCGCAGGCGCCGCGCCCGTGCCAATCAGCCCTTCTGTCTCGAAAGCCTGGACCGGGGCCTCGCCGAGGCGCTCGAATTCCGCGTCGAGTAACCGTCCATAGGGCCCACCGAGACAATACGGCTGCAGGGCGCGCTTCAGGGCCGTCGACTGAAGCAGGACGGAAAGCCCTGTCAGAGTTCTCTCGGGTAGGCGCGCGGAGGCAAGGGACGTCAGTGCCGACCAGAGATGGTCCTTTGCATCCGGCGTGATCTCGATCTTTTCCCGTGCGAGGATGGAGGCAATCCATTCCGTGGCCCAACCTCGCTCGGCCGGATCGTCGATCCAGGCTAAAGGCTGTAGCGCTAGCGGCTCGGTCGCATCGTGCGACAGCGCTCCGCCAAGATCGTGCCAGTCTCCGCCCATTGCGATTGTGGCCGCCCGGATCGAGCCGCCGAAATCAAATGCAAAGACCTGAGAGTTCGGGTAGCGGCGGAACTGCAGCGCCATCAGCGCCAGCATCACCGACTTGCCGGCACCGGTCGGGCCGACCACAAGGGTATGGCCAACATCCCCGACATGGAGCGAGAACCGGAATGGAGTAGCCCCCTCTGTCTTGCCAAAGAACAGGGGTGGAGCCTTGAAATGGTAGTCCCTCGCCTCACCGGCCCATACGGCCGAAAGCGGAATCATGTGCGCGAGGTTGAGCGTCGAGACCGGCGGTTGACGGACATTGGCATAAGCATGCCCGGGCAGACTGCCGAGCCAGGCCTCGACCGCATTCACCGTCTCGATCATGCAGGTGAAATCGCGCCCCTGGATGACCTTCTCGACCAGCCGCAATCTTTCGTCGGCGGAGCGCGCATCTCGGCCCCAAACGGCAACGGTCGCCGTAACGAAGGCTTCGCCGATCTGGTCAGATCCCAGCTCCTGGAGCGCCGCATCCGCATCCAGCGCCTTGTTGTTGGCATCGGTGTCGAGCAGCGACGACGCCTCGTTGGTCATTACCTCCTTCAGGATCGCCGCGATCGACTTCCGCTTCGCGAACCATTGCCGCCGGATCTTGGTCAGAAGCTTTGTGGCGTCTGTCTTGTCGAGCATGATGGCCCGGGTCGACCACCGATATGGGAACGCGAGACGGTTCAAATCATCGAGAACCCCGGGCGTGGTTGCGGTCGGAAACCCCACAACGGTCAGAACACGCAGGTGGGCCGCACCCAATACCGGCTCGAGACCGCCGGTCAGAGGCTGGTCCGCGAGCAGCGCATCGAGATACATCGGGATCTCGGGGACCCGTACGCGATGCCTGTTGGTCGAGATCGTTGAATGGAGGTATGTGAGGGTGCCAGCATCGTCGAGCCAGGCGCATTCCGGCATGAAACCTTCGACGAGTTGCAAGACCCGGTCGGTGCGATCGACAAAGCCTCGCAGCACCTCGCGCGCGTCGGCGTGGTCGCGCACCTCATAGAGAAATCGTTCGGCGCGCGACGCATCCTCTGGCGGCGGCAGATACTGGAAGGTGAGGAAGTAGCTCGATTCGTAGTGAGCGCCCTCTTCCTCAAACTGGGCCTGCCGCTCGGCATCGACCAGCGCGGAAGCGATATCGGGAAAAATGCTCGGCGGATACGCTCCAGCCGAATGCCGTTGCGCCTCCACAAAGACTGCCCAGCCTGAGCCCAGACGGCGCAAGGCGCTGTTGAGGCGACCGGCCACGCCGACGAGCTCGGCTGGGACAGCACTGTCGAGATCAGGTCCGCGGAACTTCACTGTCCGCTGAAATGAGCCATCCTTGTTCAGGACGACGCCCTCGCCAACCAGTGCCGCCCAGGGCAGGAAATCGGCAAGACGGGTGTTGGATCGGCGGTATTCGGCAAGATTCATCATGGAGGGAGCTCAGGTGGTGAGATATCCGGGAATACGCAGGTGACGCCTCACGACCTCGACGAAAGCCGGATCGCGTTTGGCAGCCCACACGGCCGCCATGTGGCCGATGAACCAGAGGAGAAGGCCGGCAAGCCAGAGACGCAGGCCAAGCCCGAGCGCTGCAGCCAAGGTGCCGTTGACAATGGCGACCGACCGCGGTGCACCGCCCATCAGGATTGGTTCGGTGAGTGCGCGATGCACTGGCGCGACAAAGCCTGGGACCGGCTCATCCATCAGACCACCACGCCGCCGCCGAAGGAAAAGAACGAGAGGAAGAAGCTCGACGCCGCAAAAGCGATGGACAGCCCGAACACGATTTGAATGAGCCTGCGAAAGCCGCCCGACGTATCGCCAAAGGCCAAGGCCAACCCGGTGACGATAATGATGATGACGGCGATGATCTTCGCGACCGGTCCTTCGACCGATTGCAGGATCTGATTGAGCGGCTGCTCCCAGGGCATATTGGAGCCGGCAGCCCAGGCTGGCGCGCTAGCGCACAGGATGATACCGGCTGCGGCCATCGCAGCCACGCGTGACGAAAGCGAATATCGAAAACTCATGTCAGGTCTCCTGCTGGTGAGAGGCTGTAGTCGCCCGTCGTTCCAAGCCCTTCGACGCGCGCGAGCTCGGCGAGGCGGCGGTCGGCACCGCGGCCTGAAAGGACGGCAATGACGTCGATGGTTTCGGCGATCAGGGCGCGCGGCACGGTGATGACGGCTTCCTGGATCAACTGCTCGAGCCGCCGCAACACGCCGAGCGCCGTTCCAGCGTGGATGGTGCCGATGCCGCCGGGATGACCGGTTCCCCAGGCTTTCAGCAGATCGAGCGCCTCGGCGCCGCGGACTTCTCCGATCGGAATGCGATCTGGACGTAAGCGAAGCGACGACCGCACGAGATCTGAGAGCGAGACCACCCCGTCCTTGGTCCGCAACGCAACCAGGTTCGGTGCTCTGCACTGCAGTTCGCGGGTATCCTCGATCAGCACCACGCGATCGCTGGTTTTCGCTACCTCAGCCAGGAGTGCATTTGTGAGCGTGGTCTTCCCTGTCGAGGTGCCGCCGGCGACCAGGATGTTCTTGCGCGTGGCGACCGCCTGCCGTAGGGCAGTCGCCTGATCTAACGTCATGATGGCGGCGTCGACATAGTCGTCGAGTGTGAATACCGCGACCGCGGGCTTGCGGATGGCGAAGGCCGGCGCCGCCACCACAGGCGGCAGCAGACCCTCGAACCGTTCCCCGGTCTCAGGCAATTCGGCCGAAATGCGTGGCGCAGCAGCGTGCACCTCACTGCCGACATGGTGCGCCACCAGGCGAATGATGCGCTCAGCGTCCGCCGCAGAGAGTTGCTCACCCGTGTCGATCAACCCGTTCGCCAGACGGTCAATCCACAGCCGGCCGTCTGGGTTCAGCATCACCTCAACCACGGCGACGTCTTCCAGATATCGCGCTATCGCGGGTCCAAGCGCGCTGCGGAGCATTCGCGCGCCGCGCGAGACCGCGTCCGACTGAAAGGAATGGATCGCCACTGCCGCCCCCATCGATCGAGGGCCGATCAGATAGCGCCCTCAGATGGGATGATAGAAAAGCTACCGGCGCTCAGCCGGCAACAAGGCGCCTACGACGATCGTACTGTATCGTAGAAAGAGAAAGCTTTGCGCGAGGTTACGGGGTCTCCTGATCGGAAGACCAATTCATCAGACCTTCCGGAATGAAACGTGCCGTCACTACGGCCAAGGCGATGATATTGCCGACTCCACGACTGCCCTGCGGGGCGCCATGCGCTTTCGGTCGGTTGTCAATTCCTGAGGAACAGCCCCGATGTGGGCTGCTAAGAAGAAGATGGTGTCGCCGGTTTTCACCTCAATTTGCAATTGTGTGATGCGACTGCTCGCGTTGCTACTTAGGCGCGGCGGGACCACCTATGTCGATCATTGCGTAGGCGTCGGGAACATTATCGCTGCTCCATCCGCTCGGAGATCCACTGTCGATTCGCCTAATGGAGGGCTTCCTTGAGAACGGGTCCTCGACCATCAAAACACGCCGCCGGCCTTCCAGCGATGTTGATGCGCCGCGAACCAGTACGGGCGGGTCAAAAACACTTGCTTCGCTCGATGTCATAGGAGCGATACCGACGATGCGGAAGCTCTCGCTCAGGTCACTCGGCGGCGGCGACCCTATGATCGGCGTGCGGTTTTCTCTTCCCGCATTGCCCGATCAGCCGCCGTGGCAAGATCCGAGAAGAAGTTGTCAAAGTTGGAGCTTACGAGACAACGGTGCGGAATGTCCGCTCGGGAGGGCCACAAGAGGCCTGAACCCGTGGAAGCGTCGTAGATTGCCGCGATGTCCTCCGGACGATGCGCCAGACTCATTCCTCCATCCCGTCCGGAGGAGGACGCGATAACGCCTGCCTTGATGAGAGGCGTCAGCAGCTTGCGCACAAGGGTGGGATTGGAAGCAACGCCCACGGCCAGGTTGCTCGAACTCAGACGGGGTACTCCCTCGGCGTGCACCAAGGCCAGACTGAGCATCATCTGACGTTGATCATATACGGCTCTGAACTATAATTGCATACACGTATGGCCACCATCGTTCGCGATGGCGCGAAAATAGCCGTAAGGATCAGCATTACCTCGGAGCACGAAAGCACACGAAGTAGGAGGGCAAACAATGCGACGACCGATGCTGATTGTGGCGCTGTCCCTACTTGTTGGTCCGGTGGCCGCGCAACAGGGGTACGACTTCCTGAGACGCGATAATCCTTTCGGTTCCGCCGAGGATCCGGCGCAAGGGCCCGGCACGTTCGGTTTCTGTTGGATGAACGAACCAGTGCCCAACACGAAGAATATCTTGATTACCAATGTATTTGCGACCCGACAAAGCGCATCGGCGCTAAAAAACGAGCTCGACAGCTACGAGCGCGGCCTTGGCGTCGTTGCAACTTTCGACTGCACCGTCGATTCATCCCAGGTCCAGAATTCGCGCTTCACCCAGAAGATCGCGGCGTTCTCGCAACTGGGTTATAGCATCGGGCAGGTGCGGGTTCGTCCGCATTGATCGGAACCACGCTCGCTCCAGCATGCACTCTGGCATGGGCGGCGGATGCGGACGTCGCCCATGTTCATAAGCGAGACCGCGCGCATGATGACCGCACGTACGCAGGATCGATCGATGGTCATGAAGGGGCCGCGGACAAGGATCACGAGTGCGTTGCTATGAAGCCGCCGCGAAGATGCAGACTCTAGTCGCTTGCTCACTGGAAGCGATCGCAGAATGTGGCCGCTTCAATTCTGGAAATGCCGATTCGACTACATGACCGCGAAATCCGCGCCTGGCGATGCCCAAGTATGGGGAGGTGTGCCTTGAAACGACTTGCGGGAGTCACGTCGATAATCTTCTGGTTAGCCCTTTCGTTGAGGCCGATCTTAGCGCAAGAGCTGCGGATTTGCCCTCCCTGCTCCGGCCGGTATTGTCAGGCGATCCGGCAAAAGCTGATCTCGATCAACAGATGCTGGCAAAACGCGGAAACAGCACAGCTCCAGAGCCGACTAAGCGATGCAGGCTATTTCTACTGCACGAGGAAGCAGCAGTTCCGCGAGACCCCTGCCGCTGCGATACGTGGCTTTGAAACGATAAGACCTCCGCGCGACGCGACCGAAGCCGATCTCGACCAGTTCGCCGTCGAAGCTGCGGTACAAATGCTTTGCCCTTGACCAAAAAAAACATTCACGTTCACGAACCCTGATGCGTCACATCCAATCATCGGCTTGATCTTAGGCGCCGCCGTAACGAGTGGAGCTGTCGTATGAAAACGTTTCGCCCCCGATCGTGGGTAGCGACATGCACGGTCTTTGTAGTTTTCCTAACCGCCGATGCGGCCTTCGCCCAGAACATCCAATTCCAGCCACGTCCGCAGTTTCAGAACCAACCGACCAGTCCATGCAGCCGAGGACTAATCAACCTAAGCGAATGGACGCCGCTCGGAAGCGCCTTCGCGCAGGGCGCCGATCGCCTCGAGGTGTACGTCAACGATACGACCATCCAGGCTATGAACTACTTTACGCGCGCGGCCAATCGTCCGGTTTTGTACCTGAAGATTGACATTCAACTCCGCGGCGCGGCCGGTGCGCTGGCCCGCGAGAGGATCATGCTGGATGGACGGGGTCGATTCGCTCCGATTTCTGGCGCCGGTGGGCTCGTTACGGAAGGCGAGTTGCGACAGAACGTCGACAACTATCTTGAGCCCATTCCGCCGCGAAGCGCCTACGCCCTTGTAGAGCAGCATCTGCGCGATAGGCGCTGTTTCGGATAGAGCAGACGGCGGGCGAAGGTCAGGTAGGAGCGTTTTATCCCAGCGCTTGGCCCCGCCGGCGTCGATTGCCAGAATGCTCAACTCGGATTTGGTGAACGCGCGCTCGCTAGCGATAGCTACCGTTTCACCCAGCAATGCATTTGCGTTTCTCGTTGTACAACGCACTCCTAACCCACACCGTACGGGCGATTAAGGGTCAAGTGGCCGATCTCCTCTCCAAGGACTGAAAGAAAGCCAGGCCAGCAGGGATCGCGCGGGTAGTAAAATTCTGCTGTCTGTGGTTTCGTATGACAACCGGCGGGGAATGGCCATGCGGCTCGCACATCGCCTCACATTGACTTTCCTGATCGTCTCGTGCGGCATCGTTGAGTTACGGCCTGTCGCGCGAGCAGCTTGTAATAGCGTTTACGACAGTTCATGCCTCCCGGAGGAGCGCCAGCGTTTGCAAGAACGCAATCGGGAGGAACAACAAAGGGAGGAAGATTGGCGTCTGCGGCGTGATCAGGAGCAGAAAGATATCGAGCGTAGAAGCGCCTGGGGCGCCATTGCTTACAGTCCGAGCTCTGGCAGAGTGGGACGCTCTTGGAACCATTATTTCGAAAAGCAAGCGGAGCGAGATGCTCTCTCAACGTGTGGTCGTGACGACTGTGAGGCGGTCACGTTCTTTAATTCCTGTCGCGGAGTTGCGGTTGGAGACAATCCGGCACTGAATGGATGGTACGACGGCGAAGGAGAAACCGAAGAGGATGCGGAAGCTAGCGCTCGGGAAACCTGTGTGAAGAGCGGTCAGCGAAATTGCCGACCGGTCGCATCCATCTGCTCTCCGCGTTGAACAAGCGCCTTGCGAACGACGAGGAGGCGCGTCATCGATTTCGATAGGTCGCTGTGCATTCGACCCTCCGTTATCGTCTAAGACGAACGATCGAGACCCATAGCTGTGCGAATTACCGGATTCCGCGAGTGTACCTACCCTAGGCAACCGACACGCACATGAGAACAATTGTAAGCGCAGCATTCATCGTCATCGGACTACATACGCTGATCACGGGGACCCACGCACAATCCCTGAACCGACCAGAATCAGTTGATCGTTTCAACGTGAACCCTCAAGGGCCTATTCTTGCAACTCCTAAGGTTGACAATATCGACCCGGTCCGTTGCTTTGACCATGTACTGCGTGACGCGATCAACGCGACTCAAGCGTACCAGATCGTGTATGCGCCCGGCTGGACTCAGGAGGCCGAGTGCCACGGAAAAGCTTCTCATATTTCGGAGCTGGAGCCATGCTGGGTGCCTCTCCTACAGGCACGACCTCTAATCGAGCAGGCCGCTCGCTCGTTTGAGTCCGCGCGCCGGGAGCGAGCGCCAATGAGTAGCCAACTGGTTCGGGAGGGAAACGCGCTCATGAAGCAGGCCGGAGACCTGCTTGTGCAGGCACGACGATGTTTCCAGCCGGTCTTTGCTAAATGGCAGCAGAACGGCGGGCGCATTTCCGATTCGTCAGTCACCGCGCCGGTGACCCCGCAATCTGTTAACCCCACCAGCCCGACAGCACCGGCAGCGAGTGCTTCCATGGCGGATGTCTATAATGCGGCCAAGCGAGCTGCTGAAGCAATAAAGGCTGGTGACACCGGACCAAATGTGCTGGAGCCAGTTCAGAAGGCGCACCGCAATCTGCCATCCGAGCTGCCGCGCCCAATCGCCTGTTACGATTTGCTCGTTGACGCTCTCTCGAAACGCCGAATCCAGTCCGATTATGCAAGCAAAAGAGCCGACCAGGCCGTCGCTTGCTATGCAGGCGCAACTGATACTCAACAAAAGGTAACGAGTGCACCGCCAGGTACTGACCCGTTTCTGGCAGGAGTCCAGGATGGGACCAGAACGTGTGCCCAGTCCTTCGAAAATCTCGTGGGTGGGGTGCTTGCCTTTGTTCAAGGCGACTTCGTGCGGTCGCAGCAATTGCTCGGCATCGAGCACACTGACGTAGCCACCCAATTCTTGACCGCCATCGCGAATGATCTGACGACACCAGTCGCAACAGAACCGCTAACACCTTATGCGAATGGCTATCGGATTTCTCGACGTATTTGCATGTATGCGACCCTGTGGCGCCCGCGCGGTCCAAAGTCGCCTGCCGAGGCAGCCTCGCCACTGAACAATTTTCCGGCTTCGCCGGCACGTAGCTGGGAGCGTGGATTGGAATCCGGAGGGGCCAACGTCTGGAATGGACCTTATCACATCGATCCCTTCACGGGAAAGCGCTTCCCAATTATGGGACGATCACGCGTTCCGAGCTCTCATGCAACCTCAACCTATTCAAACAAAGGCGAGAGCCTCGCGTACCACGAGGCACGATTCACGCACGAAGAAATCGGCTTGCAGGCGCCCGCGGGGGCAAACGTGCCCGGCGCCGATTTCATCACGGCAGCTCGATCTAAGACAACTGCGCTGATGGAAATCATCGTCACCGACGTCAAAACCAGTATGAAGGGAAATTTCCCTGCGCCCAAGACGACCATTCCAGGATCGTGGCGCACCGAGGTTCTTGATGCCGTTGGAAGGCTTCAACTCAGCGACGCGGAGCTTGAAGCTGAAATCGCCGACGCAGTGATAAGTAACCGCATCCGGCTTCGCCAACTGAATGTCGACCTGGGGACTACGACTCAGGACATAACGCGGCAATCGGTGAATATTTCCGGATGGTAAGTATTCACCACTATCAGCCGGCAGGCTGCCGCGCGGCAATCAAGGTGGCACGGAGCATGCCAGGTCGCTGGCTTCCTCCCGAATCCGATCGGCGCTGGCCGATGCGGAATAACGCTTCTCGTCCGTTTCTCATTTAGGGTAGCTTTGCTCTCCCGCGCGCTCCAAGTTTTACTTTGAAAGTAGCGCGAGCAAGACGACGATTCCGATTATTAACCACACCAAGCGGGGATCGATAGTTGACTCGGTATCGGTGGGCGGCCGAAGACCAGGCGGGACACAGGCATGATGGTAGTATTCGGTCGCGCGTGAGGGCGCGATGTCGTGAGAAACCGTTAACCCCTCGTTTGCGATCACGCCCAATTTACACGCGGGGCAAGTATGCGTGTTGCGATACGTGTAACGGCAGACAGGACACGACTGCTCGGGCGTGGCAAGCCTGCGTGGCATCTCAATCCCGACGTGATGATAGACGAAAGGAAAGCTCTCCGGTGTGAAGCGGTGACCGCAACCCGGACAGGAGAATTCGTCGGGATCGGCAGGACGGTGCGAAGCTTCAGGGTCAGCAGGGCGGTGCGGAGCTTGGGTATCATCAGATAATTGGGGGCACTGCTCCGCCATCGGCGGCGGCTTTCCGGTCGTCTTGCACTCAAAACCGAATTTCTTTGCCGCGCGCTCACTTACGCCGCAACGTGTGCAGATCCTTTTCTCGTCAAATTCGTGAGACACCGTGGATGCATGCCTCGCAGCGATAAAGCGTTGGCGACGGCTCATGAACCGGTCGAGCAAGCTGCCGACATCCGCTTGGGGAGGCCCAAGAGGCCGCCTCGATTAGCGGCCGCAGGGCGCAATCAAATGGTTATAGAGACAGGCCTTCCACCGCGAAAGATCGGAATTTCGCATATTTGTCGCCGACTTCCCGGAGGGCAACACACTCAGGGTTGGCCGGCCAAGCCTTGATTTGCTCCATGCTATCCCAGACTAGAAAGAAAGTGGCGGAGAGTGTCAGTCAATCTCCATTGAAAGATAAAGCATTTTCGACCTTCCTACACCAAAACCCACCGTTTGAGCTAACGGAGTTCGCCCTCGACAAAAGCCTGTCCCGCCCAATGGCCGAGAAAAGACATGTCTTCCTTGGCCTGCTGTGGGTTGGTGATGCTGGGAGAGCGCCGGAGGGTACATATCAACTCGGCGGAGTGCCCTTTCAACTTTCGAAAGGTGCGGCGTGACGCGCGTACTCATGTATCATCCTCAGAATTTAAGGCTCACGACCTTTGAGTCTGGGTTGCACGGCTACGATCTTTTGGCATGTTTCGCCGGGCGCTCGTCTGGCAAATCCGAAGCATGACCCGAAGTGGACAGCCCTGGGCCACGACGGTCTGGAGCGCCGGATCGCGTCGAAACTCCGGCGCGCCTAGGTGGCGCTACGGGTCGCCGCGCGTTTGAACGAAGCCATGACTTGATCTGCAGTCGGCTACGACGGACCGGTAATTGCTGCAGAGCAGTCGGCTTAGGTGTGGTCGGTGTGTCGGTCCGGCAGCCCTTATCCCCGTTCACTCACGAACGGCCGAGGAGCATGCGGCGAAAGCGGTAGTACCGATCACGCAAAAAACCGATACGGTATCCGGCCATGGCGGCCTTCGCTTCCGTCAGAGCGTCATCATACGACACGCGCAGGAACTCGATGGTCAGCAGGACGCTGTCGAATAGTGCAAACTCCGCCAATTTCGGTTGAGGCTTGCGCGACGCGTCCAGCGATCCCGGGTTGATGAAATATTCGCGATCGGGATTCAATTTCACGACCAAGTTCGCGGGAAGCTCACGGATGTCTCTACCCTCCCCGATCTCGAAGATTCTTTGCTCGTGCACATGACCGTAGAAGCAAATCTTGCGACCCGGAAGATCCGCGCGAAGGTAAGCAACGTTCTCCGCGATATGGTGGATGCCGGTCATATACTGCTGGACGTCGCGCACGCCGCCATGAACCAAGACTGCACGATCCTCGACAGGAAGGCTTCGCGGCAGCGAACGCAGGTACTCGACGGTGCCGGGCCGGAGCGAGCGGCGCGTGCGCTTGAGAGCATGCATTGCCTTATTCGAGCAGCGCTCAAAACCAAGAATGCCGATGCCGATGAGATCGTGATTGCCCGCGATCGAGACTACCCCGCGCTCGCGCAAGATAGCAGTGCATTCGTCGGAGGCTGCGTTATAGCCAATGATGTCGCCGATACAAAGGAGCCGTTCGGGACCGTAAAGGTCGAGCGCCGTAAGAGCCGCGATCAGGGCCTCGCGATTGCCTTGGATGTCGCCTAGGATGCCGTAGAGAGCCATTGGCGCCACCATGCCATCATCAGTCTGAACAACTTGCGAACCTTCCGCACGAACGCCCGCACGAACGCCATTGCAAGCGGCGCGGGATCGCTCCACGCGAACACGTTGTAGACGGTTCGCGAGAAGAGGATCGAGGAAACCCAGTCCACGAGGGTCAACTGCCCTTGCCGCGAAAGCGCGCGATAGGCGCGCCAATCGAGCGGCAGGTAGAGCCAGCGCGTGTCGGTGCGGTAGGAAAGGCGTGGCGGCCGCCTCCCGGCCACGACGTAATTATAGGCGACCTCCATGAGGTTGAGGCCGTTCGCCGCGCCGAGGCAATGCCAGAGATTGAATCGCGCATTCACCTCCAGAGCGAAGTGCCGACCGGATAGGGCATCGGTCTTGAAGTCTATCTTGAAGGGGCCTTTCAGAGGCATCTGCTCGGCCAGTCGCCGTCCGAACGCCGCAAGTTCTTCGTCCTCGACCATCTCGATAAACGAGCTCTCGCCCGTGAGCGGCGGCGAGGTCCGCAACTTCCTGCCGACGAAGGAAGCAAGAACCTTGCCCTGCTCGTCGGAGACGCCATGGAATGACCATAGCTGGCGATCATCTCCCCGGATGTATTCCTGGAACACGAGCTGCTCCCGAAGGGGCGCAATGGAAGGATGGGCCATCGCCGCGCCGCCGTTCTCGAAAACGAGGGCCTTGCTGTGGTCGCCGAACAACCGAACCTGCAGGGGCGAATGGTGCCAATCGGACTTCGAGCGCGGCTTCGCGAGCACCGGGCCGTCGATCTGGGAAAGCATATCCCAGTCAAAGCTGCGCGGCACGGGAACTCCTCTGGCGCGCGCGAGTTCGTCAAACCGATCCTTCGTCAGCAACCCGATCGCGACGCCCGGATCGCACAGAAGCAGCAGAAACTTCTCCTGCAAGCGCTCGCGATGCATGTAGATGAGCTCGAGGAAGTAATCATCGCCATACATCAGAGGGACACGGCGGCCGAGACGGCTCGATAGTCGCTCGCCGGCGTCAAGCAGCGCATCGACCAGCGCAGTTGGTTCGCTGCGCGGCGGAAGAATGCAGCGGCCGCCGCAATAGCGTGAGGCGAATGTCGGATCATCGCCTTCGCTTGAGGCGACGATCGCCGGAATGCCCGCCATTCCCAGTGGCCGAAGCAAGACGGGGCCGGCCGCGAGCAGAACCGGTGGCCGCTTCGCGATATGGCGATCCCTCACCTCGAGCATGCTGGCCATTGCTCCTGCCCGACCACGCCGGCCAAAGCGTGTTGACCCGGCCGAGAGACCGCTAGTCCGCGCTGCGTCGCAGCATGGCCGAACGGCGGGCTTAAACTCAAACGTACTTTAAATTATGAGGAGCTTAAATTTAAATTGTGAGTTAGTTTTTGACACATATGTCAGCTTTCAGACTACCGCCGTGTCATTGGATCTCCGGATCTCCAGAAAACAGGCATTCTACCCTCGATTTCGGGCGTAAAGCCACCAAAGCCCGCGGTTGCTGGCTCGAGTTCTGCCGGCACGCTCCGAAATGGTGAGCATTCTGATCGCGCAGATGTCCGATTTGCTCGTCCCAATATCCAAATCTACGACGCGCACTTAGTCGACCTGTATCAACGGATCTTTGCGCGGTACCTCGTTGGTGTGAAGGGTGCAGAACAAAGGAAAGGGCGATTTAGCTCGGCTCTCAACCGAATTTCAGAACGGATCACGCTCGCTTTCCGAACGCTGTCCTGTCCAGAAGGAATCCTGGAGGTCAACCATCGAAAAGCAACAATTTACCTTTATATTCAATTGGATATGGCGGAGGCAGAGAATCTAGAAAGAAACTTGCTCCACCTGCTGCCTCTCAGGTCCTCTCGGTCAGGAAGAAAGCAGGAAGCAAACATTCTCCGGAGGGCCGGGACCGCTTCATTTGCGTCTAGGGCACGGGTACCAAAGCGATCTCACTCATACGCGCTAGGGGGTCCACGACAGCGAGATGCAGGGTCAGGGGGCCACTGGGATTAATACCTGCTGGGACGACGATCGAAAGCACCAGTGGCTGTCCCAGTGGCGGGAAGCTGCCATCAAGACTTTCACCGTTCACGATCCGGACAGGCTCGATCGGTTGGCCCGCCCATTGCGACCACGCCGCGAGGCAAAATTGCGCGACGGCCTTGGCATGCGCCTGCGGCGGGTTCGCAACGGTCACGGTGACGCTACAAGCTCCGCCAATGATCGTGCGGACTGCGGTGACGTTGGCCGGCGCCAGGGCCTGGGGTGGGTCGGGCGGCACGCGCATCAGAATGCGCGGAGCCGAGGGCAGGCTCACCGGTCGCGGATGGTTCGGAGGACTTGCAGGATCCAGGGCCGTCACGCCACCGGGCGGCGCGAGCGGCACGACGCCTGCCGGCAGATTGCGTTCGGGCGGCAAGCGCACTTCGGCCCAATAGGCATAGCGGACAAAGGGGACGAGGCCAGCGCCACCGTTGTCATCAGTGATATCGGCAGAAAACGCGCCATCCTTCAGTTCGAGTGGACCGGCAGCAATCTCCCGCGCGTAGATTGGATCGGGTACAACACCCGCGGCGCGGCGCATGCGGAATTTTGGCGGCTCGTTGCCCGGCGCGGCAGCATCGAACAGTCCGGGTTCGTCGCGCCGCAGGGTCACGAGGTCAAAGCCCTCGGTGCGCACGGTCAGGCTTGCGATACCGGTCACAGTATCGATCGATCCATCAATCCCTGGCGCGACCGGGCGACGGCTGTCGGGCACCGCAATCGGGACAATGCCGCAACTATCGAACGGCGCTTCGATGCCAGCGTCGGAGAGTGGGACGATCCTGAGAAACTGCACGGTCGATAAGCTGCGGGGCAGCTCAATCGTCGCAACGGCGCCGGTAGGGCCAGCCTTGATTGGCGGATCGGTCAGCAGGCGGAAGACTGTTTTGCTGACGACGGCACCTGACACAACCTTCTTCGCGCCGACTGCGCCGACCCGGCCACGAGACGGCGTGACGTCGGCCGGCGTGCCAGGTTGATGCAGGTCGGAAGCTGCAAGCCCCAGACCTTGCTGGTCAGTGAGATAGACCCGATGAAGCGAGCCATTTGCCGCCGGCCATGTCAGCTTGAGCTCGACATTTGGCGCCGGGCCTGGAGCGCTGGTCCAGAACAGACCAATACCGCTTGGAATGACTTTTGGTGGCCGTGGATCGGCAAAAGGTATGCCGACCTCTGCGGTCGCGGATTGGGCGCCGCTGTCGTCGACAAAGCGCGCCGACAAATTGAATGCCGCAGATTGCTGCGGCGACAACGCTGGCAAGGGAAGCGAGACGGATTGAAGACCAGGCGTCGAGAGATCGATCACAAGCCCGCCGAGCTCGATATGATCGATCCGGAACGCACCAGCCGCGAGGTCGTCCAATCGCGGCACCAGGATTGCTGATGCAAGACTGGGCTCCTCTGCGGCGGTGAACCGCTCCGCCGGCGGAAGACGCGGCACGGCCAGGGTGATACGGATATCACCAGGCGAAACATTCGCCGCCGAGTTCGGATCGACCGCGGCGGGCTCCACGTTGAAGCGCAGGATAGGCGGAGGCGGAACGGGACGGGCCGGAGGAGCGATCACGGCTTCGATGGTCGAGCCGAAGCGGCCGAAGAAATCGGACACCGCAAAGCGGAAGTTGCGCGTCGCTGTTTCGGCCGAAATATGCTGCTCGGAAATGATGCCGGCCGACGCGATCGTTCCGCCACCGCCGCCATAGAGCCGGATGCGCGACAGCGCTTCCATTTCATGTCCGAACGTTCGCGGTGTCGCGCGCTGCGCCGGCACATGATTGCCGACCTCGATAAAGGTATGACGTGACCTCCATAAGCCAGCCTCCTCCTCCGCAACGGCCGTCAGAAAGGCCAGCGGCGGATGCTGGAATGCAAAGCCTGCGCGGTAGCGCGAGCTGGGTGTCGTCGCGCTGCCTCTTTCCCAGCGCAGTTCAGTTGGTTGTGGTTTGGGCAGCGATGGCGGCAACCAAGGCGGTACGGGTGCGATCGCCGCCACGAAGGTTCGGACCACGAACTGCGCTCGCTGGACGCGATCGACGACTTTCTTAAGCCCATCCTCCGCCTTCCCGGTCCCGTCGTCCAAGGCGAGAAGCTGAACTTTGAACAAAGCCGATTCGCCTGGGGCCGTCGTCAACAGGTCCTTGCCGCGTTTGCCACCCTGCTCGAAGGCCTTTGGATCGATCGCGAATGTCCCAATGACGGCGAGGCAGTCCCATCCGCCGCGATCATCGAGGTCGGGCAGATCGTCAATCGTTCCGGCAAAGCCCAGGAACCGGGCAAGGCCGGGATCCATGGCCGCGAACTGCAGGCTGCTGAGGCGCGGTGTGTTGGCAAACTGCATGACCCCGGATTCGGATAGCTGCTGGTGCTTGTCGATCTGCTTCCACGGGGCCGCGCCATCGTTGACCAGCCTGGAAACCATTGCTTCGACGCCTCCGCCAGGTTGCGGTGCTGCCAGGAGCGCGTTGACTCGCGCAAGCTCATCGTCTGGTCCGACCGGATCGAACGGGCCGTCAGGCTGATCCATCACGTTCAGCCGTTGCGGCGCTCCTCGTTCGACCTGCTTCAGACCGGCGTTCCGCGTCAGCGTGCCAAAGTACCAGGGGAATACGCCCTGAATCGGAAGGCCGAAAATGCCCCCGAGCTCACCCGGCTTTTCGCGGCCGGAAACGTCTGAAATTTCAATACGCCTGGTGCTGATGCCGACGCTCGCGGCTATCCCCTCGAGCCGCAGCCTGTGCATGACTGGCGCCGAGAACATCCATCTCGGATGAGCCCGCTCGGCGATGGTCCGGCTCCGCTGGTCCAAAAGCGCCGCCCGCTTCAAGCGGTCGTCCGCATCGGGATGAAGATCGACACGGACCGTGCGCTGCTGGTCGGTATCGGCTGTCACCAGCGTCACGTTGGCGACTCCAAGATTGCCCAGGTCGAGTCCGCCCACAACATTGCCACCGCGATCGGAGACGACGATGCGCCGCGGTTCAGACTGCCTGCTCCTGATCTTGAAAACGACGAACGGCGCCAGTGGAAAACTTCCGCCTGTCCCGGCAAAAATCCTCAGATGCGTTCCCTTGGGCAGATCCTCATCGCTGCCGTCCACCGCAAAAGAATAGCCGGACATGATTTCGGGGGGAGCGAACAGCGTCGGCATTATGGCTCCTCCGCAAACGCAGGCATGGATGGAAGCGCGAGCGTGCCCTTCAGCGGGACAGCGGAAGGACCATCGTTCAAAGCAAGGATCAGGGACGGCTTGATCGTCACGAACCGAGCCCCGGGAAGGTGCAAGCCGCCGCCGATCAGCTCCCGCGTGATGACACGGAAGGGTTTGGAGGTAAGGAATATGCAGCGCGAGCCGGAGCGATCTCGGATCTGCACCTCGAATGCGACGCCGCTGCCACTGTGCCCCATGGCAAGCGCGAGCCCCTGAAGCTCCAGCCGACCCGGACGATGGATCGGTTCGGGCGACTCGACCATCAGGCCGGCGAAGAACCATGAGCCCGGTGCGTGCAAGGACCACAGCCGGCTGACACGCGGCGTGGTGGCGAGCGGCCATCCGTCCAGGCCCAGGGAGAGAAGTGCGGATTGGTACGAGGTATCACCGACTTCGCTCTGTGGGGCGCCAAAGGATGAGACGTCGCAGCGCAAATCGCCGATAATCACCGGCGGCGTCACCTGGCCGGCGACCGTGAACCCGAGGCCCGCCAGCATGTCGGTCGGGGCGCGCCAGCGCGAGGTGCGGAAGGTGACACCGGACAAACGGCCGTCCGCAACGCCTGCGTCACTGGCCTTCGCGAGCACATAGATCTCGTAGAGAGCCTGCGGCTCGAGCGGCTCGAGCACGGTGCCCGTCGTGCCCGGTTTCGGAACGGAGCAGTCCGATGCCGTCGCATAGGACAAGCGAAGCTTGTCAGTGTCCTTGAGGAAGGCGGCATCCAGATTGAAACTCCAGATCGGCGTCAGCAGCTTCGGAAGCGCATAGGCCGGACCGGGACGATCGACACGCCTGATCGCGACCTTCAGATCGAATCCATACGCTTTCGCCAGCGCAACGACATGATCCTGCGTGAAATGCGCCCGCAGCGGATCATCGCAAAAGCGGAATTCCTCGCTCTGCGCCGGCTGATAGCCGGCCAGATAGCGCTGCACCATTTCGGGCTGGAAGTTGTCCTGCTTGACGTGCAGCCATTGCGTAAATCCGGCATGACCATAAGGCAGCTTGGTGGCCCCGGCCGGAGGCTTGGGCGTGGTCTTGAAGAACAACTGCCGTTTGGATGGCGGCGCCGCGCCGCCTTTCGGGGTGTAGCCGACCTGGTCGGACTTGCTGTCTACCAACACACGCTGTCCGGTCTTGTCCTGCTTGTACAGCTCGCCCGACCAAGTCATGTCGATATCGAGACGATAGAGTTTGCCTGGTTCAAGGATTGTGCGTTGATAGGATGTGTTCGCCTGGGGATCAGTCTTGGGACCGGCCGCAGCAGCGGCGGCGGCCGCTGCGGCCGCGGCTGCGATGGCCGCATTCTCGGCGGCAGCGGCATCGAGTGCGCTCTTGGTCATTCCGCCGAGGCCGACAACGCCGAGCGCCTCACCGAGGGGCCAGGCGACGCTGACTTCGCTTGCGGGCTGGCCGGGTGGCGCCCGGAAAATCCCGGCAACCTCGCCCGTCCCCAGTGGCGCCGTGAAGGCCAGAGGCCAATTGTGTCCGCCATCATCAATTACCCGCAGACCGGCGCTACGTTCGCCTTGAGCGAAGAGCCGTCGATCGGCAACCAGAATGATCTCGCCGTCAAGAATCGCTTCGAGAAGAATTAGATCGATCCGCTGGGCAATGTATTGAATAGCCACGTCGCTGTTCAGCACCTCGGAGACCGCCGCGCCAGGGATCCACGACAGGTCGGGCACATTGAGATGACCGCGAAATTCACGTTCGATCTTGAGCGGACCAGGCCAAGCCACAAGCTGAGCCGGCGACAAGGAATAAGGTGGCGGCAGGAAGGACGGGTGATCCGGCATGATTGCCTCGCCCGTGACCGTGACGCCGAAGTGCTCCATCTCGGCCTCGACGTGGCTGTCGAGGACACCGGGCCCTGCCGGGTCGGGCGGAATCTGGAATCCGTCGCGCAGTGGCACGGCAAGATATCCGATGGCCCAGCCGCGCTTCGCCGAGACGGAGTGATGGCAAACATCCGCCGCACCAGGCAAGGGGTTGTTCGGGAGCTTTGCAGGATCTGCGACGCGATTGACCCAGAGGTCAGAGGATGCCGAGAACAGGACGAGTTCGTCGACATCCGCGCCGGGCGAGGTCGTGGTGCGTGGTGTCTGCCAGCGCGCCGCGAGCTTGGTGCCCACCTTCTTGCCCGCGCCTGCGAAGGGATCGGCTTCGCCCGTCACATCGAACAGTTCCACGCGATCCAGTCGCCAGACGTACCGCAACATGTCGTTGCCGGTTGCGGGTGCGGCCGGCAATGCACCTGGCCCCGCGATAAGCGGAAATTGCGTGGCGGCGGACGGAGCGATCTTTGGCGAAATCGAAAATGGCAGGGAGATCATGGCGTCGGGCCAGACCCGCATCTCGTCGGTGATCTGCGACGGGTCCTCAACCAGCCTCGCCACGACCCGATACGTATCGTCCGTGAGCGTTCCGAGCGAACCGAGGCGGTTGCTATTTGAGTCAAGTAGATCGAGCGGATGGCGATCCGGGTTGGGCAGAGCCAGCGCTGGCTCCGATCCGAAGGAAATGGTCACCGTTCCCTCGACGTCGAAGAAGAGGAGCTCAATCTTTCCGGTCACCTCGGCGAAGAAGTATTTTTGCGCCTGCATGACGATGAAGGCGACTTGGGCCTGCACGCCGAGCGAGAAGGGTCCGAGATTGAGGCTGCCGCCGGCGCGGCCGAACCCGGCCAGGATTGGGGGCTTGGAGCCTACGAGAATATCGACACTCGCGTAGAGCTCAGCCCATGCAATCGGTTTTGGACCGAACTCGTTCTGCAGGGCGAAGCCGAAGGCGACAACGAAGCCATCGGGCCGCGTGATCGGACCGGAAGGCATCGGTCGCTGGTACGGCCAGCTCTCGATGCCCTTGCCGCGCATCATCACATAGGCGTCGGCGCTGACATCAAGAATGCCCGGGAGGACGACCGCGGAGATCGGCCCGATGCCGCGGCCCTGGTTCGGAGCTCCACCCGGATAGCCGTCGGCGCCGAGATAGAGATACCAATCCGACGTGTCTGGCTTGAACGGAAAGTGGCCGGCGAGCGGAACCTGAATGGATAGCAGGGGCAGCAGATCCACCTGCCCAAGAACGCCAAACGACAGGGCCGCGCTGTCTACGCCGATGAATCCGAGGAAACTGATCCCGGGGCTCGGCGGATAACTGGGATCACTGATCTTGACCGCGGGCTGCAGCACGCGGCCGTTGAGCGCGCCGCGTATTGCGATATCGGGAGCGGTCACTAGGATTCCCGCTTTGGCGGAGAACGAGAAGCCAAAGTCCGGCAGTGTGCCGACCACGCCACTCAGTCCGAAGGAGAACTCGCCTTCGCGAGACGAGAACCGGCCAGGCCCATCCGGTGTCCACTGAAGTTGGCGTCGCACCGGATCAGGGTCGTCGCCGTAATTGGGCACGGCGGCGATGCCAAAAAGGCCACCGATCCCGAACAGCCCAAATCCCGAATTGGCCAGCGGAATAGGCGCGGGAAGGTCGACGCCGAGCTGCAGCAGAATCATCGGCGGCGCATACACCACGCTGGCATCGGCTGCGATGTTGAGAGGAACGACCTTTGCAGCGAGATTGGCCGCAAATCCGTTCGCAAGCAGTTGCAGGCCGCCAGTCCCATCGATCGCTCCGGGAATGCCGATGCCCGCCGATAGGCCGCGGATCGACGCGCTGATCGACCCATCATTATTATTGAGCTCGGCACGGATCGTTGCACCGGATACTTTGATCGGACCGAGGTTCAGCTTGAACCTGAGATCGACCTCAATCCAGCTCGAGCCGCGTCCCGACCGGCTTCCGAGCACATCAAAGAGCTGCTCGAGTCCCTCGACATTCCACGCACCGGGGTTTTCGACCTCCATGGTTGCGCGATCGAAATCAAGCCCGACCATCGCGAGCCCGCTCTTGCTCGGGTCGACGCTCATCCGCGCGTTTCGGATACGGATACGCATTGGTTGGTTAGGGCTCATCGAGACCGAGAGCACGCCGATGCCCACTTTGGTCACTCGTATCGCAACAGAGTAATCGAGCGTCACCACGACCGGGCCGCCAATGGGCGAGCCATGGCCGTCCGCCTCGATTTCGGCGCCGTGCAGAACGAACTTGCTGTCATCGGAGAATAGTGAGGAAAGCACGCCTCCGGCCGCGAGCAGGCCATAGAGGACAACACCCTTGGTGTCTCCGACCTGAGCGTTGCGCGCGACGTCCTTGTCGGCGATCAGGGCGGTCGCGAGCGCCGCCGTGGTGTTGAATATCTTGGCGCCCCCCATCGAATTGGCGGTAACCGACAGAATTCCGTCCTCCCCCTGCGCTGCCACGCCCAGCGTGATCCGGAATATGTCCTCGTGATTGACCGGGTTTCGTGCGAAGGCCGCACGCGTAGTCACCGGTTTTCCTGCCGCGATCGCAAAGCTCTTGCTCGCACCGTCGTTGAATATCCCCTGTGTGCCGTCGAGAGGCAGTTCCATGCTTGCGGCAATCAGCGTGGGCACAAGCCCGGACAACCCTCTCGCCGTTGGATCGCGACATTCGATCCGAATGCTGTAGCCGAGCTTCGCGGGCTGGCTGCCGGCGGCGGCTTGTGCCGGCACCTTGCTTTCGACCACCAGTTCAACGCCAGCCGCGCCAAACGAAAGCTCAAAATATCCTTTGATCGCGCGGCCGCCGAATAGCGGTACACCCGCCGGAAGATAGAAATCGAGCTCGCGGGCGACGATGCCGCGCCAGGCATTGTCATCTGCGGGAATTGCAGCCAGAGGAGGATCGAGTCCGGGAGCTCCAGCGCCTGGGGCCTTGGCGTTCTCGCTGTCGTCGATCACGAGCGCCGGGATATTGATGCCGATCCCCGAGCTGCCGAACACAACCGTGCTTGGCTCAAGTCCAAAAGCCACGACGCCTTCGGTCGAATCCGTGTCGGGCGTAAATCGCATCGATGCCGGTCCCGTGCCGTCGCCCTGGATCAGCAATGATGGGGCAAGCTGTGATCCTGCTTCGTCCGAACGGCTGACCAGGATTGGCTTTTGCAGGGGATCGCCGTTGGGACGCGGCTGAAGCGTGACCGTCCCGTCGGCATTGTTGACCAGACTGGCGCCAGTCAGGGCAAGAGCCGGCAGAGCATCCACGAATTTGTAGATGAAGAACAGCTGGCCTTGCTGAGAGACCACCAACCAGAACTTGAACGCGGTCGGGGCACCGGCAGGATCGAGCTTTAACTTGAACGGAGCAGAGGCAACTATGCCGCTGGGCAGGCCAAGTGAGAAGTCCAAGCCTGGCAAAGGGCTCTTGCTTAAGTCGCTCGTTAGCTTGACGTTTCCTGTCGTTATGCCGGCGGCTGTATTGGTCGGTCCATCGGTCTCCAGGGCGGACAGGAGTATTTCGATGTCAGACGGCAGAACAACGTGTTGGAGAACTCCGGCGCTCGCAAGCAACGACTTGATGGTTGCCATGGCCTTGCCCCTCCGCCGCACCTCTCGTGCGGCTGTAAAGAAAGAGTAGCCATCGGCGAACGAAAGAAAAAACTGTCTTAAGAACGCAATTTACGACCTGTGACGCCGACGCCTATGAATTGACTAACTCTTTTTCCTTCTTGACATAAAACGTGATGCTTCTGGACGAGCTTGATGGCATTTGTTTGATGCATTGGGAGCTTAGTTGCAATCATACACCCATACAATCAACTGTCATCAGGAAAGAGAAATGAAAGTCGCAAAAGATTGCAGATCTCGTGAGCGCTGACTCAACTACCGCGCCCGATGCGACCGCACTACCGCGCCCGATGCGACCGCGTGTTCAGTCGAACTGCCGTGTCGTAAAACCGATGTTATGGAAGAACACGGGCTTTGGCTGACTAAGCGAGTACTCGAGATTCCACCGCGCGCAGGCGCGCGACGTTCGCATCGACCTCAAAACCAGACATCCGGGCCGCCCATCGACAGGTCCACGAATGGCCACTCGGTGACCTTGCAGGCTTGGCCTTGGTCGTCCCGACGATCTATCGGGTGATCTGGCGAAAGCTGCCAATGGGCAGGACTATCCGAGCCACGCGCAGGATGGCCCTTGACAGCAAATATAATAAGTATTCTAATCATATATATTCTTACTAATACACAGAGCGAAATTCTGCATCTACAGCGGGAAATCGACCACGGGCACTCGAACCTTCAAGAAAGGAAAATCGTCATGCCAGATTCCAGCTTCAATTTCGGTCATTTTGTCAGCGATTTCGTCCACTCGCTCCCCCAGGACCCAATCACACCCCAGGGCCTGCTGGTCAGCAGCTTCGTCCATGACCTCCATCTCCACATTCCCCCAAATCCAGTATCGCCCGCTCACCTCGTCAGCGATTTCGTCCACTCGATCCCCCCGGACCCAATCACCCCCCAGGGCCAGATCGTCAACGACTTCGTCCACGAGCTGCACCACCCGACCACGACCTTGTTTGGAGTTGGCGCCGACCCCGGCTTCTTGATTACCTAGAGGTCCACCAAGGCGACCGCGCGTTGCGCATTTCAGCGCGCGGACGCCTGTTGGCACTTCTCGGACTTTGCGCGAATTCTGACTTGAGACCGCAATCTGCCTCGACGCAGATCATATCTAGCTAGCTTTCCGCTGGGGAATTTCATGCACGAGCCTCGCCCGGGACCAAAGGGCCCAAAGGCAAAGTCACCACAGGTGCTGCCGTCGCACAGAGTGCCCGCGCATCTGGCACGCCGCTTTCACCAGATCTGCCTTGGGGTAACGGCGGAGATTCTCGTGCATGAGGATCTGACACCGATGCTCTATGGGGTCATGGCCGCCATTCTGGAGGAACCCGGGAGCGGCCAGCGACAACTCGCAAACCGCCTCGGCGTCGACGCGGTCACCCTCGGCCAAATGATCGAGTTTCTCGAGCGAAAGGGGCTGGTCAAACGACAGGTGGATCCCGACGACCGGCGGGCCCGCCAGCTCTATCTGACCCGGCGCGGCACGGATTTGCGCCATCGGTTGCGCCCCTCCTTGCTCGCTGCGCAGGAGCGGATTCTGGCGCCGCTGGCGAAAGCGGAGCGCGCCGCCCTCCTCGACATGCTGGCCCGCGTGATCGAAGCCAACGACTCTTATGCCCGTCCGGGCCACGGACGGCGAAAGCCGCGACCCAAAACCGATCTGCCAATCGATGGAATAGGGAGGCGACAATGACGTTCCTGCGACAGCTGACCGCCTTAGTTCCGTGCGCCCGCTCCGGAACGTCGATGCTGGCTCGATGGTGCTGCATCGGCCTGGCCAGCCTAATGCTGGCGACGCCTTTGCCGGCGCAAACCGGTGCCGGCGAAATCAAGATCGGCAACACGATGCCCTACAGCGGCGCCGCATCCGCTTACGGTACGATCGGGCGCATGGAAGCGGCTTACTTCAAGATGCTCAATGAACGGGGCGGCATCAACGGTCGCAAGATCAATTTCATCTCACTCGATGACGGCTACAACCCGTCGAAGACCGTCGAACAAACCCGTCGACTGGTCGAGAGCGACGGCGTGCTCCTGATGTTCAGCGCGTTCGGGACAGCGACGGTCACAGCCGTACAGAAATATCTCTCGGATCAAAAGGTGCCGCAGCTGTTTTTCGTTACCGGCGCCAGCAAGTGGGAAGATCGCAAGCAACATGGCTGGATGATCGGATGGCAACCTACCTACCATGCCGAAGGAATGATTTTCGCAAGCTATCTGTTGCGCTCCAGACCGGACGCGAGAATCGGCGTACTTTACCAGAACGACGACTATGGCAAGGACTACCTGCAGGGATTGAAAGATGGTTTGGGCGCCAAAGCCTCCGCGATGATCGTCAGCGAGCTGACCTATCAGGTCAGCGATCCAACGATCGACTCGCAGATTGTCGCCTTGAAGGCCTCCGGCGCAGACGTCTTCTTCAACGTGACGACGGCAAAATTCGCGGCTCAGGCGATCCGGAAAAGCGACGAGATCGGATGGAAGCCGCTGCATCTCATCAACTCGATCTCATCGGCGGTCGCATCCGTGCTCGAACCGGCCGGTCTCGACAAATCGGTCGGCCTGATCACCGCGGCGTACGGCAAGGACCCAACCGATCCTCAATTCAAAGATGACCCCGGCGTCCGCGACTATTTCGATTTCATGCGCACATATTTCCCCGAAGGTGATGCCGTCAATATGCAGAATGCCATCGCCTACAGCCGGACCATGACGCTGGTGCAGGTGCTGCGGCAATGCGGCGATGACCTCTCGCGCGACAACATCGTGCGGCAAGCCAACAAGCTTGATCTCGAGCTGCCGATGTTGTTGCCGGGCATCAGGGTTCGCACCGGGATCGATCGCCCCTCGGCCATCGCCGAAATGCAGTTGCAGCAATTCAGCGGCCGCAGTTGGGAGCGATTTGGCGGGCTGGTTGGAATGCGGAACTAGCGTGCGACGCGTTGGAATGAAACCGCCCGCAGGGTTGTGATCAACATCATGGAGGCGACAGTGTCCAAGCCACCAGGCCCAGTGCCCGAAGCCTCGTCGCTGATGCCGATGATTACCGGCGCGTGGGCCTCGCAGGCGATCTGCGTCGCGGCGAAGCTTGGCCTTGCCGACCTGCTGCACGACAAGGCGCGCCACGTCGCCGACCTCGCCGTCGCGACAGAGACGGACCCCTCCGCGCTTGCCCGCCTGTTGCGCGCGCTGTCGGCGTTTGATGTGTTTTCGGAAATCCAACCGGACGTTTTCGCCTGCGCCGCGCTCGGCGAGCAATTGCGGACCCGCGTCCCAGGCTCATTGCGCAATTTTGCAATTTTCGTCGGCTCCGAAGATACCCGCAGTGCCTGGAGTGATCTGGCCTACAGCGTTCGCACCGGCAAGTCCGCCTTCCGCAAGGTTTTCGGGACCAACACGTTCGAGCATCGCGCAAGCCAACCGGAAGAGGCCAGAATTTTCAATGAGGCGATGGCGGAGATGACCCGTCAGGTGGGCAAGGCAGCAGTCACTGCTTACGATTTCAACCGCTTCAAGACGATCGTCGATGTCGGCGGCGGCAACGGAGCATTGTTGTCCGTCGTTCTGTCACGGTGTCCGGGCCTGAACGGTACGATCTTCGACCTCCCATCGGGCACGTCGGACGCCTCCAAGGCTCTCACCGCGGCGGGCCTCAGCGACCGCTGCCGGATCGTGCATGGAGATTTCTTCAAGACCGTGCCGCCGGGCGCCGATGCCTACATCCTAAAAAGCGTGATTCACGATTGGGATGATGCCAGCAGCCGGGACATTCTGACGAACTGCGCCGCGGCCATGACCGCCGACAGCCGACTGCTGCTGATCGAACAGGTGCTGCCGGCGCGGGTCGAGGCCATCCCTGCACACCGACGGGCCTGTCTGACGGATCTCAACATGCTGGTCATGACAACGGGTTGCGAGCGCACCGACGCCCAATATCGCGACCTGCTGGCCTTGAGCGGCCTCTCGGTTGAGACTATTGTCGCAACCGCGTCGCCCTTCAGCCTGATCGAAGCGCGCCGCATTAGCTGAATTGTCGTGGGTGGCTGGAACAAGGCAATCTTAGGCTTTGCCGCCATAGCGAAGTCAAGCTGGCACAGAACCGGGCCGCTGAGCGCGGTTCACAGCGCGACGACGCGATGTCTGCCTCGGGTCTTGGTTGCGCGAAAACGCCCTGGCAGAAGCAATGACGACTCGCGATTTCGGCGAAGTAGCGGTGTTTGGTCATCTTGCCGTGTTGGCGTCCTTTTCTGTCTGGAACGGCTCCTGATGCGGATTTCGGCCGTCTTGAGTGGCTAGGCGACCGGATACGGGCACATGTCTGCGACGACTATGCCCGCATCGCCGTAGAGAGCGAGGACTTCTGGTAGCGAATGCAGAGATAGCGGAACGATTTATGAGCCGCCATGAATTCGTGCCCGGGACGCGTACACAGAGACGGACATTGCGGCGGCGGTCTCGATCCTCGACTAAATTCTTGAACCGGATTCGCATTTGGATCATCCTTACTGCAGCTTAGGCTCCGGTTCATCGGGTTCAGGCAGCGCAGAGTGGACGTTTCAAACGGAGTTCTGTACGGCATCAAGCAGGTCTTTCCGATCGAAGCCAGCGACGCGCGAGTCTGATCTGCGACGTTGACGGAGTTCTCCGGAACCAATTCCCTCGCTTAGGAGACCGGCCGCATGAAAGTTCTTGTAACCGGTGCAGCTGGCTTTATCGGCTCGCAAACAGCAAATGCTCTGCTTGAGCGCGGTGATGAAGTCGTCGGGATCGACAATCTTAACGACTATTACGATGTTAGTCTCAAGCGGGCTCGCTTAGCGCGCTTGGAGAAGCATGCAAAGTTTCAATTTGTGCGGGCTGAGCTGGCGCACCGCGATCAAGTTGATCGGGTGTTTGCGCACAAGCCTGATCGTGTCGTCCATCTGGCGGCACAGGCGGGCGTACGTTACGCATTCAAGAACCCCCATGCATACGTCGATGCAAATCTTGCTGGCTTCCTGCATATTCTGGAGGGGTGCCGCCATCACGAGATCGAGCATCTGGTCTATGCCTCATCCAGCTCTGTTTATGGAGCCAATACAAACCTACCGTTCAGTGTTCACGACAATGTCGATCATCCGCTTAGCCTCTATGCTGCGACCAAGAAGGCCAATGAGTTGATGGCTCATTCGTACTCTCACCTCTATGGTATACCCGTCACAGGTTTGCGATTCTTTACGGTCTATGGGCCTTGGGGACGGCCAGATATGTCCCTCTTTCTGTTTACCAAGAAGATCATTGCTGGCGAGCCGATTGATGTCTTCAATTTCGGCCATCATGCTCGTGACTTTACTTTCATCGCTGACGTCGTTGAAGGTATCGTTAGGATCGTCGACAGGGTGGCAGCCCCAAGTCTTGCCTGGAATAGCGAGTGTCCAGATCCAGGAACGTCTGCTGCACCCTACCGGCTGTATAACCTCGGGAACAGCCACCCAGTCGAGCTGCTCTACGTAATCGAGTGTATTGAGACCGCAGTCGGTCGGAAGGCGCTTAAGAACATGCTGCCTCTGCAACCCGGAGATGTGCCGAGGACTTTCGCAAACATCGACGCACTGGTGGACGACATTGGGTTTCGGCCGCGGACACCAATTGAGGAGGGTATTCGGCGATTTGTCGATTGGTACAAAGATTTTTATGGCCATGCATGAGTGGTGGGGATCAGGCTGTTTTCGCCGCCTGATCGCGCCTCTCGCGATAGACAAAATACAGATTTCGCAAATAGACGAGGACGCCGAAGCCCTGGCCGAGGATGAAGACCGGATCCCTGATCAACAGCGCGTAGCAGAACAGAAGCAGGCCGCCGCCGATCGAGAAGAACCAGAAGGCGACGGGGATCACGCTCTTGCGCGCGCGCTCGGTCGCGATCCACTGCACGACGAAGCGTGTGGCGAACAGCGCTTGGCCGGCATAACCCACGAGCACGAGCCAGGTGAGCTTGACCACGAACACATTGTAAAGAAACTCTCTAACCTCGCTTGGGAAATCAACGAGCATCGCCAGAACCCTCCGAAATCTGCGGTACGCGCCTCTTGCGTCTGATCAGCCAGCGCTGGCGAGATCGAGAATCCCGGCCCGCAGCCGGTCTCACGTCCTATAGTTCGAAACGTCCTGCCGCCGTGCGCATACGCGATCTTGCAACCTAGCCGTCACGCCACCTTGTCGTGTCGGGTTGAGCAGATTTCCCTGACTGCATAGATCTTCCAGCCCTTCACCGTATGATAAATACGAGCGCTCAATTCGGCCTCCAGGCCGGCCGCGACCAGCTGGATTCCGAGGAGGAGGAGAAGCATGCCCAGGAGCAGAGAGCCCAGGTATTGATAGATGGATACGTTATAGAAGAGCTTAAGCACGGTGATGCCAGCCAGCAGCAAGAAACCCACGCCCGACATGAGCAGTCCCCACAGTCCAAAGAATTGGAGCGGTCGTTGCACATAGTGAATGAGGAACTTTACCGTCAACAGGTCAAACAGCACATGGAATGTCCTGGAGATTCCGTAATTCGAAGAGCCACGCTTCCGCAGCGTATCCTTGATAGGCACTTCGGCGATGGCTACGCCTTGCATGCTCGCTAATGCAGGGATGAAACGGTGCAGCTCCCCGAACAACTCGATGTTTTTGATCACCTCTCGCCTGTATGCCTTAAAGGTTGTCCCAAAGTCGTGGAGCGGTAGCCTCGACAGGCGGGCCATTAGCGCGTTGGCAACCAGGGACGGAAGGCGCCTTAGCAAATAATTGTCGACGCGTTTTTCCCGCCATCCACTGACGACGTCGTACCCTTCGGCTAACTTCGCCAGGAGAGAGGGGATATCCTCAGGTGAGTGTTGGAGGTCGCCATCCATCGAGACAATAACGTCGCCTTCCGCGAAATCGAAGCCGGCAGCGAGCGCACCGGTCTGCCCAAAGTTCCGCCGCAATCGGATCACATGGACCTTATCGTCCTTTGCCTGAAGCTGCGCGAGGAGATTGAACGTCCGATCGCGGCTCCCGTCATCGACGAATATCAGCTCGTAACGTTTGCCGAGGTCGACGAGAACCGGCGTTAGTCTCGTATACAGCTCCTCGATGTTGTCCTCTTCATTGTAGAGAGGAACGACGATGGACAATTCGGGATTCATCGATGCCTCCATGGTGGATGAGCTGCACCCCAAGGGTGCGAATATGCGCCCGTAGGCTGGGATCGATTAAGGCTTCCAGCTCCATTGCCCGAGAAGCCACCAGAGAAGACGTGCCCATCGTCCGGAAGGCCTCTTGGAGATCTTGGCCAACATATCCGGGATGGCACATGATCTCGGTTACGCCATCCCTGAGTTGCGGCAGGATGCCTCTAAGGACCCCTGTCGTGAGTGAGCCGGTTTCGATCAGTCCATAGAAATAGTCATTGGACATGACCACACGCCCATCGAGTTGTTTCCGGCAAAGGCTGGCGCAGGCGTTCACCAAAAGATCCTTATAAGACCGTCGGCTCCAATGGATCAGGTCGGCGGCACGCGGATACTGCCCGGTCCAACGCACGGCGTTGATCCCGTACGTTTCCGCTAGCTCCAGCACGCGTGCGAAAATAGGCGGGTACATATGGACATGCTGCTCGCTGTTCACATGCGTTGGGTGGAGGCCTGCCGCGAATGCCCGTTCTATCTGCGCCGAGAACTCGCGGCTGAGGTGATCGAGATCGACACGCTTGCGGAGAAGGTCACAACACAGGCCTATGGGTGTCCGCAGAAATCGTCCAACGGAATCCACCAAGCTCGGGATCTCGGTAGGCGGGAGAATGGCCTTGCCGCGCACGACATTGAGATGGACGCCAATTCCCAGGCCTTCGTGTGCGTGCGCAAGTTTCACCGCGTCTTCGAAGGCCGGAGCATTCACCATGATGGAAGCACTGGTGAGGATGCCCTTTTCGAACGCCTCAATGATGCCAGCGTTGACCCCCGGCGAGAGACCAAAATCATCGGCATTCACAATGAGCAATTTTGCCATCGGATGACGACCGTTATCCACGCGTGATCTTTGACACCGTCGGCTGGAGCGGATACGCAGGCAGTCGAAAAATCATGCCGTCCTCGTCGTCGACATGAAGTTCAAAATTGTTGCGTATAAAGCTCCATATTTTTCTTTCTCGTCCCCGCTTCAAGTCGTCTGCATTCAGGTAGTCATCATTGCTATTGGATATTACGAGCCATTTCGCACCCTGTGCCCAGAGCGATTTCATCGACTCGATATCAAGGTCCCCATAATCCCAGCCGAGCGCAGTGTGCCAAACCTCTGTGGGTGGAAAGGTCCAACCCCGGAGCCCGCTATAGTAAATAGTACAAGGATTCAATCCAACGGAGACAACCAAGTCGTCGGCCTTCGCTATTTTGCTGAGCGTCGACCCTATGTGATACGAAGGCGCATAAGCTGGCCTATAGGGGGTTTCTAATTTCTGTCGTCCTACAGCGCCGATAACCACAATAATCGCAACCGTCGCCGTAATCCGAAGATATTCAAAATCACGTCTCCGAAGCCATTGCGTCATCGACGCAATTGCGTGCCCGCCCATGGCTGCCGCAAACGGATTCCATAGATGCATGTTATTGGGATCCTCAACGAGGTGCTGGGCCTCTATGAGATATTGAACAACCAGGGCCGCTCCGTACCAGTGAAATAGCCAGGGTGCGGCTTTTCTTTCTGGCTCAGCTTTTTCCTGTTTTGATGGAGAACAGCACAAACCTATCAAGACCAAAACTGCCGGCGGCCATGTCCATAGCCACCCAAACAATTGACGACCGAGCTCTGGCAAAAAATACGAGCTCTTTATCCAGCGGCCGATCTTGTCAGGTGACACAAACTGATTTGCCCCCGCAAAGTGGTGGGGCGGATAAGCTAAGCTCAGGTATCTGGCCCAGAGATAATATCCTGCTGCTGTGGCGAGAATTGACGTGGCTGCCGCAAGCAAACCAAGCAATTGTTTTCGCTCCAGGGAGCGTCGGTCAAGGATGGCGTATATTGCGTAGGCAGCTGGTATACCGAGAATGATGCCAGGTAATTTAGTCAGGAGTCCCAGGGACCCAACCACCACCGAGAGAACGAGATACTGCATCTTCTCGGTCTGGCAATACGCGACCAACAGCCAAAGACTGGTGATCACCAACGCCACCATTGCTGGATCAGGTAAAAAGGAGCGTTCGATAAAAACAGCGCCGGGAAGCACCGACATCAATGCTGCACTGACCAATGCTTTTTCGTGGTCCCAAACCCGTCGCGTCAGCTGATAAAGAGCGAAAATCCCCCACAGACCGAAAGCGACGGCGACACAGCGACCCACCCAATCGTGCTGCCCAAACATCTTGTATAGAAGCGCGGCGATATAAGTGACTGTTTGAAATTCGCGTCCCTGATAGTTCGGGCCGGGGCCACCCCAGTCAACTTCCGGATACAGAATGTTCCATTGACCGCGATAGAAATTCTGCGCCATCATCGCCGTGCTGGCTTCTCGCCAGCTAAACTTATCGGCAAATGGTTGCGTAACGTGTTCAAGCCGTAGTCCAGCACCAACTAATAATATCAGGACTATCAGAGCCGCCCGCCCCAATCTCCTTTTCTCTGCATGCGGCGAAGAACTTGGAGCAGCGGTCATCGTTCATTGACTCCACTACTTCGTGATATCGCCCCTTCTCTGGGGCTTCTTTCCTTGCGCTTTGCGCCGTAGTTAAGCGTAGCCTTCGGTCGGCCTGCGACAGATCAACGTGGGATCACTGCGCGCACACCGATTATGAATTAAGTCGACCCACGCGATGAGGGGCAAAGATGAATGGCATATTTGTACTGGCCGATCTCAGGCACAATCAAATGTCAGCGCCACCACCGATGTCTCAAGGGTTACCGCTTTAGGAGAAGTCGACGCGATTTGGCTTGCTCATCTTGCTCGTCCGGGTCCCTCCACAGTTCGCAGCCAGTTGGCAAGCCCCTGCTCGTACCAACTCACCTCCTCGATGTACCAATCCGGTTCGAGGGCACGGTAACCCTCGTTAGCCCACCCCAGAGAGCTGATCAGCCGGAACATTCGACCAATCTCTGCCAGACGCTGCAGGTCTGCCGGCCGTAGACCGGGCCACGTCGCGCTCACAACTGAATGATAGGCGCCTAGATCTGGGCTCAACGACCCACCGACAAACTGGGCAAGATCAGGGGCGGGACTGCCCCAGCCGGCTCCTTCCCAATCCATGAGCAATAAATTGATGCCGGTCGAGCCGCTTCGAACCCTGGCGTTCTGAACGGCGAAATCGCCGTGGACTAGCGTTTGCGGCATCCGGTTGCAAAACTGCTCGATCCTCTCCCATTGCCGCTCCACAGCATCACAGTGGGAAATCAGCGCCCGAAGCAGGGTCGAGCCGCGGTCGCAAAAAGTGGACTTTTCGGCGATTTCCCGAATCGTCTCGCGGGATGCGAGAAGCAGCTTGCTATAAAAGCCGGGACCCCGATCCGGCAGACAGCTTGCGGCTCGAAGCTGCCGGGCCGCGACATTCATCACACCAAGCCAACGCCCGGCGAGGACCCGATGCTCTTCAACATCCAGCAAATATGGCTCTTCGCCGGCATCCTCGAGAAACAACCAGCAGAATTGAGGGTCATCATCAGCCACGAGGCCGCAATAACGAAGTGCGCTGACCGGCAGATGCGGGAGCACATTCTGGTAGATTGAGCATTCTGTCGAGGCAGCAGCAGAGTCACACCGTTTGGCAATTACGTTGCTCCCGTTAGGTCCGACACCGGTCAGCCTGTACACAAACGGCTTGCTGGTCGTACGGTAGATTTCCTCAGCCCGGTGCCCCCGTTCCTGAATTATCTCGATGCTGGGAACTGCTTGGCGATTTGTGAGCTTCCGCCAAGCCCGCGCCACGGGGCGCAGCGCTATCGCGGTGACGTCCCCCGCTTCTTCATGATCGCGCATCGGGATTGATTTCACTGGCAACTCACCTATTCAAGTGCGCTCTACTCAGTGTTTCAAACGTCGCCTCTCGCTTAACGCTGCGTTATCCGCCAAGTTTGCTCGAAATGGACACTTCCTGACGAAAGCATCCATTTAGCCTTCCCCAAGCACTGCCCCCAAATCGATATTTGGCCCCATCGCCACGCGGGATAGGCTGTAATAACTCTTAAGGGGCACTCGCTCGCGTCCGCCCCCATACGAGAACGCGGCGCGATAGCCTGCCTGGCAAAGCTCAGCAGCCGTTGTTTCCAGGCTTGAACCACCGTCGCCGTACGGAAACGAGAAGAGTGTGACGGATTGTCCCGTTCTGGCCTCGAGTGCGGACTTGGAAGCCCGTAGTTCATGCCTCAGTTCATCGAGGCCAAGCTCGGAGAGATGCCGGTGGGTAACGCCATGAGATTGGAGAGATACTCCCCTTCGCTGTATTTCTAGCAGGTCATCCCAGTCACAAATTGGTTCCTCCGGCTCAACGCCTTGATCAAAGCGATTGGTCCCACCGATAAAGCTCGTCGGGACAAAAAGCACAGAGGGGAAGCCATAGTCAGATAAGAGCGGGACCGCAGCGTGGCGCATGGAGCGGTAGCCGTCGTCGAAAGTGAGCAAGGCGGAACGTGGCGGCAAAATCTCCGGATGCGTGAGGCCTGCGACGAAGGTGTCGGCGTCGATCACCCGCCACGAGCTGTCACGCAGCCGTTTGAGGTATCCTTCAAACATGGATATGGGGATATAGAACCAGGTGTGACTGTGGCCCCCGGGCGGAACGCCGATCTTGTGAAATGCCAGAACCAAGAGCTCGCGGCTGGATTCATCGGCATGAACTTCCGGATCGATGGCATCCATTGGCTAGTCCCTCCAAAATATTTCAAGAGAGCGCCCGTTCCAGCAGTTTCTTGATGACGTTTTTCGCATCGAAATGCTCCTCCACCAATGAACGAGCGAGACGTGAATGCTTCCCGTAATCAGTCGATACTGCTTCGAGGCATTCCTGCGCCGTCTTAAAGTCTGTAAAGCGGAGTAGGCCAGCGTGGTCCGGGAGGAAACGGCTGGCGCCCGTGTGCTCAATGATGGCGGGCTTGCCACTCGCCAGATAGCAGAGGGTCCGATCACTGATCCATGCGTTCTGGAATCGTACGCACGATGGTTTGACGCAACTGAATTCACCAAGCGACTGTCGCACATATGCTTGATACTCCCATGGGGTGCCCGCGACCATCCAGGCGTCTTGCACCCGCCAGCCGTGCTTGCGCAGCAGGGTCCGATCAGCTTCGTCTTCGGGCCGAAGCTGCAATGCAAGTTCGAGGATCTGCGATGTGTGCCGCGGCAGGTCCAGGTAAGGTATAAAGCCAGTGCGTTTTTCGTTCGACCACAGCTGTCCCGTTTCATCTCTCAACCAATTGTCCGAAACCCAATGCGATACCGTAGTCAGCGGTGCCGTCTCCGTGGTTGGCACCGGGGGCCACCATGAAAGAGCAACGCAGGGCGGGGTATAGTGCCATTCGATTCCTACGTCGGGGATCTTCGTGTCGGGTTGGCCGACTGTTTCTCCGATCGTAAACAGCACGTCGTGCAGTGGGATTGCAAAGTTGTAGGATCGATCGCTCAGCCACGTTTGCAGGAGACCTGGATCGATGTCGATCAGGGCTGAGCGTCGAAACCGCTCAATGACCGCCGCTGGCGTCTGGTAATTCACGTTGACGAGTAAATCGGCATCTCCTGCAGCTTCCAACCCAATGCATTGCTCCGCCACGTGGCGGGGGACGAGTTGGTCGTCGTTGGACCAAAGGGCGATACGGTCGCTAAATCCATAAGGAGACAAACGCGTCTTCAGATCAGCCAGGCGCTGTGAAACTTCCGCGTGTCCCGGCGTCCACCCGCCTTTGACGATGCCCTCAAGCCAAACGACATCGCACCCGAGTTCCCGGAGCCCGAGAGCCCAGTTGAGAAACACCCACATGTGACCGCCGCCTTGCGGATAGTGCAATGTGTTGGCGGATAGCCATACGCTTACACTCATCGCTGCCTCACTCCCGCGATTACACCCATGCTGCTCACTCCTACAAACTGGGTGATCTCGTCGTTGCGCCAGCTGACAGTGCCATGCATTTCTCCCTCACGCCTCCAGTGCGAGCCTGATGAACGCTCAGAGTGTGCTGCGAGGTTTCGCAATGATGCCACGACCTTGGTGGGTCGGAACGGCCGCGACGCATCGCGCGCGAGCAAGCTCATCAATCGAGCATCGGAAGGCACGGGTTCAGCATCCCTTTTTAGCTTCGGCTCCACATCAACAGATGACCGTTCTCCAACTGCAGCCGAAGGTCGCAGTTCTCGAGCGTACTTAGACGGTGGGCGATCATGAATGTAGTGCGCCCGCACATGAGACGTTCCATCGCCTCGATAATTGCGGCTTCAGTTCCGACATCCACGGCACTCGTGGGTTCGTCCAGGATCAGAATCGGCGCGTCCTTGATGAAAGCGCGCGCCAGCGAAATCCGTTGGCGCTCGCCTCCCGAAAGGCGCATACCCCGTTCGCCAACCAGCGTCTGGTATCCGTCCGGCAGGCTCGCGATGAAATCATGCACGTTGGCGAGTTTGGCGCCTTTGATGATTTCCTCCTCGCTCGCCCGGGGCCGGGCGTATCTGATATTCTCGGCAATACTGGTGGAGAAAAGTACCGGCTCCTGGAGCACGATCGAAAACTGGTTGCGAAGGTCGTCGAGCTTGTACTCACGTACATCCCGGCCGTCCAACAGGATCTGGCCGGTGGTGACGTCGTGGAAACGAGGCAGGAGGCTGACCAGCGTGCTCTTGCCCGCGCCAGTGTGGCCTGCGATCCCGACCCGGGCGCCGGGAGAGATCTCAAGACAAAGGTTCTGAAGCACGGGCCGCTCGTCCTGGTATTGAAAGGAGACGTTTCGAAACTCGATGGCTCCCAGGGCGCGCGCCAACGGCCGAGCATTCGAGCGCTCAAACACCTTTGGAGGTTCATCGAGAAGAAAGAAGGCGCGCTCGGCGCTGGCAAGATGAGCTTGGAGGCTACCGACTTTCCTTCCAATGATTTTTAGTGGTTCGTACAGCTGCCCGAGGTAGGCCATCACCAAGAGCAGGCTGCCGAGAGTCAATGTGTTGGCCTGGACGTGACTTACGCCTATCCACACTACGGTCGCTGTTCCCAATGCCGTGGTCAATCCGACCAGGAGACCATAGCCGCCTTGTGCGACCGCAAGTCTCAGTCGGGCGCGCATACCTTCGGCCGAGCGATCAATGTAGCGTTCTTGTTCAAGCTTCTCTCTTCCAAACGCCTGCACGACACGCAGAGATGACAAGATCTCCTGCAGCACGGACAGCGTTGAGGTTTCCACCTTCTTGATGTGGTAGGATTGATCGCGCAACAGAGGGCGATAGATCTTGGAAAGAGCAAAGAGCACCGGCGATACCGCGAGCGCAACCAAAGATAACTGCCAATCGATCCGGGCGGTGACCCAGATCATTCCGAGCAAGGTGAGGCTTGCGGATACCATCGGTATAAAGCCGTCCACAGTGAGATACTGCAAGGCCATCGCATCGGTTTGGATGCGATAAATGGAATCGGCGGAGCCTTTTGCGTCATGATAGGAAAATGACAGACGCTGCGCGTGCGCGACCAGGCGAGCGCGGAAATCCAGGACGATCTTTTCCCCTGCATAACTGGCCAGTAACGAGGCGACGAGATCCTGTAGCTGCAGCAGTAAGCTGATCGCGATCAGAAGCGTGACGCTAAGCATCAAGATAGCGGTGGGGGAGCGAAACGCGAAGTCCGGCAGCAGCGCCGTCAGGAACGGGGGCAGCGGATGATTTGAAATCGCGCTATCGACTGCAATTTTGAGAGGCAGAGGCACAAGCAGATTGATAGCACTGCCCAGGGTGCCTAGCAGGAACAACGCGAGCAGATGCGGCCAGTACGGCTGGATTTGCTGAAAGATCCGCGCATACAGCCTCGAAGTAAGACGCCGGCGTTGCCCAGCATCCGACATGATCGATCCCTCGAGAGTTCTGTTCATGTCGTCTCCACAGAGACTTCAAACTCAACTTCAGACGGCGCGTTTGCCTCAGCCGCGCACTTGCATAGTTTGTTGCTTCGCTGTTGCGATGCCATGCGCTGCGATACTGTCCAGCATCACGGCGGATGCACGACCACATTCGAGAACTGCCTTACAAACAGAGAGAAGCGCTCCTAGAGCAAGCGGAATGGACGCCGTCACTGCTCCATCCATACCTGCGCCGGCCGATAGCAGAGCCAGCGTGAGAGAGAGGACTAGTCCTGGGGCGAAGCACTTGGGCCAGACGCGACTGCGCACGTATTGATTTCCGGCGCCGGGGTCTTCGACGGCCATGAGCAGGCGGGCACCGCCCCAAAGTCCAGCTCGAACCTGCAGGTCCCACAAGTCGCATTGCCCGCCCCGTTGGACAGGGACCCCCCTATCGCGAAGGTAGCCTTCAATGCTTTCCAACCTCGCTCGCGGAGCCTGCCACCGATCCGTCCAGATGGCCCTGCTGCGTGGCACAGGTATTGCAAAGCCGGCAGGAACGCGGCTTCGCCAAATGTTGAGGCCATGCCTTAGTCGGCCATAAAGTCGCGCCGCCGGCTGAAGCATGTGCAGGAGTGCAGTCAAGGCTCTTAGCGGGAGCTGAAACCCCTCACCTGCAAACCGGCTCCGCGCCGCGCTCGCGCAGGCATTTGCGATTGGAATGCCCGCCGAAATCGCCAGTAGAGGCAAAAAGAAAAACAAGGGACGCCAGAATATCCCCAACGCACCGATCACGACCAAGGCCAGATTCGCCAAGTACCACTCCGGCATAAGCAACAGAGATTGGACGCGTCCTGCCCCTTCGTAGAGACGTTGAAAAGGAGCGCTCCCCCACTGTCCGAAATAGACCCTTGTGACTGTTCCAAGGACACGGGGCACGCCGTAGACATGGCCAAGCCAGCTCAGATGTCCAAGGGCATTGTATTTTTGCGGCCATTTCTCCTCCAAAAGGGCTTCCGCCTTCCCATACCCCTTCTGCTGCCGCAAATAGGCGCGCACTGAGTTTCGACGATGATGCCATACCTGCGCGGAGGGACTGAGGCCAAGCTTCCATCCACGTTCTTGTATGCGCCAACAAATATCGACGTCGTCGCCGGCGACCCGGAAGCGCTCGTCAAAGCCGCCCACTGAACACAGCGCGGTTCGCAGAAAGGCCATGTTGCAGCCCGGAATGTGCTCTGCTTCTGTATCGGTGAGCAGAACATGCCGCGGCCCGCCTGGTGAGTTGTCAACGCATGCGGCGATTGGGCCATCATTCGGTGGCAGGATGTTGGGCCCGCCAACTCCCGCATAGTTACCGTCGCGGAATGTCGCGGCAATGTAAGTGAGCCAGTCCGGATCGGGATATGCATCGTCGTCGATATAGGCGATGATTTCGCCCTTCGCCGCCTGCCATCCGACGTTTCGAGCATGGCTCAAACCGTGGTTTGGGGTACGAATGAGGGTCGTGTCATACTGAGCCGCAATCGCGGCCGTATCATCTGTGGAACCGTCGTCGACAACGATCACCTCGAATGCGGGATAGCGGATTTCGCCGATAGCCTCCAAACATTCCCCGATGGTACGGCTTCCGTTGAAGCTGCAGACAACCACCGAAACGAGAGGCCAACGCAAATCAGCAGGAAACGGCACCTCGGCGAATGCCGTCCCAAGCACCGACAGGGCCGGTTTGGGCGTCCGATCACGACGGGTAATCCCGAATTCCCAGTCATCAACTTCGGCGCCGGCGCGGTGCCACTCGTCAGTCCAGGAAAACACAAACACGCCCGCACATCCTGATGCAAATGCGGCCCGTACCTGCCAGTCCAGCACCTCGGCCTGTCTGGCCTCGCTATTGCGCAAGGCGTCCAATCCGACTTCGGTCATGATGAGGGGCCTATCTCCGGCAATATTCTGCAGACGCGCGAGATAGGCCTTAAGCGGCTCCTCCGATTCCAGATAGAGGTTAAAGGACACGAGATCGAGAAACGGCAGGTCGAGGTATTCGGTCGTCGGGTAGTTGACGTAGGTGACGAGGCCGCGCGGATCTGCCTGCTTAATGACGCGATAGATCCGGTGAAGATAGCGCTCCACCCGTCGTCGCCCAAGCCATCGAGCCACAGGGGCCGGGATCTCATTGCCAATCGCGTAACAGAGCAGTGCCGGATGTCCGCGTATCGCCTGCACCTTGCTTCGAATTTCTTGCTCGATATCGGGGGATTTTTTGCGGTCGATCAGATAACCGATGAACTGTTCCGCGGACAGGCCGACCATGACACGCAGGCCGTGGCGCAGTGCGGCATCAAGGAGCGAACGTGGCGGGGTGGTATGAGGAATTCGGACGGCATTGAAGCCGTTCGCAGCCATCTGAGCGAAATCAGCCTCAATCCTGCGATGATCCTGATACTCTCTTCCTTGGTCGTCCGGCCGGAATGCTCCGTAAGTTACGCCTTTGACGTACACCTTCTCATCGCCCTCAAAGAGGAACTTTCCGCGCGCCTCAAGGCGAACATGGCTGGTGCCGGTTTCTGCTTCCGGGGTGACCGCGGGACTTTTGATGTTTGCTTCGGCTTCCAGCATGATCCGCACCCGCTTCGATCCCTCGAATGTCGAAAGTCCCCGGCCCGGAGCGGCGTCGCAGTCTCAGAGCCCCTTAGTTATGACGAAATCGCAGCGTTTCGGCTGCGCTGCTTGGCTGACGCGCGCGCGCTCTCAAGGCCGGAGGGAGGGCCGCAAGGGCGTGTTTTCTGGTGCCAGTCCCAAGCCGTCCGCACGATCGTCGACAGATCGGATCTCGAGGGCGCCCAACCCAGCACCGATCGGCCAAGTTGTGGATCGGCAATCAGCGCCGGCGGGTCGCCCGGCCGGCGAGCGCACTCCAAAACAGGAACAGTCCTGCCACTGATTTTTTCGACGGTAGAAATGACATCACGGATAGAGTAACCGCGCCCCGTGCCCAGATTGATGCTAGCGCTGGAGGCATCCGCGAGGAGCCGATCGACAGCTTTGACATGCGCATCCGCCAGATCACAGACGTGCACGTAATCCCGCACGGCCGTGCCATCGGGGGTGTCGTAATCGTTCCCAAAGACTTCGACTGCCGGATTGCTCCCCTGCGCCGCGGCGATGACAAGCGGGATCAGGTGCGTCTCGGGTGTGTGGTCCTCGCCGAGTTCGCCATCGGGATCGGCACCGGCTGCATTGAAATAGCGCAGACAAGTGTAACGAAGCCCATACGCCCGCTCGTACCAATGCAGGACGTTTTCTAAGAACAGTTTCGACGCGCCATACGGATTGATTGGCAGCTGCGGATGATGCTCGGCAATGGGCAGCTCCCGGGGGATACCGTAAGTTGCGCAGGAGGAGGAGAATACAAATTTGTCCGCGCCGGCATCGAGCAGGGCATCCAGAAGCGCGAGTGCCTTGCTGACATTATTGTCGAAGTACTTACGCGGCTCTTCGATCGATTCGCCGACATAGGCGTGAGCCGCAAAATGCACAGTCAGCCGAATCTCGAAGCGTTTGATCGCCTCTCTCACGAGGGCCCGATCGCCGATATCGCCCACCAGCAGGGGACCCCATTTCACTGCCCAGCGGTGACCGGTACTTAGATCGTCGAGTACAATCGGATTGTAGCCTGCCGCGGCAAGAGCCTTGCATGTATGCGAGCCGATATAGCCGCCTCCGCCTGTGACCAGGATGTTCAATCGCATGGGCCAATTCCCCGCTCGGCGATTTGAACTCTGACATCACTTTTGCATGACGAGGTGACCGAAATCGGAAAAGCATACACACGAAGCGAGTCCGACATGGCCAGTTCCGATCAATGCGATACGCGCAACATTAGTTCAGATACGATTTCGCCAGCGAGAACCTTTCGGAAGTATCGAATCGTCTCCTTCAGGCCCTCTTCGAGCGGCACCCTCGGCTCCCATCCGAGAAGCGACTTGGCACGCGAGATGTCAGGCCGGCGTCGTTTGGGATCGTCTTCTGGTAAGGGCTCCAATACGAGGCGAGAGGAGGAGTTGGTCAGACGCAGCACCATCTCGGCGAGTTCAAGTACAGTGAACTCGCCGGGATTGCCGAGATTAAGCGGGCCCGGGTCGACCGGCCGCGCATTCATGAAAAGGATCAGAGCATCGACCAGATCGTTGACATAGCAAAAGGATCGCGTTTGCGAACCATCACCGTAGATTGTGATCGGCTCGCCCGAGAGCGCCTGCACGATGAAGTTCGATACGACCCGACCGTCCTTCGGATGCATGCGCGGCCCATAGGTGTTGAACACCCGTGCGACGCGGACATCTAGGGCGAACTGTCGGTGATAGTCGAAGAATAGGGTTTCTGCGCAACGCTTGCTTTCATCATAACAAGACCGGAGGCCGATCGGATTGACATTTCCCCAGTAGTCCTCGTTCTGCGGATGAACGAGGGGGTCGCCATAAACTTCGCTCGTGGACGTTTGCAAGACCCTCGCCCCCAGCCGCACCGCCAGGTCCAATATGTTGATTGCACCGTGCACACTCGTCTTCGTGGTCTGTATGGGCTGCCGTTGATAGTGAACCGGCGAAGCCGCACAGGCCAGATTGTAAATCTCATCAACTTCAAGATGGAGCGGGAAAATCACATCGTGTTGTACCGGCTTAAACCCCGGGTCTGATAAGAGCCCCGCGATGTTCTCTTGCGTGCCGGTATAAAAATTGTCTACGCAGAAAACTTCGTGCCCCTCTTGGAGAAGCCGCTCGCACAAATGCGAGCCGATAAAACCCGCGCCTCCAGTTACCAGAACTGCTCTCATTGATCTGTTTCCGTCAGCAATTACGCGAAAAATTGCCATCGGCGCGACGCAACTCAAGCAGAACTATTGTGCCAGAACTATTGTGCTCTAACGTTCAAGCTAAAGTCGCCCGCACTTGATCATCGAAGAATGACAGCGTTCCGTCCTTTGAGGACGCAACAGGTTTATTTCAAGAGGCCCGTCGGAGCTTATGGAAATGCTGCTCCTTCATTGATCCTTCATGGATCGTTCATTCATTGTTCATAATGATAAACTGCTTTTACGCGCGGCATAAGTCCGGCTGCAATGGTGTTCGTCTAACTCTTAAGAGTTACCTTCAAAGTATGGACGCGTACGCATTCTACGCTGTGATGATTCGAGGTCGGCAACATGTTACCGCATTGACCAGCCCGACGATCTCGCCTGATTGTGGCAGAGATGATGCCGTCGGAGATTCCGAGATGATCTCGCCCAGCATTGCGTGATGATCTCGCCCGGCAAGAAGGCGTTCTAGCAGTCGTCTTCTGGCACAAGCCGCGGTCAATTGCGATTGCCGGCTAGCCTTGCTGCTTTAGCGCGCGCTTGCACGAACGTTAGAAGCAAAGGGACACTAGCAAGCGTGATATTCTAATGCGGTGTGGATTTGACGTTCGCGCGGAGGACTCGTAGTGAAGCTGGCGCGGAACATCGAACCACACCAGTACGTCATGCTCACCCTCACGCCGTCTCGCTCGCCTTGACGATTCGCCGCCCACGCTTCGGGCGTCGGCGCACAGGGACCCGTGGCGGAGGCGTGAAAGCGCCGCTACAGCGACGGCATCGCAAGAGTCGAGACCATCACGATCCTGACCGGCAGCGCGGCGAGCGGATCGCCGTTGAGCTGCGTCAATTCCTTGATTGCGCCGGCATGGACGGCCGTGCCCACGCGTTCCCTGTTCGCGCGCGGCGCCGATCACGGTCAGCAGCTACTGCCGCGAGCGCAGGCCGCTGCGCCCTCCCCGGCCTCGGCTTGCAGATGCGCGCCGGAGGCGAGATCGAGCATCAAGCGCACGAGATCGACGCCCGCGAGCAGGGCATTCATGAGCTCGACGACGTGCGGATTGACGTCGACGACAAGCGGCCCCGCTTCGGTGACAATGAGCCGCCACAGCGCCCCGTGCCAATCAGAGCGCCTCGGTGAGCCGCCGCAGCTGTTTCGACAGGGTTAGCAGCGGCACGCTCTCCTTCTGTAGGACTCCACTCAAAGGTATTACCCCGCATGGGTAGTTGCAACTACGCCAAGCGACAGAATGAGTTCCATGCAATCGCCAACCAGGTTCCGGCGTTCTGCAATTCAGACGCAACACCACCTTGTCGATGCTTATCGTCAAGCATAGCGTTGCGCCTTCCAAGTCGTCATCAATGATCGCATTGCCAAAGCTGGATCGATGAGCAACATCGGCGTGGAATCTCCCATAGTAGTAACTGGGACTGCAGCGACGAAACGGCGTATGGCGCCTCCGCCCAACTAGGGATTATCGTCAAACTAATAAGGCGATGGGCTCTAATGAGAATATTTGCTGGGGCCTTGCTTTTGATTGTGTTCGCCGCCATCGCGGGCTTCCTTGATGGCGGAAAAATGCAGCACGTCTATATCACCGTTCCGGTCGAGCGCGGGACCGTAAAGACGGTGATCAAGGCGACTGGGGTGCTAAACCCGGTAGTTATGATTGAGGTCGGCTCGCAGCTCTCCGGACGAATCTCGGAGGTTCTTGTCAATTTCAATGATGTTGTGAAAGCCGGTCAGGTGATCGCACGAGTGGATCCCGAGGCGTACATCGCCGCCGTCAAGAAAGCCAAGGCGGCGCTCAAGATTGCGAAGGCGACCGCCGAATTGCAGCAAGCCTCGCTGCAGAGGGCGAGGGCTGCAGTAGAGAACGCCCGCATCGCGAGCCAGGCGGGAGAGGCCGATTTGGCCGCTGCGCAGGCTAAGCAGGAAGAAGCGGAACGAGATGTCCAACGCAACACTGTGCTATCGAGAAAATTGGCCATCTCGGATCGCGAGTTCACGGCATCGCGCGCCGTTCGCGATGCCGGCGCCGCAGGCGTTACCTCCTTGCGAGCGCAACTGAGGATGAAGAACGAGGCGATCGCAATCGCCGAAGCAGAATTATCGATGGCCGAAGCCAATGTCGCGAATGCTGAGGGTGTCGTCGAGCAAAATCAAGCTGCTCTTGAGCAGGCCGAAGTTGATCTGCAATACACGCAAATTCGGTCGCCCATTGATGGCGTCGTGATCACTCGCGTGATCAATTCCGGCCAGACCGTCGCGGTAAGCCTGGTATCGAAGATGCTGTTCAAGATCGCAGACGACTTGAGGGTGATGCAGGTCGAGGGCAAGATCGACGAGGCGGATATCGGACAAGTGAAAGAAGGACAGCCTGCGACCTTTACGGTCGACGCCTATCCCGACCAGACTTTCTCTGGTCGCGTCGCTCAGGTTCGCAAATCACCGGAGCTCAGCCAGAGCGTCGTGACGTACACAGCGGTGATCTCTGCGCCGAATCGAGATTACCTGTTGTTTCCGGGGATGACGGCACGGTTGAGCATTGTGGTTGGGGAGACAGGAGCTGCGCTCAAAGTCCCCAACGCGGCGCTCCGGTTTCGTCCCCAGAGCCATGCATCCGACGGCACGCAGAGCACAGGGTTTCGCTCAGAAACCAAGACGGTATGGGTGGAACGCAAATCCGGAGAAGTCCAGCCGGTCACAGTGACCATCGGGAAGAGCGACGACTCGGGAACACAGATTCTTTCCGGCGGCCTGACCCAAGGTGATCCCGTGATCATCGGTACTTCGGACCGCGGTCAGAGCAGCATTCTCCCGACTTCGCAGTGAGGAGGTTCGCATGAACGATCCTCTGGTTTTCGCAGAGGGCCTGGGCAAGCGTTACGACATCGGCGGCGCAACCATCCAGGCGCTCGCGAATGTTTCGTTCAGCATCGCGGCGGGCGAGTTGCTGGGCGTCGTCGGCCGGTCCGGATCTGGCAAATCAACACTCATGAGCATACTGGGCCTCCTAGATCGCCCAGACGACGGGCGCTACTATCTTAAAGGCCGCGAGGTTGCGAATCTCAGTGAAGATGAACGCGCCTTCATCAGGAATCGAGAAATCGGTTTTGTGTTCCAGATGGCCTCGCTGCTCTCCCGCAGCAGTGCGATTGAAAATGTGGAATTGCCATTGATCTATGCGGGCCTCGGATCATCCGAACGACAACGACGCGCTCGCAACGCGCTCGAACGAGTTGGGCTCTCGGGTCGCATGGAGCACAGGCCTCAACAACTCTCGGGCGGAGAGCAGCAACGCGTCGCGATTGCCCGCGCGCTGGTCAATGATCCGCTTTTGATTTTGGCAGACGAACCGACCGGCGCTTTGGACAGCAAGACCGCCGACTCCGTCCTCTCATTATTCGAAGACCTCAACCGGGATGGCAGGACGATTGTGATAGTCACCCACGCTCCCGAAGTGGCCAAGCGCGTGAGCCGGCGAATTACACTTCTTGACGGCCGTGTCATAACTGATGACGGAGCTGTCAACAGCCAGAAGCTCTCCGCACACCATCGCCGGTTCGTAAATCGATGAATCTTCTCGAGACCATCCGCCTTGCGATTCAATCGCTCCGAGTCAATCGGATGCGAAGTGCGCTCACCACGCTGGGAATTGTGCTGGGCGTTGCGGCTCTCGTGTGCATGGTCGCCGTCGGAGAAGGCGCAAGGTCGCAGATCAGCAAAAAAATCGACAAATTGGGGACCAACCTGTTATTCATCGAGCCCTACTCCTACGTTGCTGGGGCGCGGCACGCTCTCACTGAAGATGAGGCGGCGGCCATGTTGCGCGATGTACCGGGGGTTGAGGTCTCGGCGCCAATCATCTGGGGCAAGGTCCAGTCGATTGCCGGTAATCGGCATTGGGGCACCACGGTCTGGGGCAACGATGGGGATTACCTGGTCGCGCGCGATTGGTCGCTGATCTCCGGTCGGTTGTTCAATCGCGAAGAGATCGGGTCCGGAGCGAAGATTGCGATCATTGGACAAGTGATCGCTGACAAATTATTCGATGGCGAGCCGCGCATGGGTGCGACCATGCGTATCAACGACGTCCCATTCACGGTAATCGGCGTTCTCGAAAGGAAAGGTGAGAGCGGATCAGGAAAGCCCATGGACGACATCATAATTATTCCATTGCGGGCGGCGAGAAGCCGGGTGCTGGGCGCTCAGCAGGAGATCGATCCCGACGAGAACCAGCTGAAATTGACCAGCGATTTGAACAACGAGAAGAAGCCAGTGCGGCCCCTCAGCTATCCACATCAGGTGAACTATCAGGCTCTTGACTACCTGGTCATGAAATATGGCACGTCTGCCTCACCGCGGCAGGTGAAGCAAGCCGTCGAAGACGCTCTCAGGGCCAGGCGCGGCATTGCACCGGGAATGAAAAACGATTTCGGCATATTCGACCCGGCGGAGGCGCTTGCGGTTCAGGAGGCGACTGCCAAGAGCTTCAGCTGGCTTCTTGCGGCTATTGCTTCGATCTCGCTCGCCGTCGGGGGGATCAGCATCATGAATACAATGCTCGTTTCGGTGACCGAACGCACGCGCGAAATCGGCTTGCGGATGGCGGTAGGCGCACGAAGGCGTGACATTCGCAATCAGTTTCTGATCGAAGCCGTGGCTCTGGCTGTACTTGGCGCGATCGCTGGGACGATCGTCGGAGGCATAACAGCGGCGATTATTGCGCGCTACGGCGGATGGCCTGTCCTGATCAGTCCGAGCGTGGTTCTGCTTGCAAGTTTTGTCACGGGGCTCGTCGGTGTCGCTTTCGGCTCGCTGCCGGCTTTCCGAGCCTCACGGCTGGATCCTATGGTAGCGCTGCGGACGGAATAGCCGGGCGGCCGTGTCCGAGATCGGCGACGGTCGAATGGGTGTTGGGAATGCGATGAGCAAGCTCGGCCGCATTTTCGTTATGCTTCATGTGGCCTCTACCAGCTCATCGCAATAGCTCTTGTACTCAATAAGGCAGAGACAGGAGGTCGGTTGTGCGACACAGGCGAAAACTTGCTGTCATCGGTCTTGGCTATGTCGGACTGCCTGTCGCCGTCGCTTTCGGCCGGCAGGGCGCGCCGGTCATCGGCTTCGATGTCGATGCCCGACGCATATCTGAACTCAAAGCCGGCTGCGATCGTACGCGCGAGGTCGATCCCCACGATCTCCGTCATCCGCGTCTATGCTTCACCTCGAATCCCGAGGAGCTTTCTCACGCGGACTTCTTCATCGTGACAGTGCCGACGCCGATTGATCAGGCGCGGCGACCAGACCTGACCGCCTTGCTGGGCGCCTCGAAGATGGTGGGTCAGGCCCTGAAGAAAGGCGATATCGTCGTCTACGAATCCACCGTCTATCCCGGTGCGACCGAGGAGGATTGCGTGCCGGTACTCGAGCAGGCTTCGGGTCTCTCGGCAGGACGTGATTTCACGGTCGGCTATTCGCCCGAAAGGATCAATCCTGGTGACAAGGGCCATCGCTTCGAGACGATCACAAAAATCGTGTCTGGCCAGGATGCGCGGACGCTCGACATCATCGCCGCGGTCTACGGCTCGGTAGTCGCCGCGGGACTGCACCGGGCACCATCGATCAAGGTCGCGGAAGCAGCCAAGGTGATCGAGAATACGCAGCGCGATCTCAACATCGCATTCATGAACGAGCTGTCGGCCATCTTTCACGAACTTGGCATCGACACGATGGATGTGCTGGCAGCAGCCAACACGAAATGGAACTTCCTCAATTTCATGCCTGGCCTGGTCGGCGGGCACTGCATAGGGATCGATCCGTATTACCTGACCTATCGGGCCGAAAAAGCTGGGTACCACCCCGACGTGATTCTTGCGGGTCGGCGCATCAATGACTCTATTGGGGTGTGGGTTGCCCGCGAGTGTCTACGCTGTCTCTTGCGAGCCGGTTTGCAGGCGGAGCGAGTGACACTGTTGGGACTGACGTTCAAAGAAAACGTTGTCGACATACGCAATTCCCGCGCCATTGATATTGTTCGAGAGTTTCAATCGTTTGGGATAAGCGTGCAGGTTCAAGACCCGATTGCCGATCCTGCGGTGGTTGTGGAGGAATACGGGCTCGTGTTGCAAAGCGACCCCCTCCCTGCCGATGCAGTCGTGATCGCGGTGGCTCACGACTGTTACCGGGTGTCGGGCTGGCCGCTGGTTACCAGACTGCTCAAAAACGGTCGCGGTCTCGTCATGGACGTCAAGGGCATGCTCGATCCACTGAAGAAACCTGCGTCCATCGAGCTGTGGCGGCTTTGATCGCCCGACATAGGCACCTTGTCCCACGGTAAAACCACGCGCTCATGTCTTGGGATGATTGCGGTTGTGCCGATTGTCTGCGGAAGCGTGAACGTCTCATACCAGAAGTGTTGGATCCTGGCTCGTGGGAGACTGCCACGGCTTATCGGCGTGGTTCGGTTGCGCTTCCAGATTCGCGGAGGAGGAAATATGGCGGCGGCGGTTGCGATGACGTGAAAGGATTACACTGCAGTGGATCCTCGCCCTGAGGCAAGGAGGGCTGACGACGCTGATGCTGCTCGACCAATGTTGGCCTTGGCGCCTGTGAGTCGAGAGCTACGTAATGCTGGGTTCGGGTGGATTTGAGCAGGGTATGTTTGGGAAGTTCACCGTGCATTCATGGCTTCCGCGGGTTTTGGCGACCAGCCCCCGCCCAGCGCCTGATACAAACTGACAACCGCCTGAAAACGCGTGAGCCGTGCCTGCACCAGTTGATCTTCTGCGGTGTAGAGCGTTTGCTGCGTCTGCAGCACCGACAGGAGATCGATGGTGCCTTCGCGCAAGCGCGTCTCGGATATGTCGAAGGCGCGGCGCGATTCCGTGACCACGTCACGTTGTAGCTGCTCCAGCTCCGCTGCCTTACGGATGCCAGTCAAGGCGGTGTCCACATCGGAGAAGGCAGAGATCACCGCCTTGCGATAGGTCTGCAATAACTCGTCCTGTTTGCCCCTTTGTAGATCGACGTTGCCTAACAGCCTGCCGCCCTCGAAAATCGGTTGCACGAGCCCGGCGGCGAGCGTGTAGAAAGCAGACTCCGGCCGCAGCAGCGTCGTGAGCAGCGCGCTCTGATAGCCGCCTGCACCGGCTAAAGCGATGCTAGGCAGAAGCTGCGCGCGCGCATTTGCGACATTGGCATTGGCGGCCGCGAGTTGGGCTTCCGCCTCGCGGATGTCGGGCCGTTGCGTCAGCAATTCGGATGGCAAGCCGGGCGTTACGCGCGGCACGGCGATGGAATTGAGCGCGCCGCCGCGAATGCGCACTTGCTCGGGCGTGCGCGCCATCAGGATAGCAAGTCCATTGCGAAATTGCGCGAGCGTCCGTTCGAGCGGCGGGATGGTGGCGCGCTGGGTTGCGACCAGGCTTTTCTGCTGTGCAATTTCCAGCGGGGAGGCCGTGCCCGCTTCGGCACGCTGCTGGATCACGTTGAGCACGCGTTGTGCGCTCTCATAGTTGTTGTGCGCGACGCGCAGCCGGTCCTGCGCCGCCAGCACCTGGAAGTAGAAATTAGCCGTCGCCACCACCGTCGACAGCGCCACCACCTCGCGGTCGAAACGGCTGGCGACAGCGGTCTCCTCCAAGGCGAGCAGCGCCGCGCGGTTCTTGCCCCAGAAGTCGATTTCATACGTGGCGGTAAGAAAAACCGAGAAATTGTTTTGCTCCGAGGCGCCGCCGCCGCAGCCGGCGCAGCTTTGCGAGGAGCGCGAATGGCTGGCGCTCGCGTTGAGATTCGCGGTCGGTAACAGCGCCGCGCCGCCAATCCGCGCATTGGCGTCGGCCTGAACGATGCGCGCGACCGCGGCGGCGATGTCGAGATTGACCTTGAGTGTTTCCTCGATGATCTCGGTCAGCTCACGCGAACGAAACGAGCGCCACCAGTCGAGCGACGGCAAGGCAGCTTCAGCTGCCTTCGGATTCTTCGGTCCGGCGCTATAAGCCTGAGGAATGTACAGCCCCGGCTCTGGTTTGTCGCCCGAGAGCAGGCAGCCGCCGAGGGGCAACGTCACTATCACACCTCGAAGCATGACCAAAATCGGATGTGCGCCCCGTTTTACTCCCGTCCCGGTTGCTCCCGCTCCGACTCGCATGGACCTCCCGCTCCGATTTGCGTGGACGACTTCCCATTGACTGAAAAGAACTTTAGCCGGTGCGATTACGGCTTGCTTGCGGATTTTTGGCTCGGCGGCCGGTCAGCGAGCGGGTGAGGTCCGGAGGGTGACATTTTTGTCGCAGCCGCGGCGAACGCGCCTTGCAAAATCCGATCGAAGCTCAGCCGCGCTGCGCGCGAACCATCACCCCCTCCTCCCGCGCCCAAGTCGAAGGGATTGGCGCGAACGCACGCCTGCGGTGAAGGCGCTATGATATCGGCCATTCCTTTACAGGGCAGGATAGCGAAGCTCCCCCGTTCAAAGACGACATGGACCAAGGTCGGGCGGGTCCGCCATAGGCTAGCAACCGACATTGCAATCTGGCGCGCAAATCCGCGGTCGCGTATATACTCATTATACTCGATTGAGTATATTTACAGTTTATACGCGATCGCGAATATTGACTATTTATACTTGAGCGCGTATATTCTGTCGCGGAGGTGGGCCATGACCCAACAGATTGCACGAACGGAGAAACAGCTCGGTGCCATCCTGCGCCGAGCTCGAAAAAAGGCCGGACTGACGCAATCCGACCTCGGGAAGAACATCCATCTGCGGCAGGCGACTGTGTCACGGCTGGAAGGTGGAGCCCCGGCCATCCAGCTTCGCACGGTCATGGAAGCACTGGCCGCGCTTGATCTCGAGCTAGTGGTCCGCCCACGGAGCAAGGCCAGCGCAGCCGAGATTGAGGATATCTTCTGATGGCCCGTCCGAGAGCCAACGCGCCATTGAACGTATTCGTGAACGGACGCCACGCAGGGGTGCTAAACCGCGAGTCCAGCGGGGCTATCGATTTCAGATACGATCCAACCTGGCTTGCCTGGCAATCGACATTCCCGATTTCGCTGTCACTACCGCTTCGTGAGGACCGCTACATTGGCGCCCCGGTGGTCAATGTCTTTGACAATCTGTTGCCGGACAGCGAGCCGATACGCAGGCTCCTCGCCGAGCGCGTTGGGACAAACGGTAGCGATGCCTACAGCATGCTCTCGGCCCTCGGCCACGACTGCGTCGGCGCGCTCCAATTCTTGCCAGAAGGCGTCGACCCGGGGCCGGCGGGAAAGACAGACGGCAAACGCGTCAGCGACGAGGACATTACCAATATCATCCAAAACCTCGCCGCAGCGCCGCTCGGCGTCGGCGAGGACGACGATTTTCGTATCTCGCTCGCCGGCGCTCAGGAAAAGACGGCTCTGCTGCGCCGTGACGGCAAATGGTACAAACCGTCCGGTACAACGGCCACAACCCACATTCTGAAGCCGCAAATCGGACGCCTGCCCAACGGCGTCGATCTCTCAAACAGTGTCGAGAACGAGTATTTCTGTCTCAAGCTGATCGCGGCTCTTGGTGTACCTGCCGCCAATGCCAAAATTGCCGACTTCGGCGGACGCCGTACGCTTGTCGTTGAACGTTTTGACCGCCGCTGGACCCAAGACAAGCGGTTGCTCCGCCTGCCACAAGAGGATTTCTGCCAGGCGTTGTCCATCCCGCCGACACGAAAATATCAATCCGACGGCGGTCCCGGCATGAAGGAGATTCTGGAGCTGCTTAAAGGCAGCGATGCACCCGCGGAGGATATCGCGGTCTTCATGCGCGCGGGTGTCGTGTTTTGGCTGATCGGCGCCACGGATGCTCATGCCAAGAACTTCAGTGTCTTCCTGAATCCCGGCGGACGTTTCCGCCTCACGCCCCTTTATGATGTGCTGAGCGCGCAACCCAGTCTGGACGCAAAGAAAATTCAGCCCAAGGCGTTCAAGCTCGCCCTGTCAATCGGCAAGAGCCGCCACTACACGGTGAATGAGATCCTGCCGCGCCATTTCATTCAGACGGCCGAGATGTCGGGTGTCGGGATTCCCGTCGTGCGCACGATCTTTGAGGATCTGGCAGCGTCCTTTGAAATGAACTTCGAAAAGGTCGTCAAAGCTTTGCCTAAAGGCTTCCCGAAAAGCCTCACGGAATCCATCCGGACCGCCGCTCTGCACCGCATCGAGCTTATCAACGGAACAAATTAGGGTGGCCGATTGCAGGGAAGCGACCCGCGTTCCACCGAACGGAGGTCGGCGGGAGCCCCTACGACATTCTAGCTCCTGCAAACGACCTTGCCTGCGGTAGATGCGCGCTTCGCGTTTTGCGCCTCTAGCCAATGTGGACCGCGAAGTCCTTGCGACCGCGGTTGTCGAAAAGCTCAAGCAGGAATTCGATCAAAAGGTGAGCACTCTCCAAAGCCGCATCGATTCCCTCGAGCGCCGGGTCGCCAAGTTGGAGAGCGAAAGCAAAACCAAATCCGCGGCTGCCCGATAATCACTCGCTCACGACAGGCAGCAATCTGCGAGGGTTGCCAAGGCTGATTGCCCAGGTCAGAGTGACCGGCCAATAAAGGGGCGCGTTCGATATTTCTGGTTGATGGCGAGGCCAGCCACTTCGTTCGCCTATCCGACGTTACGGAAGAACTCAGCCTTTGGCTGACTAAGCGAGTACTTGAGATTCCACCGCGCGCACGCAAGCGCGCGAGGTTCGCATCGACCTCAGAACCAGACATCAGGGCCGCCTATCGACAGGTCCGCGAAGGGCCAGGAGCCGACAACGACTGTTCGGCTCCAAGTACCACACTAGTCCGCTTGGCTCTCGCATTGAAGGACGTAAATTGCGTAGGAGATCCGCAAGCAAGAGAAAGATCCGGACTCTACGCCCAATCGTCGTTCACCCGAGCGGGAGTCAAGCCTGCCAGCAGACGGCAATTGAGGGAGGCGGTGTAAATTGATTGTGTCGCTCAGCGAAGTAGCGACGGATGGGCCGCCGGTTGCAAAAGTGAAGCGCGAGGCTCGACCTCGTTGGCTTGCGGCGTTAATCGGCATTATGTCCATCGTTCTATCGTCCTCTGCCACATCTCAGGAGTCGATCAACCGACGCGCAGATGTCGAATTGGGAGAACAGGTGTTCAACAGTGCCTGCCGAACCTGTCACACGACCAGAGAGGGCGACAATCGACTCGGGCCTAACCTGCACAACATCGTCGGAAGGAAAGCCGGCGCGGTACCAAACTACGGCTATTCCAGCGCCATGAAGGGCGCGGGTTTTATTTGGGACGAGGCAATGCTCGATCGCTTCATCGCGAACCCGGATGAGACAGTGCCCGGCAATGGCATGAGGCCGTATGGGGGACTGGCATCGGCCGACACCAGAGCGAAACTGCTTCTTTTCTTGCGATCACTCGAGAAAAGACAATAATCATCGCTTCGAGCTGGCACCGCGATTTCAAGGAGCGGCATAGACCTCTGCTTGCGCACCGGATCATAAACTCAGCTCCGACCAATCGAGGCGGCGGGGCTGAAGTTGAATCCAGGCCGATGCGACGCGCATGACCTCGCGGCCAGAGAGACTGCTCGCTCATTGACCCGGCGTGGCGGCGATGAGGCTTTCGCGCGGCACGCAGATAATCCTGACCCGCTCGTTGGCATCGAGGTCCCGTCCGATCGAGCTCCCCGCCAGATAGGCCTGCGCATGCATGAAGCACGTCGCGGGATTGCCGAACTCCGCCGGCACGCGCATCACCGTGTTCGCGTTGTTGCGCGTGCAGTCATGGGCATCGGCCGCGACCGCGGCCGAGCAAATGAGCACCAATGCTGTCAGCACCCCCAGCCCTCCCCCGATCAGCCGCGAGACTATCTATATTCAGCCGCGAGACCAACAGTGGTTGGCCTCACGGCCGTTGCCTTCGCCGTCATACTGGGCCGCGGCGTCAGGACGGCGATCTGGTGCGGAGACGCCGGCATCCCGCCGTACGTCAGCGTTGGGGTCGCCGACTGCTCCTGAACATCTTGCGCTCCCATCACCGCGACCTGATGTCGCGTGATCGGAACGCCTTTCAATTCAAAGCTTGGCAGCTCTGCAGCCCCTGCCCCGGAGCCAACTACCGTCATTGCCGCAACAGCGGCCACCAAGAACATTTTCTTCATGGCAATTCTCCTCCGCAAAACAGAATATTCGCACCACGACTTCCAAAATGACTTGATCCAATTCGCCGGCGCGTGATGTGGGCCCCTTCATGAGACATGATGGTCGTCGCCGTAGTGAGGCGAAGCTACACCCAGGAACCGCACCGGGCGTTGAGTTTTGCCAACGTATGAAAAGAATCTGAGCGGCGGGGATCGGCCGATCGCCGGCATCGCATGCCACGTCGCACCAGGAAGCCAGGGGTGGGCTACTCGCCCTTGATGTCGCGCACGAGCTTCTCTAGACGGCCGATGTCGGTGACCCGCAGGTTGCGTCCCTCGCGACGCAACAGACCGATCGAAGTGAGACGGCTCACCTCGCGAGAAACTGCTTCTCTATGAGTGCTAACACGGTTGGCGATGTCGGAAAGCGATGGGGCCGGCGACAACAACGGTTGCGCTCCCTCTCTATCAGCGTCAGCCGCCAGACGGAGCAATTCCGCCTGAATTCGGTTTTGCACAACAAGTGTGCTGAACTCGAGCACGCGTTGCGACAATCTTCTCAGTTCGCCCGCGATGTGGCGCAGCGTTGCCAGCGCGACGCGCGGCTCCTTGAGCAGCAGGTTTTCAAACTGGCTAAAGGTCAGGGTCGCGACGGTGGCCGCCTCCAGTGCCTCGACAGATGCTGATCGTGGACTCCGGTCGATGGCAGCAATTTCACCAAAAATGTCGCCCGTCCTAAGGTCCCTAAGGATGACAACTTTCCCGCGTGCCGAGTGGATCATTGCGCGGACCCTGCCGGAGACAAGAAAGAACACATTGTTCGAAGGATCGCGATACCCGAGTATTTCTTCACCGCGTTTGTAGGTATGCCAACTGCACGTCTTGGCGAGCTCCTCCAAAGATACCTGCGATAAACCAGCCAGGATTTGGACGCGCTTTAGAAACTCCAACTGCCGACCAGGGTGCATGGGGCTCGCTGCCTCGGATAGGACTCAATCCGCCGACGGGAATCTGGACCCCAACCATCCCGCGTTACGAGCACTGCTTCCAAAAAGCAGAACAATCGAGGCAAATACTCCGGCTCTCCCCTCGCCGAGCAGTCGTCATATTAAATTACACCGTAGCCATCGCGACGGCGAGACAGCACTGACCAGAGCCAAGGTCCGAATCGACCCATAAGGCTCAGATTGAGAAGATGTTTTTCCGGTCGCCCCGACACCTGACATCAGGGAAGCGCACCGAATCTTCCGGGTCGTGCCAGTTTGAGACCTGAGCAAGTGCAGCGAAGTGCGCGCGCTGAAGTCGGTCCTACTCGATCAACTCGTCAGCGAGGGCGAGCAGCGAGGGCGGGATGGTAGCCGAGTGCATTGGCCTGCGGCCAATGCTATCGTCGGCCGGCAACGACAACGGGCTACCGGCCTCGGCCGGCCGATGCCCGCACGGGAGGATTGTCAATGACCGCTCCCGAAATCACCGCCGTACCGGTGTCCGACCTCGAGCACCGCACCCAGCTGCGCCGGGCGGTCATCGCCAGCACGGTCGGCACGACGATCGAATGGTACGATTTCCTGCTGTATGGCCAGATGGCCGCGATCATCTTCGCGAAACTGTATTTTCCGTTGTCCGAGCCGCTCACCGGGACGCTGCAGGCGTTCGCCACTTTCGCGGTCGGCTTTGTCGCCCGACCGATCGGCGCGGCGATCTTCGGCCATTACGGCGATCGCATCGGCCGCAAGGCGGCGCTGATCGCGACGCTATTGCTGACTGGCTTGTCGACGTTCCTGGTCGGCTGCGTCCCGACCTATGAGCAGATCGGCGTCTGGGGCGCGGTCTTGCTGGTCGTCCTGCGGTTTATTCAGGGCATCGGCGTCGGCGGTGAATGGGGCGGCTCGGTCCTGTTGTCGATGGAGTGGGCGCGCACCAACCGGAATCGCGGGCTCATCGCAGCCTGGCCGCAATTCGGCGGGCCGGCCGGGTTCTTCCTGGCGACCCTGGCGATCCTGGCGTTCAGCCAGATGTCGGGAGAAGAATTCCTAAGCTGGGGCTGGCGCGTCCCGTTCTGGCTGAGCATTGTCATGTTCGCGATCGGCTTGTGGATCCGTCTCGGCGTCCTCGAGACGCCGATCTTCCAGCGGGTGATCGCCGAGGAGCGGGTGGCGCGCGCGCCCGTCTTCGAGGTTTTCAAACGCCAGCCGAGGGAGATCGCCCTCACCGCCCTCGTGCGCATGGGCCAGATGGCGCCGATCTTCGTCTACATCGCCTTCATCTTCCCCTACGGCACACAGGTCGTTCACCTGTCTCGCGACTTCATTCTGATGGCGCTGCTGATCGGCTCGTTCATATCGTTCTTCACGATCCCGTTATCCGGCTATCTGTCTGACCGGCTCGGCCGCAAGCGGGTGTATGTTTTCGGCGCGGCCGCCACGGGGCTCTTCGCGTTTGTCTATTACGCGATGCTCAACAGCGCTGTGCCCGGACTGGTGATCCTGGCGACCATCGTCGCATTCTTTTTCCACGACCTGATGTGGGGGCCGCTGGCGGCGCTGACTGCCGAAGTATTCACGCCGCGCCTGCGCTACAGCGGCGCCTCGATCGGCTTTCAACTGGCCGCGGTGGTCGCCGGCGGGCCGGCGCCGATGATCGCGACAGCGCTCTTGGCCGCCACCGGTTCGGGCTATGTCATCGCGCTCTACATCTTCGGCTGCGCGATCGTCAGCATTGTCACCACAGCGCTCCTGCCGGACGTCAAGGATCGCGATTTCGCACGCGATCACCTCTGACGAGACACCAGATAACCCATACCGTTGATGACTAAGACGATGCTCCTCCGCCGCCATTCCAATGTGGCTTGCCGGTACAGCGCAAAGCGCGCATCCTGATGCCGAGCTGTCGGCTTCGGGCGCTAATCAGACTCGCTAGGGACACAACGCAGGTCGACGCCCGCAAGGAAGGAGGGAATCATGAAGCAGAGGCATTTAGGTATCGCTGTGCTCGTCGGTGCAGCCTTGCTTACGCTGCCGATGACCGGTGGCGCACAGATTCTCGTGTCGGGCAACGACGAGAAGGTCTTGTGGGACGACGCCGGCAAGGCCGTCTACCTGCCGCCCGGCAAGGACACGATCTCCTTCATCGACATCGGCGACCGCGAGAACCCGAAGATCCTGACAAGCATTGCACTCGAGAACAGCATCTTTGGGCCGCCTACCAATCTTGCCGTGCATCCAAGCGGCGAGATTGCGCTGGTCGCGAACTCGGTGACCCAGATAAAGGATGGCGAAAGCTGGAAGCCGGTGCCCGACGACAAAGTCTACATCTTCGACCTGAAGGCGAGCCCGCCTACGCACATCGGCACCGTCAAGGTCGGTAGGCAGCCATCAGGGCTTGATATTAGCAAGAAAGGTGACCTCGCGCTCGTCACGAATCGCGCCGACAATTCGATCAGCGTCCTCAGCATCTCCGGCAAGGAGGTGAAGGTCACAGACACGATTGCGATGGGCGATAGCGTCGCGCATGTCGCAATCTCCGCCGACGGCACCAAGGGGCTGGCTGTTAAGCCAGTCGTCAACAAGGTCGCGTTCTTGAAGATCGACGGTCAAAAGGTCCTCTACGAGAAGTACGATATGCCTACCGGTGTTTTCCCGTATAACGTCGATATCGCACCGAACGGCAAGGTCGCGCTCGTCGCCAACAACGGGGGAGCCGGCTACGCCGATGGCAATGTCGATACGGTGAGCGTCATCGACCTTGAGCAAAACCCGCCGCGCGTCATCGACCACATCGTCGTGGGCGATGCGCCGGAAGGTTTTGCCATTAGCCCAAAGGGCGACCTGGCGCTTGCAATTCTTGTCGGAGGCAACTCCGATAAGAAAGCGTTCTTCTCACGCAAAGGAGGCGCGGCCGTGGTGCTGAAGATCGATGACAAGAAGGTGACGAAAGTAAGCGACGAGATCGAGGTCGGTGGGCTTGCCGAGGGCGTCGCCTTTTCGCCGGACGGCAGCTACGCCTATATCGGAAACTTCCTGGATAGCGACATGTCGATCATGAGGATAAACGGGACGCAACTCATCGACACCGGAAAGAAACTGAAATTGCCAGGTCATCCGGCCTCGCTCCGCGGTGCGCCGAAGTAGTGGGATACTTGAAAAAATAGAACTTCCACGCTGTGCAATGGCCGCTAGACTGTATGTCCCCTCCACAAAATGAGGCGACTCACCCTCGATGTTGCAACGAG
>NZ_JBHMET010000186.1:0-556 GCF_042430365.1 Bradyrhizobium erythrophlei
GTTCGCCAGCGCCGGAGCCGGTCCGGGCACCCGGCGGGGCCAGCGGCGGCAGGCCGAGCCGGACTGGGCGGCGGTGCATCGCGAGCTCAAGCGCAAGCACGTGACGCTGTCGATTCTGTGGGAGGAGTACATCGCGGGCGAACCCGGCGGGTATCGCTATTCCCGCTTCTGCGAGCTCTACCGGGCCTGGGAAGGCCGGCTGTCGGTGACGATGCGCCAGTCGCATGCCGCCGGCGACAAGCTGTTCGTCGACTATGCCGGCGACGGCGTGCCGGTGGTGGTCGACCGGTTCACCGGCGAACGGCGCACCGCGCAGATCTTCGTCGCGGTGCTCGGCGCATCGAGCTTCACCTACGCGCAGGCGACCTGGACGCAGGGGCTCGCCGACTGGATCAGCGGCCACGTCGGCGCCTTCGAGGCGATCGGTGGCGTGCCGGCGCTGCTGGTGCCGGACAACACCAAGGTCGCGGTGATCAAGGCCTGCCTCTACGATCCGCAGATCAACCGCAGCTACGCCGACATGGCGGCGCATTACGGCACCGCCATTCTGCCGGCC
>NZ_JBHMET010000187.1:0-91237 GCF_042430365.1 Bradyrhizobium erythrophlei
CCACCTGCCCAAACACACAGCAATGCTTCAATTTCTGGGTTTTTCAGCAGACTGCTAAAGCGTTTTCGAGCGAAGTGGATGCCTGTTCGCGTGAGGAAACGCGTCAAGACAAAAGCCTGGAGCTTCGGTTCTGATTCGATCAGAACCGAAGCTCTACTTATGCACGCGGCTGCGCTTGTGGTGGCGTGGCGAAGCCTGTTTGGGAATGGTCGGCTCGCTCGCCGCCCTCAACGCTGCGCGCTGCTCCTGCAGCCGCGCGTCATAGCCCGGCGACGGCACCACGGTCGGCGGCGCGGCGCGGGCGGAGCCGACGGCAAGCGCCGCACAGGCGAGCAGCAAGACGCAGATGTGTTTCATTGCTTCCTCCTCTCGGCAATTGACGATGGCGCGCGATGCCCCCGTTTCAAGACATCACGCGCCGCGGATCTGCTCCGGCGTCAGCCCGGGCGAGCCACGGCCGGCGGCTTCCGCCTGCCGGACGAGCTGCACGATGCGGCGCGACAACGGTGCGGCGAGCCCGCGCCGCTCGGCGATCTCGGTGATGACGCCCTGAAGATAGTCGATTTCGGTGCGGCGCCCGCGCTGCAAATCCTCCCACATCGAGGAGCGCGCCTCCGGATCGATCTTCATGGTGCGGCCGAGCAGCAATTCGAAGACCGTATCCGGCAGCCGCAGCAACGGCGGCATCCAGCTCGACGGCAACGGCGTCGGCGACACCGGCACGATGCCCTCGGCGCGGATCACGGCGAGCCCCTCCGCCATCTGGTCGGCGAACAATCGTCGCCAATTCCTTTGCGCGAGTTGCCGGCGCAGCGGGATGTTGGACAGCGCATTGAGCGCGTTGTTGAGATTGACGATCAGCTTGCCCCACTGCACGCCGTCGATGTTGTCGGTTGCGCGCATCGCAAGGCCCGGCACCGAAAGCATCGCCGCGGCCCCTTCGTCATCCCTTGCAATCACGATGTCGCCGGAGGTCGAGCGATGAAAGCGCCCGTCGCCGAGCGCAACGACGTTGAACGGCACCATGCCGCCCAGCACGCGGCGGCCCGGCAGCAGCTCGCGCAGCAGCGGCACGTTGCCGACTCCGTTCTGCAGGCTGACGACCACGACATCCGGCGGCGCGTGGCGCGCGATCAGATCGGCCATCTCGCGCGTGTCGGCGCTCTTGACCGTGACCAGCACCGCCGCTGCATCGCGAAAGATCGACGGATCGTCCGACAGCGTGAGGTGATCCGCTTGCAGCCTTTGCTCGGAACCGTCGAAGCTCGTGACCCGCAGGCCGTTGGCGGTAATTTCCTCCACCACCCGCGGCCGCGCCAAGAGCGCGACGCGGCGGCCCGATGCCGCCAGCATGCCGCCGACGAAGCAGCCGATGCTGCCGGCGCCCGCAATGCCGATCGGTCGGTCCTTGTTCATCTAGCCAAGCATCCGTTCATCAGGACTCGATAGCAGACCTCGGGGTAGCTGACTATCGAACCTACAACCTGCGGCTCGGGCCCGCCTTGTAACCGTCATGGGCCACAGCTATGTTTCCCGCTCGGGGCACGGTTGCGGCAGGAGACGATCATGGGTTTACTCGACGTACTCAACGGCATGCAGAACGGGCCCCGCGGTCCGAGCGCGCCAAGCGCACAATCCGACAGCTCGAGCGGCGGCGGCATGTCGCCGATGACGATGGCCATCCTGGCGTTGCTCGCCTGGAAAGCGGTGAAGCATTTCACCGGCGGACAGCCGGGCGCACCGGCGCCGAAGCCGGCGCAGGCCCCGCCGCTCCCTGGTAACGTGACCGCAGGCCTGCCCGGCGGCGCGGGCGGCGGCGGACTGTCCGATCTGCTGAAGGGCGGGCTCGGCGGATTGCTCGCCGGCGGCGCGGCCGGAACCGTGCTGAGCGGCGGCCTCGGCGACCTGCTCAACCAGCTGCAGCAGAAGGGCCATGGCGACGCGGCCAATTCCTGGGTCAGCAACGGTCCCAACAAGCAGATCTCCCCCGGTGATCTCGCCAACGCGCTCGGCGCCGACCAGATCGACTCGATTGCCTCGCAAAGCGGTATGTCGCGCGACGATTTGCTGCGGGGTCTGAGCCAGTATCTCCCCGACGCGATCAATCACCTGACGCCGGACGGACGGTTGCCGAGCGGCGATGAATTGTCCGGCCGGCTGTGACGGCGTGAGTCAATCGGGGAGAGGACAACAGACATGAGCGGCATCATCTGGATCATCATCGTCGGCTTCGTCGCCGGCATCATCGCGCGAATCCTGTCACCGGGCCCCAACAACCCGAGCGGATTCATTCTCACCACCGTGCTCGGCATCGCGGGTGCGTTTCTCGCGACCTTCATCGGCCAGGCGATCGGCCATTACGGTCCCGAGCAGGGCGCCGGCTTCATCACTGCCACGATCGGCGCGCTGGTGGTGCTGTTCATCTGGAACCGGCTGGTCGCGGCCCGCGTGATCTCGGATCCGGGAAATAGGTGACGCCGCAGGCGTCATCCCGGGGCGATGCGTAAGCATCGAACCCGGGATCTCGAGATTCCGGGTCTGGTGCTAGCGCGCCATCCCGGAATGACGGCGTTCAAGTCACTGAGTCAAACTCACTGAATCAAATGCATCCCGGCGTCCATGCGGACGAACTCGCCGGTCATGTTGCTGGATGCCGGGCTCGCCAGGAAGCAGACGAGGTTTGCAATATCTTCCGCAGACGAGGCGACCTTCAGCGGCACGCGCGCCACCACGGCATCGCGCACCTGCTTGGCGCCGTCGGCGCCGCGGCCCTTGGTGAACCAGGGCGTGTCGATATAGCCGGGGCATACGGTGTTGACGCGGATCAGGGGCGCCAGTGCGCGCGCCAGCGACTGCGTCATGGTGTTGAGCGCGCCCTTGCTCGCGGCGTAGGCCACCGACGAGCCGCCGCCGGAAATACCCGCGACTGACGAGACGTTCACCACCGCCGACGGCAAGCCCGACGCTTTCGCACCGGCCTCGAGCAGCGCGCGTGCGGCGCGGATCATCTGGAACGGGCCGATCGTATTGACGGCGTAGATGCGCTGGAAATCTTCCGCCGAGAGCCCGTCGAGATCGTGGTGCGGCACATGCTTGGTGGTGCCGGCATTGTTGACCAGCACGTCGAGCCGGCCCCAGCCGCTCGCAGCGGCCGCGATCTTCCTGCAATCCTCGTCGCGCGAAACGTCGCCCTGCACGACCACGACCTCGGCGCCTTCCTTGCGGCAGAGATCGGCGGTCTGCTCGGCCTCGATCTTGCTGTTGGAATAGTTGACGATGATGCGCGTGCCCGCCTTGGCGAGGATTTGCGCGGTGGCAGCACCGAGTCCCGATGCGGACCCCGTCACGATCGCGCACAAACCATCCTTCGACATCTGCGTTTCCTCTTGTTGTTCTGAACCGGTCCAGTTTCCGGGCGGTCGCATACCATATCGCGCCGACAAATGCCCGCAAATTGCGCCGCGCCTCAGGTATAGGCGTGCGCCCCCTTTTGCAGACCGGCCCATTGTGCGTCGTCATGGCCGCAGATGATCTTGACGCCGGCCGCTTCCAGCTTCGCGATCTCGTCGAGCGATTTCAGGAACTGATCGACATCCAGGCTGTTCCTGGGCGAGGTCCGTTGGTCGAGATTGGCGCGCACGCTGAGCGCGTCGGACGCCAGCAGAAATTCGCCGCTGCGGTCGAGCTTGACCAGCGCGCCGGTCGTTCCCTTCGAATGTCCCGGCAGCGGGATCAATGTCAGCTTTCCATCGCCGAACACATCCATCTGCTGGTCGAAGATTTTCATCTCGAGCGGATGGTCCCAGTCCGCCCTGATGTATCCGCGGTCCAACGCGTTCGGCGCATTCGCGGCCTCGATCTCGAGCGCGTGGACGAAGATCGTCGCCTTCTTGAAGAAGGCGTTGCAGCCGCAATGATCGGTGTGCAGATGGGAGCAGATCACCACGTCGATATCGTCGGGGCCAAACCCGACCGCCTTCAGGCCCGCCAGCACGTGATCGTCTGCCGGCATGATCGGGGTCATGTACCTGGCGAGCACGCCCAACCGTCCCTGGGGATCGACCGCAACGTCGGGATGGCAACCGGTATCGAACAGGACGTTGCCTTGTGCGTGCCGCAGCAGCACGCAGGACACCGGAAGCTCGAACATCTCGCCCCGCCGCGCGTCGGGCAGATAGATCCGCTTCGCCATCCGGAGACGTCCGCCCGACAGCATATGCATCTTCATCATGTCACCTCTGATTTTGGCCTCAAACTACATATGAGTTTTATAGAAACTCATAATAGATTTGACAGCACATTATTCGCCCTTATAGCTTCCGCGCAACGCTGCGACCGCATAGCAGCGCGCTCAACGATGCACCTCCCGAGGATCGGCATCGTTGACATCAACCAACAGCCAGTCGAGGGAAGCGTTCGGCAAGATGTACACCGTGTTCAGCGTGTTTGCTGCGACCGCCGACGCTGCAGCGTTCAGGCCCTTCCTGTGCATTCCCGCACGCCCTGAGCGCGCCTATTTCCCTGTCGGCATCGAACTGGCCTATGGCGACATCGCGCGCCGCGTCGACCGCTTGCGCGATCAGTACCGCGCGGCAGGTTTCGGCCACGGACATCGCGCCTGCCTCTTGCTGGAGAACCGGCCCGATTTCATCGTGCACTGGCTGGCGCTCAATGGCATCGGCGTCTCGATCGTTCCGATCAATCCGGCCTATCGCGCCGCCGAGATCGAATACCTGATCGCGCATGCCGAGCCCGATTTGATCGTCACGCTGCACGATCAGAGGGAGTTGCAGAAGGCGCTCACCGGCGAGGTGCCCCTGCTTGAGGTCTCAGGTGACGATCTCGGGGAGAGCGTCACGCAGATTCCGCACGCCAAACGGACCCCGCCCATTGCCGGCAATCCCGGCAGCGACAGCGAGGCCGCGCTGCTCTACACGTCGGGCACGACGGCGCGTCCGAAGGGATGCGTTCTGACCAACGAGTATGTGGTCTCGGCCGGGCGCTGGTACGCAAGCCGCGGCGGCGAGGCGGCATTTCATGTGGGAATCGACCGCCTCTACAGTCCGCTGCCGCTGTTCCACATGGCTGGCCTTACGCTGACGACCATGGCGATGATGACGACCGGGGGCTGCCTGATCCTCCCCGAGCGCTTCAACGCAAAGTTCGCCTGGCGCGACATCGTCGCGTGCCGCGCAAGCGTGCTGCACTATCTCGGCGTGATCGTCGCGGCGTTGCTCGCGCAGCCGGAGTCGCCGGACGAGAAAGGCCATTCGCTGCGCTTCTCGATGGGCGTCGGCGCCAATCCCGAGCAACGCGCGAGCGCCCGCGCACGCTTCGGCAACCCCTTCGTCGAGGGTTGGGGCATGACGGAAACGGGGCGCAGTCCGTTCAACACGGTCGAGCCGCGCCATCTGGAACTCAATACGATCGGCCGCAGCGAGCCCGGGCTCGAGATGACGATTCTGGATGCCGACGGCGCTGCGGTGCCGGCGGGCACGGTCGGCGAACTCTGCGTTCGCCATTCGGCGGCAACACCGCGACGCGGGTTCTTCTCAGGCTATCTCAGGGATCCCGACGCCACCGAACACGCCTGGCGCGGCGGCTGGTTTCATACCGGTGACAGCGCCTGGCAGCACGACGATGGCGCATTCGTGTTCGTGGACCGGCTGAAGCACCTGGTGCGGCGGGCCGGCGAGAACATTTCGGCGGCTGAGGTCGAGGCCGTGCTGACGACGTCTCCCCTGGTCAGGCAGGCAGCGGTGGTTGCCGCGCGCGACCCCATCCGCGACGAAGAGGTCGCGGCCTTCGTCGTGGCCAATGACGGCGCTGCCACATCGCAGGAACTCGCGCAGCAGATCTTCCGATTCTGCCGCGAGCGCCTGGCGCCGTTCAAGCTGCCGGCATGGATCGCCTTCGTCGACGAGCTGCCGCTGACCTCGACCAACAAGATCCAGAAGCACGCGCTGCTCGGAGCCGATGGTGACCCACAGGCGTATCAGGGAATGATCGACCTCCGGCAAGAGAAAACCAACGCCATAAGACAACCCAACTAGAACAAGAACGAGGAAACAATGACGTCGACTTCCGGATGGATCACCGCAGCCGCCGCAATCCTGTCGGCCACCTTCGCTGCCACCCCATCCCATGCGCAAGTCTCCGACGACATGGTGAAGATCGGGGTGCTGACCGATCAGGCGGGGCTCTATGCCGACGCGACCGGGCCCGGATCGGTCGAGGCGGTGCGGATGGCGATCGCGGATTTCGGCGGCAAGGTTTTGGGCAAGCCGATCGCGATGGTCGATGCCGATCATCAGAACAAGGCGGATGTCGGCGCCACCATCGCGCGCCGCTGGTATGAGAACGAGAACGTCGACGTCATCGTCGACTTTGCCAACTCCGCGGTGGCGTTCTCCGTGCTCGAACTCACCAAGCAGAAGAACAAGGCGATGCTGGTGTCGTCGGCCGGCTCCTCCGACCTGACCGGAAAGGCCTGCTCGCCGAACTCGGTGCAATGGACCTACAACACCTATGCGCTCGCCAACAGCACCGCGCGCGCCCTCGTCAAGGAGGGCGCCAAGAGCTGGTACTTCGTCACGGTCGACTATGCATTCGGCCACGCGCTGCGCAACGACGCGGCAAAGACCGTGGAGAAGCTCGGCGGCACCCTTGCCGGCGAGGTGCGGCACCCGCTCAACAGCATGGACTTCTCGTCCTACCTGCTGCAGGCCCAGAGCTCGAAGGCCGATGTCGTGGCGTTCGCCAACACCGGCGGCGATCTCGCCAACGCGATCCGGCAGGCGCAGGAATTCGGACTGGCGGAGAAGCAGAAGCTGGCGGCGTTCCTGATGCAGACCAGCGACATCCACGCGATCGGCCTGCAGGCGGCGCAAGGGCTGCAGCTTGCCACCGCCTTCTATTGGGATCTCGACGACAAGACGCGCGGCTTTGCCGAGCGCTTCATGGCCAAGACCAAGCGGCGGCCGACCATGGTCCAGGCGGGGCTCTATTCGGCAGTGACGAATTATCTCAGGGCGGTCGAGAAGTCGGGGACCGACGATGGCCCCAAGGTCATCGCCCAGATGAAGGACATGCCGATCGACGATTTCTTTGCCCGCAATGCCTTTTTGCGCGAAGACGGGCAGCTCATCCACGACATGTATCTCGTCCAGGTGAAGTCGCCTGCGGAATCCAAGGGCGCCTGGGATTACGAGAAGCTGGTTCAGGTCATTCCGGGCAAGGAAGCCTTCGCAACATCGGAGGACAGCGCGTGCCCGCTCCTCAAGAAATGAGTGTCGATCATTTTCCGCAAACCCCACACCCCTCAGGCCAGGCTGGACATCGCATGACTGAACTGCCGCTGCTCTTCACCCCGCTGCAACTTCGCGACCTCGAATTGAAGAACCGGATCGTGGTCTCGCCGATGGCGACCTATTCGGCGCGCGAGGGACACGCCACCGACTGGCACACCGCCCATATCGGCAAGCTCGCGGCCGGCGGCGCCGGCCTCGTGTTCGTCGAGCAGAGCTCGGTCAGCGTCCAGGGCCGCATCACCCATGGCTGCCTCGGCATCTGGGACGATGCCCAGGTCGCAGGCCACGCCACGCTCGCTGCGTTGATCCATCAGTTCAACGCCAAGGCCGCGATCCAGATCGCGCATAGCGGCCGGAAGGGGTCCTCGCAGCGCCCATGGGAAGGCGGCGGCCCGCTCGGCAAGGCCGACATCGAGGCGCGCGGCGAAGGCCCCTGGGAGATCGCGGCGTCGAGCAGCATTCCCTTCGACGACGGTTGGCCGGCGCCTCACATGCTGACGGTTGAGGAGATCGATGCCGTGGTCGACGGCTTCCGTCGCGCGTTTCGCCGCGCCAGGGCGGCCGGCTACGACATCGTCGAACTGCACTGCGCGCACGGCTATCTGATGCATTCGTTCCTGTCGCCGCTCGCCAACAACCGCAACGACGAATATGGCGGGTCGCGGGAGAACCGCATGCGCCTGCCGCTGCGGATCGCTACGATCATGCGCGAGGAATGGCCCGCGCATCTGCCGGCCTTCGTGCGCATCTCGTCGGTCGACGGCGTCGACATCGGCTGGTCGATCGAGGATTCCATCGCGTTTGCGACCGAGCTGAAAGCGATCGGCGTCGACATGGTCGACTGCTCGTCGGGCGGTATGAAGCTTCCGCGCGGCAATTCGCTGGTGTCGCGGACCCCGGGCTTCCAGGTCCCGTTCGCCGAGCGCATCCAGAAGGAGGCCGGCATGCCGACCGTCGCCGTCGGGCTGATCCGCGAAGCCGACTATGCGGAAACCATCCTCAGGGACGGCAAGGCCACCCTTATTGCGCTCGGCCGCGAACTGCTGTGGAATCCGAACTGGCCCGCCCAGACGGCGCTGGCGCTCGGATGCGATCCGGAGTGGTCGCAATGGCCCGAGCAATATGGCTGGTGGCTGAAGCGGCGGGTGGCACAGCAGGGGCGATAGCGATGGCGGTCGCGAAGAAAGATCTGGCGAAGGCTGGCACGATGGCCGGCGCGCGGTCTTTCGACGCCGCCGACGGTCCGGGCGATACGTCGCGCGACCTTCCCAGGATGGAGAATTCGGTCAAGTCGGCGCGGCGCGTCTTCGATGTGCTGGAGTTCTTCGAGGAGCACCAGCGCGCGGCCTCAGCGCTCGAGGTCGCCAACGCGCTCAAATTTCCGCAGTCCAGCACCTCGGCGCTGATGCGGACGATGACGGCGTTCGGCTATCTCCACTACGACACCAGCCGCCGGACCTACATCCCGACGCCCCGGGTTTCGATGCTCGGGCATTGGTTGAGCCCGGCGCTGTTCACCAAGGGACGACTGATCAACCTGATGGAGGACCTCTCGGCGCAGACCGGGGAGACCATCATGGTTGCGGTACGCAACGGCCTCAGCGCGCAATATGTGCATGTCATTCAGGCGAAACTGCCGATGCGCCTGTATGTCAAGTCCGGCACGTTGCGGCCGCTGGCGCGGTCCGGGTCGGGCTACGCGCTGCTGTCGAGCTATCCGGATCGCGAGGTGCGCCGCCTGGTCCGCCTGATCAACGCCAACGAGACGCGGCCCGATCGGCAGGTCGACATCAAGGCCCTGCTGCTCGAGCTGCGCAAAGTCCGCGCCCAGGGGCATGCCTTCTCGGTCAACCTGGTGACGCCCGGCGCCGGCGTGGTGGCCGTGAACCTGCCGCCGATCGCCGAGTCGCAGGAACCGCTGGTGCTGTGCGTGGCCGGACTGACCGATGCGCTGATCGCCCAGGAGGCCGAGCTCGCCGACCTGATGGCGAAAGCGATCAGCTTTCACCTCGCCGACTGAACCGCCGATGTCGCGCGCCGGATCACCTTATTCACCGCCGAAATGGATGGCAGATGCCCAAACTCCATTATGCGGAATTCAACTTTCCACCGGGGACCTTCCTCATGCCGTCTACGCAAGTGGCCCTGCGGGCAACGCTTGTCACGGCTATGGCTTTTCCCCATCATTGAGCGCAAGACAAACCGGCTCGCGGGTTGCGGCCAACCGCCCGATCCGGGCCAATCAACAAAGGGAACGCTGTGGCGGAGAGTGACAACATCGTCGCCGAGACTGCGGAGAAGATCTTCGCCGATCTCGCCGATGCGCAAACCATCAATCACGACAAGCAGGGCGCGTGGAAAGCGCCGCTGTGGCAGGCGCTGACCGAAGCCGGCCTGCCGCTCTCCTGGGTGCCTGATGATCTCGGCGGTTCCGGCGCGAGCCTTGCCGAAGGTTTTAGCGTCCTCAACGTTGCCGGGCGGCATGCGATCGCTGTTCCGCTGGCCGAAACAATGCTGGCCGGCTGGCTGCTGACGCAGGCGAAGCTCGCTTCGCCTGAAGGCGAGATGACGGTGGTCCCGGCTAGCCCGAAGGACCGTATCGCGCTCAATGCCGACGGCAGCCTGTCGGGCCGCGCCCGCAGCGTGCCGTTCGCCAAGGAAGCCAAACATTTCGCGGTGCTGGCGAACGGCACCGGCGGCGTCTCGATCGCGCTGGTCGATGCTGCAAAATGCCGGATCGAAGCCGGCATCGGCCTCGGCGGCGATCACAGCGACACGGTCAGCCTCGACAAGGTGCAGCCGGTCACGATTAAGCCCGCACCCGCTGGCTTTGACCAGACCACGCTGATGCTGATGGGCGGCGTGGCGCGCAGCCTGCAGATCGCGGGCGCGCTGGAAGCGATGCTCGACATTTCCGTGCGCTATTCCAACGAGCGTGTCGCCTTCGAGAAGAAGATCTCGAAATTCCAGGCGGTGCAGCACAACCTCGCCCGCCTCGCCGGCGAATCCGCCGCGGCATTGGCCGCAGCGACGTCGGCAGCTGATACGATCGTCAACGCGACATCGCTGAACAACGACGCGGTCTTCCTGGAAGCCGCCTCGGCAAAAATCCGCTGCTCGGAAGCGGCGGAAAAGGGCGGCGGCATCGCCCACCAGGTGCACGGCGCGATCGGTTTCACGATCGAGCACATCCTGCACCGCTACTCGCTGCGCGCGCTGGCCTGGCGCGACGATTTCGGCTCGGAGAGCCACTGGGCGGTCGAGCTCGGCAAGCTCGTCTGCGCGCGCGGCGCCGATGAATTGTGGCCGCTGGTGGCCTCGCGCTGAGATTGGATGGAAGAGACGTCAGATGACCGCAGCCCTTCGTTTCGATCCGATCCGCCTGCCGGAGAAATGCGAGCAGCTCCGCAAGGAGGTGCGCGCCTTCCTCGCCGAAGAGATCGCCGCCGGCACCTTCGATCCCCACGCGCCGAACCGCGAGGACAATGACGCGCCGGAATTCTCCCGCCGCGTCGGCGCCAAGGGCTGGCTCGGCATGACCTGGCCGAAGAAATATGGCGGCCAGGAGCGCTCGTTCCTCGAGCGTTACGTGGTGACCGAGGAGATGCGGGTGGCGAACGCGCCGACCCGGCGCTTCTTCGTCGCCGACCGCCAGAGCGGGCCGGTGCTGCTGAAATACGCGCCCGAGCACATCAAGATGGACATCCTGCCGCGCATCTGCCGCGGCGAGGTCTGCTTTGCCATCGGCATGAGCGAGCCGAATTCCGGCTCCGACCTGTTCGCGGCGAAGACGCGCGCGACCAAGACCGACGGCGGCTATCTCATCAACGGCACCAAGATCTGGACCTCGTCGGCGCATATCGCCGACTACATGATCGCGATCTTCCGCACCTCGCCGCCGACCAAGGAAAACCGCCGCCACGGCCTGACCCAGTTCCTGGTCAAGATGAAGCAGCCGGGCATCCAGGTGAACCCGATCGGCCAGATCACCGGACAGTTCGAGTTCAACGAGGTTGTCTTCACCGACTATTTTGTGCCCGACGATCACGTGCTCGGCGAGGTCGACGGCGCCTGGAAGCAGGCGACATCCGAGCTCGCCTATGAGCGCAGCGGCCCCGAGCGTTTCCTCGAGACCTATTACGTGCTGACCGAGCTGGTCCGCGCCGTCGGCAAGACCCCGGACACCCGCAGCGCCGAAGGCATCGGACGCCTGGTGGCGCAGGTGCACACCATGCGCCGCATGTCGGTGTCGGTGGCGGGCATGCTGCAGGCCGGCAAGGAGCCGGTGGTGGAGGCTTCCATCGTCAAGGACATCGGCACGGTGTGGGAGCAGCAGCTGCCGCATCGCGTGCGCGATCTCGCGGCTTTCGTCGAGGAGACCGCGACCAACCGCGAGACACTGGAGAAGCAGCTCGACTTCGCCATCAAGACCGCGCCGAAGCTGACCATCCAGGGCGGCACCACCGAGGTTCTCCGCGGCATCATCGCCCGCGGATTGGGCTTGCGCTAGCCGCGCTTAGTCCTTCACGGATTCAACGAGGACACACCATGACAAAATACACTGATATCGGCGTCGAAACCCACGGCCATGTCGGCCTGATCGAAATCCGCAAGCCGCCGCTGAATTTCTTCGACGTCGCGTTGATCAACCAGATCGCCGATGCGCTCGACGAGTTCGACAACAACATCGAGATCCGTAGCTCCGTGCTCGCCGCGCAAGGCAAGGCGTTCTGCGCCGGCGCCAATTTCGGTGACCCGGCGCGGCAGGAGCAGGAGGAGCGGGCCAAATCCGATCCGGCCTCGAGCCTGCCGATCAACCATCTCTATGTTCAGGCGGTGCGCATCTTCCGCAACAAGAAGCCGATCGTCGCCGCGATCCATGGCGCCGCGATCGGCGGCGGCCTCGGCCTCGCGGTCTCCGCCGACTTCCGCGTCACCTGCCCCGAGGCGCGCTTCTCGGCCAACTTCACCAAGCTGGGCTTCCATCCCGGCTTCGGCCTGACCACGACGCTGCCCGAGCTGATCGGCAAGAACAATGCGGAGCTGATGTTCTACACCAGCCGCCGCGTCACCGGCGAAGAGGCCCATCGCTGGGGCCTCGCCAACGTGCTGGTGTCGCAGGACCAGGTGCGATCAGAGGCGATGAAGCTCGCGCAGGAGATCGCCGAATGCTCGCCGCTCGGCCTCGTCTCGACCCGCGCCACCATGCGCGCCGGCCTCGCCGACCGCGTGCTGGCTGCGACCAACCATGAGCTCGCCGAGCAGACCAAGCTGCGTGCGACCGAAGACTTCAAGGAAGGCGTGAAAGCCACCGCCGAGCGCCGCGTCGCCAACTTCAAGGGGCGGTAGGCCTCTTCCCTTCTCCCCTTGTGGGAGAAGGTGACGCGATGGAGCGAAGCGAGATCGTGCCGGATGAGGGGTCTGCATCCGCGGAGACAGACCCCTCGCTTGCACGGCTCTCTCAACACGTCGTCCCGGCCTAGTGCGCACTTGCGCACGGGGGGCCGGGACCCATACGCCGCGGCCCGCGGAAAGGGCACAAGCGGCGTTACCTTGCTTCTCCAACGACGTTCGGTGGTTATGGGTCCCGGCCTGCGCCGGGACGACGCTGGGGAGAGGCCTCGTCAGGACTTCGGCACCACCAGCGCATCCAAGATGGTGACGCCCCGTCCCTCGGCGTGCACCAGCACCGGATTGACCTCGATCTCGGCAATCTCGCCCGCGTGCTGCGCCGCCAGCACTGATATCTCCGAGATCAACTGCGCCAGCGCCGCGACATCGGCCTTTGGCGCGCCGCGAAAACCGTACAGCAGCGGCGCAGCCTTGAGCCGTTCGAGCATCGCGGACGCCTCGGCGGCGCTGACCGGTGCCGGGCGATAGACCACGTCCTTGAACAGCTCGGTCGTGACGCCGCCAAGCCCGACCATCACCAACGGCCCGAAGGTCGCATCTCGCATGGTGCCGACGATGATCTCGACGCCCTTCTTGGCCATCGGCCCGACCAGGACGCCCTGGATTTTGGCCTGCGGCCGATTGGCCTGTGCCTTCTCCAGGATATCGCGGTAGGCCGTGAACGCCTCGCCCTTGGTCGCGATGTTGACGCGGACGCCGCCGACCTCGCTCTTGTGCGGGATGTCGCGCGACTGGATCTTCATCACCAACGGAAAGCCCGCTTGCGCGATCGCCGCATCGAGCCCGTCGCGCGTCGTCACCAGCACCTCGTCCGGCACCGCGATGCCGGCGTCGCGCAGCAGCGACTTGCTGTCGAACTCGGACAGCGTGTTCGACTTCAGATGCGCCGAGAGATCGCGCGCCGGCGATGCCGCGCCCGCTGCATCCGGCGCCAGCGCGAATTTTGCGTAATCGGCCGTCCGCCGCATCGCGACGCCGACATGGGTGAGCCCCGACAGCACGACGACGCCGGACTTCGCCAGCTCCTGACGCGCAAACTGCGACGGCAGCGTGTAGGAATAGAACACGACCGGCTTGTGCTGGGCCGCGATGACGGGCTGAAGCTCGGCCTCCTTGAACGGCATCCGCGTCTCGCTCGACAGCGACAGCACGACCAGCGTCGCATCGATCTCGTCGGAGGCATTGAACAACTCGATGCTCTTCTGCAGGCCGCCGCTACCGACGCCCTGCGCGGTGACGTCGACCGGATTGCCGGCAGCACCATAGGACGGCATCCATTGCTTGATCTTGCTCTGGATATCGGCCGACAGTTCCGGCACACGGAGGCCCTGCATCGACACGGTGTCCGCGCCCCAGATGCCGGCGCCGCCGGAGACGGTCAGCACCGCGACGCGGTCGCCCTTCGGCAGCGGGTTGGTGGTCAGGATCGCGGCGATCGTCACGGCCTCGTCGAGGTCGTTGGAGACGATGAAGCCGTACTTGGCGAACACCGCGTCATAGGCTGCCGACCAGCCGGCCATGCTCGCGGTGTGCGAGGCCGCCGCACGCTCGCCGGCGCCGGAGCGGCCGACCTTGATCACGATGACAGGCTTCTTGATCTCGGCCGCGCGCTTCGCAGCCAGCAGGAATTTGTCGACGTCGCGGATGCCTTCGATGAACAGCAGGATCACGTCGGTCGAGGGATCCTGCACCATGTAGTCGAAGAACTCGCCGGCGCCGAGGTCGCTCTCATTGCCGGCGCTGACGACATAGCTCAGCGCAACGCCGAGCGCCTTGGCGCGGTGATAGATCGCAAAGCCGATGCCGCCGCTCTGCGCGACAATTCCGATCCGGCGCTTGGTCGCGACCAATGCCGGCGCATCCGGCTTGACGTCGACGGTCGGGCTGAAGGTCGCGGCGACCTTCTGCACCTGGCTGTAGAAGCCTTCGGCGTTGGGGCCGGAGATCCGCATCCCCGTCCGCTTCGCCAGTGCTGCGATCGCGTTCTGCACGGCCGCGCTGTCACCGCCCTCCTCGGCAAAGCCGGACGAGATGATGACGGCGTTCCTGACGCCGGCCGCGGCGCACTGCTCCAGCGCCGCCAGCACCGCACGGGCGGGAATCACGATGATCGCAAGATCGATCGGCGCGCCGATGTCGGCGATCGACTTGTAGCATGTGAGCCCGTCGATCTCGTCGTAATTCGGATTGATCGGGTAGAGCTGCCCCGGAAAGTCGTTCTTGCGCAGCATCGCGAGCAGCCGCCCCGGGATCTTCTCGTGATCGCGCGAGGCGCCGATCAGCGCGATGCTTTTCGGCGCGAAGAAGGTATCGAGCGGATGCGGCATGGGGCGTTCCGTTGTTGTTATTGAGCCAACGATATTGGATCGCCGCAACGAGCTCAATCTCTCCCCATCATCGCTCAACCTCTCACCGTCATCCTAGAGGAGGTCGCAACGCGGCCGTCTCGAAGGAAGGCGGGGAGAGAGCAGCGTAGCCCGGATGAAGCGAAGCGCAATCCGGGACCGGTCCTCTGCGGATAATGCGGTCCCCGGTTTCGCTACGCTTCATCCGGGCTACGGGGGACTACGCTGCGATCCTGAACGTCACGCCGCAGAGGAAGAACCCGTCGCCCGACACCTTGCGGCCCCTCGCCTTCGCCGCATCCAGCACCTTCGCCCTGTCGGCGACCTTGAACGTCAGGGCGCTCATGATCTCGGTGTCGCCCTTGACGAAGCGGAAGGTCGCGTTCGGCAGCCTCACCGTTGCCTCCACGTTGGCGGGAACCCCGATGATCCTGCCCCAGTGATCCGCAAGCGCTTGCGGCTCGGGGCTCTGCATCTCGACCTCGGTCAGCGCCAGGGTCGTGTCCTTGCGGATCGATTTCTGCCAGTCGGGGCCGGCGGGCGGATACGGGCCCAGAATGTCGTCACTGCCGTCGGTGTGGTTGAACTCGATGAAGGCGGCGCGGCAGTCGCGCGGGTGCAGCTGCACGCCGTGATACGGCGCATGCGTGATCACGTTCGCGGTGCGCACGCCCATCGCATTGGCCTTGGCGCCGCGCGCGTCGGGATCTTCGCAAGCGAAGATCGCCATATAGCCGCCGCGACCGCCGGTCTTCTCGATGAAGCGACCGGCCGCGGTGCCTGGACCGGGCTTGAACGGCGCGACCACCTCAAGAAGGATGGTGTCGACCGGCAGCAGCGCGTTTTCGAGCCCGTACTTCGCGACGTTGCCGTCGCGATAGCAGACACTGAGGCCCATGATCGCGGAGATGTCCGAGATCACGGGTTCGAGCTGCGGCGCCACCAGGCAGATCTGCCGCAGCCGCATGTAATCGGCCATGACCTACTGCCCCTGGAAGGTCGGCTTGCGCTTCTCGACGAACGCCTTCGCCGCTTCCTTGTGGTCGGCGGTCTCGCCGGCGCGCGAATGGTGGATCGCCTCGCCGTCGAAGCAGGCCTCCAGCGTCATCGTCTCGGCATTGTTGATGTTGCGCTTGATATAGCCGAGCGCGACCGACGGCCCCTGCGCCAGCGAGCGCGCGAGATCGAGCGCTTCCGCCTCAATATCGGCGTCGGGCACCACCTTGGACACCATGCCGAGGTTGTAGGCCTCCTGCGCCGACAGCACCGGCGACATCAGATAGAGCTCGCGCGCCTTCGCGCTGCCGAGCATCTTGGTGAGGAAATAGGTGCCGCCATAATCGCCGGAGAACCCGACCTTGGCGAACGCGGTCGTGATCTTGCAGGATGCGCTGGCGACACGGAGATCGCAGGACAGCGCGATCGAGAGCCCGGCGCCGGCGGCTGCGCCGTCGAGCTGCGCCACGACCGGCTTCGGCATCTGATGCAGGATGCGCGAGACCTCCATGCCGCGGCGCAAATTCGCCATCTTGGTCTCGAACGGCAGCGGCGCCCGCCCCTCCGCCATCGACTTGACGTCGCCGCCGACGCAGAACGTGCCGCCGGCGCCCTTGATCAGCACCGCGCGCACCTCGTGATCCTCCTGCGCGCGACGCGCCGCATCGACAAGCCCGCGCGTCATGTCGGGATTGAGGGCGTTGCGCCGGTCGGGACGATTCATGGTGATGGTGAGCAGGCCCTGGTCGAGGGATTGGAGAACCATCTGGTTATCGCTCATGGCATTATGCCTTTCGTTGTTGTTACCGTGATCTTTCTGTCCTCATTGCGAGGAGCGAAGCGACGAAGCAATCCATGCTTCCGTTACGCGGCGAGATGGATTGCTTCGCTCGCAATGACGGCTGCTAACCGTCACTTCTTCACTAGCGGGCAGCGCGAGTTTTCCAGCGACTGGAAGGCTTCGTTGCCCGGCACGGTCGCCAAGAGCTTGTAGTCGTCCCAGCGGCCCTTGGATTCCGACGGCTTCTTCACCTCGAACAGGTACATGTCGTGCACCATGCGGCCGTCCTCGCGGATCTTGCCGTTCTTGGCGAACATGTCGTTGATCGGGGTCTCCTTCATCACCTTGATGACGGCGGCAGCGTCGGTCGTGCCTGCAGCCTTCACCGCCTTGAGATAGTGCCCGACGGACGAGTAGATGCCGGCCTGGGCCGCCGTCGGCATCCGCTTGACGCGCTCCATGAAGCGCTTGGAGAAGGCGCGGGTCTCGTCGTTGAGATCCCAATAGAACGCCTCGGCGAGCAGCAGCCCTTGCGCGGTCTCCAGCCCGATGCTGTCGATATCAGTGATGAAGGCAAGCAGCGGCGACAGCTTCTGGCCGCCGCCCTTCATCAGTCCGAATTCGGCCGCCTGCTTGATCGCGTTGATGGTGTCGCCGCCGGCATTGGCGAGGCCGACGACCTTGGCCTTCGAGGCTTGCGCCTGCAGCAGGAACGACGAGAAGTCCGACGTGTTGAGCGGATGCTTGACAGTGCCCAGCACCTTGCCGCCGGACTTCAGCACCACGTTGGTGGTGTCCTTTTCGAGGTCCTGGCCGAAGGCGTAGTCGGCGGTCAGGAAGAACCAGGTGTCAAACCCCGACTTGACGGTCGCAAGGCCGGTGACGTTCGCCTGGGCGAACGTGTCGTAGGCGTAGTGGATGGTGTAGGGGCCGCAGGCCTCGTTGGAGAGTCGGATCGAGGCGGGGCCGTTATAGATGATGACCTTGTTGCGCGCCTTGGCGATCTCGCCCGCGGCCAGTGCGGTCGCCGACGCCGCGACATCGATGATGGCTTCAACGCCCTGATTGTCGAGCATGTCGCGCGCAATGCTTGCGGCAAGATCGGCCTTGTTGAGATGATCCGCTGCGATGACCTCGACCTTGCGGCCGAGCACTTCGCCGCCAAAATCTTCCACCGCCATCTTCGCGGCCGCCTCGCTGCCCGGTCCGGTAATGTCGGCGTAGAGCCCGGACATGTCGAGGATGGCGCCGAGCTTCAGCGGGGGCTTGCCCTGCGCCAGCGCCGCATTCGCCGACATCGCCACCCCACAGGCGAACACGCCGGCCAAAACCCGATTCATCAAAGCCTCCCTGAGAGCACACGCCGCAGTCCGCTGCGGCGGTCCGTTTCTGAAGGCCGGATCATGCCGCATGCCCTGCATTGCAGCAAGCCGCGGCAGCCGCGGCGCCGCGCTGTCGTTTTTCCGCTAAGCGGAATGGATCCGATATTGCGGCGACACATTGCGCGCGGCCCTGCTCGCAAAAGATGCGATACGGCTGCGCGCTTACGTCGAGGCGTGATGCGAGGTGGAATGCGATCGGCCGTCCGTGTCCTCAGGCAGAACCAGCGGGAGCCCGAACGCGGAAAACAGCGCCGGCTCCAGGAACAACGTCAGCGATGCAATCATGTCGTGCTCGATCGTGAGCACATGAATAGCGTTCGCGGTGAGCCGCGGATCCGCATCGGTGCGCGCATAGACGGCGAAGGCGGGCTGACCGTTGGCCGAGGTCGGAACGAGACGCATGCCGCGGCAAGCCTGCCACGCGGTCGCGAAGAAGACGCGGATCGCATCGCGCCCCGCATACCACTGCCGCCACGGCGGCATCGTGTAGGTCGCATCTTCTTTCAGTAGCGCGACGAAGCCGTCGAGATCGTGCCCTTCCCAGGCCTTGAGATAGCGGCCGAGCAATTGCTGCTGCACGAGGGTGGGCTTTGGTGTGAGCTGCGGCCGTCCCTCGGGATAGCGCTTGCCGAGCGTTTCGCGCGCCCGCTGCAACGCGCTGTTGATCGAGGCCGTCGATCCGCCGAGCAGCGTTGCCGCCTCGGTGGCGGACCAACCCAGCACGTCACACAACAGCAGCGTGGCGCGCTGGCGCGGCGGCAATTGCTGGATCGTGGCGACGAAGGCAAGTTGTACCGCTTCGCGCGCGGCATAGCGCGCTTCCGGATTGGGCGCGTCGTCGGCGACGCCATCGAGATGCGAATCCGGATAGGGCTCGAGCCACGCGACATCGGTCGCCGGACCGCCGTCCGGCATCTCCGTGATCGCGGGACCGCGCTGGTCGGGCAGCAGGCGCTGCGCGTTTCTGCGGCTCTCGATCGCATTCAGGCTAGCGTTGGTCGCGATCTTGTAGAGCCAGGCATGGAACGATCCGCCCTCAAAGCTGTCGAAGCTGCGCCAGGCGCGCAGGTACGTTTCCTGGACGAGGTCCTCGGCCTCGTGCATCGAGCCCAGCATGCGATAGCAATGCAGCTTGATCTCGCGGCGCAACGGCTCGGCGAGCCGTGCGAACGCGTGCTCGGTGTCGCGATCCTTCGGGTCCGTCGCGGTCATCGTCGAAGACATGAGGCCTCCGCGGATTGTCTGCAAGGGCCGATCGTCACACCGGCACGGCCTCGAGGCCCTTTCCGGACACGATGAAGACCTGCGCCTTGAAGCGATCGGGGCTGGTCACGAGGTCGATGACGCCGGCGGCAACATCGGATGCGGTCGGCGGCGACGCCATGCCCTGGATGAAGTCGGCGGCGGAGATGCCGAGATAGCGGGAATAGCCGGCGACCGCGTGCTTGCCGAGCTCGGTGTCCGGCATCACGCGCGGCGCGAGCGCGAGAAAGCGCAGGCCGAGCCCGAGCCGATCGGATTCCTTCTGGCTGTAATTGGCCATGAAGAGCTGTGTGCGCTTGGCGCCGGCATAGCCGCCCGAATTCGGCGATCCCGCAAGCGCCGCGCCGCTCGAAATCAGGATCACGGATGTGCCGGGCCGCAGCGGCAGCGACAGCGCCGCCTTGCAGAAGTGAAACGCGATTTTGACGTCGGCCTCCCAATTGACGGAAAACTCCTGCCAGCTTTGCTGGTGCAGCGGCGCCGCCGGCGGAAACGCGCCGGCGCACACGACGAGGACATCAGGCTCGCGCAGGCCGAAGACCTTTGCAGGCGCGCCCTCGTCGGAGGCATCGAGCGCCATGATGTCGGCACCGGGGACATCGCGCGCGAGCTGGCGCAGCGCCGCCGCGTCGCGCGCCACGGCAAGCGTGTGCGCGCCCTTGCCGTGGGCGGCTTCCACGATCCGCCGCCCGACGCCGCGGCTGCCGCCGATCACCACCATCGTCTTGCCCTTCAACGAAACCATGCTGTTCTCCCGATACCCGTGTTCTTAACCGCAAGCTTCAGCCGATCGCATAGACGAGACTGAGCAGCCCGCCTTCGCGCTGCTCGACCTTGCGCAGTTCGAGCCGATGGCGCTTCTCCGTCGTCGCAAACAGCGGCGTCCCGGGACCGGCGATCAGCGGATAGACCAGCAGGCGGATTTCATCGACCATCCCGGCATCGATCAGGCTCGCCGTGATGCGCGCGCCGCCCATCAGGTAGATGTCCTTGCCGTTCTGCGTCTTCAGCGCTGCAATGGCATCGACGCTGCGGATGAGGCGCGTGCTCGGCCAGGTCGATGCGGTCAGCGTCTTCGACAGCACGTAATGCGGGGTCTGCGCCGCAAAGCGCGCCCATGCGCGTTCGGCCGGCGTCGGCGGGGTGCCGGTGATCCAGGCGGGCTTGTCCGGCTCGTTCTGGATCCCGGTCCAGTAGCGCTCATAGCCGACATACATGTTGCCGCCGAGCACGCAGGCATCGATCTGAGACGTCAGGTCATAGTCGTCGGACCACGCATGGACCCAATCCGCCATTCCCTCGGCGCCTTCCATCTTGCCGTCGACGGACAGCTTCATTGCCGCAATCAACTTCCGCATGCCGGGTCCCTTTCTTCCCTGATGTCAGGGCGGGCGCTTTGGACCGCCTCATCCGTAGAACCGGCGCGGGTGCGGAAACTCATCGGTGCTGCGCGAAATTTTTTGGCCGGAGCGCACCGACCGCCCCCCCTGGCGGTCGGCCCTTGCCCGCTCCCTTTGTCCGGCGCTTTCGGCTAGAGGGGGAGGAGACGGGGAGACGCCACGGAACGCATGACGCGCAGAGGCGAGAGGGCATCGGGTCGCAGTCTTATCCTGCCGGCGCTGACGGGGTGCGCCGTGCTGCTTGCCACGTGCTGTGGCCGGGCTAACGCCGCCGCGTGCAATTTCGAAGCCCAAGGCGAAGGCCGGGTCGCCACGATCGTCGATGCGCGCAGCTTCCGGCTGGACGACGGCCGCGAGGTCCGCCTCGCCGGTATCGAGGTATCAGACAAGGCCAAGGCCATGGCCGCGCTGTCGGCGCTCCTCGTCGGGCGCGACGTGACGCTGCGCGGCGACGACGACACGCCGGACCGCTATGGCCGCCAGCCGGCCTACGCGTTCGTGTCCGGTGCTGACACACCGGTGCAGGGGGAACTGCTGAGGCGAGGGCTCGCCCTCGTTTCGGCCGATGTCGCGGATAGAGACTGCGCCGCGGCGCTGATGGCGGCCGAGGCCGAGGCGCGGCAGGCCAAATCGGGAACCTGAGCGGAAACCACCGTCATAAAAAACGCGGAAAGTCCGGGCGATATTTTGGCAGGGATTGGGCGCTTTGCGTTGGTCGAGGGCCGGGTTTTGTCTGTGCGACAGGCCGGGGCAACGACCTATCTGAATTTTGGCCGAAACTGGACTCGGGACTTTGCGGTGACTATTTCAAGGCGCATAGTCCCCGCCTTCGAGGCCGCGGGGCTGGCACCTAAGTCCCTCGAAAATCGACGGATTCGTGTCCGCGGCTGGGTGGAAGCACGAAGCGGCCCACGAATTGAGTTGCTCCGGCTGGGGCAGGTAGAAGTGCTCGGGAACCCGTGAACGTGATTGAGCGTGCAGGACGGCGTAAGGGACTGATGGGCCGCCGCCTTTCGGCTGCGCCGGCGCTCGTCTGCGCCGCAGTCGCGCTGTCCGCCTGCGGCAATCTCGGCCGGTTCGAGACCGCCGCCCCGGCCGCGACGGCCGCCCCGGCGCCGAAGCCCAATCGCGTGGTGACCCAAACGCCGGCCACCGAGCGGGAGCATGAGCGGATCCTCGCCTCCTATGGCGGCGCCTATGACGATCCGAAGCTCGAAGCCCTGATCAGCAAGACCGTCGAGCGGCTGGTCGCGGCCTCCGACCGTCCCGACCAGGCCTACAAGGTCACGATCCTCAATTCCGGCGCGGTCAACGCCTTCGCGCTGCCGACCGGCCAGCTCTATGTCACGCGCGGGCTGGTTGCGCTCGCCAGCGACACCTCCGAATTGTCCTCCGTGCTCAGCCACGAGATGGCGCATGTCCTTGCGAAGCACGCCTCGATCCGCGAGGATCAGGCGCGGCAGGCGGCGGTGGTGACGCGCGTCGTCACCGACATGAGCAACGACCCCGACCTCACCGCGCTCGCGCTCGCCAAGACCAAGCTGACGATGGCAAGCTTTTCGCGGCAGCAGGAATTCGAGGCCGACGGCATCGGCGTCGGCCTTGCGGCCCGCGCGCATTTCGATCCCTATGGCGCGGCGCGCTTCCTCACCGCGATGGAGCGCAACGCGGCGCTGAAGGTCGGCAAGACCACGCTCGATCCGCGCGCGCAGGATTTCACCTCGTCGCATCCGGCGACGCCCGAGCGCATCGCCAACGCGCAGACGACCGCACGGCAATACACCTCGCCGGACAACAACGAGCGCGACCGCGAGACCTATCTCGCCGTGATCGACAACATCGTCTATGGCGAGGACCCCAGCGAAGGTTTTGTGCGCGGCCGCCGTTTCCTGCACCCCAAGCTCGGCTTCACCTTCCAGGCGCCCGACACCTTCACGCTCGACAACACCGCGCAGGCGGTGATCGGCGTGCGCGAGGGCGGCACGCAGGCGATGCGTTTCGACGTGGTGCGGGTGCCGGCCGAGCAGTCGCTCGGCGACTACCTCAATTCCGGCTGGATGGAAGGCGTCGAGAAGGCCTCGACCGAGGATCTCTCCATCAACGGCTTCCCGGCGGCGTCCGCCACCGCGCATGGCGACCAGTGGCAGTTCAAGGTCTACGCGCTGCGCTTCGGCAGCGACGTCTACCGCTTCATCTTCGCCGCCAAGCAGAAGACCACCGAGAGCGAGCGCAACGCGCGCGAGACCGTCAACTCGTTCCGCCGCCTGACGCTGGACGAGATCCAGGCCGCGCGCCCCTTGCGCATCAAGATCATCAATGTGCAGCCCGGCGACACCGTGGAATCGCTGTCGCACCGGATGGCCGGCGTCGACCACCCCGCCGAGCGCTTCCGCATGCTCAACGGGCTCGACGCTCACGCCCAGGTCAAGCCGCGCGACCGCGTCAAGATCGTGGTGGATTGAGGCGCGCCGAGAACCGTAGCCCGGATGGAGCGAAGCGTAATCCGGGTTGGAAACCGCGGCCCCGGATTGCGCTGCGCTTCATCCGGGCTACAAGTTACTTTGCCTTCTCCTTCAGGAACGCGATGATGTCGGCGCGGTCCTTGGGATCATCGACCTCGTAGAACATCTTGGTGCCGGGAACGAGCTTCTCCGGCCCCGCCAGCCATTTGTCGAGATTCTCCTCGGTCCAGACGATCTTCGAGTTCTTCAGTTCAGGCGAGTAGTCGTAGCCGGCGACCGTGCCGGCGGTGCGCCCGATGACGCCCTTGTGCGACGGGCCGACGCCGTTCTTCTCGATCGAGTGGCAGGCGCCGCAGTCGCGGTAGAGCTCTTCGCCATGCGCGGCATTTCCCGCCGCATTGGCTGAGTTGGCCGCGATCAGGGTTGCAGCGGCAACCGCCGCAAGGGTTTTCGCGTGCCGGAACGCGGCGCGGCGGACGTTCGAACGAAGAGGCATCGCAACGGGCTCCTGTTTGCCATCAGCTCAGGAGCGGCCGTGCGGCCATTTTATTCCCGTTGCTTTGCGTAAATTCCGGCCCGGCTGTGGGCAACTCAGTCGTCACAGCGGCCGTAATAGTTCCGTATCAGGCGATAATGCGCCCCGGATTGCGAGAATTCCTGATGCAGGCAGCCCTCCGCTCGGCGATGGATCTGCCGCGCGCCTTCGCAGCTGAAGTGCTCGAAATGCAGCCTGATGGTGCGTGCGTGGTCGAGATAGGTCGCGAAATAATGCGCCGCGTTGGGCCGTGTGCTGCACATCTGGACGACCGAACTCCGCACCTCTGGCGGGAGGCCGTCGATATGGTCGGCATTCCAGGGATCGTCATGCGGGAAGCTACCGCGCGCAGGAGCGGGCGATGGGGCCATCAGGCCGAACAACAGAACAATGGTGGTGATCGATCCGCGACGCCCGCGTGGTTTCCAAGCGGTCATGCTCAGCCGCCTCGACCGGCGTTTGTGAGTATGTCGCTGATTCCGGCTGGACGCCAGCCGTATCGCTCTCTAGCAATGGAACTTCCTGGTGAAATCTATTTTGCAAGCGCGTGCGGAATAATTGCCAATCTGGCCGATCTTTATCGCAGGTGCAGCATGTGCTGCGACGACGCGCGATTGGAGTATCACCGCCATTGAGTCCGGGTTGGTTTGGCGTTGGCGCGCGGATTTGTCTGCGCGGGTGCATCCTCATTGCGCTCGCGGTGTTGACGGCTGCCGGCGCGCGCGCCGAGGGGTGCCCCAAGGCGAGCGACGAGATCGCGACCGACCGCCCGGACGTCACCAATTCCAGCATCGTCGTGCCGGTCGGCAGCCTGCAGAACGAGAACGGGATCAACCTGACCGCGCGCGACGGCGGCCGCACCATCGACGGCACCAACAGCCGGTGGCGGCTCGGCATCGCGCCCTGCCTGGAAGTCCTGATCGACCTGCCGACCTATTTCGGCACCGTGAAATCGCCGGGCAGTTCGGGCTTTTCCAACGTCGCACCTGCCGTCAAATGGCAGGTCAGCCCGCTGCCCGGAAAGTTCGACCTGTCCATGACGGCCGGCGTGGCGCTGCCGACCGGTGCCGCCGAGATCGCGGGACGCGGCGCCCAGCCCTACATCCAGTTCCCATGGTCGTATGAGCTGCATGACGGCTGGGGCCTCAGCGGCATGTTCACGGAGTTCTTCCGTCCGGCCGAGTTCTCCGGCAAGCGCATGTCGGAAGCGACCTTCGTGATCGAGAAGAAGCTCGACCAGAAGACGAGCGTATTCACGGAATATGTCGGCGACTATCCGGACGGCACACGCCCGATCCAGCTCCTCAACTCCGGCGCCGTGTACCATCTGACGCCGACCCAGCAGGTCGACGTCCACGTCGCGTTCGGGCTGAACCGCAACTCGCCGAGCTATATCGTCGGCGTGGGCTATTCGTTCCGCGTGGATGGGTTGTTTCGCTAGACAACGATCGGTAGCCCGGATGAAGCGAAGCGCAATCCGGGGCAGGACTATCCGCGGGCTACAGTGGTCCCGGATTTCGCTTCGCTTCATCCGGGCTACAAGAATGGCGCCTTTAGCGCTCCGCCTCGCGCAATCCGCTCAGCCACAGCGCCAGCAGCGTCCACACCGCGCCCGACAGCAGATACGCGCCGGCCGAGATCAAGCCGAAATGGGTCGCGAGCAGCAGCGCGGCGAGCGGTGCGAAGCCGGCGCCGAACAGCCAGGCGAAATCCGATGTCAGCGCGGAGGCCGTGTAGCGGTAGGTCCGCGCGAAGCTGGACGCGATCGCGCCCGACGACTGGCCGAAGGAGAGCCCGAGCAGGATGAAGCCGAGCACCATGTAGACCGTCTCGCCGACCGCGCCGGCATCGAGCAGCTGCGGTGCGAAGCCGCTATACACCGCGATCGCGATCGCCGAGCCAATGAGCAGCGACTTGCGCCCGACCCGGTCGGCGATCATACCCGACGCCACGATTGCGCCGACGCCGACCATGGCGCCGACCATCTCAATGATCAGGAAGCGCACCGGGCTTTCCTTGGTGAACAGGAACACCCAGGACAACGGAAACACCGTGACCATGTGGAACAGCGCAAAGCTCGCCAGCGGCGCGAAGGCGCCGAGCAGGATGTGGCGACCCTCGTGCTTGACCGTCTCGGTGACACGCGACGGCTGCAAATCGCGGCTTTCGAACAGCTCCGAGTATTCGTTCGTCGCCACCATGCGCAGCCGCGCGAACAGTGCCACGACGTTGATCGCGAAGGCGACGAAGAACGGGTAGCGCCAGCCCCAGTCGAAGAAATCATCCGCCGAGAGGTTGCCGGCAAAGAAGGCGAACAGCGCGCTTGCGACGATCAGTCCGAGCGGCGCGCCGAGCTGCGGCACCATCGCGTACCAGCCGCGTTGCCGCGCCGGCGCGTTCAGCGCGAGCAGCGAGGCGAGCCCGTCCCATGCACCGCCCCAGGCGATGCCCTGCGCAGCGCGCGCCGCGGCAAGCAGCCAGATCGCCGCCACGCCGATCGTCGTGTAGCCGGGCAGGAACGCGATCGCCACTGTCGAGGTGCCGAGCAGGAACAGCGCGATGATCAGCTTGGCGCCTTTGCCGTAGCGGCGGTCGACCGCCATGAAGATCACGGTGCCGAGCGGACGCGCGGCGAAGGCCAGCGCAAAGATCGCGAAGGAATAGAGCGTGCCGGTCAGTTCGTTGACGAACGGAAACACCAGCTTCGGAAACACGATCACCGAGGCGATCGCATAGACGAAGAAGTCGAAGAACTCGGACGTGCGGCCGATGATGACGCCGATCGCGATTTCGCCGGGTTTTGCCTGGCCGTGCCCTGCCCTCATCGGATTGCCGTCAGCTAATGCAGGGGCCTGTGCCATTACCATCGCACCGTCATCGTCGTTGAACATGCGGCCGGGAGGCGGTCTCGCCACGCGGTCCAGTTGACTGTTTGGCCCCCTATATCGCAGTGCAACATTGGACAAATTGTCCAATGTCCCCTTTGTTGCATCGCAGCTACCCCTTGGCGGACCTACTAAAATTCCAGCCGAAGAATCTAACGGGGTGAGCCGTGCGCGCCTTGAAATTGTTGGCCTTATTGCCGTTTGCGGCCTTGCTTGGCGGGTGCGACTTCGTCGTCCTTGCCCCGGCCGGCGACGTCGCCGCGCAGCAGCGCGATCTCGTCCTCATCTCCACCGTCCTGATGCTTTTGATCGTCGTGCCGGTGATGGCGCTGACGGTGTTTTTCGCCTGGCGCTACCGCCAGTCCAACACGTCAGCGCCTTACGAGCCGGAATGGGATCACTCGACGCAGCTCGAGCTCGTGATCTGGTCGGCCCCGCTCCTGATCATCGTCTGCCTGGGCGCGCTGACCTGGATGGGCACGCATTTGCTCGATCCCTACCGCTCGCTCGGCCGCATCGCCGCTGACAAGCCGATCGAGGCCAAGGACACGCCGCTCAATGTCGAGGTGGTCGCGCTCGACTGGAAGTGGCTGTTCATCTACCCCGACTACGGCGTCGCGTCCCTCAACGAGCTTGCCGCTCCGATCGATCGCCCGATCCGCTTCCGCATCACGGCCTCCTCCGTGATGAACTCCTTCTACATCCCCGCACTCGCCGGCCAGATCTACGCCATGCCCGGGATGGAGACGAAGCTGCACGCGGTCGCCAACAAGGAAGGTACCTTCAAGGGCTTCTCCGCCAATTACAGCGGCGCCGGCTTCTCTGGAATGCATTTCGCGTTCAAGAGCGTCTCCGCGCCCGATTTCGACAAGTGGATCGCCGCCGCCAAGTCGAGCGGCAACATGCTCGGCCGCTCCGACTATTTGCAGCTCGAACGCCCGAGCTCGAACGAGCCAGTGCGCCGCTACGGCGCGGTCGACCGCGATCTCTACAAGGCGATCCTCAACATGTGCGTCGAGCCAGGCAAGATGTGCATGAGCGAGATGATGGCGATCGACGCCAAGGGCGGGCTCGGACGCGAGGGCCTGAACAACACGCTGCCGCTCGCTTACGACAAATATGCCCGCCGCGGCGCGCCGTTCGGCGCGGAGCCGACCTTCGTCGCCGGCATCTGCGCGATCGACGAGCTGAAGAACGAGCCGTCGCGCGAGATCTCAGCTCCCTTCGACATGACGCCGCTACGCGGGGTCGGGCTGCAACGCCCGCCGTTCTCCCCGGCCAAGACGTCTTCGACATCCCTTCTGCTCGGACCCCGTCCGAAATCAGTCTCCTAAAGAGGGCCGCATGCTCGACAATCCCGTCCTCATCAAGGCGATCTTCGGCCGCCTCACCCTGGAATCGCTGCCGCTGCACGAGCCGATCGTGGTCGGCACCTTCGCCGTCGTCGCGCTCGGCGGCGCAGCCCTGCTCGGCGCCGTCACCTATTTCCGGCTGTGGGGCTATCTGTGGCGCGAGTGGTTCACCACCGTCGACCACAAGCGCATCGGCATCATGTACATGATCCTCGGCATCGTGATGCTGCTGCGCGGTTTCGCCGACGCCATCATGATGCGCCTGCAGCAGGCGATCGCCTTTGGCGGTTCCGAAGGCTATCTCAACGCCCACCACTACGACCAGATCTTCACGGCGCACGGCGTGATCATGATCTTCTTCGTGGCGATGCCGCTGGTGACCGGCCTGATGAACTACGTGGTGCCGCTGCAGATCGGCGCGCGCGACGTCTCATTCCCCTTCCTCAACAATTTCAGCTTCTGGATGACGGTCGGCGGCGCCGTGCTGGTGATGATGTCGCTGTTCATCGGCGAATTCGCGCGCACCGGCTGGCTCGCCTACCCGCCGCTGTCGAATCTCGGCTACAGTCCCGACGTCGGCGTCGACTACTACATATGGGCGCTGCAGGTCGCCGGCGTCGGCACGACGCTATCGGGCATCAACTTGATCTGCACCATCGTCAAGCTGCGCGCGCCGGGCATGTCGATGATGAAGATGCCGGTCTTCACCTGGACCTCGCTCTGCACCAACGTCCTGATCGTCGCCTCCTTCCCGGTTCTGACCGTGGTGCTGGCGCTGTTGTCGCTCGACCGCTACGTCGGCACCAATTTCTTCACGAACGATTTCGGCGGCAGCCCGATGATGTACGTGAACCTGATCTGGATCTGGGGCCATCCCGAGGTCTACATCCTAGTGCTGCCGGCGTTCGGCATCTTCTCCGAGGTGACCTCGACCTTCTCGGGCAAGCGGCTGTTCGGCTACACCTCGATGGTCTACGCCACCGTCGTCATCACCATCCTGTCCTACCTGGTCTGGCTGCATCATTTCTTCACGATGGGCTCCGGCGCCAGCGTGAACTCGTTCTTCGGCATCACGACCATGATCATCTCGATCCCGACGGGCGCGAAGATGTTCAACTGGCTGTTCACGATGTATCGCGGCCGCATCCGCTTCGAGCTGCCGATGATGTGGACGATCGCCTTCATGCTGACCTTCGTCGTCGGCGGCATGACCGGCGTGCTGCTCGCAGTCCCCCCGGCCGACTTCGTGCTGCACAACAGCCTGTTCCTGATCGCGCATTTCCACAACGTGATCATCGGCGGCGTGGTGTTCGGCGCGTTCGCCGGCATCAGCTACTGGTTCCCCAAGGCGTTCGGCTTCAGGCTCGATCCGTTCTGGGGCAAGATGTCGTTCTGGTTCTGGGTCACCGGGTTTTGTCTCGCCTTCACGCCGCTCTACGTGCTCGGCCTGATGGGCGTCACCCGCCGTTTGCGCGTGTTCGACGATCCCAGCTTGCAGATCTGGTTCGTCATCGCCGGCATCGGCGCCTTCCTGATCCTGCTCGGCATCATGTCGATGCTGGTGCAGTTCGCGGTCTCGATCCTGCGCCGCGAGAAGCTGCGCGACGTCACCGGCGATCCCTGGAACGCGCGCACGCTGGAATGGGCGACCTCGTCGCCGCCGCCGGCCTACAACTTCGCCTTCACGCCCGTTGTCTATGACAACGATGCCTGGTGGGACATGAAGCGCCGCGGCTATCGCCGCCCGCTCACCGGCTTCAAGCCGATCCATATGCCCTCCAACACCGGCACCGGCGTCATTCTCGCCGCGCTGTCCACCGCGATGGGGTTCGGCCTGATCTGGTACATCTGGTGGCTTGCGGCGGCGAGCTTCATCGCGCTGCTCGCGGTCGCGATCGGCCACACCTTCAACTATCACCGCGACTTTCACATCCCTGCGGATGAGGTGGTGCGGGTCGAAGACGCGCGGACGCGCCTGATATCAGCGGGAGCCAAGTCATGACAGTCGCCGTTATCCCCTCGCAGAATTCAGAGCCGGTCTTTCACGTCATCGACGAGCACGCGCACCCCGAAGGCGCCAGCACCATGCTGGGCTTCTGGGTCTACCTGATGAGCGACTGCCTCATCTTCGCGATGCTATTTGCCGTCTACGGCGTGCTCGGCGGCAGCTACGCCGCAGGTCCCGCGCCGAAGGACCTGTTCGACCTGCCGCTGGTTGCGCTCAACACCTCGATGCTGCTGATGTCGTCGATCACCTACGGCTTTGCGATGCTGACGATGGAGAAGTCGCAGATCCGCGCGACGCAGGCCTGGCTCGCGGTGACCGGGCTGTTCGGCCTCGCCTTCATCGGCATCGAGCTCTCCGAGTTCGCGCACATGATTCATGAGGGCGCAACGCCGCAGCGCAGCGCCTTCCTGTCCTCCTTCTTCACGCTGGTCGGCACCCACGGGCTGCACGTCTCCTTCGGCTTGGTCTGGCTGGTGACGCTGATGGTCCAGGTCGCCCGCCATGGCCTGATCGCGGCCAACAGGCGCCGCCTGATGTGTCTGTCGATGTTCTGGCACTTCCTCGACGTGGTCTGGATCGGCGTCTTCACCTTCGTCTATCTGATGGGAATGCTGCGATGAAAGCCGATACTCACGCCCTGCAACCCGAAGCCGGCGACCACGATGCCCATGGCGCCGCGGCGCATGGCTCGCTGTCGAGCTATCTGATCGGCTTCGGTCTCTCCGTCGTCCTCACCGCGATCCCGTTCTGGCTGGTGATGTCTGGTTCGCTCGGCAGCAAGCCGCTGACTGCGCTCGCCATCATGCTGCTCGCGGCGGTGCAGATCGTGGTGCACATGATCTACTTCCTGCACATGAACACCCGGTCCGAGAACGGCTGGAGCATGATGGCGCTGATCTTCACCGTGATCATGGTCGTGATCGCGCTCACCGGATCGCTGTGGGTGATGCATCACCTCAACGTCAACATGATGCCGGTGCACGACATGAGCAACATGCCGTGACCGTGCGGGGTGTCCGCAACCCCTCTTCACCTCTCCCGCTTGCGGGGGAGGTCGAATCGCATCGCAAGATGCGATTCGGGTGGGGGCTCTCTCCACTCGAAGATTCCGACTCGCGGAGACACCCCCGCCCCAGCCCTCCCCCGCAAGCGGGAGAGGGAGCGCGGTCCCGACGCGGTCGCAGTTCAGCTTTCTCTCGTTACGCGGTGCTCACGCTCGGCATGCTGGGCGTGATGGTCCTGACCGCGCTCGGCGTCTGGCAGATCGAGCGCAGGACCTGGAAGCTCGCGCTGATCGACCGGGTCGAGCAGCGCATCCACGCCGCGCCGGTGGCGATGCCCGCGCCCGCATCGTGGCCTGACGTCACGGCGGCCAGCGATGAGTACCGGCGCGTGACCATCAGCGGCCGCTTCCTGGACGCCGACGAAACGCTGGTCCAGGCGGTGACGGTTCACGGCCCCGGCTTCTGGGTGCTGACGCCGCTGCGAACAGCCGATGGAACCACGGTGCTGGTCAATCGCGGTTTCGTGCCGCCCGAGCGGCGCGATCCTGCGACCCGGCACACCGCCGATCCGGACGCGACGGTGAGCATCACCGGCCTGTTGCGGATGTCGGAGCCGAAAGGCGGCTTCCTGCGCAGCAATGATCCGGCCGCGGGCCGCTGGTACTCGCGCGACGTCGCCGCGATCTCAGCCGTGCATGGATTGTCGCAGGCCGCGCCCTTCTTCATCGATGCCGGCGCAGCCGAGACCCCCGCCGGCTACCCGCTCGGCGGACTGACGGTGATCCGGTTTCCGAACAACCACCTGATTTACGCGCTGACATGGTTCGCGCTCGCCATTATGCTGGCGGTCGCACTCCTGCGCAGCGTGCGCGGCAGGGGACGGCTCGGCGGCTTTGACACACGGCGCGCCGCCGTGCGCCGGCTGATCGGCGCAGCACGCAATCTGTCTCGCAACACAGGCCCAGATGCTGAAGCGCACATCGGATCTGCATGACACCAGCGCCGGGGCTCCCGGCAGCGAGGCCGTGACCTTGCCGGTCAGGACCGACGCCGGCGTGGACTCCGGCGCGCTTGCCGCGTTGCCGGCCAAGGACGTGACCAATCGCAAGAACATGGCGCTGCTGATCCAGCTGCGCTGGACGGCGGTGATTGGCCAGATCGTGACGATCGCCTTTGTCGAGCTTTGGCTTGGCATCCCGCTGCCGCTCGCCGCGATGGCCGCGGTGATCTGCGCGCTGATTGTGCTCAACATCGCAAGCCTCATCTGGGTGCGCGACCGCGCCGGGATCGGCCGGCGCGGCCTCCTGATCGCCTTGATGCTCGACGTCGCGGCCCTGACCGCCCAGCTCTACTTGAGTGGTGGCGCGACCAACCCGTTCACCTCGCTCTTTCTGTTGCAGATCACCCTCGGCGCGGTGCTGCTCGATGCGCGCTCGATCTGGTCGCTGGTGGCACTCGCCTGCGCGAGCTTCGCCTGGCTGACGGTCGCCTATCGGCCGCTGGGCCTGCCGCAGCACGGCTTCAACGATCCATTCAGCCTGTACCTTGCCGGCATGTTCGTCGGCTTCGTGCTGGATGCGGTGCTGCTCGTCGTGTTCGTCACCCGCATCAACCGCAATTTGCGCGAACGCGATGCCCACCTGGCCGCGCTGCGGCAACATGCCGCCGAGCAGGATCACATCGTCAGGATGGGCCTGCTCGCCTCGGGCGCCGCCCATGAGCTCGGCACGCCGCTGTCGTCGCTGTCGGTGATCCTGAGCGACTGGCGCCGCATGCCCGCGCTGTCAGCCGACACCGAGCTGTCGCACGACCTCGCCGAGATGGAAACCTCGTTGCAGCGCTGCAAGTCGATCGTGACAGGCATCCTGCTCTCGGCCGGCGAAGCGCGCGGTGAAGGCTCCTCGCCGGCGACGGTGACGGCATTCCTGTCGGCGCTGGTCGGCGAGTGGCGGACCACGCGCCCGGCGGCGACATTGTATTTCCGCAACGCCTTCGGCAGCGACCTGCCGATCGTGTCCGACGTCGCGCTGAAGCAGGCGATCTTCAACGTGCTCGACAATGCCGCCGAGGTCTCGCGCGACTGGATCGAACTGACCGCCGAGCGCGATTCCGACCGGCTCGTGCTGTCGGTCACCGACAGGGGCCCGGGCTTCGCCGCCGAAATGCTCGCGCATCTCGGCAAACCCTATCAGTCGACCAAGGGAACGCCCGGCAGCGGCCTCGGCCTGTTCCTGGTGATGAACGTCGTGCGCAAGCTCGGCGGCGTGGTGACGGCGCGAAACCGCGCCGACATCGGCGCCACCGTCCGCCTCGAGTTCCCGCTGGCGACGCTTGCGATCGGAGACGGCCTTGACGGATGAACGCCAGCTTCTGATCGTCGAGGACGACGCCGGCTTTGCCCGCACGCTGAAGCGCTCGTTCGAGCGCCGCGGCTATGGCGTCATGATCGCCGCCTCGCTCGACGAGGTCCGTCACCTGCTGGAGGAGCAATCACCCGGCCATGCCGTGGTCGATCTCAAGCTCGGCGGCGGCGCTTCGGGGCTCGCCTGCGTGGAAGCGCTGCATGCCCACGATCCGGAGATGCTGATCGTCGTGCTGACGGGGTTTGCGAGCATCGCGACCGCGGTCGAAGCGATCAAGCTCGGCGCCTGCCACTATCTGGCAAAGCCATCAAACACCGACGACATCGAGGCCGCGTTCCTTAGAGCGCAAGGCAACGCCGACATCGAGGTCGGCGCGCGCCCGACCTCGATCAAGACGCTGGAATGGGAACGCATCCATCAAACGCTGATCGAGACCGATTTCAACATCTCCGAAGCCGCGCGCCGGCTCGGCATGCACCGCCGGACGCTGGCGCGCAAGCTCGAGAAGCGGCAGGTGAAGTGACCGGCTGGCAGGGCTCTTGAGGCGACCACTGGCCACGTAGCAGGGCCGCGGATTACCCCATCTGGGGCCCTCTAGGGCATTCAAAGCGGCTGCCGATGGGTATATAAGCGACTTTCGACAAGCATAAACGGATAGTGGGGAGGATACGCATGCCCACGTCTGTTTCGCTCGATGTGAATGGCCGCGTGGTCACGATTGAAGTCGATGACCCCGGCATGCCACTGCTCTATGCATTGCGAGATTATCTTGAATTGAAGGGGCCCCGCTTCGGCTGCGGATTGGGCCAGTGCGGAGCTTGCGCCGTCCTTTCGGATGGCGAGTCGGTGCTCTCATGTGAGACGCCGCTCACCAAGGTCGCCAACAAGAAGATCGTGACACTCGAGGGACTCGGCAGCCCGGAGCGGCCGTCTCCTGTTCAGCAAGCCTTTATCGACGAGCAGGCCGCACAATGCGGCTTTTGTCTCAACGGCATGATCATACGGGCGACCGCACTCCTCGCGACAACCAAGAACCCGACCGTTCCAGAGATCAAGAAGGCGCTCGCCGACAATCTTTGCCGTTGTGGCACGCATCTTCGCATCATTCGGGCGGTCCAGCGGGCGGCCCGCAACGCGTGAGACAAGGGAGACAGAGATGCTCGATTTCGTCTCCACCCGTCGCGGCATTTTGAAGACCGGCGGCGCGCTCGTCGTCACCTTTGCGCTCGCGGCAAAGCCGTATGCGGCTTTGGCGCGGAGCAGCGCCCTGACGAAGACCGTCGCACCCGACGAGGTCGACGGATTTCTGTCGATCGACGCCGACGGACAGGTCACGGTTTATTCCGGCAAGGTCGATCTCGGCACCGGATTGCGCACTGCGCTGACGCAGATCGTGGCCGAGGAGCTCGACGTGCCGATCGACCGGGTCAGGCTCATCCAGGGCGACACCGCGCTGACACCGGACCAAGGTGTAACTGCGGCCAGCCTCTCGATTCAGAAGGGAGGGATGGAGCTTCGACAGGCTGCGGCAACGGCGCGCAAGGCGCTTGCCGAGCTCGCCGCGAAGCGCTTTGGCGTGCCCGTGACGGAGCTTCGCATCGAGGGCGGCACAATCAAGGGCAACGGCATCAGCGCATCCTATGCCGAGCTTATCGGCGACGGCACGTTCTCGCTGAAGATCGACAACAACGCGCCCGCGAAAGACCCGGCCGCGTACAAGGTCGTGGGCAAGTCGGTGGCGCGTCTCGACATTCCGGACAAGGCGACCGGACGCTTCAGCTTCATGCATGATTTTCGCGTTGCCGGAATGCTGCACGGCCGCGTGGTGCGCCCGTTGGCAATTGGCGCCAGTCTTGAAAGCGTCGATGAATCCTCGGTGAGCGGCGTTCCTGGCCTCCTGAAGGTCGTACGCGAACGCAATTTCCTCGGCGTGGTCGCGACAACCGAATGGGGCGCCATCCAGGCCGCACGCAAGCTGAAGGCGACGTGGTCGAACTGGGAGGGGCTGCCGGACCGGGCGGGCCTCTGGGACCACGTTCGCGCCACGCGCATCAGGAGCGATGCGGTGACCTCCAATGTCGGTGATAGCGCCAAGGCGATGGGCGACGCGTCGAAGCGCATCTCGGCGACGTACGATTTCGCCATCCAGACACACGGCTCAATCGGCCCATCCTGCGCCGTCGTCGCGATCAACGACGGAAAGATCACGTGCTGGAGTGCCTCTCAGGCGACGCAGTCCCTCAGACGACAGCTCGCGGCAATGATGGACGTGCCGCTTGACGATGTGCACTGCCTCTATGTCGAAGGTTCGGGCTGTTACGGCCGCAATGGGCACGAAGACGCGGCCGGCGACGCCGCGCTGCTCTCGCGGGCGATGGGCGGCAGGCCCGTGCGCGTCCAATGGATGCGCGCCGACGAGCATGGTTGGGATCCAAAGGGTCCGCCAACATTGGCCGACTTGCGCGCCGGCATCGATGCCGAAGGCAGGATTATTGCCTGGGAATCGGAGTTCTTCCTTCCTGAGGATGGCTTCGCGCCGGTGCCGCTCATCGCGGCCACGCTCGCGGCCGGCGTGCCTGTCGCTCCGATCATGCAGCCCTACCGCCAAGGCAGCCCCAGCATGATGGCCTCCAATTCGGCGATCCCCTACAGTTTGCCGAACATCAAGACCGTCGCGCATCTGCTCGCCGAGACACCTTTCCGCTGGTCCTGGATCCGATCGCCGGGGCGCATGCAAAACGCTTTCGCCAACGAATGCTTCGTCGATGAGATCGCTGCCTCTGTTGGCGTCGACCCGCTCGACCTTCGTCTCAGCCATCTCAAAGACGCGCGCGGCGCCGAGCTCCTGAGACGTCTGGCCACTCTGGCTGGGTGGGAGAGTCGGCTCTCGCCGCGCAGCCCCACTCAGAGCGATGTCATGGTCGGACGCGGCATCAGCTATGCCAAGGATTTCCCATCGCCCACTTATGTCGGCGCGGTGGCCGAAGTCGAGGTCGACCGCAGAAACGGGGAAATCCGCGTGCAGCGTTTCTTCGTCGTGCATGATTGCGGGCAGATCATCAACCCCGACGGGGTCAGGAATCAGATCGAGGGGAACATCATCCAATCCGTCAGCCGCACGTTGAAAGAGGAAGTCCTTTTTGACCGTTCGGCGGTGACAAGCCTGCATTGGGCAACCTATCCAATCCTGACGTTTCCCGAGGTGCCGGACGTCATCATCGAACTCGTCGACCGTCCGACCGAGAAGCCTTCGGGGGCGGGTGAGGCTGCTGCGGCGGTCGTGCCATCCGCGATCTCGAACGCGGTATTTGACGCCATCGGTGTCCGTTTGCGCTCGGTCCCATTTACCCCGGCAAAGGTTCTGGCCGCGATTGAAGGGCACTGACCGGTCATCGTTTAGCAATTGTGAGATAACGGAATGGTCCTGCCGAGGCATTCGTGGGTAACAGCGACGATAGTCCTTGTGCTTGTGGGCACGATCCCCGCATCGCTGATTTGTGCGGCCCCGGACGGCGAGAATTCGGGTGAGGATCTATTGATAGGCAAGAGCCTCGCCGACATGCTGCTCGCCGGCGAAACGGTCATCTCCCGCGAGCAGGACCGGATCAATGATCCAAAGCTCGGCGAGAAGGGCCTCAGCGGCAGCTCGCTGATCGAACAGACGCGCGACATCTACCGCAAGGCAACGGGGGTCGATCCGTCAGCGATCGACCCCGCCTCCCGCCACGGCCGTTTGTTGCGCGTTCAGATGGACGCGATCGTCGAGGTCATGGACGCCAATCAGACGACGATCAACGCGAAGGGGACTGGGTTCAAGGGCTTCATTCCGGCGGTGTTCGCGCGCCTTGTCAACGAGGCCTTTGCCCGCAGGGCAAAGGGGGAGGCTGACGTGAAGGCCACAGGCCCGCCCGATCGCATCCGCAACCGAAAGGCGCGTCCGGACGCGTGGGAGACCACCATCATCAAATCAAAACTGCTCGCGCCAAACTGGCCGCGCGACCAGGCCTATTCGGCGGCCGCCGAAACCGACGGGCGCCCGGCCTTCCGGGTCATGGTGCCACAATACTACGATGAGACGTGCCTGGCTTGCCATGGCTCGCCAAAGGGCGAAGTCGACATAACAGGCTACCCGAAGGAAGGCGCGAAACAGGACGAATTGGGCGGTGTGATCAGCATCATTCTCTACCGATAGCGGCATTGAGCACGAGGCTCGCGACGATGGCACGCCTGAATATCCGGACTCGGATCATTCTTCTGTCAGGCACGTTGCTCCTCGTCATCCTGGCAACGAATTTCTATCTCACGCGCAAGCTGGCGAACAATTCGGCTGCCGTCGCTGAGGTGGCCGATCTGATCGACACGATCGACTCGGCGAATGCCGCACGCGTCACCTTCGGAGAGCTTCGGTATTGGTTGACCGATCTCGCCGTCAGCATGCTGACGCTCTCGGAGCGGAACGCGACCGAAGCGCGGACCCGAATGGGGCATCTTCTCGACAAGCTTGAAGCGAGAAAACCCGACCGCATTGCCTCCGTTCGCGCCGAGCTCGCGCGGTTCGAGAAATTCGCAGCCGATGCGGTCGAGGAATACACGGCCGATCGCCGAGTGATGGGCAACTCCCTCCTGGCCCAGGCGCGACAACACAGTGCAGTTGTCGACGAGCATCTGAAATCGATCGTGACCGAATTGACCAGCGAGGCGGCAGCCGCCCGCGATCGTGCGGTTGCCGACGTCGCCACCGCGACCCGGATCACGCAAGGGAGCGTGGCGGCGATCGTCATTTTCGGAGCGCTTCTGACCTTCTTCCTGCTTCGCTCGATCACGCTTCCGCTCCGACGGCTTGTGGTGGCGATCGACGGCCTCAACGCCGGGGACGTGTCGGTGCCGATCCCCCGCGCGGGCCACGACGAGATCGGCGCCATGGCAAGGACGCTGGCCATCTTTCGCGACACTCTCACGGAGCGGGATCGGCTGACGGCCGAACGAGAGCACGAGCGCAAGACGCTTGCGGCTGCAATCGCGACCATCTCGGATGGCTTCGTCCTTTACGACGCCGACGACCGTATCGTGGCGTGCAACGAGCGCGTACGCGAGATTTATCCTCACCGGGCAGACCTCTTCAAGCCGGGCACGAGCTTCCGCGAAATCCTTGAGGCAGCAGTTACACGCTCCGTGGCCGATTTGAATGGCCGCACCCCCGAGGCGTGGATCGAGGAACGCCAGAGGCAGCATTGCGAGCCCTTTAGCGTCGCCGAGCATTCATACCGGAATGATCTCTGGGTGCGAGTGACCCAGCGCAGGACCCATGACGGCGGCACGGTCGTCGTTTACACCGACATCACAGAGTTGAAGCGTCGCCAGATCGAGCTAGAGCAGGCGCGCGAGGAGGCGGAAGCGGCCAACCGGACAAAGAGCCAGTTCCTGGCGAATATGAGCCACGAGCTTCGAACGCCGCTCAACGCCATCATCGGCATCGCCGAGATACTCCATGAGGAAGCGCAGGAAGAGCGCGACGAAGTTCTCTCGGAGCCCGTTGGGCGTATCGTGCGGGCGGGCAAGCACCTTCTCATGCTGATCAACGATATCCTCGACCTGTCCAAGATCGAGGCTGGCAAGCTCGATCTATACCCCGAGGAGATCGACGTCGCGACGCTCATTGGTGAACTGACCAAGACGACCCAGCCGATCGCGGACAAGAACAACAACAAGCTCATTGTCGACTGCCCTGCGGACGTCGGACTGATGCAAGCGGACTCGACCCGGGTACGTCAGGTACTCCTGAACTTGCTCAGCAATGCGTGCAAATTTACGGACAGCGGCGAGATTCGTTTTTCAGCCAGGCGCGAAGCTGACGGATCAGCCAGCTCGCTGGTCTTCACTGTGGCCGACAACGGCATCGGGATGACGGAAGAACAGCTGAGCCGCCTCTTCCAGGAGTTCTCCCAGGCCGACAGTTCGACGACGCGCAAGTACGGCGGGACCGGACTTGGTTTGGCGATCAGCCAGCATCTCTGTCGGGCGATGGGTGGAGAAATCACCGTCAAGAGCGCGCCCGGTCGCGGCGCCACCTTCACGGTCCGTCTACCCGCTCAAGCTGTTCAGGGAACGGCCCTGCGCGTCGAGATGCCGGCGGTTGCGCCAGGCGGCCCACCGCTCCGCGTCATGAACGGCGGTGCTCCACGCGTTCTCGTCATCGACGACGACCTCAATGTCCTCGACGTCATGCGTCGCTTTCTCAGCAAGGAGGGTTTTGACGTCCTGACTGCTCAAGGCGGGCGCGAAGGCCTCGCGCTCGCACGCAAGGTTCACCCGTCGCTGATCACGCTGGATGTGCTGATGCCCGAGTTCGACGGCTGGGGTGTGCTGCGGGAACTCAAATCGGATCCCGAGCTGGCGCCGATCCCGGTGATCATGCTGACCATCGTCGATGAGCGCAGCAAGGGTTATGCGCTCGGCGCCAGCGAATACATTACCAAGCCGATCGACTGGACACGGCTCCGAGCGATCCTGCATCACCTGAACGGAGGTCCATCGAGAAAGGATCTGCTCATCATCGAGGATGACGAGGAAACCCGCCGGCTGCTGGCGTCTACGCTTGCCGACGAGGGTTGGCACGTCATCGAAGCCGAGGACGGCCGAGAGGGCTTCAGGCGACTTCAGGAACGCAGACCAAATCTGATCCTGCTCGATCTCATGATGCCGGAGATGGACGGGTTTGAATTCCTCGAACGGCTCCGAGGTAACGGCACATTCAGCAATATTCCGGTCGTCGGAATGACGGCCACCGACCTGAGTGACGTGGAGCGCCGCCAGCTCAATAGCGGAATTGTCGACTTCGTGTCCAAGGCAGCCTGCGACCGCGACGAGTTGCTGGCAAGGGTCCGCGATTTCGTCATGCACAACGTTCCCATCGGGGCAATGCAGCAGCGAGCCGAACACGATGGCTGAGATTCTCTATATCGAGGACAATGAGGACAACATCTATATGATGTCGCGCCGGTTGCGGCGAAAAGGCTACGAGGTCCTCATCGCGCGCGACGGTGCGGAAGGCCTGACGCAAGCCAGGAACCGGGCCCCGGCCCTGATTCTGGTCGATCTCGGGCTACCTGTCATCGATGGCTGGGAAGTTACGCGGCAGTTGCGCGCGACACCGGAAACCGCGAGCCTCCCCATTATCGCGCTGTCTGCCCACGCCATGCCGGAGGATCGCGAGCGAGCGTTCGCGGCGGGGTGTGACGACTTCATTGCAAAGCCGGTCGATTTTCCGCGCCTGATTGATCGGATCGACGTTCTGCTGAGGAGAAAGTCCGAGAGATGGAAGCCCAAGTCATGAATGGGCCGCACCCCGTGATTCTCGTCGTGGATGATAACGAGGACAATCGTTATCTGCTCACGCGTCGATTGCGGCGCCTGGGCTACGAGGCCGTGCTGACCGCCGCCGACGGAGCCGCGGCGCTCGCAATAGTCGCCAAACAGCCCGTGGATCTCATCCTCCTCGATGTCCTCATGCCGGGGATGAATGGTCATCAGGTCCTGCAGCAGCTCAAGGTAAGTCCAGCATCGCGAGAGATCCGCGTTATCATGATTTCTGCAGTGGACGAGATTGAAAGCGTGGTACGCGGCATCGAGCTCGGCGCCGACGACTATCTTCTGAAACCCTTCAATCCCGTGGTTCTCGGCGCTCGCGTCGGTGCGTGTCTTGAGAAGAAACGCCTGCGTGACCGGGAGGCATACTACCTCGAAGAGATCGAGCGCGAGAGGCGGCGCGCCGACGAATTGCTGCAAGCAATACTGCCGCCGAGCGCAGTGGCCGAGCTGAAGGCAACCAACGAGGTCAAGCCTCGTCGCATGGACGACGTCACGGTGCTGTTCAGCGACATCGTCGGGTTCACGCGATACTGCGATTGTCATCCGGCGGAACAGGTCGTGTCCGAGCTTCGCGCGCTCGTCGATGCGTTCGAGGACATCGTCGAAGCGCATGCTATGGAGAAGATAAAGACCATCGGAGACGCGTTCCTTGCTACAGCGGGGCTTCTCCATCCCATGGAGAACGGCGTGCTGGCCGCGGTGCGGTGTGCAGGGGCGATGATCGAGACCTCGCGGAAGCTCAAGCCTGGCTGGGCGGTGCGCATCGGGATTCATAGCGGCCCCGTGGTTGCCGGGATCATGGGCCGGCGCCAATACGCGTTTGACTTGTGGGGAGACACCGTCAATACGGCCGCCCGCGTCACCTCTCACGCGGAAGGCGGATCAATCCTGATGAGCGCGACCGCATGGGCCCGGGTCCGGCACTGCTGCACAGGTCGAAGCCGCGGGCTAGTGGAGCTCAAGGGAAAGGGAGCGGTCGAACTGTTCGAGTGCCATGGTCTTCAGGACGCTGCGACTGTCAGACCGTAGCGACGTCGGTGAACGCAGTTGTGATGCCAAAACCACTTCACACAACCGCCGCGAACACGCCGCGAATCAGAAGCATCACTGCAATGGCAACGACCCCATGCGTTGCGCACAGGTACCTCGCTCCATTTCACACTCCCCAGCCCGTGGAATGGGGCGAGGCCTTGTTGGCCTCCAATAACCCGGGTGCAGCGCAGCAGACGCTGAGCCGATGCTTGCATCGCAACAACTTCGGCAGGCAGCCGCTAACCATGGCCAACAAAAGTAATTCTATCCGATAACAATGTTTGTCGTGACCTAATCGAAGGAGTAGGGTCGCGCTCCCTCCGTAAGAGTTCAGGGACCCCGCCCATGACCGCTTTCCACGCCAAGCTCGAGCGATTTGAGACACTTGCCGCCGAATGCGAGTTGATTGCCAATCGGGCGCCGGATGGGGGCAAACGCGAGCTGTACCTGCGGCTGGGAGCGCGCTATCGGGAGCTCGCCACCGACATGCGGACTGTGATCGCGACCGTCGACGCCGCCGCGTAAAATTTTACCGAAATCTTGCTGTCGCATCGGACGCCGAAATCGATCGGCCTTGGCCGAGGTGATTGCTCATGATCCAGGCAGCCGTGCAGGCTGAGCCTCGGTCTGTGTAGCGGCCGTACAACATCCGCGATGTTCCGTTGCCGGGAACAGAGGTTAGGACTCCAACCAGCCATCAAGTTCTGGGATCGTCAGGCCTACCGGGGCTGGAAGTATTGTCGTTGCCCTGACATTCAATTTTCCCGGACACGGGCCGCAGTGTGCAACGCCTGCGGCCTTTTTCATTGTCCGTCCCTCTGCCGCGTGTGCATCATGCGCCTGAACCCCTCACCCGGATCAGCTTGCGCATGCCGATTGGCGATCTTCGCCGTCGGAACGCGCAGCGTCATCTTGTCCTTCATGAAATTGATCACGAACAGCTCGAGCTTGGCGCCCGCGACCTCCTGCTCCTCAATGGCCAGGAAGCCGCGCGGCGGCCCGGCATGCACCACGCCCCAGCGAACGCATGGAGCCATAGCCACCGATGCAAATTGTTGGAGCGAGTTTGGGGCCACAACGCGCTCTAACAATGAGCTCCCGTCGCTATAACCCCCCGCCTGCCGGGAGGCCCGGCGGTAGAAGACCGATCCCATCCTCTACCGTCATTGCGAGGAACGAAAGCGGCGAAGCAATCCAAGCGTCGACATGGAGTGTTTGCTGAGCTCTTCACCGCTCCGGCAAGTCCATGTCGAGCAAGGCGGAGCTCAAGCCCTTGCCGTGCGCGTCGATGGCGAGGGAGCGTGTGACGCCGCCGCCGAGCGCGCCGGTAAGTACGAAGTTCAATGCCCCGATTGACGGCAATTCGTAACGGGTCACCTCGCCTGTCACGATCCCGGAGAAATGCTGCCTGACCCGTTCGGCGGTGACATGATCGCGGAGGAAATTGTAGTCGGTCTCGTCAAACGCGATGACAGAGATGTTGGATGTATCTCCCTTGTCTCCGGTACGGGAGTGAGCAATCGCACGCAATTTCATCAGATCACCCTGAAGCAGGTTGGCGTTTGATCTTCGACAGGTCGTGGCGGCCAGTGGTTCATACTTCAAACATTTGGACGGTTGCCTTGACGGCCGCTTCAGGAATCAATCCCGACGCAACCGCGATCACCTCGCGGGCCGACTTCCAGGCGCCGCCACCGCCGGCCGGCCCGTTGGTATAGAGCGTTTCGACCTCCTCGCCGACACGCGCTGCTTCGGCAAGAGAATCCGTCCGCCCTGCAACGCGAGCACGCACTTCGTAGGGCGCACTTCCTTGCGAGAATTTCTCGCCATGAAGCGCGTCGACGCCGATCAGGTCGAACCGAAGCTCATTGGTCCGCACACCGGTGAGCGCAAGCCGTTCCCGCACGATCTCAAGTGCGAGCCGCCCTCTCTCGACCGCCCCGGGACCAGCATAGGAGATTTGACCCTCGCCGATATAGCTGTCGACATAGCCGACGGAAACCTTGAGTTGCCCGGTCTTTGGCGAACCCGTGGCGCCGGAAACATGGACACGATCGGGTCCGATCACCCTGACCTTGACCGCGGAAAAATCGGCGATGACGTCGGGCTGGAAGTAGCGGGCTGGATCGTGGATTTCGTACAGGAGTTGCTCCTTGACCGTCGCAGCCGTAACCTGCCCGCCGGAACCTGGGACTTTGGTAATCACAAGATCTCCGTCTTCACGGACCTCGCCGATCGGAAAGCCAAGCCTGGCGAGGCCCGCGACGTCCTTGAAGCCGGGATCGGCAAAGTAGCCCCCCGTGATCTGGCCCGCGCATTCGAGAAGATGTCCCGCAAGGATACCCTTCCCGAGCAACGGCCAATCGTCCAGCGCCCAACCGAACTCGTAAATAAGTGGCCCGAGAAACAGCGAGGGATCGGCAGCGCGACCGGTAATCACGATATCGGCGCCGTCGGCGAGCGCCTGGGCAATCGCGCCCCCTCCGACATAGGCATTCGCCGAAACGACGCGATTGCCGAGATCGCGTACGGTTCCGCCAATATCGAGGGGCAGATCCACCTGCTTGGCATCGCCAAGGACGTCGTCGCCGGTAACGGCCGCAACCTTCAATCCGCGCAATCCCGATTGCTGCGCGAGTTGCGTCGTCGCCTGCGCCGCCGCGACGGGATTGGCCGCACCCATGTTGGTGATGATCCGTACGCCGTTAGAGCGACAGGCCGGAAGGACCGCCCGCATCCGCGCTGTCAGTAACGGATCATAACCGCTGTTCGGGTTTCTTATCCTAGCCTGCTGCGCAAGCGCGATGGTCCGCTCGGCGAGACACTCGAAAACGAGGTAGTCCAGCCTGCCATGTTCAGCGAGTTCAACCGCGGGCTCGATACGGTCACCCGAGTAGCCTGCCCCTGCGCCGATTCTGATCGTCCGCATCAAGCCCTCCCTCAGACGGCAAAGAGGCCGAATACCACGCATGCCAACGTCATGACCAATGATGCACCAAACAGGAACGGTATCGAAAACTTCTGGTGGTCGGCCAGATCGATGCCCGTCAGGCCAACGACCAGGAACGTTGCCGGCGTCAGCGGACTGACAGGAAATCCCGTCGTCATTTGCCCCAGGAGCGACGCCTGCGCCAGTTGCACTTTCGGCACACCGAGCTGCCCGCCGACTTCGGCGACGACGGGCAGGACGCCGAAGTAGAAGGAGTCCGGATCGAACAGGAGGCTGAGCGGCATCGACACGATACCGAGCGCAACCGGCATATACCTGGCCGCTCCGGCCGGCACGAAGCCGACCGCCGCCTCTGCCATCGCCTTCAGCATGCCCGAACCCTGCATAATGCCGGTGAACACGCCGGCGGCGAGCAGGATCGACGCCATCAACAACGCTGCCCTGGCGTGAGCATCGACGCGCTGACGCTGGACGTCGACGTTACGGTAGTTGATCAGCAACGCAAGACAGGTGCCGACCATGAAGACAATTGCAGGCGTGAGCTTGTCGCCGAGCGCCACCATGGTTCCGAGGACGACGATGGTCAGCGCGATGTTAATCCAGAAATTCTGCGGACGGCGCAGGTCACGTTCGGCGTCGGTCAGCGTCCGCCTCGCCGTTACATCGATCGACGCGCCTTTCTCGAGGCCGAGACGCTTCTCCTCGCGGCGGCCTAGCCAGTAGGCCACGGCAAAGATGAAGATGATCCCGACAAGCTGGACCGGCACCAGCGGATTGAAGATTTCCGGGATCGGCAGCTTCAGCGAAGCCGAAGCGCGGATCATTGGGCCGGTCCAGGGCAGGAAATTGACACCGGCCGCGAGCGAGGCCGCGCAGGCGAGGATACGCTTGTCGATGCCAAGCCGGTCATAGAGCGGCAGCATGGCGGGAATGGTGATAAGGAACGTCACCGCACCCGATCCGTCGAGATGGATCAGGAGCGCCAGAAGCGTCGTACCCATGACGATCCGGGTCGGACGCGTGCCCACCGTGCGCAGGATTCGATCGATGATCGGGTCAAGCATGCCGGCATCGGTCACCACCCCGAAGAACAGTATTGCGAACACGAACATGCCGACGACAGGCGCAAGGCTCTGCAGGCCGCTGACAACGAACTTGCTGGTATCCCATCCGAAACCACCGGTGAGGCATGCGATGAGGGGAATCAAGATCAGCGCGATGAGCGGAGACATCCGCTTCGTCATGATGACCAGGAGCAGAAGTCCAATAGTGATGACGCCCAGCAAAGCCAGATGGTTCATTTCCTCACCGTTTGATCGTTTTGGTCGGCCACGCGCATGGACGACCGCATTTCCCGCAGTCTGGGCACCGAGCAGCCAATTAATCAATTGAAATTATATGATCTCAGAAATAGTCTTTTTCTATGGATGTCTCCGTCAGGCAATTGCGGTCATTCGTTGCGGTGGCAAAGCTTCGCAGCTTCACGCGGGCCGCGGCGACGCTGCACGTGTCACAGCCGACATTGACGGTTCAGATCAAGCGCCTTGAGGAGACGCTCCGCCTGAGATTGTTCGACCGCAATCCGCGCTCTGTCGAGCTCACGCGCATGGGGCGCGAATTGCTGCCTTCGCTCGAGCGTATGCTGCGCGATCTCGACACGGTGCTGATGGACACGCGGGACGTCGCGGCCGAGCGGCGCGGCGTCGTGCGCATTGCCGCGCTTCCGTCCTTCGCGGCCGGCGTGCTGCCCGATGCGATCAAAGCGTTCCGCGAAGATCATCCGGGCGTGTCCTTCGTGTTGAAGGACATCATCGCCAGCCGCGTGCTGGCGGCGGTTCGTTCCGAGGACGTAGACCTCGGTTTTGTCGGCGGCGACGCGTCCTTCCCCGATATCGAAACCATCTTCGCGGCGCGAGACGATATGATGGTGGTTTATCCGCGTGGGCACCCGATCAGCAGCGCCGCCAAGGTCACGGCACAGGCGCTGGCGGGCTACCCGCTGGTCCTAATGGACCGGGAGACGAGCGTGCGCGCCGTGACTGATGCCGCCTTCAATAGGGCCGGCCTGATCGCCACTCCTGCGTCCGAGGCAACCTACATGATGACTGCGGTCGGCATGGTGAGAGCCGGAATTGGGATCGCGATTTTGCCGGCTTCCGCCCGCGAAGTCCGGGCCGAGCCAAGTCTGCGCAGCCGGAAGATCAACGATGCCAATTTTTCCAGGCCCGTCGCCCTGATCAAGCGCGTCGGTCGCACGCTTCCTCCGCTTAGTCATGCCTTTGCCGACTTTCTGCTGACGCGCCGCAAGACCATCCTCAGTCAGTCAGGTGCCCTTCCCGCGCGAATATGAGGCTCTGCTCGTCCAGGTACGTTCGCTTGCAACGACAGCGCGCGATGCAAAGGCGCACAACAGAAAAGCCCGGTCTTGCGACCGGGCTTTTCATTTGAATTCCAGAAAGCGTGCTTAAGCGGCTTCGTCGGCGACGCTGGCATCGTCGCTGTCGGAATCGAGATCCTCGCCGTCGGCATCGCCCTCGGCGTCGCCTTCCGCAGCTTCCGCCTTGGCGCCGCGGCGCGGGCTCTTGGCGAGCTGGCTCTCGATCTCCTTGACGGCTTCGGTCTCGGTCGAGTGCTGGACCACGGCGATTTCGCGCGACAGGCGGTCAAGCGCCGCTTCATACAGCTGGCGTTCCGAGTAGGACTGCTCGGGCTGCGATTCCGAACGGTAGAGGTCGCGGACGACTTCGGCGATCGCGACGATGTCGCCGGAATTGATCTTCGCTTCGTATTCCTGGGCGCGGCGCGACCACATGGTACGCTTGACGCGGGCGCGGCCCTTCAGCGTCTCCAGCGCCTTCTTGACCAGCGAAGGATCCGACAGTTTGCGCATGCCGACATTGGCGACCTTCGCCGTCGGAACGCGCAACGTCATCTTGTCCTTCATGAAATTGATCACGAACAGCTCAAGCTTGGCGCCCGCGATCTCCTGCTCCTCGATGGCCAGGATCTGGCCGACGCCGTGAGCCGGATAGACGACGAATTCGTTGGCCTTGAAGCCCTGGCGCTGGGTCACGACCTTCTTCTCTTCCACGCGCGGCGCAGGCGCCGGCTTCGCAGCAGCCTTGGGAGCGGCAGGGGCGGCAGTCTTCGGGGCAGCCGGCTTGGCAGCAGCGGTCTTCGGGGCGGTTTTAGCGGCAGAGGGCTTCGCAGCCGTCGCTTTCGCGGCAGTCTTGGCAGTCTTTTCTGGCATCACGCTTCTTTTCTTAGAGGACTTTGTCGCCGCCGCCTTCTTGGCTTCCTTCACAGACGCCTTGGCGCGGCCCTTGGTTGCGCTGCGAGCAACAACAGCGGCTTTCTTCGTCGACTTTGTACTCTTTTTACGCGTTTTCTGTGACACAGCCTGCGCGCGGAAACTGCCACGCCCCTGTTCGATGTTTGCGGGAACCTCGAAGCCACAAGGTACGCATGGCAGCGGGTTCTTGGCTTGTAATGTGCCTAATATAGCACATTTTCCGCAAAAATCAATGATTTACGCCCGATTCCGGACCTTTCGGGGGACCTTTCGGTCATATGTCCGTCATTAGGGTTAAATCTGCAGGCCTTTCAGGGGGTCGGGACGGTGCAAATCCGCCCCGGATGCGGCTTCCCGTGGGAAGCAGCGAATCAGTCGCCAGTCCCCGGATTCGGAGAAAAATATTTCTCAAACTTGCCTTCTTTGCCTTCCCACTCCTTGGCGTCTTCGGGCGAGTCCTTCTTCTGGGTGATATTCGGCCAGCTCTTGGCGTAGTCGCGGTTGACCTCGAGCCACTTTTCCAGGCCCGGCTCGGTGTCCGGCTTGATGGCGTCGGCCGGGCATTCCGGCTCGCACACGCCGCAATCGATGCATTCGTCGGGGTGGATGACCAGCATGTTTTCGCCCTCGTAGAAGCAGTCGACGGGGCAGACCTCTACGCAGTCGGTATATTTGCACTTGATGCAGGCTTCAGTGACGACGTAGGTCATCCAAAACTCCGAAAACGGTCAACTTTTTCTGGGGTTGCCTAGCGCAGGAATACCGCAGCCGCAAGGGAAGCTGGCCCCTAAAAAGCGCAGGCGTTCCGGCCCAAATTGGAATTGCAGCTACTAGATAGCTACTCCGGGCGGGCTTGCAAATCGTCATAGAGCACGCGCGCCGCGGCGGCGTCCCCTCGCCGCTCGGAAAAGCCCACCACTTTTAGCACGCGGACGCTGTTGTCGAGCGCGACGGTGACGACGTCGCCGAGCTTGACCGCGTGCCCCGGCGCCGTCTCGCGCACGCCGTTGATGCGCACATGCCCGGTTTCGACGAGCGCGGCCGCGCTGGTGCGGGCCTTCACCACCCGCGCGTGCCACAGCCATTTGTCGAGGCGCTGTCGGTCCAAGTGGATTCTTTTATCTGACGCGTTTTCTTCACGCGAACCGGGGTCCACTTCGCTTGAAAACGCTATTCCTTTCGACCCGCGAGCTGTTCCTTCAGCGCGGCGAGCTTGGCGAATGGCGAATTCGGATCGATCGGCCGGTCGCGTTCGCGCGGCGCGCTCGAGGCGTAGGGCCGATGCGACGGCCCGCCCTCGCGCTTGTCGCGCCCGCCCTTGTCGCGACCGAAATCGCGGCCGCCACGATCGCGCTCGCCGCGATCGCCCTTGCGGTCGCCGCCAAACTTGTCGCGGCGCCGTTCATTGTCGCGGTCGCGGCCCTTGCCCTCGAAGCGCTGGCCGCGGTCGTCCCGGCTGTCGCGGGCCTGCGCGCCGTCGGCGGGCGCTGTGGCCTCTGCGGGTGCGCCCTCGCGCGGTTTGCGGAAATCCTGGTGACGGCGCGGCCGGCGATGCTGCTCGCGCTTCTCGCCCTCGCCGCCTTCGGCTCCTTGCGCGCCCGCCTCGGCGGGCTTGCCATGATGACGGCCGCGATTGCGATCGTGATGGCGCGGACGGCGCTCGTCCGACCGGCCGCCGGGACGCCAGACTTCGACGAGCTGCGGCTCGGCCGGCATTTCTGGGGCCGTGGCAGGAGCGGCGTCGGCGGTGACAGCCTCGGCGCTTGCCGCCTCCGCGGGAGCTTCTGCGGCAGCCTCGGACGGGCTTTGGGCAGCAGCCTCGGTGGGAGCCTCGTTCGCGGGCGCTTCGTCCACAGCAGGCGCAGCGTCGGCAGCGGGCTCCGGCGCGGCGGCCGCCACAGGCTCCGCCTGCGCTTCGACGACGGCCGGCGGCTCTTCGGTCACGACAGGGGCGAAGCCGATATCGGGCAACAGCGCGGCCGACGGCGCCGGATCGCCGGAGACCACAAGCTCGGCGGCAACGTCCTCAACGGGCGCATCCGCGGCGGCCTCGGCGTTTGCCTCGACTGGCGGTGTCTCGGCGGCAACGGTCTCGGCGGCCTCAGCGGGCGCGGCCTCGGCCGGTGCGGCCTCGACGGGCTTCGGCGGCAACGGCGGGCGGCGGTCCATGCGGTAGCCGAGCGCGCGCAGGATCGAGGCGAAATCCTCGCCCGCGGATCCCGTCAGCGAGGTCATCGCCTGCGTCACGACGAAGCCGCGGCCGTCGAAGGCGCCGGCCGGCTTGTCGCCCGGCGACGTCTCGCGCCACGCCAGCGCAGGACGGATCAGATCGGCGAGCCGCTCCAGGATGTCGACGCGCACCGCGCGCTCGCCGCACTGGCGATAGCCGAGCACGCGATAGGCATCGCGGGCGAGTTGCTTGTCGACCGGGAACGAGGTGCGGCCGCTGGAGGCCAGATGCTGCACATTCGACAGCGCGGCCATGTCGACATTGTTCTGCTTCTCGGCCCACAGCAGCGAGGCCAACGCGCGCGCCGCGGGCTTCAGGAGCTGCGGGAAATAGATGTGATAGGCGCCGAAGCGCACGCCGTATTTGCGCAAGGTCGCGCGCGAGGGCTGGTCGAGATCCTTCATCTCGGCCGAGATCTTGGTGCGCTCGAGCACGCCGAGCGCTTCGACGAGCTGGAACGCGATGCCGCGCGCGATGCCCTGCAGGTCCTCGGCCTTGGAGAGCTCGAACAGCGGCCCGAGCAGCTTTTCGATATGCGTCTTGAGCCACAGGTCGAGGCGGGTCTGCACCGCCTCGCGTGGGGCGCCGGTCAGCCGCTCGTCGGAAATGATGCGCAGACGCGGATGCAGCGCATCCTCGGCGGCGACGAGCTTTGCGACCGCATCGCCGGTCCAGCGGATGGTGCCGTCGGAAGTCAGCACGAACTGGTCGTCGGGGGCTGCGCCCAGTTTTTCCGCACGCGCATCGATCTCGCGCGCCAAAACCTGCTGCGCTGCGGCCTGCAACGCCTTGGCGTCTGAGCCGGCCTCCGCCGCATCTGGTGCAAAGGTGAAACCATCGAGGCGACCGATCACATGGCCTTCCACGATCACTTCGCCGGTCTTGCCGATTTCCGTATTCAAAACTGAGTTCTCCCGCAGGCGGCGCATCAATACACTGGTCCGCCTGTCAACGAAACGCTCCGTGAGCCGTTCATGCAGCGCATCGGATAATTTATTTTCGAGTTCTCGCGTAATCCCCTGCCAATGCTCCGGATCGTACAGCCAGTCCGGGCGGTTGGCGACGAAGGTCCAGGTCCGGATTTGCGCGATCCGGCCCGACAACGTGTCGATATCGCCGTCGGTGCGGTCGGCCTGGTCGACCTGGGCGGCAAACCATGCGTCAGGTATGCGGCCCTTTTGCATCAGGAAGCCATATAGCGTGGTCACGAGTTCGGCATGGGCGGCCGGCGAGAGCTTTCGGTAGTCCGGGACCTGGCAGGCATCCCACAGCCGCTCCACGGCTTTCGCGCCATGCGCCATCTCGCGGACATCGGCGTCGCGCGCGACGTGGTCGAGCACGCGCAGATCCTCCGCGATCGGCGCCCGCGTCAGCGCCTCGTGCTTCGGCGCCAGCGCCAGCGACACCTGCAAGGCGCCGAGCGAGGAGAAATCCAGCTTCGCATTGCGCCATTGCAGCATCTTCACGCTATCGAACGTATGGTTCTGCAGCGCGTTCACCAGTTCCGGCTCGAACGGCGCGCAGCGCCCGGTGGTGCCGAAGGTGCCGTTGCGCGTCGCGCGCCCTGCTCTCCCCGCGATCTGCGCGAATTCGGCCGGCGTTAAGCGGCGGAACTGGTAGCCGTCATATTTGCGGTCGGAGGCAAACGCGACGTGATCGACGTCGAGATTGAGCCCCATGCCGACGGCATCGGTCGCGACGAGATAGTCGACGTCTCCGTTCTGGAACATCGCGACCTGCGCGTTCCGCGTGCGCGGTGACAGCGAGCCCAGCACCACCGCGGCGCCGCCGTGCTGGCGGCGGATCAATTCGGCGATGGCGTAGACCTCGTCCGCCGAGAACGCGACGATCGCGGTGCGCCGTGGCTGCCGCGTGATCTTGCGGTCGCCGGCGAATTCGAGCGTCGAGAGCCTGGGCCGCGTGATGATGGAAGCGCCCGGCAACAGCCGCTCGATCATCGGCCGCATCGTCGCGGCGCCAAGCAGCAGCGTCTCGTCGCGGCCCCTTCGATTGAGGATGCGGTCGGTGAAGACATGCCCGCGCTCGAGATCGGCGGCGATCTGCACCTCGTCGACCGCAAGGAACGAGACATCGAGATCGCGCGGCATCGCCTCGACCGTCGAGACCCAGTAGCGTGGCGATTTCGGCTTGATCTTCTCCTCGCCCGTGATCAGCGCGACGCTCTCGGGCCCCTTGCGATCGGCGATCTTGTTGTAGACCTCGCGCGCGAGCAGCCGCAGCGGCAGCCCGATCACACCCGACGAATGCGCCAGCATCCGCTCGATCGCCAGATGCGTCTTGCCGGTGTTGGTCGGCCCGAGAACGGCGGTGACGCCGGCGCCCGGTGCGCGTTCATGTCCGAACGAAGTTGAGAAAGCCATATTTTACAGGTGTTTTTCTTGATGCTTTGCCGCGCGCATGCGCGCCTAGAAAGTCACCTCGCCCCGCGCGCGGGGAGAGGTCGCCGCGACGCGGCGGGTGAGGGGGACTCTCCGCGAGTCCGACTCGCGGCGAGAGCCCCTCACCCCGACCCTCTCCCCGCAAGAGCGGGGCGAGGGAGAACACGCAGTGCGCTTTTTCAATCTCGTCACTCCAGCGCGATCCAACACCACACGTTTGGGATCACGCGCCATTTCTCAAATTCTGTCCCATTACGCGACGCTCTCGCCGCTGTTTTTAAGCTTCAGAACGAGTCTAGAACGAATCGCGGCCGAATCGCTGACTCCATTCCTGGCCTGCTTCGTTCACCGCAACATCTCGCGTCGGCCTAAATGCAGCGGCACTAGATCAAGTTTAAACGCGCTCCACAAGCGACGGTTTCGGGTGCGAATTCCCTTAATTTCCGTTGCGTCCGAGTCGAATCAGAACCGGGCAAGAGTCAACTGGATTCCTGTGGTGCCGCGCACTCAGTTCACCTCGCCCCGCGCGCGGGGAGAGGTCGGCGCGTAGCGCCGGGTGAGGGGGACTCTCCACGGGCTGCGCTCGTGGTGAGAGCCCCTCACCCCGCCCCTCTCCCCGCAAGAGCGGGGCGAGGGAGAAGTTCACTGCGTCTTCGCCACGCGCGGCGGGGCTGCTGTGGTGATGAACGAGGTCGCTTCCAGCATGGCCTGGCCAAACGGGGTCGGGATCGTCATGCGGAACGGCACCAGCACGCGCGTTCCAGCGATCGGCACGAAGGTGATCTCGATATTGCGCTGCGCGGCGAGGTATTTGATCACCGGGCGATCCGGGATGTAGCCCGCAACAGGCGTGAAATAGATCGCGCAGACCAGCGCCGGTCCGTGATAACCGCGCTCGGCCTTCACCGTCTCCAGCCGCTTGAAATCGAGCTTGAGGTCGTAGCGCATCCGCCCGTCGAACACGCCGGCGCCGGTGCGGCAGCTATCCGGGCTCATCAGGTCAGTGGTGCCGCCGACCTTGAGCATCGAGCCGGTCATGGGATCGAACACGCCCTTGCGGTGCGCGTCCGTGACCGGAATCCGGTCGGCATCGACCGGCGGCTCCGGATCGATCGAGAAATCCTTGATATTGCCGCCCGCGAGCACCATCCGGATGGTCTCGGACTTCTTCGAGGTGGTGGTGGTCGCGACATAGGAGGTCGCCGCCAGCGCGCCGTTGACGATCCGGCCCTGACTTGCGCCCGCGCCGGTGCCGCCGGAAAACGCCTTCAAAAGCCCTGCGGTGCCGCCCTGGGCCGAGGCCGAGAACGCATCATCGCCGATTTCGATGGTCCAGCTGCCCTTGCCGACCGGGATACCGGCGAGCGTGGCCTCATACTGCGCATCGAGCCGCCCCTGGGCGTTCGCCGCCGGCGCCCCAAAAGCGAGCGAGCCCAGCAGCAACAGCGCGCCGGCGACAAGGCCGGACAGCCGCCCCGACGGGGGCAAAAAGGCAATGGAGGTGGTCACTTAACTGACGGTCCTGCTATCGGCGCTGCGTCTGTTATCTAGGCAGCAAAATCGGCCAAACAACGCGCGCTTCTTGTATGGAACCAGGATGGCAGCCGAATACGCCCTTTATATGGTTGGGAACGCCTGCGTTAAGTGACTGGAACGGCTTATGAACCGGCATTTTCGCGCGTGGATTTCGATCTGCTAAAAGAGCGTTTCGATCTCTACGAAAACGCGTCGAAAAACAAAGGCATGGGAACCCGGCAGGCAGGCTATGAACCGGCTTAAAACCTTGACGCTTTCGCTTGCACCCCCTATACACCCGCGGTTCCTGGAAAATGGACGCGAATTCAAAACCCCCGCGCGGGCCGTGTGATTGCACGCCTGGAGAGGCGGGGATGGAAAAGGATTTTGTGACATGTCGCGGCGCTGCGAACTGACGGCCAAGGGCCCGCAAGTGGGCCACAAGGTGAGCCACTCGAACATCAAGACCAAGCGGCGCTTCCTGCCGAACCTGGCCAACGTCACCTTCATCTCGGAAGCGCTCGGCCGCAACGTGCGCCTGCGCGTCTCGACCAATGCGCTCAAGAGCGTCGACCACAATGGCGGCCTCGATGCCTACCTCTTGAAGGCAAAGGCCGACGTGCTCTCGCCCCGCGCCCTCGACCTGAAGCGCGCGATCGAGAAGAAGGTCGGCAAGCCCGCGCCGGTGAAGAAGGCGAGCTAAGGGCTGGCTGCGACAAACGTAGCGGAAGAGAGATTTGAAACGGCCGGGTCGAGAGACCCGGCCGTTTTTCTTTGGGCAATTGCGGCGGGACTCCACTCAAGGCGCCCGACAGCCTATGCTTTAGTGGGGCCGACTATCAACCGCGACGTGCAAGACAGCAACAAATTAGATCGCGGTCCCTCATAGTCTGCAAGCGGGGACGGGAATGAACGTTGCAGTAAAGGCAGCTAAGCATGCTGCGCCTGGTGCGTATTTGGGCTTTGCCCTTCAACCAGTACGACTTTGCTTTCACCTTCTGACTTGTCCCAAAGGCGCAAAGGTCTCGCTTGAGGTCCTTGATGATGTCGCCATTCACGATCCGGATGGGACTACTGTTCTTGAGCAGATCAAAAGCGCCCTCAAGCACAACGCGCTATCCGATTGGGCTCCAGACTTATGGAAGACGCTCGCCAATTGGCTCGACAGTGCTGAGAGTGGCTCGATCGTTCCGGAAAAGTCCGAGTTCCGAATTTATGTATCACCACTTTGGACGGGCTCATGGGCTGAAGCGCTGAGTGACAGCAAGTCTGATTCGGATGTGAAGAACTTTACTCAGACCATGGCCTCCCTCTTTAAGAAGAAAAGACCCACAGCTTGCACTCCATACGTACAACGTTTCTTAGCAGCCGCAGACGATGAGCGCGCGGCGATAGTGACTCGCCTGGAAATAGTAAGCGAGGAAGACCCCCTCGAAGGCCTTCGAAGCCTCATCAGGACAGCCGTTGGGGAGGATTTAGTTGACGTGCTCTGTAAAGCTGCGATCGGCATGGCGAAGGAGCAGGCCGACGGCCTAATACGCATCGGCAAACCAGCCATTATCGATGGCGACAGGTTCAAAGCGAACTTCGTAGCTTTCGTACAACGCAACAATATTCCGGGCTTACTCAGTTCACTTACTTCGAAACCCGAAGAGGAAGCAGTTGCCGCAGTCCTTGGAAGCCGCCCCACCTTCATTCGTCAACTCGAGATCATTGATGCTACGGAAGATGACCGTGTAAGAGCTGTTAGCGATTTCCTCCGTGCATCTTCTGACAAATCTCGCTGGGCAGAAGCCGGACTTATCTTTGACAGGAGCCTGGACGACCTAGACGACAGTCTCATTCGTCGCCATGGGTTGATATCTGCTGAGGTAGCCGACCTCTTCGCTAAAGACGATGCGCCGTTCAGAGGACGCCAGACGTACCGTCGATGCGCGCAGCTACAGCTGCCCATTGATGGGCGATCCGTTCCTGACCACTTCGTTCACGGGTGCTTCAATGCTCTCGCCGACCTCATGCAGTTGGGTTGGCACCCCGACTATGAAACGCTGCTAGCATCAGACGAGGAATAGCTTCCAGTGTCATCGAAATCATCGCCGCTAACGGAAGTTGAGATTGTTCAGAACCCAGCCCTTGGCTCTTACGCGCTCTGGCGCTTTGGACTTGGACATCAATCTGACGACGATCGCGCAGCGCTGTTTCCACTGTCATTCCTTGTACTGCCTCTTGTGCTTCATCGACCAACTTTGGACTTAATCAACTCAACACAGAAGGCGTCAGGCCTAGCACTGTTTGCTGCGAAGTTGGGGAAGGAGCGAGAGAATTTGCTGGCAGTTCACGAGCGGGCACTCTCGCTTCGTCAACTTACCTTAGATTCTATTGGAATGGGTGTAGGCCAGCGCCTGCTCACATTGAACTATGACGCCGCGACCCTGCGCGCTAACGCGCTCGACCCGCGTACGCGAAAGCCAACAATTCCGGAACGTATCAAGGGATTGTCGGGGGCTGCAGACAAGATTGGCTTCTGGTTCTCGCAGCTAGGTTTTCAGCAGATCAGTTCGATTTTGATTGTGGAGTTCTGATGTATTTCCAACTTCGGAAGCCGATTCTCTGGCCTCGCACAAACAAGCCACCGAGAATATTGGAATTCAAGCCCGGCATTGTGAACGTTATTAGCGGCGCATCTAAGACCGGGAAGTCAGCTGTCATTCCAATCATCGACTACTGTCTGGGAGCTGAAAAATGCGCAATCCCAGTCGGCGTTATTCGTGAGAAGTGCTCTTGGTTTGGAATCGTTATTGAAACCGACGAAGGGCTGAAGTTGCTGGCAAGGCGTGAGCCAGGCGATCAACAAAGCACGGGAGACATGGTTCTCGTCGAAGGTTTCGAAATAGATATTCCAGAGCGCATTGTCCAAAAGAACTCAAACCTAGATACTGTAAAGGAAACTCTCAACCGTTTAGCTGGACTAACAAACCTCGAGTTCGAGCCCAATCCAGAGAGTGGATACAAGTCTCGTCCAGGCTTTCGCGATCTAATGGCGTTCACCTTCCAACCGCAAAACATCGTCGCGAATCCGGACGTGATGTTTTTCAAGGCAGACACAACGGAGCACCGTGAAAAATTAAAGACAATCTTCCCATACGTCCTTGGCGCGGTGACCGCGGCTGTCTTGCAAGCTAGGTTCGAGCTAGATCGGCTAAATCGGATTCTGCGGCGCAAGGAGGCTGAACTTAGAGCTATAACTTCGGCTAATTCAGCGTGGCAGTTGGAAGCCCAAGGCTGGTTACGGCAAGCCATTGAACTAGGATTGCTCCGCGCCGATCGCACCATTCCGTCCGATTGGGCGGACATCGTTGATGTGCTTCGAGAGGTCGTTTCGAGCAACGCGCGGAGCGCCAGGCCTTCCCTCGCGGGAATAGATGTTACTTTGACTAGGCTGGAAACGCTGAGGGCTGACGAAAGTAACGTCGCAGAACAACTGAATGAACACCGACAGCGACTCAATGAACTTCGGCGGCTGTTGGAGAGCAGCGAAGCTTATGGTGGTTCAGTGCGTATTCAGCGCGACCGCCTCGCCCTTGCGCATTGGCTTCGCGGCCTAGTGCAAAGCGCCTCCAGCGATCCTGTTACCGTCCTCAGCGATGGTGGAAGGGATCAGTTGTTGAAGCTGTGTGAAAGCCTCGATGCTTTAGAGGTAAGAATCAAATCTCTTCCGAGTGTTTCGAACACACTTGACAAAGAAGTGCTGCGACAGCGCGCAGCGACAGAAGAGGTACTGGGTCGCCTTAACAAAGTTCGGAATGAAATTTCCGAGCTTGAGCGGGATTCCGAAGCGGCCCAAAAGGCGACCGATCATTTTGACCGAATCGAACGATTTCTTGGACGCCTCGAGCAAGCACTTCAGCTATATGATCGTGCGGATCAGTCTTCAGACTTACGCGACGAGATCCGTTCACTGCAAACACAAATTGGCGGCTTACAGAGAGTGATCTCGGAGGCAGAAATTCGGCGCAAGCTGAGCAACGCTCTTGCCCGAATTGAAGCTTTGACAAGCCAGCTAGTACCACAACTTGACGCCGAATGGCCGGATGCTCCCGTTAGACTCATAATCGACGATCTTACTGTCAAAGTAATTCGTGGCAGTCGCGATGATTACCTTTGGGAGATCGGAAGCGGAGCAAACTGGCTTGCGTATCACGTTGCTTTAACACTTGCTCTACAGAAGTTCTTCCTGGCCGAACCTCGCCATTTTGTTCCGGGATTGCTCGTGTACGATCAACCTAGTCAAGTCTACTTTCCCAAGCGGACGGCGAGCGACGAAGCATCCGACGGCGTCATCCTGCGAGATCAGGATATCTTAGCAGTTCGCAAGGTATTTGCTCTCTTAGGATCGGAAGTTGTCGCTGCTGCAGGACGCCTTCAAATCATAGTATTGGACCATGCAGACGAAGGTGTCTGGGGCGGGATTCCGGGAGTTTCACTAACCGAAGAATGGCGGGGACGAGCGCTTGTGCCGTTAGAGTGGTAAATCCTCAATCCATCAGCACGCACCCCTTCTCCGACGGCGATCCCATGAATCGTCCCATGGCCTCGCAGCGGAATCGCGCGACCTGGCCCTTGTGCAGGCGCGCCATCATATCGGTCTCGGAGCTGATCGGCCGCACGGTCGCGGACATGAACTGTTTGCGCCCATACTGCGCCCGCCGCAGATGACCTCGCGCGATCTCGTGCTCATGGCCGCGGATTACAGCCGCCCTTGCAGACGCGCGCAACGCCACTAGAGTTAGGGTAACGGCGGCACACGGCACAACACGGGTTGGTCAATGTGCAATCTGTATTCGATCACGACGAATCAGGAGGCGATCCTGCGCCTGTTCCGCGTGGTCAATCGCTATGTCGGCAACCTTCAGCCGATGCCCGGCGTGTTTCCGGATTACCCGGCGCCGGTGGTGCGCAACGCGGGCGACGAGCGCGAGATGGTGCTGATGCGCTGGGGCATGCCGCCTCCGCCGAAGACCGGCGGGCCGCCGGTCACCAACATTCGCAACACTTCCTCACCGCACTGGCGCGGCTGGCTCAAGGCAGAGCACCGCTGCCTCGTGCCGCTCAACAGCTTTGCCGAGTATGCGCCCGAGGTGAACCCGGCGACGAAGAAGAAGGACGTCGTGTGGTTCGCGCTCTCCGACGACCGCCCGCTCTGCGCGTTCGCCGGCATCTGGACCGAGTTCAGGGGCCATCGCGGCACCAAGTCGAAGCCGATCCCCGGGCCGCATCTGGTCTACGGCTTCCTCACGACCGTGCCGAACGCAATGGTGGCGCCGATCCACGACAAAGCGATGCCGGTGATCCTGACGACGGACGAGGAGCGCGACGTCTGGCTGCGCGCGCCGTGGGACGAGGCGAAGGCGCTGCAACGGCCAGTGCCGGACGACGCCTTGAAGATCGTGCTGCGCGGCGAGGACAAGGAAGACAGGATGGCGGCCTAGCGCCATCGCGCCGTGCGCCCCCTGAGGGGTCATTGCCGGCCGGTTCCGCGCTGCCTATGATCACCAAAACCCCGTGGCAACTGGGGTATGGCCAATGAAGGACATGCAAACGCAGCTTGAGAAGCTCCGCGTGGACGCTGCCGAGTGCGCGTTGATCCGGGACCTGGCGACCGATCCCAGAAAGCGGAAGCTGTTCACCATCCTCGCCGAGCAGCATGCAAGGCTGGCGAGCGAGGTGGAGCGCGCGCTTGCCGAGGTGAAGAGCGATGACGAGGCCCGGTGAGCGCGCAGCACTGCGCGCGTGCCCATAAGCATGCCTGTGCCGGGCGACGGTGATCCGCCACGCACGGACATCCGCAACGCCACTGCCCGCGAAATGCACGGCCCTGGCCTCTGGGGGATGGGGGCATTTGAAGGCAAGGCCGTGCAGGCCGGCAGGCCCGGCCCGATGAATCAAATCAGAGCCGGCGCGTTCGTTCCTAAGCGTTAAGGGCCGCACGATCGCGCTGCTTGCTTGAGCATGGTCTCTGCGCAAACGCTTCGCGTTTGGAGAGGGAGTGAGCTGCCGACGCGGCGACAATGTCGCCCCATCCTGCCCAAAACCCCGTGCGCCAAAAATCTAATTTCATGAGCATTTTCAACGCGACACACCCTGTCCAGTCCCCTCGAAGAAAATATTCCGCTTCGCGGCGACCCCAACTCACGCCTACAAACCCCGCGTCCCGCCTCCTCTGGGAGGGGCGTATCGCGATCGTCACGGACGTTGGGTGCGGGATGCGGTGGACGCTGTGAGCGCGCGTGACGAACGACGCTCATCGCGGACGGTGAAATCGTGTGGTCCCGACGCCCCAGTGGCAGGTGTCGACTCCCGGGACGCGAAAGCGTCTCGCGGACGACGGCGGCAAACAAGCCAGGTCTCGCCGGGGAGAGCACGTATAAGCCGCACAACCATCCGCGCGGGGAACGCCGGACTGCCCGGCCGTACCTGTGGTTTCCTAACTCCCGTGCTTCCTTTCGCACGGGAGGCCATGGGTGCGATCGGCACCCGGCGTTCCCTGCGCCCTCTGATCTCGGGAGGGCTAACGATCACGCAAAGCTCGGGCGATTCCTGCCGCGAGAACGCGAAGTCGTATCCCGTGACTGTCATCGCCCGAAGGCGGGCGCCGCTGTTTGACATGTGAACCGATCACTTCGGCGTCATCGCTTCGTGCTGACGCGGCCGGCCGGTGGCTGCGACGCGCGGGACGGGAGCGGACAGCATTCCATTTTCGCCCGTCGCGGGAGCATGGATTGCTTTGCTGCCGGCACACCTCGCAATGCCGATGCTGCCGTTAACGATTAGTCGCGAAAAGTGCTGGAAACGCAGGCAATCACGTCGCCGCGAGGCGTAGTCACGACCGCCTGATCTTCAAGGCCGGCGACGCAAAATATTCTAATTGTTGGCGTGCAAACAGAACGCTAAAAACAAGGAAACGAATCGGCGAAGCGTCGCTTCAGAGAACCGTGAAGTGGATCACGGTGGGCACAACCAAACGTGAGGCCATGCGTCGCACGCGCGGGAAGAAATAAAGCCCGGCCCGATTCGTATCTCCTGCAAGCTCAAAGCAGAGGAATTGAACCATGGACGTTCGCGCACCCGATACGCGCGGAAGATTCTTGCCCGTGCTCGCCGCCGCCACCGTGGCGATCCTCGCCACGGCCGCCCTCGTCGCGCTCGAGCTCGCGCCATCGCGCGATGCGCGCGCCACCGATCCGGGCATGATCACCTCCGAAGCCGCAAGCCGCGCCGGCGCCATCGTGCTGCCGACCGATCCGCTGACCGTGGGCAGCGTGCGCGCGCGCTAAGCGCCGTCTCCTCTCCCTCGCCCCGCTCTTCGCGGGGTCAAGACGAGCGAAGCTCGCTCTTAGAGGGTTGGGGTGAGGGGCTCTCTCCACGAACGCCGCGATTGGATGGACCTGTACCCCTCACCCGCCGCGCAAATGCGCGGCGACCTAAGAGCGAGCTTCGCTCGTCTCGATCCCCGCAGGCGGGGCGAGGTTGAAGAAAGGCTACGCTCCCTTCTCCAGCAACGCCTTGAAGTCGGCCCGCGCGCGCTGCGCCTCGGCGCGGGCGGCCTCCGAGGCGTCGCCGAGGCCGAAATAGCCGTGAATGAGGCCTTCGCCGGAATGATACGTCACCGGCACGCCGGCAGCCCGCAACGCTCTTGCATAGGCATGTCCCTCGTCGCGCAGCGGATCGAACCAGGCGGTGGTGACGACGGCCGGCGCGACACCTTTGAGGTTTTTCGCCCGCAGCGGCGAGACGCGCCAGTCGGCGCCGTCGGCCGTGTCGGCGAGATAATGCCCGCAGAACCACTCCATCACCGCGCGCGACAGGAAAAACCCTTCCGCATTCTCGGCGCGCGACGGAAACTTCGCGTTCTCGGCGGCATCGGCGAAATTCCCGACGATGTCGGTGACGGGATAGACCAGGAGCTGCCCGGCAAGCCTGATGCCGGCATCGCGGCAGGCGAGCGCGGTGGTGGCGGCGAGATTGCCGCCGGCGGAATCGCCGGCGACGCCGACGCGGGAGACGTCGCCGCCGAATTCACCGATGCGCGCGATCACGTCGCGCGTGGCGGCAAAAGCGTCCTCGAACGCGCCGGGAAAGCGCGTCTCCGGCGGGCGGCGGTAGTCGACCGAGATCACCACCGCGCCGGTCTCGATCACGAGGTTGCGCGCCTGGCGGTCATGGGTTTCGAGATCGCCGGCGACCCAGCCGCCGCCGTGGAAGAAGACCACGGTCGGCGCCCTGCCGCTGCCGTTGCGATAGAGCCGCGCAGCGAGCTTGCCGGCCGCGCCCCTCACCTCCATGTTGCGCGCCACATCGACCGGCGGCGGCGGCACCGCCGCGCGCGCCTCGGCCAGCGCCCGCAGCGAATCGCGCGCGCTCTGCGGCGTCATCACGGTCGGATCGCGCAACGGCAGCAGCGGAATGATCTTCTCAATGACGGGATCGAGTGGAGCAGGCATAGGTGTCCTCCGGATGTCCGGCGCGGCGCACCGGCATCGTCGTGTTGTTGGTTATGCGCGCATTGGACAACAGGACGGGAGGAAGCACAACTGCGCAGAAACACGCCGTCATTGCGAGCCAACGGGTCGCGCGAATGCCCGCCCGATGACAGGCTCCGCGAAGCAATCCATCTCACCGCTCGCGGAGGCATGGATTGCTTCGTCGCTTCGGCGCAAAATTGCTTTGCAATTTTGTCGCGAGCTCCTCGCAATGACGGACGAAGTAGCGTGCTTACGCCACCTGCAGCGGCTCCGGCTCGGCCTGCGGCGCGAGCTCGACAGGCTCGACCTGCGGCGCGGATGCAACCGCGATCTCCTTCGCGAGCGCGGTGGCGCCGACATAGTCGGTCTTGCCGGTGCCGAGCAGCGGGACCTTGTCGACGACGCGGATGTCGGCGGGGACGGCGAGCTCGGAGGCGCCGACGCTCTTCGCCTGGCGCTGCATCGCGGCGCGATCGGCATCCTTCTGCGTGGTGAGCAGCACGATGCGTTCGCCCTTGCGCGCGTCGGGCAGCGAGACCGCAACCGACATCGCCTGCGGCCACAGCGTCGTGGCCATCGTCTCGACTGCCGACAGCGAGACCATCTCGCCGGCGATCTTGGCAAACCGCTTGGCGCGGCCCTTGATGGCGATGAAGCCCTGCGCGTCGACGGTAACGATGTCGCCGGTGTCGTGCCAGCCCTCGGGCAGCGGCTCAAGCACGCCGGGATTTTCGGCGCGGAGGTAGCCGAGCATCACGTTCGGACCCTTCACCGAGAGGCGTCCGCCCTCGTCGATGCCCGGGACGGGATCGAGGCGGTATTCCATCAGCGGCGAGATCCGGCCGACGGTGCCCTGGCGGTTTGCCATCGGCGTGTTCATCGCCAGCACCGGCGCAGTCTCGGTGACGCCGTAACCCTCGAGGATGCGGATGCCGTAGCGCTCCATATAGACCTGCCGGGTGCGCTCCTTCACCGCTTCGGCGCCGGCGATGACGAGCCGCAGCGTGCGGAAGTCATAGGCATGCGCCGAGCGGGCATAGCCGGTGAGGAAGGTGTCGGTGCCGAACAGGATGGTGGCGCCGGTCTGATAGATCAGCTCGGGCACGATCCGGTAGTGCAGCGGCGACGGATACATGAAGATCGGGATGCCGCCGAGGATCGGCATCATCATGCCGCCGGTGAGACCAAAGGAGTGGAATACCGGCAGGACGTTGAACACCTTGTCGTTGGCGTTGGCATCGACCCGCGCCAGCGCCTGCGCCGCGTTGGCAAGGATGTTGCGATGGGACAGCACGACGCCCTTCGGCGTGCCTTCGGACCCCGAGGTGAACAGCACCACGGCGGGGTCGTTGGCGTTGCGGGCGACGCGCGGCGCGATGCCGGCGCGCAGGCCCTGAACCTTGTCGACGAGGCCGATGCTCGCACGCACGTCCTCGAGATAGACGACGCGCGCCTGCTCGGCGAGCGCGGCGATCAGCTTGTCGAGCTTGCCCTTCTCGATGAACGCCTTCGAGGTCAGCACAGTTTTCACCTGTGCCGCTTTCATCGCAGCGACCACGTTGACCGGGCCGGCCGAGAAATTGAGCATGGCCGGCACGCGACCGATGGTCTGCAACGCCATGAACACCACGGCGACGCCGGCCGAGTTCGGCAACAGCACGCCGACATTCTCGCCGACCGAGGTGCCCTGCTCGAGCTTGCGGCTCAACACCTGCGCGCCGAGGATCAGCTTGCGATAGGTCAGCTTGGTGCCGAGCGCATCCTCGATAACAGGCTTGCCGGTGTCGCGATCGCGATAGGCATGGCCGAGCCCCTCGAACAGCGTATGATCGAGCATCGCGTTCCTGACCATGGCGTCGATCATGACGTCCTGCAACGCGGCGCCGGCAGCGTTGCGGCGCGCCTTGCCCTTCAGCGCCTGGTCGACCGTAAGCTTGACCGGCGGCAGGATCGAGATCGTCACCTTGGGGAACCAGGAGCGCTTGATCTCGCCGTTCTTCAGATAGCTGAGATGCGAGCGCTGCGCGCCCTCGATACGAACGGGCACGACGACAGCATCAGCCTTGTCGGCAATCATCGCGGTGCCGTCATAGACCTTCATCAGCGAACCGGAGACCGTGATGCGCCCCTCGGGGAAGATCACGATCGGCTCGCCGGCGGCGACCAGCTTGATCAGGTCGCGCGCGGCCAGCGGCTTGGTCGGGTCCATCGTGTAGTGCTTGATCATCTTCAGGAAGGGCTTCGCCCACCACGCCTTGGAGATGCCGGTGTCGACCGCAAAGCTCGCATCGATCGGGAGCGTCGCATGCAGCAGCGGGCCATCGACCAGGCTGACATGGTTGGGTGCGATCAGCATCCGCGTGCCTGATGGCGGCAGGTTCTCCATGCCGCGCACCTCGACGCGGAACAACGCACGGAACAGCAGCGCGCCGAAATCGCGCACGCCTTCCTTGCCCCACTTGCTCAGCACGAACCACACCGTGCCGAAGCTCGCGATGGCAAGACCGAAGAAGATCCACGCGATCGGCAGACCGGCATATTGCAGCGCTCCGACCAACACGGCGCCGGCGACCATGAAGCCCGCCTGCAAAATATTGCCGGCGGCGATGATGCGGGCGCGCTCGGACGGCGCGGTCCAGGCCTGCACCGCGGCAAAGGACGGCACGACGAACAGGCCGCCGCCGAAGGCGAAGACGAAGAAATCGACGAGCATGCGGAGACCACCGAATGAGGTCGCGAAGGCAAACGCGGTGACCTCGGTACCGAGCGAGGTGGTGCCGATCGCCCAGGCGAGATCGAGGCCGATCACGCCCATCACGATGGCGCCGATCGGCACCAGCGCGAGGTTCGGACGGACGTGGCTGAGCTGCGCGGCGAACAGCGAGCCCGCGGCGATGCCGATCGCAAAGATCGCAAGGCACAGCGTGACGACGCCTTCGGTGCCGCCGACGCCTTCCTTGATCAGCGCGGGCAACAGCGACAGCACGATCGCGCCGACCATCCAGAACCAGGACACGATCACCATGCCGTCCCACAGCCGCGGCTCGGCATAGAGCGACCTCAACAGACGCACGGTCGAGGTCCAGGGATTGGCGGTGATCGGAAGCTCGGGCGCCGACGGCTGCGTCACCGGAATGCGCGAGGCGAAGCCCCAGGAGAGGACGGACAGGCCGACCACGGCGGCGCAGATCCAGCCCATATGGCTCGCACCGGCGACGAACAGGCCGCCGGCGATGGTGCCGATCAGGATCGCCATGAAGGTTGCGCCTTCGACCAGCGCGTTGCCGGTTGCGAGCTCCGACACTGCGAGCTGGTCGGGCAGCACGGCGTATTTCACCGGGCCGAACAGCGCGGCAACGACGCCAAACAGCCCCAGCGCGACGAACAGCAGCGGGATCGAGTGCATGAAGAAGCCGGCGGCGGCAAACGCCGCGGCGAATATCTCGACGAATTTCAGGCGCCGCGCGACGACCGATTTGACGTATTTGTCAGCGAGCTCGCCGCCGAGCGCGGACAGCACAAAGAACGGGGCGATGAAGACGGCGCCAGCGACGGTGACCAGCATCGGCCCCTGGCCGGTGGTCGCGCCATAGAGCAGCATGATAACAAGCGCGTTCTTCAGCACGTTGTCGTTCAGCGCCGAGCAGAACTGGGCCCAGAACAGCGGCGCGAAGCGGCGAGACAGCATCAAATCCTTGATCATGACCGTTTCCTTGTGTTCGGGCGTGCGGCTCCGAAGGATCTGCAACCTTCCGGGTCGGGGGATGACGAGCGGTGTGAAATAAACTGAGCGCCGCAGCCTTTAGTCTTTTTCGTCGCGTATCGGTTCGAACCGGCGCAAATCGCCTTCGCCGGGCCGGCGTAACCTTGCCCGGCAGAGATGTACGGGACCTTTCGTGGGCCTGCAGAGGGCCGACGAAATGACGGGCTAACGCGGGACATGGTGAGCGCTTTGTTGAGGATTCGGCGACAATTGCGGTTGTGCGTCCGGCTCCGTCACACCCTTAGGTCAGCTCGCTCAATCCGGCGAACGGCGACAGCGGGCAGTTGCGCGGGTTGCAGCGGCGGCCGTTTCGCGCGCCGCCGCGCGGCGCACGTTTGTCCGCACGCCGCTGCTCCAGAACGCCCGCGACATCGCTGGCATGGGCGATGCGCTCGATCGGTGCCATCTCAAACTGAACGATGGCCCGACCGATGCGCTTCGCGAGTTTGATCGCATCGTCGACGAGGGTGGTGGTCGTTCGAAGTGCTATGGTCTGCATGTCGGTGGCCTCCAAGCCAATTTTGAGCAACGCTCAAGTTAGTAGCGCAGAAATGAACAATGTTCAAGATGAATCACTGAGGGAGCGAAAAAAACTCCAGCGCCGCGCTTTGCTGATCCAGATTGCGCGTCGCTTGATCGCCTCTAAGGGATTGAGATCATTGAAAGTTCGTGACGTCGCCGAGGCCGCCGACTGCGCCATCGGCAGCGTCTATAATGAGTTCGGGGACTTCGACGGGCTGATCCTGACGGTCAATCGGGAAACGGTTCAGGCGCTGACCGCCCGGCTGGCGGCGGTCCCCGCCGACGACCCCCGCCGTCAGCTCCACGGGCTCGCCGCCGCCTATCTCGCCTTCGCCACCGAGCACGCCAATCTGTTGCGCGCGCTGTTCGAGCACCGGATGGAGAATGACCGGCCGTTTCCGGAAGACATCCTGCTGATGGTGATGGATGCGTTCGCGCTGATGCATGCGCCGCTGGTGCGGCTGTTGCCTGAGCGCGACGGCGAGGACATCGCACTGCTCGCGCGCATGATGTTCTCCGCGGTGCACGGCATCATCTCGCTCGGCCTCGAAGAGCGCATGGTCGCCGTGCCGCCGCAACAATTGCGCGAGCGCCTCGCGCAGTTCATCGACACCCATCTCGCCGGTCTCGGCGTCCCGCGTGAATGATCACGCACGCGTGCGCGCGATGGTGCCGGCGACGATTTGCATGACGACGCCGAACACCCAGCCGATCATGATCGCCGCGGTCCAGGCGATGTGCGGCTCGCCGCGCAGCACGACAACGCCGACCGAGAAGAATGCAACCAGCGTCGCGAGGAAGGTGCCGATCGCGCTCAGCAGCTCCGCCGCGTCGATCTTGCGCGCCGAGGCCGCGTCCTTCGGATGAAGGATCATCGGCGGCACATCGATGCCGAGATAGAAACCGATCGCGCCGCTGACCATCATGATGAGCAGGAAGGCCTGCGACGTCAGCGCCGCGATGCTCGAGCCGACATGCACGCCGACGAACAGGCCGCTTGCCGCGCCCGCCATCGCAAGGCCGAGACGCTCGAGCACATGGGCAAATTTCCGTACACGGATTTGCATCGCCGTGACCTCGCCCATTGCCCACGAGCAGGCTAGGCCTTTTTGCGAAAATGCGAAAGACGCAAACTCGCCTGCGTCGTCACGACGCGTGCGGCGATCATGTTTGATTGCGAACAACGTGCCCTGGGTGAGCGAGCGTCCATAGCGGTTCAAGAAACACCACCCCGGTACCGCCCTCCCGGAAGATGAGCTTGAACTCGATCCGCCCATCCTCGGTGATGGAGGCAGAATGCAGTCCCGCATTACCGTCGTATCGCAAGGTGTCGTCCAAAACATAGCCGGTGAAGCCGCCGGAAAAGCCCGGTCCCGGCGTACGGCTGTGCGGCATCGCCGGTCCGTTCACGAGATAGCCAGTCGCGACACCATCTTTATCGACACTCGTGACGATCATCATGAATTGCCGGTGCGAGTTGATCCATCCCTCATCGCTCACCCACACGCCGAGAAAGCGGCGGATATTGTCCGGCGCGTTATTTGCCGGTGCGCGAATGCGAAAGGCAGGAAGCGGCAACTGCTTCTCGACGGCGAGCGCGGTGATCCGCTCGAGATCCTGATTTGACACAATGCCGTGATCCTGGGGTGCAAGCCAGTTCGCCAATTCCGCCAGCGGATGCCGCATCCCGTTTGCAATCGGCGGCACGAACGCGAGAGCTGCGAAGGCGATCACCGACAGGCCGGCGACCAGCAACCATCGCGAAAACATCGCCAAACGTCCTGCAACGACCCCGAAGGTGCACGTCCTGCGCGGGACATTCTGCGAACCATGTTCTTGCGATAGCGGAATCGGCTCGGCATCCAGCCGGTAACCCCGCCGAGACACCGTCTTGATGATGCGGTGGTCGTCATCACGTAACTTCAGGCGCAGCTCGCGGATGCATTGGACGAGCGAATCGTCTGATACGGCGACGTTGCCCCAGACCGCCTCGTGCAGATCCTGCTTGGACACCAACCGCCCGGCATTCCTGGCGAGATGGCCGAGTACTGCAAATGACTTCGGCCTGAGATCAAGATCGACGCCGTCCACGCGCGCGACACCGCGGGCGAGGTCAAGTACAAAGGTATCAAATACCAAAAACGGAATCAGTCGCCGGGTTCATAGAGGTCACTCCATGCCCACAGACGGCACCAATCGGAGAAATTTAGCAGGAAATTCGTTGTTCTGTCACTTCGTGATCAGGACTTCCCCGCGGCGGTGCCGATAGTCGCGTACCAGCCCAGCATCATTTTTGGGCAGGCGGGAGGTCGGCCATGTCGAAGACGCCATTTGCCATATTGGTCGCGGGCGCTCTTGCGCTCGGGGCGGTGCAATCGGGACACGCCCGCGCGCAGGATGTCGTGAAGGTCGGGTTGGCGATGCCATTGACCGGCGTTCTCGGGCCTGTCGGCAAGCAGGCGGTCGCCGGGGCGCGGCTCTATCTGGCGCAGCATGGCGACATGGTCGCCGGTCGCAAGATCGAATTGATCGTCCGCGACGATGCGAGCTTGCCCGACAATGCCAAGCGCATTGCACAGGACCTCATCGTCAACGACAAGGTCGCGATCATTGGCGGCGGGATGACGCCGAGCGTGCTCGCCCTCGCGCCGTTGGCCAATGAGAGCAAGACGGCAACCGTCGTCATGGTATCGGCACATCGATCGTGACCGACCGCTCGTCTTACTTCGTGCGCACCAGCTGGACGCACGCGCAGCAGGCCAGCGTGCTGGCGAACTGGGCGGCCAAAAACGGATCGAAGCGGGCCACCATCATCGCGTCGGACGGGGCGCCCGGGCATGAAGCCGCCGGCGTATTTACCGCAAGCTTCACCGAGGCAGGTGGATCGATCGTCGAAGCGCTGAAAGTGCCGCTGGCCAATCCCGATTTCGCTCCGTTCCTGCAGCGTGCGCGGGACGGCAATCCCGACACTCTTTTCATTTTCGTTCCGACAGGCCAAGCCGGCATCCTGGCCAAGCAGTTTGTCGAACGCGGACTCGACAAGACCGGGATCAAGCTGATCGGCCCCGGCGACATCGCCGACGACGAAGACCTGCCGGGGATGAGCGATGCCATGATCGGCACGATCACGGCAGGGTTCTACTCCGCCTATCATCCATCGGATCTCAATCACGACTATGTCGCAGCGTTCCGCAAGGCCAATGCGAATGTCCGTCCGAACTTCATCAGCGTCAGCGCCTATGACGGCATGCATCTGATCTACGAGGCGCTGAAGGCGACCGGCGGCAAGACCAACGGCGACGCACTGGTCGACGCCATGAAGGGCATGGCATGGGAAAGCCCGCGCGGGCCGATATCGATCGACGCGAAGACGCGCGAAGTCGTCCACGACATCTACATTCGCAAGATCGAAAAGGTCGGCGGAGAACTCTACAGCGTCGAGCACGAGACCTGCAAGGCGGTCAAGGATCCCACCAAGGTCGCGAACAGGTAAGCAAGGCGGAGCAGCAGCTGATCACCGCGCCGGCGTCTCACGCACGGATGCGGGCCATGGTGCCGGCGACGATCTGCATGGCGACGCCGAACACCCAACCGACCATGATCGCCGCGGTTAAGGCGATGTGCGGCTCGCTGCGCAGCACGACGACGCCGACCGCGAAGAACGCAACCAGTGTGGCGAGGAAGGTGCCGATCGCACTGAGCAGCTCCGCAGCGTCGATCTCGCGGGTTGAGGTAGACTCCTTCGGATGAAAGATCAGCTGCGGGGTATCGATGCCGAGGTAGAAGCCGATCGCACCGCAGACCATCATGATGAGCACGAAGGCCTCCGACGTCAGCACCGCAATGTTTGATCCGACATGCACGCCGACGAACAGGCCGCTTGCCGCGCCCGCCATCGCAAGGCCGAGGCGCTCCAGCACATGGGCAAATTTCCGTACACGGGTTCGCATCGCCGTGCCCTCACCCATCGCCCAGAGCAGGCTAGGCTTTTTTGCCGAAATGCGGAAGGCGTTCCCCGTCACATGCGCGCGACCGCACGAACCGCGGCACTGTGATCCAGCCCATAGAGCTGGCTGTGCCGCTCGTGCGATACGTGCATTGCCTTCGCTGGCGATGGCGGCGGCGGGATGCTACCGCGCGCCGAACGTTGTTGTGCCGAACAGCGCCTTCTGCGTCGAGGGCTGCGAGCGCCAATATTGCGGCGGCGCGGCCACCTGACCGCCGAGTTCGGCGGCGGCGTGCCAGCCCCAGCGCGGGTCGTACAGCATGCCGCGGGCGATCGCGACCATGTCGGCCTTTCCTGAGGCAACGATCTCCTCATCCTGCTTCGCCTCGGTGATCAGGCCGACGGCCATCGTGGTGACGCCGGTCGCGTCCTTCACCGCCTGCGCCGCCGGCACCTGGTAGCCCGGGCCGAGCGGAATCTTCTGCAATGGCGAGACGCCGCCGGAGGAGACATCGATCCAGTCGACGCCCCGCTTCTTCAGCTCCTTCGCATATTCGATCGTCTGCGCGACGTCCCATCCGCCCTCGACCCAATCGGTCGCGGAAACGCGCACACCGATCGGCTGGCGGTCCGGAAACGCCGCGCGCACCGCGTCGAACACTTCCAGCGGGTAGCGCATGCGGTTTTCGAGCGAGCCGCCATATTGATCCGTGCGCTTGTTGGCGATCGGCGACAGAAACTGGTGCAAGAGATAGCCGTGCGCGCTGTGCAGCTCGAGCGCATCGATGCCGAGCCGCTCGGCGCGCCTGGCGGCGGCGACGAAGGCATCGCGGATGCGCTTCAGCCCGGCGTCATCGAGGGTCAACGGCGCCGCCTCGCCATCCTTGTGCGCGACCGCCGACGGCGCCACCGGCTGCCAGCCGCCTTGCGCGACCGGGATCAACTGTCCGCCCTCCCAGGGCCGCTGGCTCGACCCCTTGCGGCCGGCATGGGCAAGCTGCATCGCCACCGCCGCCTTCGAATGCTTGCGCACCGAGGCGAGGATCGGCTTCAGCGCCGCCTCGTTGGCGTCGTTGTAGAGGCCGAGGCAGCCCGGCGTGATGCGCCCGATATCCTCGACATGGGTGGCCTCGATGCAAAACATCGCAGCGCCCGACAGCGCCAGCATGTTGATGTGGGTGAAATGCCAATCATTGGCCGAGCCGTCGACGGCCGAATACTGGCACATCGGCGAAACCATGATGCGATTGGAGAGATGCAGGCCGCGCAGTTCGATCGGAGAGAACAGGGTGCTCATGCGAGTATCCGGACCTATGGAAGGGGCGCCGATAAGATAGGGGCGGCGATCGCGATCACCAACCGTCGTCGTCGCCCAACCGGCCGGGGCGCAGATCAGCAATGCGATAACGTTGACCCGCCACCGGTACGCAATCGGCCCCGGCCGAGAATTCGACCAGCATGCGACGGCCGTCGAGCCGCAGAGGTCGAAGCGCGCGGTTCGACGTCACCCTCCCCTCCGTGACGGCGAGGCGCCGGCACCTCACTCCACCAACGTGAACTGCAGCAGCAGGTTGCGCTGGATCAGCGAGAAATTGTCGTCGGACACCATGGTCAGCACGGTGTCGCCCTCCGGCTTCACATGGGCGTCGATGCCTTCCATATTGTCGATCTCGTTGCTGAGATCGGCATTGAAGATCGAGGGACCGTCGACCACGGCACCGGGTGCGATCTGGCTCAGTGCGAGACGGCGGATGCGGATGCCGATGCCGCCGATCCAGGAGAATTTCCGCTCCAGGATCAACAGATCGCCCGACGGCAGCAGCACCGCGTCGCTGATGTCGAAATTCTCGGTGCGGCGAATGCCGAACTGGCCCGGCGTCTTGCCGCCGACGAGGAACGCGATGAGGTTGCCGGCCGCGTCGAGCCCGCGCTCGGACATCGCGATCAGCGTGCCGGCCAGCGGCAACCCCTTGGGCACGAACACCAGCGCCTCGAGCCCCTTGTTGGAGGGAAGCTTGCGCGCCGCCGGCGGCAGCGGCACCACCTCGCCGGGCGCGCGGGTAAAACCCTTGGAGAAATCGTAGCGCAGCACCTGGTTGACGCGCTCGAGCCCGACATAGACGAAGGAGCCGTCGAGCGCGAGCGATTCCGAGTCGTACCAGCCGCGCGTGATGATCGGCTTGCCGTCGGGCCCGAGCAACGGCGCAGCCTCGACATCGTCGAGCCCGACCATCTCGCGGCCACGATAGACGATGCGCCCGGTGAACCAGCTGCCCTTGTCGCTGATCGCGATGAAGCGTTCGCCCTTGGGATCGAGCCGCAAGCCCGACAGGCCGCCGAAACCGGAGAATGACGACGTCAGGATCAGGCCGCTGCGATATTCCAGCGCGCCGAACCGCACATGCGATCCGTCGCGGGTGTCGAACGACGGCAGCGGCCGCGCCTTGACCTCGATGGAAACCGGTGCCGTGACGGAATATTCGCTGGGCTTGTAGGCCGGCTTCGGCGGCGGTTGTGTCGCGGTCTCGGCACGCACAAGCGCTGGCAGCGCGGCGGCCGACAGCCCCGCCGCCACATCCTTGAGGAAGCGGCGGCGGCTAAGGGTTGAGCGCATGTCTCACGAGTGGAGACGGCGCCGTCCACCCGATGCGGGTACGGGGCCGTGGGTCTCGCTGAACAGCTCGGCGAGCTTCTCGGTGATGGCACCACCAAGTTCTTCGGCGTCCACGATGGTGACGGCGCGGCGATAGTAGCGCGTCACGTCATGGCCGATGCCGATCGCGATCAGCTCGACCGGCGAGCGGGTCTCGATCTCGTCGATGATGTGGCGCAGATGCCGCTCGAGATAGTTGCCGGGGTTGACCGACAGCGTCGAGTCGTCGACCGGCGCGCCGTCCGAGATCATCATCAGGATGCGGCGCTGCTCGGGACGCGCGAGCAGGCGCTTGTGCGCCCAGTCGAGCGCCTCGCCGTCGATGTTCTCCTTAAGCAGCCCCTCGCGCATCATCAGGCCAAGGTTCTTCCGCGCGCGACGCCATGGCGCATCGGCGGATTTGTAGATGATGTGGCGGAGATCGTTGAGGCGGCCGGGATTGGCCGGCTTGCCGGCGGCAAGCCAGGCCTCGCGCGACTGCCCACCCTTCCAGGCGCGGGTGGTGAAGCCCAGGATCTCGACCTTGACGCCGCAGCGCTCCAGCGTGCGCGCCAGGATGTCGGCGCAGGTCGCAGCGACCGTGATCGGCCGGCCGCGCATCGAGCCGGAATTGTCGAGCAACAGCGTCACCACGGTGTCGCGGAAGGTCGCTTCCTTCTCATGCATGAAGGATAGCGGGTGATAGGGATCGGTGACGACGCGCGACAGTCGCGCCGGATCGAGGATGCCCTCCTCGAGGTCGAACTCCCAGGCGCGGTTCTGCTGCGCCATCAATCGGCGCTGCAGGCGATTGGCGAGCCGCGCCACGATGCCTTGCAGATGCGCGAGCTGCTTGTCGAGGTAGCTGCGCAGCCGCTCGAGCTCGTCGTGGTCGCAGAGGTCTTCGGCCGCGATCACCTCGTCGAACTTCGGCGCGAAGGCGTGATACTCCGGCCCGCGCGGCTCGTTCTGGCCGCGTGCATTCGGTCGTGTCGCCTCGCCCGGCGTCTCGTCGTCGCCGAGCTCGCCGTCGTCGAAGGTGTCCGATGTCGAGGCCTGCGCGCTCTCCATCGCGCTTTCGCTCATCTCGTCGGCGGTGGCCTGCGCCTGGTCGGCGCTCATCTCCTGCGCGGCATCGGAATCGGGCGAGCCCTCGGCGCCGGACTGATCGTTCTCGCCGTCCGGATTCTCGTCCTGGTCGTCGTCCTCGTCGGTGTCCATGTCACGGTCGTCGCCGAGGTCGAGCGCCGACAACAGGTCATGAACGAGGTCGCCGAACCTGGCCTGGTCCTCGGTGAACCGGCTGAGCTTGTCGAGCCGCGTGCCGATCTTGTCCTCCAGCACCGGGCGCCAGAGATCGACCATCTTCTTGGCGGCCGCGGGCGGCGCCAGCCCGGTGAGACGTTCGCGCACCAGCATGGCGAGCGCATCCGACAGCGGCGCGTCGGCGCGGTCGGTGATCTCGTCATACTTGCCGCGGTGGAAGTGATCGTCGAGCATCGCGGTGAGGTTCTTGGCGACACCGGACATGCGCCGCGAGCCGATCGCCTCGACCCGCGCCTGCTCGACCGCCTCGAACACGCCGCGCGCCTGCGGGTTGCCGGGCATCAGCTTGCGATGCACCTTCGGATCGTGACAGGCGAGCTTCAGCGCGATCGAATCGGCGTGGCCGCGCACGATCGCCGCATCGCGCTTGGTCAACTTGCGCGCCGGCTCCGGCAGCCGCGCCTTGCCGGGCGCAAGCCCCGGACGCTCGGCAGCGAAGCTGACCTCGAGTTCGGGCTTCTTCGCGATCGCCTTCAGGCATGCGGTGACCGAGCGCTTGAACGGCTCGGTCGGCGCTTCCTTCGATCCGGGGCGGAATTTGATGTTGGAGGTTGTCATAGCGATTTCGTAAACCAATGGCGCGTCACGCCGCCGGGATACCCCTCAATCGAACCGAACTCTTTATATCCGTTGGCGCGGTAGAAAGCGGGCGCCTGGAAGCTCATCGTATCCAGATAGGATCGGGTCGCCCCGAAGCGCCGCGCCTCATCCTCGATCGCCTTGATCAGCTTGCCGCCGAAGCCCTTCCTGCGAAACTTCTGCTCCATCCAGAAGAACTGGATGAACAACACCGCAGTCCAGACCTCGCCGACGATGCCACCGACGATCTCGTCGCCTTGCCGCAGCGAGATGGCGAAGCGCTTGTACTTCTGCTTCCCCATCTTCTCGTTGTTATAGCGGAGCAATCCGTCGAGCACCGCTTTCTTCGTCTGTGTGACTGTGCGCTCGACGGATATTTTCGGCATGGACTAGCTGAGTGCCACGTTGACCGAGGATTCCGGCAGCTCGACGTTGAAGCAGCGCTGGTAGAACTCGGCGACCAGCGGCCGCTCCAGCTCGTCGCACTTGTTGAGGAAGGTGACGCGGAACGCGAAGCCGATGTCGTTGAAGATGTCGGCGTTCTCGGCCCAGGTGATCACCGTGCGCGGGCTCATCACCGTCGACAGGTCGCCGTTGGCGAAGGCGTTGCGGGTGAGATCGGCAAGCCGCACCATCTTGTTGACGATGTCGCGGCCTTCCTGCGTGCGGTAGTGGCGCGCCTTCGCCAGCACGATCTCAACTTCCTCGTCATGGGCGAGGTAGTTCAGCGTGGTGACGATCGACCAGCGGTCCATCTGGCCCTGGTTGATCTGCTGGGTGCCGTGATAGAGGCCCGAGGTGTCGCCGAGGCCGACCGTGTTGGCGGTCGAGAACAGGCGGAACGCCGGGTGCGGCTTGATCACCTTGTTCTGGTCGAGCAGCGTCAGGCGGCCGGAGATTTCCAGCACGCGCTGGATCACGAACATCACGTCAGGACGGCCGGCGTCGTATTCGTCGAACACCAGCGCGATGTTGTGCTGCAGCGCCCAGGGCAAGATGCCGTCGCGGAATTCGGTGACCTGTTTGCCGTCCTTGACCACGATCGCGTCCTTGCCGACGAGATCGATACGGCTGATGTGGCTGTCGAGGTTGACGCGCACGCAGGGCCAGTTGAGGCGCGCGGCGACCTGCTCGATATGGGTCGACTTGCCGGTGCCGTGATAGCCGGTGACCATCACGCGGCGGTTCTTGGCGAAGCCGGCGAGGATCGCGAGCGTGGTGGCGCGGTCGAAGCGATAATCGCTGTCGACCTCCGGCACGTGCGGATCGACTTCGGAATAGGCGGGAACTTCCAGGTCGCTATCGATCCCGAAGACCTGCCGGACCGACACCTTCATGTCGGGCAAGCCGACGGGTTCCTGAGCTCTGGTCTGGACGGCGGTCGTCATTCATCCTCCGAGGTCCCGGGCATTCCCGAAACCAGATTAATCGTTTGGCTGCGGATTGGGTGCTGCGCATGAGCCTAGCAGAGAGCAGCGGCCGGCAGAAGCCCGGCGGCCAATCAAAGTTCCGTTGTTGTATCATGAAGATAGGTAGGGCGTTCGGTTTTTGGAGGGCTGCCCTGCAAATCACGCCGTACTTTTGCCCGATCAACGCTTAGGCCTGCCCATCCGGGCACTTTTCACCCCTGCCCCGAGTTGTTAGGTCTGACGCCAACACGCTCCCTGCTGCAGGAATTTTGTGACTTCTTTCCTCACCCCGCTGATCACCTTCGTCGCCGATCACGCTTGGCTTGCCTATCTGACGCTGTTCCTAGCCGCCTTGCTGGAAGCCGTGCCGGTGGTCGGCTCGCTGGTGCCGGGCTCGACCATCATCCTGGCGCTGAGCGCGCTGGTCCCCGGCGGCGAATTGAAGCTGTTGCCGGTGCTTGCGGCCGCTGCGGCCGGCGCCCTGGTCGGAGACGGCACCGCCTATCTGATCGGCATCCGCAGCCAGCGCGAGATCCTCTCCGCCTGGCCGCTCTCCAGCTATCCGCGCGTGGTCGCGCAGAGCGAGGCCTTCTTCGATCGCTGGGGCATGTTCGCGGTGTTCTTTGCCCGTTTCGTACCGCCGATCCGCGCCTTCGTGCCGATCACGGCGGGCGCGCTCGGCATGCCGCCGGTCCAGTTCTACGGAATCAACATCCCGGCGATCCTGCTCTGGGCGACGGCGCACGTGCTGCCCGGTGTGCTCGCCGTCACCGCGCTGCACGACTATGCCGGCCTGCCTCACCATGAGCATACCGGCAAGCATCTCTGGATGTTCGCAGTTGCCGGCGGTGCGATCATCGTCGCGCTCGCGGTCTGGACCATCCGCCGCCGTCATGGCGGCGGCATCATCGAGCCGGCGAAGCCCGCGAAATAGAGCATGATCCGGAAAAGTGTGTAGCGGTTTTCCCTCGCGACAAACGCGAAGCGTTTGCGCGGGGATCATGCTCAAACAAAAACCTAAGGCGCGATGACGATTCATCCAAATCTCATCGCGCTTTAGGCTTCAGATGCTGTTGGCCGCTCCGCCGCGGCCCGGCGCCGGGCCGACATAGCGGGCGCGCGGCCGAATCAGCTTGCCGTGCTGGAGCTGCTCGCTGGCATGCGCGATCCAGCCGACACAGCGCGCCATCGCAAACAGCGCGAGCTCGCTGCTCGCGGGCATCCGCAGCGCGTGCACCAGCACCGCCAGCGCATAATCGATGTTCACGAACTCGCCGGTCGCTTCCGCGATCCGCTCCGGGACCTCCTTGGTGAATTTGCGCGGCGCGCCGGCGCGGGTCAGCGCTTCGAGCAGGGAGATCGCGCGCGGATCACCCTTCTTGTAGACGCCGTGACCGAAGCCGGCGAAGCGTTCGCCAAGCGCGACGCGCTCGCGAATCACCGGGCCGACGTCATTGTCGATCATCGTCTTGACCAGGCGCGAGGCGAGCACGCCGGCCCCGCCATGCTTCGGCCCCTTCAGTGCCGCGAGCCCCGCGATGATCGCGTCATAAAGATTGAGGCCGGTCGAGGCCGCGCAACGCGCGGTGAAGGTCGAAGCGTTCAGCTCGTGATCGGCGAGCAGCACCAGCGCGCGGCGGATCAGATCCGGCGCATGCTTGTGGTCCGGCGCCCACACGCGGGCAATCTGTTCGTGCAGCGGCGCGGCCGAGGCTTGCGCATTCAGCATGGTCGCCACCACGAGGCGCAGGATACGGGCGCCGACCATCGCGCGGCCGTCGGGCGCGCGGGTGAAGGCGCCAGGATCGGCGCTCGCGGCAAGCGCGAGCACGGCGATGGTGCGGTCGATCGGCGCGGCGCGGCGCGCGGCCTCGGCGATCGCACGCATTTCGTCCGACACCTGCGGGCAATTGTCCGGCGCAAACGGATCGACCCCGGTGACGTCCCACAACAGCGTCGCGGTGTGCTCCAGCGTGTCCTTCTCAGCGAGGTCGACGCAGTTGACGCCGCGATAGATCGGTCCCTGCTCGGTGATGGTCGCAATCGCCGAATCCATCACCGGCAGATCGGCATCGAAACTGCGCAGGCCGCGCGGCTCCGGCGACGGCACGCGGCGCTCCTTCAGGCCGCGGATGTCCTCGGCACGGTAGCGATGGCTGCGCGAATCCGGTGACGGCTCGGAGCGGATCAGCCCGCGGCTGACATAGGCGTAGAGGGTGGCCGGCGAGATCGCGAGCTCGGCGGCGGCTTCCCGGGCGGAGAGGTAGAGCTCGGCGGATTTTTTCATATTGATTTATATAATCAAGATTGATCAATCTGTCGAGAGACCCGACGTTTGCTGTCGTGAAACAGGAGATCGGGTCATGAATATCCACCTCACCAAGAGCCAGATCGGTCTGGACGGGGTCCCCGCCGCTGAGACCGTGTTGAGCCATGTCGACGGCGAGCGCGGCGAACTGATCATCGCCGGCGAGCACGTCGCCGACCTCGCCGGCAAGTCGAGCTTCGAGGGCGTCACCGCGCGGCTGTGGAACGGCGCCACCGGCAAGACGCTGAGCGAGGCCAATGTCCGCGTCAGCCTCGGCGCCGCCCGCGAGCGCGCGTTTGCGCGCCTGCCGGACCTGCTGCCCGCGACCCGCGGCACGTCCATCGTCGACGGCTTCCGTGCCGCGATCGCCGGGCTGCGCGGCGAGAACGGGCTCGAGCACGAGGCGACCATCGTCGGCGCCCTCCCTGTCATCGCAGGAGCGCTGGTACAGCGCGCGAAAGGGAACGATCCGGTCGCGCCGGATGCGAATATCAGCCACGCCGCCGACACGCTACGCATGCTGCTCAACCGCAAGGCCGAGCCGCGCGAGGTCGCGGCTCTGGATGCCTATTTCGTCACCGTCTGCGATCACGGCATGAACGCGTCGACCTTCACCACGCGGGTGATCGCCTCGACGCAGGCCGATCTGTTCGCGGCCGTCACCGGCGGCTATTGCGCGCTCACCGGTCCACTGCATGGCGGCGCGCCGGAGCCGGTGCTGGAAATGCTCGACGCGATCGGCACGCGCGAGCGTATCAAGCCCTGGGTCGATGACGCGCTGTCGCGCGGCGAGCGGCTGATGGGGTTCGGCCATCGCGTCTACCGCGTGCGCGACCCGCGCGCCGACGTGCTGAAGGTTGCGATCGAGCGGCTCGCGGCCGACGGCGCCGACCTGCCGTTCGCCGGCGAGGTCGAGGCCTATATCCGCGGCGCCCTGCGGCGGAAGAACCCGGACCGGCCGCTGGAAACCAATGTCGAGTTCTTCACCGCGATCCTGCTCGATGCACTGGAGATTCCGCGGCAGGCCTTCACGCCGATCTTCGCGGTCGCCCGCGCCGCCGGCTGGACCGCGCATGCCCTGGAGCAGCGGCGCACCGGACGGCTGATCCGGCCGAGTTCGTCCTATGTCGGGGCGAAGCCGAAGGGCTGAGAGACTGACCGATGAACCGTAGCCCGGATGGAGCGAAGCGAAATCCGGGAACGGTCTGGCCTCACGTGAGGGAGTCCCGGATTTCGCTGCGCTGCATCCGGGCTACGGAACTACTCGAGTCGCGCGCGACGGCCTACGCCTCGCGCACCACGGTCTTGAGATAATTATACGCCTTGATGATCTCGATCAGGCGGTCCTCGGTCGAGCGATCGCCGCCGTTGGCGTCGGGGTGGTGCTGCTTCACCAGCGCCTTGTACTTCGCCTTGACGTCCTCGAGCGTCGCCTCAGCCCCGAGCCCCATCACCTGCAGCGCCTTGCGCTCGGCGTTCATCACCTTGCGCGTCTCGGGCTTGGCCTGCGCGCCCGGACCGGGCCGCCAGCGGCCGCGGCCGTTGAGCTCGGAGAACATGTGGAACGGATCGGACGCGGCGTCGAAATCGCCCTCGCCCTTCTTGGAGCCCGAGTTAGCGCCCATCTTCCAGGTCGGACGGTGGCCGGTCAGCGCGTCCTTCTGGTAGCGCGCGACGTCATCCGGATTCATGCCCTGGAAGAAATTGTAGGACTGGTTGTACTCGCGAACGTGATCGAGACAGAAGTGCCAGTACTCGCGCGAATTCTCGCGACCCTTCGGCGCGCGGTGCGCGCCCTTGTTCTGGCAACCCGCCCACTCGCAGGTCATGGCTTGCTCGCCAGCCTGCGCCTGCCGCTTCGCGCTCACCTTGGTGGGCTTGATGCGGATGGAGTCGAAGAATTTTGATGAATCGATCGGCATGTTATCTTTGACTACGCAATGCACAAATCTTCAAGTCTTGACATTGCGATCACCTCGTTTGTCGCTCAAACCATTGACGGACAGCCGTCGCAAACGTAATGGCGCCGCCATGAGAACCAGAGATGCTATCATAAACAAGTTGCGTGAAGCTTTCTTTCCGGAAAGCCTCGACGTGGTCGATGAATCACATCTGCATGAGGGCCATGCCGGCCACAGGGAAGGCGGCGAAACGCACTTCAGGGTGTATATTGTGTCTCCGGCCTTCGAAGGGAAGAGCCGGATCGAACGCCATCGCATGATAAATGCGACGCTGGCGGGGGAACTCGCTTCGACCGTGCATGCGCTGGCGATCCATGCACACGCCCCCGGGGAAAAACGGGGCTAGTTCGCGCTTGCCTCACGACGCCGCGGCGAGTTTCATCTATCCAGAATGAATTCCCACCGGTGATGGACCCGCTCGATTGCGAGAGCGGCCGGCTCGGATCACATCGCCACCGATTGAAGGGGCCATTTGATGATCCCTCAGAGGGCACGATTCCGGTCATTCGCAGCCGCCACGGGCCTGCTCGTCATTTGCGCAACGCCTCCGGCCTCGGCACTGGATATGCCGAGCCCGTTCGTGCAGGAGGTGCTGATCAAGAGCATCCTGGTGTCGCTCAACGACGCGGTGGCCGCCGATAACTTCACCGTGTTCCACGCCAAGATCTCAAAGCCGTTCCGCGATCAGTTTCCGCCGGACAAGCTGCAGACGATCTTCAAGGACCTGGTCGAGAAGCACGCGGTGTTCGACGCCGTGGTCGCCAAGCCCGCCATCGCGGACGAGGACGCCAAGATCGACGACAAGGGCGTGCTGCGCCTGAAAGGCCATTTTGAGACCACGCCCAAGCAGGTGAAGTATCAGCTCGGCTTCATCCCATCCGACGGCGCCTGGAAGCTGTCGGGAATCGCGATCGATATCGAGTAGGGAGACATCCTGTGGCCGACGTGCGGTGCACCGTTCATGGTCTTCAGCAAAGAACCTTCGTCTGCCAGCACATCGCCGAAGGGCTGGTCAATCGCACTCGCGTCGGATTCTTCTGGACGCGCGAAGACCCCGACAACCCGCGACCCGACGCCTGGTGCTCGGACTGCAACAGCAGGGTCGAAGTGACGGATGGCGAATGGATCGGCGCGGCCCTGGAACATCTCCAGCCGAAGATCCTGTGCGGCGCGTGCTACGATTTCGCCAAGACCTTCCATATGGGCGGCGATCCACGGTCCTAGCGCGCGGCTCGGCAGGCCCGCCCTAGAACGCCGTCCCGGCCCGCTTCGGCTTCTTCTCCTCATGCTCGGCCGCGTCGCGCGGGACGGCGACGATGCGCAGCGCGGTGATGCGGTTGCGCTCGCGGCGGAGCACGCGGAAGCGGAAGCCGTGGAAGGTGAAGCTCTGGCCGCGCTCGGGGATCGAGCGCGCCTCGTGGATCACGAGGCCGGCGACCGTGGTCGCCTCCTCGTCGGGCAGATGCCAGTCCATCGCGCGGTTGAGATCGCGGATCGGCACCGAGCCGTCGACCACGACCGAGCCGTCCGGCTGGGCGCGGACGCCGGCGACCACGACGTCGTGCTCGTCGGAGATGTCGCCGACGATCTCCTCCAGAATGTCCTCCAGCGTCACCATGCCTTCGACCTCGCCATACTCGTCGACGACGAGAGCGAAGTGGGTCTTGCGGCGGCGGAACGCCTTCAACTGCTCGGAGACCGGGCGCATCTCCGGGACGAACCAGGGCGGCAGCGCGACGGTCGAGACATCGATCGACGACATATCGCCTTCGTTGGCGCGGATCGCGCGCAACAGGTCCTTGGCGTGCAGGACGCCGACGATGTTCTCCGGCTTCTCGCGCCACAGCGGGATGCGGGTGTATTCGCTCGCCAGCACCTCGCGCACCAGGTCCTCCGGCGGCAGGTCGGCGTTGATCATGGTCATCTCGGTGCGGTGAACCATGACATCGGACACCTGCAATTCGCGCAGATCGAGCAAGCCGCCAAACATGTCGCGGTCGTGCTTCTCGACCTTGCCCTCGTGATGCAGCAGGTCGACCGCGCCGCGCAGGCGCTCGGTCGGCGAGAGAATTGCCTGATGCGCGCCGACCTTGATGCCGAAGAGCTTCATTAGCGCGAGCACGATGGCTTCGATGATCGTGAGCAACGGCCCCAGCACGAACATGGTCAGCCGCATCGGCCGCGCCACCAGAAGCGAGATGCGGTCGGGCGCATTGATGGCAATGGTCTTCGGCAGCACCTCCGCGAACACCACGACCATGACCGTCATCACGGCGGTGGCGTAGAGCACGCCGACCTCGCCGAACCAGGCCGTGAACACGCCGGTCGCCAGCGCCGAGGCGCCGATATTGGCGATGTTGTTGCCGAGCAGAAGCGCGCCGATCAGCCGCTCGCGCATGTCGAACAGTTTCGAGACAACGCCGGCCTCGCGGTTACCCTGCTTCGACAGCCGCAGCATGCTGGCGCGCGAGGCGCCGGTCAGCGCGGTCTCGCTTGCCGCGAAGAACGCGGAGACGAACAGACAGCCCAGCACGATCGAGAACGTGAACCAGCCCAATTGATGTCATCCGGACAGAGTTTAGGCCTTAATTGTATCAAGCCTTATTGTATCAAGCCTCGGCCAGTTTCGCCTGCAGGAAGTCGCGCACCAGCGACGGCTCGACATTGTTGGCGATCACGGCGCGGCCGATCGCCTCCAGCAAGATGAAGGTGAGCTTGCCACGCTTGACCTTTTTGTCCTGCGCCATCAGCGCCAACAGGGCATCGGCGTCCGCCAGGCCTTCCTGGGCGAAGCCGGCGATATCCTGCAGTCGCGTCGGCAGGCCTACCGCAGCAAGATGGCGCTCGACGCGGAGCGCGGCCTCCGGCGCGATCATGCCGAGCTGCGCCGAGAATTGCGCCGCCAGCACCATGCCGACGGAGACGCCCTCGCCATGGAACAGGCGATCGGAGAAGCCGGTCGCAGCCTCCAGCGCGTGGCCGAAGGTGTGGCCGAGATTGAGCAGCGCGCGCTCGCCGGTCTCGCGCTCGTCGCGCGAGACGATTGCGGCCTTGGCGCGGCAGGAGGTGGCGATCGCATGCTCGCGCGCTGCGCCGCCTGCGACGATGTCGGCGTGGTTCTTCTCCAGCCAGGTGAAAAAGGCCTCGTCGCCGAGGATGCCGTATTTCGCGACCTCGGCGTAACCAGCGCGGAACTGGCGCGGCGACAGCGTGTCCAGCACCGACGTGTCGGCGATCACGAGTGCCGGCTGGTGGAACGAACCGATCAGGTTCTTGCCCTGCGGGGAATTGATGCCGGTCTTGCCGCCGACCGAGGAATCGACCTGCGCCAGCAGCGAGGTCGGCACCTGCACGAAGTCGACGCCGCGGCGCAGGATCGCCGCCGCAAAGCCGGCAAGATCGCCGACCACGCCGCCGCCGAGCGCGATCACGAGATCATTGCGCTCGATCTTCGCCGCGATCAGCGCTTCGCTGACCTGCGCCAGCCCGGCATAGCTCTTCGAGCCCTCGCCCTCCTCGACGACGATTCGCGCAGTCGGAATACCGGCAGTGGCGAGCGACGCTTCGGTCGGCTCCAGCCAGTGTTTTGCAACGGTGCGGTCGGTGACGATGGCGGTGCGCACGCCGGGCCGCAGCGCGGCGACGCGGGCGCCGAGCGAGGACAGCACGTCGCGGCCGATCACGATGTCATAGGCGCGATCGCCGAGCGCGACGTCGACCGTGATGGGATCGGAATGTTTCAGAGGCGCAGTCATGGCGTAGCGTTCAATCCATCATCTGTTGGCGCAACCGCCGGGCGCGCGCCGCACAGATGCGCGTGTAGCGCCTCGAGGCATTCCTCGACGATGCGGTCATGCGGCACGTCGCGCGAGGCGATCGTGAGATCGGCATTCTGGTAGACCGGCTCGCGCTCGCTGAGCAGGCGATTGACGGTCGCCTCGGGATCGGCGGTCTGCAGCAGCGGGCGGTCGGCGCGGCGGCGGACGCGGCGCATGATGACGTCGGTATCGGCCTTGAGCCAGATCGACACCGCCTTGTTGCGGATGCGATGGCGGGTTTCCTCGCGCATGAAGGCGCCGCCGCCGGTCGCCAGCACGATCGGGCCGCCGTCGAGGATGCGGGCGATCACGCGCGCCTCGCCGTCCCGGAAATAAGGCTCGCCATGGGTCTCAAAGATGTCTGGGATCGACATGCCGGCCGCCGTCTCGATCTCGGTATCGGCGTCGGTGAAGGGCAAATGCAGCCGCGCCGCCATCCGCCGGCCGATGGTCGACTTGCCGGCCCCCATCATCCCGACCAGCACGATCGACCGCGGCCCCAGCGCGGCCGCGATATCGGCCTCCAGGGTCGGGTGGGTCGGTGCCGGTGCGGCGGTCTCGGACATCAAAAAAGCTCGGTTGATCTGACAGATTTGCCCGGGTTTCGAGCCACCTATACTACCCCCGGCATTACCGTTGCCAGCGACTCTTGCAACGGCGCGGGGAACATGTTGGATGATTCCATTGATTAATTTGCCGCCCGAGCCACCGCCATGCCCAGCCTGTTCCGCTTCCTGACGGTCGTCGCCGTGATTTTTGGGATCGGCTACGGCATCGTCTACGCGCTGGCGAACTTCGTGAACCCGAAGCCGCGGGAAATGACCGTCACCATCCCGCCGGATAAGTTCCTCAAGAAATAGGCGCTATGATCCTGGAATGCGTTCCAAGATCCCTGCCAAATCCTCCGATTCCAGCCTGATCGGCCTGTTCCTCGACATGCTCGCCGCGGAACAGGGCGCCGGCGCCAACACGCTCGACGCCTACCGGCGCGACCTCACGGATTTCTCCGAATTCCTCGGCCGCTCCGGCCAGGGCTTCGTCGGCGCCGACACCGAGGCGCTGCGCGGCTACCTCGCCGATCTCGACACCCGCGGCTTCAAGTCCTCCAGCGTGGCGCGGCGGCTGTCGGCGATGCGGCACCTCTACCGTTTCCTGCTCAACGAGCGGATCCGTGAGGACGACCCGGCCGCGATCCTGTCGGGGCCGAAGCGCGGCCGCGGCCTGCCGAAGGTGCTGTCGATCGCGGACGTCGACCGCATGCTGACGCGTGCGAAGGAGCTGACCGAGAGCGACGTCTCGCCGGCGCAGCGGCTGCGCGCGCTCCGCCTGCATTGCCTGCTCGAGGTACTCTATGCCACGGGCTTACGCGTCTCCGAGCTGGTGTCGCTGCCGCTGTCCGCCGCGCGGCGCGACGCGCGGATGATCGTGGTGCGCGGCAAGGGCGACAAGGAACGGCTGGTGCCGCTCAACGACGCCTCGCGCCAGGCGATGGCGGAGTACCTGGCGGCGATGGCGGTGATGCAGCCGGAGCGGAAGACGAGGGCCGCCCCCTCGAAATGGCTGTTTCCGTCCTTCGGCGAGAGCGGCCATCTGACCCGCCAGCATTTCGCCCGCGACCTCAAGGAACTCGCCGCGGCCTCGGGCCTCGCGCCGCGGCTGGTGTCGCCGCATGTGCTTCGCCACGCCTTCGCCAGCCATTTGCTGCACAACGGCGCCGACCTGCGCATCGTGCAGACCCTGCTCGGCCATACCGATATCTCGACCACCCAGATCTACACCCATGTGGTCGAGGAGCGGCTGAAGAGCCTGGTCCGCGACCTGCATCCGCTGGCGGAGACCTAACGCCCGCCTTGACTTCCGCGGCGTCTCCGCAGAAAGAGCGTGACCTGCCCGCGACGGGAGGCGTGCGTTCGGCCCGGATGCGCGTTAACCAATTGAAGTTACATAACTTCCCTACCCTACGCCGAAACCGCTTCGCCCCTCGCTAGGTTCCTCCCTATATTGTTTTGATGCCGGATCAGATGCGCAGCTATCTCGACTTCGAAAAACCTGTCGCCGAGCTTGAATCCAAGATCGACGAGTTGCGCACGCTCGCCGCTAGCGGCAGCGACATCGGCGACGAGGTCGCGCGGATCGAGGACAAGGCGGCGCAGGCGCTCGCCGACCTCTACGCCAATCTGACGCCGTGGCAGAAGACGCTGGTCGCGCGCCATCCGCAGCGGCCGCACTTCACCGACTTCGTCAACGCGCTGATCACCGAATTCACCCCGATGGCCGGCGACCGCAAATTCGCCGACGACGAGGCCCTGGTCGGCGGCTTCGGCCGCTTCCGCGGCGAGAGCATCTGCGTGGTCGGCCAGGAGAAGGGCGCCACCACCGAGAGCCGCATCAAGCACAATTTCGGCATGGCGCGGCCTGAAGGCTATCGCAAGGCGGTGCGGCTGATGGAGATGGCCGACCGCTTCGGTATTCCCGTGCTGTCGATCGTCGATTCCGCCGGCGCCTATCCCGGCATCGGCGCCGAGGAGCGCGGCCAGGCCGAGGCGATCGCGCGCTCGACCGATGCGTGCCTGTCGCTCGGCGTGCCCAATGTCGCGATCGTCACCGGTGAAGGCATGTCGGGCGGCGCGATTGCGATCACGACCGCTAACCGCGTCCTGATGTTCGAGCACGCGATCTACAGCGTGATCTCGCCGGAAGCGGCGTCCTCGATCCTGTGGCGCGACGGCACCAAGGCGCAGGAAGCCGCCAACAGTATGAAGATCACCGCGCAGGACATGCTGCGCTTCGGCGTGATCGACCAGATCCTGAAAGAACCCGCCGGCGGCGCCCACCGCGATGCCGCGGCCATGATCGCCACCACCGGCGACGCCATCGCCCAGGCTTTCAACGACCTACGAAATCTTGATCCGGACGCGATTCGCAAACAGCGCCGGCAGAAATTCCTCGATATCGGCCGAAAGCTCGGCTGAGGCGCCCCGAATCGACCGGATTTTTCTCCGAATTGGGGCCGTTTGGCCCCAATTAGGCCCAGACACGGGTCTTTAACTTCTATTGACCATGCCTGTACGTGACCGGTGCGTTTGGCCTGTTCAGGTTGCGAGCAGGGGGGCCGAAGGCTAATATTTTAGACAATGGCTTCAGGGCATATTCGCCGTGTTGGGGTCGCGAATTTTCCCGGTGGGTGTGGAGCTTGGACTTGATTCATCGCACGCTCGTTCGCGCGCTTCTCGCCTCGGCGGCCCTTGGGGCCGCTGTTCTGCTGTCCGGATGTGACAGCGACCAGGTCTCGCTCGCCACCAACGCCAAGGCCAACCAGCCGGTCCCGCCCAAGCTCGTCGCTGCCATGACCGAGAAGGACATGGACATGCAGTCGCCGATCCTGGTCCGCCTGTTCAAGCAGGAGGCCGAGCTCGAGGTCTGGAAGCAGACCCGCTCCGGCCAGTTCGCGCTGCTCAAGACCTATCCGATCTGCCGCTGGTCCGGCGATCTCGGCCCCAAGGTCCGCGAAGGCGACCGCCAGGCGCCGGAGGGGTTCTATTCGATCAACCCGAGCCAGATGAATCCGCAGTCGGCCTACTACCTCTCCTTCAATACCGGCTATCCCAACGCGTTCGACAAGGCGCTCGGCCGCACCGGCTCGCAGCTGATGGTGCACGGCGATTGCTCGTCGCGCGGCTGCTACGCGATGACCGACGAGCAGATCGCGGAGATCTATTCGCTCGGCCGCGAATCCTTCTTCGGCGGCCAGAAGGCGTTCCAGTTGCAGGCCTATCCGTTCCGGATGACGCCGGTGAACATGGCCAAGCACCGCAATAATCCGAACATGCCTTTCTGGAAGATGATCAAGGAAGGCTACGATCATTTCGAGGTGACGAAGCAGGAGCCGAAGGTCGATTTCTGCGAGAAGAAGTACGTCTTCGACGCGAGCAAGGCGCCGGGCGCGACGCGTGATCCCCTGTTCGACGCCGCCGCCAAGTGCCCGGCCTATGTGGTCCCCGACGAGATCGTCAATGCCGTGCGCGAGAAGCAGCAGGAAGAGGCCGCCGAGACCGCCAAGCTGGTTGCCAAGGGCACGCCGGTGGCGCGGATGAACACCGGCATCGACGGCGGCATGAACAAGATCTTCGCCTCGAAGATTCCGGAAGGTAACACCGGTCTCTCCGAAGGTGGCGACAGCCAGACGCTTGCGACGCTGGCGCTGTCGCGCGCGCCCGGCACGATCCCCGGAACGGTCAATCCGCCGAAGCCGAACCTCGCCGCACAGCCGCAGCAGGAAGAGCCTGCAGTCGCTGTGGCAACGACCTCGTCGACCGCGTCGCCGACCCGCGTCGCCTCGGCGGCCCCGGCCGATAAATCCGAAGGTTTCTTCTCGAGCTTCGCCCGCAAGGTCGGCCTCGGCGGCACCGCCGACGCGACCCCGGCGAACGCAGCACCGCCGCCTTCCCCCGCAGCGGCCAAGCCCAAGGTCGCCGAAGCCAAGCCGCAGTCGGTGGTGCGCATCGCACCCAAGACTGAGAGCAAAACTGAGACCAAGCCTGCCGAGACCAAGCAGGCCGCCGCCAAGCCGGCACTGAAGCCGTCGGTCACCGACACCGCCGCGGCCGCTCCGGCGCCTGCGTCGAGCACGAGCACCCAGCTCGCCGGCTCCGCGCCGGTCGTGCAGTCGAACTCGTTCGACAGCCGCTTCGGGGCGATGAAGTAAGCGCGGGGCTTTCACGCTCTTCCCGTTATCGTCATTGCGGGCGAAGCGAAGCAATCCATGCTTCCGCATGTGCGGGGCGATGGATTGCTTCGTCGCTTCGCTCCTCGCAATGACGGATGACATCTGATTCAATTGTCAAACAGCGTGAGGATATGCGTCCGCATTCTCGCGACGCGATGCGTCCGAGGTTTGCATCTCTTTCCGCCCTCTCAATCAGCAGAGGGCGCAGGGAAAGCCGGGTGCCGATCGCACCCATGGGTCCCGTGCAACAAAAAGCACGGGGGTAGGACCACAGGTGAAATAACCGGAAACTCCGGCTTTCCCTGCGCGATGGTTTTACGGCTTCCTTCGTGCTCTCCCCGGCGAGACGGGCTTTTTTGTCACCGTCGCCAGCAAAGACGTTTCGCGGCTTGCGAGGAGACACCAACCACTGGGGCGTCAGGACCACACGACTTCACCGTCCGCTCTGCACGCACTCGTCAGTTGCGCACTCGGCGTCCACCGCGTCTCGACCCAACACTCGTGACGATCGCGAAGCGCCCCTCAATCGGGTGAGACGGGCGGATTCATACACTGAGTTGCATTGCTAAAAAACAGAAATATTTTTGCACCGGGGGCTTGCGCCGTCGGGCAAATCAGTGATTGGCACTCATCGGCCGGCACCACGTCCGCGGCGCCGGCCGAAGGCCCGGTAGCGAATTTCGACATCAGCCGGCAAACGCCGTGGCGAGATCGGCGATCACGATCTTCTTCATCTTCAACATCGCCTGCATCGCGCGATTGGCCTTGGCGCGATCGGCATCGCCGAGGTAGCGGCCGAGCGCGGTGGGAATCACCTGCCAGGACAGGCCGAACTTGTCCTTCAGCCAGCCGCATTGTCCCTCTTCGCCGCCATCGGCGGTGAGCCGGTTCCAGAAGTAGTCCACCTCTTCCTGGGTCTCGACGCTGACGAAGAACGACACCGCCTCGTTGAACTTGTATTTCGGACCGCCGTTGAGGGCATTGAACTTCTGTCCTTCGAGTTCGAACGTCGCCATGAAATCGTTGACGGTTTCGACCTTGGCGTTGGGAAACACCGACTTGTAGAAGGCAACCGCCTGCGGGACGTTGTTGTCGAACCAGAGGAACGGCGTGATCGAGGTCATGAGGAACGTCCTTTCGATGGCTTCAAAGGGACCAGAGCCTTTGTCTTTCTCCGGTCTAGCCGGAGGACGACCGAACGGACGGAAAATCGACAAGCGTCCGCGCCTTTTTTATCCGGCCTCGCAGAATCGAAATCGGTCGACGTCTTTGCGGGCGTCAAGGCATGATGAGATTAGGCCGAACAGCGACCGCGAAGGAACTGCGCCCCCTCTCCCGCTTGCGGGGGAGGGTTGGGGTGGGGGCTCTCTCCACGAGTCCTACTGTGGAGAGAGCCCCCACCCGCCGCGCTGCGCGCGTCGACCTCCCCCGCAAGCGGGAG
>NZ_JBHMET010000187.1:91247-107957 GCF_042430365.1 Bradyrhizobium erythrophlei
ACGCCTGCCGAGAGGGGCAAATTTAACCAAGAATCATGCCGCGCTAGATCGCGCTCCAGCCGAGCCATCCGGTATAGACCCCGACGACGACGATCAGCGCCGCCGAGAGATAGGGGGCCTGGCGGGCGAACCGGCTGAAGCCGGTCCAGCGCCGTTCGATGTGGCGCATGCTCAAGGCCGCCAGGACGCCGGCCGAGACCATCGTGATCGCAAGCCCGATGCCGAAGCACAGCACCAGCGTGAAGCCGAGGCTGAACTGCTTGAGCTGGATGCAGAGCAAGAGGACGGTGATCGCCGCCGGGCACGGGATGAGGCCGCCGGTCAAGCCGAACAGCACGATCTGCCAGGTCGTGACGGTCCGCCCGGCAAAGCGCTTGCGGATGTCGGCGGCGTGCTCGCGGGCATGCGCGTCGTCCTCGTCGCCGAGATTCATGTGCGAATGATCATGCTCCTCGAAGGCCGCCTCGAACGCATCGCGGCGTCCGCACAACGACAACCGCATCTGGAATGCGTGCGGCTCGGGGATCTCCTGGACGCTCTCCAGAAAATCGCCTTTGCCGGCGAACGCGAACGCCTGTGTGGCGCCGTCCGGCCGGCGCGTTTCCACGATGACGTCCTCCGGCCGCGGCAGCAACCCCCGCTCGGCGCTGATACGCCAGCGCGGCGGCACGCCGTCCTCGAAGATCGCGAGCGTGAGCACGTCATCGCCGATCGCAATCCGCATCGGCTCATCATGGTGATGGTGATGGTGATGATCGTGATCTTCGGCGCGCTGCTCGCGCCACGTCCGCCACGCCATCCAGACCGCGATGCCGACGATCACCACAGCCGATGCAACCTGGAAATAGGCCTCGCTCTGCTCGCCGCTCCATTGCCGCCCGAAGTATAAGCCGCCGAGCGCCACCGCCCACACGATCGCGGTGTGCGAGATCGCGGCCGACAGACCGAGCAGCGCCGCCTGCGGCACCGTGCCGCGCACCGCGATGATGAAGGCCGCCATCATCGTCTTGGAGTGACCCGGCTCCATGCCGTGCAGCGCGCCGAGCAGGATGGCGCTCGGCACGAACAGCCAGGCGTGGGCTGAGCCCTGCTGCAGCAGTTGGGCGAGCTCGTTCATCGCGTCACTTGAGGTAGGTGCGGACGACGTCGATCAGGTCCGCAGCGCCTTGCGCCTTCTCGGGATCCTTCTCATGCGCGGGATCAACCACGTGATGACGAATATGGTCCTCGAGCAGCTCGGCCGTCAGCCCGTTCACGGCCCCGCGCACCGATGCGACCAGCATCAACACATCGGCGCAACCGAGCTCGGATTCGAGCGCCCGCTCGACCGCCTCGATCTGCCCCTTGATGCGCCGGATACGGCCGACGAGCCTGGATTTGTTCTTGATCGTGTGCGACATGGCGCCTAATATAGGGGGGTACCCTATATTAATCAAGCCGGAACCTGTCGGGCGAGACCATGTCGTTGACGCCGGGATCCCTCGTGCGAGGGTCGCTCCTGATCGTGCCGCTGCTGTGGACGCAGTCGGCGCATGCGCACGGCATTGCCGGCAACCGCTATTTCGCCGGCACGATGACGATCGACGATCCCGCTGTCGCCGACGAGCTGATCCTGCCCAATTTCAGTTATCTCCCTTTCCCTGCCCAGGGCAGCAACGTTACCGAGAGCCGCATCAACGGCGCGTTTGCGCGGCTGCTGACGCCGACGCTCGCCTTCACGATCGACAGCGCATGGGTCCACCAGAACTGGCCGATCGGCCGCACGTCGGGTTTCGACAAGACCAATATCGGCCTCAAATACGAAGCCTTTCGCGACAACCGCCACGAGGCGCTGGTCTCGGTCGGTCTCGCCTGGGGCATCGCGCACTCCGGCGCGGTCGCGATCGGCGCCGATGCGCCCGATACGATCCAGCCGGGCATCTTCGTCGGCAAGGGGTTTGGCGACCTGCCGGATTCGTTATCGTGGTTGCGCCCGTTTGCCGTCACAGCCTCGTTCGTCGATGAAGTGCCGCTCGGCAGTGTTGGCAGGGCGCTGGCGCCGAATCCCGCGACGGGCCGGTTCGACACCATTCTCCCGCGTGCCGTCGAGACGCTGCACTGGGGCATCTCGCTCCAGTACAGCACGCTCTATCTGACGAAGCGGTTCGACCGCGGACCGCCCAAGGATGAGCCGCTCAATCAGCTGGTCCCGCTGGTCGAGTTCAGATTCGACAGCCCGCGCGGCCAAACCACGGCGGCGACCGCCAACCCCGGCTTCGCCTACGTCGCGGTGGCGTGGCAGGTGGCGGCTGAAGCGATCATCCCGCTCAACCGCGCCGGCGGAACCGGTCCGGGATTCCGTGCGCAACTGCTCATCTTCCTGGATGACTTCATGCCCGCGCTGTTCGGCAAGCCGCTGTTGAGCGGCCGGCCCGCGCGCAGCCAGATCGCGTGGTGATGGAGATGCGCGAGCCCTGGTCGTGCGCGCTCCCTACGCACGAGAGGAACCGAAGCCCGCTTCTTGCAATCGGGATGTCCTGCGCCAGCACAGGAATGCAATCGCGGGAATCCGAAACCATCGAATTCCTGAACGGTGATCGGATCAGGCGCATCGCCAGCGACGGCAGGAAGCGTTACAGCTTCACCTACACGCGCTGCCGATAACACCAGGCCCGCTATGCGATGAGGGCTGGCGTTCGCGCCGACACCGTCAACGTGCTACAGCTCGTCGTGCACTCTGATGTACTATTTTTGAAGTGGGGGAAACACAATGCATATTCGATTGAGCGTCTGCGCCGCCGCCTTGCTCGTCATGAGCACCGCGGACGCATCGGCGTTCTCAATGAGCTTCCGCTGGTGTGGGTCGGGCTCGCCGGTGTTCTCGCTGAGCGGCGTACCAAAGGGCGCTGCGACGTTGCAATTCCACATGGTGGATCTTCAGGTCCCAAGCTACAACCATGGCGGAGGAACAGTGACGTATAAGGGCCAATCAACCGTGCCCTGTGGCGCGCTGACGAACTATTCGCCACCAAGCCCGCCGTCGGGAAGCCACTCCTACCAGATCACGGTCACCGCATTCGGCCCCGGCAACGCAAACCTTGGAACGGCAAGCTTCACGAGACAATTCCCCGAGAAGAAGTGAGGTTGCAGCTTGGGGGCAGCGCCGGCCCCCGAACGGGGCAAGCGCAGCGTCGCGCAAGCCCGCTCGGCAGGCCGGCCCCCGAGGGCCCGCTACGTCATCGATCGCGGCGGCTTACGCGTAGCGGCCGTGGCAGTGCTTGTACTTCTTGCCTGAGCCGCAGGGGCAATCCTCGTTGCGGCCGACCTTGCCCCAGCTTGCGGGGTTCTTCGGATCGCGGTCGGCGGCCGGGGTCCTTGGCACCAGCGAGGCCTGGGCGAAGTTGGCTTGCGCCAAGGCCATGGCCATCTCGTCTTCGCCGGTGTTCGGGTCGAACTTGTGGGCTTCCATCGCCGGCAGCGGCTGCGGCGGCTCTTCCGGCGGCACGATTTCGACCCGCATCAGCTGCGCGGTAACTGCTTCGCGCAAATGCGAGACCATGGTCTCGAACAGGTTGAAGGCTTCCGACTTGTACTCCTGCAACGGATCGCGCTGGCCGTAGCCGCGCAGGCCGATCACCTGGCGGAGATGGTCCAGCATGATCAGATGCTCGCGCCAGAGGTGATCCAGCGTCTGCAGCAGGATCGTTTTCTCGACGTAACGCATCACGTCGGGGCCCCATTGCGCGACCTTGGCCGCCATGTGCTCGTCGACATGCTTCTCGATGCGCGCCAGCAGCTCCTCGTCGGCGATGCCCTCTTCCTTGGCCCATTCGTCGACCGGCAGGTCGACATCGAGCACGCGCTTCAGCTCTTCCTTCAGTCCCGCGACGTCCCATTGCTCGGCATAGGCATGCTCGGGCACGTGCTTGGTCACGACATCTTCGACGAAGGCGTGGCGCATGTCGGCCACTGTCTCGGCGACGCTGTCGTCCTTCATCAGATCGACACGCTGGTCGAAGATCACCTTGCGCTGGTCGTTCTGGACGTTGTCGAACTTGAGCAGGTTCTTGCGGATGTCGAAGTTGCGCGCTTCGACCTTCTGCTGTGCCTTCTCCAGCGCCTTGTTGATCCAGGGATGGATGATGGCCTCGCCTTCCTGCAGGCCAAGCCGCTGCAGCATGCTGTCGAGCCGGTCGGAGCCGAAGATGCGCATCAAATCGTCTTCCAGAGACAGGAAGAACTTCGAGCGGCCAGGATCGCCCTGACGGCCGGAACGGCCGCGCAGCTGGTTGTCGATGCGGCGGGACTCGTGACGCTCGGAGCCGATGATGTAGAGGCCGCCCGGCTTCTCCACGGTCTTGGCCGGCTTGGAGCCCTTGGCCGGCTCGACCTCGAAATCCTCTTCCGCCTTCAGCACGATCTCACGGAAGCGCTCGATGTCGGCTTTGATCTGCTCGATCTTCTTGGCCTTCTCGGCCTCGTCGGTGATGCCTGCGGTCTCCTGCTGGATCCGCATGTCGAGCGAGCCGCCGAGCTTGATGTCGGTACCGCGGCCGGCCATGTTGGTCGCGATCGTGATCGCGCCGGGCACGCCGGCTTCGGCGACGATATAGGCTTCCTGCTCGTGGAAGCGCGCGTTCAAGACCGCGAACAGCTTGGCCGGCTTGCCGGCGCGAGCCGCCGCGTAGAGCTTCTCCATCCCGGACTGGGAGCCGAAATCGATCTGCTTGTAGCCGTTTTTCTTCAGGTACTCGGCGAGCACTTCCGACTTCTCGATCGAGGCGGTGCCGACCAATACGGGCTGGAGCCGCTTGTTGGCGCGCTCGATCTCGGCGAGGATCGCGGCGTATTTTTCCCCTTGCGTGCGGTAGACCTCGTCGTCCTCGTCGAGGCGCGCCACCGGCAGGTTGGTCGGGATCTCCACGACCTCGAGCTTGTAGATGTCGAACAGTTCGTCGGCTTCGGTCGCCGCCGTGCCGGTCATGCCCGCCAGCTTCTCGTACATCCGGAAATAGTTCTGGAAGGTGATCGAGGCGAGCGTCTGGTTCTCCGGCTGCACCGGCTGGTGCTCCTTGGCCTCCAGCGCCTGGTGCAGGCCTTCCGAATAGCGGCGGCCCGGCATCATGCGTCCAGTGAACTCGTCGATGATCACGACCTCGCCGTCGCGGACGATGTAGTCCTTGTCGCGCGTGAACAGCGTGTGCGCGCGCAGCGCCTGGTTGATGTGGTGCACGACGGAGACGTTCTCCACGTCGTAGAGCGAATCGCCCTTGAGCTGACCGGCCTCGCCCAGCAGCCTCTCGATCTTCTCCATGCCGGCTTCGGTCAGCGTCACGGTGCGCTGCTTCTCGTCGACCTCATAGTCGGACTTGTCGAGCTTGGGGAAGAAGGTGTCGATGGTGTTGTAGAACTCGGAGCGGTCGTCGAGCGGGCCGGAGATGATCAGCGGCGTGCGCGCCTCGTCGATCAGGATCGAGTCCACTTCGTCGACGATCGCGTAATAGTGCCCGCGCTGGACCATGTCCTCCAGGCGGTACTTCATGTTGTCGCGCAGATAGTCGAAGCCGTATTCGTTGTTGGTGCCGTAGGTGATGTCGCAGCCATAGGCCGCCTTGCGCTCGGCATCGTCGAGGCCGTGCACGATGACGCCTGTGGTCATCCCGAGGAACGAATAGATCTGGCCCATCCAGCCGGAGTCGCGGCGGGCGAGGTAGTCGTTGACGGTGACGACGTGGACGCCGCGGCCGGCGAGCGCGTTGAGGTAGACCGCCAGCGTTGCGACCAGCGTCTTGCCTTCGCCGGTCTTCATCTCGGCGATGTCGCCCTCGTGCAGCACCATGCCGCCGATCAGCTGGACGTCGAAATGGCGCTGGCCGAGGGTGCGCTTGGCAGCCTCGCGGACGGTGGCGAAGGCCGGAACCAGGATGTCGTCGAGCGTCTTGCCACTGGCGAGTTCTTTCTTGAATTCGGCGGTGCGGGCCTTCAGCGCCTCATCCGACAGTTTGGCGAGCTCGGGTTCGAGCGCGTTGATGGCGTTGACGCGGGACTGATACCCCTTGACCCGACGGTCGTTGGCGGAGCCGAAAAACTTGCGGGCGAGCGCGCCGATCATTCGTAATTCCTGTTCTTCGGTCTGGAGTTAGGTCTTGAGTTAGGTGGTCTTGACTTAGGTCTTGGGTTACAGCCTGAAATGGTCCACCGGATCGCCTATCAACTCACCGTGACGCGCTGCGATTTCAGCCCCGACCCGGGGGCTCATCCGCCAATTGAGTGGGAAACGGGCCATCCAAGGTTCAACGGCCAAAAACGCAGCAAAATAAGCGCTATCGCCGTTGACACGATCGGCCAGAGATATGGCCCGGTCGGGGGGTTGTCAACGCCGGCAAGATGTCAAGGAATTCATCATTTTGACAGACTTTTCGCGTTGCCAAGGCCGCGCGATTGGGCGAGTGTCCGCCGCGCTCGCGCTTCCCCCCTTTGTGACAAGGATTTTGCATGACCACCTCGCCCGCGGAAACGAAAACCGGCCTGCGCCTCGGCCTCGCCACCCTGGCTGTGACGGGCTGTCTTGCCGCACTGCTGGTCGCCGGCCTTCCGGTCCGGGCGGCCGATTCAGACCCGGTGCTCGCCAAGGTGAACGGTTCCGAGATTCGCGCCAGCGACGTGGCGCTCGCTGAGGAGGAACTTGGCCCGAGCCTCGCCCAGATGGACCCCTCGACGCGCAAGGATAACGTGCTGGCCTTCCTGATCGACATGAAGATCGTGTCCAAGGCCGCCGAGGACAAGAAGATCGAGAATTCGGACGACTTCAAGAAGCGCCTCGCCTTCACCCGCAACCGCCTGTTGATGGACAGCCTGCTCGCCAGCGAGGGCAAGGCCGCGACCACCGACGACGCCATGAAGAAGGTCTATGACGAGGCCGCCAAGCAGATCACCGGCGAGCAGGAAGTGCGCGCCCGCCACATCCTGGTCGAGACCGAGGACGAGGCCAAGGCGATCAAGGCCGAGCTCGACAAGGGTGCCGACTTCGCCGAGCTCGCCAAGAAGAAGTCCAAGGATCCCGGCGCCTCCGACGGCGGCGACCTCGGCTTCTTCACCAAGGAGCAGATGGTGCCGGAATTCTCCGCGGTCGCCTTCACGCTCGAGCCGGGCAAGATCTCCGACCCCGTGAAGTCGCAGTTCGGCTGGCACATCATCAAGGTCGAGGAGAAGCGCAACCGCAAGGCGCCCGACTTCGCGCAGGTGAAGAGCCAGATCGAGACCTATGTGACCCGCAAGGCGCAGGCCGACTACGTCGCCAAGCTCCGCGAGGCCGCCAAGGTCGAGCGCATGGACACCGCCAAGGCGGACGACGCCGCGAAGCCGGCCGATGCCGCCAAGGACGCTTCGAAGGACGCGCCGAAGCCTGCCGACAACAAGATGGCGCCGGCGAAGAAGTAAGCTTCGCGAATATTGGAAGTCGCGATGGCCGGGCATGTCCCGGCCATCTGCGTTTGGAGGCGTAGCCCGGATGAAGCGAAGCGAAATCCGGGACAAGTCCCTCCAGGACGACAGACCCCGGATTGCGCTTCGCTCCATCCGGGGCTACGAACTTCTCCTGCCGCGGCGGCAGTTTCTTTGAACAATTGATGACGGCGGTTATAGGTCCCGGCTCCCGTGCGCAATTGCGCACTAGGCCGGGACGACGCGGCGATGATAATGCGCCCTCTCCCACTCAACCGATTGAGATGATAAGGAGCGCTTCCCTCCCAACGCCGGAAGCTTGCCCATGTCCACCGCCGTCTCCCCCCTCGCCCCGACTGACGTTCCCGCCATGCCCGTGATCGCGGGCGTGAAGCTTGCCACGGCGGCCGCAGGCATCCGCTACAAGGGGCGCACCGACGTGCTGCTGGCGCTCTTGGACAAGGGCACGACGGTTGCCGGCGTCTTCACCAAGTCGAAATGCCCATCCGCGCCGGTGGAATGGTGCCGCGCCAAGCTGAAGGGCGGCGGATCTTCTAAGAAAGGATCGGCCCGCGCGCTTGTGGTGAACTCGGGCAATGCCAACGCCTTCACCGGCAAGACCGGCAAGCAGTCCACCGCGCTGACCGCGCAGATCGCCGCGAAAGCCGTTGGCTGCGCGACGTCCGACGTGTTCCTCGCCTCGACCGGCGTGATCGGCGAGCCGCTCGACGCCACCAAGTTCGACGGCGTGCTGGCGACGCTCGCCGAGAAAGCCACGCCCGACCACTGGATGGACGCCGCGAAGGCGATCATGACCACCGACACCTTCCCGAAGGTCGCGACCGCGACCGTGAAGCTCGGCAAGGCCAAGGTGACGATCAACGGCATGGCCAAGGGCGCCGGCATGATCATGCCCGACATGGCGACCATGCTCTCCTTCGTCTTCACCGACGCGCCGCTGTCGGCAGCCGTGCTGCAATCGCTGCTCAAGACCGGCGTCGAGGACACCTTCAACGCGCTGACGATCGACGGCGACACCTCGACGTCGGACACGCTGCTCGCCTTTGCTACGGGTGCCGCGGCTGAACATGGTGCGCCGAAGATCACCCGCGCCAGCGACCCGCGCTTGAAGGCGTTCGCCAAGGCGTTTTACGGCGTGCTCGCCGACCTCTCCGAGCAGGTGGCGCGCGACGGCGAAGGCGCGCGCAAGCTCGTCGAGGTCGTCGTCGAAGGCGCGACCACAAAACCGTCGGCGCGCAAGATCGCGATGTCGATCGCCAATTCGCCGCTGGTGAAGACCGCGATCGCCGGCGAGGACGCCAATTGGGGCCGGGTGGTGATGGCGGTCGGCAAGGCCGGCGAGCCCGCCAACCGCGACAAGCTCTCGATCTCCTTCAACGGCATCCGCGTCGCCAAGAGCGGCGCGCGCGATCCCTCCTATAACGAGACCGAGGTGTCGGAGGCGATGAAGGCGCCGAAGATCCAGATCAAGGTCGCGCTCGGCCTCGGCAAGGGCCGCGACCGCGTGCTGACCTGCGACCTCACCAAGGAATATGTCGCGATCAACGGCGACTACCGGTCGTAGCCGGAGCCGTCATTGCGAGGAGCTCGCGACAAAATTGCAAAGCAATTTTGCGCTGAAGCGACGAAGCAATCCATCTGTCCGAGCGTGCGGAGAGATGGATTGCTTCGCTTCGCTCGCAATGACAGAATCTTCGCAAACCGCATCGGGGACGTCCACACCACATGGCTGACATCAAACTGACCCTCGTCGTCGCCTGCGCGCTCATCGATTCGGACAAGCGCGTGCTGCTGGCGCAACGTCCCGAGGGCAAGGCGCTGGCGGGCCTGTGGGAATTCCCCGGCGGCAAGCTCGAGCCGGGCGAGCGGCCGGAGCAGACCCTGATCCGCGAGTTGCACGAGGAGATCGGCATCACTGTCGCCGAGCCATGCCTCGCGCCGCTGACCTTCGCGAGCCATGCCTACGAGACCTTCCACCTGTTGATGCCGCTCTACATCTGCCGCCGCTGGGAGGGCATGGTGGTGGCGCGCGAGGGCCAGAACCTCGCCTGGGTACGCGCCAACAAGCTGCGCGACTATCCGATGCCGCCCGCGGACATTCCGCTGATCCCGCACCTGATCGATCTGTTGCTGTAGGGCGCGAACCGCGCCGCACACAAACTCGTCATGCGCGGGCTTGACCCGCGCAACTATCACTCTTCGAAAAGACTCATGCGAAGAGGATGGATTGCCGGGTCAAGCCCGGCAATGACGGTCCATCACTCCCGCTTCGTTCCCCTCACCGCCGCCTCCAAACTCGCCTTCGCCGAGCCCGGCTTGAGCGGCTTCTGCTGGCTCTCATGCGGCGCCCAGCCGGAGAGCCAGATGATGTCGAAGGTGGCGCGGATGCGGCCGTCGGCATCGGCAAAGCGCTCGCCGTAGATTTGCGCCATCCGCAGCATGGTGCTGCGGCGGGTCGGCGTGCGGCGGCGCTCATGCAGGATGTTGGTCGCGCCCATGCGGCGGAGATCGGCCATCAGCGCAAACGCGCTGTCGTAGCGCACCACGACGCGATCGACGTCGGTGACCGGCAGCGCAAAGCCGGCCCGCTGCAACAGCGCGCCGACATCGCGCAGATCGGCAAACGGCGCGACGCGCGGCGACACCCCGCCCTCGCATTCGGCTTCCGCCGCGGCAAAGCTCTGGCGGAGCTCGGTCAGCGTGTCGCCGCCGAGCATGCCTGCGAGCAACAACCCGTCGGGCTTCAGCGCGCGGCGGATCTGCGCGAGCACGCCCGGCAAATCGTTGACGAACTGGAAGGCGAGCGCGGAGACCACGAGATCAAGCGCGTCAGGCGGTAGCCCGAGCGCCTCCGACGCGCTGAAATCGATGCGGCGGACCGAGGCGACGCGACCGCGCAATGCGTCCGCAAGCCCGGCGCCCGGCGTCCAGACATCTGCGCCCATCGAAAACGTCCGCGCCACCGCGAGCAGCCGATCGGCGAGATCCTCGGCGGCACGTTCGAGCAGGAAGGTCGCCGCGCCGTCGCGCCGCGCACGATCAAGCCGCACGCCAAGCAGCGCGCGGTCGAACAGGACGGGGGCGGTTGTCGGGTTCGAAGCCATGCCGGCTGGTTACGCCGGTCACTCCCGGCTTGCAATCCGGAGCTTGAGGCTCGCCTTGCCCGGCGCTAGCCTCGTCCCATGGACGCCGAGGCATCACCACCACGCTCCATTGTCAACCATCTGCGCGGCGCGCTTGGCGCGATCGGCGGCGCATGGTCGCAGGCCGCGCGGCTCGTGCTCGACATCGCGCTGCCGACGCTCTGCGTGTCCTGCCGCGAACCGGTCGAGGGCGAAGGCGTGTGCGCGACGTGCTGGGCCAAATTGTCGTTCATCGCACCGCCATTCTGCCCGCGGCTCGGCATTCCCTTTGTCTACGATCCCGGCCCTGAGCTGCTGTCGATGGAGGCGATCGCCAATCCGCCGACCTACCAGCGTGCGCGCGCCGCGGTGCGCTATGACGATGTCGCACGCACGCTGGTGCATGCGCTGAAATACCAGGACCGCACCGATCTGGCGCCGGCGATGGGCCGCTGGATGGCGCGGGCGGGGAAGGAATTGCTAACAGAAGCCGATCTTTTGGTCCCGGTTCCCCTGCACTGGCGGCGCGGCTGGAGCCGGCGCTACAACCAGTCCGGGGCGCTCGCCAAGGTGATCTCACGCCAGAGCGGTGTTGGGATGGCGGCCGAGGCGCTCCGGCGCGTCCGCGCCACCGAGCAGCAGATCGGGCTGTCGCGCCCGCAGCGCGCCAGCAACGTCCAGGGCGCGTTCAAGGTGGCCGATGACCGCAAGGCTGATATCCAGGGCCGCCGTGTGATCCTGATCGACGACGTCCTGACCTCCGGCGCCACCGTGGATGCCTGCGCGCGGGCGCTGTTGCGCGCCAAGGCCGCGCAGGTCGACGTGCTCGTGTTTGCCCGGGTTGTCGATACCCACCGCGCTCCCATATAATCGGGGACTTCTGGTTCAACCGAGCGCATCAATGACCGCTGCCATTGAAATCTACACCCGCCCGGGCTGCGGTTATTGCACCGCGGCCAAATCGCTATTGTCCCGCAAGAATGCGGCATTCACCGAATTCAGCGTCGCCAGCGACCCTGCGTACCGCGACGAGATGTACAACCGCGCCGGCGCGGGCTCGACCTTCCCGCAGATCTTCATCGGCCAGACCCATGTCGGCGGCTGCGACGAGCTCTATGCGCTCGACCGCGAGGGCAAGCTCGACAGCCTGCTCGCCAGCGGAGGCGGCGCCTGATGAGCACGGACACGACCTTCACCGCCGCCATGGTGCAAATGCGCACCGAACTATTGCCGGAGCCGAGCCTCGAGCAGGGCACGAGGTTGATCCGCGAGGCGGCGGCGCAGGGCGCCGACTATGTGCTGACGCCCGAGGTCAGCAACATGATGCAGCTGAATCGCAAGGCACTGTTCGAGCATCTCGCCAACGAAGAGGACGACAAGTCGCTCAAGGCCTATCGCGCGCTCGCCGCCGAGCTGAAGATCTATCTCCATGTCGGCTCGCTGGCGCTGCGCTTCTCGCCGGAAAAGGCGGTGAACCGTTCGTTCCTGATAGCGCCCGACGGCAATGTGCTGGCGAGCTACGACAAGATCCATATGTTCGATATCGATCTGCCTGGTGGCGAGAGCTACCGCGAATCGGCCAACTATCAGCCGGGCGAAACCGCCGTGATCTCCGACCTGCCCTGGGGCCGGATCGGGCTGACGATCTGCTACGACGTGCGCTTCCCGGCGCTCTACCGCGCGCTGGCCGAAGCCGGCGCCTCGTTCCTCACCGTGCCCTCGGCCTTCACGCGCAAGACCGGCGAGGCGCATTGGCACACGCTGCTGCGCGCGCGTGCCATCGAGACCGGCTGCTTCGTGTTCGCCGCGGCGCAAGCCGGCCTGCACGAGAACAAGCGCGAGACCTTCGGCCATTCGCTGATCATCGACCCCTGGGGCGAGATTCTCGCCGAGGGCGGCGTCGAGCCGGGCGTGTTCCTGGCCAAGATCGATCCCGCCAAGGTCGAGACCGCGCGCAAGCAGATTCCTTCGCTGCAACACGGCAGGCGCTTCGGCATTGCCGACCCCAAGGCCGGCCCGGAGCACCTGCACCTTGTCCGGGGCTCGGCATGATCCGCTATACGCTCCGCTGCGCAAAGGGCCACCAGTTCGAAAGCTGGTTTCAAAGCTCTTCGGCCTATGAGTCCCAGGAGCGGCGCCACCTGATCAACTGCCCGAGCTGCGGCTCCGACAAGGTCGAGCGCGCCATCATGGCCCCGCAGATCGTCAGCAAGAAGGGCCGCGAGCGTGCGCCGGAGCCGGCCCCGACGCCCGCACCGGCCCCCGAGGCGGCGACGCCCGGATCGACGCCGCTGTTGATGGCGCAGGAGCGCGAACTACGCGCCAAGCTGAAGGAATTGCGCGATCACATCGTCAAGAACGCCGACAATGTCGGCGACCGCTTCCCCAACGAGGCGCGCAAGATGCATTACGGCGATATCGAGCACCGGCCGATCTACGGCGAGGCCTCGCCGGAAGAGGCGCGCGCGCTGATCGACGAAGGCGTCGAAGTCTCGCCGCTGCCGACGCTGCCGGAAGACCGCAACTAGACCTCCGACACCCCACGCCCTCGTCATTGCGAGGAGCGAGCAATCCATCTATCCCCGAATCGAGAAGTGGATTGCTTCGCTTCGCTCGCAATGACGGCGGGGAACCATCGCGACCCCGTTTCCACCGTCTGAGAGTCCGCATGCCCCCCGACACCTTCTCCTCCTGGCAAGTCTGGGCGTTCCTCTCCGCCGTCTTCGCAGCCCTCACCGCGATCTTCGCCAAGGTCGGCGTCGAGGGCATCAACTCCGATCTCGCGACCCTGATCCGCACCGTGATCGTGCTGGTCACGCTGTCGGCGATCCTGTTCGCGACCGGGCAGTTCACGCAATCCGAGCCGATTACGACCAAGAGCTGGATCTTCCTCCTGCTGTCCGGGCTCGGCACCGGCGCATCCTGGATCTGCTATTTCCGCGCGCTCAAACTCGGCCCCGCGACGCTGGTCGCGCCGATCGACAAATTGAGCGTGGTGCTGGTGGCGCTGTTCGGCGTCGCCTTCCTCGGCGAACGTCCGTCGTTCTATGGCTGGATCGGGATAGCGATGATCTCGGCCGGGGCGGTGCTGATCGCCGCGAAGGGCTAGATTCTTGTCTTAACGCGTTTTCTTCACGCGAACCGGCGTCCACTTCGCTTGAAAACGCTATGGTTACACCGCAATCAGCAGCGCAACGCCGATCACGATCAGGACGGTGCCCGCGAATTCCCGCGCCGAGATCGGCTGCTTGAACGAATAATGGGCCACGCCCTGCGCGAACAGCACCTCGATCAGCGCCAGCGTGCGGACATTCGCCGCCGCCGTCAGCGCGAACGCCAGGAACCAGAATTGCGAGGCGAACGCCCCCATGAAGCCCGCCAGCATCGACGGCCGCCACAGCCCAAAGATCGCCTTGAGGATCTTCGGCGCGCGCAGCAGGAGATAGATCGACAGGATCAGCGTCTGCACGAACAGGCCGAACACCAGCGTGTAGGTTGACGCCGTCACGAAGGAGACGCCCGACACCGTGATGATCGCGCCGCGAAAGCCGATCGCCGACAGCGCGAACGCCGCGGCGGCCACCAGCCCCAGGATCGTCGGCTTCAGCTCGGCAAAGCCCTTCTCGCCGCCCGGCCGCAGTGCGGTGATCACGACGCCGACGGTTGCGATCACGATCGCCAGCACCTTGAGCCAGGTCAGGTGATCGCCGAGGAACACGAAGCCGAAGATCGCGGTCTGGATCGCCTCGGTCTTCAGATAGGCCGTGGTCACGACAAACGAGCGATCATTCATCGCCAGCAGCATCAATCCGGTGCCGATGATCTGGCTCAGCGCGCCGAGGATCAGCCATGGCCAGAACGCAGCGCTCGGCCACGGCACGTGATCCCCCGTCACCGCGACGACGAGCACGAAGAACAGCACCGAGAACGGAAAGCCGAACAGGAAGCGGATATTGGTCGCGCCCCAGGTCCCGAGCGGCCCCGTCAGCGACCGCTGCATCGCATTGCGCGCGACCTGCCCGAGCGCAGCGATGATGGTGAAGGGAATCCAGAGTGAGGCGATCGTGAGCATATGCGAAAGGAAATCGTGCCGGGCGGGGAATGCCTGCGCACCGTGCCGATTACCGCCGATGCGGTCAACCGACGCAGCGCATGACAGGATTGCGCGGGCGCCAGCACGCCATCGTTTCACAAGCCTTGGAGGGTGCTACCGTCATTGCGAGCGAAGCGAAGCAATCCATGGTGCCGCAAGCGGAGGAATGGATTGCTTCGTCGCGGAGCCTGTCATCGGGCGCGCATTCGCGCGACCCGTTGGCTCCTCGCAATGACGACGCCGCAAGAACAACGGCCGGTAAGTAGCTAAGGCCGCCTCCCGCTAGACCTCCTCCGCCACCACCATGTAGTTCACGTCCATGTCGGACGAGATGGTCCATTTGTCGGCGAGCGGGTTGTAGACCACGCCGGCCTCCTCGGTGATGGTGAGGGCGACGTCGCCGAGGTAGCGGGCCAGCTCGTCGGGGGTGACGAACTTGTTCCACTGATGGGTGCCGCGCGGCAGCCAGCGCAGCACATATTCGGCGCCGACGATCGCGAGCGCGAAGCTCTTCCAGTTGCGGTTCAGCGTCGAGACCACCATCAGCCCGCCGGGCTTGAGCATCGCCGCGCAACGCTTGAGGAAGGCGCCGACGTCGACGACATGCTCGACCACCTCCATCGCCAGCACGATGTCGAAGCGCTCGCGCACGTCCATCTCCTCCACCGTGGTGCAGCGATAGTCGATCGACAGATGGCCCTTGTCGGCGTGCAGCTTGGCGGCTGCGATGTTGGAGGCCGCGGGATCGATCCCGATGACCTGTGCGCCGAGCCGCGTGAACGGCTCGCACAACAGCCCGGCGCCGCAGCCGATATCGAGCATGCGCAGGCCCGAGAGGCAGCTCAGGCTCTTGGCGTTGCGCTCGAACTTGCGGCAGGCGGCGTCGCGGATATAGGTCAGGCGCAGCGGATTGATCTTGTGCAGCGGCGCCATCTTGCCGCGCGGATCCCACCATTCGTCGGACAACTTGGAGAATTTCGCGATTTCGGCCGGATCGACCGAGCTCGTGGAGGAACTGGAGAGAGTTGTCTGCATGGCCATGGTTGCGCGCACCCCTATCGCGCGGTGATCGAATTGCGGAACGCCAACGGCGCGGCGATGGTCTTGATGGTTTCGATGCCCTCTCCGACGCCGCGGATGGTCACATCGCCATAATTGAGGATGCGCCCCATGATGCTCTGGTTGACGTCTACGCTCTCGACCTTGTCGAGGCTCATCTCGAAGGTGCGCCGCTTGATAAAGCCGGTTTTGTGCACAACGCGGAAATTGGTGACGTCGGTCTCGGTGGTCCAGCGGTGGAACCAGGCGGTAGCGGTCCAGTAGACCCCCGCAAGCGCCACCGCAGCGGCCCCGGCAAGGCACAACAGGACCAGGCCGTCGACCGTCGTCATCCGCGACAGGACCAGCAGGACCAGGACCACGATCCAGGCGCCGATGGCCGGCAGGTAGAACATCCAGTGCGCGTTGGTCGAATACAGCACCTTCTCGCCCGGCTGCAGGATTTCGTCGATATAACGCCCCATACCATCCGCCTTGAGTTACCCCTGCGCCACAGCCCGCCCGCAACGGGCCCAAAGCCCCCAGGAACCGGCTCGCACCGGCCTGCACCGGCTTGCCCCCGGGCGCGACGGTATGTATACGCGCGTTTCGGTCCCTGCGCTGCGGTTTTAGGCGCGGGTTACCCGACTTATCCTCGTTTCAGGGAATAGACGCGTCGTCATGGGCCGCCTCGTGATGAAATTCGGCGGTACGTCCGTCGCAAATATCGATCGAATCCGCAATGTCGCACAGCATGTGAAGCGCGAGGTCGACGCTGGCCACGAGGTTGCCGTCGTGGTGTCGGCGATGTCCGGCAAGACCAACGAGCTGGTCGCCTGGTGCACCGACGCCTCGCCGATGCACGACGCGCGGGAATATGACGCGGTGGTCGCCTCGGGCGAACAGGTTACCTCCGGGCTGCTCGCCATCGTGCTGCAGGGCCTTGGCATCCAGGCCCGCTCCTGGCAGGGCTGGCAGATCCCGATCAAGACCTCGGACGCCCACGCCTCGGCG
>NZ_JBHMET010000187.1:108035-142998 GCF_042430365.1 Bradyrhizobium erythrophlei
GCAGACCGGCCGCATCACGACGCTCGGCCGCGGCGGCTCGGACACCTCGGCGGTGGCGATCGCGGCCGCGCTGCGCGCCGACCGTTGCGACATCTACACCGACGTCGACGGCGTCTACACCACCGACCCGCGGGTGGTGCCGAAGGCGCGCCGGCTCGACCGAATCGCGTTCGAGGACATGCTGGAACTGGCGTCGCAGGGCGCCAAGGTGCTGCAAGTCCGCTCGGTGGAACTCGGCATGGTGCACAACATGCCGATCTTCGTCCGCTCGAGCTTCGACAAGCCTGAGGATATCGACCCGCACGCCAACCAGCCGCCGGGGACGCTGATCTGCAGCGAGGAGGAAATCATGGAAATGCACGTCGTCACCGGCATCGCCTTCTCGAAGGACGAAGCCCAGATTTCCGTGCGCCAGGTCGAGGACAAGCCGGGGGTCGCCGCCGCGATCTTCGGGCCGCTCGCGGACGCCAACATCAATGTCGACATGATCGTGCAGAACGTGTCCGAGGACGGCAAGACCACCGACCTCACCTTCACTGTTCCGGCCAGCGACTATAACCGCGCCAAAGAGACGATTGCGGCGGCCAAGGCCAAGATCGGCTATGCGCGGCTCGACACCGCGACCGACGTCGCCAAGGTCTCGGTGATCGGCAGCGGCATGCGCAGCCATGCCGGCGTCGCGGCGAAGGCGTTCAAGGCGCTGGCGGACCGCAACATCAATATCCGCGCCATCACCACGTCGGAGATCAAGTTCTCCGTGCTGATCGACGCCGCCTATACCGAGCTCGCGGTGCGCACCCTGCACACGCTGTACGGGCTCGACCAGGCATAGGCCCGCCCACCCCCTCCTCTCCTGTGGAAGAGGGTGGCCACGGGCGGCCTTCTCCCGAACGGGGGAGAAGGAAAGAGAGCCTGCCAGCGCGCTTGGCTGATAGTTAGAATTTCTCTTAGCGGGCGCAGCATTGGGCTGACGCAGACGTTATTTGCTACTGGCAGGCGTTTTGCTTGGCAAAGCAAGCCTCGATTGGCTATACGGCCAGACAGGTGGGCTGCCGCAAACTGTGCCACAGTTTTGGCGATCCCGATTCGGCGGGGACTGGCGCTTGCAGCGACGCCGAATGACTAAAATTGTTGGCTTTGACGCGTTTTGCGCCAGCGGCCGGCCATCCGGTACGCTGGTTTTGCGGGGAGGGACTTAAAGCTATGCGGAGCGCGTCGGGAGGCCCCCGCGTCTTGCTGAGACGGCTCCGCGAAACCATGGCGGAGCAAGTCTCCGCCCAGGAGCGCCTCGACAAGATCGTGGTGCTGATCGCGGCCAACATGGTGGCCGAGGTCTGCTCGACCTATGTGCTGCGGGTCGACAACACGCTCGAGCTCTATGCCACCGAAGGTCTGAACCGCGACGCCGTGCACCGCACCGTGCTGAGCGCGCATGAGGGCCTCGTCGGCCTCGTCGCCAGCGAGGCGACGCCGCTGAACCTCTCGGACGCGCAGAGCCATCCGGCCTTCTCCTACCGCCCGGAAACCGGCGAAGAGATCTACCACTCGTTCCTCGGCGTGCCGATCCTGCGCGCCGGCAACACGCTCGGCGTGCTGGTGGTGCAGAACCGCGCCAAGCGCACCTATGTCGAGGAAGAGGTCGAGGCGCTGCAGACCACCGCCATGGTGCTGGCGGAGATGATCGCCTCCGGCGAGCTTGCGGCGCTGGCGCAGCCCGGCATGGAGCCCGCGGCGCGGCACTCCCTGCACAAGACCGGCGCGGTGCTCTCCGACGGCATCGCGCTCGGCCATGTCGTGCTGCACGAGCCGCGCGTCGTCATCACCAATTACATCGCCGAGGACCTGCCGAAGGAGATCAAGCGGCTCGACACCGCGCTTGCCAAGCTCCGCTCCGACCTCGACCGAATGCTGGAGCGCGGCGACGTCGCTGACGGCGGCGAGCACCGCGACGTGCTGGAAGCCTACCGCATGTTCGCCAACGACCAGGGCTGGTCGCACAAGCTGCACGAGGCAGTCGCCACCGGCCTGACCGCGGAAGCCGCCGTCGAACGCGTGCAGTCCGACACCCGCGCGCGCATGCTGCGCTCGACAGACCCCTATTTGCGCGACCGCCTGCACGACCTCGAGGATCTCGGCCACCGTCTGATGCGGCAGCTGGTCGGCCAGGACCACGCGCCCTCGCGCGAGCAACTGCCCGACAATGCGATCCTGATCGCGCGTGCGATGGGGCCTGCGGCGCTGCTCGACTATGACCGCAAGCGGCTGCGCGGCCTGGTGCTCGAGGAAGGCACCGCCAATTCCCACGTCTCGATCGTGGCGCGCGCGCTCGGCATCCCCGCGGTCGGCGAGGTGCCGAATGCGCCCGGCATCGCCGATCCCGGTGACGCCATCATCGTCGACGGCACCTCCGGCGAGATCTATGTCCGTCCCTCCGCCGAGATCGAATCCGCCTATGCCGAGCGGGTGCGCTTCCGCGCGCGGCGGCAGGCGCAATATTCGGCGCTGCGCGACTTGCCGTGCGTGACCAAGGACGGCCAGCCGATCGAGCTCTTGATCAATGCCGGCCTGACCATCGACCTGCCGCATATCGACGACACCGGCAGCGCCGGCATCGGCCTGTTCCGCACCGAGCTGCAGTTCATGGTGAGCCCGAGCCTGCCACGCTCGAGCGACCAGCTCGCGCTCTATCGCACCGTGCTCGACGCCGCGGGCGCAAAGCCCGTCACGTTCCGCACGCTCGATATCGGCGGCGACAAGGCGCTGCCCTATATGGAGACCGTGATCGAGGAGAACCCGGCGCTCGGCTGGCGCGCGATCCGGCTCGGCCTCGACCGTCCCGGCCTGCTGCGCGGCCAGATCCGCGCGCTGCTCCGCGCCGGCGGCGGCCGCGCGCTGAAGATCATGTTCCCGATGATCTCCGACGTCGCCGAATTCGACCAGGCCAAGGCGATCGTCGAGCGTGAATTGACCTATCTACGCCAGCACGGTCATTCGCTGCCCGAGCGCGTCGACGTCGGCACCATGGTCGAGGTGCCGGCCCTGCTCTACCAGCTCGACGAGCTCTTGAAGAAGGTCGATTTCGTCTCGGTCGGCTCCAACGACCTGTTCCAGTTCCTGTTCGCGGTCGACCGCGGCAACGCCAAGGTCTCGGATCGCTTCGACACCATGTCGACGCCGATCCTGCGCGCGCTGCGCGACATCGTGCGCAAGGCGCAGGCGGCGAAGAAGACCGCCTCGCTGTGCGGCGAGATGGCCTCGAAGCCGATCGGCGCGCTGGCGCTGATCGCGCTTGGCTATCGCTCGCTGTCGCTGTCGGCGACCGCGCACGGCCCGGTGAAGGCGATGATCCTCGACCTCGACGCGAAGAAGGCCGAGGCGATGATCAACCCGCTGCTCGACGCGCCGTCGGGTAGCGTCTCGATCCGCGAGCAGCTGACGAAATTTGCCGAAGCCGAGGGGCTGGCCTTGTAGCGACGCTGCCGTCGCCGTCGCCACCGCCCACCTTCCGCAATCCGAGAATCGCCCATGCTACCCGAAGCCAAACTCGACATCCTGCTCGCCCACCACGCTTCGCTCGAGGCGGAGCTGTTGGGCCAGGTCGGCTCCGATCGCTACGTTGCGATCACCCGCGAGCTTGCCGAGATCAACCCGCTGATCGACGCGGTGAAGGCCTATCGTAACGCGCGCACCGAGCTTGCCGACACCGAGGCGCTGCTCGCGGATGCTGCCGTTGACGCGGAGATGCGCAGCATGGCGGAAGCCGAGCTTGAGACGCTGCAAGCGCGGATCGGCGAGCTCGAGCAGAAGATCCGCGTCGCGCTGCTGCCGAAGGACGCGATGGACGACCGCAACGTGATGCTCGAAATCCGCGCCGGCACCGGCGGCGACGAGGCCTCGCTGTTCGCCGGCGACCTGTTCCGGATGTATGAGCGCTTCGCCAATCTGCAGGGCTGGAAGGTCGAGGTGATCTCGGCGAGCGAAGGCACGGTCGGCGGCTACAAGGAAATCATCGCCGAGGTGCAGGGCCGCGGCGCGTTCGCGAAGCTGAAATTCGAATCCGGCGTGCATCGCGTGCAGCGCGTGCCCGACACCGAGACGCAGGGCCGCATCCATACCTCGGCCGCCACCGTTGCGGTGCTGCCCGAGGTCGAGGATGTCGATGTCGACATCAAGAACGAGGATCTGCGGATCGAGACCATGCGGGCGGGAGGCGCAGGCGGCCAGCACGTCAACAAGACGGAATCGGCGATCCGCATCACCCACATCCCGACCGGCATCGTAGTGATGATGCAGGACAGCCGCTCGCAGCACAAGAATCGCGCGTCTGCGATGAACATCCTGCGCTCGCGCATCTATGACGCCGAGCGGCAGCGCGTCGAGGCCGCGCGCTCGGCCGACCGCAAGGAGAAGGTCGGGTCCGGCGACCGAAGCGAGCGCATCCGCACCTACAATTTCCCGCAAGGGCGCGTCACCGACCACCGCATCAACCTGACGCTCTACAAGCTGCCGCAGGTGATCGCCGGCGAAAGCTTAAGCGAACTGATCGACGCGCTGACCACCGAGCACCAGGCCACGCAGCTCGCCGCGCAAGGTGCGGCGGCGTGAGCACGTCCGTAGCCCGGATGAAGCGAAGCGAAATCCGGGATTTGCATGCGCGGATAACTCTGCCCCGGATTGCGCTGCGCTCCATCCGGGCTACGACACGACGGCGCTTTCCGTGAGCCCCTTAATCAACCAGACCATCGAGATGGCGCGGCGCGCACTCACCGCACACCTCAACGCCGCACAGATCGACTCCGCCGAGCTCGACGCGCGGCTCCTGGTCGGCGCCGCACTCGGCCTCGATCTGACCGGCATGATCTCTTCAGCGAATCGCGCGCTTACATCAGGCGAATCGGAGCGCCTCGAGACCTTCGCGCAACGCCGCCTCGCCGGCGAGCCGGTCGCGCGCATTCTCGGCATGAAGGAATTTTGGGGGCTGCCCCTCAAGCTCTCCGCCGCGACGCTGGTGCCGCGGCCCGACACCGAGACGGTGGTCGAACATGCGCTGGAGCTGGTCCGCGCCGATGGCGCCACTGATCGTCCGTTGCGGATAGCCGATCTCGGCACTGGCACCGGCGCGATCCTGCTCGCGCTGCTCTCGGAGCTGCGCAATGCGCAGGGCTTCGGCACTGACATCTCGACCGAGGCGCTCACGACGGCGCGCGAGAACGCCACCCAGCTCGGGCTTGCCGATCGCGCCACTTTCCTGGCCTGCGACTATGCCAGTGGCCTGACCGGCCCCTTCGACCTGATCGTGTCGAATCCGCCCTATATCCGCTCGGCCGACATCGCGGATCTCGCGATCGAGGTGCGCGAGCATGACCCGCGCGCAGCACTTGACGGCGGGGCCGACGGGCTCGATGCCTATCGCGCGCTGATCTCGCAATCTGCGGGTCTTATGGCCGCGAATGGCGCTCTGGTTGTCGAGGTCGGCCAGGGCCAGAGCGGCGACGTTGAAGTGTTGATGATGGCCGCCGGATTATCCCCAGCGGGGCCACCAAAAACCGATCTGGCAGGCATCCCGAGGGTGGTTTCCGGCCGCCGGTTGCCCCGATAAAGTCCTATTCGAACGCAAAAAAACCTCTTGGAATTACCCCCGGGAACGACTACGTTCCGGGCACAACATCGGTACTGGCCCCGTAGCCCACGGGTGATGACCAGGGTTCTTGAGCGAGAGCCCGCCGATCGAAAGGTTCCAAAACCGCAGGTCATATTGAGCGCAATAGCCGGAGCTGTGCTGCTCTCGACCGCCAAGCGAACGAAAGCCTGTTATTGCGCTTGAAGACTTACGCGAGAGAACTGGGCCTGTCTCGACAGGCGGAATGATTTGGTCGCTGGCGAGACGCCGGCGGTTGGGGAACGCGTCTTTGTTGAACGCGATGGTCGGCGACATCGAAACCAATTTGAACGGGAGTGCGATTCCGTGCGCTTAAAGCCACGCCGAATCGAACGAAGCTATGGACGGAAATAAAACACAGGGCTGGAATAGAAGGCGAGACATGAGAAACGGTCAAAACAACAAGCGGATGCGCAACCGGAACAACAACAATAACAACAACAATAACCGGCGCGGCCAGAATCCCTTGACGCGGGTGTATGAATCGAACGGACCCGACATCAAAATCCGCGGCACGGCCTCCCACGTTGCCGAGAAATATGTCCAGCTCGCGCGCGATGCGCGCTCTTCCGGCGATCCCGTCGCCGCCGAAAACTACTACCAGCACGCCGAACACTACTACCGCATCATCGCGGCCGCCCAGGAGCAGTTCCGGCAGAATCAGCAGCCGCCGCGCCCCGATGCCGAGGCGACGCCGTCCGACGACAGCGATGATGACGGCTATTCGAGCTTCGGCCAGGAGCCGGGCTTCGTGCCGCAGCAACCCTTCATGCGCGAAGGCGGCCAGCAGCCTTATCAGCGCGACCAGCAACAGCCGCGCGAGCACCGCGGCGAGCGTGAGCAACGTCCGCAGCCGCAATATCAGCAGCAACCGCAGCCGCAGAACCAGCCGCAGCCCGTGCTGGCCGATGCCGGCGGCGTCGACCGCCTGCCCTCCTTCATCACCGGCACCCCGCAGCCGCAGGTCAACGGTACCTATGAAGGCAATGGCGGCGGTGAACGCAGCGAACGTGGCGAGCGCTTCCCGCGTCGTCGCCGTCGTCCGCACGGGCCGCGTCCCGACATGGCCGCCCAGCCCGCGCCGAGCGAGGACGTCAATCCGGGCAACGAGTAAGCTTTCGGATCAATTGCTGAAGATTGGGGCGGGCCTCGCGACAAGCGGCCCGCCCTTTTATTTTCACCATGGCATTTTCGCGCGACGCCGCCGCCGGTTCGCGTGAAGAAGACGCGTCAAAACTAGAATCTAAAGCTTCGGTTCGGATTCAAGCAGAACCCGAAAATGCGCTAGCCCCGTGCCCCCGGCGACGACGGCACCAGCACCGGCTGCAGCGACGGGATCAGGCGTGTGCGCTCACGGGTGGCGGGGATCGCGCGATAGACCTGCTTGCTGGCCTCGACAATGTGCACGCCGGCGAACGGCAGCGACAGCGCCGCACCGACGCGCTCCCACGCCATCGCCGATCGCAGGAACCAGCCGCCGGCGACCGGCGGCATGAACAGCGCCTCGCCCCAGGCCGCCGGCGTGAACCAGGTCTGCCGCAGCAATTGCGTGATCTGCGCGCGCGAATAGGGCCGGCCATGGCCGAACGGCGTGGTATCGGTGCGCGTCCACACGCCGCGGCGATTCGGAATCACGGCGATCAGCCGCCCCGACGGCGCCAGCACGCGCCAGACCTCGCGCAACAGCCGCTCCGGATCGTCGGACATTTCAAGCGCATGCACCAGAAGCACGCGGTCGACCGCGGCGTCCGGCAGCGGCATCGAGAACTCGTCGATCAGGGTCGCCAGTGCCGGCCGGCCGGTCGGCCATTTCAAGACGCCCTGCGCCGCCGGCATGAAGGCGATGCAGCGCTCGCAGGATTCGCGGAACAGGCCGAGATAGGGCGTCGGATAGCCGAGCCCGAGCACGCGCTGGCCCTCCGCATTGGGCCAGCGCTCGCGAATACCGCGGTTGATGAGCTGCCGCGCCACGATGCCGAGGCGCTGAGAATAGAAATCCCGGAGGTCGATGACGTCCATATATCCAGCCTAACATGCCGCACGCGGCCGCGGGGCGCGGAAAATTGCGTTGCCGCATGAGCGTTAACGCCATATTTCACCCCTATATTGGGCGTGTTAGACACCCGTCCGTTTTGTTCGTGGAGATACCATGGCCGCCGAGATTCGCACCTTCCCCTGCCTCACCGACAATTTCGGTTACCTGATCCACGATCCCGCGACCAAAGCCACGGCGTCGATCGACGCGCCCGAGGCCGGCCCGATCATCAAGGCGCTGGAGCGCGAAGGCTGGACACTGACCGACATCCTGATCACCCACCATCACGGTGACCATGTCGGCGGCGTCGCCGAGCTGAAGGAAAAATATGGTTGCCGCGTCGTCGCCCCGCGCGACAAGTCGGCGAAGATCGCCAATGTCGATCTGCGCGCAGTCAATGCCGACGTGATCAAGGTCGGCAGCCTGTTGGCGCGCGTGGTTGAGACGCCCGGCCACACGCTCGACCACATCTCCTACGTGTTCGACGGCGAGAAGGCGGTGTTCGCCGCCGACACGCTGTTCTCGATCGGCTGCGGACGGGTGTTCGAGGGCAACTATCCCATGATGTGGGATTCGCTTTTGAAGCTGCGCGCGTTGCCCGACGACTTCCGCCTCTACTGCGGCCACGAATACACCGCCGCCAACGTCAAGTTCGCGCTGACGGTCGAGCCCGACAATCCGGCGCTGCAGGCCCGCGCCGCGGAAGTCGCGAAACTGCGTGCCGACAACAAGCCGACCGTCCCGACGCTGCTCGGCGACGAGAAGAAAGCCAATGTGTTCCTACGTGCCGACGAGCCGTCGGTCGCGGCCAAGCTGCATATGAAGGGCGCCGACCCTGCCCAGGTGTTCGGCGAGCTCCGCGAACGCAAGAACAAATCCTGATGTCACAGCCCTCGGCTGCCGATGTGATCGCGCGGCTCGAGCTGAAGCCGCATCCCGAAGGTGGGCACTATCGCGAGACGTTTCGCGACACGCGCACCGACGCCAACGGGCGATCCTGTTCGACCGCGATCTATTACCTGCTCGCGCGTGGCGAGCGCTCGCACTGGCACCGCATCGATGCGGTCGAGATCTGGCACTATTACGCAGGCGCGCCGCTGATCCTGCGGATCGCGCATGAGGGCTGCACCGAGCACACGGTCCAGCTCGGGCCCGACGTCGTGGCCGGCGAACGGCCACAGGCGATCGTGCCCGCCGACGCCTGGCAGGCCGCCGAGAGTAGCGGCGACTGGACGCTGGTCGGCTGCACCGTGGCGCCGGGATTCGAGTTTGCGGCATTCGAGATGGCGCCAAAGGGATGGGAGCCGGCGTAGACGCTCGTCGACCGCGGGGCGCGAGCTTCGTAGGGTGGGCAAAGCGAAGCGTGCCCACCATTACGAGCGAAGTATCGATGGTGGGCACGGCGCAAGTGCGCCTTTGCCCACCCTACTTTCCCCACACCTAGGATTTTCTCCACACCATATCCTTCGCCGCGATCAGGCCGCCGCCGGCGATCAGGATCGCGGCGATGGCGATGTTGGCGCTGGGTTTTGCGAACCCTGCGAGGATCAGGAACGCGGTCGAGAGCAGCGGCGTCGCGTAGGAGGCGGCCCCCAGCACGCGGATGTCGCCGCGCTTCATGCCGATATCCCAGGTGAAGAACGCCGCCCCCACCGGGCCGATGCCGAGCGCTGTGACCGCGAGCCATTGCAGCGGCGTTTCCGGCCAGATCGTGGTCTCCACCATCATGTGGACGAGCGCAGCCAGCACCGCGGTCGCGAGGCAGAAGCCCGCCACCGCATCGGTCGGCACCGCCTTGAGGCGGCGCGACATCACCGAATAGGACGCCCAGACGAAGGCCGCGACAAAGGCCGCGGCAAGGCCCGGAATCTGGCCCGGCGTAAAACTGCCGGTGTTGCCGACGAACAGGAGCACGGTGCCGACGAGGCCGAGCACCGCGCCGATGATGTGGTGCGCGGCGAGCCGCTCGCCCGGCAACAGCGAGGAGAACAGCACGATCAGCAGCGGCCAGAGATAGTTCAACAGCCCGGCTTCCGCCGGCGGCGCGTAGCGCAGCGCGAGGAAGTAGAGCGCGTGATAGCCGAACAGCCCGCCGACGCCGACGACCCAGGCCACCGCCGGCTGCTTCAGCGCGCCGAACGCTATGGGGCGAAACAGGAAGCTTGCGAACGCGACCGCGGCGCCGATCGTGAACGTCATGGCGGCGAGCTGAAACGCCGGGATCTTTCCGGTCGCAACCGTCATCACCGACAACAGCGACCACATCAGGATGGCGGTCAATCCAACAAGGGTAGCTGTACGGGTCGTCATCGGGGCACTTCCGGGCCATGCACGCGCGACGCGCGTCTTCGCGCGAGGTACCGCAGCCACGTCGTCGTTGTTCGGGCCCACCCTTGTAAAGACGTCAATGCCCGGCACAAGGCCGGGCATGACCACTTTATCGCTATCGCGTGCGTCGCGACGCCGCGCGGCGGTCAAGCGTGATACTGACCGCCGTTGATGGTCAGCGTCGAGCCGGTGATGAAGCCGGCGTCGTCCGCGGCCAGGAACACGACCGCGCGCGCGATCTCCTCGGGCTCGCCGAGGCGGTTGACCGGGATCTGCGGAATCACGTTCTTTTCCAGAACGTCCTTCGGCACGGCCTGCACCATCTCGGTGTTGATGTAGCCCGGCGCGATCACGTTGACGGTGATGCCGCCCTTGGCGTTCTCCAGCGCGAGCGCCTTGGTGAAGCCGATATCGCCGGCCTTCGCCGCCGAATAGTTGACCTGGCCGAACTGGCCCTTCTGGCCGTTGATCGAGGAGATCGATATGATGCGGCCGAACTTGCGCGCGCGCATGCCCTCGATCACCTGGCGCGTCATGTTGAACAGCGAGCCGAGATTGGTGTTGATCACGGCATTCCACTGCTCGAGCGTCATCTTGTGGAAGGCGGTATCGCGGGTGATGCCGGCATTGTTGACCAGCACGTCGACCGGGCCGAGCTCGGCCTCGACCTTCTTCACGCCGGCCGCGCACTCGTCGAACGAGGCGACGTCCCACTTGTAGACGGGGATGCCGGTCTCCGCCTTGAACTTCTCCGCGGCAGCATCATTGCCGGCGTAGCTCGCCGCCACCTTGTAGCCGGCCGCTTTCAGTCCCTTGCTGATCGCAGCTCCGATGCCCCGCGTTCCGCCCGTCACCAATGCAACACGTGCCATGTCCGTCTCCTCCTTGGCCGTCTTTTTCAACCGGAATAGCTCCGGTTTTCGCAGTCGCACTCACTCGCACTTCAAAACAAAAATGCCCGGCACAAAGCCGGGCATCTTATTTATCAGCTCGCGCCGTGGTTGACAGATGATCTTTTCATCATCCAACCCGCTCCGCTGCCTCTTGTTCAGTCGCGTGCAACGCACATTGCGATGCCCATGCCGCCGCCGATGCACAACGTGGCGAGGCCCTTCTTGGCATCGCGCTTCTGCATCTCGTGCAGCAGCGTCACCAGCACGCGGGCGCCCGAGGCGCCGATCGGATGGCCGATCGCGATCGCACCGCCGTTGACGTTGACCTTGGCCGGATCCCAGCCGAGGTCCTTGTTGACGGCGCAGGCCTGCGCCGCGAACGCCTCGTTGGCCTCGATCAGGTCGAGGTCGGCGATGTTCCAGCCGGCCTTCTTCAGCGCGGTGCGCGAGGCGGGGATCGGGCCGGTGCCCATGATCTTGGGATCGACGCCAGCCTGCCCCCACGACACGATGCGGGCGAGCGGCGTCTTGCCCTGCCTGGCCGCTTCCTTGGCGGTCATCAGCACCACGGCGGCGGCGCCGTCATTGATGCCCGAGGCGTTGCCGGCGGTCACCGTGCCGTCCTTTTCGAAGGCCGCGCGGAGCTTGGCCATCGCGTCGAGGGTGGCGCCATGGCGCGGATATTCGTCCGTATCGACCACGACGTCGCCCTTGCGGCTCTTGATGGTCACCGGGACGATCTCGTCCTTGAACTTGCCGGCCTTCTGGGCGGCCTCGGCCTTGTTCTGCGAGGCGACGGCGAATTCGTCCTGCTGCGCGCGGGTGATCTGGTACTGCTTGGCGACATTCTCCGCCGTGTTGCCCATGTGGTAGCCGTTGAAGGCGTCCCAGAGGCCGTCCTTGATCATGGTGTCGACCAGCTCGAGGCCGCCCATCTTGACGCCGCCGCGCAGGTACTGGGCGTGCGGGGCCATGCTCATGGATTCCTGTCCCCCGGCGACGACCACCGACGAATCGCCGTTGACGAGCGCCTGGTAGCCGAGCGCGACCGAGCGCAGGCCCGAGCCGCAGAGCTGGTTGACGCCCCAGGCCGGGCTCTCAACCGGAATACCGGCCGAAATCGACGCCTGGCGGGCCGGATTCTGGCCCTGCGCCGCGGTCAGGATCTGGCCCAAGATGACTTCGGAGACCTGACCCGGCTCGACGCCGGCGCGCTCCAGCGCCGCCTTGATGGCGATCGCGCCAAGGTCGTGGGCCGGCGTGGTGGCGAACGCGCCGTTGAAGCTGCCGACCGGGGTGCGGGCGGCGCTGACGATGACGACATCGTCTGACATGGACATCTCCTATTGGTTATTAGGCTTGGGTTTCTCGACGGCGGGCGGCCGGTTGGCTGGCCTGTCTCTTAGCTCGTATCCTGTTAACCCGATTGAGGCGTGTCAATCGGTGTCAATCGGACAGTGGCCGAATTTGCGCCGCGACGCACTCAAAATAGCACCCTTGGCAGTTTCCTGAGCAATACCTATGCTTTGGGATTAACCGTGCCGCACAAAACGGTAGCCGAACCGCTTTGAAAATGCTTACCTTTGCTGCGATGCGTTGCATTTAGCCCTGCGGCGATGCCGTAGGGTTCCAGGTTCTTCGGTGTTGAAGTGAGAGCCCATGGCAAAATCTGAACAACCCACCACGATCAAGAAATATGCGAACCGGCGGCTCTATAATACCGGTACGAGCACCTATGTGACGCTCGAGGATCTCGCGGCGATGGTGAAGGAGGGCGAGGATTTCCTCGTCTATGACGCCAAGACCGGCGACGACATCACCCGCTCGGTGCTGGCACAGATCATTTTCGAGCAGGAGAACAAGGCCGGCCAGAACCTGCTCCCCACCACCTTCCTGCGCCAGCTGATCCGCTTCTACGGCGACAGCATGCAGATGGTGGTTCCGAAATATCTCGAGCAGTCGATCGAGACGCTGACCAAAGAGCAGGAGAAATTCCGCAAGCAGATCGCCGGCGCGTTGAGCGGAACGCCCTTTGCTCCCTTGGAAGAACAGGTCCGCCGCAACATGGAGCTGTTCCAGCAGACCTTCTCGATGTTCAAGCCGTTCGTGCCGCAGCGCACGAACGCCGAGCCGGAGAAGGTGCCGGAGCCCGCGCACGACGAGAGCAACATCGACGACCTTCGCCGCCAGATGAAGGACATGCAGGAACGCCTCGAGCGCATGTCGCAGCCGAAGAAGGACGAGTAGGCCTTCTGCCCGTTGCCTAGGCCGGTACCGCCTCGATCACGGCGAATCGCCCCGCCGGTGTGATCGACGCGGTCCGAAGTCCTGCTCGCCGGAGCAATTCACGGTACTGGACTTCGGCACGCTCCTGGCCGCCGGGACCGCGAAGCATGTTCAGATCGCTGAGCGCATGCGATTTATGCTCATCGCAGGCCAGCAACGCCTCCGGCATGATCCGCTCGACCAGCAGCAGGGTCCCGCGCGCGGGAAGCGCCTGCCGGCAGTTGTGAAGAATGGCGTGACTTCGCTCGTCGTCCCAGTCGTGGATGACGCTCTTCAGGATGATTACGTCTGCGATGCCAGGCACAGAGACGAAGAAATCTCCTGCCAGAAAATTGGCCCGGTCGGTCATTTTCAATTCGGCGAGATGCGCATTCGCGTCCGCGGCGCAGCGGGCCAGATCGAAGATCGTGCCGCGGATTTGCGGATATCGCATGAGGACCGCACCAATCAGTTCGCCCGAGCCACCGCCCACGTCCATCAAATGGGAAAAGCGCCCGAAGTCATAGGCGTTCAGCAGATCGGCCGTGACAAGGCCGGTGAGGTCGGCCATCGCCGCATTGAAGATGCGCACCTGGTCTGGCGCGGTGGCCATCATATCGAAGCTGCTGTTGAAACCGCGGAGCTGCGCCGCCGTCTTGCCGGTCATGATCGTCTCCAGCATGCCGGCCCATGAGCGCGAAAGCATTTCCCCCTCGAAGATCGCCCAAGCCTTGAACGAAGGCCGTGCCGTCGACGCCAGCGCGGCCCCGGTCGCGGTCAGCGCGTAGTGGTCATGCTCGGTCCGCTCGCAGATCCCGATGGTCGACAGCGCTGCCAGGAGACGCGCCAGTGCGCACCGGTCCGCACCGGTCGCCGCGGCAAGGTCATCGAATGGTTTCGCTCCGCTCGACAAGAGGTCTGCAATCCCGAGCTTGGCCGCCACGTAGATCGTAGCCGTGATCCGATGCGACTGGATCAGATCGAGAAGCGTCAGCGCTGCCGGTGACGACATGGCCCATCCTCCTGCTTGCTATCTGGCGTCGCGGATATCGACCAGCCGGCCATTTTCGGCGAGCCAACTTCGTTGCCTTTCGATTCCTGCCTTCAATTCGTCTGCGGTACCGGAGAGGACGTTGTGACCGCCGGCCTCGAGCTTGCGACGGACCTCGCTATCTGCGCAGACGGCGGCAACATCCGCCGCAATCCGCGCCTTCAGAGCATCGGGCATGCTGCGGCCGCCAAAGATTCCGGCAAGACCGTTGATCTCGAGTTCGGGATAGCCAAGTTCCTGCGCCGTTTTCACCTCCGGCAACACAACGGCGCGAGTCGGATTGATCACCGCAAGGAAGCGCGCCTTGCCGGTTTGCACGGGTGATTGGGACGCCGCGAGCGAGGTCACCAGCACCTGGATCCTTCCCTCGCCCAGATCGGCTTGCGGCTGCGCCGCGTCGCGGTAGCTCACATGGTTCATCGAGAGCGCGTGCCGCTTGAGGAACGCCGCAAAGACATATCTCGGCAGCGTTGGCCCGGAGGTCCAGGCGTATTTGCCGGGTTGCGCCCTCAGCACGTCGATCAGCTCGGGAATGGTGCTGACCCCAAGGCCGTTGCTCACGGCAAGGGTGAGGACAATCGACGTCGTCGACGCAACCGGCTGCAGATCGCGCTCGACGTCATAAGGAAGCTTGTCGATCAAAAGCGGCGCCACGGTCACCGAACCACCGACGGTATAGAGCAAGGTGTGATCGTCCTGCGCCGCAATAAAGGCGCCGACCCCGATCGTCCCCTCGGCACCGGTTCGATCTTCGACGACCACCGGCTTTCCCCATCGCCTTGACAGCGCATCCGCGAATATCCGCGCAGCCGCATCGTTGGCGCTGCCGGGAGGAAACGTCACGATCATCTTGACGGGGCGTTCCGGCCATCCGGCCTGTGCCGCACCTCCGGGACTGAGCAGCAGTAAGCAGACCGACACCACAATCGAGATCAGGCGGGACATTTCCATGGTCGCCTCCGCTCTAGGGGTGGGGATGGGACTCCAATTTACGGCGCGGCTTGCGCCGGCCATTTCCTGGGCGCGCGTAGCTATTGTTGGCTTCAATGACGCGCACGAGCATGTCCAGCAGCGACGCACGCTCCATTTTGGTCAGCGGCGCCAGGATGCGATCCTGTGCGGCAAGCAATGAGGGACGCAGCCGACGGCGCAACTCTGCGCCGCGGCGGGCGAGGAAAAGCTGTCGCGCCCGCCGGTCGTCGGGATCGATCTGGCGTTGCACCAGGCCTTTTTGCTCGAGGAATTCGATGATCTGCCCGAGCGTGACCGCGTCGATGCCGATCCGCCTCGCGACGTGCCGCTGGCCACTCCCCGGCTCTTCCGCGATGGCGGCTAGCACCGCCCACTGCAGCGGCGTGAGGCCTTCACGGCCGAGAATTTCCGCCGTGACGCCAAGGCACAGTTGGTGAAACCGGCGCGCAAGATGCGCGGGGACCCGGTGCGAGACCAGAATCGTATCCGCCGTGGGATGCTCTGCGCTCATCGGCCAGCCGATAATAAGTTTTCTAATAATAAGAATATTTAGTATTTCGTCAATGGCTCACTGCGGCGCAGGGCGGCGGGACCGGCCCCGTCACGCCGACAAATCGCTTGAGGCGGTCGAGTTTCAGGGTCCTCGCACCAAAGTCCGGCTGCAATCACCCCGCCGCCGGCAGCTTCGTCTCCGGCGCGCTCCACGGCCGGTCCGGCGAGGCCAGCCCGATCAGGCGGCCCTGGATGAAGTCGCAGCCCCACTCGCGCAGCATCACCGCGGCCTCTTCGTCCTGCACCCATTCGGCGACCGTCTTGATCTGAAGGCGGCGGGCGAGATCGATCAGCGTCTGCACGAAAGCGCGGTCGTCGGCCGAGCGCGCGATGTTCTGCACGAACGCGCCGTCGATCTTCACGATATCGACGCCGAGCTTGCGCAAGTTACGGAACGAGGTGTAGCCGGCGCCGAAATCGTCGATCGCGATCCGGCTGCCGAAATTCTTCAGCCGCGTGACGAAGCCGCGCACGTCATCGATGTCCTGGATCGCGACCGTCTCGGTGATCTCGACGATCAGCCGCTCGCCGACGCCGGGATGGGCGCGCATCAGCGATTCGATCGTGGTCCACCAATCCGGATCCATCGTCGTGTCGGGCGAGATGTTGAGGCTGAGCTGCACATTCGGCGCGGCTGCAAGCTCGGCCACCGCGAGTTCGAGCACGCGATGATCGACCAACCGGATCAGGCCGAGCCGCTCGGCGACCGGCACGATATCCGGCGCGAGCAGCGCCTGGCCGTCCCCCTGCTCCATGCGGACCAGACATTCGTAGAACGCCGGTTGCCGCGAGCGCGCGTCGACGACGGGCTCGAACCCGACCACGATCCGCCGTTCGTTTAGCGCGGTGACGATCTCGTCGGTGACGCGGATGTTGACGCGGCGCTGGGCGTCGCGCTCGACATTCGGCTTCCACAGCGCGAACGATCCGGCGCGGCGGTTCTTGGCGGCGTCGAGCGTTTCCTGGGCGCGGTTGATCGCCTCCTCGGCGGACCGCGCGTGACGCGGGATGGTGACGGCACCGATCGAGGCCGTCACCGACACCGGACCGGATTTGGTCGGCACAACCTCGTCGCGCACGGCAGCCAGAAAGCGTTCCGCCGCGACATTGGTGTCGTCGACGGTGCAGTTGCGCAGGATCAGGCCGAACTTGTTGCCGGAGAAGCGGCCGAGCATGTCGCCGCCGCGCAGCCGGGCGCGGATCCGCTTGGCGACCTCGGCGATCACGGCGTCGGCGACGTCGAAGCCGAAGGCGTCGTTGACGCGCGCCAGATGATCGATGCCGATCAGCATGAAGGCGCAGGAGGAGCGGAAGCGCGTGCACTCCTCGATCGTCTCGGCGAGCGAGGCGATCAGATGGGTGCGGTTGAGCTCATTGGTCAGCGGATCATGCCGCGACAGCTTCAGGAGCTGCTCGTCGCGGGCGTGGCGCTCATTGTTGATGCGGACCACGCCTTGCGCACGCGCCGGCCGGCCGTCGCTGCCTGCAAACCAGCAGCCGGTTTCCTCGATCCAGAGCACCGGCGCGGAGGTCGCCGCACGCACGCCGTACTCGATCCGGTACGGGACCGCCTCACCGCTCCGGACCGGCGCCGGATGGCCCAGCGCCTCGGATCGAACCGAGCGCGACGGTTCGATCAGCTTGGCGAGCTCGGCGCCACTCGCGAGCTGCTCCGGCGGGATGTCAGGAAAGACCGCCGCCGCGTTGTCGCTCCAGGCGATCGCGTCGGTTGCGAGATCCCAGACGAAGGTCGCCTGGCCGAGCGAGGCAAGGATGCTGGCAGCTGGCGGGACAGGGGGCATCGAGCTTGCCTCGTTTTGGGATACCACCGGGTGATTCCTGCACCCAAGGATAGTGGTTCACACGAATCGGACGCTAGGCGAGTTTGATAAATAATCTGGAAACCACGTTTGGCTGTGACAAGGAACGAAACCGAGGCTGCCGGCATAATCCTTGCCACGACCAGAGCGTGGAGGGGCGCAATGTCCCAAAATGTGACGGTCGGGCAGGCTTTGAGCGAGATGCTGGATATCAACCAATCAGAGGTCCCGGACGTCGAGATCGTCAACGATGGCGAGCCCGCCTGCACCGAGCTGGTGCCGCTGGCCGCGACCACCCATTGGGCACCCAAGATCCCGCTGCCTCAGGCCGACCCGTCCTTCATCGCCCATTTGATCGCGACCGCCGCGCATGAGCCGCAGACCCGCGGCCTGCGGCGAGGATCGCTGGCGGATGCGCAGACCGCCTACGGCCCGCATGTCTACGAGCGCCGCAGCGTCGCGCGGCGGACCCGGCAGATCGTCTAGAATCTGAGAGCTAGCGCTGCGGCGTGCCTGCCGGCGGCTGACCGCCCGCCGGCAGTTCGGCAGATGCGATAGACGCCCGCGGCTCGGCATGATCCTGCAACACCTGCTCGGCGACCGAGGCGGCCGCCGGCGCCGGCGAGGCCGCGGGCGCTGCCGGCGCAGGATCGACATGCGGTTCGCGCGCTGGCTCAGGTTCAACCTTGCGCGCAGGCTGGCTCGCCGTTGCGGCAGACACCGTCGGCGCCGCCAGTGCACGACGGCGCGTGCGCAGCGCAATCCCGGAGAGGAAATCAACCAGCGCGAGCAGGGTCAGCAGGAAATAGGTCGAGGTCGCGAATTTCGGCCAGAGCACGAATTCGGCGGCAGCAGCGCCGAACACGATCAGCGACAGCAGATGGTCGGTGAGATATTTCGCGCCGGGCCGGGCGCCCTTGATCACCTCGAGCAACAGCAACAGCGCGGCGACCGCAAGCAGCACGTCGCTCAGCGTCACCTGCCATTCCGCGCCCGACATCAACGGCAACTTGATCAGCGGGTCCGTGAAGGACGCGCCGGGCATCAGGAAGACGATGATGTTGTAGACCGCGAGCGGAATCAGGAGCAGCGGGAAACCGACCATCAGGGCTGGGCTTTCATCAGGAGAACCGAGCATTGCAGCGATGCGTTCGCGCTGCACACGCGCCCATATCGCACGCGGTGGCCGAGATCAGGCGTGGCGCCGCGCGGCCGATCGCCGCGCAGGCCGGATATCCGGTCAGGACTCTTTCTTGGCCTTCAGGACCTGGCGGCCCTTGTACATGCCGGTCTTGAGGTCGAGGTGGTGCGGACGGCGCAGCTCGCCGGAGTCCTTGTCCTCGACATAGGTCGGGGTCTTGAGCGCATCGGCCGAGCGGCGCATGCCACGGCGCGAAGGCGAGGTTTTTCTTCTGGGAACGGCCATGACGGTGTCCTCTAGGGGTGTTGCGGAGGCATCGTCCGAAATGCGGACGGCACAGCGCTGTAAGCGCATGCTGCGATGCCGGTAAGGCCGCGCTTATAGAGGAAGGGACCGCGTAAAGCTAGGGTGGCAAGCAGGAAAATGTGCCCGAAATCGGCTCAAAAGGCGCGATTTTCGCGCCAGCAGCGCTCGACCGCGTTGGCCCGGACCATATAGGTCGCGGACAGGCGCCGCACCCCCGGCCCCGGGTTGCGGGCACTGCGCCTGACCGGATTGGGCAGGATCGCCGCCAGCAGCGCCGCCTCGCGCGGCGACAGACCCGCGGCGGAGCGGCCGAAGGCATATTGGGAACCGGCTTCGACGCCGAACTGCCCCGACGGCCCCATTTCGGCGATGTTGAGGTAGATTTCGAGGATTCGCTGCTTCGGCAGCACGAAATCGATCCAGAGCGCCAGCGGCAGTTCCAGGCCCTTGCGGATCACACTGCGGCCGGGCCAGAGGAACAGGTTCTTGGCAAGCTGCTGGGTGATCGTCGAGCCGCCGCGCGCCGCCTCGCCGTCCTCGGCATCGTCAATGGCCTCGCGCAGCGCGCCCCAATCGACGCCGCGATGGCTGCAGAACTTGGCATCCTCCGAGCCGACCACCGAGCGGGCCAGATAGGGCGACATCGCGCTGAAATCGACCCAGTGCCGCACCACCGGCGCGCCCTTCAGGGTGCGCCAGGCCATCAGCGCCGAGACCGGATGGCCGGTGCGGTAGAACGGCGTCATCAGATAGGGCAGCAACAGCAGGGCCAGCAAAAACAGCAATAAAATTTGAACGATGCGCAAAATGGCCCTTTCCGGCTCGACGCGGTCGCCGCAGCCGGAACGGGCCGGCCTTGACCGACGTCTGTGGGATAATTCACGGTTTTTCCAGCACTTTTAAGGCGTCTTCTGCCCTCCATCTGGAATTGACGAAGCCGGTCCCATCAACGATTGTCCGGCCGAAAATCGATCTGGAGCAATTCTTAATGACGACCGGTAATGCAGAATTTTCCAAGCGGCTGGACCAGACCGCGGAAGATACCGAGGCCCTGCTTGCAAAATTGCTGTCGGATGCCATCGAAACCGACGAGATCGTGCGCCCGAAGCGCCTGATCGAGGCGATGCGCTATTCGAGCCTCGGCGGGGGAAAGCGGCTGCGGCCGTTCCTCGTGGTCGAGAGCGCCGCGGTGTTCGGCGTGCCGCGCGAGGCCGCGCTGCTGGCGGGTGCGGCGCTCGAATGCATCCACTGCTATTCGCTGATCCACGACGACCTGCCGTCGATGGACAATTCCGACCTGCGTCGCGGCCGCCCCACCCTGCACAAGGCCTATGACGACGCGACCGCGATCCTCGCCGGCGACGCGCTGCTCACTATCGCCTTCGACATCATCACCCGCGACGCGATCCACAAGGACGCGCAGGTGCGCCTGCTCTTGACCCGCGCGCTGGCGCGCGCCTCCGGCATCGGCGGCATGGCCGGCGGCCAGATTCTCGACCTCGCCGGCGAAGGCCGCTTCGGCGACCGCGAGCCGGTCGACGTCGCCCGCCTGCAGCAGATGAAGACCGGCGCGCTGCTGCGCTTCGGCTGCATCGCGGGCGCGATCCTCGGCAAGTCCTCCGAGAAGGAATACCAGGCACTCGATGATTACGGCAAAGCGCTCGGCGAAGCCTTCCAGATCGCCGACGACCTGCTCGACGTCGAGGGCGACGCGGCCGCGCTCGGCAAGCCGGCCGGCGCGGATGCAGCGCTCGGCAAGACCACCTTCGTCACCCAACTCGGCATCGACGGCGCCAAGCAACGCGTGCGCGACCTGTTGGCGCGCGCCGATGCCGCGCTGTCGATCTTCGACGGCAGGGGCGACGTGCTGCGCGCGGCCGCGCGCTTCGTCGCCGACCGCAAGAACTAGCTGACGTCGCGGGTGCTGAAATGAACAAGGAGCTCGACGACCACCTTGTTCGCTTCAAGAAGCTGCCGCTGCCGGTGCGCGTGGTCGTGGGCCGGCCGCGCACCTTCGCCTCGCTCGGGTTCGGCATCCTGGCCGCGCTGCTGGTGCCGGGATCGCCACGCTTGGTGACGCGCCTGCTCACCGGATGGGATGCGTTCGCCGCGCTCTATCTCGTGCTCGCCTATGTGATGATGCTGCGCTGTGGCGTCGCCCATATCAAGCGAAGCGCCATCCTGCAGGACGATGGCCGTTTCCTGATCCTGCTGCTGACCGCGTTCGGCGCGCTGGCGAGCCTCGCAGCCATCGTGTTCGAGCTCGGCGCGTCCAAGGGCAGCCCGGCCGGACTGGCGCTGGCGGTCGTCACCATCACGTTGTCATGGGCCGTGGTCCACACCGCGTTCGCGTTGCACTACGCCCACGAATTCTACCGTGGCAAGACGCCGGGCGGTCTGCAGTTTCCGAGCGGCGACGCACATGCCGATGCGGATTATTGGGACTTCGTCTACTTCTCGTTCGTGATCGGCATGACCGCGCAGGTCTCCGACGTCGGCATCACCGACAGGATCATCCGCCGCACCGCCACCGTGCACGGCATCATCTCCTTCGTGTTCAACACGGCGCTGCTGGCGCTGATGGTGAACATCGCCGCGAGCGCGATCTAGAGCATGATCCGGAAAAGTGTGAAGCGGTTTTTCGAGAAGATCATGCTCAAACAAGAAGCTAAAGCGCGATGACGATTCAACCTAATCTCATCGCGCTTTAGCCTGCGGCGCGCGTCACGTGTTCCTGATATTGCGGCAGGTCGTCCGATATCGTGTACCACGATGCCTTTGAACCAACGAAGATATGCGCAGTCGGGCGGATCGTGGGCGCGTCGGTCAGCGTTCCCATCGCGACGTGGACAAACGCCCCTTCGCGGACGACGGAATAGAGCAGCGAGCCGCAGCGGGCGCAGTGTGCGTCATGCGTTATCTCGTCGCCATAAATCAAAAGGTTGTCGCGGCCTCTGGTGACGTCAAACCGATCGCGTGCGATCCCTGCGAACGGCTTGAACGCCGATCCCGTGGTGCGCCGGCAGTTCGAGCAATGGCAATTGAGCGCATAGGCGAACGCATCGGCGACCTCGTAGCGCACCGCGCGGCAGAAGCATTCGCCGACAAGGATGCGAGCGTTCGAATTCTCCGATTGAATCACACTTCACTCCCTCACGCAGATTTTTAAGGCATGGATCGACGGTTCATGGCTTAATCCCATCAGACCACAACCCTGCCGGGAGGACCACCCATGAGCCACGATCGATCGAGTGTCGAAGGCGTCGTACAAACCTATTTCGATGGCCTCTACGAAGGCAGCACCGACAAGCTCGGGGCGATCTTCCACCCCTCCGCCGACCTGCGCTGGCTGGAGAAGGGCGAATTGCAGGTCCTGACCGTTCCGGACTGGCTCGAGCGCGTGCGCAAGCGGCCGTCGGCGAAGGCAGAAGGCAAGCCGCGCGAAGACTTCATCGTTACCATCGACCGCTCCGACGACAACACGGCCTTCATCAAGGTGCGCTGCCAATTGCCGCCGCGCTACTTCACCGATTATCTGGTGGCAATGAAGCTCGCCGACGGCTGGCAGATCGTCTCGAAATCCTATCGCTACGACCTTCGCGAGTGACGGGGCACCATCGCGGCAGCTGAGTTCATCTCCGGCAGCCCTCTAGCGACAGACACGCCTAGCCGCGAGCGAAGCCGACTCACGGCTGACCTGCTCCTGCGACTTTGGTGTCATAATCGACGCGGGCCGGCGGCTGCCGGACCGCATTGACTGATGTTGGTTTCCGGGCGAATTGAGCCGATATGGAAGCCAAGTTTCAGATCTTTCTCATCCTGCTGGGACTGCTGGCGGGAACCGCGCTGCTGGCGCGCCGCATCGACGTCGCGCCGGCGATCCTGCTTTTGCTGGTCGGCGTCGTGCTCGCCTTCGTGCCGGGCATGCCTTCGCTCGAACTACCGCCGGAACTCGTGCTTCTGGTGGTGCTGCCGCCGCTGATCTATTCGGCAAGCGTCGCCATGAGCTGGCGCGAGTTCAAAGCCAATCTGCGGCCGATCATTCTGCTGTCGGTCGGCTGCGTGATCTTCACCGCGTTCATGGTCGCGGCCGCGACCCATTACCTGATCGGACTGCCCTGGAGCATCGGCTTCCTGCTCGGTGCCATCGTCGCGCCGCCGGATGTCGTGGCGCCGCTTGCGATCGCACGCAAGCTCGGCATGCCGCGCCGCATCCTGGTCGTGCTCGAGGGCGAAGGCCTTGCCAATGACGCGACCGCGCTGATCCTCTATCGCTTCACGCTGGCCGCGATCACGACCGGGCTGTTCTCGCTGCCGAAGGCGACCGGCGCCTTCTTCGTCATCGTCGTCGGCGAGATCCTGTTCGGCATCGCCGTCGGCTGGCTTAGCCTGCGCGCCCGCCGTCGCGCCCGCGACCCGCAAGTCGAGATCACGCTGTCGCTGATCACGCCCTACCTCGCCTACTGGATTCCCGAACACCTCGGCGGCAGCGGCGTGATCGCCACGGTGGCCTGCGGGCTCTATATGAGCTGGAATGGACCGCTGTTGATCTCCGCCGCGACGCGGCTGCAGGGCATCTTCTTCTGGGACCTCATCATCTATTTGATCGAGGGTCTCCTGTTCCTGATGACCGGCTTCCAGATGCGCTCGCTGGTCGAGAGATCGAAGGCGTTTCCGCTGGACGACATCCTCACGGCCACCGCGCTGGTCGCCGTCATTGTCATTGTCGCGCGCTTCGTCTGGGTGTTCCCGGGCACCTATCTGCCGCGCTGGATCAACAAGGGGCTGCGCGACCGCGATCCACTGCCGTCGTGGCGGGCGGTGTTCGTGGTCGCCTTCACCGGCGTGCGCGGCGCGGTCTCGCTCGCAGCGGCGCTGGCGCTGCCGCTCGCGCTGCCGAACGGCGATCCCTTCCCCTATCGCGACCTGATCCTGTTCGTCGCCTTCGGCGTGATCTTCGTGACACTGGTCGGACTTGGACTGGGATTGCCGTCGGTGGTGCGCTGGCTCGGGATCGCCAGGGAGGGCCACAGGGAGCACCTCGCCGAGCACGAATCGGAAATCTCGGCGCGGCGCGACGCGCTGGCGGCCGCGCTGAAATCGCTCGATGCCATCACCGACGACCGCGAGCTGTCCGACGAGGTCGTGAAGCTGTTGCGCTCGCGGCACGAAATCCGCATCAACCAGCTGCCCGACTCGCTCGACCCCGACAAGCACGACACCTCCGCTGCGGGCACCGAGCTGACCCGCGAACTGATCGCCTCGGAGCGAAAGTTCATCCACGCGCTGTTGCGCGACGGCAAGATCACCGACGAGACGCGGCGGCGGATCGAACGCGATCTCGATCTGGAGGAAGCGAGCCTCAGCAATCGGGAGTATCGGCGAGTTCCGCTGTAGCCTCCGCGCGAGTCATTGCGAGCGGAGCGAAGCAATCCATGCCACCGCGTATGGGGAGCGATGGATTGCTTCGTCGCGGAGTTTATCATCCGGCCCGCCGAAGGCGGGACCGGGTGGCTCCTTGCAATGACGGGGGTGCCTACTCCGCCGCCGCATTCTGCCCCGGGCCGCCGACGAATCCGGCCGGATCGCCGAACCGTTCGATCATCACCGCGGTGAGGTCCTTGGTCTTGCTGGTCACGCAGGCGCCGGAGCGCACGGTGTAGCGGTCCTGGTGCTTCGCATGCGGCGGCGCCTCGCCCCGCTGCAGCGCGCGCGCGGCCTCCATCACCAGCTTGCGGAAATGCATGATGCCGAGATCGGTCGGCCCCAGATGCTCGCGGGTACGATCGGCGATCGGGCCCTGACTGTCCTGCACCGCGGCGTCTTGCTCGGAGACGCCCTTGATGCCGGTGTAGCTCGTCGTCTTCTGCAGCTTGCGGTCGATCAGGTAGTCGTTCGACTTGTTGCGCAGCGGCACGTAGTTCGCGTCAACCACCGCCATCACGCCATTGCCATTGGCGTAACCATCGCGCTCGGCCTCGGTCAACGGACGGTGAGGATTCCACGCATAGGTGTAGATCCAGCAATTGGTGTCGGTGACCGGCACGAAGGTCTGGCCGAAGATGTTCTCGCCCGGCATCGAGCTCGGCGCGTAGCTGTGGAAAGGCATCAGGAACTGGGCGATGCGCCAGTAGATGTTGTCGGTGCCGGTGAGCCGCCCGCCCGCGACCGTGAGGCCGGCGTCATGCGGATTGATCTTGATCACCGGGCGCGGGTCCTCGGCGATCCAGCGCATGTGGTCGGTCGCGACCCGCGTCAGCGGATTCACGAAATGCTTCTTGACGTCGAGGATCTCGTTCTCCTCCTTCTCGAAGGAGAGATGCGCGAAGGTGAAATGCGCGGTGTCGATCGAGCCTTCCACCGCCTGCACCCAGTTGCAGTCCTGCCATTTCTTGGTGACGAAGCGATGCGACGGCGGCAGCAGCGCCATCTCCAGCGCCGGCAGTTCCGGCATCTGGTCCGCCGGGCCCATATAGGCCCAGATCATCTCGCCCCATTCGCGCACCGGATAGGACTTGATGCGGATCAGGTCTTTCGCATTGAGGTCGGGATAGGACGTCGGCATGTCGACGCAGCGGCCGTCGGTGTCGAACTTCCAGCCGTGATAGACGCAGCGGATGCCGCACTCCTCGTTGCGGCCGAGCCAGAGATTGGCGCCGCGATGCGGACAGTATTGATCGATCACCCCGACGACGCCGCGGCTGTCGCGGAAGGCGAGCAGTTCCTCGCCCATGACAACGATCTTCTTCGGCTCGCCGTCGGCTTCCGGCAATTCCGCAGACAACAACACCGGAATCCAGAACCGGCGCAGCAACTCGCCCATTCCCGTTCCCGCACCCGATTCGGTGAGGAATTTGTTGTCTTCGGCGCGAAGCATGGGCGACCTCCCGAGATTTGTTTTGGTTTTGGGAAGCTTGGCGCAGACGCCAGCAGGCGTCAACGGAGCCCGCCTCACACCGGCCGCTCCCCCTTCACCGTCACGCGCGTGCCGGAGCGGGTGTGCGGCCAGTAGTCCCACATCGCGCGGTGCTGGGCGCAGCGGTTGTCCCAGAACGCGATTGCGTTCTCGGTCCAGCGGAAGCGGCACTGGAACAGCGGGTTCTCGGCGTGCTGGTAGAGATAGGCGAGCATCGCGTCGCTCTCGTCGCGGGGGATGCCGACGATGTAGCGGGTGAAGCCGCGGTTGACGTAGAGCGCCTTCTTTCCCGTCACCGGATGGGTGCGGATGACAGGATGCTCGGCGCGCGGATAGGTCTGCTTGTCGGCGACGCCGTAGTTCGCATAGAGCCCGCGGTAGGTCTGCTCGCCGTCATGCAGCGCGGTGAGCCCGTCGAGATAGGCCTTCATGCGATCCGACAGCGCCTCATAGGCCGCATACATGTTTGCGAACAGCGTGTCGCCGCCGCGCGGCGGGCACTGCTTGATGTAGAGGATCGAGCCCATCGGCGGCTCGAGGTCGCAGGACACGTCGGTGTGCCAGCCCTCGCCGTTGGCGCGCGGCGAATCCTTGTCGGCATAGATCTTCATCAGCGCCGGATCGCCCTCGTTGGGCGCGGCGGGATGGACATGCAGCTCGCCGAACTTGCGGCCAAAGGCGAGGTGCTGGTCGGAGCTGATGTGCTGGTCGCGGAAGAAGATGACGAGGTTTTCGGCGAGCGCGCGATGGATCTCGTCCATCTGCCGGTTGGAGCGCGCATCGCCATCGACGAGCTTGCCGATATCGACGCCGGAAATCTCCGCCCCGATGATCGGCGTCAGCTTTTCGACTTCGATGGTCTCGTAAGGCTCGGACTCGTCAGTAACGTGGCGATAGCGCGGGCCTTGCTTGCCGGACAGTGAGCTCATCGGCGTTCTCCCAACCGTTCTTGATTGGGAACATGGTAGCCCGGATGGAGCGAAGCGCAATCCGGGATCAGCCCATGCATGGCAGCATCGCCCCGGATTTCGCTTGCGCTCCATCCGGGCTACGGGACCGCGCTCTACTCCGCAGCTCCCGCAGTCTCCGGCAGCTTGGCGCCGTTGCCGTAGCGCTGGTCGATGTAATCGATCACCAGCGCCTTGAACTCGGCAGCAATGGTCGGGCCGCGCAGGGTGCGGAACTTCTTGCCGTCGACGAAGACGGGCGCGGCCGGCGCTTCGCCGGTGCCGGGCAGCGAGATGCCGATATTGGCGTGCTTGGATTCGCCGGGGCCGTTGACGATGCAGCCCATCACCGCGACGTTGAGCTGCTCGACGCCGGGATACTTCGTCTTCCAGGTCGGCATCTCGTCGCGGATGAAATCCTGGATCGAGCCCGCCAGCTCCTGGAACGTGGTCGATGTGGTGCGGCCGCAACCCGGGCAGGCCGCGACCAGCGGCACGAAGGTGCGGAAGCCCATGGTCTGCAGCAATTCCTGCGCGACCTGCACTTCCAGCGTGCGATCGCCGCCGGGCTCCGGTGTCAGCGAGATGCGGATGGTGTCGCCGATGCCCTGCTGTAGCAGGATGCCGAGCGCGGCCGAGGAGGCGACGATGCCCTTCGAGCCCATGCCGGCCTCGGTGAGGCCGAGATGGATCGCGTAATCCGAACGGCGCACGACTTCCTGATAGACCGCGATCAGATCCTGCACGGCGGACACTTTTGCCGACAGGATGATCTTGTTCTTCGGCATGCCGAGCTCTTGGGCGCGGGCGGCCGACAACAGCGCCGACTGCACCATGGCCTCGCGGGTCACCGCGCGCGCGTCGCGCGGATTGGGCGAAGCCGTATTCTCGTCCATCAGCTTGGTGAGCAGCTCCTGGTCGAGCGAGCCCCAGTTGGCGCCGATGCGCACCGGCTTGCTGTTCTTGTTGGCGATCTCGATGATGTCGGCGAACTGCGTGTCGCGCTTGTTCTTGAAGCCGACATTGCCGGGATTGATGCGGTACTTGTCGAGCGCTTCCGCACAGGCCGGATATTCGGCGAGCAGCTTGTGGCCGATATAGTGGAAGTCACCGATCAAGGGCGTGGTGATGCCGCGCTTGCGCAGGCCGTCGCGGATATGCGGAACGGCGGCAGCGGCCTCCTCGCGGTCGACGGTGATGCGCACCATCTCGGAGCCGGCGCGCGACAGCGCGGCGACCTGGGCGATGGTGCCCTCGATGTCGGCGGTGTCGGTATTGGTCATCGACTGCACGACGATCGGCGCGCCGCCGCCGACGGCAACATTGCCGACCATGACCTGTGTGGTTTGGTGTCGCGGCTGGGGACCGGCGACATCGCTCTCGGGCAAAATCTCGGGCTTGTTCATGGCGTCTCGAATATCAGGTTTTGGTGACATTCACCAAGGGGGCGGTAGCGGGCGCTGGGGTGACGGGCAGATTTAGCTTTTTCGCTGCGAATTCAACAGCTTATGCCGTCGATTGGGGCTAAAAGCAAGCCATGCAACGGCGTCCTGCATGACCGCTATATTGGACCTGACTTGGGTGATTCAAAGGGGCAATGCTTTGGCTTTTCATGTGATCTGGCGCACCTCGGGTCACTTGGGTTCAGCATAATGGTCTCGGAAAAATCAGGTCCACTTTCCCGGATCATGCTCTAGCATCCCCTTAACGTGATCTCGGGAGGTGGCCTATGGCGGCGCATAGCGAGCTGATCACCACGGCGGAACTTGCCGAGATCCTGAATCGGCCCGAACTGCGCCTGTACGACTGCACCACCTATCTCGAGCCGGTGCCGCCGGGCAGCGGCGTTCCCTACATTGCCGTGTCGGGGCGCCAGACCTTCGAGGCGGGCCATATCCCCGGCGCGAATTTCCTCGACCTGCAGGGCGAGTTCTCCGATCCGAACACCGACCTGCGCTTCATGATGCCGGCCACCGCAAAGCTCGAAGCCGCGTTCGGCCGCCACGGCATCTCGGCGAACAGCCGGGTCGTGCTCTATTCCATCGGCACGCCGATGTGGGCGACGCGCTTCTGGTGGATGCTGCGCTCGCTCGGCTTTGACGGCGCCTCGGTGCTTGACGGCGGGATCGACAAATGGACCGCCGAGGGCCGCGACATCGAGACCGGCCTGACCGGCGACTATCCATCGGCGACGTTCTCTGCGAGGTCCGTGCCCGGCCTGTTCGTCGGCAAGCATGACGTGCTGGCCGCAACCGCCGACCGCAACACTGTCATCGTCAACGCGCTGGGCCCGCAATTCCACAAGGGCCTGGAGCCGAGCCGCTATGGCCGCCCCGGACGCGTCCCCGGCAGTGTCAACGTGCCGGCGGCAACCCTGATCGATCCCAAGAGCAAGGCCTTCGCGCCGCTGGCCGAGGCTGAAGCGACCTTCGCCACACAGGGCATCACGCGCGATAAGCGCGTCGTCGCCTATTGCGGCGGCGGCATCTCGGCCACGATCGATCTGTTTCAATTGCACCGGCTCGGCTACGACAACCTGACGCTCTATGACGGCTCGATGGGCGAATGGGCCAAGGACGAGTCGCTGCCGATCGAGACGGGGTAGGATCAGGCCGGCACGTTCGGATCCGGCGTCAGCTTCGGGTCGGGCTTGTTGACGAGGTAGAGCCCGACGATCACCAGCAGCGCGGCGATGCCGAACACCGGTGTCAGCGCATCGTGCAGGATGAAATAGGCCGCGACCACGCCGAACAGCGGCGTGAAGAAGGTGAAGGCCGAGAGCTTGTTCGCCGAATAGACCTTCACCATCGCAAACCAGATCACGAAGGTGCAGCCGACCACCCAGAGCGCCTGATAGGCGAGCAGTGAAATCGACAGCGCGCTCGGCATATGCGTGATCTTCTCGCCGAAGATCCAGGAGGCAAACGCCAGGATCGGGATCGACACCGCCGCCTGATAGCCGAGCGCCTTTTCCGGCGCCGCCATGCGCAGGCGCGTGCCCTTGGCGACCAGCGTGGTCGCCGCCCACAGCACGCCGCCGCCGACCACCATGAGGTCGCCGAGCAGCACCTTGGCATCGACATTGGGCTGCGGCACGCCGATCGCGAGCGCAACGCCGGCGAAGCTCAACGCCAGTCCGCTCCATTGCAGCGCGCTCATCCGCTCGCCGAGGAATTGATGCGAGCCGAGCGCGACGAAGAACGGCGCGGTGTAAAGGAACACCGCCGCGCGGGAGGCCGAGGTGAAGACGAGCCCGGAGAAGATCAGCACGAACTCGATCCCGAACATCACGCCTGCGGCGAGGCCGGGCAGCAGCGTACCGTCGCGCTCGAAGAACTTCACGCCGCGCAGCCAGCCGACGAGCACCATAACCGGCAGCGCGCCGGCGGAGCGGATCAGGGCCTGCAGCATCGGCGGAACGTCTGGTAGCGCGAGCTTGACCGCGATCTGGTTGAAGCCCCAGCTCAGGCACAGCATCAACATGAGCGCGACGGCGCCTGGGGGCAGCCCATGGCTGGCGCTGACGGGCCTTACAACGTTGCTCGAGATCGCTTGGGTGGACATCGTTCCTCGTGGCCGGCTTGAGCGCCGTGTTGTTATGATTCCAGCTTCGCCGCGTCATTGCGAGCGGAGCGAAGCAATCCATTCCGCCACTTGCGGAGGCATGGATTGCTTCGTCGCTTCGCTCCTCGCAATGACGGGGTGAGCATCTCAGATCAGCTACTTCTGGCAGTGGGCACAGGTGCCGGCGATTTCGACGACGGAGAGCTTTGGGATGAAGCCCGTGGCCCGCGCCGCCGCGGTCAGACTCTGCGCGACGGGCGCCGCCGGGATTTCGCCGACCGAGCCGCAATGGTCGCAGATCAGGAATGCCACCATCGAGGTCTCGTCGTGGTCGTGCGCGCAGGCGAGGAACGCGTTGCGGCTCTCGATGCGGTGAACGAGCCCGTTCTCCATCAGGAAGTCGAGCGCGCGGTAGACCGTAATCGGCGCCGGCCGCGGCATCGACTTGGCGAGCTCGTCGATCACCTCGTAGGCGCCGAGCGGCCGGTGGCTGGACAACAATGCCTGCAGGACCTGGCGGCGGATCGGGGTGAATTTCTGCGCCCGGCGCGCGCAAACCTGCTCGGCATGCGTCATCGCATCGGCGGTGCAGCGGCCGTGATCGTGATCCGGCGCGGGGAATGTCGGCTTGGCCAGGCTCATTTGCCCCGATTTGTAGCATTTCAGTGCTCATTCCCAAAGCCCGCATGCCCTGCGATGCCCCAGCCATGTGTCCAGTGCGGATCAGCCTCCCGTTAACTCGCCATCCAGATTTAATGAGCAAGCTTATTATTATCCATGCTTATGGAGAGAGGGCCAAACCAGCCATGCACGGTTCCGTGGATATGAACTTCCTGTTCACGCTCGGCGAGGTGTTCCGGCTAATCCGCGTCTACGCCGACAAGGAGGCCGCCCGCTACGGCATCACGCGCGCGCAATGGGCCGTGCTGGCCAAGGTCGAACGCAGCGAAGGCCTGAAGCAGACCGAGCTCGCCGAACAGATGGAGATGCAGCCGATCACGCTGACGCGGCTGATCGACAAGCTCTGCGACAATGGCTGGATCGAGCGCCGCGGTGACGAGACCGACCGCCGCGTCAACCGCCTCTATCTGAAGAAGGCCGCGCGCCCGCTGCTCGGCAAGCTCGCAGGGCTGCGCTCCGAACTCACTGCAACCGCACTCGAGGGCATCAGTCCCGCGGACGCTCACCGCATGCTCTCCCAACTGGAATCGATCAAGGAAAACATCCGCAATGCCATCCAAGCCCCGGCCGGCGAGTCTCCCCGAAAGGAGCAGCGCTATGGCTGATCCGGTCCTCAAATTCCCGCCCGAGCAGAAGGCCCATCCGGGCGCGGCCGCGCCGGAGAAGCTCGCCGCCCAGCCGCGCCGCCGGTTGCTGGCCGGCATGCGGCGCTATCGCCGCGTCCTGCTCCTGGTCGTGCTGCCGCTGGTCGCAGCCGTTGCCGGCATCGTGTTCTACCTGAACGGCGGCCGCTACGTGACGACCGACGACGCCTATGTCGGCGCGCAGAAGGTGCTGATCACGCCCGACATCTCCGGCAAGATCTCCAAGGTCGTGGTCAGGGAGGGCCAGCAGGTCAAGGACGGCGACGTGCTGTTCGAGATCGATGCCGAACCGTTCCAGCTCGCGCTCGACCAGGCCAAGGCCAGTCTCGAGCAGGCCAAGACGAGCTATGAGAACCTCACCGCCAACATCAAGATCTACGGCCAGATGTTCGACCTCGCCCAGCAGGGCGTCGAGCTGAAGCAGCGCGACGTCGAACGCAAGACGGCGCTGGTGAAGAACAATGTCGGCTCGCAGCTCGACCTCGACAATGCTTCCAGCAGCCTCGTCACCGCGGCCGCGCAGGCGCAGTTCGTCAAGCAGCAGCTCAGTAACGCCAAGGCGCAGCTGCTCGGCAATCCCGAATTGCCGCTGGAGCAGTTCCCGCCCTACGCGCAGGCCAAGGCCGCGCTCGGCATCGCCCAGCGCAACCTCGACCACACCGTGCTGCGGGCGCCGATGGCCGGTGTCGCAACCCAGGTCGACCAGATCCAACTCGGCCGCTTCGTCACCGCCGGCACGCCGGTGTTCTCGGTAATCGACGTCGCCAATCCCTGGGTCGACGCCAACCCGAAGGAGAGCGACTTCACCTATGTCGCGGTCGGCCAGACCGTCGAGCTCGACGTCGACGCCTTCCCCAACCACGTCTTCAAGGGCAAGGTCGGCTCGCTCTCGCCCGGCACCGGCGCGCAGTTCGCGATCCTGCCGCCGCAGAACGCCACCGGCAATTTCGTCAAGGTGGTGCAGCGCGTGCCGGTCCGCATCTACTTCGATCAGAACGACAAGTTCGTCTCGAAGCTCAAGGCGGGCATGAGCGTCTATGTGACCATCGACACCAACCATCGCCGCACGTTGGCCGGCCTGCTCGGTCTCGCGCCGGCGTCCGCGCACCAGGACTGAAAGTTCGGATGAGATTAGGTCGAATTGGCAACCGCGATGGCAGTGCGCTCCCTCTCCCGCTTGCGGGGGAGGGCTGGGGTGGGGGCTCTCTCCGCATATCCCTCTGCGAAGAGAACCCCCACCCGGATCGCATCTTCGATGCGATCCGACCTCCCCCGCAAGCGGGAGAGGTGACTTTCGACCCGCAAACAGGACTGAACTGAATGACCGCACCGTCACCATCCGCCGTTCCCGGCCTGCGCCGGAACATGGTGACGATCTGCGCCATGACGGCGACGATCATGCAGGCGCTGGACACCACCATCGCCAACGTCGCGCTGCCCTACATGCAGGGCACGCTGTCGGCCTCGCAGGACCAGATCAACTGGGTCCTGACCTCCTACATCGTCGCGGCCGCGATCATGACCGCGCCGGTCGGCTGGATCGCCAACCGCTATGGCCGGAAGCGCATCTTCATCATCTGCTCCGCCGGCTTCACCATCGCCTCGGTGCTGTGCGGCCTCGCGCAGGACATCAACCAGATGGTGCTGTTCCGCCTCCTGCAGGGCGTGTTCGGCGCGGCGCTGGTGCCGCTGTCGCAGGCCGTGATGCTCGACTCCTACACACTGCAGGAGCGGGCGAAGGCGATGTCGATCTGGGGCATGGGCGTGATGATGGGCCCGATCATGGGCCCCTCGCTCGGCGCCTGGCTGACCGAGACCTATTCCTGGCACTGGGTATTCTTCGTCAATTTGCCGTTCGGCGCCATCACCGTGCTCGGCCTGATCGTCTTCATGGACGAGACCAAGCAGGACCTCAATCTGCGCTTCGACTGGTTCGGCTTCTCCGCGCTTGCGGTCGCGATCGGCGCGCTGCAGCTCGCGCTCGACCGCGGCGAGCAGCTCGGCTGGCTGGAATCCAACGAAATCGTTGCCGAGTTCATCATCTCCGCGATCGGCTTCTACTATTTCTTCGCCCACTCGCTGACAACGGACCAGCCGTTCATCCAGTTCGCGCTGTTCAAGGACAAGAACTTCCTCTCCGGCTGCGTGTTCATGACGGTGATGGGCCTCGTGCTGTATTCGACCATGGCGCTGGCCTCGCCTTACTTGCAGAACGTCATCGGCTATCCGATCATCACCGCCGGCCTCCTGCTGGCGAGCCGCGGCTTCGGCACCTTCGTTGCGATGATGCTGGTCGGCCGCATGATGCGCTATATCGAGGCGCGCACGCTGATCATTTCCGGCCTCGGGCTCACCGCCGCCTCGCTGTTCCGGATGACCGGCTGGACCGACATGACCCAGGCACCGGAGATCATCGTCGTCAGCATCATCCAGGGCTTCGGCTTCGGCCTCGTCTTCGTGCCGCTGTCGACCGTGGCGTTCCTGACCTTGCCGAACCATCTGCGCACCGACGGCACCTCGATGCTGACCCTGATGCGCAACGTCGCCAGCTCGGTCGGCATCTCGATCGTGATCGCGCAGCTCACGGAGGGATCGCGGCGCATCTACGCCAAGCTGTCGGAGCACATCAACCCGTTCAACCACGCGCTGCAGATGCGCGACGTCTCCGGCAAGATCAACCTCAACAGCAACGCCGGCCGCGCCATGGCCGACAAGATGGTGGCCGCGCAGTCGCAGATCATCGCGTTCTCGCACGACTACCAGCTCGTGATGCTGTTCATCCTGGCCTCGATCCCGCTTGCGATCATGATCGGCTCGACCAAGGCCACGCTGCGCGCGCAAGCAGCGCCGTCGGACCATGCGGCGGTGATGGAGTAGGCTACTCCATCTCCTCAACGCCGTTGTGGGCCGCCGAGTCGCACACCGCTCCTTCCCCGTCATTGCGAGCGAAGCGAAGCAATCCATTGTTGCTGCGCGCGTGGAGGCATGGATTGCTTCGTCGCTCTGCTCCTCGCAATGACGGGGGCGAGATCCTGATTCGATTGTCAAATAGCGAAGAGAGGACGTGAGGTCGCATTCTCGCGGCGCGATGCGTCCGAGGTATCCTGGAATCTTCGCCCTTCTGAAGAACAGAGGGCGCAGGGAAAGCCGGGCGCCGATTGCACCCATGGGTCCGGTGCAACAAAAAGC
>NZ_JBHMET010000187.1:143128-143279 GCF_042430365.1 Bradyrhizobium erythrophlei
ATTTCGCGTCTTGCGAGGAGACACCAACCACTGGGGCGTCAGGACCACACGACTTCGCCGTCCGCGTTGCGTGCACTCGTCAGTTGCACGTTCCGCGTCCACCGCATCCCACACCACGTTCGTGACGATCGCGAGCCGCCCCTCGTGTCGG
>NZ_JBHMET010000187.1:143289-185436 GCF_042430365.1 Bradyrhizobium erythrophlei
CCGGATTCGTGCCACTGATTTGCTCGACGACGGAAGCGGAATATTTTTCGTTCGAACACTTGCGCCGTCGGGCAAATCAGCGCTAACGGCGCCGCCGGACGAAGGCTGCAGCCAGAACCGTAGGGCGGATCAGCCGGAAGGCGTAATCCGCTATCGCCCTCCGCGGTGGCGGCGCGGCGGACTAGACTTCGCTTATTCGCGCAGAGCCGAGTTGGCGCGCCCCGTTAGCCGCGACGGCGCGCCGCAATTGAACCGGCAATATCCTCGCGAAGTGTGGGCCACTTCACTGCGCCGCGCCTGAGGTGCCCTAACCTTTCGAGGCGATCGAGTCCGCAAAAGGCCTTGCAATGATCACGGGTCTTCGCGCCGTCGTCCTAATCATCCTGCTGCTCGCCGCGGCGTGCGGCGCGCGGGCCGAAGATCGCGCGCTCGTGCTCCGGCCCGGCACCGCATCGCGGCTCGTGCTGGACGCGGCGTTTGCGACCGTGATCCTCGGCGATCCCCATGTTGTCGACGTTCACACCGGCGGCGACCAGTCGGTCATCGTCGAGGCGCTGAACCCCGGCGCGACGAACCTCGTCTTCGTCGACGCGCGCGGTATGGTGATCGCCAATATCAGGGTGTCGGTGTGCGATGCATCCGCATTCGGCGGCTGCGATGCCGCAGCATCCACCGGGGATCGCGGGTGGCGGAGCCCGTCATCCGTGACCGCGCCAGGACCACGACAGGACGGCGGAACTTAAGCAGCGACCACGACTTCCGCCTAGAGCTTCGGTTCTGATGGCATCAGAACCGAAGCTCTAGATTCTTGTTTTGACGCGTTTTCCTTACGCGAACCGGCATCCACTTCGCTCGAAAACGCTCTAGATTGACTTTCCAGCACCTCCTCCCAATACTCGGCAAAAATGCAGAAAAACCCGTCAAAAACGACGGTTCAATGGGAGGATGCGATGCCGACGTCACGCAGGACGCTGCTGAAGACTTCCGCGGCGGCCGCCGCTGCATTCAGCTTCGATTGGACACGCGCACAGGCCCAGTCCGAAACCGTGCGCATCGGCGTGATCTACGACCTGACCGGCCCGTTCGCCGCCGGCGGCTCGGTCGCCTCCTCGATCGGCACCCAGATCGCGATCGATCTCGTCAACGAGAAGGGCGGCATCGGCGGCAAGTACAAGATCGTCCCTGTCGCCGCCGACTCCCAGAGCAAGCCCGACGTTGCGATCAATGAGGCCAATCGCCTGATCGACCAGGAGAAGATCGAGATCCTCAACGGCGTTTATGCGAGTTCGCACGCGGTCCCGCTCGCGGCCAAGGTCGAGCAGCAGAAGAAGATCCTCTGGATCACGACCGCGGTCTCGACCGCCGTGTTCAAGGACAAGAACCTGCAATATGTGTTCCGCGCGCAAATCCATTCCGACCAATATGGCCAGGCCTTTGCGAACTTCCTCGCCGAGCACGCCAAGGGCAAGCTCGGCATGGAGGCGAAGGACGTCAAGGTCGCGATCATCCACGAGGACGGCCCCTATGGCGTCGGCGTGGCCGCCGCCGACGAGGCCTATGCCAAGGAGGCCGGGCTGCAGGTCGTCTTCAAGGAAGGCTACTCGGCCTCCGCGCCTGACCTTTCGGTGCTGGTGACCAAGATCAAGCGCGCCAAGGCCGACGTGATCTCGCACGCCGGCTACAACCCCGACATCACGCTGTTCCTGCGCCAGGCGCGCGAGAGCGGGCTGAAGTTCAAGATGCTGTTCGGTGCCGGCGCGGGCTACAGCCAGCTCGACAAGCTGCGCGCGACCTTCGGCCCCGACATCGACAATTTCTGCAACATCGATCCGGTGCCGGCGCAACTGCTCGATCCGGCCAAGCTCGCGCCCGGGGTCGGCGACCTGATCAAGACCATGATCGCGCGCTACCAGGCCAAGACCAGCGCGACCGACGTGCCGCCGCACTGCTCGATGGGCTTCAACCAGACCTGGGTGCTGCTCAATTACGTGCTGCCGATCGCCAAGGAGAAGTACGGCGGCTTCGATCCGGAGGCGATCCGCAAGGCCGCGCTCGACGTTGACATCGCACCGGGCGGCACGATCCAGGGCTATGGCGTGAAGTTCTACCGGCCAGGCACGCCGCTCTCCGGCCAGAACGAGCGCTCGACCCCGGTGGTGATGCAAAATGCCGGTGAGCACATCTCGGTGGTGTGGCCGACCAACATCAGAACGCAGGACCCGGTATTCCCGCTGCCGAAGGGCTCGACCTACGCGGCGTAGGGCTGACATGTAGCGACTCGCCGCCGCATCGGAAGTGTGCTCCCTCTCCCGCTTGCGGGGGAGGGCTGGGGTGGGGGTGCCGCCACGGTCCCGCTCTTTGAAGGGAGAGAGCCCCCACCCGGATTGCATCTACGATGCAATCCGACCTCCCCCGCAAGCGGGAGAGGTGAAGCGCGGCGCGCGGCACGAACAGATCACAGCACCACCCGCCGCCCCTCGTCCGCTGCCCAATAACCGGCGTAGTTCATCTTCGTCGTCTCATACGCCAGCGCGAGGTCGGCAAGCGGCTGCCTCCTGGTCGCGACGCATTCCATGAAATCCTGGATCTCCTGCAAATAGCCGCGGGTCCATTCCTCCTCGAGGCAGACATATTGCCAGCCGGTTTTGCGGTCGACCTTCTCGGTGATGTAGACGGAAGCGAGCTTCTCCTCGCTGGCCTGGTAGCTCGTCAGATGCGTGTTCGGCGTGATGTTGGCGAATAGTGAACCGCCTGACGTATAGGTCTCGATCAAATTGCGCACGCCGCCCATGATCATATCGCCTGAAAACACCGTCGCCTTGGTGCCGTCGGAAAAGGTTAACGTCAGCGTGCCCCAATCCTCGACATCGACCGGATTGGCCTTGATAAAGGCACGCTCCTCCGGCTTGAGGCCGGCGGTGACGTTGCCGACGTCGCAGGTGACGCTCGCGACCACGATCGTTTCACCGCGCGCGCGGGCCTCGACCTGCTTCAAATAGAGCACCGCCGACAGCGGATGGCAGCCCATCCGGATCAGCGCGCCGCCGCCGGTCATCGCCCATTGCGCGGCATGCGCCGCGTGCGAGCCGGAATGGCTCTCCTCGCCCTTCATGAACAGGATCTTGTCCTTGGTGGCGCGGATGATCTCCGCGGTCTTGGTCACCGCCGGCGCGTAGATCCAGTCCTCGGCATACATGAAAAGCTTGCCGGTCCTCTCGATCGCAGCGCGGGTTGTCTCCATCTCCTCCATCACACGCTGATACATCAGTGCCTTCGGCACATGCTTGCCGATCGGCTGCGGATCGCCCTCGCGGCCGAAATAGCCGCTGAACGGCTTCTCGCAGATCACGTGCTTGCCCGCCTGCATCGCCGCGACGATCATCGCGGCGTGTAAATTGGGCGGCGTGCAGATGTCGATGACGTCGAGTTCGCGGTCCGCAACGAGTTCGGCAAAGCTGCGGTAGGCGTTCGGAATCCGGTGCTTGCGCGCGAAGCCCACGACGTGATCGCCGCGCGCCGCAACCGCCCTCACCTCAACGTCGACGCCATAGACGCGCCGATAGGCGTACATATGCAGCTCCGACACGAAGCCGCAGCCGGCCAGACCGATCCTGATCCTTGTCATCAGAGGATATCCCCGCGCGTCAAGCCGACGGAGCGCAGCGTTCAGCTCATGCCGTCAAGCCGAGCATAGCTGGCTTCCATGCCCTGCTCCATGCCGCTCGCGAGCATCGCCGCGCGCGTCGCAGCATCGGGCAGCGTCATGCGCATGGTCATCAACGTGCCGCTGCCGTCGACTTCGAAGCGCGTCTCGACATGGTTGTCCGGCGTCGGGTCCGGCAGGTGCATGCGCTCGACATGGACGATGCGACTGAACGGCTCGAGCTCGAGATATTCGCCGGTCAGGTAAAACCCGCCGCCCTTGCCGTCCGCCCACTCGTAGCGGATCTTTCCGCCGGGACGCACTTCGCTGATGCAGACCGGCATGGTCCAACCTTCAGGACCGAGCATCCATTTCTGGACCAATTCCGGCTCGGTATGGGCGTGGTACACCGCCTCGGGCGGGGCCTTGAAGCGCCTGGCAACGACGACGTAGCGCTCGCCTTCGGTCTTCAGCGTCAGCTTGCTCATACTCTTCCTTTCACTGCTCTGGCTTCATCGCGGCGAGGACTCCGTCCAGCCGGTCGTAGTTTGCTTCCAGCGCTTGCCGCAGCATGCCGAGCCATTGATCGATCTCGGCGACCGCCGATGGCGCGAGCCGGCACGGGCGCTTGGTCCCTTCGACCCGGCGCACGATCAGGCCGGCGCTCTCGAGCACCTTGAGATGGCGGGAGATCGCGGGCTGGGTGAGCTCGAACGGCTCGACCAGCTCCATGACTGTCGCCTCGCCGAGCGCGAGCCGCGCCAGGATCGCTCGGCGCGTCGGATCGGCGAGCGCGGAGAAGGCAGCGTCGAGGTTGGCCATGATTGATCCGATCTAAGTTATATAATACATATGTTATATAACAAGAAGCGCATGTCAACCGGAATCCGCTGCGGCGAAGGCGCGCAGCGGACATTCGGGACGCGTGGCACTTAGGACTGGAATTGCGCGCCGCTGACGGCGTTGCAAAAGCAGATACGATCGGCCGGACTAGACGTCGAAGAAGACGGTCTCGTTGTCACCCTGCAGATGGACGTCGAACGTGTAGACCGCGTTGCCGGAGCCAGCCTTGCGCTTGGCGATCAAGGTCCCGCGGCGATCGGCCGGCACCAGCGCGAGCACCGGATCATTGGCGTTATCAGCCTCGTCGTCGAAATAGATCCGGGTGTAGAGGTGCAACAGCATGCCGCGCGCGAACGCCGCGAGCACGATATGCGGCGCCTGCGGCTTGCCGTCGGCATCCGGCACGGAGCCCGGCTTGATCGTGTCGAAGGCGTAGCCGCCGCTCTTGTCGGTGCCGACGCGGCCGAAGCCCTTGAAGGAGGAATTCGGCTGCGCGCGCTTGTCCTGCGGATCGGAGAAGCGGCCTTGGGCGTCGGCCTGCCAGATCTCGAGCATGCAGTCCGGGATCACGGCGCCGTCGCCGTCATAGACCGTGCCCTCGACGCGGATGCGCTCGCCCGAGGTGTCAGACGTGACGAGGTTGTTGTTGAAGGCGTCGTTCCATTCGTATTCGCCGGATGGCGTCAGCCCGTACTTGAAATAGGGGCCGACGGTTTGCGACGGCGTGATCCCATCAGGACGCTGGTTCGACACTTACTTGGTCTCCATCGGCGTGGCGTTGCGCCCGCGCAGCACAATATCGAAGCGGTAGCAGAGCGCCCATTCCGGCTTGGTGTTCTCGAGATCGAACGACGAGATCATCCGGGCGCGGGCCTTCTCATCCGTCACCGAGTTGAAGATCGGATCGAATGGGAACAGCGGGTCGCCCGGGAAATACATCTGCGTGACCAGGCGCGAGACAAAGGAATGGCCGAACACCGAGAAGTGGATGTGCGCGGGCCGCCAGGCATTGTGGTGATTGCCCCAGGGATAGGCGCCGGGCTTGATGGTGACGAACCTGTAATAGCCGTTGGCGTCGCTCTGGGTGCGGCCGGCGCCGGTAAAATTCGGATCGAGCGGTGCCGGGTGCTGGTCGACGACATGGATGTAGCGGCCGCAAGCATTGGCCTGCCACAACTCGACCAGCGTGTTGGGCACGCCGCGGCCGTCCTCGTCGCGCACGTAACCGTGCACGATGATGCGCTCGCCGAGTGGCTCGCCCTTGTGCTGGATGGTGAGATCGTTGTCGTGCTCGCGAACGGTCTCATGACCATAGACCGGCCCGGTGAGCTCCGAGAGCGTGTGCCGCATCGGGATCAACGGCTTGGTCGGCGAGCGCTTCACGGTGGAGCGATAGTCCGGCGACAGCCGTGCCGGATGGGCCGCAAGCGATTGCACCGGGTAGAGCAAGGTCATGGCGAATTCCTCCGCGGCCCACGCGCCCCGTGAGCTCACATCAGATCATTATAGTGCATAACCAAATTGGGGAAGGGCTGTTTTCAGCCCTTCCAAGCCATTGGCTTAGTTCAGCTTTTCGATCGCCGCCGCGACGCCTTGGCCAACACCGACGCACATAGTTGCCAAGGCAAGCTTCCCGCCCCGCTTCTCCATGCCGTGGACGGCGGTCAGCGCCAGCCGCGCGCCGCTCATGCCGAGCGGGTGGCCGAGCGCAATCGCGCCGCCATGCGGATTGACGAAATCTGCATCGTCCTTGACGCCGAGCTGGCGCAGGCAAGCGATACCTTGCGACGCGAAGGCTTCATTGAGCTCGATCAAATCGAAATCGGAGATCTTCTTGCCGAGCCGCTCCATCAGCTTGCGGGTGGCCGGCACCGGGCCGATGCCCATGATGCGCGGCGGCACGCCCGCCGACGCAAGGCCAAGAATTTTTGCACGCGGGGTCAGGCCGTGCTTCTTCACCGCCGCCTCGGAAGCGAGGATCATCGCGGCGGCGCCGTCATTGACGCCGGACGCGTTGCCCGCGGTCACCGTGCCCGCGTTGCGCACGATCGGCTTCAGCTTGGCCAATCCTTCGAGCGTGGTTTCGGGACGCGGATGCTCGTCCTTGTCGACGGTCACAGGGCCGGCCTTGCCGCCGGGCACCTGGATCGGGGTGATCTCCTCGGCGAAATAGCCTGATGCGATCGCAGCACCCGCGCGCTGCTGCGAGCGGATCGCGAAGGCGTCCTGGTCGGCGCGCGAGACCTGGAATTCCTCAGCGACGTTCTCGCCGGTCTCCGGCATCGCATCGACGCCGTACTGCGCCTTCATCAGCGGATTGATGAAGCGCCAGCCGATCGTGGTGTCGAAGATATCGGCCGAGCGCGAGAACGCCTCCGCCGCCTTGCCCATCACGAAGGGCGCGCGCGTCATCGATTCGACGCCGCCGGCGATCGCGAAATCGATCTCGCCGGCGCGGATGGCGCGGCCCGCGGCGCCGACCGCATCGAGGCCGGAGGCGCAGAGCCGGTTCAGGGTCTGGCCGGGAACCGTGTCGGGGAGGCCTGCGAGCAGCAGCGCCATGCGCGCAACGTTGCGGTTGTCCTCGCCGGCTTGGTTGGCGCAGCCGAAGAAGACCTCGTCGACCTGTGTCCAGTCGAGCGTCGGATGCTTGGCCATCAGCGCCTTGATCGGGGCCGCAGCAAGGTCGTCGGCGCGTACCTTGGCAAGCGAGCCGCCGAAACGGCCGATCGGGGTCCTGACGGCATCGCAAATGAACACATCACGCATTGAATCTCTCCCTGAATGCCGTGGTTTAGGCGCTGGATGGTTGGAACTTGAGTGGAGTTTTAGGAGCGTGCCCGCGACAGGTCAATTGATGCGGCTGCGCGTCAAGCGCGCATTGCCGTGACGTTCCGTCATATCTTGCGGCCGTGGAGAGGGTGGAAAACCCCGCCGTCGCGGATAGGACCGCGCGGCGAAATTCGGTAGTTTCCGGCCCCTCATGACGATTCAGCAGCCCATCCCCGTTCCACCCGAACCTGCTCCTGCCGAGGCGCCGTCGCGCGTCACGCCGATGATGGAACAGTACCTCGAAATCAAGGCCGGCCACCCCGGCCTCCTACTGTTCTACCGGATGGGCGACTTCTACGAGCTGTTCTTCGAGGACGCCGAGATCGCCTCGAAAGCGCTCGGCATCGTCTTGACCAAGCGCGGCAAGCATCAGGGCATGGACATCCCGATGTGCGGCGTGCCGGTGGAACGCGCCGAGGACTATCTGCACCGCCTGATCGGTGCCGGCCACCGCGTCGCGGTGTGCGAGCAGACCGAGGACCCGGCCGCCGCACGCGCCCGCGGCAACAAGAGCGTGGTGCGCCGCGGCGTGGTGCGGCTGGTGACGCCGGGCACGCTGACCGAAGACACGTTGCTCGACGCCCGCACCAACAATTATTTGATCGCAATCGCGCGCGCGCGGGGCTCGTCCGGCGCCGATCGGCTCGGGCTCGCGTGGATCGACATCTCGACCTCCGAATTCATGGTGACGGAGTGCTCGACCGCCGAGCTCGCGGCGACGCTCGCGCGCATCAATCCCAACGAAGCGATCGTCACCGATGCGCTCTACTCCGACAACGAGCTCGCGCCGGTGTTGCGCGAACTGCCGGCGGTCACCCCGCTGACCCGCGACGTGTTCGACAGCGCCACCGCCGAGCGGCGGCTGTGCGACTATTTCGCGGTCGCGACCATGGACGGCCTGTCGGCGATGTCGCGGCTGGAGGCGACCGCTGCGGCCGCCGCCGTCACCTATATCGACCGCACGCAGGTCGGCAAACGTCCGCCGCTGTCGCCCCCGGCGAGCGAGGCCGCCGGCACCACGATGGCGATCGATCCCGCGACCCGCGCCAATCTCGAATTGACGCGCACGCTCGCCGGCGAGCGCCGCGGCTCGCTCCTGGATGCGATCGACTGCACCGTGACCGCGGCGGGCTCGCGATTGCTGGCACAGCGGCTCGCGGCGCCGCTCACCGACGTTGCCGTGATCGCGCGACGGCTCGACGCTGTCTCGGCCTTTGTCACTGATGCCGCGGCGCGCGAGGACGTCAGAACCGTGCTGCGCGCGGCGCCCGACATGTCCCGCGCGCTGGCGCGGCTCTCGGTCGGCCGCGGCGGCCCGCGCGATCTCGCCAGCCTCCGCGACGGCCTGCTCGCCGCCGACCAGGCGCTCGACCTCTTGGCGCAGCTCGAAAATCCGCCGGCGGAGATCACCGCCGTGATGGCGGCGCTGCGCCGGCCGTCGCGCGACCTTGCCCACGAATTCGCCCGCGCGCTGTCCGAGCAGCTGCCGCTGATCAAGCGCGACGGCGGCTTCGTCCGCGAGGGCTATGAGGCCGCGCTCGACGAGAGCCGGAACCTGCGCGACGCCTCGCGCCTCGTCGTCGCCGCGATGCAGGCACGCTACGCCGAGGACACCGGCATCAAGACGTTGAAGATCCGACACAACAATGTGCTCGGCTATTTCGTCGAGGTGACCGCGCAGCACGGCGAGAAGCTGATGGCGCCGCCGCTCAACGCAACCTTCATCCATCGCCAGACGCTGGCGGGGCAAATCCGCTTCACTACCTCAGAGCTCGGCGAGACCGAGGCCAAGATCTCCAATGCCGGCGAGCGCGCACTCAACCTCGAGCTCGAGATCTTCGATCGCCTGAGCGCGATGGCGCTTGCCGCGAGCGAAGATCTGCGCAATGCCGCGCATGCCTTCGCGATGCTCGACGTCGCGACGTCGCTGGCCAAGCTCGCAGTCGACGACAATTACGTGCGGCCCGAGGTCGACGGCTCGCTCTGTTTCGCGATCGAGGGCGGCCGGCACCCGGTGGTCGAGCAGGCGCTGAAGCGCGATGGCCAGCCGTTCATCGCCAATGCCTGTGACCTTTCCCCCGCGCCGGGACACAAGTCCGGCCAGCTCTGGCTGATCACCGGTCCGAACATGGCCGGTAAATCGACCTTCCTGCGCCAGAACGCGCTGATCGCGCTGTTGGCACAGATCGGGAGCTACGTGCCGGCCTCGCGGGCGCGGCTCGGCATCGTCGACCGCCTGTTCTCGCGCGTCGGCGCGGCGGATGATCTGGCGCGCGGCCGCTCGACCTTCATGGTCGAGATGGTCGAGACCGCCGTGATCCTGAACCAGGCGAGCGAGCGTTCGCTCGTGATCCTCGACGAGATCGGGCGCGGGACGGCGACCTTCGACGGTCTCTCGATCGCCTGGGCCGCGATCGAGCACCTGCATGAGAGCAACCGCTGCCGCACGCTGTTTGCCACGCACTATCACGAGCTGACGGCGCTCTCGGCCAAATTGCCGCGGATGTTCAATGCGACGGTGCGGGTGAAGGAGTGGCAGGGCGACGTCGTGTTCCTGCACGAGGTGCTGCCGGGCTCGGCCGACCGCTCCTACGGCATCCAGGTCGCGAAGCTCGCCGGCCTCCCGCCCGCCGTGATCGCGCGCGCCAAGTCGGTGCTGGCGAAGCTGGAAGCCCAGGACCGCGGCCAGACCGCGCGTGCGCTGGTCGACGACCTGCCGCTGTTCGCCGTCCCCTCCCGCGCCGCCGCCGGCGACGCACCGCCGAGCGAAGCCGATCTGCTGGTGGACGCGGTGAAGGCCCTGCACCCCGACGAGATGTCGCCGCGCGAGGCGCTGGACGCGCTCTATGCGCTGAAGGCGAAACTGCCGAAGGGATAATAAGTAGCCCGGATGAAGCGAAGCGAAATCCGGGACGCCCTCGCCAGATGCGCGACTGACCCCGGATTGCGCTGCGCTCCATCCGGGCTACGAATTTTTTGCATCATTGCGCGAATCGTAGGGTGGGCAAAGCGACAGCGTGCCCACCATTGCCGCCAATGCTCTGATGGTGGGCACGGCGCAAGGGCGCCTTTGCCTACCCTACGCTTTTGCGCGCTTCCTTCTTCCGATCCACCACAGCGCCAGATTCCAGGCAATGCAGGTGGCGAGCGCACAGCTCAGTCCGATCGCCGAGCCGAAGTGCAGCACCGCGACATGCAGCACGGCGACGCCGAGGCCAAAGCCGAGCAGGCCCCAGGCGCTGTTGGCGAGCACGGCGGCGGTCGCAGGTCCCCCGATGCGCGGATGCAGGATCAGCATCATCGAGGAGAACACGATCGGGAACAGCGCCATCACGCCAGTGACCCGCGGCCCAACCCAGCTCGACGCCGTGACCACGGTTCCTACCAGGCTCGCGACCAGCGCCGCACGCAGCGGAATGTCGTACCAGCGCCGCGCGATCAACGGCATCTTTGCAACGTGCCGATAGGGCTTGAGCAGCGGAATGCAGATCGCAAAGGTGATGGCGTTGACGATCAGCCCGCCGGCCAGCGACCACCCGAACTGGCGGATGATCGAGGCCAGCACCAGCCACACCGCGATCGCCGAGCCGGCGCTGATCCACATCCCGAAGCGCTGCGCCAGCACGGCATAGGTCAGGGCCATATAGATCGTCGCCGCGTTGACAGGCAGGCTCGCCAGCGCGCCCTCGGCGATGAAGGCGGCATCATGATCGAGCGCGAGGAAGGTGTAGGACGGCCCCGCCGAGATCGGCAGCGTGGCAATCAGCGCCCCGATCACTGGCCCCGAACGCTCCGTGATGATGGACGCGCTGACCACGAACGCCGCAGCAATGGCCATGCGCAGCACGAGGATGAGGAGGAAGTGGAGTTCGGGGGACATCCAGTGTCGTCCCGGCGAAGGCCGGGACCCATAACCACGACTATTGGTGGGGCGCGAAAGCCGTCGAACAGAGCAGCTTGAATCGAGGGGACACGGCGTATGGGTCCCGGCTTTCGCCGGGACGACAAGAAATCACACGCGCTGCATCGTCACGGTGACCTTCGGGCCGTTTTTGATGGTCTGATAGACCACGCAATAGCGCTCGGTGAGCTTCAGCAGCAGGTCGAGCTTGTCCTGCGGCGCGTCGGTGCCGACCTCGAAGCGCAGGCGGATCTCGCGGAAGCCGACTGGAGCCTCCTTGTCGACGCCGAGCGTGCCGCGGAAATCGAGATCGCCCTCGGCGAACACGTGGCCTGATATCAGCGGCACCTCGACGGCGGTCGCGACCGATTTCATCGTGACGCCGGCGCAGGCGACCAGCGCCTCCAGCAGCATGTCGCCGGAGCAGAGCTCGAGCCCGGAGCCGCCGGTTGCCGGGTGGAGGCCGGCGATCGCGAGCGCGCGGCCGGTCTCGACCTTGCAGGAAATGCCTTCGCTCTCGATCGAGCCCTTGGCCTTCAGCGTGATCACGGCGGCCGAGGGATCGGCCTTGTAGCGCTCCTTGATCGGAGCCTGCATTGCGCGGAGTTCGGCGGCGTCCATGGTCTGTCTCCCGGCCAGTCTTCTTGTCTGCCGGTGTAAGGCCTTAATGCGCCGATGTCACCACCACATGGCTTCGCCGGCGCTTGATTTATCCGTGATGTCGCGCACCGAACGGTCCAGCGAGCGGTCGAGCGCGGTCAAGACGCGGCGCTTGAAGGTGTCGAACAGCTCCGAATTGCGGTCGCGCGGCCGCGCCAAATTGATCGTGATCTCCTGAAACAGCCGGCCCGGCCGCGGCCGCATCACCAGCACGCGATCGGCCAGCACCACCGCCTCATCGACGTCGTAGGTGACCAGGATCAAGGTCGGCCGCGTGTCGGCCCAGAGATCGAGCAGATGATCCTGCAGGTCGCGCCGCGTGAAGGCGTCGAGCGCGGAGAACGCTCGTCGAGCAGCAGCACTTCCGGCTGCGGCACCAAAGCCCGCGCAATCGCGACCCGCTGCGCCTGCCCGCCGGAGAGCTCGCGCGGCCAGGCATTGGCCTTATCGGCGAGGCCGACGCGGAGCGCCACCACATAGGCCGGCAGCACCGCGGGCAACAGGATGCGGCGGATCATCGCGGGCCCGGAGAGGCGGAAGATGCGCCCGACCTCGACGATCTTGCGATCGACTGGGCATTCGTCGATCTCCTCAGGGCAGTTATGAAACAGCCTTTTAATTCAATGAGTTAGACTTGCGGTCGACGAGAAAATCCATACTTTGGATCGCGCGGCGTAAGAACGGCTTTGCTCAAAGCGCGCCTCGCGCAGCATGAGACACTGTCCTTATACTTTGGTCAGTGACAGTCAGGGCTGGGTCCTTTATTCGGATTGGTACATGGACAGTGTTGTAGTTGAGGCCCGCCCCGACGCGGACGATCGTTTCGAGACCGCGCGGGTCACCGCCGCGATCGATGCACTCGCCGAGAAGCACTCCGGCCGCGAGGATCAATTCCGCGCGGCGATGGCGCAGCTGCTCAAGGCCGAGCTGATCGCAGCGCGCGCCACCGCGCAGGCGCTGCTCTTGAAGGACCGCCACGGCCGCCGCTGCGCCGAGCGGCTCTGCTTCGTGCAGGACGAGATCATCCGCATCCTCTATGCCGCTGCGACGCGGCATCTCTATCACTCGCCGATTCCGTCCGGCGCCGAACGCATGGCCGTGGTCGCGACCGGCGGCTATGGCCGCGGATTGATGGCGCCGGAATCCGACATCGATCTGCTGTTCATCCTGCCCTACAAGCAGACCGCCTGGGGCGAGCAGGTCGCGGAAGCGATCCTGTATTGCCTGTGGGACATGGGGCTGAAGGTCGGCCACGCCACGCGCTCGGTCGATGAATCGATCCGCCAGGCGCGCGGCGACATGACGATCCGCACCGCGATCCTCGAGACCAGGTTCCTGACCGGCGACCAGCCGCTCTATGACGAACTGGTCGAGCGCTTCGACAAGGAGGTCGTGCAGGGCACCGCCTCCGAATTCGTCACCGCCAAGCTCGCCGAGCGCGAAGAGCGCCATCGCCGCGGTGGCCAGTCGCGCTATCTGGTCGAGCCCAATGTGAAGGACGGCAAGGGCGGCTTGCGCGATCTGCACACGCTGTTCTGGATCGCCAAATATGTCTACCGCGTGCGCGAGACCGACGAGCTCCTGGAGCGCGGCGTGTTCGACGCCCAGGAATATCGCACCTTCCGCCGCTGCGCTGATTTCCTCTGGTCGGTCCGCTGCAACCTGCACTTCTTCGCCGGCCGCGCCGAGGAACGGCTGTCGTTCGACATGCAGCGCGAGATCGCCGTCCGCCTCGGCTACACCTCGCATCCCGGCATGCAGGACGTCGAGCGCTTCATGAAGCACTACTTCCTGATCGCCAAGGACGTCGGCGATCTCACCGCGATCCTGTGCGCCAAGCTCGAGGAAGAGCAGCAGAAGCCGGCGCCGGTGCTAAGCCGCATGGTGGCGCGCTTCCGCCCGAGCGCCAAGCGGCGCCGGGTGCCGAACAGCGACGACTTCATCGTCGACAACAACCGCATCAACCTCGCCGCGCCCGACGTCTTCAAGCAGGATCCGGTCAATCTCATCAGGATCTTCCGGCTCGCGCAGCAGAACAACCTCGCCTTCCATCCCGACGCCATGCGCACGGTGACGCGCTCGCTGAAGCTGATCAACACCCAGCTCCGCGAGAACGAGGAAGCCAACCGCCTGTTCATGGAGATCCTGACGTCTGATAACGCGGAGACCGTGCTGCGGCGGATGAACGAGACCGGCGTGCTCGGCCAGTTCATCCGCGCCTTCGGCAAGATCGTGTCGATGATGCAGTTCAACATGTACCACCACTACACGGTGGACGAGCATCTGATCCGCTGCATCGGCTTCCTGCAGGAGATCGAGCGCGGCGGCAATGACGAGTTCATCGTCGCGAGCGATCTGTTCCGCAAGATCCGCCCCGAGCACCGCGCGGTGATCTACATCGCGACGCTGCTGCATGACATCGCCAAGGGTCGGCCCGAAGATCACTCGATCGCCGGCGCCAAGGTGGCGCGGCGGCTGTGCCCGCGGCTCGGCTTCTCGGCCGCCGACACCGAGCTGGTGGCCTGGCTGATCGAGGAACATCTGACGATGTCCACGGTCGCGCAATCGCGCGATCTCTCCGACCGCAAGACGATCGAGAATTTTGCCGCCGTGGTGCAGTTGGTCGAGCAGATGAAGCTGCTCACCATCCTGACCACCGCCGACATCCGCGGCGTCGGTCCGGGGGTGTGGAACGGCTGGAAGGCGCAGCTGTTGCGTACGCTGTATTACGAGACCGAGCCGGTCCTGACCGGCGGCTTCTCGGAAGTGAACCGCGCCCAGCGCATCGCGGTGGCGCAGGCGGAATTCCGCGCCGCCTTCACCGAATGGCCGGAAGCCGAGCTCAACGCCTATATCGGCCGGCACTATCCGGCCTACTGGCTCAAGGTCGAGCTGCAACGCAAGATCCGCCAGGCGCGGTTCATCCGCTCAAGCGAGCAGGCCGGCCACAAGCTCGCGATCAACGTCGGCTTCGACGAGGTCCGCGACGTCACCGAGCTGACCATTCTCGCAACCGACCATCCCTGGCTGTTGTCGATCATCGCCGGCGCCTGCGCCTCCGCCGGCGCCAACATCGTCGACGCCCAGATCTACACCACGACCGACGGCCGCGCGCTCGACACCATCTCGATATCAAGAGAATACGACCGCGACGAGGACGAAGGCCGTCGCGCCACGCGGATCGGCGAGATGATCGAGAACGTGCTGGAAGGCAAGCTGCGCCTGCCCGAGGCGGTGGCGCGGCGCGCGGTGCGCAGCAAGACGCGGCCGTTCATCGTCGAGCCCGAGGTCACCATCAACAACCAATGGTCCGACCGCTACACCGTGATCGAGGTCTCCGGCCTCGACCGGCCCGGCCTGTTGTACCAGCTCACCACCGCGATCTCGAAGCTCAACCTCAATATCGCGTCCGCCCATGTCGCGACCTTCGGCGAACGCGCCCGCGACGTGTTCTACGTCACCGATTTGCTGGGCGCCCAGATCACCGCGCCGACCCGGCAGGCCGCGATCAAGAGCGCGCTGTTGCACCTCTTGTCGAGCGAGGACACCGCGGCGAAACCGGCGGCCTGACCCGATCGGAGCGAGTCGGATCAAAAGCGTAGGGTGGGCAAAGCGCGAGCGTGCCCACCTTCACCAGCACGGCGTTTGATGGTGGGCACGGCGCTGGCGCTCCTTTGCCTACCCTTGTATTAGCACGCCAAAGGTCTCGCATGATATCGTCCGGACGTCGAAAAGCTGCTAATATCCAGCCTGTTAGGAGGGCGACGTTGTCGCCGCTGATGATAGCAGTCACCTAGCGACGCAGCGCGGCCCGTGATGGCCAAGTGCTGGTGCTGCCGATGATGCGCACCCCGACCGTGAAGTCCTGGTCTGCCGAGCAGTGGCTGCTCGGCAGCATGGTGCTGGCGCTGGGTGCGGCTGCCGGCATCTGGCTGGTGCTTGGTCCGCAGCCAGCGGCTCCCGCCAATTTGATTGCCGTCGCGCTGCTGATCGCCGCGCTTGCCGCCGCATTGATCGTGATCCGCCTTTTGGGCACTAGCCAAAGGCAGACCGAAGCCGTGCTGCACGGCCGCGCGAGGGACGAAGAGCGCGCGATAGACACGCTGCGCAGCAGCGAGGCGCAATGGCAGGAGGTGTTCGAGCACAACCCCGTTATGTACTTCATGGTCGATGGCACCGGCACCGTCCTGTCCGTCAATACGTTCGGCGCGGCACAACTGGGTTACTCTGTCGGCGAACTGCTCGGGCAATCCGTGCTGAAGGTCTTTGCTGCCGAAGACCGACCGATGGTCCTGAGCAACGTTGCGACGTGCCTCGACGGGATCGGCCAACCCCACAGTTGGGAAATCCGGAAGGTCCGCAAGGACGGTTCGCGGCTTTGGGTGCGTGAAAATGCCAAGGCCGTGCGGCGGCTGGACAATCAATTGATCGTCCTGATTGCATGCGAGGACATTACTGACCGCAAGCAAGCCGAGAATGCGCTGCGGCAGAGCGAAATGTACCTGGCCGAAGCCCAGCGATTGAGCCACACCGGCAGCTTCGGCCTCAACGTTGCCAGTGGCGACCTCATCTGGTCGGAAGAGACTTTCAGAATATTCGGATTCGACAAGGCTCCGTCCATCAAGCTCGACACCGTCCTTCAGCGCATCCATCCGGATGATCGCGCGCGCGTGCAACGGACGATCGACCGCGCGTCCCGCGAGCGGACGGACTTCGAGCACGGATACCGATTGCTGATGCCCGACGGCGCGATCAAATATGTCCACGCCACTGCACATGCGGTGGCTGATGCTTCGGGCGACACTGAATTTATCGGAGCGGTCACTGACGTCACCGCCCGCAAGCGGGCCGAGGCGGAATTGCATGAATTGCAGACAAACCTCGCACATGTCACACGCGTGACCGCCCTGGGAGAACTCGCCGCATCGATCGCCCATGAGGTGAACCAGCCGCTCGCCGCCGTCGTTACCAACGCCGCGGCATGTCTGCGTTGGCTCGACCGGCAGCCACCTAACCTGAAAGAAGCGCTCGGAACCGTGCAGTCGATCATCAAGGACGGCAATCGGGCCGGCGAAGTCATCCAGCGTGTCCGTGCACTGGTGAGCAAGACGACCGATCAAAGGGCACCGCTCGACATCAACGACGTCATCAACGAGGTTGTCAGCCTGGTGCAGTATGAGCTGCTCAGCCACCGGGTGTCACTGCGGCTGGAACTCGCGCCCGCACTCCCGCTCGTCGTCGCCGATCGCATCCAGCTGCAACAAGTGATCCTCAATCTGGTCATCAACGGCATCGAGGCGATGCAGCCGGTGACGGACCGACCGCGGGAGCTCGTGATCCGGACCGGTCAGGACGACGCCCGGCAAATCCTGGTCTCGGTCCGCGACTGCGGCCTCGGGATCGCCACCGAAAATGCCGGCCGGCTGTTTGACGCCTTCTTCACCACCAAATCCAGCGGGATGGGAATGGGGCTGTCGATCTGCCGCTCGATCGTCGATGCCCACGGAGGTCACCTCTCCGTGGCGGGCAACGACGGCCCCGGCGCGACATTCGCGTTCACCCTGCCAACGCATCAAGAGGATCGTGCATGGTGACCGGGCGCTCTGCATCGCCACCCACCCTCGCAGGCGCCGAGGAGCCGATCGTCTTCGTCGTCGACGACGACGCATCGGTGCGTGACGCACTGAGCAACCTGTTCCGGTCAGTCGGCTTGCGGGCCGAGGCGTTCGGATCGGCCCACGAATTCTTGCAGAGCAAGCTTCCGAATGCCCCAAGCTGCCTGATCCTCGACATCAGGTTGCCCCGGCTGAGCGGCCTGGATTTTCAGGCCGAGCTGGCGAAGGCCGACATTCATATTCCGATCATCTTCATGACGGGTCATGGCGATATCCCGATGACGGTCAGGGCGATGAAGGCCGGGGCCGTTGACTTCCTGACCAAGCCATTCCGCGATCAGGACATGCTGGATGCCGTAACGACGGCGATCGAACGCGACAGAAGCCGTCGTGATGAAACAAGGATTCTCTCAAACCTGCGCGTGGCATTCGCGACCCTGACGCCTCGTGAGCGGCAGGTGATGACACTCGTTACGGCGGGGCTCATGAACAAGCAGGTCGCGGCCGAAATCGGCGTGGCTGAAATCACCGTGAAGATACACCGCGGGCACATCATGCGGAAAATGGCGGCGAAGTCGTTGCCTGATCTGGTGAGAATGGCGCAACTTCTCGGGATCGAGCCCGCATCGGGCCAAACCTAAGTATGATTCTCCGGTCCTGTTTTGCAGCACACTCTGCCGTTCCGCAAAGGACACCGTGTGGCTGTCTCCAGGAAGGACCTCCTTGTCTAGTCCGCCAGTGATCTCAATCATCGACGATGATGAGTCGGTTCGTGCCGCAACCCAGAATCTCGTCAGGTCGCTTGGCCATGTGGTCCACACATTTGCATCGGCTGAGGAATTCCTGCGTTCGCCGCACCTCAATGACACATCGTGTGTGATAACGGACGTCAGAATGACGGCCATGAGCGGGCTCGATCTACAAGCCCATTTGCTTGCCGACGGACGGAGCTTTCCGTTCATTTTCATCACCGCTTTCTGCGTCGAAAGCGACCGTGCCCAGGCGATGAAGGCGGGGGCAATCTGTTTTCTGAGCAAACCCTTCGACGGGGAAGCTCTGATCAAATGCCTCGATACCGCCCTGACGCGAAACGGCGCGTCGGCGAGCCAATGAGTTCAATCGGCATAGGCGGCCTGCCGGCCGCCGTCTCGTAGAACGCCGATGCTCTGCATCGGCTATGGCGCGAGCGGCCTATACCTAAGGATGATCCCGCCAAACATCTAGACAAGTTGAATGCGGGCGGCGGCAACACAAGACTGCGCGTCGTCGACCTTCGAGAGGACCGAAGGCACAGACAGCATCAGACATTTTTGATCGGCAAATGGCAATTCCTCGGAGGAAGGTCGCCATGCATACGGAACCGCGGTGCTCTCAATGTCACAGCGATAACCCCAAGATCATCTGTTTGCGAAATCCGGCACGCGAACGCTACTGCGGACGCCTGTGTCTTTACAAAGGTCAGGAGGACTTCATTCGCTGGATGCGGCGCGCCATTGCGGAGGCCGCATCATGACGAACCGTTGCGGAAATCCAGAGTGCCGGCGCCCCTTCGGATTGATCCGGCGCAGCTGGTATTTTGAGCAATTTTGCTCGACCAAATGCCGCGAGGCTTACAAGCGGCAGCTACAGCGCAACAGGGCCTACTGGAAATGGCTCTGCCACTCGCCGGAGCCGGCGGCCCAGCGAAAGAATTGATCCAACGACTGGGGTGAGCGACATCCCAAGGAGTGACCATGACGACAGTGGATGCGATGCTGGTCGGAGCGATACTGGCGTGGGCGCCTTCGCTGATTGTATTCCTCTATATTGTACGCGACCTGCGCGACATGCCCGGCAAAGACCTCGATTGATCCTCTGGCGGCGGCGCTGACGCGCCTTCGCCCGCCCTAGCGCGCGCAGACTTAGATCTCCACCCCCTCGTGGCGCAGCAACCAGCGCTTTCGCTCCAGCCCGCCGCCATACTTCACCAGCGAGCCGTTGGCGCCGATCAGGCGGTGACAGGGCAAGACGACGCTGATCGGGTTGGAGCCGTTGGCGTGGCCAACCGCGCGCATCGCGTTCGGCGCCTTCAGTTTCGCCGCCAGCGCGCCGTAGCTCATCGTGGTGCCGGGCGGGATCTTCGGCAGCGCGGTCCAGACCTTCCTTTGGAACGGCGTGCCGGCCACGCGCCATTTGATCGTGGCAAGCCGATCGAGATCGCCCTTGAAGTAGCCACTTAAGGCGGCGCGCAGATCGGACGGGGCGCCCGCTGCCGTCAGCGTCACCGCGCCGTAATGCAGCCGCAGCAAATCGCGCATCCGCGCTTCGTAATCCTCCCAATCGAGTGCGCGCAGCGCGCCGTCGTCATCGGTCACCAGCAGCGCTACGCCGATCGGCGTCTTGAGGCGATCGAGGTTGAAGGTCTGAGGTGTCTTGCGATCGGCCATCTCGTCTCGCGGGGAAATCGGCATCCTGTCACGCATATTTTCCACCGTCCGCGCGCAAGCGTCCACCCGAATTCCGCCTGCCGGTTTGGAACGCCGCGTCATGTGCCCGCTCGCGACGCGCTCGGGGCGTACCTTGCAATGCAACCACCATTCCTCCATCATCCCTGCAACGATGACATCTGCGGCACCAACCGGTGGACAAGATCATCGGCAACATGGGAGGTCAGGATATGAAGAGCGGCATTGTTCAAATGCTTGCCGGGACAGCGCTTGCGATCGCGTTGTCGGTGACATCAGCCACCGCGCAGAAGAAATATGATACCGGAGCGACCGACACCGAGATCAAGATCGGCCAGACCGTGCCGTTTTCGGGCCCCTATTCCGTCTACGCCGGCATCGGCAAGACCCAAGCCGCCTACCTCAGGATGATCAACGATCAGGGCGGAATCAACGGTCGCAAGCTGAATCTGATCCAGTATGACGACGCCTATTCGCCGCCGAAGACGGTCGAGCAGGTTCGCAAGCTCGTCGAGGGCGACGAAGTCCTGTTCACCTTCCAGGTCATTGGTACGGCAGCTAACGCCGCTGTCCAGAAATACCTCAATGGAAAAAAGGTGCCGCAACTGCTCGCCTCGACCGGGGCCGCGCGCTTCACCGATCCGCAGAACTATCCCTGGACCATCGCCTTCAACCCGAACTATGTGTCCGAAGCGCGCATCTACGCGAAATATATTCTCGCCAATCACCCCAATGCCAAGATCGGCGTCCTCTATCAGAATGACGACATGGGACGAGACTACCTCGCGGGATTGAAGAGCGGGCTCGGTGCGAAGGCGGCAAGCATGATCATCGGTGAAGTGTCCTATGAGGTCTCCGATCCGACGGTCGACTCGCAGGTGGTCAAGCTGAAATCGCTAGGCGCCGATCTGCTCTTCGACGCCTCGACGCCGAAATTCGCGGCACAGGCGATCAGGAAGGTCAATGATCTGAACTGGAATCCGGTGCACATTCTCGACATCAACGCGAGCCCGGTGTCGGCAACGCTGAAGCCTGCGGGGCTCGACATCTCCAAGGGCATCATCTCGACCAACTACGGCAAGGATCCGGGCGATCCGCAGTGGCAGAACGACCCGGGCGTGAAGGCCTATTTTGCCTTCATGGACAAATATTACCCGGAGGGCGACAAGCTCAATACGGTCAACACCTACGGTTATTCGGTGGCTGAACTCCTGGTGCAGATCCTCCGCCAATGCGGTGATGATTTGACGCGCGAGAACGTCATGCGGCAAGCAGCCAACCTCAAGAACTTCGTCGGCAGCCTGTCGCTGCCCGGCATGTCGGCAAACACGTCGCCGACCGACTATCGCATCAACAAGCAGATGCAGATGATGAAGTTCAATGGCGAGCGCTGGGAGCTGTTCGGCCCGATCATCGAGGACACCGGTCCGGCGGGCTAGCTCCGATCACGACCCGCCCAGCAAGAGACCGGCGCAGCGTTCCCCGCTGCGCCGGTTCGCGTTTGGGCCGCCCCCTACTTTCGTTGACCTGAAATCACTCACCTTTTCGGCACGGCTCATCTTGCGTTGCAACAAGGGTTCCTCCAGTATCCCCGCCCAGCGATGGCATCCCCGCGGGAATTTGGGCCTGCGGACAAGATCATCGGCCAATCATCAATCACGTGAGGAAACAGCATTATGAGGAACGGGATTTTCCATCTGGTCACGGCAACCGCGCTGACGATCGCGCTGTCGGCCTCGTCCGCCTCCGCGCAGAAGAAATACGACACCGGCGCGAGCGATACCGAGATCAAGATCGGCCAGACCAATCCATTCAGCGGACCGGCCTCCGCCTATGCCACGATCGGCAAGACCCAGGCCGCCTATATCAAGATGATCAACGATCAGGGCGGCGTGAACGGCCGCAAGATCAATCTGATCCAGTATGACGACGCCTACTCGCCGCCGAAGGCGGTCGAGCAGGTGCGCAAGCTCGTCGAGAGCGACGAGGTGTTGCTCACCTTCCAGCTGCTCGGCACGCCGTCGAACGCGGCGGTGCAGAAATATCTCAACTCCAAGAAGGTGCCGCAGCTGTTCGCCGCAACCGGCGCTTCGCGGTTCTCCGACCCGAAGAACTATCCCTGGACGATGGGTTTCAACCCGAACTACTTCGTGGAGGGGCGAATCTACGGCCAGTACATCATCAAGAACCATCCGAATGCCAAGATCGGCATCCTTTATCAGAACGACGACCTTGGTAAGGACTACCTGAACGGCATCAAGGCCGGCCTCGGCGACAAGGCCGCGAGCATGATCGTGGCCGAGGCTTCTTACGAAGTCTCCGATCCAACCATCGATTCGCAGATCCTCAAGATCAAGGACGCCGGCACCGACCTGTTCTTCTCAGCCTCGACGCCGAAGCAGGCGGCGCAGGCGATCAAGAAGATCCACGAGCTCGACTGGCACCCGGTGCACATCCTCGACATCAACGCCACCTCGGTCGGCGCGGTGATGAAGCCGGCGGGGCTCGAGGCCTCGAAGGGCGTGATCAGCGTCAACTACGGCAAGGATCCGCTCGATCCGACCTGGAAGGACGATCCGGGCATGAAGAAATATTTCGAGTTCATGGCGAAGTACTATCCGGATGGCGACAAGGATTCGAACTTCAACTCCTACGCCTACTCGACCACGCAGCTCCTGATCCATGTGCTCAAGCAATGCGGCGACGACCTGACACGCGAGAACGTCATGAAGCAGGCGACCAGCCTGAAGAACGTTCAGCTCGACCTGTCGCTTCCGGGCATCGTCGCCAACACCTCGCCGACTGACTACCGCGTCAACAAGCAGCTTCAGATGATGAAGTTCAACGGCGAGCGCTGGGAACTCTTCGGCCCGATCCTCGAGGACGCCGGCCCGGCGGGCTAGCGATGCCGCAGGATTGAGATGCAATCGGCGGCCTCAAGGGCCGCCGATTTGTTTTTGATCTGCGTAAAAATCTATCCCCGTCATGCTGAGGAGGCCGTGCAGCGGCCGTCTCGAAGCACGACGGCCCGACCGTGGCCGTGCGTCCTTCGAGACGCGCGTTCCGCGCTCCTCCAGCGACAACGGCGAAGCCGTTGCGCGGGGATGACGGGGATAGCGATCAACTCGGCCTACTTCGGAATCTCCCCGAACGTCTTGCCGATCGGCAACACGGCATGCCGGATCAATCGCGAATCCTCCACCGCGGCCTGGCGATGCTTCACCGCCTCGCGATAGACGGGATCGCGGATCATCTCGACGAAGGCTTGGACGCTCGGATACTCCGCGATGAAGCAGTGGTCCCAGCGCTCCTCTTGCGGGCCGATCAGCATCAACTCGAACCGGCCCTGCCAGACGATGCGGCCGCCGAGCCGCTCGAACACCGGCCCGCTCTCGCGGCCATAGGCCGCATAGGCTTCCGCGCCTGTCGCCTTGCGGCCGTCGGGATAGGCGGCCTGTTCGCGGAGGCGGACCAGGTTGAGCATGTGGATCGGTCCCGGCCGGTTGTTGTCCCGGAATTGCGCGAAGATTTCCTTGGTCGGATCGATGTGGCCCATGCGGTGCTCCTTTGATGATCCACCGCTATTTAGCAACGCGGCGCCCTACCTCCTAATCCCGCGTTAAGCTTTGCGTAACCGCCCCTTAAACCGGGAACGCTAGCGTGCGCGCCGGACCGGAGCCCGGTTCTGATTCCATCAGAACCGGGCTCCTACTTCTTGTTTTGACGCGTTTTCTTCACGCGAACCGGAGTCCACTTCGCTTGAAAACGCTATCGTGTGAGCGTTGCGTATGGCGTGGGGACGGAAAAAAGGCGGTGCGCGCAAGGAGCCGCTGTTCGGGCTTCCGGCCGCGCTTGCCGATCTGCGGCTGTCGCCCGACGACCGCGTTCCCGGCGGCGGCGACGACAAGCCCGCCAAATCCAAACGCAGGAGTGACGATTCCTCTAGCGAGAAGCCGCGCGCCTCGCGCAGCGGCAGCAAGCGCCGCAGCAAGTCGCGCGGCATTCGCGTCGGCCGCCTGTTCTACTGGACCGCCGTGCTCGGCCTGTGGGCCGGGATCGCGGTGATCGGTGTCGTGGTGTGGGTCGGTGCGCATCTGCCGCCGATCCAGTCGCTGGAGATTCCGAAGCGGCCGCCGACGATCCAGATCGTCGGCCTCGACGGCAGCGTGCTGGCACAGCGTGGCGAGATGGCCGGCGCCAATGTTGCGCTGAAGGACCTGCCGCCCTATCTGCCGAAGGCGTTCATCGCCATCGAGGACCGCCGCTTCTATTCGCATTATGGCGTCGACCCGGTCGGCATCCTGCGCGCGGCGGTGACCAACATCCTGCATCGCGGCGTTTCGCAGGGCGGCTCGACGCTGACCCAACAGCTCGCCAAGAACCTGTTCCTGACCCAGGAACGCACCATGCAGCGCAAGCTGCAGGAGGCCGAGCTCGCGCTGTGGCTCGAGCGCAAACATTCCAAGAACGAGCTGCTCGAGCTCTACCTCAACCGCGTCTATTTCGGCTCCGGCGCCTATGGCGTCGAGGCCGCGGCGCAGCGCTATTTCGGCAAATCGGCGAAGAACGTGACGGTAGCGGAGGCCGCGATGCTGGCCGGCCTCGTCAAGTCGCCGTCGCGGCTCGCGCCGAACCGCAATCCGGAAGGCGCCGAGCAGCGCGCGCAGGTCGTGCTTGCGGCGATGGCGGACGCCAAATTCATCACCGAGGCGCAGGCCAAGGCCTCGATGGGCCAGCCCTCGATCAATGTGAAGCCGGCCGGCGCCGGCACCGTCAACTACGTCGCCGACTGGATCGGCGAAGTGCTGGACGACCTCGTCGGCCAGATCGACCAGGACATCGTGGTGCAGACCACGATCGATCCGAAGCTGCAAGGCGTCGCGGAGGCCTCGATCATCGACGAGCTCGCGGCCAAGAGCGTGAAGTTCAACGTCAGCCAGGGCGCGCTGGTGGCGATGACGCCCGACGGCGCGGTGCGCGCCATGGTCGGCGGGCGGAACTACTCGGAAAGCCAGTACAACCGTGCCGTCACCGCCAAGCGCCAGCCCGGCTCGGCGTTCAAGCCGTTCGTCTACCTGACCGCGGTCGAGTCCGGGCTGACCCCGGACACGATCCGCCAGGATGCGCCGCTCGATATCAAGGGCTGGAAGCCCGAAAATTACACCCATGAGTATTTTGGTTCGGTGACGCTGACCCAGGCGCTGGCGATGTCGCTGAACACGGTCGCGGTGCGGCTCGGCCTCGAGGTCGGCCCGAAGAGCGTGGTGCGTACCGCGCACCGGCTCGGCATCTCCTCGAAGCTCGAAGCCAACACATCGATCGCGCTCGGCACCTCGGAAGTGTCCGTGATCGAGCTGGTCGGGGCCTACGCGCCGTTCGCCAATGGCGGGCTCGGCGTCTCGCCGCATGTGGTGACGAAGATCCGCACAAGCACCGGCAAGGTGCTGTACGACCGGCCCGCGGACCAGCTCGGCCAGGTGATCGAGCCGCGCTATGTCGCGATGATGAACAGCATGATGCGCGAGACCTTGATCTCGGGCACCGCGCGCAAGGCCGAGATCCCCGGCTGGACGGCGGCGGGCAAGACCGGCACCAGCCAAGATTATCGCGACGCATGGTTCATCGGCTACACCGCCAATCTCGTCACCGGTGTCTGGCTCGGCAATGACGACAACTCGCCGACCAAGAAGGCGACCGGCGGCGGCCTGCCGGTGGAAGTGTGGTCGCACTTCATGAAGGCTGCGCATCAGGGCGTGCCGGTGGCGGCGTTGCCGAACTCACAAGCGAGTTGGGGGCCATCGAACCTGATGCAGATCTCGTCGCAGATCAGCCCGCCGCAGGCCACGGTGGGTCGGGCACCGCCGCCACCGATGCCGGCTCCATCCGCCGGCGGCTATCGCCCGCCACCGCCGACCCGCGCCTCGGCGCCGCCGAATCCAAACGCGCGCCCCGAACCGGCGGCAGGATTGGATGGCTGGCTGGTGGACCGGCTGTTTGGCGGACGTTGACGGTGTTGTAGCCCGGATCGAGCGCAGCGAACCCCATCGCTTTCGCCTGTCATGATGGGTTTCGCTTCGCTCTACCCATCCTACAAGCTGGTTCGCCCGCTTTCGCGGGTGATGACAGCACGACGTGAGGCGAAGAACGAGGCTAATCCTCGATCCCGTAGCGATGCAGGTCGTTGCCGTGGGTATCGAGCCAGCTCTTGGCACGATCGACCGACGAACAGATCCGGCCGACAACCCGCCAGAACCGCGCCGAATGGTTCATCTCGACGAGGTGCGCGACCTCATGCGCGGCGAGGTAATCGAGCACGAAGGCCGGCGCGAGGATCAGCCGCCAGGAGAACGACAATGAGCCATGCGAGGTGCAGGAGCCCCAGCGGCTCGACTGGTCGCGGATCGAGATTCGCTTGACCCGTACGCCGAGTTCCGCGGCGTAATGCTGCGCGGCCTTCTGCAAATCCTTGCGCGCCTCGCGCTTGAGGAAATCGTGCACGCGGCGGTCCATGTGCTCGACGCCGCCGGCGACGCACAAGACCTTCTCGCCGGAGTCACGGGTCTCGGTCCACACCGTGCCGCGCTCGCCGGCGCGATGCACCAGCCGATGCGGCACACCGCGCATTGGCACCACCGTACCGGGTTGAAACGGCGCAGCTTTCGGCAAGCGACCAAGGCGAGCGGCAATCCAACCACCGTGGAGCTGCGCGAAGTCCTTTGCTTCCGCGATCGTGCCGCGAGGCGGCATGGTCAGGATCGCTTCGCGGTCGGTGGGATGGATTCGCAGGGTGTAGCGGCGCGCGCGTCTGTGCCTACGAAGCCTGATGGCGAAGTATTGAGAGCCGTGTCTGACCAAAACAGTCGCGGGTTCGGCGGGCCGCCGATAGAGGAGCGCGCGAGTAGCCATTTCTGAGAGTCCGGGGAGCAGGAGTTCACCCGGATTCTGCCATATCCGCCGCCAGGGAAAGCGCTCGGCGCAAAAACAAATCATTTGCCCAATATACAGGGGCTGGTCAGTTATTGACCCCTACCTGCAGGGGGCGGAACCGACTTTTTTTAAAGTGAATCAACCTTGCAAGCAGCGCTCAAGGAATGAGGCCACACTCATCCCTTGAGCGACCCGGGAATCGGGATTCTTTTAGTTAATTCAGCGACTTATGCGACCACCGAAATCGCGGCTGAGTCGATACCTATTCAGCAGCCCGGACCAGAGCGAGCCTCGTATTGGCCGCCGAGACCATGAAATCGGAGATCCGCGGAACGATTTCGGAGCGGAAACGCGAGCCGTTGAACACGCCGTAGTGCCCAACCCCCTTCTGCACGTAATGCACGCGGCGTTGATCGGGGATCGAGGTGCACAGCGCATGCGTTGCCTCGGTCTGGCCGAGGCCCGAAATGTCGTCCTTCTCACCTTCCACCGTCATCAGCGCGACGCGACGGATCTTCGACGGCATCACTGGCTGGCCGCGATGGGTCATCTCGCCCTTCGGCAGCGCGTGCTTGACGAAGACGGTGTCCACGGTCTGCAGGTAATACTCCGCCGTGAGGTCCATCACCGCGAGATACTCGTCATAGAACTCACGGTGCTTGTCGACGAGATCGCCGTCGCCCTTCACCAGATTGGCGAACAGCGACTTGTGCGCGTCCATGTGCCGATCCAGGTTCATGCTGATGAAGCCGTTGAGCTGCAGGAAGCCCGGATAGACGTCGCGCATCACGCCCGGATGCGGGAACGGCACCTTGGTGATAACATTGTTGCGGAACCACTCGATGCCGCGCTCTTCGGCAAGCTGGTTCACCGCGGTCGGATTGCGGCGGGTGTCGATCGGGCCGCCCATCAGCGTCATCGACAACGGCACGAAGGGATCGTTGTTGGCTTCCATCACGGAAACCGCTGCAACGACCGGCACCGACGGCTGGCACACCGCGATGACGTGCATGTTGCCGCCGAGCGTATGCAGCATATCGATCACGTAGTCGACGTAGTCATCGAGATCGAAGCGGCCGGCCGCGAGCGGCACCATGCGCGCGTCGGCCCAATCGGTGATGTAGACCTCATGCGTCGGCAGGAAGGCCTCGACGGTTCCGCGCAGCAGCGTCGCGTAATGGCCCGACATCGGCGCGACGATCAAGACGCGCGGCTGCGGGTTGCGCAGCGGGCGCGTCAGATTGCGGTCGAAATGCAGAAGACGGCAGAACGGCTTTTCCCAGATCGAACGCACCTCGACGGGCGTGCGGATGCCGTTGACCTCGGTCGTCGGCAGGTTCCATTCGGGCTTGCCGTAGCGGCGCGTGGTACGCTCGAACAACTCGCTGGCCGCGGCGATCGACTTCCCGAACTCGGTGTGCGACCACGGATTGAGCGGATTCTGGAACAGGATCTTGGTGGCGTCGGCGACTGCGCGCACCGGATTGAGCGACGCATGCGCCATCTCGTACATCCAGTACAGCGGCGTCGTGAGTGCCGGACTGCCTCCCACCGCCAGTGGCGGGGCACCGCCAAATTCACCAATCGGCATCGTCTTCAAGACCCCCTGTTTTGCGCCGCAGCATACTGACGAATGCGTAATATTGCGTCAATGCGACGATCGGCAAATTTAGGGGCCGTCACCAGCTAAAAGGGCGAAAATCCACGGGAAAGTGACCTTTATTCACCTCCTGACAGCAGCGAGCCGTTGCGCTTGGCGCTGCGCAAAAGGGCAATGAAGGTCGCAAAAGATGCAACGAACAGCCCGGCGTTGATGACGAGCGCATCGATCATCAGGTCGGCGCGGAAGACATGATCGATGAGAAGCGCGCGCATGCCCTCGAACACGTAGGTCGGCGGCAGCGTCCAGGCGATGTACTGCAGCCAGACCGGCAGGACGTCGGCCGGATAGTAGATGCAAGCGAGCGGCATCACCGCGAACATCAGCGTCCAGACGATGCTCTCGGCACCCAGCCCGTTGCGCAGCACGAGGCCCGAGGCGAACACGCCGACCGACCAGCTCGTGAAGATCAGATTGCAGAAGAACGCGATCAGCGGCAGCCCGAGGCTGTAGAAGTTGAAGCCGAAAAACCACAGCGCCATCAGCGTCATCGGGATCACGCCGATGGCGAGCCGGATCACGCTCATGATCATCAGCGAAAGCAGGAACTCGATCGGCTTCAGCGGGCTCATCATCAGGTTGCCGAGGTTGCGCGACCACATCTCCTCGAGGAACGAGATCGAGAAGCCGAGCTGACCGCGGAACAGGATGTCCCACAGGATGACCGCGCCGATCAGCGTCCCGCCGGCCCGCGCGAAGAAGCCTGATGTCTGGGAAATGTAGGTCTGTAGAAAGCCCCAGGTGATGATCTGCAGCGTCGGCCAGTACACGAGCTCCAGCAGCCGCGGCCATGACGAGATCAGGAGATACCAATAACGCAGCACCATCGCATTGATGCGATGCAGTGAAATCCTGCGATCATGACGGCTGACGATCTCGCTCACGTCGTGCCCTCCCGCACCCGGCCGCGCGCGACGTCGAGGAACACCTCTTCCAGCGTGTCGCGGTTGTAGCGCGCCATGATCCCGTCGGGACTGTCGTCGTCCTCGATCTTGCCGCGCTTCAAGATGATGACGCGGTCGCACAGACGCTCGACCTCCAGCATGTTGTGCGATGCAAGCAGGATCGTCGCGTTGTGGGTCTTGCGATAGGTCTCCAGGTGCTGGCGCACCCAGTCGGCGGTATCGGGATCGAGCGAAGCGGTCGGCTCGTCCAGCAGCAACAGGTCCGGCTCGTTGATCAACGCCTTCGCCAAGGCGACGCGCGTCTTCTGTCCCGCCGACAGCTTGCCGCTGGCGCGGTCGATGAAGTCCGTCAGGTCGAGGTCGGCCGCAAGCTGCGCGATGCGTTCGCGCAGCTGCTTCACCGCATAGAGCCGGCCGAAGATGGTGAGGTTCTGCCGCACGGTGAGCCGCATCGGCAAGTCGACATAGGGGCTTTCGAAATTCATCCGGCCGAGAACGTCATAGCGCTGCTCGGGGATATCAGCGCCGAGCACCTGGATGCGGCCCGAGGTCGGCAGCACCAGGCCCATGATCATCGCGATCGTCGTGGTCTTGCCGGCGCCGTTGCCGCCGAGCAGCCCGGTGATGCTGCCGCGCGCGATACGGAACGTGACGTCATCGACCGCGCGGGTGGTCTTGTAGACCTTGACCAGATGCGCGACATCGATCGCCGCCGGCGCTGTTGGATCGGCTGCCGGCGCTTGGACATCGGCCGCCGGCGACTGCCCCTGACCTGTCTCGCGTTGCTGCATTTGGCCCGTTCATTGGGCCATTGCGACAATAAGCGCAAGGGTTGCCCCGAAACCATTGAGCTAAGTCGCGAATTTGTGCGCCAACCGCAGTGCAGCTAAAGTCCTGGAATGACCGACGTCGCAGCTTCCGATTTCCGCCTCCCACGCCGCTATGTCCGTCTGGATACGATTCTGCGGCTGCGTTGGCTGGCGGCGCTCGGCCAGCTCGTTGCGATCTTCATCGTCGCGCAGGGGCTGGAATTCGAACTCCCTATCGTTCCCTGCGTCGGCATCGTCGCGTTCTCGGCCATGCTCAATCTCGGGCTGCAGATCGCCTTCAACCCGATGCAGCGGCTGGAGCCGGTCTATGCGGCCGCGCTGCTCGCGCTCAACATCGTCGAGCTCGCCGGGCTGCTCTATTTCACCGGCGGCCTGCAGAACCCGTTTTCATTCCTGTTCCTTGCGCCGGTCCTGATCTCGGCGACGGTGCTGCCGATCCGGCTGACCATCGCGCTTGGCTGCCTCGCGGTGGCCTGCGCCTCGGCCTTGTTCTTCTTCCATCTGCCGCTGCCATGGGAGGCCGACGATCCCCTGGTGCTGCCGCCGGTCTATCTGCTCGCCGTCTGGCTTTCGATCGTGCTCGCGATCGGCGTCACCAGCCTCTACGCGTTCCAGGTGACCGAGGAGGCACGCAAGCTGTCCGATGCGCTCGCCGCGACCGAATTGGTACTGACGCGCGAACAGCATCTGACCCAGCTCGACGGCCTTGCCGCGGCCGCCGCCCATGAGCTCGGCACACCGCTCGCGACCATCTTCCTGATCGCGCGCGAGCTCGAGAAGACGGTCAAGGACCCGCAGCTCGCGGCCGACCTGAAGACCCTGCACGAGCAGGCGCAGCGCTGCCGTGACATCCTGAGCAAGATCGCACAGCTCTCCTCCAGCGGCGCGCCGTTCGACAACATGAAGCTGTCGACGCTGATCGAGGAGGCGGTGGCGCCGCATCGCGATTTCGGCATCAACATCAAGGTGCGGCTTGCTGTCGCACCTACGCGCGAGCCCGCCTGCGCCCGCAATCCCGCGATCCTTTATGGCGTCGGTAATATTCTCGAAAATGCCGTCGATTTCGCGCACCAGGCCGTCGAGGTTAACGCGTGGTGGAATGCCGAGACCGTCGAGATCGTAATCTCCGACGACGGCCCCGGGATCGCGCCGGCCCTGCTGAAACGGATCGGGGAACCTTATTTGTCGCGCCGCCGCGGCGCGGATGAAGTGAAAAGCACGCATGGCGGCCTTGGTCTGGGCGTTTTCATCGCCCGCACGCTGCTGGAACGGACCGGCGCAAAGGTCTCGTTCTCGAACCGCACCTTCCCCGATCACGGCGCGGTCGTGCAGATTGTCTGGCCCCGCGACCGTTTCGAGGCGGTCGAAACAGAACCTGAACCGGCGTCTTAAGAACGATTCTCGATAACGCGTCTGTCATTAGGGACGACGGCGCCGCGACTTTAGGCTGCCTTGGCAGCGCCGCAGTGCGACGCCATATGTTTGGTATTGGACACAGGGAAAACAGGACCGTGAACGCCATCGCCGAACTGAATGATCTCACCGACCGCTCGCTCCTCATCGTCGAGGACGACAAGCCGTTCCTGGAGCGCCTGTCGCGCGCCATGGAAACGCGCGGCTTCGCGGTGAAGTCGTGCGATACGGTGTCCGACGGCCTGGCCGAAATCGGCCGCGCCGCGCCGGCCTTCGCCGTGGTCGACCTCCGGCTCGGCGACGGCAACGGCCTCGACGTCGTGTCGGCGCTGAAGCGCAAGCGCCCCGACGCGCGTGCGATCGTGCTCACCGGCTACGGCAACATCGCCACCGCCGTCACCGCCGTGAAGATGGGCGCCGTCGACTATCTGTCGAAACCGGCCGATGCCGACGACGTCGTCGCAGCGTTGCTGGCGAGCGGCACCGAGAAGTCCGAATTGCCGACCAATCCGATGTCGGCCGACCGCGTGCGCTGGGAGCACATCCAGCGCATCTACGAGATGTGCAACCGCAACGTCTCGGAAACCGCGCGCCGGCTCAACATGCACCGTCGCACGCTGCAACGTATCCTCGCCAAGCGCGCGCCGCGGTAAGCGTCGTTTCACGTCGTTCTTCGTCATGGCCGGGCTTGTCCCGGCCATCCACGTTTTTGGTGCCGCGCGGAGAATAAGACGTGGATGCCCGGGACAAGCCCGGGCATGACGACGACGAAGCGACGTCTCTAAAACTCCCCATGCCCCTGTGGATCGACCAGCCGGTTCATCCGCTGCGCCGCGGCGATCGCAAAGCGCACCATCATCGCCTTGCGGGTCGGTGCCGGCAGGCGATGCTCCGGCGCCTCGCAATGCAGATGCGCGCCGTAGGCGTCGGCGATGATCAGCCCGGTGTCGGCGGGAAAGATCTCGCACGACAGATCCTGCGTGAAGGCAAAGAACAGCCGGTCGCAGTGCATCCGGTAGTCCTGCCATTTCTGGTCGGCGCGCAAATCCTCCACCGAGGATTTGATCTCGACGATCCAGATCTCGCCGCGCTCGTTCAGCGCCACCAGATCGGCCCTGCGGCCCGACGGCAGCGGCAGTTCGCTGATGCAGGAAAATCCCAGCGATCGCAAAAGCCTCGCCGTGCCGCGCGCGATCGCAAGCGCGGTCTCCGACTTGCGTCGGTCGGGTGCTGGCACAAGCGCGATCTGGCGGGCGGGCGATTCCATCCCCTGAAGACTAGCCGATTCCGCGGAGGCCGCCCAACGGGCTGCGGCCCGAATCGGCCGCAAATTCGCGGCCGGGCCGCCTTGTTTTGGGCCTCAAGCCACCGTGAAGCCGATGGAACTTTGGTTCCGAGGGGACGGAACCACTGGAGGAAGCCCATGAGGTCACGCATCACGCTTCGCTCGCTCGCCTTCGCTCTCGCAGCCCTTCCGCTATCCGCAGGACTATCCACCGCCATCGCCAAGCCTGTGGTCGAGGTCGCCTTCGTGCTCGACACCACGGGGTCGATGGGCGGACTGATCGAGGGCGCCAAACGTAAGATCTGGTCGATCGCCACCGCGATCGTCGATTCCAACCCCGACGCCGACATCCGCATGGGGCTCGTCGCCTATCGCGACATCGGCGACGACTATGTCACCAAGAAGATCGAGCTTACCCGCGACATCCAGGACCTCTACGCCAATCTACTTGAGCTGAAGGCGCGCGGCGGCGGCGACTGGCCCGAGAGCGTCAACGAGGCGCTCGATGTCGCCGTCAACAAGCTGCAATGGACGAAAGGCGCCGACGGCACGCGCATCGTGTTTCTGGTCGGCGATGCGCCGCCGCACATGGACTATGCGCAGGACACCAAATATCCGGTCACGCTCGCGGTGGCCAAACAGAAGAACATCATCGTCAACGCCGTGCTCGCCGGCAATGCACGCGACACCGAGCGGGTGTGGCGCGACATCGCGCAGAACGGCAACGGCGAATTCATCCCGATTCCGCAGGACGGCGGCCAGGTCGTCCTGATCGAGACGCCCTACGACGAGGACATCATCATCCTGCAGCGCGAGATCAACGGCACCGTGATCCCCTACGGTCCGCGCGCGTTGCAGCGGCGCACCGAATCCAAGACCAAGCAATTGTCTGAAGTCGCCGCGGCCTCGCCGGCGCGCGCCTCGGAGATGGCGAGCTTCATCAACAAGCGCGCGAAGGCGACCTCGGAAGCCGTCACCGGCGAAGGCGACCTCGTCGCTGATGTTGCCACCGGCGGCAAAGATGTCTCCGGAATCAAGGACGAAGACCTGCCGGACCACCTCCGCGCCATGACGCCCGCGCAGCGCACCGCCGAGATCAACAAGCAGATCGAGCAGCGCAAGGCGCTCAACGAGAAGCTCGCCGCGCTGGTCACCAAGCGCGACAAATACGTCGCCGACCAGCGCACCAAGGCCCCGAAGACGTCGTCCTTCGATCGCGTCGTCGAGGAGACGCTGAAGGCGCAGGTCAAGCGGTAGGATCTGGCGATACACCCTCCATTCCCTCCCCCGCTTGCGACCCGCCAGCGGGAGAGGGAGCCCGACCATTGTGCTCTCCTTACGAGAGGTTGATCGTCACGGCGATGGCGGCCCGAGGATCACACCTTCATTGCCGCGCAGTTCGAGCACGCCTTCGACCTTCTCGCCCTCCCGGTCCAGGGCGGTCGACAGCAGGATCTCATTGCTGAAGCCAATCGCGCTTGACGTGATGGTCGCCGGCTCAGCGCCGAAATTCAGCGCGATCACCACCACGCCTTCCTCGCAACGCCGCCGATAGAACAGGACATTGCCCTGCGCCGCCACCGGCTCGTAGCTGCCGCTGACGAGCTGCGGCAGCCTTCGCCGCAATGCGATCAGCGCCTTGTAGAGATTCAAGATCGACGACTTGTCCGCTTCGAGGCTCGCGACATTCCCCCTGATGAAATCGTGCGCCACTGGCAGCCACGGCGTGGCGTTCGAAAAACCGGCATTGGGCCCGGTGCTCCATTGCATCGGCGTGCGGCAGCCGTCGCGGCCGACGCCGATATCAGGCACGTTCTTCTCAAAGGGATCGCGCACCTGGTCCGGCGCGATGGGTTGCTGGCGCAGGCCGATCTCGTCGCCGTAGTAGAGCGTCGGCGTGCCGCGCAGCGTCAGGAGCAGCATCGCCGCGACCCGCGCCTGGTCCGGCCCGACCCGGCTCGCGACCCTCGGCCGGTCGTGGTTGCCGAGCACCCAGTTCGGCCACGCGCCCGGCGGCAGCGCCTTCTCGTAGTCGGCGATGATTGCCTCGACCGAGCGCGCGCTCCATAAGGTCGACAGCAGCGCAAAATTGAACGGCATCTGCGCGCCGCGCAGATCATTGCCGTAGTAGGCGACCAGCCGATGCAGCGGCAGATAGACCTCGCCGATCAGCACGCGATTGTCGAACTCCTCGGTGACGCGGCGCATCTCGGTAATGACGGCATGCACTTCGGGCTGATCAGTCGAATATTGCGTCAGGACCTTCTCGTGCGGCGGGCGGCCCTCGCGATAATGCGGGTTCGGCGGGTTGTCGCGGAATTCGGCGTCCTTGATCAGGTGCCAGATCACGTCGACGCGGAAGCCGTCGACGCCCTTGCCTAGCCAGAAGCGCATCACGTCATAGATCGCCTGCCTGACGTGCGGATTGCGCCAGTTGAGGTCGGGCTGCTGGGTCAGGAAGGCGTGATAGTAGTATTGACCGGACGCATCATCATACGTCCACGCGCTGCCGCCGAATTCCGACAGCCAGTTGTTGGGAGGCCCGCCGCCGGGCGCCGGGTCGCGCCAGATATACCAGTCCCGCTTCGGGTTATCGCGCGAGCTCTTCGCCTCGATGAACCAGGGGTGCTGGTCGGAGGTGTGGTTCGGCACCAGATCGAGGATCAGCTTGAGGCCGGCGTCGTGAGCGGCCGCGATCAACTCGTCGAAATCCTCCATCGTCCCGAACAGCGGATCGATGCCGGTGTAGTCGGAGATATCATAGCCGAAATCGACCATCGGCGAGGGGAAGATCGGCGACAGCCAGATGGCATCGACGCCGAGCCGCGTCAGATAAGGCAGCCTTGCGATGATGCCCTTGATATCGCCGACGCCGTCGCCATCGGTGTCCTGAAACGAACGCGGATAGACCTGATAGAAGATCCCGTGCCGCCACCAGTCTCTGTCGCCGTGATCCATCCCGCCCCCAAGCTCGCAAGCCGGCCCAACGAAGGCAACGCCCGATGCCGCCGTTTGGTTCAGGGATGACCTGCAATTCGGGAAGGAAAATGGCGGCTGATCAGTGCCGGCCCATAGCGATCTGGTAGATGGAGATCAGGACCTCGAACAGGATCAGGAGGATGATGATCAGCTCCAGCCGCAGCGAGCGGCTGGTGTCGATGATATCGGTCAGCACCTGCGCACTCTCGGCGATGACGGCGAGCTTGCGGTTCAACGCTTCCGCACGTTCCTTCAATTCGTATTCATCCTCGAGCCGGGAATAGAGCCGCTCGAGCTGCGGCTTGTCCCAGAGGATGTCAGGCTTCTCCGCGATCTCGACCGGGCCGGCCACGCGATGCCGCAGCGACAGCGCGTTGCCGATATGCTTGAGGATCGCGATGCGGCCGCCATGCATCCGCCCGCTCTTGGCAAGGTCGCGCGCGAACGGCTCGGTGGTGTCGAACACCGCCGCGACCTCGCGCTCGTGGCGGGCCAGCACCACGCTCTTGGCGAGCGCCTCACCAACCAGAATCAGCCGCTCGGGCGACAGGCTTTGCAGGTAGATCGGGCCACCGGGCGGAATCTGGTCGTCCTTTTCGGAGGCGAGCTCGATGATCGCGATCTCCTCCTCGCGCCGCGTGAACGGGCCAGCCATGCGCGACTGCAGCCCGCGCAGGAATTCATCCTCCTCCAGCGCGTTGAGGCCGATCAGGACGACGACGCCGTAACGGAACAGGATCGCGACGCCATTGTCGCTGACGCGGAAGGCCAGCGGCGTGGTCGCCAGCACGTCGCCGCGCTCGAGGCCGGATGTGTTGATGCGGTCCGCGACGAAGAAGGCGCGTGCGGTGGTCCGGGGTCCGCCGAGCGGCGATTTGGAGGCCTGGGTCATGGAATTCCGGACTGCGAGGGCCTAAATCACGGTGGAGAGCAACGGCATACCGACCTGCCCTCAAATTGTGCGGTCGAACCCGACCTTATCACGGTCTGTTTTGGGATCACACGCCACCCGATGTGCGTTTCCGGTCCGTGTTGACGGCTCCTTCGGGAGGCCTATGGTGACCTCATGGATGACAAGACCGAGACTAAGCCGAAGGCTGGCGCGATCATCGTGCCGGTGACGCTGTTCGAACAGAACTGCACCATCATTTGGCATGAGCCGACCAAGAAGGCCGTGGTGATCGACCCCGGCGGGGACGTGCCGAAGATCCAGGCCGCGATCAAGCAGACCGGCGTCACCGTCGAGAAGATCTGGCTGACGCACGGCCACATCGATCATGTCGGCGGCGCCGCGGAGCTGCGCGACGCGCTGCAGGTCAAGATCGAGGGCCCGCACATCGCCGACAAGTACCTGCTCGACAATGTCGTCTCGAGCGGCGAACGCTTCGGCATGACGGGTGTGCGCAATTTCGGCCCCGACCGCTGGCTCGACGAGGGCGACCAGGTCTCGATCGGCGACCTCACCTTCGACATTCTGCATTGCCCCGGCCATTCGCCCGGCAGCGTGGTGTTCTTCAACAGGGAACTGCGCTTCGCCCATGTCGGCGACGTCCTGTTTGCCGGCTCGGTCGGGCGCACCGACCTGCCGGGGGGCAGCCATGCGACGCTGATCCAGTCGATCAAGCAGAAGCTGCTACCGCTCGGCGACGATGTCGGCTTCATCTGCGGCCACGGCGCGGGCTCGAGCATCGGCCAGGAGCGGATGACGAACCCGTTCCTGACCGGCGAGATGTAAGCCGCCCGCGGTTCTAGCTTCGGCTGCTATTTCATCAGGCCCGCGGCGGTCAGCGCGCGGGCGATGACGCGGCCGACATTGATGCCATTGCCGCGCGGCTTTCGCGGGCGGCTGCTGCGGCGACCCGACGCCGCCGGTTCAGGCTCCGAGGCCGGCACCGGTATAGTCATCGAGATCGTGTCGGCGCGCTCGCGCGGAACACCGGTCGGCGCGACGTGCGGCTGGCGAGCCTGATCGGTCAGGCCGAAGAACGCCGCGATGTGATAGGACGAGGAAATTCCGGCCTCGATCAGGAACGCCCCCTCGACGCCATAGCGCTCGTCATTGCCGGCGAGGCCGAGCGGCGTGCCGTGCGCCATGTCGGTGATCGAATAGGATTCGACCAGCGTCTCGCCATCGGCATCCCACCAGACCTCGCGCGGATGACCGTCGACATCGGCCTTCGACATCGCAGCAGACGGCAGGCCGTGAACGTCGAGCCACTGCCTGACGATCGCATCGGCATTGCCCGGATGCACGGTGCGGTCGGCGCTGCCGTGCCACACCGAGATCTTCGGCCAGGCGCCGTTGTGCTTCGAGGCCTTGCGCACGCGATCGCCGAGCTCCGGCGCGGCCAGTGTGCTGCCATGCATCATGGCGTGCAGCGCCTCGCGCAAATTGCTCGCGACGCCGAACGGCAGACCCGCAATGATCGCGCCGGCGGCAAACACATCCGGATAGGTCGCGAGCATGACGGAGGCCATCGCGCCGCCGGCAGAGAGGCCGGTCACATAGACCCGGCGCGGATCGATGTCGTGCGTGCCGACCATGTGCGCGATCATCTGCCTGATCGAAGCAGCCTCGCCGCGGCCACGCGCGATGTCTTCCGGATCGAACCAGTTGAAGCAGGTGTTGCCGTTGTTGACAGACTGCTGCTCCGGCATCAACAGCGCGAAGCCGTAATGCTCTGATAGCGTCGACCAGCCGGCACCGTGATCATAGGACGCCGCAGTCTGGCCGCAGCCATGCAGCACGACGACGAGCGCGGGCGACCGCGCCAGCTGCGCGGGCACGAACGAGAACATCTTCAGTGCGCCGGGATTGGCGCCGAATCCGGTCGTCTCGACGAGCGGCGTCGGTGCGGCGGGCGTAAACGCGCCGAGGCCGTTGAACGCATTCATCTTCGGCAGATGACGCAGAAATTCGACGTTGTTGACGAGTGACAACAGCAGCTCCGGTGATTGTTTTCGCGATCCTTACCTTCACCAGATAATTGCTGCATCGCAAAATAGAAAGGCCGTGCGCTGTCATTCCCCCGGAATTGTGAGATTCCGTTAACGCGCGATCAGGCGCTAAAGCGCGATGAGGATGAGCCTTCATCGCGCTTTAGCTCTTTGTTTAGGCATGATCTTTTCGGAAAACCGCTTCACACTTTTCCAGATCATGCTTTGGCGCGACGCATCCATGACAGAAATGCGGCGGAACTCATGATCGACAGCACAAACAATGCGCATGCCGCAAACAGCGCCACACGTGCTGACGTCATGGCCTCGATCGCGAAGAACACGGCGCCGATCGCCGCAACGCCTGCCGCGTTTCCAATCTGCGTCGTCGTGCCGTACATGCCGGAACCGGCGCCGGCGCTCGCCGGCTTCACGGTCGAGAGCACCGCGCTCGACAGCGGCGCCATCACCAGTCCCTGGCCGTAGCCGAAGATCATCAGGACCAGCGCGAGCATCAGCGCCGACGGCGCTGCTGTTGTCTCGACCATCGTCACGAGCGCTGCAAGCCCGACGACCTGCAGGCCACACCCCTCGATCAGCACCAGCGTCCCGCGATGCAGCGCCCGCACGCCGCTGTGGCGCGAGGCGACCACGAAGGTCAGCGCCAGCGGCACGAACACGAGCCCCGCCTGCAACGGCGCAATCTGCAGCGCCTCCTGCATGAACATGGTCATGACCAGATAGAAGGAGAGATTGGCGAAGAAGAAGAAGAACACCGCGACCAGCCCGCGCATGAAGGCGAGATCTGACAACAGCGACAGGTCGATCAACGGCATGCCGCCGCGGCGCGCGACACTCCGCTCCAGCCGCACGAACGCCGCGATGATCGCAACCCCCGCCGCCATCACCAGCCACACCCACGCCGCCCAACCCACATCGTGGCCGAACAGCAGCGGCCCGATCAGGCAGAGCAGGCCGGCAAACAGCACGATTGCGCCGGGAAGATCGAGCCTTGTGCCGACGCGGCGCGGCACCGTCGGCATGATCGAAAGCGCAGCCGCGATGATGACGGCGCCACAGGGCACGTTGACGAAGAACACCGCACGCCAGCCGAGGCCGGCGAGATCGAGCGTCACCAGCACGCCGCCGAGCATGAAGCCCGCGGCACCGGCAAGCCCGAGCACGATGCCGTAAATACCGAACGCCCTTGCGCGGGCGGAATCGGAGAACAACAGATGTAGCGTCGCCAGCACCTGCGGCACCATCAGCGCCGCGGTCGCGCCCTGCGCGAGCCTTGCCGTGATCAGCTCGGGCCCGGATTGCGCAAGCCCGCACCACAGCGAGGTCAGCGAGAAACCGGCGACGCCTGCGACGAACACGTTCCTGGTGCCATAGATATCGCCGAGCCGGCCGCCGGTGACCACCAGCGTCGCGTAGCCGATCAGGTAGATCGCGATCACGGCCTCGATCTGCGCCGGGCTCGCATGCAGCTCGACGGCGATGGTCGGGATCGCGACATTGACGATGAAGGCATCGACGCCGAACATGAACTGCGCGGCGACGACGATCGCGAGCACCCACCAACGGCGGGATGTATCCACCGGCGTCGAGACGATCTCGTGCATGCGTGGTCATCCTGTCCAAGAATACGTTGCCACCATCATCAGCAGATTCCGGTCATCGCCTCGATTACCTCGGACGTAAGCGTCGGTTCACGGGCGCGTCATCCTGACGCCGTCCCGTCCGCGCCGGCTCCGCCCGCGCAACTTGCGTTGATGCGCTGGGAAACATTCCGGACGGCGGCAAGCGGCGCCGATTTGCGCAACAACCATGCGGGCGCCGCAGCCCCGGAGCATTGCCTTGCTCCGGCCCAACCCGTAGTTTGGCGAAAAGCCCCCGATAACGAACGTCCGGAGAGAACGACCCATGGCGCGCCTCAAGTTCGGAGCCTTCCTCGCCCCGCATCATCCGATCGGCGAGCATCCGATGCTGCAATTCCGCCGCGACCTCGATTTCGTCGAGCAGCTCGACGCGCTCGGTTACGATGAATTCTGGTGCGGCGAGCATCATTCGTCGGGCTGGGAGACCATCGCCTCGCCGGAAATGTTCCTGGCCGCGGCCGGCGAGCGCACCAAGCGCATCAAGCTCGGCACCGGCGTGATCTCACTGCCCTATCACCATCCCTTCAACGTCGCCCAGCGCATGGTGCAGCTCGACCACATGACCGGCGGCCGCGCCATTTTCGGCTCCGGCCCCGGCGCGCTCGCCTCCGACGCGCACACGCTCGGCATCGACCCGATGACGCAGCGCGACCGCCAGGACGAGGCGATCGCGGTCATCCGCCGCCTGTTCAACGGCGAGCGCGTCACCGCCAAGAGCGACTGGTTCGAGATGCACGACGCCGCGCTGCAGATCCTGCCGTTGCAGGAGGACATGCCGTTCGTGGTGGCCTCGCAGATCTCGCCGTCGGGCATGACGCTCGCCGGCAAGTACGGCATCGGCATCATCTCGCTCGGCTCGATGTCGACCCAGGGCCTGATGGCGCTGCCGCAGCAGTGGCAGTTCGCCGAGGACGCCGCCAAGAAGGCCGGCACCACAGTGAGCCGCGCGAACTGGCGCGTGCTGTTGTCCTGGCACATCGCCGAGACGCGCGAGCAGGCGCGGCGCGAGGCCGGCGCCGGGCTGATGCGCTGGCACAACGAGTATAATGTCGGCACCCTGATGCGGCCGGGCCTGACGGCGTTCTCCTCGCCGGATGAAGCGGTCGACAAGACCGCGTTCGTGGAAGGCGCGGCGTCCACGATCGGGACCCCCGACGACCTCGTGAAGATGATCAAGAACCTGGTCGACGTGTCCGGCGGCGTCGGCGCGATCATCGGCTTCGCGCATGACTGGGCCAACCCGGAAAACACCCGCCGCAGCTGGGACATGGTCGCGCGCTACGTCGTGCCCGAGATCAACGGCTATATCGACGGCCTGCGCAAGTCGCGCCAGTTCGTGATCGACAACCGCGCGGTGTTCGAACGCGCAGGACAAGCCGTGATGGCCAAGATCATGGCCAACGACAAGGCCGCCGCCGCGCTTCAGCAAACCGGCCCGGGCCGCGTCGCGATTCCGGCCGTGAACGCGCCCGATCTCGCGAAGGAAGCGGCGAAGCAGAAGGTGTGAGGGCGTCATCCGCGCTCCATCAAGTCGTCCCGGCGCAGGTCCCTGCCCCGTCATCCTTGTATGGGGTGTGAGGTGTCAAGAGGGCGTCGTTTGTTGGCGGCGGTC
>NZ_JBHMET010000188.1:0-1718 GCF_042430365.1 Bradyrhizobium erythrophlei
CATTTATCCGCCCGGCGTGCCCACCTCGCAAAATACGAATTTGCCGACGAAGCGGTCCCAGTGACTGAACCAATCAGGACGATAGAGAGGCCGTTCGACCACTGCTGTCCGCGCCACGTGCGTGATGTCCGGAGTTGGCCCATCGCGACATACTGCGCTGCCGCACGAACTTGGTCGCTATAGGAGCAATGCGGACGTAGTCACCAGTCACATGACGCCGCCGGGTTTATAGGTACACGGCCTAGTTTTTTCCAACTCCCCATTTTCACCCGCACCATGACCGCTTCGGCGGGCAGCCGCGAGGCCCACAAACATACGGATGGGCCAATCCCTCGTTGATCAATATCTGGCCGACGTCGCGACCGCCGATCGTCAGGGACCCGCATAGCCGGCCGTAGTTACAGCGCTGCGTGCCTTCTTCGACCGCCTGACAACCTGAGCAAGGCACGCGCCGAAGACTGGGCCGACCTTGGGCGACGAGCTGACGCAAGCGATCGCTGGCGCTATGGGCCAATTGCCGCTCGCCCTCGCAGCGCGCTAAATTTCCCTTCTCTGGCGTGTCGAAGCCGACTAGCCGATACGTATAGCCGCCAGCCCTAACCGTATCGCCGTCGACCACGTCGATCCGGTAAGGCGCCCGAGTGCTGGACTGGATCACCGTTGGAATCGTCGGCCGATCGCGCCAGACCAAAAAAGCATAGACGACGACAAACGCCAGGATTGCGGTCGCGACCGCGCCAACAACGACTGGCCACCCCGGGAATCTACGGCCTCGACGAAATGGAACGACGACCATGCGGACGACCTTACCGGCCTCTCGGGGGCTCCAATAGCCGAGCCGGCTGCGGCAGGACATCGCATCGGGCATGTCAGTTTCCGAAGCTATTCGACGCAAGCTTGTGGCCGAACGCCATCGAGCTCAGGCGCGTGGTGCTGCGTCTCGATGCAGCAGGAAAACTTGGGTCGGCTGCGTCATCGGAGCGCCGACGCCACGCTGGCAGAGTTAAATCAAATGCGAATTCGCGTATTGAAAATTATGGAAGAACTCGGCCTTTGGGTGACTAGATGAGTACTCGAGAGTCCACCGCGCGCATGCAAGCGCGCATTGACCTCAGAAGCAGACGCTAGCGCCGGCTATTGGCAGGTCCACCATGTGCACCGATGCAGAAACCTAGTCCCAACCATCGCATTGCACAGAGCAATCCCGGATTTCCGGTTATTTGAGACCATCTCCTCTCGGCCCAGAAGTAACGCCAACGCCCAGTAAACCACTATCGCTATTTGCAATGCAAACGCCACAAACCGGACGTTCACCGCAACGACGCTGAGCGATGCGACGTGGACGGAGGACTGAACCACGCGGGCGGCCAACAACCAGGGGGCAATTGAGGCTCGGCCCGCAACTGGCGACCTATTGCGAGGTCCTGGGCAAGCGATCGACTGCCAGACAAAAAGCGATACTCCGTGTCGCTCACAGCTTTCACATGGCGGACGCTCGTGCAGGAGAGTGGCGTGACGCAGAGCGCAGCGGTCATGCTGGCGGTCAAAGCTGTCACCTGCCGGGACCAGCGCGATTAGTTTTAGAATCGCAAAATTGGACCGGCGGCCGGACCATACATTCGGGTCACGAGCGTAGCCCCTCCGCCACACTCGGCTTTCGTCAACTTCCGCTTCTGTAACGGGCCATATGTCAATCCCTCATTTCACTTGCGAGATAT
>NZ_JBHMET010000189.1:0-787 GCF_042430365.1 Bradyrhizobium erythrophlei
CCGCTTCACCCCCAAGGAGCGGACGTCTAGCGGACATGCCGGGTCGGCCGCTTGGGGCCACATCCGGACTCATGCAGCGCAGCATCATTTGATCACCTCGTCGGCCTGACGAATAGTGATTGCGGGATGGTAAGACCAAGCGCGTTCGTGGTTCGCTGATTGATGGCAAATCGAAAACGGGTCGGCTGCTCAAATGACAAATCGCCGGGTTTGGGACCGCCTCCGCCGAAGCCACGCTACAAGCCAGCAGAAATAGATGGTAGCTCGCCGCGCCACTGCAAGGAAAACTGTCAGGCCTTACGATGCGCACGAGGCAATAGCCATGCTATGACCTTCTCATACGGACTGCGGCGACCGGGAACGAACGCTTTCGCATTCTGCTGCGCCGCGGTCTTGGCGAAGGCGGAAATCTCGTCGATGGACGGTCGCTTTTCCCTTGAAAGCCTGATCCACTGGCGAATGATCTTTCGGCGCGCCTCGCGTTCGCCCTTCACGACATCCGGCATGAGTGCACCTCCTAGAAGTTTTGAATCCCCGACGCAGCATCGTCAGGATGCCCTCTGCTGTCTTTCGGTTTCTTCAATCTCGGCTACGGCCTCGCATTGTTTTCCGGACGCCCAGCCGACGCGGCGGGACTGCCAGCCCTTCTGACGAACTGATAAGCTTTTCATTAGTAGGGTCCGGTCACGCCTCGAAAACCAAACGAGTTCCGGTGTACGAGCGTATGAGGTCGTGTCCCAGCTGGTGGTGTAGCTGGAGCGAAGCCGCTCGCGACGCGCGCCCCCCC
>NZ_JBHMET010000190.1:0-2223 GCF_042430365.1 Bradyrhizobium erythrophlei
CGAAGCCAAGAGGATCATCGACGCCGCGAGCGGCTAGCCTTGTGGCGTTTGCGCAGGGATGTCCAGCCATACCAGGCGGGGGGAGGAAAACGACCCCGAGGGTGTGGCGTTCGAGTATGAGGTTTTGGAGTGAAACCGCATCGGCCAAACATTCTCAAGGTAATCGCAGGAGCTGGTGATGAGACGACTTATGTCCGCAATTCTCGTTCTGGGTACTATAGTGGGCTTTGCGCCAGCGTCTGCTCAGACGTACGACCCCAGCTATCCCGTCTGCATGCACGTCTATGGCGAGAAGATAGGTGAGAGGATCGATTGCACTTTCACGTCTTTCGCCCAGTGCGCAGCGACGGCGAATGGCCTACCTGCAACCTGCCTGGTCAACCCTTACGCTGCCGATGCGAGGCGATTGCCGCTCCCGCGGCCTCATGGACGACGACGCGGCCCGTAGTTCTCCGGTCGTGAACAGGAGCCCGGTTGCGGCGACCATGCCGGCATGGCTGGGAAGGGTTGGCGCCGGCAATTTGATGATCCGATTGAGCTTCCGGACGGGCGCGCGCTCGTCACGCTGCGCGATGCCGCTACCCATAGCCGCTCGTTCTTCTCGTCCGCTCATCCATGCCGAAGACGTCGGCGATCTCTTTGTCGGTAGCGCCGAGCCGGCAAAGCTTCGCGGCCTGGTCTGCATACTCAGGGATGTGGTCGGAGGGGCGCCCGCGCTTGGCCCCGCCCTATTATGCGCACTGCATCGGGAAAATTGGCAACAGGTCAGTAGATGCTCAGCCCATCGGCCGTGAGGTGAACGCCATCGGTTGCAGCAAGCAACAAGACCAACTCACCTGTTCCGTTGAATTCCTCGAAGCTCTTCCACTCGCCGTACTTGTTCCAAATTTTCTCAAGTGTCTTGTCCAGACCGATGATGTATTTCGCCAGCCAATTACCGGATTGCAGGAACTCCTTGAACTTCGGCGCCAGATCAACCTCCCCGCCCAGGCCATTCAGGTGACCAAGGAGATACGAGGTGAATGTGAGAAAGCGATCGTACTCGCCCGTGATCGCCCTGAAGCACTTCCAGCCGTCGTTATCATATCTGAAGGCATCCACCGCGGCTTCAACACGATCGTGGAGACCATCGAGCGCCGCGAAGAACGTCTCTTCAAAATGAGCCACCTGTTCCGGATAGAACGATGCGCTCAACCTGGTCGCCGCATTTTCACACCAGCTTCCCCAACCCAGACCGAACTTGATGCGGGCCAGATCGCTTCCAAAATCGTAAGGCCGCTGCAGGAGGCCGGGGATGGCGACATCGAATGCTGTATCGGTGCCTTCACAAAGGAGGAAGATGTGGTGTTGGACCCGTTGGCGGCCTCAAGGTTGGACTGTGACTTCATAGGCATTGAGCTAGACCAAACTCGTTGCGAAACGGCCAGGCGCAGGCTTGGGCTTTGATTCCAACCCGGCAGAAGCTGGGTTTAAGGCGCCCGGCACCCGCCCGGTCCGTGTAAGGCGATTATCTGAACGCTCGTCCGCTTCGCGGACCTTACGCCTTGGCAGAGACCGTAGCTTTCCTAAAGCAGATCTCCGAAAGCCGAATTGTTTCAGTACGATTGACAGGACACCCCTTCCCAAGCAGTGCAGGCCAGCGCTTGGTCTTCCAGAATGCGGCGTACTTCGGTCCGCGGCCTTAAGAACTCGACGCAACGAGTAGCCGGCGGCCAAAACCCTGCTCGTCTAACGTGATAACGTTTTGAAGATTTGATCCCGCAGCACTGTAAGCACGCTCATAGCGACGTAGCTGCATTGTGGGTTTATGGTGCGCTCGGAGGGCGATCGTATTTATTGCGATATCAATGAGTTGTCCAGATTCGTCAAACAAAAAGGTGCATTTCCCGCCGATAAGTACCTTTGAGGGCGAATGCCCAAGCTGGCACCAAGTCCGGCGTGGCTCCCCTTCCGTCGTCCACGGCCTAAGCCACCGACCCTGCGATCGGGGCCGTCATTCGAGGCAACGTTCGGGGTTCCCTGGTTTGTCGGGCTACAAAGGCGAGATCCGGGTTCGTGGCGCATGCCGCCCGCAGTTTTGGCCGAGCGCGTCGGATGATGTTGGGGGTGCAATCTCGTTATGTTTTGACCCGCTGCAGCTTCCGATCAGCCGGCTGACTGTGGGAGCTATGCGGGATTTTGGGTGACGAGGCGATCAGGCGGCGTGGTTTGCCGGCACTTGGA
>NZ_JBHMET010000191.1:0-93627 GCF_042430365.1 Bradyrhizobium erythrophlei
CCGATTTGGCAACTACTTGCAGACGCCCACATGCGATTCCCCTGCGCTTGCGGGGGAGGGCCGGGGTGGGGGCTCTCTCCACGGTGGGATTCGTGGAGAGAGCCCCCACCCGGCGCTACGCGCCGACCTCCCCCGCAAGCGGGAGAGGTGCAGCGAGCCTGCCGCCAAACCGACCTAATCGCGTTAAACTATCTCTTACCCGGGCAAGCACCTCATGAGCGACAAACTCGAACTCGATCACCTCCGCCAGTGGATCGGCCGCACCCAGGAAGCCCAAGACGTCGTCACCGCGCATCTGGTGATGGGCCTGCGCGCGACGCTGTTCCAGGAGATCGGCGAGCCGAAGCCAGGCGACGCCGCGCCGTTCACGACGCATTGGTGCCTGGCGCAGCCGGTGTTTCCGATGTCGCAATTGGGACCAGACGGCCATCCGACCCGCGGCGGCTTCCTGCCGCCGGTGCCGCTGCCGCGCCGGATGTGGGCCGGCGGCGAGCTCGAGTTCATCGACACGTTGCGCGTCGGCGACGAGCCAAAGCGGACCTCGCGCATCGCCGACGTCACGGTGAAATCAGGCTCGACCGGAACGCTGTGCTTCGTCTCGGTCAATCATGAAGTGACGACGTCGCGCGGCACAGCGATCCGCGAGCGGCAGGACATCGTCTATCGCGAGATGACGAGCACGCCGTCGGCCGCGCCGGCAAAGGCGCCGCCTCCGCCGGTTGCAAAACACCGCGAAAGCCACATCTCCGATCCGGTGCTGCTGTTCCGCTATTCGGCGCTGACCTTCAACGGCCACCGCATCCACTACGATCGCGACTACGTCACCAATGTCGAGGGCTATCCGGGCCTGATCTTCCACGGTCCCTTGCAGGCCTCCTTCATCGTCGAGTTCGCCGCTAAGCTTCGTGGCGGCAAGCCGCCGAAGAAGCTGGTCTACCGTGGCGTGCAGCCGCTGTTCGAGGGCAGCGAGTTCTCGGTCAACGCCAATGAAACCGATGGCGGCCTCGAGCTGTGGACCGCGAATGCAGAGGGACAGCCGACCATGAAGGGCACGGCGAGCTGGTAGGTATGCGGTGAGGTCGAGGTAACCATCTCAGGGGCACGCGCCCGCGGCTTGACTTCGTGAAGCAATCCATCGAGAGGTGGATTGCTTGCCGTTCTTGTTCCTCGCAATGACGGAACAAAAAAATCAGAGATGGGAGCCGCCCGATGTCATCCCGCAAACCTGCCGCAAAGAGCAAAGCCGTCACCGTCAAGGATGCCACCTTCGGCCTCCTGCGCGCGTTCGGTATCAAAAAAGTGTTCGGCAATCCCGGATCGACCGAACTGCCGTTCCTGAGCGACTGGCCTGACGACATCGATTACGTGCTTGGGCTTCAGGAGGCTTCCGTCGTCGGCATGGCCGACGGCTATGCGCTGGCGACCCGCAATGCCGGTTTCGTCAATCTGCATTCGGCCGCCGGTGTCGGCAACGCGCTCGGCAATATCTACAACGCCTATCGCAACCAGACGCCGCTCGTGATCACTGCGGGCCAGCAGGCGCGCTCGATCATGCCGCTGCAGGCCTTCCTCTATGCCGAGCGCGCGTCTGAATTTCCACGGCCTTATGTCAAGTTTTCCGTCGAGCCGGCGCGCGCCGAGGACGTCCCGGCCGCGATCGCGCGCGCCTATTACGTCGCGATGCAGCCGCCTTGCGGACCCACCTTCGTCTCGGTGCCGATCGACGACTGGACGCATGCGACAGAGCCGCTCGAGGCGCGGCAGGTCAGCCGCGAGATCGGGCCCGATCCGACGGCGATGAAGGCGCTGGTCGCAGCGCTCGGCGAGGCCAAGCGCCCTGCCCTCGTCGTCGGCCCCGGCGTCGATCGCGCGGAGGCCGTCGCGCTGATGGTGAAGGTCGCGGAGAAGACGAAGGCCGCGGTCTGGGTCAGCCCGTTCTCGGCGCGCTGCTCGTTCCCGGAGCGCCATCCGCAATTCGCCGGCTTCCTGCATGCTTCCCCCGGGCAGCTCTCGGATGCGCTGCGCGATTACGACCTCGTCGTCGTGCTCGGCGCGCCGGTCTTCACCTTCCATGTCGAGGGCCACGCCGCGATCTTCGACGGCGCGACCACCATCTTCCAGATCACCGACGATCCCGATGCCGCGGCGATGACGCCGGCGGGGAACAGCATCATCGCCACGATGAAGCCGGCGCTGTCGGCGCTGCTGGAGATGCTGCCCGAGACCAGGCGCACCGCGCCGGCCGGCCGCATCCTGCCGCCGCCGCCGGGCGCCGGCGATCCGATCCCCGCCGAATACGCGCTGCACGCGCTCTCTGTTGCGATGGGACCGCAGGACGCACTCGTCGAGGAAGTGCCCTCGCATCGTCCCCTGATGCAGAAGGTGATGCCGATGCGCGGCCAGGACAGTTTCTACACCATGGCGAGCGGCGGGCTCGGCTACAGCCTGCCGGCCGCGGTCGGCATGGCGCTCGGACGCCGCGAAGGACGCACCGTCTGCCTGATCGGCGACGGCTCGGCGATGTATTCGATCCAGGCGCTGTGGACCGCGGCCCAGCGCAAGCTGCCGCTGACGGTCGTGGTGCTCAACAATTCCGGCTACGGCGCGATGCGCTCGTTCAGTCAGGTCATGCAGGTGCGCAACGTGCCCGGCCTGGAACTGCCCGGCATCGATTTCGTCAAGCTTGCCGAGGGGATGGGCTGTGACGCGGTGCGGGTGACGCGATCGGCGGAGCTCGCCAATGCCTACAAGCGCGCCCTCGCGCATGACGGCGCGAGCCTGATCGAGGTGATGGTCGATTCCGCGGTGCCGCTGCTCTACGCGCAGAAGAACTGAGGCAAAGGCTTGTAGCCCGGATGGAGCGCAGCGAAATCCGGGGCACGACCTCACCTGGAATCCCGGATTGCGCTTCGCTCCATCCGGGCTACACGCTCTCCGCCTTCTTGCGCGCCTGCGGCGCTGCAGAAACGGCAACGTTATCTTGCGCTTGATGCGCTGCTGCGCATCCCGCTCCGGCGTCACGTCGCCATCATTTGCGTGACGTGCCCGGTTTGACTCTCATAAGACGCTACGCTTAAATAGCATATTACCTAGATCACAACCTGCCGTACCAGGCGAATTTATTTTTCGTTTGTTGGTGACGTCACAAATCTGTTGCTCGACGTGGCGTCAAATCCAGCCGCGCTTTGATTTCCCTGTCCCCTATTTGAGGAAATAGCTATGGACAAGATCGTCACCGCCAAGCCCGCCACACCTGGCGGCAGCTCTCCTCCGGCCAGTCGCGCGCGCGTCTCCGAGCACTCCGAATACGACGCGCTCTCGATGCGGGATTTGCTTGATGCCCGCGAGCAGTACCACATTCACTTGATGCGCCATCCCAAGGTCGTGGCGACAGCCATCGGTTACTATCGGATCCGCAAGGACGGCGTGCCACCCGACGGCGCGCGCAATCTCGCGAACTCGGAGGTCCGACCAAACTCATGGCCCGCCGTCCTCGTCTTCGTTGACGACTGGATCGCGGCCACCGAGTTTGGCCCCGGCAGGCGCTACGATGCCGATCAGATCGTGCCGAAAACGCTGTATCTGCCTGATGGGCGGCGCGTGCCGGTCTGCGTCATCGAGGCACCAAGGGATCCCGTGAGCCCGGAGGCGCCTCCGGTGAAACGGCATCCGCTGAACAACATCGGCAGCGGCCATCCGGTCTTTGTCGACGTGCAGAATCGCAATCATTTCGCGACCGTCGCCTGCCTGGTGACCGACGGCCACAAAGCCTATGCATTGACCAACCGGCACGTCACCGGCGAGGCGGGCGAGAAACTGTCGTCCCAGCTCGGCGGCCGCTCGCAGCCGATCGGGCTGTCGTCGTCGCGCCAGGCGACACGCGTGCCGTTTACCGACGTGTATCCGACCTGGCCGGGCAAGTCGGTCTACGTGAACATGGATGCCGGGCTGATCGACATCAAGGACGTCAACGCCTGGACGGCGAAGCTCCAGGGCGGCGCCGTGATGGGCCCCATGGTCGATCTGTCGGCTGCGAACTTCCCGATGTCACTGCTCGGCCGATACGTCCGCGGCTACGGGGCCGCGTCGAACCAGTGGATCAGCGGCGAGATCCAGGCGCTGTTCTACCGTTACAAATCGAAAGGCGGATTCGAATACATTGCCGACTTCTTTATCGGCGCCCGGACGCCGACCAGGGACGCGCCGACCCCGCCGCCGTTTGTGACGATCCCCGGCGACTCCGGAACGCTGTGGCTGCTGGACCCGAATGATGCCGGAACCCGCGTCGACAGCGCCGACGCCGGCGACAGATTGCGGCCGCTGGCGCTGCAATGGGGTGCGAACCGGCTCTACTCGGCCCTGAGCGGACAACCGCATTCATATGCGCTTGCGACTTGTCTCAGCACCATTTGCGACCGGCTGGACGTCGACGTCGTTCGCGACTGGAATCTCGATCAACCGGACACCTGGGGCGCGGTCGGTCATTTTGCGATTGCCAGCCGCGTCAGCGGTGCCCTCTCCAAGGGCGTTCGGCAGCTCAAGGAGTTGATGGACAACAACGTCACGATCATCAGCCACGACGACGACACCATCCTCAAGAGCGATTTCAAGGGGATGGGCGACCTGGATTTCATTCCGATGGCCGATGTTCCGGATTTCTTCTGGAAGCATGGCCACCAGGGCCATACAAGGCACTTCGAGGGCCCGAACCACTTTGCCGACATGGACCAGGTCCGCGATTCCGACGGCGTCGACCTGCTCAAGCTCTGCAAAGACCCGAAGAATATCGATCCCAAAGTGTGGAACGACTTCTACTCGAGCGTCGAGGACCTTCTCGATCAGACCCCGATCACGATGGAGCATCGCGGCCTGTTGCCGTTCCGGGTCTGGCAGATCTTCGACAAGATGGTCGCGTTCGTGCGCGACGACGAGATGGCCAACTTCGTCTGCGCGGCCGGGGTTCTGACCCACTACATCGGCGACTCCTGCCAGCCGTTGCACATCTCGTATCTGCACGACGGCGATCCGAAGAAGGCAACCACGCACACAGTGCATCACCGAGACGGAACGACGGACGACGTACGCGTTCCGCTGGGCCAGGGGCTGCACAGTGCCTACGAAGACGGGATGGTCAACGCGCACCGCGACCAAATCCTTGCCGGCCTGGACGACACCCCGCCGGTCGTGCCCTCTGAGCATATCGGGAGCGGGTTCGAGGCGGCGCAGGCCACGATCGAGCTGATGCGCAAGACGTTCGAAGCGCTGCCGCCGCCGGACATGCTGCGGGATTATCTGGCGGCGAAAAAGAACAACGACGACCCGACGGAGATGTTCTGGAACAACTACGGAAAGGGCACCATCGAGGCGATGCAGGACGGAACCCACCTGCTCGCGCTGCTTTGGGAGAGCGCCTGGGTCGCGGGCGGCGGTGAGAGCAAGAGCCGCGATACCTCCGCGCTCAAGCCCCAACAGGCGATGGACATCTGCGCATCTTCCGATTTCCTGCCGTCCGTCAGCATCGCCGATATCGGCGCGTTGCTCGCCGGGACGCCGACACAGCCGGCAAAGCAGGCGAAGCCAGCAAAGCCGGCAAAAGCACAACCGCGGAAGGGAAAGGGCAAGAAGAAGTAGCGAGGCATCGTCCGGTGAGGCGCGTTCCGCGCGCCTCACCGTGAGGCGCCGTCACTTCCCGTAGGCTTCGCGCATCTTGGCCTGGATCTTGGCCATGCCGCCGATCCAGCGGTCGTAGTTCTCGGTCTTCTTGCGCATGTAGCCGAGCACCTGCGGATGCGGCAGGATCAGGAACGTCTCCTGCTCGATGCCTTTCAAGGCATCCTGCGCGACCTGCTCCGGTGTCAGGTCGCCGTCGCCGGACTGCGGGCCCTTCGGGATCGAGCGCAGCATGTTGGTGTCGACGCCCTGCGGGCAGAGGATCGAGACCTTGATGTTGTCGGCGCGGTGCGAGATCGCCAGGTTCTCGGCAAAGCCCACGGCAGCGTGCTTCGTCGTCGAATAGGCTGGGCTGCCGACCTGCGACAGCAGGCCCGCCGCGGAGATCGTGTTGAGGAAATAGCCGCCACCGCGCGCCTTCATGCGCGGCACCAGATGCCGTGCGGCATAGACATGGGCCATCACATGGATCGCCCAGCTCCGCGACCACGGCTCGTCCGAGGTGCCGCCGGCATTTTTCGACAGCGGATCGAAGCCGCCGCCGATGCCGGCATTGGAGCAGAACAGCGCGATCGGGCCGAACATCCGTTCGGTCTCCTCGATCACATGCAGGATGTTCTTTTCCTGCCCGACGTCGCATTTGAAGGCGGCGCCGCCGACCGATGCCGCGACCTTCTCGGCGGCCGCATGATCGAGATCGACCACCACGACCTTGGATGCGCCGGCCGCATGGAACGCCTCGCACAGCGCCTTGCCGATGCCGTTGCCGCCGCCGGTGACTACAACAACCTTACCCGCCACCTGCATGGCCGTCCTCCCGATATCCTGATCCTGCCGGATCATGATATCCCAACTTTCACGGCTGCATGATTTTTTTGCAGGACCGCGCCGCCTTGCGCTTCGCGGCGCCGGCGCCGGTCAGCCGGCCAGCACGATGTCGAGGACGGCTGTGTAATGGCAGGCCGCACCGAGCAGGACGAAGCAGTGCCAGATCACGTTCTGGAAGCGCAGCCGCTGCCAGGTGTGGAAGATGACGCCGAGGCTGTACAGGATACCGCCCGCCAGCACGAAGCCGAGCGCAACGGCTGGCAGCGCCTTCACCACCGCATTATAGAGCATCATGCCGCTCCAGCCCATTGCGAGGTAGAGCCCGACCGAGAGCCGGTCGAACCGGCCGGGATAGACGAGCTTCAGCCAGATGCCGACGATCGCCACGCACCACACCCCGACCAGGAGCGCGATGGCGAAATAGCTGTCCTTCAGCTCCATGATGAACGGCGTGTAGGTCGCGGCGATCAACAGGTAGATCGCCGAGTGATCGAAGCGGCGCAGCACCCATTTGGCGCGTGACACCGGCCACAGATTATAGGTCGCCGACAGCACCAGCATGGCGAGCAGGCCCGCGACATAGACCGACACCACGGCGACGTCGAGCGGCCCGGCATAGACCGCAGTCAGCACGATCAGCGCGGTGGCGGCAACCAGCCCGAAGCAGATGCCGACGATATGCACGATGCCATCGGCGATCAGTTCGGTGCGGTCGTAGTTCCAGAGCACGGCGCCGGTCGCATGGATCGAGTTCGAGGCGAGTTGCTTCAGGCGGAAGACCGTCATGCCGGGACGCTTTCCTCAATACGCTGGTCAACATGGGTATCGCTGACGCGATGATCCGTTCAAGCCATTCAGTTACGCAGGCGGATGACCCCGGTATTGCACCGGCGTGGCTTTTTCATGCGCTTGACATTCCTGGGTACCCCGCCTGCACGGGCTTTGACGCAACGCTTGATTTTGGCCCGATAATCGCCACCTTGCGGGTGACTGCCCGCCCCATTTGGCCCCTCCTGCCACCCTTCCCTCAAGACATCCATGGCCCCCAGTTTCTCTGACATCGTCGAGGAAGCGCGGCTCTCGGCGCGGGCGCTGCTCGACTATGGCGACAGCTTCTTCAACCCGACGGTGCGGCTTGGCGTCACCGGCCTGTCGCGCGCCGGCAAGACCGTGTTCATCACGGCGCTGGTGCATGGGCTGACGCGGGGCGGCCGCTTCCCAGTGTTCGAGGCCTTTTCTTCCGGACGGATCGCCCGCGCGCATCTCGAGCCACAGCCTGATGATGCGGTGCCGCGCTTTGCCTATGAGAACCACGTCCGCACCCTGATCGAGGAACGGGGCTGGCCGAACTCGACCACCGACATCTCCGAGCTCCGGCTCGTGATCGACTACCAGCGGCAAAATGGCGCGGACCGCACGCTCACCCTCGACATCGTTGACTATCCCGGCGAGTGGCTGCTCGACCTTCCGCTTTTGAATAAAAGCTACGAGCAATGGTCGGCCGAAAGCCTTGCGCTGTCGCGCGAGGCGATCCGGGCAAAACTCGCCGCGCCCTGGCATGCGCATCTCGCGACGCTCAAGCCCGAAAGCAAGGAGGACGAGCAGGCCGCGCTCACCGAAGCACGATTGTTCACCGACTATTTGCGCGCCTGTCGCGACGAGCGCTTCGCGATGAGCCTGCTGCCGCCCGGCCGCTTCCTGATGCCGGGCAACCTCGCCGATACGCCGGCGCTGACTTTCGCGCCGCTCGACGTCCCCGCGGACGGCAGCGCGCCGGACGGCTCGCTATGGGCGATGATGCGGCGGCGCTACGAGGCCTACAAGGATGTCGTCGTGCGTCCATTCTTCCGCGATCATTTCGCTCGGCTCGATCGCCAGATCGTGCTGGCGGATGCGCTCGCCGCGTTCAATGCCGGGCCGGAGGCGCTGCACGACCTCGAGGCCGCGCTCGCCGGCATCCTCGACTGCTTCCGGATCGGCCGCAGCACGATCCTGAGCGCGCTGTTCCGGCCGCGCATCGACCGCATCCTGTTTGCGGCGACCAAGGCTGACCATCTGCATCATCTGAGCCACGACCGGCTCGAAGCGGTGCTGCGGCGCATCGTTGCGACGGCCGCCGACCGCGCCGAATATGCCGGAGCAGCGATCGACGTCGTGGCGCTCGCCGCGGTGCGCGCCAGCCGCGAGGCGCAGGTCCAGCGCGGCCGCGACAAGCTGCCGTCGATCCTCGGCACGCCAGCCGCAGGCGAGGTCGCCAATGGCGACACGTTCGACGGCGAGACCGAAGTGGCGACCTTTCCAGGCGATTTGCCCAGCGATCCCGAAGAGCTGTTCAGGGGCGAGTTCCGCGGTCTCGCCAGCGCCGGCGCCGAGGCGGCCGATTACCGCTTCCTGCGCTTCCGCCCGCCGAAACTGGAACGGATCGGGGACGAGGAGCCCGCGCTGCCTCACATCCGCCTTGACCGCGCCCTCCAGTTCCTGATCGGAGACAAACTGCAATGAACGAGAAGACGCCGCACCGGCGGCCGGCGACGTTCAAGCTCGATGATCCCGGCGTGGTCGTGATGGATCCGGACGACAGCGGCCGCCCCGCCCGCGGCACGGTGCAGATCGTGCCCGAGGCCGAGCCCGCGCAACTGCCTGTGCCGGTCGATGCGCCGCTGGTGCCGGCACGCCGCGGTTTCCGCTGGGGCACACTGTTCTGGGGCGCCGTCGGTGGCCTGGTGCTGCTCGGCACCGGGCTTGGCGTCATCAACCTGATCGAAGATCTGTTCGTGCGCAATGAGGGCCTCGGCTTCGTCGGGCTCGCGCTTGCGGTGATCGCGGCGGTGGCGCTGATGGTCGTGATCGCGCGCGAGGCGCTTGGGCTGGCGCGGCTTGCGACCATCGAAAAGCTGCATCTGCGCGCCGCGGAGGTGCTGGTCAGCGACGACCGCGCCGCGAGCCGGGCGATCGTCGGCGATCTGCTCAAGCTCGCGCACCAGAACCCGCAGCTCGCGCGCGCCCGCAATGCGCTGCAGAGCCACAGCGACGACATCATCGACGGCGCCGACATGATCCGCCTCGCCGAACGCGAATTGATGGCGCCGCTCGACGAGGAGGCACGGCGGCTGGTCTCGACGGCGGCGCAGCGCGTCTCTGTGGTCACCGCGGTCAGCCCGCGGGCGATGATCGACGTGCTGTTCGTGTTCGTGGCCTCGTTGCGGATGATCCGGCAATTGGCGCGGCTCTATGGCGGCCGGCCCGGCGCGCTCGGCATGATCCGCCTGATGCGTCACGTGATCGCACATCTCGCGATCACCGGCGGCATGGCGGCGAGCGACAGCCTGATCCAGCAGATGCTCGGCCATGGCATCGCGGCCAAACTCTCACAGCGCCTCGGCGAAGGCGTACTCAACGGCCTCCTGACCGCGCGCCTCGGCCTTGCCGCGATCGACGTGACCCGCCCGCTTCCCTTCACCGCGCTGCCGCGCCCGACACTGGCGGATCTCGCGAAGGATCTGTTGCGCAAGCGTGAGGGCGAAGGCGAGGAATAGCGCGGGCTTCTTTCAGCGCAGAAGGGTTGCGGTTGCTGCGCCCTCTCCCCTTGCGGGAGAGGGCAAGTCCGGTGTTTGCCACGAACGCGCTTGGGTGAGGGGTTTCTCTCCACACGCACCTTGCCCGTGGAGAGAAACCCCTCATCCGGCAGCCTTCGGCTGCCACCTTCTCCCACAAGGGGAGAAGGTAAGGTCACCCGGCTCGATCAGCATCGCCAGCACGCGCCAGCGGAAGAAGGTCGAGTCCGGCGGCGGCGACAGGTCCGGGGTCCAGCCGGTCAGCTTCTCCAGCGAATAGGTGTCCATCACCATGCCGCGCCAGCTTCGCGCGACACGCTCCAGCGGCTGTCGCACGGCCGTGGTCTCGGTCCACAGCGGCAGATTGTTTTCGGGCTCGCGTCCGACATAGAGACCTGTGTGCCCCTTGATCACGGCCATGCCGGGATCGGCAAACCCCTGGAAGCGGCCGCGCTCGTTGGTCTCGATGACCGGCACGCGCCCTCTCAGCAACCAGCGCAGCATCGCATAGGTGCGATAGTCCGTGGTCGCGACCCAGGTCGCACCTGTGGCCTGCAATTGCGCCTCAGCGCGCGCGGCAATCTCGCCGTAGCCGGCCTCGGTGCCGACCGGATCGGTACGGCCGATCCAATTCCACGGTGCCACCGTGTAATAGAGGAAGACGCAGACGACGAAGACGATGCCGGTGCTGATCGCCGTGCGCGCCCAGAACATGGTGGACTTGATCAGCCGGACCGACCAGCCCTCGAACGGCATCCGCGTGATGTTGATGGCGACCGCCGCAAATCCGGCCGGCCACATGAACATCGGCCAGGTGTCGCCGACCCGCAGCGTCAGCGACTTCCACAGGAAGTAGGCAAACGGCACGATGACCGCCGTCGCGAGCAGGATCGCGACCGGCTCGCGATTGCGGTAGCCGCGCCACGCCGTCAGCGTCACACCGAACAGCACCACCGGCAACAGCACGAAACCGACCAGACCGAGCTGCATGCCGATGAATTCGCCGACCGTGCGCAAGCCGACGTCATGCACCGCGGTCGCACGCACCGCCTGGAAGCGGAACGAGGCCCAGTCGTGCTGCGCGTTCCAGATCAGGACCGGCGAGAACACGGCGATCGCGATCACGGCGGCGAGGTAAGGGTACGCACTACGCAGCCAGCGCCCCCGCCAGTCCGGCACCAGCGCAAAGGCGAGCACCGCCGGTGCCAGCATGATCACGGTGAATTTCGACAGCGCCGCGAGTCCGGCGAACAGCCCCGCCACGAGCCACCAGCGGCCGTCCTTGTCCAGCGCGAGCCGCACCAGCGACCACAGCAGTGCGACCGCAAACGGGATCATCGCCGTGTCGGGCGCGACCTTGGCCATCAACAGCCCATAATAGAGCGCGGCCTCCGGCATCACCAGAGCAAGCATGACGGCGCGGACATTGTTGCGGGTCACGCGGCGGACGATGTCGGCGAGCAGGAGCTGGGTGACCAGCATCGCGACGATGCCGCCGAAGCGGACGCCGAGATTGGTGTCGCCGAAGATCGCTGTACCGAAGCGGATCAGCCAAGCGATGCCGGGGGGATGGTCGAGGAAGGACAGCACACTTTCCTTCGTCCAGGTCCAGTAATAGGCCTCGTCGGTGCGCAAATCGAGCACCGAGGCATAAACCAGCCGCAACACCGTCATCGCGGCGATCAAGGCCACCACGCCAGCCCAATTGGGCATGCGGGAACGGCCTGGCTTAACGCTGATGTTATCGGGCGGGGCTATCGTCACGGCGCGCTTTTTGTTCGACTCCGAGGGGGGTGTCAACGTGCTGCGGCGCCCATTATCCCCTTGCGCGGGCCGGCGGTGGTGTTCACCAGCGGAATTAAACTCTAGACTTGCCGATCATGAATCACATGGCTTCCCCTTCGCGCGAGCATTTGCAGGAAATGGTCCGCGGCGTCGGCCTCCGACAGGTCCGGCTCGTCAGCGGCGTGATCCTGTTCGCCTATCTGGTCAGCCATTTCCTCAACCACGCGCTCGGCAACATCTCGATGGATGCGCTGGCGACGGGGCTCTACTACCACATGAGGTTCTGGCAGTTCCTGCCGGTGGCCATCCTGTTCTACGGCGCCTGCCTGGTGCACAGCGCGCTCGGTATCTGGGCGCTATACCAGCGCCGCGAGTTCCGCTGGAAGGCGATGGAGCCGTTGCAGCTCGTGCTGGGCCTGAGCATCCCAATGCTGATCATCGCCCACATCGTCGGCGTGCGCCTCGGCCAAACCCTGTTCGCCCACCACAAGCTCTATCCGCAGGAATTATATCTGTTCTTCATCGCCTCCGAGTACCGGCTGTGGATAATGCTCGCCGTGCTGGTCATCGCCTGGGTGCATGGCTGCATCGGGCTGTATTTCTGGCTGCGGATGCGATCGTTCTTCAAGCGCGCCGCGCCGCTCCTGCTCGCGGCCGCGGTGCTGATCCCGACGCTGGCGCTGCTCGGCGTCTACCAGGGCGGCCGCATGACGCAGGCCGACTATGAGGATGCCGACTGGCGGCGGCAGACGCTCTCGGTGGAGAACGTCGGCACGGTGGCGCAGCAGACCACGCTCGACCGCATCACCAGCGATATGACGATCGGCTATCTCGCTTTGCTCGGCCTCGTGCTAGTGGCACGCGGTGTGCGCGCCCTGCTCGAGCGCCGCGGCGGCATGATTGCGTTGTCCTACGGCAACGGCCGCACCATCCGCGTGCCGAAGGGGCTGAGCGTGCTGGAGGCGAGCCTGCGCAACAACGTTCCGCATGCGAGCGTGTGCGGCGGCCGCGCGCGCTGCTCGACTTGCCGCATCCGCATCATCGGCGATTGCGCGGGCCTGCCCGAGCCCTCGCCGCGCGAGGCCTTCGTGCTGCACCGGGTCGGCAGCGACGATCCGTCGATCCGGCTGGCCTGCCAGCTCCGGCCGACCACCGACCTGTCGTTCTTCCAGCTGTTCCTACCGCACGCGGTGTCGGCGAATGGTGGCTCGTCCAACCCAACACGGATCGGCCAGGAGCGCTATCTCGTCAGCATGTTCGTCGACATGCGCGGCTCGACCCGGCTCGCCGAAAAGCGGCTGCCGTTCGACACCGTGTTCATCGTCAACCGCTTCCTCGGCGCGGTGTCGCAGGCGGTGCTGGAATCAGGCGGGCGGCCGAACCAGTTCGTCGGCGACGGCATGCTGGCGCTGTTCGGGCTCGGCACCAGCCGGCAGGAAGCCTGCCGCCAGGCGCTGCGCGCGGCGGCTCGCATCGCGGTCAATATCGACGAATTGAACCAGTTCCTGAGCCACGACCTCCGCGAACCGATCCGCTTCGGCGTCGGGATTCATGGCGGCGAGGTGATCGTCGGCGATATCGGCTATCGCGATCACATGGTGTTTACCGCGCTCGGCGATGCCGTGAACGTCGCGGCGCGGCTGCAGGACATGACCAAGGGGCTGGCGTGCGAAGCGGTCATCTCCGACGAGGTGCGCGTCACCGCGGGGCTCGCCGACGACGCGCTGCCGGCGCAGGAGGTCACGATCCGCGGCCGCAACGAGCCGATGACCGTGCGCACGGCCGAGGAGACGCGCATCCTGTCAACGCTCGTTAACGATGAGCGTGCCGCGGCGGCCTGATTGGTTCAACCCGCGTATCACGCACTGTGATTTCTCTCACACCTGAACAGGCGTTCATCAAATAGCCGGCCCTCGCGGGGCCGCGCGCTCGAACCCGCTTTCCGTGGGGTGCGACTGACGGGCGATGGGTAACACTGCAACCCGCGCCGCGACCGACCTCAAGGCGCACCTGAAGGAGAAGACAATGTTTCGTAAAGCGCCCCTTGCCCTCGCCACCATTGCCACCATCGGTGCCGCCGCGCTGGCGCCGACCGCCGCGTCCGCCAAGCCGTTCGGCGGCGGTTGGGGCGGTGGCTGGCATTATCATCACCACTGGGGCCCGGGCTTCGGCATCGGCTTCGTCGGCGGAGTCGTCGACTCCGGCTGCTACGTCAACCGCCTGGTGCTGACGCCCTACGGCTATCGCTATCGCACCGTGAACGTCTGCCTGTACTGATCGCCCCCGTCGGTTTGATTTCAGAAGCCCCGGTCGCCGTTGCGGCCGGGGTTTTCTGTTGCTGCAATGCAATGCCGGGGACGCTGCGAAAGCATCAATTGACTCCGGGTTCCCCGGTGCGACATTGCTCGCCTGAGTCCGGTGATGACCGGCTCAAACCACAAGAAGCTTCGGAGGAAGCGATGCTCGATCGACGAGACTTGATGAAGCGCGCTGGGATGGCTGCGCTGGCGGCGGGGCTGGGATCCAGAGGCGCGTTCGCGCTCGAAACAGTGACGCTGCCGTTCGGCAATGGCGAGCGGCCGCTGGTGCGCTATCCGCAGAAGCGCCCGATGATCGTCCTCACCAGCCGCCCGCCGCAACTGGAGACGCCTTTCGCGATCTTCAACGACGGCCCGCTCACGCCAAACAACGCGTTCTTCGTGCGCTATCACCTGGCCGACATCCCCTACAATCTCGATCCCGACAAGTTCACGCTCGAGATCAAGGGCAAGGTCGACAAACCCCTGAGGCTGTCGCTGAAGGACATCAAGAAGATGAAGGCGACCGAGATCGTCGCCGTCAACCAGTGCTCCGGCAACAGCCGCGGCTTCTTCAACCCGCGGGTCGCCGGCGGCCAGCTCGGCAACGGCGCGATGGGCTGTGCGCGCTGGCGCGGCGTGCCGCTGAAGGCCGTGCTCGACATGGCCGGCGTCCAGGCCGGCGCCAAGCAGGTGACCTTCAACGGCATGGACGGTCCCGTGATGGACAAGACGCCCGATTTTGTGAAGGCGCTCGATATCGATCACGCCCGCGACGGCGAGGTGATGCTGGCCTATGCCATGAACGGCGACGATCTGCCATTCCTCAACGGCTTCCCGCTCCGCCTCGTGGTGCCCGGCTATTACGGCACCTACTGGGTCAAGCATCTCAACGAGATCACCGTCATCGACAGCGTGTTCGAAGGCTTCTGGATGAAATCGGCCTACCGGATTCCGGATACGCCCAACAACGCGGTCGAGCCCGGCACCGCGCCGAAGTCGACGATCCCGATCAACCGCTTCACGGTGCGCTCCTTCATCACCAGCGTCACCGACGGCGCCAAGCTGAAGGCAGGCCCCACCACGCTGAGGGGGATCGCCTTCGACGGCGGCAAGGGCATCAAAGAGGTCGCTGTCTCGACCGATGGCGGCAAGACCTGGGCACCGGCCAAGCTCGGCAAGGACCTCGGCAAATATGCGTTCCGTGAGTGGAAGCTGCCGGTGAAGCTCGCCGCCGGCTCCTATGATCTGAAGGTGCGCGCCACCAACAATGCCGATGTGACGCAGCCGATGGAGCCGTTGTGGAATCCGGCCGGCTATTTGCGCAACGTCGTCGAAACCGTGCGCGTCACCGCGGCGTGAGGAGAAGCACCATGACAACCAAGCTGCTCCCTACGCTTGCCGCCATCGCGGGCCTTTCGATCACTGCTGCCTCCGCCGCGCAGGTGAACTACGCCGTCCCCGAGGAGACGGCGGCCCTCAAGCCCGGCGCGAACCTCGAGGTGGTGCAGAACAACTGCACCGCCTGCCACTCGGTCGACTACATCAAGACCCAGCCGCAGGGCGAGAAGTTCAAGAAGGACTTCTGGCAGGCCGAGGTCACCAAGATGATCAAGGTCTACGGCGCCCCGATCGAGGATGCCGACGTCGGCAAGATCGTCGAGTACCTTGCCGCAACCTATTGAAGCCCCGTGTGGCCCCACCCCGCGCGCCGGCGGAATGCCCGCGCGCGGGATCCCAACCCGACTCGACGTGACGGGAACCGATTGATCTTGCAGCGCACCAAATGACCAGGAAACAGGCAGATCGGCGCCAAAGCCCGCTCAAGTAGGGTGTTTCCGACCAAAAACACTACCTCGTTTGATCTATCCAGCTTTTTGCAAACTGCTATCCTGTGCGGCGCGGACAGGCCGGTTTGTGCGGGGACCGGCAGGTCTGTTTTGATTTGATTCCGCGGAGACGACTGGAATGCCCAAAGGTACCGTGAAGTGGTTCAACCCGACCAAGGGGTATGGATTCATCCAACCCTCGACGGGCGGCAAGGACATATTCGTTCATATTTCTGCTGTTCAGAAGGCTGGCCTTCAGACGCTCAATGAAGGCCAATCGGTGGAGTACGAAGAGATCGCAAATCGCGGCAAGACTTCGGCCGAGAACCTGAAAGTCTAGCGCCCAGCGCGTGACCTTTCGGCGCACTCTCGGACGTCATCCGGGAGTGAGGGCCGGATCATCAATTCAGTCAGCGTGACGTTCGGCAGGGCGGGCACGGCGCCCGCACGCCTTCACGTCGAGCTTGCACATAGCCGCTCGAGACGACGCGCGGCCGTAACGCCGTTGCTGCGGACGCATGAGCAGCGCCTCGCTCCTGCCGCGGGAACTTTGCCACGCCGCCGGCGGCAGGACAGCTCCGTCACGTCATTCAATCTTCCGTCACCCATTGGGTGACGGGCATGACGTCGGGCGGCTGCGAATAGCCGCGCGGCCAGAGGTCGACGGCCCATTCGACCTTGGTCGCGCGCTCAACCAGCACGGCGGTGTTGTGCGGCGTCTGCACCAGCGAGTAGCCGCGATAATGCGGATCGCCGACGAAGTGGAATTTGAGCAGGTCCCACTGCTGCATGACGAGGAGCAAGCTCGTAGTGTTGCGCGTCGTGTCCCAGCAATCGTAATTGTGCTTGTCGTCGAAGTAGCGGAAGTCGGCCTTTGCGACGCGCTTTTCGGTGCCGATGATCGGACCCATGCGGCGATCGAACCAGATCACCGCTTTCTGCACGGCGGCGCGTTCGGCGGCGGCATTGGCGCGGCCCACCGCCAGGATCTTGGTCAGCGCGGTCCGGTCGGCGGCACTGAAATCGAGAACCTCGCGGCGGCGGCAGACGAAGCCATAGCAGACCGTCATCGACGTCGCCGACGGCGGATAGATCGAAACCGAGGAATAGAGACCAGCCACGCCCGCGCTGAGCTCGGCCGATCGCGCCGGCGCCGCAGGCAGCCATGACAGCACGACGACGGCAAGCGCGCCGGCTAGCCCGGCCCGCCTCGCTCGTATCGGCTGTTCGGCATCCTTCATGATCGCTGCCCCAACTGAACGCGAGGATTAACGCGACGGCGTCGCGATGCCAATACGCCCGCAGGGCGGCTGTGGATCACATCAAGAAAATGTCAGCCGACCGGCAACGGCGCGTCGCGCTTGACCTCTTCCATCACGGCGTAGGTTCGCGTTTCGCGCACGCCCGGCAGCGCCAGCAGGGTTTCACCGAGGAACCGGCGATAGGCAGCCATGTTGGCGACGCGCGCCTTGACCAGATAGTCGAAGCCGCCGGCCACCATGTGGCACTCCAGCACTTCCGGCGCGGTCTGGACCGCCTTTGCGAAGCGCTCGAAGACGTCAGGCGTGGTCTTGTCGAGCAGCACCTCGACGAACACCAGGAGGCCGAGCCCCAGCCGGTGCGGATTGAGCCGCGCGCCGTAGCCCTCGACGAAGCCGTCGCGCTGCAGCCGCTTCAGCCGCTCGCCGACCGAGGTCGGCGACAGCCCGATGCGCTCCGCGAGCTCGACATTGGCGATGCGGCCATCTCCTTGCAAAATCGAGAGGATTTTGCGGTCTATTCTGTCAATATTTGTCATATATCCGGTGTTGTTGATAATATCCCTGATTTTCTAAGGCAAAATTGCTAACTTGTCTATCGAACTACGGTCCGTACACGCCTAGGTTCCTCTGGTCACAAGGAACTGCCATGTCAGACACCCATCGCCCCCCGCCGCGCTTCAGCGCCCCCTACGCGCCCGACGACGCCGCGATCGCTGAACGGCTGTTGCAAGACGCCCGTCTCGGCGCGGAGACGGAGGCGCGGATCGACCAGACTGCGACCCGCCTGATCGAGGCCGTCAGGGCCAATGACGATCCGCTCGGCGGCGTCGAGGACATGCTGCGGGAGTTCGCGCTCTCGACCAAGGAGGGGCTGGCTCTGATGGTGCTGGCGGAGGCGCTGCTTCGCGTGCCGGACGCGCGCACCGCCGACCAGTTCATCGAGGACAAGCTCGCCCAGGGCGACTTCGTTCATCATGAGACCAAATCCTCAGCGTTCCTGGTCAACGCCTCGGCCTGGGCGCTTGGCGTGTCGGCGCGCGTGATCCAGCCCGGCGAGACGCCGCAGGGCACGATCGGGCGCCTGACGAAGCGGCTCGGCGCGCCGGCGGTGCGCGCCGCGACGCGGCAGGCGATGCGGCTGATGGGCAGCCATTTCGTGCTCGGCGAGACCATCGAGGCGGCGCTTACGCGCGCGCAAGCGCATTCGGCCCGCGCCGCGCGCTATTCCTTCGACATGCTGGGCGAAGCCGCACGCACCGTTGACGACGCGCAGCGCTATCTCGACTCCTACGCCCGCGCGATCGAGGCGATCGGCGGGGCGGCAGGCGACCGCCCCCTGCCCGACCGGCCCGGCATCTCGGTCAAGCTCTCGGCGCTGCATCCCCGCTTCGAGGCAGTGAGCCACGCGCGGGTGATGACCGAGCTGGTGCCGCGGCTGATCGATATCGCGCGCCGCGCCAAGGCGTTCGACCTCAACTTCACCGTCGACGCCGAGGAGGCCGACCGGCTCGAACTGTCGCTGGATGTCATCGCGGCCGCGTTCGCCGATCCGTCGCTTGCGGGATGGAACGGCTTTGGGCTCGCGATCCAGGCCTATCAAAAGCGCGCCGGCGATGTGATCGACCATGTCGACGCGCTGGCGCGCCGCCTGAACCGCAGGATGATGGTGCGCCTCGTCAAGGGCGCCTATTGGGACACCGAGATCAAGCGCGCGCAGGAACGCGGGCTCGACGGCTATCCGGTCTTCACCCGCAAGGCGATGACCGACCTCAACTACGTCGCCTGCGCGCGCAAGCTATTGGCCTTGCGGCCGCGGCTGTTTCCGCAATTTGCCACCCACAACGCGTTGACGGTCGCGACCGTCCTCGAACTCGCCGACGATCCCACGAGCTTCGAATTCCAGCGGTTGCACGGCATGGGCGAAGCGCTGTACGCGCAGCTCGGCGAGGACCGACCTGACATCGCCCATCGCACCTACGCGCCGGTCGGCAGCCACCGCGACCTGCTCGCCTATCTGGTGCGGCGGCTCCTGGAGAACGGCGCCAACTCCTCCTTCGTCGCGCGGGCGGCCGACTATTCGGTGTCGGTCGCGGACCTGTTGCGCCGCCCCGCCGATATCATCGGCGCGGCTTACAATGCCTGCCATCCCGACATTCCGCTGCCAGCGGACCTCTACCGGCCGCAGCGCGAGAATTCGCACGGCATCGAGTTCGGCGAACGCGCGGCACTTGGCAAGCTCACAGCCGCGATTGCGGCCGAGCGCAAGACTGCGCCCGAAAGCGGCGGCACCTCCACCGCGGAGCAGGCAACATCCGCCGTCACCGTCGCGCGCTGCGGCTTCAAGGCCTGGAACGACACGCCGGCGCGACGGCGCGCCGACATCCTGGACAAGGCCGCTGAGCTGCTCGAGCAGCGCCGCGCCCATTTCATCGCGCTCTTGCAAAGCGAAGGCGGCAAGACGCTTGACGATGCGCTGTCGGAGGTGCGCGAAGCGACCGATTTCTGCCGCTACTACGGCGCGCTGGGGCGAAAACTGTTCGGCGAGGCGGACGCGATGCCGGGCCCGACCGGCGAGAGCAACGTGCTGGCGTTGCGCGGCCGCGGCGCGTTCGTCGCGATCTCGCCGTGGAATTTTCCGCTCGCGATCTTCCTCGGCCAGGTGACGGCAGCGCTGATGGCCGGCAACGCGGTGATCGCGAAGCCGGCCGAGCAGACGCCGCTGATCGCGGCCGAGGCGGTGCGGCTGTTGCATGAAGCCGGTGTGCCGGCATCCGCGCTGCATCTCGTCCAGGGCGACGGCGCGATCGGTGCCGCGCTGGTCGCGCATCCCGAGATCGCAGGCGTCGTCTTCACCGGCTCGACGGAGGTCGCCCGATCGATCAACCGGACGCTCGCCGCCAAGGACGGCCCGATCGTGCCGCTGGTCGCGGAGACCGGCGGCATCAACGCGATGATCGTCGACGCTACCGCATTGCCCGAGCAGGTCGCCGACGACGTGGTGACGTCGGCGTTCCGCTCCGCGGGCCAACGCTGCTCGGCGCTGCGGCTGTTGTTCGTGCAGGACGACGTTGCCGACCGCATGATCGAGATGATCGCGGGCGCCGCGCGCGAGCTCAAGATCGGCGATCCCGCCGATCCTTCCACCCACATCGGCCCGGTGATCGACGCCGAGGCGAAGCAGAAGCTCGATGCGCATATCGCACAGATGAAGCAGGAGGCGCGCGTGCATTTCGCCGGCGAGGCACCGGCCGGCAATTTCGTCGCGCCGCATATCTTCGAACTGTCTGCGGCCGGGCAACTCAAGGAAGAGGTGTTCGGCCCGATCCTGCATGTGGTGCGCTACCGTCCCGACAGGCTCGGCGAGGTGCTGACTGCGATCGAAGCCACCGGCTTCGGGCTGACGCTCGGCATCCATTCCCGCATCGACGACACCATCGAGGACATCGTCGATCGCCTTCAGGTCGGCAACATCTACGTCAACCGCAACATGATCGGCGCGGTCGTCGGCGTGCAGCCGTTCGGCGGCAGCGGCCTCTCCGGCACCGGCCCCAAGGCCGGCGGACCGCATTACCTCACCCGCTTCGCCACCGAGCAGACAGTGACGATCAACACCGCCGCCGCTGGCGGGAATGCCGCGCTGATGGCGGGGGTGGAGTAGCAGGTGCCGTCATTGCGAGCGAAGCGAAGCAATCCATACCTCCACTTGCGGAGACATGGATTGCTTCGATCGCTTCGCTCCTCGCAATGACGCCCGAACAACCCGTTGCATCGCGCCTCGGAGATGGGTCAAATGGCCGCTCTGAGGGATCATCGCACGCGATATTCCAGCCACCGGAAAAACACCAACAAGCGCCACGGGAGCGACGGCACGATGGAAAAAGGCATTTTTGACGGGCTCAAGGTCCTGGACTGCGCGAGCTTCATTGCGGCGCCTGCGGCCGCAACCGTGCTGTCCGACTTCGGCGCCGACGTCATCAAGATCGAGCCGCCCGGCGCCGGCGATCCCTATCGCAACCTGCCGAACCTGCCCGGCTATCCGCACAGCGAACACAATTTCGCGTGGATGCTGGAAGCGCGCAACAAGAAGAGCCTCGCGCTCGATCTCACCAAGCCCGAAGCACAAGCCGTGCTCTACAAGCTCGTCGCGGAAACCGACGTCTTCATCACCAACATGCCGCCGCAGGTGCGCCAGAAGCTCGGTATCACCTACGACCATCTCGCCCATCTCAACGACCGGCTGATCTATGCGTCGTTCACCGGCTATGGCGAGAAGGGCGAGGAAGCCAACAAGCCCGGTTTCGACTCCAACGCCTACTGGGCCCGCTCCGGCCTGATGGACCTGGTTCGCGCCGACGAGGAGACCACGCCGGCCCGCTCGGTCGCCGGCATGGGCGATCACCCTTGCGCGATGGCATTCTACGGCGCGATCGTCACCGCGCTGTTCCAGCGCGAGAAGACCGGCAAGGGCTCGCATGTCGCGACCAATTTGATGGCGAACGGCATCTGGGCCAACGGCGTGCTGGCGCAGGCCAAGCTCGTCGGCGCCAAGTTCCAGAAGCGCAGGCCGCGCGAAGAGGCGCTGAATGCGGTGACCAACCACTACAAGTGCCGCGACGGCCGCTGGATCATCCTGTCGCTGCTCAGCGAAGAACGGCAGTTTCCGACGCTCGCGCGCTGCATGGGCCGCGAGGATCTCGTCACCGACCCGCGCTTCGCCACCAAGGCCGACCGCCACGCCCGCTCGGTCGAGCTGATCAGGATTTTCGACGAGGTGTTCGCGACCAGGGACCTCGCCGAATGGCGCAAGGTCCTCGACGGCAACGGCCTCGTGTTCGGCGTCGTCGGCATCCTCGACGACATCCCGAACGACAAGCAGATGATCGAGAACGAGGTGCTGGTGCGCTTCGAGAACGACACCATGCTCACCGTCAACAGCCCGATCTTCATTGACGGCGCCAAGAAGGTGCAACCGCGCAAACCGCCTGCGGTCGGCGAGCACTCGGACGAGATCCTGCGGCAGGCCGGCTACGACGAGGCGGCAATCAGGGAGCTGCGCGCAAAGGGGGCGGTGGCGTAGACGAGGCCCATTCCACATCGTCATTGCGAGCGGAGCGAAGCCATCGCGCCGCGTGGCGGCATGGACTGCTTCGTCGCTTCAGCGCAAAATTGCTTCGCAATTTTGTCGCGAGCTCCTCGCAATGACGCACATGTAGCCCGGATGGAGCGAAGCGAAATCCGGGATAAGTCTCGCACCTGATCATGCGATCCCGGATTACGCTCCGCTCCATCCGGGCTACGAAGTCCGCAAGTTTAGAACGAAATGACCCATTCGATTATCGGAAGGCCCCAACATGCCCTGCTACCGGCTGCACTACTTCCCGGAATCCGGCAACAGCTACAAGCTCGCGCTGATGCTGACGCTGTGCGGCGAGACGTTCGAGCCGGTATGGACCGATTTCGCCGGCGGCGTGACGCGGACCGCGGAGTGGCGGGCGACCGTCAACGCGATGGGCGAGATCCCCGTGCTCGAGGTCGACGGCGAGCGCCGTACCCAGACCGCGCCGATCCTGTTGCAGCTCGCCGAACACTACCGCGAGTTCGGCGGCGAGACGCCAGCAGAGAGGTTCGAGCTGTTGCGCTGGCTGTTCTGGGACAACCAGAAGCTCTCCGGCTACATGGCAACCTACCGCTTCCTGCGCACATTCACGCCGTCGGCCGATCCGAAGGTGCTGAAGCATTTCCGCACGCGGCTCGACGACTTCCTCGGCATCCTCGACCGCCATGTCGGCGACAACGCGTTCATGATCGGCGCGCGGCCGACGGTGTCCGATTTCTCGATGATGGCCTATCTGCACTATCCGAGCGACGAGACCGGCTATGATTTTGCCGTGAGCCATCCCAACATCAGCGCGTGGCTCGGCCGCATTGCCGCCCTGCCCGGCTGGAAATCGGCCTATGAGCTGCTGCCCGGCCCGCGCCTGACGCACTATGCTTGAAAGCGTTGGCGGCCAGCTGCTGCCTGCAACGTTGCATCCATTGATGACGTCTGGCTCGCGCCGGAGCCACCCTCGGGACGGACGAACCGGCTGAGCGAGAACGCCGCCAGCGCTGCGCACAGCGCGGCCGATGCGGCGGTCAGGAACAGCTCGCCCGTGGTCCATTTCGCGCTCATCAGCGCGCCGCCAATCAGGGGGCCGATGATGGAGCCGACCCGGCCGATGCCGAGCGCCCAGCCGACGCCGGTGGCACGCATCGCGGTCGGATAGTAGTTGGCGGCCAGCGCATTGGCCGCGATCTGGCCGCCGACGATGCAGAAGCCCGCCGCGAAGATCGCTGATGTGACCAGCGCCACCGAATGGCTGGACTGCCCGATCGCGCCGACCGCGAACACGGCGACGAAATAGACCAGCGCCAGCGCGCGGAACGAGAAACGGTCGACCACACTCCCCAGCGCGAAGGTGCCGACCACGCCGCCGACCTGCAACATCGAACCGATCAATACCGCCGCCGACACCGAGGCGCCGAGATCGTTGAGCACGGTCGGCAGCCAGTTCGCCAGGAAATAGAGGTCGAGCAGGCTCATGAAGAACACGACCCACAACAGCAGCGTCGGCAATGTCCGTCGGTCGCTGAAGAGATGCCGCACCGGCAGCCCTTCGAGCCGCGGCTCATGCACCACGAATTGCGTGCCTGAAGCGGCCGGCGCGGCGTTCGTGTTGATGCGCGCCAGCAACTCGGCAACGCGCGCTTGGGCGCGGCCGCCGAGCGCAAGGAAGCGTACGGATTCGGGCAACCGCCACGCCAGCACCGGCGCCAGCAAGAGCGGCGCTGCACCGCCGACGATGAACACCGAGCGCCAGCCATATTGCGGGATCAGGGCTGCGGCGAGCAGCCCACCGAGCGCAGCACCAACCGAGAAGCCGCAGAACATGATCATCACCATGGTGGCGCGGCGGCGGTGCGGGCTGAATTCGGAGGTCATCGCCACCGCATTCGGCATCGCGCCGCCGAGCCCGAGGCCGGTGAGCAGGCGGATCACCATCAACGAGCTGACGTCATTGACAAAGACCGTCGCAAACGTGCCGACGCCGAAGGCGAGCGTCGAGAAGATGATGATCCGCTTGCGGCCGACGCGATCGGCCAGCGGGCCAAAGACCAGCGCGCCGATCATCAGCCCGAACAGCCCGGCGCTGAATACCGGCCCGAGCGCGGCACGCGACAGGCTCCATTCCTTGGCCAGCGCGGGCGCGACATAGCCGATTGCCTGGGTGTCGAAGCCATCGAGGAACAGCACGGCGGCGCAGGTCAACAGCAGCTTGACCTGGAAGGTTCCGACCGGCTGCCGGTCGATATAACCGGCAACGTCGATTGTCTCAGCCTCCGCCATGACCGTCCCTCCCGATGCAGTTGATCTGGCGGCTCTTACCGGCCGCTGTTCTTGAAAGCCCGATGCGGACCGACGCTGCGCAGCAGGTTAGCCGCGCAGCGCCTCCTTCGAGTAGCCCGCGATCCGCTTGTAGCTGTCGGACAGGCCGACCAGCTCCTCGCGGCTGATGACGTCCTCGATGGCGCGGAACGGCTGGTCCCCGGTGCGCAGGAACACCTCGCGCAGGATCGCATCCGGCGGGTTGGTGCGGTTGGTGAGCACGATGCGCGTGGTGGCTTCGAGCCGCTGCGCCTGATAAGCCGCGAGCGCCGCGACGGGATCGTCATGGGTAAGCAGCGCCGTGGTCAACGCGCGGGCGTCGAGGATCGCCTGTCCTGCGCCGTTCGAGCCGCGCGGCACCATCGGATGCGCGGCATCGCCGAGCAGGGTGACGCGGCCAAAACTCCAGCGCGGCAACGGATCTTGATCGACCATCGGGAATTCGAGCACATGATCGGCAGCGCGGATGAAGGCGGGCACGTCGAGCCAGTCGAAATGCCAGTCCGCGAAGGCCCAGATGAAATCGTCGAGCGAACCCGCGCGGTTCCAGTCGCGCTTGCGATAATTGGGCGTCTCGATCTCAGCCACCCAGTTGACGAGTTGCAACCCGTCGGCACCGGCGGGACGGATCGGGTAGATCACCATCTTGCCATGCGACAGCCAGCCGGCGCGCACCATGCTGGCGCCCGACAGCATCGGCTTCCAGCGTGTCACTCCGCGCCACATATTGACGCCGGAATAACGCGGCTCGCCCTCGTCGGGGAAGAACTGCTTGCGTACCGCCGAGTTGATGCCGTCGCAGGCGATCGTGACACGGCCGCGCACGCTGACGCGACCGGCACCGCCGGGGCCATCGGCGAACGTCACGGTGACGCCGCCGTCCTCCTGCGCGACGGATACGCAATGGCTGTTGGTGACGACGCGATCGGCGCCGGCGCGTGCGCGGAACGCGTCGAGCAGCACTTTTTGCAGGTCGCCGCGGTGGATCGAGAATTGCGGATGCGCGTAACCGGCGCTGCGGCCAAGCGGCTCCTGGTAGATCAGCTGGCCGAAGCGGTTGAAGAACGTCGCGTCCGTCGTGGTGATCGCGACCTTCGCCAGCGCGTCCTCAAGCCCCAAGGCTGCCAGTTCCTTGGTCGCGTGCGGCAGCAGGTTGATGCCGACGCCGACCTGCCTGATCTCGGCAGCGGACTCGAAGATACGACAGGGAATATTGGCCTGGTGCAACGCAAGGCCGAGCGTCAGCCCGCCGATGCCGGCGCCGACGATGAGGACCTCGTCCATGTTTCCATCCCTATTGTTTTCGCGGATGAAACACGAATAGTAAGCCTACTGTCAATCTGGGAAGGTGATCTCTCCCCGTGAGAGCGGTGCGAGGGAGACGAGAGATCGCCGCGCAGCCTACCTTCCCTTCACGAAGCACATGCCCATACGGGAGGCTTGGCCGGCGACCTGGCAGGCAAGCCCCTCCGCGCAGGTCCAGTTGCGGAAGCTGCGGTCGGCCTCCGCCGGCTTGGTGCCGCCCTGGTAGCAATGAGCGCCCCAGCCGTCGCTGTACTCGGTGCCGGCGAGCTCGGTGCTGCCGCGCGCCTGCGGGCGGTTGGAGAAGCCGCGCGAATAATCCGGCGCCTTGCCGTCGCGGATGCTGGCGAGGATGTCGCGGCGGCGGACCTGGTCGCCGAAGAAATGCGGCGAGGCCGGCACCACGGTCGAATTCGACGGCTTGGCCGCCATCCAGTCGACGCCGGGGAAGTGGAAGCCGCCGATGCCGCGGGTCTGGTGGCAGCCGGCGCAGGTGACGTCGTTGAGCCGTCGTTCGAAGCCGGCGAGCGACTGGATGTTCTCTAGCTTCGCGCCATTGGCGGCGGCCTGCTTCAGCGCGCCGACCACGTCGGTCGCTGAGAACACCGCCTTGTCGGCGGTGCCCTCGCCCTGCACCAGCCCGAACTCGGGCTGCAGATCGGAGAGGTCGAAACCGATCGGCGTCGGTGCAATCGCGCCGGTCGCCAGGAATTTGTCGGGGATCAGGATCGTGCCGCGATCGAGCTCGGCAAAATGCTTGGGATCGAGCAGCCACGCCTTGAAGTCGTGCTTCAGCCCCTCGTCGGCGAGGATGCGATCGCGATCGATCTGGTTTTCCATTGGCGCCTCCACGAAGCGCCCTGTCCGGCCGTCATAATCGAACACCTTCAGGAGATAGTCGGTGCGGAAATCGCGGATCGCCGATTTGGGCGCATGCGCGATCTGCAGATTGGTCTCGATACGGTCGATGTTTTCGGCGCCGATCAGCGCGAGCGGGCCGTCCTTTTCGACCAGCTTTTCCGTGGTCGGCGGGGTGCCGTCGGTTGCCAGCCAGCGCCGCGCGATCTCGCCGCAGGTGATGGTGCCCCCGCCTTTTGCCTTCAGCACAAGGTTCAGCGTCATCGGCAATCGCTGCGACACCGCGTTTTCACCGATCGGCGGCACATCGGTGCGGATCAGCCGATAGATCAACCGGATCTCGCCGCAATTGTCCGGCGCGACATAGGCGCGGTCCATGCGGTTGACGATGCCGGCCAGCACGAAGCGCACGTCCGCAGAATCGAACAACGCGCGGTCGAACAGCTGGAATGCAAAACCGTCGCCGACGCCGACGCTTTCGTTCGGCAGGCTCGCTTTGTGCTTTGCCGTGTAGCGTTCGAATTCGCGATCGAGCGCCTCACGCACCGGCGCCATCGACGGCAATTGAAACAGCTGGTCGTTGGAGAGCGGAAGGCTGGTGGAACGTTCCGGCCACAGCATCCGGCCGAGGCCGAACCGCTCCTGATCGAGCGCGCGCAGGATGGCGGGATCGATGATCGCCGCGCCGCGCTCCAGCGCGCGTTCCTCGCCTGCGCGCGCGGGCATGGCGCCGCAGAGCAGGACCGATATCAGCAAAAGGCATCGCAGCGCGCGGCTCATGCCCCCACTAACACCGCGCAGCGAAGCCTATTCAAGAAAAAAGGCGCTTCACATCGCGGTGAACAATAACCGTCATGGCCGGGCTTGACCCGGCCATCCACGTCTTTCCCACCGCGGAGTCAAAAGACGTGGATGCCCGGCACAAGGCCGGGCATGACGAAATCTTGTCGGGGTGAGGCGATCAGCGCGCGACGATCAGGCCCTTGCTGGTGACGACCACCCAGCGGCCGTCCTGCTTGCGGACTGCGTCGACGCGGCCGAGGCCCGGGACGGGATCGCCGGCATAGACTTCATAGACGCCCTGGCGGCCTTCGATCAGGGCGCCGCCATTGCCGACGTCGCGCAGCGTCCAGCCCTCGACGATCGGCAGGCGGCCGACTTCGACCTTGGGCGCGGCCGGCGCGGCAGCGGTGGTCGCTGGCGGGGTCACCGTTCCCGTCACCTCCCTGGCGGCGGCGGGCGTCGCGGCGGCGACGGTCGCGGCCGGCGGGGTGGCGCGGAGCTTGTCGACCGCGTCGCTCAGCTTGGCGAGCTTGGCCAGCGGCTCGGCCTGCGCCTTCTCGACCTTGTCGAGGCGGTCGCTGGTCTTGTTGAACTGAGTCGTGCTCATCTTGCCGGTGTGCTCGACGCTCGCCCTGAGCGCGGTGATATCGGCATCGATCCGGGCGATCGAGGCTTCGACCGTTTCCTTGGCAGCCGTGTCCTTGGCGGCCGCGACCTCATTGCCGGCGAAATGGCCGAGGCCCGCGGTGGCGAGCGCGCCACCGATCGCGCCTGCGATCGTTGCCAACGCCACCACGGCGGCCATCGCGGCCACCCGGCGCGAGCCCGCGGGCTTTGCGGCCTGCTCGGCGGCCGGCTTTGCGGCGGTGGCCTCATGATCCCAGCTGCGCTCTCCCGGCGCCATGATCACCAGCTTGCCCGGGAAGCGCGGCTCGTCGCGCTGGCCGGCCTCGACCTTGGGCCCGTCCATTTTCGGCAGCTCGACCTTGGGCGCCTCGGCCTTGGGAGCTTCCACCTTGGGCGCTTCGATCTTGGGCGCGTCGGCCTTCGGCGCGGTCTCTTCCTGCTCGGGCGCGAGCCGGGGAGCCTCGACATCGGCCGCGGCCGTCATCGGCGCGCTTTTCGCCGCCATTTCAGCGCCGGTTTCGCCGCTGACGGGCTCACTCTGCTGCTCACTCACGTTCAAGTCTCCAGATGTGGTTGACCTTTTGGTAACTTTTATTGCTTGCGAAATCGTTACCCGGCTTGGGCTTACCGAAATTTTAGGAAGTCGTCCGGGCGGGATTTAGGAGATCTTCCGGGCGGGATTTTGACCAATGCTGCCCTGCGGCAATCCGCGTCAGCTCCGTTTGCGCCCGCGCCATTCCCGACTAACATGGTCTCACCATCCAGCCAGAAGGCAGGTGCCGGTGTCATGACGATCGAAAAGTGCATCAATGAATTTGATGTCGATGACGTCATTTTTGAGGAAGGCTCGTCCGGGCGCGAGCTTTACGTCGTGCTCGACGGCCAGGTCGACATCGCCAAGATCAATGGAGGAAACAAGACGGTCATCGTCACGCTCGGCAAGGGCGAGTTCTTCGGCGAGATGGCCGTCATCGACGGCTCGTCGCGCTCTGCGAGCGCGATCGCGGCGGCGCCAAAGACGAAGGTGATGCGGATCAACCACGCGCGCTTCGTCTACCTCGTTAGCCAGCAGCCGGCGTTCGCGCTGATGATCATGGACGCGCTCTCGAAGCGCCTGCGGGCCTCGAACGCCCTCACCTACCGGACGGCGGGCAAATCATGAGCGACCGCCGGCCGAGCCCGTTCAAGACCCTGCTCGACAGCGAGGTCGCGACGCTGATCCAGGCGGCCGACGACGTCTACCAGATCCGCTTCAAGAACCGCGCGGCCAACGCCTATCTCGTGCGCGGCAGCAAGCGGACCATCATGATCGACGTCGGCCTGTCGACCAACTATCCGCATCTCCTGACATGCCTCAAGCATATCGGGGTGACGCCCGACATGATCGACATGGTGGTGCTGAGCCACGAGCATCTCGACCATATCGGCGCGGCCTATCATTTCCACGGCGGCGCTTTTATCGCCGCGCACCGGCTCGCCGCCAACAAGATCATGCTGCGCGATGACTTCTCGATGCTGCGCAAGATGTTCAACGAGCCGAACGTGCCGATCGACATCGACATCTGGCTCGAGGAAGGCAATCTGATCGACCTCGGCAATTTCCGCCTCAACGTGATGCACACGCCGGGCCACACCTCGGCCTGCATCACGCTGTTCGACCAGGACAAGGGCCTGCTGTTCGCCTCCGACACGCTGATGCCGGGCGGCGTGATGGGCGGCGTGTTCGGCTCCGGCTCGATCGCCGATTACATCCAGTCGCTGGAGCGGCTGAAGGGATTGAACTCCAGGATCCTGCTGTCCGGCCACGGCCGGCTGTCCGACACGCCGCAGGACGACTTGCGGATCGCGATCCAGCGCTCGCACGGACTGCTGGAGGATACCGCGCAACTTTTCGACGCGCTCGATGCACGCGCGAATTTCGAGCCGATCATGCAATCGGTGCGCGACCTCAACAAGCTCGACGACTGACGCGCGCGCAAGCGGCGCCAGCGATTTATTCCCTTGTCCGGCCTGACTTCTGTGTGGGACGGGACTTGCCGCAAGTCATTTGACAAATCCGCGCGCGGCCTGTTCAACAACCTCCAACAACAACGCTGGAAAGCAGGGAGCGAGGACTATGAAGCTTTACGACTCGGTCGGACCGAACCCGCGCATCGTGCGCATGTTCATGGCGGAGAAGGGTATCGAGATGCCCAAGCAGACCGTCGATCTGCGCGGCGGCGAGAACCGGCAAGAGGCCCACCTGAAGCGCAATCCGCACGGCCAGATGCCGGCCCTTGAGCTCGACAACGGCAATTACCTCTCCGAGATCACCGCGATCTGCGAATACCTCGAGGAGAAACAACCCGCGCCCGCGATGATCGGGACGACGGCTGAAGAGCGCGCCGAATGCCGGATGTGGACGCGTCGCGTCGACCTCAACATCGCCGAGCCGCTCGCCAACGGTTACCGCTTCGGCGAGGCGCTGAAATTCTTCGAGAAGCGCATCCCTTGCGCCCCCGAGGCCTCGCCCGGCCTGAAGATGATCGCCGCCAACCGGATCAAATGGCTGAACGACCAGATGGCCGATGGCCGCGAATACATCTGCGGCAAGCGCTTCACGCTCGCCGACATCCTGCTGTATTGCTGGCTCGATTTCGGCAACCAGGTCGGTCAGCCGCTGGACCAGTCGAACAGCAATGTGGTGGCATGGTTCAACCGCGTCGCCGCGCGGCCGTCGGTGAAGGCGTAAGCTCGCGATTCGTCATTCCGGGGCGATGCGAAGCATCGAACCCGGAATCTCGTGCCAACAACCTCTAGATTCCGGGTTCGCGCTTCGCGCGTCCCGGAATGACGATCATTACATCACCACCGGTCTGTCCGGCAGCTCGTTCGGGCCGCCCGCCTCATGCGGGAAGTATTTCGCGAGCTCGCGCGACACGGCCTCGATCCCCTTGATGACGCCCTGCTCGAACCGGCCGACCCTGAAATCCACTTCCATCGCGCGGCAGATCGCCTCCCAGCCGTCGCGGCCGACCTTCGCGTCGATGCCGCGGTCGGCGACGATCTCGACGTCGCGGTCGGCGAGCAGGAGATAGATCAGCACGCCGTTGTTGTGGTGGGTGTCCCAGATCCGCAAATGCGAGAACACGTCGAGCGCGCGTGCGCGCGCCGGCTGGTCGCGGAACAGCGGCACCCCGTCGAGCGCGCCTTCGACGACGAAGCGGATCTGGCCGGAATGCGTGGCTTCGCCGGCCTTGATCGCCGCTTCGATGGCGTCGAGCACGCGCGGCGGGAAATCCCGCCGCACCCGCCAGCGGTGTTCGAGCAGATGTCTGCCGATGCGCCTGATGCCCATGTCCTTAAGCCTCTCGCCTACCAGCTCCCCGAGGCGCCGCCGCCGCCGAAGCTGCCGCCTCCTCCGCTGAAGCTGCCGCTGTCGCTCGAGCTCGAACCGCTGCTCCAGCCGCCGCTGCCGCCCGACCAGCCTCCAGAGTAACCACCGCCGCGCCGGCCAACGGCCGGACCGCCGGAATTCAATCCGCCCAAAATCATCGCTGCGACAAAGGCGAACAGGCCGAGCACGACGGCCGTGGCCATCGAACCAACCGCCATCCAGGCGAACACACCAACGATGCCGCCGGTCACGGCCGAACCAAGCAGCCGTCCCAGCATCGCACGCAGGAACCCGGCCACCATGATAACGACAAAGATCGCAACCGGATTGGCCAGATCGACAAGGTTCTGCGCCTGCCAGTGCTCGGGCTCCGGCGCCGGCAGCTTCTCGCCGTCGATCACGCGGATCATCCGGTCGACGCCCGCGGAGACACCGCCGGCGAAATCGCCGGCCTTGAACTTCGGCGTGATGACCTCGTCGATGATGCGGTGGGCGACAGCATCGCTCAGCGCGCCTTCGAGGCCGTAGCCGACCTCGATGCGCAGATGGCGGTCGTTCTTGGCTATGACGACCAGTGCGCCGTCGTCGATCTTCTTGCGCCCGAACTTCCAGGCCTCCGCGACGCGGATCGAGAATTGCTCGATGGTCTCCTCGCCCGTGGTCGGCACGATCAGCACCGCGATCTGGCTGCCCTTGCGGGTCTCCAGCTCCTTCAGCTTCGCGGTCAGCGCGGCGATATCGCCTGAGGACAGCGTCCCGGTCTGGTCGACGACACGGCCGGTGAGCGGCGGCACCGCGACGTCGGCGAACGCCGGAAACACCCAGCCCAGCAGCAGCGCGAGCAGGATCGTGCGTGCGGCGGTCATCGCGGGGAAAATCCCGTCACCGCTATTTCGACGGCGCCGGCGTCGGATTGAAATCGACCTTCGGCGCGGTCGAAATCTCCCTCTCGTTCTCGACGGTGAAGTTCGGCTTTTCCTTGTAGCCGAACACCATCGCGGTCAGGTTGTTCGGGAAGGTGCGGATGCCGACGTTGTACTCCTGCACCGCCTTGATGTAGCGGTTGCGCGCCACCGTGATGCGGTTCTCGGTGCCTTCGAGCTGGGCCATCAGGTCGCGAAACAACGCGTCCGATTTGAGCTGCGGATAATTCTCGGTCACCACCAGGAGCCTGGAGAGCGCGCTGGTGAGCTCGCCCTGCGCCTGCGTGAATTTCTGGAAGGCGTTCGGATCGTTCAGCACCTCTGATGTCGCCTGGATGCTGCCGACCTTGGCACGCGCATTCGTCACCCCGAGCAGCACGTCCTTCTCCTGCTGCGCAAAGCCCTTCACCGAGTTGACGAGGTTTGGCACCAGGTCGGCGCGCCGCTGGTATTGATTCACCACTTCCGACCAGCTCGACTTGACCTGTTCGTCGTTGGTCTGGATCGCGTTGTAGCCGCAATTGGTCAGGCTCAAGGTCGCCAGCGCTGCCAGCACGGTCCAAAGCTTGCGCATGAAAATCCTCCACGTGGAATTCTTGGTCACCGTAGCAGATCGTTCCCGCCGGGTAATCCCGCGAACACGGCCTCGGCCTCATTTTTGCGGCGGATCGCTCTTGCCTATCCGTCCGTTCGCCGTTCATCATGGGTTCAAAATCGATCCTGGGGAGGATCCATGACAGCAACACAACAATTCGAGACGATTGCCGTCGAACGGCCGGAGCCTGCGATCGCGCGGATCGTGATGAACCGCCCCGAGGCCCGCAACGCCCAGAACCTGCAGATGACCTACGACCTCAACACCGCCTTCGACGAGGCGGTGCAGGACGACTCGGTCAAGGTCATCATCCTCGCCGGCAACGGGCCGCATTTCTCGGCCGGCCACGATTTGCGGCCGGGAGCCAAGAATCAGGCAGGCGTCGATTTTCCACCGGTCGGAAATTGGGGCGGCTTCGCCGAACCGAACGCGCATGGCCGCTTCGCGCGCGAACAGGAAATCTACCTGCAGATCACGCGGCGCTGGCGCAATTTGGCAAAACCGACGATCGCGGAGGTGCACGGCAAGTGCATCGCCGGCGGGCTGATGCTGGCCTGGGCCTGCGATCTCATCGTCGCGAGCAGCGATGCCGAGTTCTGCGACCCCGTGGTCACCATGGGCGTCTGCGGCGTCGAGTGGTTCGTGCATCCCTGGGAGTTGGGCGCGCGCAAGGCCAAGGAGATGCTGTTCACCGCTGATATCTGGAGCGCCGACGAGGCGCACCGCCTCGGCATGGTCAATCACGTGGTGCCGCGCGGCGAGCTCTCGTCCTTCACCCTTGGGCTCGCGCGCAGGATCGCGACCAAGCCGTCGTTTGCACTGAAGCTGAGCAAGGAGGCGGTCAACCGCTCCATCGACATCATGGGGCAACCCGCCGCGATCGATCAGGCCTTCGCGTTGCATCAGCTCTGCCACGCGCACAATCTGCAGGAATTCGGAATGGTGGTCGATCCCGCGGGTCTCCATCCCTCCGTCAGAAAAACCGCCAACGTGAAGTGACCAGATGGACCTGACCTTAAGCGACGAGCAGCGCCTGCTGCGCGAAAGTGCCGAGCGCTTCGTAACGGAGACGTTTACGGCCGAACACCGCAAGAAGGCCGCGAACGATCCGCACGGCTTTTCGCCCGCGATCTGGAAGCAGTTCGCCGAGCTCGGTTGGCTCGCGCTGCCGATCAGCGAAAACCATGGCGGACTCGGCGGCGGCGCGATCGAGATCGGGATTCTGATGGAAGCCTTCGGGCGCGGGCTGGTGTCCGAGCCCTATCTCTCCACGGTCGTGATCGGCGCCGCGCTGGTCGCCGCATGCGGCAGCGAGGCGCAGAAGCAGGCGATCCTGCCTGATGTCGCGGAAGGCACGCTGTATCTCGCCTTCGCGCATTCGGAGCGCGCTGCGCGCTTCGATCTCGGAAAGGTCGAGACGACAGCGACGAAGACCGCCGACGGCTGGCGGCTCAACGGCCACAAGATTGCGGTGCTCGACGGCGCGGCCGCGAACCAAATCATCGTGTCGGCCCGTGTTGCCAACGCCAACGGAGCGTCCGGCAAGCTCTGCCTGTTTCTCGTCCCCGCGGGAACGCCTGGCCTTACGCTGCGCGATTATGCGCGGCTCGGCGGCGGACACGGCAGCAGCCTCGAGCTGAAGGATGTCAAGCTTCCCGCCGACGCCCTGCTCGGCGACGGCAGCGATGCGCTGCCGGCGATCGAGGCAGCGGTCGACCGCGCGCTGGCCGCGCTTGGCGCCGAGGCCGTCGGCATTATGCAGACGCTGCTCGACACCACGCTCGAATACACCAAGATCCGAAAGCAGTTCGGCCGGCCGCTGTCGGCCAACCAGGTGATCCGCCACCGCCTCGCGGACATGGCGATGCAGTGCGACGAGGCACGTTCGATGGCATTGCGCGCGGCGCTGATGGCCGATGCCGAACCGGTCGCCCGCGGCCGTGCCGCCTCCGGGGCCAAGGCCAAGATCGGCAAATGCGCCCGCTTCGTCGCCGAGCAGTCGGTGCAGCTCCACGGCGCGATGGGTGTCACCGAGGAGCTCGACATCGGCTCCTATTTCAAGCGCCTGCTTGCCTTCGACACGCTGTTTGGCGGCAGCGCCCATCATTATCGCCGCCACGCCGCGCTCAGCGGCCGGGCGCAAGCGTAACGGAGAGCGCAAGATGGATCTCACCTTCAGCGCCGAAGAGCGCGCCTTCGAGAAGGAAGTCCGCGACTTCATCGCTGACAACCTGACGCCGGAATTGAAGCGCGCCACCGCGCTGACCCCGTCGGTGTTCTCCGACCCTGATATCGGCATGGCCTGGCAACGCGCGCTGCACAGGAAGGGCTGGGGCGCGCCGGGCTGGCCGGTGGACCATGGCGGCCCGGACTGGACGCCGGCGCAGCGCTGGATCTTCGAGGCCGAATGCGCCCGCGCCGGCGTGCCCAATGTGAACGTGATGGGCGTGAAGATGGTCGGCCCGGTCATCATCGGCTTCGGCTCGCCGGAGCAGAAGAATTTTTATCTGCCGCGGATCCTCTCCGGCGAGGACTATTGGTGCCAGGGCTATTCCGAGCCGGGCTCGGGCTCCGACCTGTCGTCGCTGAAAACGCGCGCGGTGCGCGACGGTGACGACTACATCATCAACGGAACCAAGATCTGGACCACGCATGCGCATCACGCTAACCGCATGTTCGCGCTGGTGCGCACCAACGAGAGCGAACGGCAGCAGGACGGCATCAGCTTCATCCTGATCGATATGAAGACGCCGGGCATCACCACGCGCCCGATCCTGACCATCGGCGGCGACCACGAGGTCAACCAGGTGTTCTTCGACGACGTCCGCGTGCCGGTGGCAAATCGCGTCGGCGAGGAAGGCAAGGGCTGGACCTATGGCAAGTATCTGCTCGAATTCGAGCGGGGCTCCGGCATTGCGTCGGCAAAACTGCGCGATGCCCTGAAGACGATCTCCGATCTCGCAGGCTCCGACGTCACCGGCCGCGCTATCGACGACCCCGATATCGCGCTGCGGATGTCGGAGGTCGAGGTCGACATCGATGCGCTCGAGATGACCGAGCTTCGGGTGCTTTCGGCGTTGCAGACCGGGCAAAATCCCGGCGCGGTGTCGTCACTTATAAAACTGCGCGTCAGCGAGATCCGCCAGGCGGTGACGCGGCTCGGCGTCGACGTGATCGGCAATGACGGGCTTGCGGTCGAGCCGGCGCGGCCGTTCTACCGGCTGAACCACGAACCGGCGATCCCCGAGGAGCTGCTGCCGGTGGTGCCCGAATATCTCAACGGGCGGGCGTATACGATCTTCGGCGGTTCGTCGGAGATCCAGCGCGACATCATCGCGAAGATGGTGCTGGGGTTGTAGGCCAACACCACCCTTTTCGTCATGGCCGGGCTTGTCCCGGCCATCCACGTCTCGTTGTCCGCCAAGCAAGACGTGGATGCCCGGCACAAGGCCGGGCATGACGGGCCTCTTGCTATTATGCCCCCGCCTTCGCGTCGCGGATCGCCTGCCAGATCTTTGACGGCGTCAGCGGCGTGTTGAGCTTGACGATGCCCAGTTCACTGAGCGCATCCATCACGCCGTTGGTGATGCAGGGCGGGCCGCCGATCGCGCCCGACTCGCCGCAGCCCTTCGAACCCAGCGGATTGGTCTTGCACGGCGCGGAGGCATCGAGCGTGACTGACATCGGCGGGATGTCGTCGGCGCGCGGCACGCAATAGTCCTGGTAGCTCGCGGTGAGAAGCTGGCCTTCTTCGCTGTAGGCCACGCCCTCATAGAGCGCCTGGCCGATGCCCTGCGCGACGCCGCCATGGATCTGGCCGGTCACCAGCATCGGATTGACGGCGACGCCGACGTCGTCGACCGTAGTGTAGCGAACGACCCGCGTGATGCCGGTCTCGGGGTCGATCTCGACCTCGCAGATGTGGGTGCCGTTCGGCCAGCTCGGCCCGTCGACCTCGCCCTCGCTCTCCACGGAGAGCTTTGCGCCACTTTCCTTCTTCGCGATCTCGAACAGGCTGACTTGCCGGTCGGTGCCGACCACGGTGAGGAAGCCCTCGCGATATTCAATGTCCTCGACGCCGGCCTCCAGCATGTTGGCGGCCTTCTCGCGCGCCTTGTTGATCATGTCGTTGGTGGAGACGGCAACCGCGGTGCCGCCGACGAACAGCGAGCGCGAGCCGACGCTGCCGAAGCCGGTGGCCAGATCGGTGTCGCCCTGCACCACGTCGATCTTGTCCATGGGAATGCCGAGCGTATCGGAGACCATCTGGGTGTAGGTGGTCTGCAGGCCCTGGCCCATCGCCATAGTGCCGGACCAGAGGATGACGCGGCCTTCGGCGGTGGCGTGCAGCGAGACCTTCTCGGTGTGGGCGCGGCCGCCGGTCCATTCGATGTAGCTGGTCAGGCCGCGGCCGTAGAGCAGGCCTTTCTTCTTCGCCGCCTTCTTGCGCGCGGCAAAGCCGTTCCAGTCGGCGAGATCGGAGGCGCGCTCCAGCATATGCGCAAAGGCGCCGGAGTCGTACACCTGGCCGACCGCGTTGGTGTAGGGCAGCTGCGCCGGCTTGATGTAGTTCACCTTGCGGATGGTGCGCGGGTCCATGCCGATCTGGCGCGCAGCCGCATCGAACAGCCGTTCGACGATGAACACCGCCTCGGGCCTGCCGGCGCCGCGATAGGCGCCGACCGGTGCGGTGTGGGTCATCACCGACTTCACCTCGAAATGCACCAGCGGCAGGTCGTAGACGCCGGTCTGCACGAACGGACCGAGCACCAGCGGGATGATGTTCGCCGTTCCCGATGAATAGGCGCCGGTGCCGCCGATCGAGCGCACGCGATAGGCCAGCACGCGGCCTTTGGCGTCGAGCGCAAACTCGCCAGTCGAGGTGAGGTCGCGGCCATGGGTGCCGCCGACGAATTCGTCGGTGCGATCGCCGCGCCAGCGGATCTTCTTGTTCAGCTTGATCGCGGCATAGGCCACGATGCCGTCCTCGGGATAGAGACTGGTCTTCTGCCCAAAACCACCGCCGATGTCGCCGACCAGCACGCGCACGCTGTCCTTCGGCCGCTTCAGGATGGATTCGGCGAGCAGGTCGCGGGTCGAGCCCGGCGTCTGCGACTGCACATGCAGGAGCAGCCGCCCGGTCTTCTTCTCGATCTCGGCGATCGTCGAGCGCGGCTCCATCGCCGACGGCACCAGGCGCTGGCTGACCAGGTCGAGCGACACCCGGTGCGCGGCGCTGGCAAAGGCCGCCTCGACCTTGGCGGCATCGCCATAGCTCATCGCGGCAACGACATTGTCGGGCGCTTCCGGCCAGACCGCCGGCGCGCCGGGCTTGGTCGCCTCGACCGGATCGACCACCGAGGGCAGTACCTCGTAGTCGATCTCGATGGCCTCGGCCGCGGTCTGCGCCAGCACCCGCGAGGTCGCGACCACGGCCGCGACCGCCTCGCCGGCATAACGCACCACCTCATGCGCCAGCAGGCGCCGCGGCGGCACGGTCATCGGCTTGCCGTCCGGCCGCTTGAAGATCGCGAGCGTCGGCAGCGTGCCGATGTCGTCCTTGACCAGGTCGGCGCCGGTATAGACCGCCTCGACGCCGGGCATCTCCAGCGCCGCCTTGGCGTCGATCGACTTGATGTTGGCATGGGCGTGCGGCGAACGGAGCACGTAGAGCCAGAGCGCGCCCTCCTCCGGCTTGTCGTCGATGAACTGCCCCTTCCCGGTGAGCAGTCGCTGGTCTTCCAAACGCTTGACTGGCTGTCCCGCACCAAAACGCATATTGCCGGGAAGAATGTTCATCAGGTGGTCCTTCGAGCTTCCAATAATTCGGCCGGGGTTTTAGCGGATTTTCGGCGCGAGACAACATGCCCCGGGACGACGTCATGCGCCTTATGCAACCCGCAAGTCCGCATCAGCCGAGGTCCCGCAGCGCCGCCTCGACCACCTTGCGCTGCTCGGGCGAGAGCGGCGCCTGCGGCGGCACGGGGTCGCCGACGTCGTAGCCCTGGATCGCAAGCCCGGCCTTGATGCAGGCGGCGAGGTTGAAGCGGGCAAAGGCCTCGTTGATGCGCCACAGCTTCCGCTGGAGCCCCATCGCCTCGTCCCAGCGGGCGCGCCGGCAGAGGTTGTAGAGCTCGACGCTCTGCCGCGGGACGATACAGGCCGGGCCCGCCATCCAGCCATGGCCGCCGATCAGCATCACGGCGGCGGGAATATGGGCGGAGGCCGAGAACACTTTGATGCTGTCGCCGCAGCGGTTCATGATCGACAACAGCCGCCCGGTATTGGTCGAGGCGTCCTTGATGTAGCCGATCCGCGGATGGGTGGCGAGCCGGCCAATGACGTCCAGCGTCAGATCCGAGCGCTGGAAATTCGGATTGGTATAGATGACGACGGGAATATCGACCGCGTCCGCGATGGCGCGGAAATAGGCTTCCACCTGCGCGTCGCCGACCGGAAAATACGCCTCCATGATCGCGAGGATGCCGTCCGCGCCCCGCTTCTGATAGGCCTTGGCCTGCGCCACCGCATCTGCCGTCGTGGTCGAGGCGACACCGGCGACCACAGGCACCCGCCCCTGGGCCGCCTCGATCGTGGTTTGCACCACCTGCGCGCGCTGCGCATTGTTCAGATAGGCGAACTCACCGGTCGAACCGAGCGGCGTCAGCCCGTGCACGCCGGCCTTGATCAGATCGTCGCAGAGCCGGCCCAGCACCTCGGTGCGGATATGGCCGGCAGGGTCGACCGGGGAGACCAGATACGGGAAGACGCCGTGGAAATCAGCCATTTGCGAGCCTCGTGGACGGCGACACATAATCGGGATCGTGCGCGAAGGGAAGCGGCACGCCTGCACGTAAAGCACGCAACACGGCGGCAAAATCAGTCCTGGCCCGGAAGCCGAGCAGGCGCTCGGCCTTGCCGGGATCGTAGATGCGGCCGATCGTTTTCGGCAGGTGCCAGCTGCGCCGCGCAAACAGCGCCGGCGCCTCGGGGAAATAGCGCGCGATCACGTCAGCCGCGTCCGACTTCAGCGTGGCGACGTCGTCGCGCGCGAACGGCGTCGGCGCGCTGATGACGAAAATCTCGAAGCCGCTCGCCCTCTCGAGCGTGACGCCGTAGATGTTGCGCGGCTCGAGCGGTCCCGTCGTCTCGTCGAGCCAGACTGCGGCATGGCCGTCGCCGTCCCGGATCGCCTGCGAGATCATCAGCGACGTCGTCGAGGTCATGACGAAGCGGTCGTGACCGGCGGCAACCGCCGCCTGCAGCAGGTTCAGCGTGCCCGACACATTGGCGTCGACAAAGGCTTGCGGCGGGAAGCGAACGATATCCGGTTTGTGCAGGGCCCCGGCATGGATCACGGCCTCGATGCTATGATCGGCAAACACCTTGTCGATTACCGATCGGTCGGCGACGGAGCCGATGACATCGGTCGCCTCGCCGGCAACCACGTCGAGGCCGACCACGACATGGCCCTCCTGTCGCAGGCGCGGCGCGAGAAAGCGCCCGAGCCAGCCGGAGAAGCCCGTCAACATCACCCGCATGACGTCAGTCCCGCCCGGCCTCAGAACACCCTGGCGATCGCGGCCTGCGCGTCGCCCTGGATCTGCTTGAGATGATCCGGCCCGCGGAAACTCTCCGCGTAGATCTTGTAGACGTCCTCGGTGCCGGAGGGGCGCGCGGCGAACCAACCGCTGTCGGTCTCGACCTTGATGCCGCCGAACGACTGGTCGTTGCCCGGTGCCTTGGTCCTGACCGCGCGCACGGGATCGCCGGCGAGCTCCTTCATCTTGAGCTGGTCGGGGCCGAGCGCCTTCAGCGCGCTCTTCTGCTTCGGTGTCGCCGCGACATCGATGCGCTCATAGAAGGGAACGCCGAGCTCGGCCGTGAGATCCGCGAACAGCTCGCTCGGGTCACGGCCGGTCTTCGCGATGATCTCGGCGGCCAGCAGGCCGAGAATGATGCCGTCCTTGTCGGTGGTCCACACCGAACCATCGCGCTTGAGGAACGATGCGCCCGCGCTTTCCTCGCCGGCAAAGCCGAACGCGCCGCTGCCGAGCCCCTCGACAAACCATTTGAAGCCGACCGGTGTCTCCACAAGCCTGCGGTTCATCTTTTTCGCGACGCGATCGATGATCGAGCTCGACACGATCGTCTTGCCGATCGCGGCACTCCCGCCCCATTGCGGACGGTGCGCAAACAGATAGGCGATCGCGGTGGCGAGGAAGTGGTTCGGGTTCATCAGCCCGTTCGAGCGCGTGACGATGCCATGGCGGTCGGCGTCGGTATCGTTGGCAAAGGCGACGTCGAACCGGTCGCGCATCTGGATCAGGCTCGCCATCGCATAAGGCGACGAGCAGTCCATCCGGATCTTGCCGTCCCAGTCCGCCGTCATGAAGCGGAAGGTCGGATCGACGGCGTCGTTGACGATGGTCGCCTTGATCCCGTAGCGCGCGATGATCGGCTGCCAGAAATGCACCGCGGCGCCGCCGAGCGGATCGACACCGATCTTGACGCCGGCCGACTTGATCAGCGCCAGATCGACGGTGTTGCCGAGATCGGCGACATAGGGCGTGATGTAGTCGTGGAGATGCGTGGTCGCAGCCTTCCGCGCGCGCTCATACAGCATCCGCGCGACGCCCTTGAGGCCGGCCTCGATGTAGCGATTGGCATTCTTCTCGATCACAGAAGTGACGTCGGTGTCGGCCGGCCCCCCATGCGGTGGATTGTACTTGTAGCCGCCGTCTTCCGGCGGGTTGTGCGACGGAGTGATGACGACGCCGTCGGCAACGCCCGCGCTGCGGCCCTTGTTGTAGCTCAGGATCGCATGCGAGATCACCGGCGTCGGCGTGTAGCCGGCTTGTGCATCGATCATGATCTCGACGCCGTTGGCGGCGAACACCTCGACCGCGCTCACGAGCGCCGGCTCGGCCAACGCATGGGTATCGATGCCGATGAACAGCGGCCCGGTCAGCCCGGCGTCGCGGCGATAGTCGCAGATCGCCTGCGTGGTCGCGAGGATGTGGTCCTCGTTGAAGGAATTCCTCAGCGACGAGCCGCGATGGCCCGACGTGCCGAACGCGACGCGCTGGGTGGGATCGGAGGCGTCGGGCTTGCCGGCGAAATAGGCCGTGACGAGACGTGGCACATTGGCAAGCGAGGCGGGATCGACGGGTTTGCCGGCGGCGGGATGTGGTGCAGTCACTTGACCTCTCAGAACAGGTATCGCCAGCCCATCAGCGCAAATGAGTGATGCCTCGCCCTGCTACCATGATGGCTTATCCCCAATCAAGCCGAGGGCATTTCGTTCCTCGCCGAATGCGCCGCGAGGCGTCACGACACGTCGATCTGCTGCACCTTCTCGCGGAGTTCGTCGACCAGCACCCGCTTATTCTCGGAATAATCGATCGGAACCACGACGAGATGGACGCCGCCGCCGGCGAAGGCGCGCTCCAGCGTCGGCACGATCGCATCCGTGCTCTCGATCCGCGATCCCTTGGCGCCGTAGCTCTCGGCATATTTGACGAAATCCGGATTGCCGAAGGTGAGACCGAAATCCTGGAAGTGATCGACCGCCTGCTTCCAGCGGATCATGCCGTAGGCCGAATCCTCCAGGATCAGGATCACGAGATTGAGCTTGAGGCGGACGGCGGTCTCCAGCTCCTGCGAGTTCATCATGAAGCCGCCGTCGCCGCACACCGCGAGCACCCTTGTGTTCGGATAGAGCATCGCCGCCATCATCGCCGACGGCAGCCCCGCGCCCATCGTCGCAAGCGCGTTGTCGAGCAGCAGCGAGTTCGCCAGCAGCGTGCGGTAGTTGCGCGCGAACCAGATCTTGTACATGCCGTTGTCGAGCGCAACGATGCCATCCGCGGGGATCACCTGCCGCACATCGTGCACGATGCGCTGCGGCGTCGGCGGCCAGTGGCCTTCGGTGGCCCGGTCGGTGATCCTGGCGAGGATGCCTTCGCGCAGGCTGACGAGCGCGCTGGCGTGAGGCAGCTTTCCGGCTACGCGATCCGCCAGCAATGCGAGGCTCGGGCCGACGTCGCCGATCACCTCACATTGCGGAAAGTAGACCTGTTCGACATTCGCCGCCGTGTAGCTGACATGGACCACCTGCGGCCCCTTCGGCCCCATGATGAAGGGCGGCTTCTCGATCGTGTCGTGGCCGATCGCGATGATGAGGTCGGCGCGATCGATCGCCTCGTGCACATAGTCGCGCTCGCTGAGCGCCGCGGTCCCCATGTACAAATTGGTGCCGCCGGAGACCGTGCCCTTGCCCATCTGGGTGGTGAAGAACGGGATCTGGGTGCGGCGGACGAAGTCGCCGATGCCGGCGGTGCTGCGCGGGCGCGAGGCCGCAGCGCCCAGCATGATCAGCGGGCGCTGCGCCTTCAGGATCATCTCGGCGGCGCGGTCGAGGGCCGCCGCATGCGCCACCGGGATCTCGATCGGATGCGGCGGTATCATGGCCACCGGCTCCGTCTCCTCGCCCGCGATATCCTCCGGCAATTCGAGCAGCACCGGGCCCGGCCGCTCCTGCATCGCGATCCGGAACGCATCGCGAACCAGGGTCGGGATGGTCGCCGGGCCTATGATCTGCAGCGACAGCTTGGTCAACGGGCGGAACGTTGAGACAATGTCGACGATCTGGAACTTGGCCTGCCGGCTGCTCATGATGCCCTTCTGCCCGGTGATCATCACCATCGGCATCGCGCCGAGCAGCGCATAGGCAGCGCCGGTGGTGAGATTGAGCGCACCGGGCCCGAGCGTCGTCATGCACACGCCGGGCTTTCCGGTGAGGCGGCCATAGGTTGCCGCCATGAAGGCCGCCGGCTGCTCGTGACGGGTGACGATCAGCTTGATCGAGGATTTGCGCAGGCTCTCGACGACATCGAGATTCTCTTCGCCGGGAACGCCGAACACCCGCTCCACGCCCTCGTTCTCGAGGGCAGCGACCAGCAAATCAGACCCTTTGACCATTTCAGCCTCGCATGTTCGACCGGATGCTGCCCGGCAAGCATAGCTGCCTCACGCAGCCCGTGGGAGTCCCCTACGGTTTGCGCGCCTTGATCCAGGCATCGACCGCGGGTAGCGCGCGCGCCTTGAAGTCGGCCGCAACCGCGATCGATTCCAGCGCCCGCGCCGTCATCACGCGCCCGCCGCTGGTGGACTGCGCCGGCGCAAAGCCTGCAAGTTCCGCGGCGTGGGCGTCGTCGGTAAAATTGGTCATGAAATTGGGGACGAACTGGTCGCGGAAGCTCGGCCCCTGCCGCGCGAGCAACGTATCGAAATTCGCCCGCACGAAATCCCAGGCCAGCTGCGGCTGCTCGGCGGTCGATGCAACGGTGCCGATCATACCGGTGACGATCGTGCCGGGCAGTTCGTCGGTCAGAGTGAGTGCCAGCGTGGCGCGGGCGAGCGCGGGGTCGCGGGCACTGGCAGCGGCATAATAGTAGCGCAGGCGCTCATTGGTCACGGTGCTCTTGCGCGCGAGGGCGAGCAGCGTGTCATAGGTCGACTGATCGGCGGTCACACCGACGACATGGGCGACCGGGTCGCGCAATGCGTTGGAAAGCGTCTTGGGATCCTGCAGGAAGGCCGCGAACCGCCGCCGCGCCTCGGCAATGACGGTATCGTCGCCGAGGTCGCCAAGCATGCGGATCAGGCTCGCGCGCAACAGCGCCGTGTCGTCGTCACCAGCGCCACCGCCATCCCAACCAAGCCGGTCGAGCAGTGGGCGCAGCATGGCACGCGCATAGGCCTGGATCACCGGCCGCTCGCCGCGGTCGCGCGACAGCCGGTTGAGCACGGCAAGCGACGAGATCACCTGGTCCCACACCGCGCGATGGTCGCTCGTATCAAGCGGATCAAGCAGCGCGAGATAGGACGACGGCTCAGCGCGGCCGGCCTGCACCAGCGCCCAACTGTCGGTGACGATGTTGAGGCGGTCGTCGATCGACATCTGAGCGAACGCCTTCACCAGCGCGGCGCGGCTGTTCGGGCCGTATTCGACGCGGCAGTAGCCGATATCGCCGAGATTGACCTTGACCGCCTCACCGCAGGCGCCCGCCGGAATGTCGGCGCTGCCCTGCAGCAGCATCTCCTCCGGCGCCGTGCCGCGCACCAGCCCGACCGCGACGGGAATCTGCCAGGTGCGCGACGGCAGCGCTGCCGCGCTCTTCGGCGCGATCACGAAGCGGTCCTGCCGCAGCGTCATGCGCTGGGACGCGCCGTCGCAGATCGTCTCCGCCACGATCAGGGGCACGCCATCCTGCTCGGTGAAGGAGGCGGCGACGCCGGCGATCGTCTTGCCGGCGGCGCTCTCCAGCGCATGCCAGAGATCGGCGGTGGTGCTGTTGCCGTAGGCGTGCGCAGCCATGTATTTGCGGATGCCGTCGCGGAACGCGTGCTCGCCGAGGTAATTCTCCAGCATCCGGATCAGCGCCTGGCCCTTGTTGTAGGTGATGGCATCAAACGCGGTGGTCGCCTCGCTGTGGTCGGCGATCGGCTGCTGGACCGGATGCGAGGTGCGCCGCGCATCGAGGCCCATGGCGAATTGCTTCTGGCCGTAACCATTCAGCCAGCTCTGCCACTGCGGATAGAACTGCGCCGAGGCCTTGGTCGCCATCCAGCTCGCGAAACCCTCGTTGAGCCAGAGATTGTCCCACCAGGCCATGGTCACGAGGTCGCCGAACCACATATGCGCCATCTCATGCGCGATGATGGCGAAGATGCCGCGCCGCGCGGACTCCGCGTTGGTCGCGGGATCGAACAGCAGCCGGCTCTCGAAAAAGGTGATGCCGCCCCAATTCTCCATCGCACCGCCGAACCCGCCGGGCACCGCGATCAGGTCGAGCTTCGGCAGCGGGTATTTCACACCGAAATAGTCGTTGTACCAGGCGAGCAGTTTGACCACGCTGTCGAGCGCGAAGCGCCCCTGCCCGCTCTTGCCGGCCGTCGTCACCACGCCGATCGTCACCCCGTCGGCATCGGCCGTCGCCTGTTCCAGCTCACCGACGGTGAGCACGAAGAGATAGCTCGACATTGTCGGCGTCGGTGCGAACGAGACCTTCTTCAGGTTCTCCGCGACCGGCTCCTCCTGTGCGACCGGCATGTTGCCGACCGCCATCATGTTGCGCGGAATCGTCACTGACAGCGCAAAGGTCGCCTTGAATGCAGGCTCGTCCCAGCATGGAAAGATCCGCCGCGCATCGGCGGGCTCGAGCTTGCTCGAAATCAGCCGCTTGATTCCCGCATCGGTCGGATAATCGACGGAGAACAGCCCGGTACCGAACTTGTTGATCTGCGCCGTGAATGCGATGCGCAGCGTATGGCGGCCGGCTGCAAGCGGCTTCGCGAAGGTCAAGGTCGCTGTCTGTGCGACGGCATCGGTCGATACCTCCGCGCGCTGCGCGCCGTCATCGATCATCGCCACCCCGAACGTGGTATTGATCGCGTTCAGCGTCAGCTGCGCCGTCGGCTCGCGCACCTCGATATCGACGGTTTCGACACCAGGCAGCGCAAGGCTTGCGAAGTCCGGCGTCAGCTCGATCGCATAGCTGAGCGGGATCACCGTCTTCGGCAGCTTTCCGGGCGTGCCATCGAAGGAAAATGTCGGTTCGGCACGCGCGCCTGCGGTCGCAGTCAGCAGCAGGGCGGCCGCGGCGAGACGACGCAGCAGCGTCGATCGGATGTGATTGCGGTGGCTGTTCATTGCGTGTGGTTCACGGGAGGCGTCGATATCGTCGAACGCCATTCCAGGAACGAATGACGCCGCGCACAATCTAGGAGAGAACGTGACGCGGCGAAACTGACAACTGCGCGACCCGGCGGTCGTCCGCGGCTACGCCCATGTTGCCCAACAATGGCAGGAAAGGTTAGCTTGGGTGGATTTCCGCTTGCTGCCGTCCCGATGCAGGTGATGACCGCCGAATGACAGCAAAATTTCTGATCACGATCGGACTCATTGCGGCGCTGACGCCGGCCTGCGCGGCTGATGATCCGGACGGCGCGCCGCTTGAACTGACCTTACCCGTGACGACCGATCCGGCGATGATCCAGTGCCGCAAGATTGGAATGCCGGAGGCATCATCGCTATCCTTCCTGCCCTTGCACCGGACCTTCCACGACGATTTCGATGAACATCCGCTGTCGGGCGGACGTTGGGTGCCGCACTATGCCGGAGGAGCCGCCTGGCCCGAGGCCCGCTACTGGGGCGGCGACGGCTCTGACTTCAAGCGCAAGACCAGCGCCAATGGCGAGCAGCAGATCTATGTCGATCCGCGCTACGCCGGACGCGGGACGGCGCCGCTCGGGCTCGACCCGTTCCGGATCGAGAACGGCGTGCTGTCGATCGTGGCCCGCCGCACACCACCCAACCTGAAGGCGGTGCTGTTCAACAATGAATACACATCCGGCATCCTGACGACCCAGGGCAAGTTCTCGCAGTACGGCTATTTCGAAATCCGCGCCAAGATCCCGATCGGTACCGGCGTGTGGCCGGCATTCTGGCTGCTTGCCGATGACGGCGGCTGGCCGCCGGAGATCGACGCAGTGGAAGGGCGCGGACAGCGACCCGGCGACCTCGTGATGACGACCCATTGGCGGATCCCTGCAACCGGCCGCATTGAATCCTGCGGCTTCGACTTCGCGGTATCGGGCGCCGAGGCCGATTTCCATAACTACGGCGTACTGTGGCAGCCCGATCGCCTGATCTATTTCATCGACCGCAGGCCGGTGTCCGACATCAGGGTACCGATCGGCTTCGACGACCCGATGTACATGATCGTGAATCTGGCGATGGGCTCGAAGTTCTTCGGCGGCGTCGGCTTCGTCGATGCCGAGTCGCCGGTGACTGTTTCGTTTGAGATCGACCGCATCTCCGCCTACCAGATCGACATGACCCCGACGGGAGCAAGTAATGTCAGATGAATTCTCGCGTCGGCAATTTGCCGGGCTCGCAGGCCTCTCCGCGCTCGGCCTGACGGCGCCGGCGCTGGCGGCCGAGAGCGCCGCCAACCCGGTCGCGGCGGCGAGCTTCCCCGACGGCTTCGTCTGGGGCACGGCGACGTCCTCGTACCAGGTCGAGGGCGCCGTCAACGAGGACGGCCGCGGAAAATCGATCTGGGACACCTTCAGCCACACGCCGGGCAAGATCGAGGACGGCAGCAATGGCGACCGCGCCAACGAGCACTATCACCGCTACAAGGGTGACGTGCAGCTCATCAAGGATCTCGGCGCGAAAGCCTATCGCTTCTCGATCGCCTGGCCGCGGATATTTCCTGACGGCACCGGCGCGGCGAACCCGAAGGGCCTCGACTTCTACAATCGTCTGGTCGACGAATTGCTGGCGAACGGCATCACCCCCTATGCCACGCTCTATCACTGGGACCTGCCGCAGGCGCTGCAGGACCGCGTCGGCGGCTGGCGCTCAAGCGATACGTCGAAGGCATTCGGCGATTATGCCGGCTATGTCGCAGAACGGCTGACCGATCGGGTAAGGAACATCTTCACGGTGAACGAGGTCGGACGTTTCCTCTACTTTGGCTATGGCCTCGGCATCGATGCGCCCGGGCTCACGCTGCCCGATGCAGAAGTCAACCAGGCGCGCCACCACGTCGCGCTGGGACATGGCCTTGCGGTACAGGCGATCCGCGCCAGGGGACGCCCCGGAACGCGGGTCGGCTTCGCCGAGAACATCACGGCCTGCGTGCCTGCGATCAACACGCCGGAAAATATCCGCGCCACCGAAATGGCGACGCGCGAGTTCAACTCGGGCTTCCTTGGTGTGGTGCATGAAGGCAAGTACACCGAGGGCTTCCTGCAATATGCGAGGGCAGCAGCGCCAAGGTTCACCGCGGAAGAGCTCAAGATCATCTCGCAGCCCATCGACTTCGTCGGCCTGAACATCTACGCGCCGCAATATTACATCGTCGCAACCGACCGCGCTCCCGGCTGGCGGCCGCTGCCGATGCCTGCGTCGTTTCCACACATGAATTCCGAATGGCTGCGAATTGCGCCGGAGGTGATCTATTGGGCGCCGCGAATCGCCGCGAAGATCTGGAACATCAAGGATATTTACATCAGCGAGAACGGGACGTCGGGAGAGGACAGGATCCATCCAGACGGCCAGATCTACGACCTCGACCGCATCATGTTCCTGCGCAACTATTTGACCCAACTCCAGCGCGCGATCGCCGAAGGCGCGCCGGTGCGTGGCTATTTCCTGTGGAGCCTGATGGATAATTTCGAATGGATCTTCGGCTACGGGAAGCGTTTCGGCCTGTACCGGGTCGACTTCGAGACCCAGGCGCGCATCCCGAAGCTCAGCGCGGCATTCTATCGCGACGTGATCGCGCGCAACGCGATCGGGGTATGAGGCATTGCCTCAAGAGGCCTGGGGCGGCGCGCCGGACCATGCGCGCCTGAGCAGATCGCGAATCCCGCCCTGCTCGATCGGCCGTGGATTCCAGTAGGGATTTTTGGTCGCGAGCTCCGCGGCCTTCTCGATGCCATCTTCGGGCATGCCGATCTCGGCAAGCGAGCGCGGGGCAGCGAGCCTTGCCGATAGTTCGAACAAACCGGCGGCAGCATCGGGCGAACCAAGTGCCCTCGCCGCGCGACCGAGCGCCTCGGGCGCGGCGGGCGTGTTGTAGGCGACGGTGTGCGGCAGCAACACCGCATGAGTCTCGGCGTGCGGCAGGTCGAACAGCGCGCCGACCGTGTGGCAGAGCTTGTGATGCAGGGCCATGCCGACGGTGCCGAGGCAAACGCCGCAGAGCCAGGCGCCGTAGAGCGCGTCCGAGCGCGCATCGATGTCGCGGGGCCGTGCGACCACTTCAGGCAGCGCGGACGCGAGCTTTGCAATGGCCTCCTCCGCCATCAGCGAGGTGATCGGATTGCCGTCCCTGGCGTAGAGCGCTTCGGCCGCGTGCGCGATCGCGTTGAGACCTGATATCGCGGAGAACTTTGCCGGCATCGAGACCGTGAGATTGACGTCATAGATGACGGTCTCCGGCAGGATCTTTGGCGACGATTGCGTCGTCTTGACGCCGTCGACGGTCTCGCCGAGCACCGGCGTCATTTCGGAGCCGGCATAGCTGGTCGGCAGGATGAGTTGCGGCAGGTCGGTGCGCAGCGCGATCGCCTTGCTCAAGCCCGTTGCAGCCCCCGCGCCGATCGCGACCACGCCATCGGGCTTGAGCTCGCGCACCACGTCCATCGCACGTTCCGTCACCACGACCGGCGTGTGCACCACCGCGCCGTCGAACAGGCCGGCCGCGCGGCCGCCAGTCAAGACCGCAACATCGCCGAGCTCGGCCTGCTGCCGCCGCGTCGCCAGCAGCAGCGCGCGCCTGATGCCGAGCCGGTCGAGTTCGTCCGGCAGCTTCGCGATCGTGCCGACGCCGAACACGACCCGCATCGGGCTGACCTGGTAGGTGAAAGGCTGCGACATGGCGAACCCCGCATGGCATTCCGGCTTGTCGCCGGACGACAACGGGTGTTTCACTCACCCGCCGCGCCCAGTCAACCCGCGGCGACCATCACCGGCGGGGCCACCGCCTTGTAGTCCGGCGCGGTCGCGAGGAAGCGCGCATAGGCGTCCGCGTCGGGGGGCGTGAACTTTTCGGCGAGCGGGCTGCGCCGGCGCGCGGACGTGCCGATGTCGGCCAACAGCTCGTCGAAATGCTTGAAATGGTAGGGCGCGACGCAAAGCCCGCCATAGACACCAGCCGCCGGACGTTCGACGCGCTTGAAGCGCAGCATCATCGCGATGTTGTCGTTCATTTCGGCCGCACTCGGTTGCCGCGCGAGTTGGCCGTCCGCATAGCGCACCAGCCAGTTCGCCGCCATGTCGGCGCACAGCACCGTGCAGAAGCTGGAGTTGAAGCCGACGAAGCCCATGTCCGGCAGATCGGGATTGGCGATCAGGCGATACAGCCGGTACTGCCCATCGGGCTCGACCAGTTTGGCCTGATAGCTCGCGGGCAGGAACGGCACGCCGAGCTTGTAGCCGATCGCGAGCACCGCGACATCGGCCGCAACGCGCTGGCCGCCGCTCATCACGATGCTCTTGCCGTCATAATGATCGAAGGTGCCGCGCACCGCCTTGATGCGACCGTCGGCGACCATCGGGTAGAAGCCGGGAGTGGCGATCGGCACCGAGCAATTGACGCCGTCTTCGATCCTGTCCTTCGGCACCATGTCGCACTGCTTCAGCTTGAGCTGCAGCTTCAACATGCTCTCGAGCCCGCGCCAGTTCGCCCAGACCAACGGCTTGGCGATCGCGTGCGCGAGCCGCGACAGCGGCCCAATGCCCCAGCTGCGGAACATCTCCTCCTGCGCGCGGATGTAGAGGATGCGCTTGAAGTTGACGAGACCGCCGACGAAATAGGGAATCCGCCACACCGGCTCGCGGTAGACGATGGTGACCTCGCTGGCGCCGGAACTGACTGCGTTCACCGCGATGTCGGTCGCCGACTTCGAGCCGCCGAGCACGACGACCTTGCGTCCCTTGGCGAGCATCGGATCGCCATATTGCGAGGAATGCAGGATCTGGCCGCCCTGTGCCTTGAAGCCGTCCTCGCCGGCAAGCGACAGCGTTTGCGGCTCGTTGAACTGGCCGGTGCAGACGGCAACGAAGTCGAAATCCTCATGGCCGGTTGCGCCGTCGCTGCCTGCAAGCTCGAGGGTCCAGCCGGGCTTGCCGTCGGCGCGGCGCTTCATCGCCACGACCTTGGTGTTGAAGCGCATCGCGCCGTCGAGCCCGTGCGAACGGGCGTAGTCGCGCAGATAGGCATGGACCTGCGGGCCCTTCGGCCATTCCGGATAGGACTCCGGCATCGCCCGGTCGGTGTAGCGATAGAGGTCCTTCGGGCTCTGGGTCTGGACATCGGGATAGGAGCGCGCCGGCTCCCAGACGCCGCCGAGATCGCCGCTGCGCTCGATGATCGTCACCTTGTGTCCACGCGTGGCAAAGGCCTTGCCGGCGGCGAGGCCCGACACGCCGGCGCCGATGATGCAAACGTGCTTCTGCTTGACCATGAAACCGCTCCGATAAGTGAACTGGCTCATTCCTTGAAGCGCATGCCTTCCCGTCATTGCCGGGGCCTGCCCCCGGCAATTCCTGTATCGCGTGCGCGGTGTCTGAAGTGTCCGCCCGGCGCGGCCGGGCGCTTACTCGTTGGCCTCCGGCGGCAGAAAGTCCACCTCGTGCTCGGCGGAGATCCGCACCACCTCGGCGGGGTCCTGCAGATTGTGCAGCTTCTCGAACAGCGCCTCGAGCTTCTGCATCGGCGACACCCAGAACAGCGCGCGCGCCGGCTTGTCCGACTTGTTGAAATAGCCGTGCGGAATGCCGCGCGGCATGCGGACGAGGTCGCCGGCCTTGGCCTGCACCCAGACGCCGTCGAGCTTGAGGTCGAGCACGCCTTCCTGCACCAGAATGAACTCGTCCTGGGTCGGGTGGATGTGCACCGGTACGAACTGGCCGGGATCGCTGTTGGTTTCGAAGGCGAAGGTCGAGTCGGTCACGGCCTTCGGATAATAGACCTGACCCAGGATGTTCCAGGTCTTGCCGCCATAGCCGGTGCCGTTTCGTGTGATGCCTTTTTCGAGCGTGCCCATGTCAGCCTCCTCCAGATTGAATGCGCATTGCGGAGCTTGAGCCTGTCGCCGGTCCTGATGGCTGTCTAGCCGATAAACGAATCCGCGAATTGGCCGATCATGCTGCAATGCGGCAGCACGCCTGTCCAAAGTCCGCGCACCGCCTGCGCAAGGATCGGGCAGATTGCGCCCGCAAAACCGCGTTCCCCTTTGCCGGCAGATGCACTAGGCTGGCGATGTTTTAGACCTCAAACAACTCCGGACGGCCGGCGTGATTGCGATCAGCGCAGAGGTTTCGGCGAAGGCGCGGCTCAAGGCGTTCGCGCGCGTGTCGACCGCGCGGGTCGACGACGCAGCCGAGGCGATCGGGCGCATCTTCTGTCCGCATGATCTCAAGCCGGTCGATCACTCTGAGCAGGATTTCTGCGCGCTGCACAATTGCGCCGGCTTCGACGGGTTTTCCATCAACTACGTCGCCTATGGCGGATCGGTGTCGATCAATCCGGGCTGCCTCGACCGCTTCTTCCTGCTGCAGATGCCGCTGTCCGGCTCGGCCTCGATCCGGACCGCAGCGCGCGAGCTGGCGACCGGACCGGAACGCGCCGCATCGCTGCTGTCGCCGACGATCCCGACCGAGATGACCTGGCGCGGCGATTGCGCCCAGCTGATCCTGCTGCTCGACCGCAAGCTCGTCGAGCATCGCGCCGCGGCGCTGGGCGGCACGGCGGTCCGGCCGGTCGAATTCGATCCCGCGGTCGAACTGACCGGATCGCTGGGGCGGACGCTCGCGGCGAGAATCGAGCATCTCGTGACAGTCGCCGAACAGCTCGGGCCACAGAAGCGGTTGCCCGCGATCGCGGCGGCCGATTGGCGCGAGGCGTTGCTCAACGCCCTGCTCAACGGTCAGCGGCATAGCCTGAGCGGCGCGATCGATGTCTTCAACGGCCGCGCCGAGAGCCAACCGGCGGCGCTGAAGCGGGCGCGGGCCTATCTGGAGACGCGCGCCACCGAGCCGCTCGACCTCGCCGAGCTCGCCGGCGTCGCGGGCACCGGCATCCGCGCGCTGCAAATCGGCTTCCGCCGCCATTTCGGCTCCACGATCTCGGACATGCTGCTCGACATCCGCCTCGCGCAGCTCAATGCGCGGCTGAAGACGGCGCGGCCGGGCGAGCGGATCGTCGACATCGCCTTCGACCTCGGCTTCACCCATCTGAGCCGCATGGCCAGCGCCTACCGCGCCAAGTTCGGCGAGAGCCCGCGTGCGACGCTGCGGCCGCTGAGCTGAGCCGAAATGCGCCGCGATCGAGCGGCCGCCAGTGCCTGAGCACGACATCTCCTGACTTCCGCACATTGCGCCCGCCGCATCCCGACCACATCTTTGTCGCCCGGGAACGCGCGCCCCTGCCCATCCGGCCAGTATCCGCACCCGCGGCGATATCCCAGATTGATGGAAGCAAAGGAGCTTCCCCATGACCGAACCGACCACCCTTTCCTCACTCTCGTCAGCGCTTTCGGAGACGATCGCGCGCACTGCGCCGGCGATCGTCTCGGTGCATTCGCATCGCCTGCGGGCCTCCGGTTTCGTCTGGAAACCCGGTCTCGTCATCACCGCCGACGAGGCGCTGGCCGACGAAGGCGAGATCGAGATCCAGCTCTCCGACGGCAGCACCAAAGGCGCTGTTATCGCCGGACGCGACCATACGACCGACATCGCGCTGCTGCGGTTCGACGGCGACATCGCACCGGCCAAGCTGTCGGCCACGACCCCGGCGCTGGGATCGCTTGCGGTCGTGGTCGCCGCCGACCGAGGCGCCCCAACGGCACGGCTCGGCATGGTCTCGCTGTCGGGCGCCCCGTGGCGCAGCCTGCGCGGCGGCGACATCGACGCCAGGATCGAGCTGGATGTCCGGCTGCGGCACAGCCAGCAAGGCGGCCTCGCACTCAACACCGACGGCGAGGCCTTCGGGATGGCGGTGCTCGGGCCGCGGCGCGTGCTCACGATCCCGACCGCCACCATCGCGCGGGTCGCGGCCCAGCTCGAGAGCCGCGGCCGCATCGCGCGCGGATATCTCGGCGTCGGCCTACAGCCGATCCGCCTCGACGACGGCATCGGCGCGATGGTGATGAATGTCGACAAAGGTGGCCCCTCGGCGGCCGCGGGAATCCGGCAAGGCGACGTGATCGTCGCCGTCGACGGCGAGAAGCTGTCCGGCGTGCGGGCGCTGTCGCGGTCGCTCGGACCACAGAGCGTCGGCACGACCGTCGACGTGACGGTCCGCCGCGGCGGCGAGCCGATGCAGTTCAAGGTGACGATCGGCGAAAGGCCGGAGACGTGAGCGAGCAAACCACGCCAGACATCGTGATCTCGCTCGAGATCGACGACCCCGTCCTTGCGGACCGGCTGGCGACGCTGCTTGGCGGCGTCGCTGGCCTCCGCCTTGCCGCGCCGGGAGAAGCAGCCGCCGCGGCGATCGTCTCGCGCGATCGGGACGCGGCAGCCTCCCCCGGCGACTTCGAGCTGACGCCGCGCGAGCTCGACGTGCTGGCGCTGCTCGCCGAGGGCGCATCGAACAAGATGATCGCACGACGACTCGGCATCTCGGTCCACACCGCCAAGTTTCACGTCGGCTCGCTGCTCGACAAGCTCGACGCCACCGGCCGCACCGACGCCGTCGCGCACGCGGCACGGCGCGGGGTGATTAATTTGTAGGGGGATGGAGTTGGGCGCCCCGTTCGCGTCATTGCGAGCGCAAGCGAAGCAATCCATGTCTCAACTCGGGGAAAGATGGATTGCTTCGTCGCTTCGCTCCTCGCAATGACGGAGGAAACCTTCCGATTCACATATCAAACAGCCCATTCGCGGTGTCATCACCCGCGAATGCGGGTGATCCAGTATTCCAGAGACGTCAGCGCTTGAGCCGAGAGGCCGCGGCGTACTGGATGCCCCGCATGCGCGGGGCATGACGACTGTGAGGATACACGTCCGCATTCTCGCGACGTGAATCGTCCGAGCTTTGCATCTCGTTCCACCCTCTAAGAGCAGAGGGCGCAGGGAAAGCCGGGTGCCGATCGCACCCATGGGTCCCGAGCAACAAAAAGCTCGGGAGGTAGGACCACAGGTGAAACCGGAAACACTCCGGCTTTCCCTGCGCGATGGCTTTACGGCTTATTTCGTGCTCTCCCCGGCGAGACCGGGCTTGTTTGTCACCGTCTTCGCAGGACGTTTCGCGCGTCTTGCGAGGAGACAAACCACTGGGGCGTCAGGACCACACGACTTCACCGTCCGCCTCACACGCACTCGTCAGTTGCGCGCTTAGCGTCCACCGCATCCCACACCACGTTCGTGACGATCGCGAGCCGCCCCTCGTGTCGGGTGAGACGGGCGTATCACTACACTGATTTTTGCTTCCGAAAAACCGAAATATTTTTCAATGAGGCACTTGCGCCGTCGGGCAAATCAGTGGCAGGGGCGCCGCCTTACGTGCCCATCGTGCTCTGGCCGGCCGGCGCGGGGAAGGACAGCCTGACCAACAGCCCGGGCGCGTTGTCGTGCAGTTCGATCTTCGCCCCGTGCAGGCTGGCGACCGCCGCGACCAGGCTGAGGCCGAGGCCGTTGCCCGGCGTATAGCGGCTCTGCTCGAGCCGATAGAACCGCTTGAAGACGCGGTCGTGCTGGTCGGTGGGAATGCCGGGACCGTCGTCGGCGACCGAAATCACCGCGCCGCCCTCGCAATTGTGGCAGCTCACGGTCACGTGTCCGCCGGGGCGGCCGTGCTTGATGGCATTGTCGACGAGATTGGCGATCGCATCGAACAAGAGGTCGCGATCGCCGGTCACCGGCACCTCACTGACCCCGGCGAGGCGGAGACGAGTCGCATCCTGCTCGGCCGCGGCGTCGTAGAGTTCGACCACCTCGTCGGCGATCTCGACGAGGTTGACGGTGCGAAACGCGTGCTTGCGGGCCCGCGTCTCGATCTCCGAGATCCGCGTGATCGAGGCGAACATCCGCAGCACCGAATCGAGATCGGCGATGGTGTCGCCGATTAGCGCCGCGTCGCCCTCGCTGTTCCGCGGCGCGTGATAGGCTTTCTCCAGCCGCCCGCGCATGCGGGTCAACGGCGTGCGCAGGTCGTGCGCAACGTTGTCGCTCGCCTGTTTCACCTCCCCCATCAGGGTCTCGATCCGGTCGAGCATCTGGTTGAGGTTCTCGGCAACGCGATCCCACTCGTCATGGCTGCCGTGGAGCGGAATGCGCAGGTCGAGCCCGGCCTGCATGATGGCGCGGCTCGTCGCATTGATGGATTCGATACGGCCGACGGTTCGTCGCGTCACCCCGATGCTGGCGACGGCCGCCAGCACGAAAAGCAGAACGGCAACTGCGACCCCAGCCGCCCTGATCCGCGCGGTAAAGCCGTCGAGATCGCTGATGTCGCGACCGACCAGCAGCCGGTCGCCATTGGCGAAGGTCTCGGTCACCCCCCGCACCAGCGGGTTCTCCGCCGCGAGCGTCGGTATCGACGCGCGAAATTCGGTCCATCCCCGCTCGGCGGCGCCATCGGGCCATCGCTTGAGGTTTCCGGCGAGCACCGCCGATCCCGGCCCGACCAGGACATAGACGTGATCGGCAAAGCCCCTGTCCGCGATGCGCTGCCGGATCAATTCGACCAACCCGTCGCGTCCCGACCGCACATAGGCCTCGCGCAGGCTCGCCTGCTCGGCCATGATCGCGCGATCCGACCGGCTCCGCACGTAGTCGGCGGTGGACCAGAAGACATAGGCGAAGATCGCAGAGACGATCAGGCCGAAGGTGCCGATGGCGATCAACGCCAGCTTGAACGTCGATGACGTTAAGGTCTTAGCCAGGAGCACGGAGGCAGTACCCGATGCCGCGGATCGTATGGATCAGCGGATAGGCTTGCTGATCGTCGACCTTGCGGCGCACGCGGCCGACATAGACGTCGATGATGTTGGTGGAGGGATCGAAATGCAGGTCCCAGACATGCTGCAACAGCATGGCGCGCGACACCACGCGGCCTTCGTTGCGCGCGAGATATTCGAGCAGCTGGAATTCCTTCGGCAGCAACGGAATCTTCCGGCCGCCGCGGCTCGCCGTCCGCGAGATCAGGTCGACGGCGAGGTCGCCGACCCGCAGGATGGTCTCCTTGGCAATGGTCTCGCTGCGCCGGCCCAGTGCCTCCAGGCGCGCCAGCAATTCGACGAAGGAGAACGGCTTGACCAGATAGTCGTCGCCGCCGGCGCGCAGGCCGCGCACCCGGTCGTCGACCTCCCCGAGTGCGCTGATGATCAGGAAGGGCGAACCGATCCCGTCGTCGCGCATCTGCCGCATCACCGTGATGCCGTCGATGTCGGGAAGCATGCGATCGATCGTGATCACCGCATAGTCGCGCGCCGCGCCCCGGCTCAGCGCCTCGCGGCCGTTCGCCGCCAGATCGACCTCATAGCCGCTGGTCGTCAGCTCTTCGACGAGCTGGCCTGCGGTTTCCGGATCGTCCTCGACGACGAGGATGCGGCGGTGACCTCCGGGCATCATCTCAAAACTCTCCGAACGGCCGGTGCGACGGTCGCCACCAGACTATCCCAATCCCGGGACAGACGGAAATGCCTGGTGACGACCGCGGCAACGGTGCGGCTCGCAGGCGCTAGTACCAGTAGTCCCCGCACACGTTGACCCAATGCCACCCGTAAGGCGTCCATGTCCGCCGGTAGCAGCCGTCATAGTAGCCGGCGTAGACGAAGGGCGCGCCGAAGAAGGCGAACCGGTGGAAGCGATGGTGCACGAAGCGGTGATGGAAGAAAGCGCCACGATGGAAGAAGCGCGCGCCGTGGAATCCGGCGCCGGCAAACCGCGGCCCGATCGCCGGTGCGCCGACGAAACGCGGACCGCCGAAATGTGCGCCGCTGAAATGTGCGCCGCCGCCCATGGCCGCAAAGGCCCCGCCGCCGCGCATGCCGCCTCCGAACCCACCGCCATGCATCCCGCCGCCGAAGCCGCCACCATGCATGCCGCCGCCGCCAAAGCCACCGCCATGCCCGCCGCCGCCACCGAAGCCGCCGCCATGCCCGCCGCCGCCACCGAAGCCGCCGCCACCTCTGGCGAAGGCCACCGGCGCAAACGCCACGCTGGCGGCGAGCGTCGCCGCCATGAGGCTAGTGAAGAACCTGTGCTTCATCGAAAGATCCTCCCTCGTTGGACCGCGGCAAACATCCCATCGCCGCAGGAAGAGGAGGATCAGAAGACGCAAACCGGCGCCGACCTTCAACTTACAAATGCGCCAGATTCTGACGCCGAAGTTAGTTTCGGGGCGAGAGGCTCCGAGCACGCCGGATGCCCTGGCGGCCACCGGCCTCTCCGTTGGCCGAGATCGACGGACATTTGGCTGGAATCATCGGGTGCCGATCGTTGAAGCGATCTGCCGAGCTTACTAATTGTTGGCCTACGTAAAGACGACGTCCGGGAGAGATCATGGACCAGCTTCACAGTTCTTCGATCGCCGAGGCCTCCCCTCTGCTTCGGCCGTAACCCGATCCGCAATGCAGTCGCACTTCACCTGCTGCCTCCCTCGGGCAGCGGGGTAACGAAGTGTGGCCTTTCGACAGCCAACCCAGGAGTTTGAGATGAGCGACAAGACCAAACGACCGTTCCTGACACACGCCTCCGGCGCACCTGTCACTGATAACGTCAACATCATGACGGCGGGGCCGCGCGGACCGGCGCTGTTGCAGGACGTCTGGCTGATCGAGAAGCTGGCGCATTTCCACCGCGAGGTGATCCCGGAGCGGCGCATGCATGCCAAGGGCGCCGGCGCCCACGGCACCTTCACCGTCACGCACGACATCACGCGCTACACCAAGGCCAGGATCTTCTCCGAGATCGGCAAGCAGACGCCGATGTTCGCGCGGTTCTCGACGGTCGCCGGCGAGCGCGGCGCGGCCGATGCAGAGCGCGACATCCGCGGCTTCGCGCTCAAATTCTACACCGATGAAGGCAATTGGGACGTGGTGGGCAACAACACGCCGGTGTTCTTCTTCCGCGATCCGCTGCGTTTCATCGACCTCAATCACGTGATCAAGCGACATCCGCGCACGGGGATGCGGGACCCGGACATGAACTGGGACTTCTGGACGCTGCTCCCGGAGGCGCTGCACCAGGTCACGATCGTGATGAGCGAGCGCGGCATCCCAAAAAGCTTCCGCCACCAGCACGGCTTCGGCAGCCACACCTACAGCCTGATCAACGCCAGCAATGAGCGCGTCTGGGTGAAATTCCATTTCCGCACTCAGCAGGGCGTCCAGAACCTGACCGATGCCGAGGCCGAGGCGCTGGTCGGCAGGGACCGCGAGAGCCATCAGCGCGACCTTTTCGAGAGCATCGAGAGTGGCGATTTCCCGCGCTGGACGCTGTTCATCCAGGTGATGACCGACGAACAGGCCAGGACGTTCCCGTTCAACCCGTTCGATCTGACGAAGGTCTGGCCGAAGGCGGACTATCCGCTGATCGAGGTCGGCTATTTCGAGCTCAACCGCAACCCGGAAAACTTCTTCGCCGAGGTCGAGCAGGCGGCATTCACGCCGGCGAACGTCGTGCCCGGCATCGGCTATTCGCCCGACAAGATGCTGCAGGCCCGCCTGTTCTCCTACGGCGACGCGCAGCGCTACCGTCTCGGCGTCAACCACCACCAGATCCCGATCAACGCGCCGAAATGCCCGTTCCACAGCTATCACCGGGACGGCGCGATGCGCACCGACGGCAATCTGGGCGACACGCCGGCCTATTGGCCGAACAGCCTGGGCGAATGGGCCGACCAGCCACAGCTGAACGAGCCGCCGCTCGAGATCACCGGTGCAGCCGCGCATTGGGATCACCGCGTGGATGACGACCACTGGCAGCAGCCGGGCGATCTGTTCCGGAAGATGAACGCCGCACAAAAGCAGGCGCTGTTCGACAACACCGCCCGACAGGTCGGCAATGCGTCCCGGCACATCCAGGAACGGCACGTCGCGAATTGCAGCAAGGGCGACCCGGCCTATGGCAAGGGCGTCGCCGAGGCGCTCAAGAGGTTTGCCGCCGGCGAGCTGTAGCGGACGTAGTGGCGGCGAGTTCTGCTCGCCGCCCCTGCCGCGGACTTACGTCGACTTGCCGCGCCCGCTCTTCTCGGCGGCGCGACGCACGGCTTCGAGGAGTGCAATCGTGCGTACGGAGCCCCCGCTAATCGCATGCCGTCAATGAGCCGTTCGCGTCCGGCGCGATACGTCGGATTGTCGCTGTTGGCAAAGGTCACATCACGGTAGCGGCGTATGAGTGCCGGAGGGGTGATACCGGAGATGCGTCAAGACCGACGTTGCCCCCGGCGACCTGGAGGCAGTTACGGGTTGCCATGGCACGGGCCGCGCACCACGTAAAAGCGGGGCCCATCGATTGGAGAACATCCGATGCGTTCTGTCCTGGCACTATGCTTTTTGATCGCTCTTTGCGCTTCCGCGGACGCCGCCGCCAGAGGGCATCAAGCCAAATCGCGACACGTCGTCATTCGTCCCAGCCAGGCCGTGCCCCCGAGCTACGCCACTCCGGATGGTGTGCGGGTCTATCGCGACGATTCCGTTCCAGGCGGATTCCGGACCGACCACGACGCCCCTCCTTCCTACGGTGATCCATCCAAGTTTGGCGGCCCCTGATCTGCGGCGACGAAATGAATTGGACGCAGGTCTGCTCCGGGTCAAAAGCAGCGGTTTGCTGCAGCGAGATTCACGTCGGTCTTGGGATTGCCTGCAACTTAGCTTGCTGAAATACGCTCACTTCCTACGTCGACTTGCCCCGCCCGCTCTTCTCGGCGGCGCGACGCAAAGCTTCCGCGAGCGCGCCGCCGCCGGACTGCGCCTCGGGCCGGCGCGGCGCCGACGACGACATCTTGGCCGAGCCGCGCGAAAAATCGCGCGACGCACCCGAGGTCTCCTTCTTCGAACCGACCTCGTCGTCGAGACGCAGCGTCAGCGCGATGCGCTTGCGCGCGACCTCGACGTCCAGCACCTTGACCTTGACGATGTCACCGGGCTTCACCACCTCGCGCGGGTCCTTGATGAAGTTCTTCGACATCGCCGAGATGTGCACGAGGCCGTCCTGGTGCACGCCGATATCGACGAAGGCGCCGAACGCGGCGACGTTGGTCACGGTGCCCTCGAGGATCATGCCCTTCTTGAGGTCCTTGACCTCCTCGACGCCTTCCTTGAACACCGCGGCCTTGAACGCCGGGCGCGGGTCGCGACCCGGCTTCTCCAGCTCGCGCAGGATGTCGGTGACGGTCGGCAGGCCGAACGTCTCGTCGACGAAGGTTTGCGGCTTGAGCTGACGCACCACGTCGGCATTGCCGATCAGCGCCTTGATGTCGCTCTTGGTCGCTTCAAGGATGCGCCGCACCACCGGATAGGCTTCGGGATGCACGCCGGATGAATCGAGCGGGTCCTCGCCGTTGCTGATGCGCAGGAAGCCGGCGCATTGCTCGAACGCCTTCGGACCGAGCCGCGGCACGTCCTTCAGCGCCTTGCGTGACTTGAACGGGCCATTGGCGTCGCGATGCTGCACGATGCTCTGCGCCAGTCCCTGGCCGATGCCGGAGACGCGCGCGAGCAGCGGGACCGACGCGGTGTTGGCGTCGACGCCGACCGCGTTCACGCAGTCCTCCACCACGGCATCGAGCGAGCGCGCGAGCTTGGCTTCGCCGAGGTCGTGCTGATACTGGCCGACGCCGATCGCCTTGGGGTCGATCTTGACGAGCTCGGCGAGCGGATCCTGCAGGCGCCGCGCGATCGACACCGCGCCGCGCATGGTGACGTCGAGTTCGGGCAACTCCTGCGAGGCAAAGGCCGAGGCCGAATAGACCGATGCACCGGCCTCCGAGACCACGATCTTGGTCATCTTGCGGTCGGACAGCCGCTTCACGAGCTCGGTCGCGAGCTTGTCGGTCTCGCGCGAGGCGGTGCCGTTGCCGATCGCGATCAATTCGACGCCGTGCTCGATCGCAAGCTTGCCGAGGATGGCGAGCGCCTCGTCCCAGCGCCGTTGCGGCTCGTGCGGAAAGATCGCGGTGGTCGCGAGCACCTTGCCGGTGGCATCGACGACGGCGACCTTGACGCCGGTGCGGTAGCCCGGGTCGAGCCCCATGGTGGCGCGCGCGCCGGCGGGTGCCGCAAGCAGGAGATCGCGCAAGTTCGAGGCGAACACCCGTACCGCCTCGGTCTCGGCCGCGGTCCACAGCCGCATCCTCAGATCGATATTGAGATGGATCTGAATCTTGGTGCGCCAGGCCCAGCGCACCGTCTCCATCAGCCATTTGTCGCCCTTGCGACCCTGGTCGGAGACGGCAAAGCGGTTCATGATTTTCAGTTCGTAGGCGCCGGGCACCCCGGCAACAGGGGCCTGCGCCTCCGGCTTGATCTGAAGGTCGAGGATCTCCTCCTTCTCGCCGCGGAACAGCGCCAGGATGCGGTGCGACGGCAGCTTCGGCAGCGGCTCGCTGAAATCGAAATAATCCTTGAACTTCTCGCCTTCGGTCTTCTTGCCCTGGCGCACGGCCGAAGCCATCACGCCGTTCGACCACATCTCCTCGCGCAGCGCACCGATCAGGTCGGCGTCCTCGGCGAAGCGCTCGACCAGGATCGCGCGTGCGCCGTCGAGCGCAGCGGCGACATCGGCGACCTGCTTCTCGGCATCGACGAATGGCGCGGCAACGACGTTCGGATCGTTCTGCGGCTCGGTCAAGAGCTTGTCGGCCAGCGGCTCGAGCCCGGCCTCCTTGGCAATCTCCGCCTTGGTGCGACGCTTCGGCTTGAACGGCAGGTAAATGTCCTCAAGGCGGCCCTTGCTGTCGGCGGCCATGATCTGCGCTTCCAGCGCGGCATCGAGCTTGCCCTGCTCGCGGATCGAATTGAGCACCGCGGTGCGGCGCTCCTCCAGCTCGCGCAAATAGGTCAGGCGTTCTTCCAGAGTACGCAGTTGCGCGTCATCGAGCGCGCCGGTCAGCTCCTTGCGGTATCGCGCGATGAACGGGACCGTCGCGCCGCCGTCGAGCAGCGTCACCGCCGCCTCGACCTGCTCGTCGCGAACACCCAGCTCCTGCGCAATCTGATGATGAATCTTTGCCACGCTCGTCTCTCTGACACATCGCGCCGCCGAACTTTCGGCACCGCGGACGCCGCTTATGGACCATCCCGGATTGATTCAGCAAGGCGCGCTGTGGATCAAATTTGGTGTCCGGCCGTGCGTTATGTCCGGGATGTGTGCCTTCCGCGACTTGACAAATAAATGCGCGCCGCATTGCCGCCCAAAATCGCGGCCTTCTCATCGGCCGGCAAATCATCCAGCAATGTCGCGGTGGCGGCAAACCATTTTGCATAGCCGCCGGCGAGATCGACCACCGGCCAGTCGCTTCCCCACAGCACGCGCTGCGGCCCGAATTGCGCGAGGACATGATCGACGGCCGAGCTGAGATCGGCGACCTGCCAGTCGGATGCCGCCTCCGTCACCAGTCCCGACAATTTGCAGACGATGTTGGACCGCGCCGCAAGGCTGGCGATATCGTCCTTCCAGGCCGCGATGTCGCCGGTCGCAAGATGCGGCTTGCCGAAATGGTCGAGCACGAATTGCAGGTCGGGGTGACGATCGACCACCTCCACGAGCCGCGACAGGTGCCGCGGCAGCACCAGAGCGTCGAACGCCAGGCGATGCCGTGCCATCGCGGCGAGCAGCGGCGCCAGCGCGGGGCGCAGCAGCCAGTCGTCATCGGCGATGTCCTGCACCATCGGCCGCAGTCCGACGAGAAGCTCACGCCCTGCCAGCGCCTCGATCCGCGCTGCGGCATCCGCGGCGTCGAAATCGATCCAGCCGACCACGCCGCGCACGACGACGCTGCCGTCGGCCAAATCGAGCAGGAACAACGTCTCCGCTTCGGTCGGCGCCGCCTGCACCAGGATCGTCCCTGCGATTCCGGCGGCGGCGAGGTGCGGCGCCAGGTCGGCGAGGCCGAAGTCGCGGTAGATCGGCTTCAGATCCGGCGTCAGCCAGCCATAATCGCCGCGCGACAGCCGCCAGACATGGTGATGCGCATCGATCCGCATCACGCCGGTACCGGCGCGTCGGCGTCGAGCAGGTGCTCGGCCTTCAGATCGCGCCACAGCGCCGACGGCACCGGCGTTGAAAGCGCTTCGACGTTGCGCTCGACCTCCTGCGGCGTCTGCGCGCCCAGCACCAGGCTCGCGACCGTGGGATGGCCGAGCGCGAAATGCAGCGCGGCAGTCGGCAGAGCCACGCCATGCGCGCGACAGACACGCTCGATCCGCGCCACCTTCTGCATGATCTCGGGCGGCGCATCGCGATAATTGTACTTGGCGCCGGCAACCGCGCCGGTCGCCAGAATGCCGGAGTTGAACACGCCGCCGAGCATCACGCCGATGCCCTGCGCTTGCGCCAGCGGCAGAAATTCGGCAAGCGCCGGCTGCTCCAGCAGCGAATAGCGCCCCGCAAGCAGCATGGTGTCGAACTGCCCTGCCCTGGCGAAACGCACGCACATCTCGGCCTCGTTGACGCCGACCCCGATGCCCCGGACCACGCGCTCGGAGCGAAGCTTGTCGAGCGCGACATAGGCGCCCGCCATCGCCTCGCGAAAGCGATCCTCGATGGCATCAAGGCCATGGGTCCAGACGTCGACGTCGTGGATCAGCAACAGGTCGAGCCGATCGGTTCCAAGCCGCAGCAGCGATTGCTCCACCGAGCGCATCGTGCCGTCATAGGAATAGTCAATCACCGCCCGATGCGGCTGGCCGCCGACGAAGTTGGAGGCGCCGCCGCGATCGTGGAACGGATCCATCCAGCGCCCGACCTTGGTGCAGACGACGATTCCATCGCGCGCCACGCGGCGAAGCGCCGTCCCGCAGCGGTGCTCGGCGAGGCCATGCCCGTAAAGCGGCGACGTATCGAGCAGATTGACGCCGAGCCCGAACGCCCGCTCCGCTGCGGCGATCGCCGCAGCGTCGTCAAGCCTGGCGAAGAGATCGCCGAGCGGCGCGGTCCCGAAGCCGAGGATGGAGACATTGAGCCCGGTGCGGCCAAGCCTGCGCCGCGGCAGGGCGGGCATCAGAGCCGCGCCGGGGGATTGTTCGTGACTCATTTGCGCCTCGCCGGCAATTCTTCTTGCTTGCGGGGCAGACTAGCGTCCCGGACGCGGGTCGCACAAGCCGGGGCGGCATCCAGTTCGCGCGCGGAACTCCTTTGAAACCCCGAGAGAATTCCCGGGAGCACGCACGATTGCCGCGTGTAGTCGGCGTGGATTGCGGGCTCGGCGCTACGAAAAACCGTTGATTTTGCGAGAGCGATCACCCGTCATGATCGCGTCGACGGTGCACATTTGATAGATTGCCGCACGGGTCGCGTCCAAGGCGGCTACGGATGGTCTCCATAACGCGAGCAGGAACATGGCCAGCAAGCATTTGCTTCAAGGGCTGATAAAATGGACGGCTCGTGAACCATGGCGCGATCGGTTCGAGCAGATCCTTGAGGATCATCTGCAACCCACCTGCGACGAAACAGGTCTTGAGGCCGACGATATCGTCGCAACTGTCGGCGAAGACCTGTTCATAAGTTCGGCGTGGGCCTGCGCTTTCGAAGATTTCCTAACTCGTGAATTCGACGACGGCAGCAACGCTATCGACGACTACCTGAAACGCCGCGGCTGGAAAGAGACGGCGAGCGTTCGCACCTACATGGCCGCGCTGCGCGACTCGACAATGAGCCTCTACGAAGTGAGCGATATCGTCCGCGACACGTCGTTCCGGGCACGCGACCTTATCCGCGGCGGCGAGCCAGTCCTGGTCAGCGAGCGGAGCGCGACGCGCGCTCTCAAGCCGTGGGATCGCATCGCCGCACGCGTCGTTCAGGTGGGATCGCGAACGCAGATCGGTGGCGGCGTGCTGCCGTTCGAACACCGGACAGCGGAAGCTTTGATAGAGGCTTTGCGCGAATTCGAGACGCTCGGCGACGAGAAAAAGCAGAAGCTTGCCGAAGCGATCGGACGGGATTTCGACGATGCGGTCGATCTTTCTCCGACGGAAATGCTACGCGCACTAGCTCCCGTGTTCACGACCTTTTGGCTCACCGACCTGATCAATCGAATCGAAGCACCGGAAACTCCCGATTTGCACAACGCCGAAGGCGACGAACTGGTGCTGTGCGAGGTGCGATACCCGCTCGCAGCCGACACGACGATCGACGACATCCAGACGATCCTGGGGGCCCGCCCCGAGTTTCGTCCAGCAACCACGATGTCGTGGAACTGGGTCCGCCTGGAGAAGCCGGTTGCGGCGTCATCGGATGCCCGAGAGAAATCGCGGGAATCGCTGACATTCGAGACCTGGCATGAAGATGGCGCGCTCGTGCTCGGCCATGTGGAATTGGACGACAGGTCGCTGGTGCTCGCCGTCAACTCCAGGCAGCGTGCCGACACGGGACGCGCGCTGCTGTCCAAGATACTCGGGCGACGCGCCGGGCAGCCCTCGGTCACGACGGAAACCATTGAGCAAGCCGTTGCATCACGGGGTGCTGCCATGCCGCAGCAGCTTGATATCCCCGAGGAGGAACGTCGTGCCATCATCCATGATCACATGGACCGACACTATCACGACGTGCTCGATCAGCCAGTTCCGATGCTTGGAGACCAGTCGCCACGTGCCGCGGTCAGAACGGCCAACGGACGGATCAAAGTGGCGGATTGGCTCAAGATGTTGGAGAACCGGACGGCAAAATCCGCTGACGCCGACAGCGCAATGGCAAACTACAAATTCGACTGGCTATGGACCGAGTTGGGTATTAGCGAATTGCGGCGATGAACGAGATGGCCAAACGTCGGCATAGCGGCCCTGAGTAGCCCTGGCAACCGATCGCTGCGGAGTTTCATTCTCACGCCGGTGGTCGGATGCGCCGGCGCAGATTCGCGCTCCACGCGTGAGCGTCCCCACCGCTTCGGTCGCGCCGCCGTTCAGCGGGAAGCCTTTCGCGACCATGCCCCGACAAATGTCGGAAGAGCAAAAACTCCGCGTTGCGCGATCCTCTCCGCTCGCAGACGTTCGGCAAAGCTGTCCAGCGCCAGGTCTTGCTCGGTGGCGACGCCAAGCCGCACGATGTGAGGCAGGTTGCTGCGCAATCCGCTTGCCATGTAGTCATAGCCATCGAAATCCGGGCCGCCTCCCGCCGGGGCGAACAGGTTCATGCGCGGAGACGGAAGACCGGCCGCGACGAAGACGCCGTGCAGCGACAGTCCCATCCGGTTGTTCAGCCCCGCGCGCTGGAACATCTCCTTCACATATCCCCACGCCTGCGACAGCAGCGGAGACGGCGGAACGGCAATCGGGCCGTCGCCCCAATCGATATCCTGGAACGCCACGATACCACCCGGCTTGACGTGCGCGAGCAGTCGTCGGACCGCGGCTGCGGGATCCCTGAGATAGATCAGGACGAGGCGGCCGATGATCGCGTCGAAATCCCGCTCGAGCTCGAGCGTATCGATGTCGCCGACCCGGAACGAGACCTGGTCGAGGCGCCGCGCGCGCGCCATGCGCGTGGCTTCCTCGACGATTTCAGGATTGCTGTCGATACCGACGACCCGGCCGCTTTCTCCGACCAGGCCTGCGGCGATGAAGGACACGTTGCCGGCGCCGCTGCCGATGTCGAGCACCTTCATGCCCTCGGAGAGACCTGCCTCCTCGAACAATTGCCGCGTGGAGGCGTCGTAGAGCTGCGATTGCCGCCGGAGCCTGTCGGTCTCCGCCGTGGAGCGTCCCATCACGTAGTTCGGATCGTATCCGGAAGCGTCTTGCATGGGTGTACCAGCCTTCTATTTGTGAGCATGCGCGGCCGGATTGCGGTTCGGCATGACCGCCGTCCTTTTCCCGCCTGCGCTCACTCCGATGTCAGACTTGAAATGAAGGCCTGCAGGTCCGCCATGAAGCGTTGCTCGAACTCGATGGAGCGGTGGGGCGTGTGGCCGCAACCGCCATAACGAATGATTTCGGCATGCGGGTTATCGTGCGCGAGGCGAGTCTCATGGCCCTCCAACAGGGCAGCCCCAAGCCTCGGATCGGATTGAGTGATCCGGACTGGACATAAGAATTTCCGCTCGGTCGCAATCGCCGCAAGAACGGAGGTCGCGATATTGCCCCAGCAGCGCCCGTCCTGTCGCTGCAGCGCCGAAGCGTGACTGAGGAGATGGCGGGCGCCGAAATGATCGCTGCCGATCCCGCCCATGGGCGTTGGCGAGTTTGCAAGAAACGCAAGATACGCGGCGAGTGGCGCTCGCTCTCGCTGCCACGTCGCCTGACGCGCGCTGACGATCGCGAAGAGTTTTGGGAATACTGACCTTTCCCACTCGCCCGGCTCGCCAAGATACCACGGCGGATCCTCGAGGAAGACGGCGCGCACATTGGCACGACCGCTCTGTGCCAGCACGCCGGCGACGCAGCCGCCGAGCGAGTGTGCGACGATCACCGCCGGTCGTTCGATTGCTGCCAGTACGGTCTCGGCATCCGAGACGTAGTCCGCAAGCTCGTAGCTCGGTGCCCGGTCCGAATGCCCGTGTCCACGAAAATCCAGGGTCCAGACGCTATATCGATCCTTCAGCCGTTCGGCGATCTCCTCCCAGGTGTCGCGACTGAGCGACAAGCCGTGCAAGAATAGAATTGGTTCACCATCCGTTGGGCCATGAACCGATACGGCGAGTTTGACGCCCTTGTTGTCCAGCGTGATGTCGGTCACCGAAAATCTCCCCTACGAAGTGGCTGGATTGCCGTTCGGGTCATGCCGTCCCCCGATCTCAGCGCCTGAGTTGCCGGAACTTGTCGGACAGGCGGTCGAGATAGCCGACCCAGGTCGCATTGATCGGCTGCTCCTCGATCAGGGCATGGAACCGGATCATGATGCAGATGAGGAACACCGGCGTGATGAAGGCCGCGCGCAACGTCGACGCCACGAGGGCCGCCACCAGCACGGTGACCAGCGCGCCGTAGTCCCGCGCCGCTTCCGGCAGCACCGTCGTCGCGAGGCCTGCGGGGACGAGCAGCAACAGCCACAGCAGGACGCTCAAGACCCGTTCGACGACGACCATCCAGACCGCGGTCTTCAGAATCGGACTGGCATTCTGGCAATAATACACCAGGCCGTCCTGCACGCTGCGCCACGGATCGCCGCCGCCGCGCGCGAGGTCATAGGAGAGAATGACCTTGTCCAGATAGCGCGTGGCGGCGGCCAGTACGGCGTTGACGAGACCGACGATCGTGCTGACGCCCGGGGTCGGCAGCCATTCATCGAGCGTGTCGAGCGCGTTGTGAAACGCGCGCAAGATGTCGCGAACAAGCACGCCCAGTCCGAACAGCGCCGCGACCTCGCCGAATCTGGCGACGACGATCCGCCGGCCATAGGCGAACTGTCCCTCATCACCATTGCCGATGCGGCCCTGCGTGATCAACTCGGTCAGCACGGCGACATGGCCGCACGCGACCAGATGCAGCACATATCGCAGCGCTGCTCCCCAGATCCATCCGCCGACGAGGAGAACGCCGACGAGCCAGCAGACGCCGAACGTCATCGACACGTGCGTGCCGAGCCAGGCCGCGCCGCCGGCACCACACCCGATCCAGATGACGCAGGCTGTGGCCGATCCCAGCAGGACTCCCCAGCGCGCGAATGCGTAAGGCAGGGTCTTGATCAACAACCCCAGCGCCGTCGCCAGGCCGTGATCGCGGACGACCAGCGGATATGAATGCGGGATTCCTCTCTCGTTGCTGTCATCGGGCAAACCATCGCCGGTTCGGACAGCATCATCGGCCACATCCATGTGAGACATTTGCCTTCGCTTTCGTTGCCGTGACCGATCGAGTACTGCGCAGCGCTATTGCGGGATCAGCTCGACGCGGCGATTTTTGGCGCGGCCATCCTCGTTGGCATTGCTGGCGATCGGCGCCAGCAGACCGGCCCCATGGCCCTTCAACCGCGCGGGGTTGATCCCGTAGGTGGCGACGAGATCGGCCACCACGGCGTCGGCCCGCGCCTGCGAGAGCTGCATGTTGAAATCGAATCCGCCGACATTGTCGGTGTGGCCAACGAGATAGACCTTGCGCGCGGAATCCTTCTTCAGGAAGGCGGCGATCTCGTCGAGCGCGGTACGCGAATCCGGCTTCAGTTGCGCCTTGTTGAAGTCGAACAGGATGCCGGACAGGATCACCTGGCCGGCGCTGTCCAGCCGCTTGGCAATGTCGGCGGCCGAGACCGCGACCATGCCGTTCTTCAGCTCGCCGCTCTGCACCGCGTCGAGCCGGACAACGACCTGGCCCTTTTCGACGGTGAGGTCCGGATTGTAGCCGCCGTCATATTCGACGATGTAGAGCGCGATCGAGGTCTTGGCCCCGCCGTCCTCCTTCACCGCCGCGAGATAGCGCGATTGATCGGGGCTGTAGGCCACGATCTGGCCGCCGGGCCCCATGCTCTCGAAGAAGCTGCCCTGCGCGGCACCGAAGCCCGGCCCCTTGGCCTCATAAAGCACGCGATAGCCGGCCGACGCGAGATACTCCTTGTAGCTGCGGAAGACCTCCGCCGACGACGCCCCCTTCGGGATCGTATAGAGCAATTGCGTGAGCCGGCCCTCGAGCTCCTGCTTGTCCTCGATCTCGGCCGTGTTGGTGCGGAAGTCGAAGCCGGTGATCCGGCCCGTCGGCAGCGTATATTCGGCAAAATTCCTGGAATCGCACAGCGCGATCGAGGCGTTCTGAAAACGCATCATGCCCTCGAAATCGCGGCACCCCGCTCTGTCGGCTGCGGCCGCGGGCTGCGCGGCGAGAGCGAGCCACGCTGCGGCGACAAGGTATGCGGACGCGGGGAGTATTTTCCGTCGACGTGAGAACATCGGACTTTCCGGTGGGTTGGAGGCAAATCGTGGGGTGGATCGGTAGCGATCGCCGGGCGCATCGCAGCGCCGGCGCCACGGGGCTGACGGCGGTGCGATGCGGAGGCGCCGGCAGGGAGGCGGCATGAACAAAGCAACATCGGTCCCACTGATGGAACCGATGTTGCGGCGCGCGATCAGTGGCCGGCTTGCAGTTCGGCGTAGTTGCCGTCCTTGTCGCGCCGGTACACGACATAGTCGATCACGGTGATGTCGCCTTTCGACGTGTAGCTGATCTTGCCGAGCACGGTGTCCCAGCTCCCGGCCTTGATCACCGCGGCGACCTTTTTGGCATCCGTGGTGCGGGCGCTGGCAACGGCCTCGCTCCAGATCTGGAACGCGGCATAGCTGTAGAGCGTGTAGCCGTCGGGATCGATGCCCTTGTCCTTGAACCTCTTGATGATCGCGGCCGCCGCCGTCTTCTTCTGCGGGTCGGGCGCAAAGGTGAACAGCGAACCCTCAGCGAGCGGTCCGGCAATCGCCGCGAATTGCTTGTCCACCAGCGCATCACCGCCCATCAGCACGGCCGGCACCCCCTGGTCGCGCATCTGGCGCAGGATCAGCCCGGCCTCGGCGAAATAGCCGCCGACATAGACGAGATCGATCGCCTCCTTCTTGAAGCGGGACACCAGCGCAGCGAAATCCTGGTCGCCCTTGTTGTAGGCCTCGTAGAGCTTCTCCCGCACGCCCGCCGCGTTGATGGCGGCGCGGGTTTCGTCGGCGAGGCCTTTGCCGTAGGTCGTCTTGTCGTGGATGATCGCGATGTTCTTGGTCTTGTAGTTCTTGATGATGAAGGCGGCCGCGACCTTGCCCTGCTGGTCGTCGCGGCCGCAGACGCGAAACGTGTTCCACAGGCCCCGTTCGGTAAACAGCGGATTGGTCGAGCCGGGCGTGATCTGCAGCACGTTGCCCTCGGCATAGGTGTCGGAGGCCGGGATCGACGTCGACGAGCAGAAGTGGCCGTCGACGAAGGGGATCTTCCTCCCCACCATCTTCTCCGCAACCGACACCGCCTGTTTGGGATCGCAGGCGTCGTCGCCGACCTCGAGCTTCAGCTTCTTGCCGAGCAGGCCACCGGCCGCGTTGATATCGGCAACGGCCAGTTCCGCGCCGTTCTTGAACTGCTGGCCGAAGCTCGCCTCCGTACCGGTCATCGGGCCGACCACGGCAACGCTGATGTCCTGGGCCATGGCGGCGCCGGACAGCGCCAGGCTCATGCCGAACACAACAAGATATCGGTGCAGCGGAAATTTCATCACATTCTCCTCGTGGGTCCTGGCTGCTTCAATGCATCGCCAAGGATGAATCACCCCGAACGGGACGATCATCCGGGGGCCGCCTTTTAGGCGCGCCGCAGACGCGAGGCTCGGACAGACGCGACGAAGGATTGGACAGGCACGACATCGGCCGACAATGTGAATGTGCGTTACCGCACACTCGCCCAGGGAAACGACGTCTCTCCGGCCGCCATGGCGGAGACGATTGCGACGGATGCCGGTCGGGAAGCGGAGAGTTTTACGGTAGGAATGCCGCGGCGCGAATCTCCGAAGGCGTCGCACCGTAGTGCCGGCGGAAGGTGCGGTTGAAGTAGGACAGATCGCCAAACCCGGATTCGAACGCGATCGTGCCGATGGTGCTGTCGATCCGGCGCGGATCGGTCAGCAGACGATGCGCGCGCGCCAGGCGCTGGCCGAGCACGAATTCGGAGAACGTCGAGCCCGCGCCTTCGAACAACCGCTGGATGTGGCGTGGTGTCAGTCTCAGCCGCGCCGCCACCGCTGAGATAGTCAGATCGCCGTAGCCGAGATTCTCGCTGATGTCGGCCTTGATCGCGGCGAGCCGCGCGGCGGCCAGCCCTCGATCTTCCGCCATCGCCGTGCCATCGCGGCTCGCACCGATCACCAGCGACCCAAGGTCGATCAAATGGGTGACCACGGCGCGGACCAGTTCGGGCGACGTCAATCGATAGCTGTCGTCGAGCTCCCGGATGTAGAGCGCGAGCAGCCGCAGCGCTTCCGTGTTGGCGGGCAGCGCACGCATCAGCATGTTTTCGGGATCGGCGACCAGCGGCGCGAGCGCCTTGCGCGGCAGCCGCAAGCCCATGAAGCGCGTCGGCGACAATGGAACGGACATGTTGCCGGCTTCCGCGCTCGACATCAGCACGCCTTCACCCGGATTGAGCTTGAGCTCCCGACCACGTTGCACTGCGTTCATGATGCCGCTGGTGGCAATGGTCAGGACGAGATCGTCGGTGCCGTCGAGCAGCTCGCGCGGTCTTGCGATCCGCAAATTGGCGCAGGTCCAGGATCCGACACCGAGCCCGGGCAGCTCGCGCACATTCGCTTCGGCATGGAACGCGCCGTCGACCAGCGGCTCCGGATCGAGCTTCACGATCATGCGCCCGATCTGCTCCCGGAAGATCGGCAGTCGATCTCGTTCGGCCCAGTCCGCGGTCGAGAACTGAAAGTCGGTGATATCCGTCGACGTTGATGTCATCGGCTCATCCTTGTGGCGGCGGGATGCCGCCGGGGATATGCGGCTGATTTGTGGCAAAACACGATGCAGTCTCGGGTTGCATGACGATAGAAAACAAGCTATCGGGGCGCTGCGAAATTTCAGCAGCAGGAGGCGACCATGTTCAGGATTGCGCGCTTCCCGGGTTCGATGCGCGATATTTGACGCGCACCCCGGGACTGGATCCCGGGCGACATCTCAAAACCCATTCTTAATCAAATCTGCCGCGGGCCTCCGGCGCCGCGCTTGCGGAACTATTGCCATGCCCTCGAATCCCGTGGTGGCGCCGAGCCGGGCGACCGCGCGCTCAGTGCTGCTCGAACGTCAACTCGAAAGATATCAACCGCACGTCCAGGGAGCGGTGCGAACGCTTGCCATGCGGCACGCGCGCATTGCCGACCTTGCCTTGAGCTTTCCCGCGCTTCTCTTCGCGCTCGCGGTCCCGCGGGCTGGGCTCAACCCCGCGCCGGCGCTCGCACGGGTAATTGACGGCCTCTCCCTCGCTGAGGTGGCCGCGGCGGCCGGTATGCCGCTTTGGCTGCGCAAGCTGTCGCCGGAGGCCTTCGTGCATCCGATCGGAAGATTGCCTGACGGCGAGCTGTTCCGCCGGCAGATCGCGAACCATCTTCCGCGCTCACCCAAGCTCGCCCCGAGCTGGCTCAAGATCGTCGCAGATGTCGCCGAACTCGCGCACGAGCCGGCGGCAGCGTGGATCGCGCGCGAGCTCATCCGCGAACCGCGGCGTATCAATCCGGCCCGATTGCGGCTGATCGGTCTGTGGTCGTCGTTCGGGCGGCAGCTGATCGAGCGGGCATGGACACCGAACATGCGCATCGGTGCGGCACTTGCGGCAGCCGAGGACTGGCGAACGATGATCGCCTTGCATGTGAACCTCGGCTCGGAGCCCATCTCCGACATGTGGCTCAATGCCGCTTGCGTGGCCGGTTACGAGTTCCTTCCCTTGAGCTCGATCTCCGCCATCTCCGAAGAGGCGAACGCCATGCGCAATTGCCTGCGCACTTACGGTTACAACCTGACGCACAACCGCTCACGGCTGTGGAGCGTAAGGCGGGACGGACATCGCGTCGCCACGCTGAGAGTTGCCTGCCGTTTCCGTGACCCGCTGCCCAATATCGTCGAGCTCAAGGGTGCCGGGAACCGAGAGGTGCCACGCGAACTATGGTGGGCGGCGCGCCAATGGCTCAACTTGCATGACCTCTCGCGGATCAACATGGAGCAGCGCAACTGGGGCTCGGCGCCGCTCGACCGTGCCACCTGGCAAGCGATCTGGCGGCCCTATTGGCTCGCCAAGCGCCGCATCCCGGGATGGCTGCCGATCACGCCGTCACGCGACGCGCTCGACGCGTTGTGAGTGTGGGGGTGATGCATCGACACAAGCAATGACACTCCCCCGCTGGAATCGAAAGCGCTTCAATGTCCGGTGGAGTGTCGGTTCATCTCCTCGAGCGGCCCGCGGATGGCGTCGAACTGCTCGCCAAAGCCCTTCCAATCGCCGGACTTCAGCCGCTCAACGGCCTGGTTGTAGCGATCGAGCGCCTCCCGGGCCTGGCTCGCTGCAGGGCTGCCGGCAGGCAGATCCTCAGTCGCGCCCGAGGCCGGTCGCGGCCCGCCAGGCTCCACGAACAGCGCCGACAGGGCTTCGCCGAGCGTCTCCTTCATCACGACATGTTCGCCGTAGGCCGCGATCACCCGCTTCAGCTCCGGCAGATGTCCCTGCTCCGCCCGCAGATAGAGCGGCGTGACATAGAGGATCGAGTTCTCGATCGGGATCACCAGCAGGTTCGCCCCGCGTATCACCCGCGAGCCCATCTGATTCCACAATGTCAGCTGTTGCGAGATCTCGGTATTCTGATTGATCCGCGCCTCGATCTGGAACGGCCCGTAGACGAGCTTCTCCTTCGGGAATTCGTAGACGATCAGCTTGCCGTAGTCCGGCGCGTCACAGCGCGCAGCCAGCCACGCGATCATGTTGTCGCGGCGGCTCGGCACCATGGGAACCATGAGGAAGAACTCGGCCCTTGGCTCGCCGGGCAGCCGCATAATGATGTAGTAAGGGCTCATCACCGAGATGCCGCCGCCGCCCGGCTGGCGCGGGAATTGCCAGAGATCCTCACGATTATAGAACACCTCGGCGGCCTCCATGTGGTAGGCCTGATAGAGCCGCGCCTGAATCAGGAACAGATCCTCCGGATAGCGAATGTGCTTCTGCAGATCCGCCGGCATCGCCGCGAACGGCTTGAACAGCTCTGGAAAGATGCGCCCGTAGGTCGCGGCAATCGGGTCGGCAGTATCCATCAGATAGAAGTCGACGGTCCCATGATGGGCGTCGATGACAACCTTCACTGAGTTCCTGATGTAGTTGAGGTCGAAATCCGGCACCGCCGGCGTCGAGGGAAAATAGGAGCTCGTCGTATAGGCGTCCTGGATCCAGAACATCCGCCCGCCGCTGATGACCAGATAGGGATCGTGATCGAGCCTGAGGAACGGCGCGATCGTGGGGACCAGTTCGCGGATATTGCGCCGGATCATGATCCGGCTGCGCGGCGTGATGTAGTTCGAGAGCAAAAGGTTCGGGTCGTTGAAATAGTAGGCGAACAGCATCTGCTGCGCCATCGAACCGATCGGAATGCCGCCGGTGCCGTCATAGTCCGCATAGACGTTGTCCTTTCCTTTGGGATAGTCGAATTCCGGCGTGCTTCCCTTGACGATGACGTAGTTGTCGGCCTCCTCGCCGTAATAGATGCGGGGCTCGTGGACGTTGGGACCTCCGTCCGCAACCGGGGGAATATCCCGCAAATAGAACAGCGGCAGTCCTTCGGTGCTCTTACGGGTGACCGGGCTCATCACCGCGCCGTTGCCGTGGGTGAACAGCACGTGCCGATTGACCCATGTCTGCGCGTTCGGCGGCAGCAGGGAGGACCGCAGCTCGCGCGCCGAGAGCATCACGCTCTGGTAGGAGCCATCGAGCCAGTAGCGGTCGACGTCGAGATCATGGAATTTGTAGTAGGTGCGGATTTCCTGCAGCTGCGCGTAGGTGTCCGACAAGGGCAGCCAGTCCCACAGCCTGATATTGTCGATCGTTGCCTTGTTGGCGTCGAGGGTCTTGAGGGTCAGCCTCTGTTCGGCGGCAAAGGGCTTGGCTGCGATCTTGTCGAGATTGTATGCCTGCCGGGTGAGCGCGATGTTGCGTTCGATATAGGGCTTCTCCAGCTCCAGTTCGCTTGGCTTGACGAAGAACTGCCGGAACAGTGTCGGGACGACGCTGGAAAGTGAGAGAGTGCCGGCGACGACGAGCATGACCGCGGCGGCCGGAAGCCGGTAGCTGCGCGCCCGCAAATTCGCCCACGCGACGAGCGCGGCGATCAGCGAAAGCCCGATCATGAACCACAGGGCCGGCAGGCCGACGTGAACGTCGGTGTAACTTGCGCCGACGACGACGCCGTTGTCGCCATAGAGCAGCAGATAGCGATCGAGCGCGTAGGACCACGCCTTCACCGCAAGAAGAAGACCGAGCAGTGCCGAACCGTGGGCGATCACGGTTGGCGACATTGAGCGCTGGTGAATGTCGTACACGATGTCGCCATGAGCCCAATAGATCGTTGCGGCGAATAGCGCGCTCAGGACGAGCGTGAGCAGCATCCAGTTCTTGATCAGGACATAGGCCGGCAGCGAGAACAGGTAGAAGCCGAGATCCTTGCTGAAGAGCGGATCGGCCGCGCCATAGGGCACCTGATAGAGAAAGCGCAGGAAGATGCCCCAGTAGCCGACCTCGGCCGCCGCGACGAGGAGAGCGAGCAAGGCCGCCCCGCCGGCGACGATCACGCGCCACGGCAGATGATCGCGCCACTGCGCAAACGGATCCGGCGGCGCACTCCCCGTGGCCGGCCACAGTGAAGCCGGCGCAACCAGTGTCGACCCTTTGCCGGCGAAACGCAGGGCGAGCGCCCCGTTCACCCAAAGGACGAGACCGGTTGCGGTCCAGACCGCGACGAGGACGGCGACCTTGGCGCCGATCGTTGTCCAGAACACCTGCAGATAACCGACCGACGAAAACCACAGCCAGTCGACCAGCACGTCGCTGGCGAGCGCGAGCAGGATCAGGCCAATCGTCGTGACGACGGCCGCAACGATCAGCCTGACCACGCCACTCAGCCGTGGTGCCTTGCGTTGGGGTCCGGTAATCCGGATCGTCATACGCCTGATCATAGCGGAAATGACGGCCATCCGCCGCTTGATTCGAGCCGGGATTGCACCTCACGGCGGGGGACGCGGAGCGCCAGCATCAGGCTCGCGGCGGTGCGATGGTCCGCCCAAACGTCTTTTCCTTTCGAAAAACCGAACTCCGGTGTGCTCCGGGGGAAAAATGACGCGCCGCCCTTTCCCGGCACGGATCGGACCGCGTCACCGTGCCGCGCACACGCGACCAGGGGTCGCCGGAGCGGAGCCGGGCGGGAAGCTGGCATCGCCCTTGCTCGGTACTTCACCAATTAGCCAACCTGGGTTGGCTCTGTTTCAGGTTGAGGCAGATATGATGCAACCAACGTACAGTTCTGGAACGACCTCGGTACGCCTGCAGGCGCTGATCGCCGACCTTCGGTGGAGGGCCCAGCTCTTCAATTCCGACATCGCTGATGAGGAACAAAAGGCCAGGGTCTTCAACGTGAGCGATGTGGCCTACCCGCTCATTGCCAGGGACCTGCGCGAGCGCCGGGACAAGCTGGTCGCAACCATCGCGACGCTGGAAACGCGGTTGAAGGATCTCGATCCCCTGGCACGCGCTGCCTGAACGGCGGCGCGGCAAGCGGCGCTGATACCGCCGATCCACTGGGCCAGCCGTCGCGCGCCATGGCGCTCCCGCGGCTTGGGGGCGCATCGCACGAACTCTTATGTGATTGAAATACCGATGTAAATTTCGCCGAGGATGGCCATCGATCCCGATTGGTGGCGAAACGCAGCGTCCGTTGCGGACGGGGAGGTTCCATCGCGTACCAGGCTATTCGCCAGGAGCGGTCTGTCCAAGAGGCCGTCGATGGCGCAGTTGAGATCCGCGCCAAGATTCACCGCGCGGTGATGCGTTTCACTTCTGCCTTCTGCACGCTAATTGCGACTTTGAGGACGCTGCATTGCAATAGGCGTCACCTCACCTACGCGAGGAGAGAGGAAGCAAGCCTCGCCAAGTCGACTGAAAGGATTTAAACTTGCCACTGACTAGTAACGTCCCGGCTGGGCGTTCAACCTGAATTGCGCTCCCGCCGCGACATAGGGAGTGCCGGATGATTGAATTTCTTCATCATGTATTCTTGAGGCGGCCTCAGTACGAGCGCCGCGAGCGCCTGCCTGCGCGCGAGAGCACCACGCGGCCCGCGTGATTTAGAGGCTGCGCGATAGTTTGGGAGACAGCGTATGTCACATCAAACAGCAGAAGTTTCGGAAGCCGAGATCGCGGTCCACTGGCAGGAAGAGAACTATGTCAATCCGCCCGAGAAATTTGTTGCGCAGGCCAACCTGACCGACAAAACGATCCTCGAACGATTCAGTCTCGACAACTTCCCGGACTGCTTCAAGGAGTACGCCGATCTTCTTGACTGGTACCGGCCCTGGGACGTCACGCTTGATGTGAGCAAGCCACCATTCTGGCGATGGTTCGTCGGCGGCAGGATCAACGCCAGTTACAACTGCGTCGATCGCCATCTCGCCAAGTACAAGAACAAGACCGCGATCCACTTCGTCCCCGAGCCAGAGCACGAAGCGATCCAGCACGTCACGTATCAGGAGCTCTATGTGCGTGTGAACGAGGTAGCCGCACTGTTGCGAGACGGCTGTGGTCTGAAGAAGGGCGACCGGGTGACGCTGCACATGCCGATGGTTCCGGAGCTTCCGATCACGATGCTCGCCTGCGCCAGGCTCGGGGTCATTCACTCGCAAGTCTTTAGCGGCTTCAGCGGGAAGGCCACGGCAGATCGCATCATCGATTCCGAAAGCCGTGTGCTGATCACAATGGACGCCTATTACCGCGGCGGCCAGCTTCTCGATCACAAGGAGAAAGCCGACGTCGCAGTCAGCGAGGCGGAGAAGGAAGGCGCCAAGGTCGAGAAGGTGCTCGTGTGGCAGAGACACCCGGGGCGATATTCAAGCAAGACGCCGCTGGTTGGAGGCCGCGATGTCGTCATGAACGAGATGCTGTCGGCCTATCGGCGGCGCCGGATCGACCCTGTGGAAATGCTTGCGGAAGATCCGCTGTTCCTGATGTACACCAGCGGCACCACGGGGAGGCCGAAGGGATGTCAGCACTCTACCGGTGGATATCTGTCCTATGTCGCGGGAACGTCGAAATACATTCAGGACATCCATCCGGAGGATGTCTACTGGTGCATGGCCGATATTGGCTGGATCACGGGTCACTCCTACATCGTCTATGGGCCACTGGCGCTCGCCGCCTCGTCGGTCGTATACGAGGGGCTTCCCACCTATCCCGACGCGGGGCGTCCGTGGCGCATTGCCGAAGAGCTCGAGGTAAATATCTTTCATACCTCGCCGACAGCAATACGGGCGCTTCGGCGCGCCGGGCCGGATGAGCCGCCAAAGTACAATCACCATTTCAAGCATATGACCACTGTGGGCGAGCCGATCGAACCTGCGGTATGGAAATGGTACTACGAGGTCGTTGGCAAGGGCGAGGCGGTCATCGTCGACACCTGGTGGCAAACGGAGAACGGCGGTTTCCTGTGCAGCACGATTCCGGCGCTGTACCCGATGAAGCCGGGAAGCGCAGGGCCGGGCGTACCCGGCATTCATCCGATCATCTATGACGAGGCAGGCCAAGAGATTGCTCCTGGCTCCGGCCGCGCGGGAAACATTTGCATCCAGAACCCCTGGCCGGGCTCATTTCAGACGATCTGGAAGGACCCCGATCGTTTCGTCCAGCAGTACTACGCGCGCTACTGCAAAGATCGAACGAGCCATGACTGGCACGACTGGCCGTACATGGCCGGTGACGGCGCTTTGCTAGCGGGCGACGGCTACTATCGCATCCTCGGTCGAATCGACGATGTCATCAATGTGGCCGGGCATCGGCTCGGCACCAAAGAGATCGAGTCCGCCAGCCTGCTTGTTGACGAGATCGCGGAGGCGGCGGTCGTCCCCGCCAGAGACGAGATCAAGGGCAAGATCCCCGACCTCTACGTATCGCTAAAACCGGGGCTCGCACCGAATGAGTCCATCCGCAAACGAGTGGAAGACTCCGTAGTCCGCGAGATCGGCGCCATTGCGCGTCCGCGCCGTGTGGTGATCGTGCCCGACATGCCGAAGACCCGCTCCGGGAAGATCATGCGCCGTGTGCTTGCGGCGATTTCGAACAACGAGGATGCCGGTGACATCTCGACGCTGGCCAATCCCGAGATCGTCGATGAGATTCGAAAGATGAAGTTCTAATCCGAGGTCGTCGAGACCCGTCCCGCGAAATCCTCGGACAGAGTACGGAGGAGCGATGGGCACAAACGAAGCAGTGGAATGCATCCGGCCATTGCTGGCGAGATTCTCCGAGAATGAGGAGACCGTGCGACGGTTAGTGGCGACGGACGGAACCTTCGACGCACTTTGCCACCAATACCGCCGCGTCACTGATCTCCTTAAAGCTTACGAGGCGGAAGCTGATCAGGAGGCGGAGATTAAGTGGCTCGAGAAGCGCCGGGCTGGTCTGGAAGAAGAACTGCTGACCCGCATTGAGGGATATCAGCCACAGTAGTGCTGATCTTGCGAAGCGCTCGTGGGCGCGCTGCCAATTAACTGGGTGGTCCGTTCGAGTTGAGTGACCACACTGGCGCCCGCCGCACGGACGCCGCCGTCTGTGGAAACCAAGGGAGGATTCTCATGAGCCAGTATGCTGATCCCAAAATGCTGGTTGATACCGCTTGGGTGGTGGCGCACCGGAGCGATCCGAACGTGCGTCTCGTCGAAGTCGACGTCGACACGGGTGGGTACGACCAAGGGCACATTCCTGGTGCGATCGCCTGGAACTGGACGACACAGCTCTGCGACACGCTGCAGCGTGACATCATCCCGCCCGGCGACTTCCGGCGGCTGATGGAGGACGCGGGGATTGCGAACGATACGACCGTGATCCTGTACGGCGACAACAACAACTGGTTCGCCGCCTGGGCGCTGTGGCAGATGAAGATCTACGGCCATTTGGACGTTCGCCTGATGGACGGCGGGCGACGCAAATGGCTCGAGGAAGGGCGGGAGCTGACTACGGATGTGCCGCAAATCGCCCGCACCAGCTACACAATGCCGACCGAGCCCGACTTCTCGCTCCGCGCCTATCTCAACGATGCGCAGGCGGCCACAGCGCAACAGAGCGCTGCGCTGGTGGACGTGCGCAGCCCCGACGAGTTCACGGGGCGGATCCTGGCGCCACCCGGCCTTCCCGAGACCTGCCAGCGTGGCGGGCACGTGCCGGGCGCGCGCAACATCCCCTGGGCCAAGGCCTGCAACGACGACGGCACCTTCAAGTCGGCAGACGAACTTCGTGCTCTCTACGAGGGCGAGGGAGTGACGGCGGATCGTCCGACGATCGCCTATTGCCGCATCGGCGAGCGCTCGAGCCACACCTGGTTCGTGCTCAAGTACCTCCTGGGCTACCCCGACGTGAAGAATTACGACGGCTCTTGGACCGAGTGGGGCAACCTCGTCCGCGCGCCAATCGAGCGTGCTGCAGCGTGATTCTCGAAGGAGGTGAGCGGGATGCAAGGCGGAACGGTGCTGCGCGCCGAGGACTATCGGCGCCGGCGAGATCGCCTCGAAGGCTGGGACATTGGCATCGCCTCGTACAAGCTCGGCGGCCGCTATTGCTGCGAGGTCGACAATGTGAGCCCGGGAGCCCGACTGGCGCGAGGCGAAGGCTCCACCCGCGAGGAGGCGGAAGCCGAGGCGCTGACTAAGGCAAGCGAGATGTTGGCGAGAACGCGGATGTTCCCCCCGCGATAAAGCGTTTTCGAGCGAAGCGGCTACCGGTTCGCGTGAGGGAAAACGCGTCAAGAATCTAGAGCTTCGGTTCTGCTTCAATCTGAACCGATCATGCTCCGGCAATTTGTGCGGAAATCGAGGCAGCGGCCCTGCGAAGGCTCGTTGTGCTAGACTTTGCAACAGAACAGGGCTGGCCAGCCCAGGGAGCGGCGCATGGAGTGTCCGAGTTGCCGGGCCGACATTCCGGAGGAGAGCAAGTTTTGCGACGCGTGCGGCGCGGCTCTCCCCGGCCGGTGCCCATCTTGTGGCGCGGCAATTCGTTCAGGCGCAAAGTTCTGTCCCGCGTGCGGTAAGCGGCTGACGGCGAGCGACGGCGACCCAACCGCCGCCACACCGACGGCTCCGACTTCACACATCGTGTCGGCCGGCGCATCCGCTGAGCGGCGGCAGCTCACGGTGATGTTTTGCGATCTCGTCAACTCAACACTGCTCTCGGCACAGCTTGACCCCGAAGACATGCGTGACGTGCTGCGCGTCTACCACGATGGCTGCGCGAGCGTTGTCGCGAGGTCCGAGGGTTTCGTTGCCAAGTACATGGGCGACGGCGTGCTCGTATACTTTGGTTACCCGCACGCCCACGAGGACGACGCCGAGCGCGCGGTCCGCGCCGGCCTGGCTCTGGTTGAGACTATCGGCGCAACCGCGCTTCCGCTCCCCGGCGAGCTGAAGCTGCAGATGCGCGTCGGCATCGCCACGGGCCTGGTGGTGGTCGGCGATCTCATCGGAAGCGGCGCGGCTCAGGAGGAGGCGGTGGTCGGCGAAACGCCGAACCTGGCTGCGCGGCTGCAGGGCTTGGCGGCCCCCAACAGCGTCGTGATCGCCGCCGATACAAGGCGCCTGACAGGCGGGCTGTTCGAATATCGCGACCTCGGCGCCGCGCCGCTCAAAGGCTTCGCCGATCCGGTGCGGGCATGGCAGGTGGTCGGCCCGAGCGCCATCGAGAGCCGCTTCGAGGCACTTCACGCCGCGAGCACCAGCACGCCGCTGATCGGCCGCGACGAAGAACTCGATCTGTTGATGCGCCGTTGGCAGCAGGCCAAGGAGGGCGATGGCCGGGTCGTGCTGCTGTCCGGTGAACCGGGGATCGGGAAGTCGCGCGTGACCGAGGCGATCGAAGAACGGTTGAGCGGTGAGCCGCACATTCGACTGCGCTTCTTCTGTTCGCCACATCACGGAGAGATCGCGCTTCATCCGGTCGTCAGCCAATTGGAGCACGCCGCCGGATTTGAGCGGGACGACAGCGCCGAACGCCGGCTTGGTAAGCTCGAGGCGATCCTCGCCCCATCGACCAGGGAAATGAAACAGGCCACCGCCCTGTTGGCGGACCTGCTATCCATCGGGGGCGATCGCTACCCGCCGCTAAACATGGATCCGCAGAGGCGCAAAGAGAGAACCCTGGAGGCACTCTTCGCACAGCTCGCCGGGCTGGCTTCGGCTCGACCGGTGCTGATGGTCTTCGAAGACCTGCACTGGGTCGATCCGATTTCGCTCGAGCTGCTCGAGCTGACGGTGGAGCGGGTTTCATCCTTGCGGGTATTGCTGGTCATGACGTTTCGGCCGGAGTTCCAGTCGCCTTGGACTGGCGACGCGCACGTGACGACATTGGCGCTCAACCGTCTGGGCCGACAACACGGCGCCGAATTGGTGAAGCGCCTCACCGGTAACAAGCAACTGCCCTTGGTGATCACTGATCAAATCACCGCCCACGCCGACGGCGTGCCGCTGTTCGTCGAGGAACTGACCAAGGCGGTGTTGGAAAGCGGTCTGCTGAGGGATGCGGGTGACCAGTATGTCTTGACCGGTCCGGTGCCTCCGCTTGCGATTCCGACGACGCTGCACGCCTCGTTGATGGCGCGGCTGGACAGGTTGGCGCCGATCCGGGAAGTCGCGCAAATCGGCGCCGCGATTGGCCGCGAATTTTCATACGAGTTGCTGGCCGCCCTGATCCCGCTACCGGACAAAACCTTGCAAGAGGCCGTGGAGCGCCTCGTCCATTCCGAGTTGGTCTTCTGTCGCGGCAGGCCGCCGAGCGCGACCTACACTTTCAAGCACGCCCTGATCCGCGATGCGGCATATGCGACCCTGTTGCGGGGCCGACGACAGGAACTGCACGCGCGGATTGCAAAAGTGCTGGAAGATCGGTTTCCGGAAATGGTGGAGCTGCATCCCGAGATCCTCGCCCATCATTGGTCGCAAGCGGGCCTGGTCGAGAAAGCGGCCTTTTATGCAGGAAGGACCTGGCTGCATGCCGACGGCTATCAGCGACGCAAGGAGCACTTGGGTGGCTGGGAGATCGGGGTGGTTTCGTACAAACTGGGCAACCGATATCGCTGCGAGGTTGACAATGTCAGCCCCGGGACACGCCTCGCGCGCGGTGAGGGCCCCACCCGGGCGGAGGCGGAAGCGCAGGCCCTGAACGAGGCACGCACGAAGTTGGCCGGAACGCGGGTGCGCTCCTAACTAAATTGAAGATTGCGGCTCCGCGCCATGATGGGCGAAAGCGATCCGCACAACTCGGGCTCGCACGGCTGAGACATGCCATATAATGGTATCAGGCATCAATTGAGCGCACTCTCGCCGTAATTCCCGAAATTATCGGGTCTCATTCCTGGGGTGCAGTCCAGCACCGTCACCGTGATTCCCCTGGGCCTTGCCCATCCAGCCTCGTCTTTTCCTGCTTTTGCTGCTCCAACTTGACCCGCTCTTCAATACGGTCAAACCGGCGGCCATACAGCAGCGAATTGGTGCGGCCGTTGCCTCGCGGATAGAATGCGTCCGTCGAGGCGAGACAGGTGACTTCGGGTGGATCGAGCCGCAGGTTCTTGAAGTCGTCCTCGCGGCTCCTCGCATCGACGACGCAAAGTGTATAGGCCGCGCGCCACTGGGCGTTCAGCTCGTAGCCGCCGATGACGTCCTTCAGCAATTCATCGACCTTTTGTTTTTCGGTCTTTTGCGTGACTCGCGCCTTCGGGAAGGCCATGCTGATCTTGACCTTGTGGATATCCAGGCGGGATCCGGCGAGATTGGTGGTGGCGTTCACCAGCCGGAATTCCTTCGGAACCGGCGCAAGCGTGACGGCCCCGCCAACTCTTCCATCGAACGTCGTGGTGAAGGTGAGTTCGTCGGTGAAGGTGTCCAGTGCGCCTTCCTGAACCGCTATCTTCAGGAACGTCGTGACGGCGCGCGCCAATCCGATCGTGCCGGTGATCGGATACACCGGGCGGACGGGTTGAGGCTGGAATGGCGGACGGTCTGTCGGGGTGTTTGGAAAGTGTTCGATGGAGCGGTCAACGTCGTTGCAGATCTTCCACCATTTCTGCGTCAGAAGGCCCCCGAACTTGTCCTGGTTCTTGAAGGTGCGTTTGGCCTGTCTGGTCGCGTTGGCATTGCCGCCGGCGTTGAGATCGAAGGTGCCCGCCGGGTTGAGCGTGGGCAACCGGAAGCCGACGCTGGCGTCAGCATGATTGGTTTCCGTGATGTCGAAGCTCCATTCATAGGCAATCGCAATATCCATGTATTGCTGCCAATCGCCTTCCAGATCGATCTTGGGGAAGCGCTTCTTCATCAGCTTCAAATTTTCCGGTTCACCAATGGTGTTCGGGTCAAATCCCGTGACCGACGGCTCCTCGTCCGCGAACCAGACCTCGACCTGGTGAACGAGGCCAAGCCTCAACTCGCAACGGGCGGCTGCCACGATCGCTTCCGTCGGGATCGGGGACACGTCATCCACCAACGGATGGATCGAGCAGCCTGCCAGCGCTGCCAAGGAGAAAACCGCGCCGATGCCAGCCACGCGGCTTGATGGTCCGAGCGCGCGGGCGGCCGCTCGTTTCACGGGCCCCACATCGGAGTTGCGATCACGTCCCAATTGACGGATCGACTCGACGATACCTGTACGCATGACGCCCTCACCTATGCCCAAGACACAACAAGACAAAAAACAACCAGCCTGGGCGAGCGCACCGGAGTCACGGCCTGGATCGGGCCGCTTCATTGCAACTCGCCAGGCACCGCACACAACAAACGGCTCGCGCTATTTCGAGCGGCGGCAACGAACCGGTGGCACCTATCAAAGTTCGCCCGTCTCAGAGCGGTCTCGCCCCGTCGCCGAGTCAGGGCCGCGCAAGCCTGCATCGTGGATCAACAGGCCACGCACGATCGAGTCCCACGGCGCACCATTCGAGCTCATAGCTCGGGCCATTCGCAATAATCGCGTAGTAGATCGGGTAGCAGACCGGATAGTAGCTCGGGGAGACGTATTTGCAGCCCGGGCGCTCAGCGCCGCTCAGCGGCTTGACCGTCCCTTCGCAAAAGCGTCGCGGCATGTCAGCCTGCGGCCAGTACTTCCGAATGACCTCACGTCCGTCAATGCGCAGAGCTCCGAAGCCCCAATGTCTGCCGTGGAATTCAGCATTGATCCGGGCGAACACCGCGGGATCATCGCAGCGGGGCCCCGAGTACACCGCCGGGGCCCAATTGCTTTTCGCTATCCCATCGGCCCATGCGGGCGACGCGCACAACGCGCTTGCGACCACGAAGCTCAGCGTCCTTACCCGCGCAGCTCGCACCGCATGCGTCCGACCTCTGGCAGCCAAGGGCAGAGCGACGGTTGGCAGAAAAGCCGGACTAGCAATGGATGCGATCCGCCTGAAAGCCGGCAATACGGCTGCGACAGAACTCGAATAGTATGCAATTGACGCCAAACGTCGACGCGTAACCCCCATGTCTGCCCCCGCAGAACAACAAAACTAGGTTGCAACGTGCATCTACAGGTTGTCAAGCGCCGCTTGGCGGGACGTCGAGGATTGCCGGGGCATTACTGTCGCAGTGCGCTCAATTCCATTCTGAAAAGGTCCGCGCGTGGCCGTTGCCGCGCTGGGCGACGCGGCCCCGGGGAGCCGGTCATGATGACAGAGGTGAGCCGGGTATCAGGATTGCCGGAAACGTAAGCCACCCTGCGGGGCGGTTGCGCGGGACGCCGTCACCGGCACGATCTGGCTGGCGTGGAACAATCAGCTCGCCAAACGTGCAGTTCGGTCGCAACCGATGCCGAGCCTGCGCTCAGAACTTCGCCGACCTGAGAATGGTGATGCTGGCGCGCCGCTCAGAATAAAACTGCGAACTCATCTGTGATTGAAATTTCAATGGAATTCGACAGAACCCCGGAATCGAGGCTGGGTTACCACGTATCTGCCAAGGCCTGCGGCTCGACCAGCAGACCTTGTCGTTCGTAACGGCGACGGGTCCTGCTGAAGCGCACGACGACAGCATATCGGGTGCTTTTCGCTTTCGCGCGCCGCGTGAGCAAGGCATCGCCCGCCGGCAGATACTTGAGATCATCGAGGCCAACGCAGCGGAGGCACACCGGGCCGGGCGTCTCCATCATCAACAGATCGCCGGTGCCGCCGCACCGATGGCATATCCACTCCGCGTGCAATGGCTGGGCGACCACCAGTTCCGGGGCGCGGCCTTCTTTTTCCGCCAAGCGCTCGCGCTTCTTCTCGGAAAGCTCCGGCGATACCCAATGTGTCCGATATGACGCCTCGATTGCAGGATTTCCGCCTCGGCTGAAGCGCAGCGTCTGGCGCCGCGGCGTACGACCGACATAGGCGGTCTGGCTTGCGAACAACCCTCTCGCAGTCGCCCAAGATCGGAAGAGCTGCATGGCTTCCGAGATGCGCGGTAGATTGGTCCGGACAGCTTCCTCCAGGCAATCGATCTGCCCGCGGCGCCAGCGCTCCACCGCTCCAGAGTCAAGCCACCCGATCCCGATGAGCACGTCGATGGCGCTCACAAAGTGCCGGGCGGCCAATGCCGCTTCTGCCGCTTTGGCGACACGATTAGCAAGTGGAACCCGATTGTTGCGGCTCATTCTGTGGTCGAGCTCGCTGTTCCGCGCGGTGCAACGTCATCCACCCAGCGCGGACACGTGCTTCAGATCCTGTCGGCGCTGCTTTGCGCACCGTTCGTAGCTCGCCTGGTTCTTGGTGGCAACCAGCGTGTGGGGGCTGCCGCGCCTTTCGGTCGTGAGGTCAAGGTCGCATGCGGCGCTGCGGACGCGTTGCTCGACATGGGTCCTGCGATCCTGAACCGCCTTCAGGCGCCATTGCTGCTGATCCGACGCAACCAGGAACGCGCCCAGTCCACGGCAGTCGCCGCATGTGCATTTGAGTGGATCAGTTCTGGTCCAGTCCCGTGGCGCCTCCAGCGGTAGGGCGATGCGCCTGCGCAGGTGGTCGAGAGACGCCTCACGGAGCCGCCCCAACGCCGGCCAAGCCCTGTTCTCCACAAGCTTGGCAGCCGCGAGAGCAGCGGGGACCAGCACGTCGTCCGGCGTGTACGTCTCCGGCCAGGCCAGCAGGTGCTCGATCGCACGCGCCGCGAGCCCCCCATCGATCCGGCTCGTCGCCGTCAGAAGATCGACGACAAAACCCGGCTTCACGGGTGTTGGCCGACTCCAAGTGTCGACCCGCTCCCGCTTCGCCGGGTCGCCCGGCAAGGCATCGATCAAGGTCAGGCCGATCTGCTGCAGGTCGCCCGTCGCACCCGTCGGCGCCGCGACGCAGCGCCGCAGCAGATCGCCGCAGGCGCTGAGATGGGCCGAAGCGTTACGCCTGACAATGCGGACCAGCAGCTCCGTTGCACGCGCGGCCGGAAGAAGGGTGGCGGCGCGCACGATCGCCCCGTTGTCGGGCGCGGCGTAATGGCCTTCCGCGGACAGTCCGGAGAGAAACTCATCGATGCACTCCACGTTCCTCAGCAAGATCTGCAGATCGAGCATCCGGCCGGCTTCGGAGTTGTCGTCCTCCCGCCAGGGCGAGCGGGACCAGGAGCGCAGCATGTGCCGTGAAAGCTCATTGGCTTCACGCCACAACGGCGACTGGATCGATGCGTTGCTCGTCCCCCAGCGCTCCGTCAGATCTTCGAGATACGGCAGCGTCGTGCGGAGGCCGGCCTGGTTCAGCACCGCGAGCCTCCGCGTGGTCGGCCACAGCACGAAGGCGGCACGGCGATAGGTGCGCTCGAAGGACGCGCCTTCGTTGCCCGTCGCCTCGTGAAAATGCTGCTCGTCCGGCATCAGATCCTCGAATGCGTCGGGCGGGCACAACTCGTCCTCGGTGAATGGGAAATCGTCGAACTCGGCCTTGCCGCCATCTGGACGTCGCCACGCGGACAGGATCAGCGCCCGGTCGATGACCTCGGCAACCTCGAATTCTTCGTCCTCGTCCTCGTCGCGGCTCCAGCGGCGACGTCCGTAATGGCCGGTATGTTCGGCGCTGCCGCTCTCCTCGATCGACACAAGGGCGAGGTGGAGATCGCAATCCGCCTCTGCGGCGGCCTTGACCAACACAGACGCCGCGCCCGCATCCGCGCCCTTGAGAGCGCTGAACGACAGCTCCGCCGGCGTGTAGGCGTGCTCCAGGGGCAGGATCCGCTTATCAGGCTCGCCCTCAGCACTCGCCCAGCTTCGCAGCAACTCCACCACCCGCCCGTGCTCTGCCCGATAATCGGGCGCCTTCAGCGGCCGATTCTTGCCGACGGAACGCAAATTATAGACGAGGGTCAGGCGCCATCCCGCCTTAACAGGGCGCACCTCATGCACGCAGTCGGCATAGAAGGCGGCGAATCCGATCTCCGACGGTTCCTCCGGACGCGGGTCGAGTACCACCTCCCGGCCGAGATGCTTTATGACCAATTCGCCGCCGCTATGGGTCGAGGGCAGCACGAGCACCATCGTCGCGAACATGCCGGCGACCTTCTCGGTATCGCGGTGGTCGACAAAGAAGCTGCCGGTATCGTAGACAAGAAGCTTATAGAAGTCGGCCTCAACCGGTTCGCTCACACCGAGTCCGAGGACTGTGTCAGCAACAAGTCCGGCGAGGCTCTGCTCCCAGCGACGCCCTCCAATCCGAACCTTGGCGGAATCGATCTGCCAAGTCCTCCGGACCTTGGGATCGACCACCGTCTCCTCGCCCCGCCCGTAGGGCGCTGCCTCGGCGATTGCGACGAGCCGCTCGGCCTGGATGGCCAGAATCGGAAAGGCGATCCTGCCCACGCCTTCGACATCGATCGTCGGCATGAAGATCTCCCGAATTCCGCCGACGCAAAAGTCGCCCGGACGCTCAACGGAACGCAGGCTGTCGAGCAACGTAGCACTGATCGACGACATGGAAACTCCCGGCAAGCTGGTCAGCGTTTCGAGGACGATCGTCAAGTCGACGTGGCGGGCCGTCAAAAAATGATACGCAGCGAACGCACGCGTGGCAAATCGCGATCATAGGTCACCCGGGCGGCCGCGTTGATGACCAAAGGGGCTGCCGCCTGAACAGCGTACGCCGCACACGGACCCGATCAGCACCTCGTCGATTGTGATGGTGGTTATGGCGAAGCACTGGTGACCAGTTGCGCACGTTCATTGTTCCTGCTCACGCCTGGGCCGTTCTCGATGACCGCCGGCGCCAATGTTCCGTTCGAGATCGAAATGCTCGAGTCGGTTTGCATGCGGCTGCCGCAGCGCTTAGGCAATAGCAAGCTGAGCCAACTAGCGGAGGACAGGCGCTTAGCTGAAGCCGTCTACAAGGTGGGGCTCGCGGACGGCGTCATGGATCGCCTATCTCGATCTAGCCGATGGGGCCTGACCTCAGATCACAGGATGGGTTGAGTTCTCGTGATGCCAATCTCCCTCGGCGTCATACGCGATAGTCCGAATGAAATCCGCCTTTCGCGAACCGAATGGGAACTTCAAGGCGCTCAGGCTGCGGCCCGCACAAGGTTGGGGGCCCGGTGGCGTGTTTGCCGCGACGCAGTCCCCGAGCTGTTAATTGGCCCCATTGTCTGAGAACAGTACCTTGTAGGGAGCTCCCAACTCATCCACCTCATCGAACTCATGGATGGATAGATAGGGACTGCCGCCCTTCAGAAGCTTTCTGACTTCGGACCGACCGAAGCTGATCCTGTCGAGAAAGCTGCAGATTGTTTTGCCCGATTGGTTCGCCCGCTCTATGCTTTCTTTGACGTGGGATTTACGCCGAGCTTTGATCGCAACCGCAAGATCAATGTCGCCCAAATCCGCCTTATCGGTGAGATATCTGCCAAATACGCGCACCCCAGTAACCTTGTGCGTGAGTTCGTCGCGCTGATTGATGCTGGCCATGCGAGCCAGAAAGGATTGGAGTAAGGCTTCGGCCTTCTCTCTCGAAATACGCGGGATGAACCTCGCATTGCATAGTTGCAATCCAAGAGGTGTAACTAGATAGCGCGTTTTGTCACTCTCGTGAGGTGCCGCATAGCCCGCCCTGACCAGGGCTTCTTCGATTTCCCGCTTCCGGCCGCCACTGACCTTGAAAAACTCTCCAATAGCCCCAGCAGGAAAGCTTTCCTCGTGAGGCCTGAGAAAGTCCCGCACCTTGATCAACCGAACCCCGGCAAGCGTCTCGTTCTTCTTCACCTGCATTATTCACCTGCATTATTGGTCTCTCATGATTTTGAACGTTGTCGCTTCGCGGAGGTCGTCGCCGCAATGGCATCAGAGTTACAAGGATCGCGTGCAGGGCCGTGATCTCCGCCGCACCGGCATGGACGAGTTTGGCACCTGCAGCACCGACCTGGACAACGCGGCTGCGTAGCCGGCCTTGTTGCACCTACGTGTAGAGCGTGGATTCACGCATCCCGAGCTGGTCTGCCAACTCGCCAATGGTCCATTCATCGGTCTGGCGTGGGATCTCCAACTTACGCCGGTACTGTCTCACGCCGGCATATCAGTTGCCAAAAGCCGGATCGCGGCGATCTTGGCCGGACTAAAAGCCTGCGGTTGTTCGCGCTGGAACCTCTCATGCGCGTCTTCGAGCTGGGTCTGTTCGGCCAACGCTCGTTCCCATTGGCCTCACGCGCACCAGCGACCAAGCGGTTCTCTGGCTCGACGGCATCGTATCTGATGCAGGTTGTAATTGGGGCCACCAGTCGAACCCAGGCATTGCTTCCACCTATATGCACGCAGCTAACAAGGATTGCGGCGTAATAGTTACAAACGACCGGGTAGTAGGAAGTCCCTAGTTTGGCACCACGTGGTGCTTCCGGATCACCACACATTGGCTGGGGAATACGATTTCTAAATCCATGTTTGGGTCGACGGATTTCTTCTAATTCGATCCCCTACACCGCATAAGAGACGCCCCCGTTCGGTCATCCACTTAGCGCGCGCGAGATGACTATGGTATGCATTGCGCGCTCGATCGGGGGCGCTCTCCGGATCGATGTGCAATACGACTCGAGCAACTTCCCTCCAGTCGGCTGAGCTGGTCCCGATTGTCTGAACAGAATCTCCGCGTCGATAAGTGGAGCGTCTGCCGG
>NZ_JBHMET010000192.1:0-4621 GCF_042430365.1 Bradyrhizobium erythrophlei
CAGAACATCACCGTGACATAGCGGCGCTCGCCGCTGACCTCGGCCGCGGCGGAGATCGGCGGTGGCGTTGCGGTCGGGATTGGCTCTGACGCGACGGGTGTGCGACGCGGCGCTCCAGTTGCCTCGGCGGGCGCAGCTGGTGCGTTCTTCTCGATACCGTCGATGTCGGCGATTGCGCGCAACATTTTTCGGCGATCACCGAGGACGACACCGAGATCTTTTAAGTCCTGATCGGTCAGTTCGCGAAGGACCGAGAAATCAATGCGGTTTTCAGCAAAACGCTGGGCGTACTCGGACATGCCGAGCTTTTCGAGCCAGTCGGCAATCTGCTGCATGGCGGCCCCCTACGGAATCAAGGCTATCCGCTCTGGACCGACAGGGCAGTAAGTCTACCATGCGCGCCGATTTATTGCAGCGCCCTCTGGGGGCATGTCTGGTCAGGGTCACGAGCGTCGCCCACTAGGATAGACAGCCGAGCGTCGACTTCCGCTATGCCCCGTTGGCGACCGAGGTCCTATGGCGGTGCAATATGTCGCGACGGGCCAGTTGCAGACATTGTGTCTCACGTTCGATGCCCTCGTCCGCACAAGCGAGCTGGGCCCTAGTTCGGCAACCCCGCTTTCCGAAGGCCCTCACCCAATAGCTTCACGTGTGATTGTCTGCGTCGACCTATCCCCATGGATATTGTGAAGGCGGGATAGAGCTCAAGCAGACGCGCCGCCGCCTCACGGGCCTCGGCATCGCGTCCGAGATGAGCGAGCGCGGACGCAAGACAGAGGTAACCTCCCCTAAGGGCGGGGTTCTGACGAAGGGCTTTCTTCCCGGCGGCGATGGCCTCGTCAAAGCGACGAAGCTCAATCAACGCCATCCCCATCCCAACAAATAACCGATGTAGCAGCGGGTCTACAGGGCTCATGCGCATGGCAAGTTCAAAGCTCCGGACCGCTTCCTCCGGCAGCCCCGCAATTCTATACACTTGGCCTCTGGCGCTCCATGCGAAATATGAATTGGGGTTGAGCGCGACCGCCCGGTCAGCCATTTCGATCTCACGTTCACTATCGCCGACGATGAACGCCGAGATTGCGGCAGCCCATGCCAACGTGTCTGGATCACCATCGTCGATACTCAATGCCAATCGAGAAAGCCGAATTGCTTCCTTGCGCTCGAATTGGGGATCGACCGCATAGCCCCAAATGACGTTTTGCATGTGACCGACACCTGCCAGAGCCGCGGCAGACCCAAACCGGGGGTCCAGCTCCAAGGCGCGATGCGCCAACCTGATCGCCTCGGCCATTCCTTCGCGGCTCGATCGGTAAAACTGCGGCATGGCCCGGAGATAACAATCATAGGCAGTGAGGTTCTCCGGTCGCCGCTGCGCCGCCAGTGCAATTTCTGTTTGAAGCAATTTTGGCTGAATGGCCGAGACGACGGCGACCGTGACTTCGTCCTGGAGCGCGAACACGTCTGTCAGGTCACGCTCGAACCTGTCCGCCCAAATGTGTGCGCCTGTCACTGCATCAATTAACTGCCCTGTGATGCGAACTTTCCCCGACGCCTTGCGCACAGCCCCCTCAAGGACATAGCGCACGCCGAGCCTTCGTCCGACCTCCTTGATATCGGCGGCCTTGCCTTTGAATGTGAAGCTCGAATTGCGAGCGATCACGAACAACCATTTGAACCGCGAGAGCGCCGTGATGATTTCCTCAACCACCCCATCGGCAAAATACTCCTGCTCGGGATCGCCGGACATGTTCGCGAACGGCAGCACGGCGATCGACGGCTTGTCTGGAAGTAGCGGGGCCGCACTTAGTCTCTCGGTCAGCGCGCTAGACGCTCCAGCGCGGACAGCGTAAGCGCGGACCGGTTTGGAGATGTTCTTGAGGTGCTGCTCGCCGCGATCCTCGAAGCCAACGCCCAGCTTGCCTTCGACTTCGCCGTACACCTTCTCGGAAATCAGGATGCCGCCCGGATCGGCGACCCCCTCCAGCCGGACAGCGATGTTGATCCCGTCGCCGTAGAGTTCACCATCCTGCCCAACGATAACGTCACCAAGGTTGAGCCCGACGCGTAACGTGAGGGGACTGCCGCCCGAGGCAAGATGATCCTGTATCTCAACCGCGCATCTCACGGCGGCCACGGGACTCGCGAACTCGACGAGCGCGCCATCACCCGTTGTCTTGATAAGTCGCCCTTCGTGGTGGGAGAGGCTAGGCTCGATCAGTTCTCGCTTGAGCCGCTCGAACTCGGCGTAGGTGGCTTCCTCGGCGCGTTGCATGAGCGCGGAATAACCGACTACGTCGGCGGCCAAGATTGCCGCCAGCCGCCTCTGCACCCGCTGCTCGGTCACAGCGCCCTCCGAACGACCAGATTAACCACGCCGCTGAGACAAGGAAGAGCCTAGCACTTTATTGCGGACATGTGAGCGGCAATCGCGGGAGAGTCCCGTTTGCGCCAAGCGGCATTTGCCGGGCCCATGGCAGCGGCTGCGTTCGGGGCCGCGAACAATATCGCGCATCAGGCGGGGCGCTGACCGGGGGTTCAAGCGGCGTTAATGACCGCTCAGGGTCAATCGCGTCTAATTGGCCATGTCTGGGCCATGTCCGGTTAGGGGACAATATCGGAAGTACCGAGCGCGCCGTTGCGGGCTTAGGCGGAAGTAGCGAACTCTTTGCGGTCAGCTCGCCGACGACGAAGAACGCGAGGTGAAAGCGTTGGGTGGGTCGATGGCGCTACAACGGCCACCGCCGCTATGCTCGCTGAATTAGAGGGACCTTGGCAGGTCACCAGCCGTAAGAGCCGAGCGCGAGTGGCCTGCCGTGAGCTTTAGCGGTGCGTATCGTCTCAGCCGTCAAACAACGCTTCGCGGCCTCGATTTCAGCATCGGTCGCCCCTTTGCTTCGCGCCCACGCCTCGGCTGCTGAGGCGCTGTATTTCGCGACGTAATAGCGAACGACCGAGCAGGAAACGGTTCGCAGCAAGCCGGATTTCTCGCCCGCAACCGCATTAGACGAGAATGCAAACAAAACTGCCAAAACACAAACTACGCGTCGTGCCATCCGGAAGTGGCTCCCTGGTTCGGATGTTTGATTGAGCCCGTTCGTCAATCCTGCATCGCACGTCATGGGCAGCTTGCGTTACAGGCTACAGGGCATGGTTGCGGGTCCCGACTCAACTAATCGCTTGACTATAGCACCTCAGTCATTGCGGCCGTGCACTGGGCCGAGTTATGCCCAACGTTCGAGTGCGGAACACGTTCGGGCGAGAGGCTTTGTTGGAACGTTGATCACGGAGCGCTCTATCATTCTGGGCGGCAAGACAGGAAGTGCACACGCCAGGCGAGTGACTCGGCGCCGGCCTGCGTGAACATGCGTGCAGCTTTCGTCCATTGATAGCCAGCCACGCTGCTTTCACGCTCTCGAGGGCGCGGCGCAACCAGGACCGCTATGGGTCTCCGAGCGGGCATCGGCCACAACGCTGCTGCTACTCACGCAATCGAAGGAACTCGATTCAGTCATGCTGCTGACGCAATCTCTGTCTTAGTCGGTGAGCACTAAAAACACTGTGCGGGGACCACCCCGGTTCCCCGCAACGGTTCCGTCGCCAAGGTCGGCACGAATCCGCAAAGAATTGGCACGAGTTCGATAACGCTCCCGCGTTCGCTCGACCGTGTTTTGCGGCATCGGGAACCGAACGATCGAAAACAATCAGTCAAGGAGTTAGGATGCTGTTCGGCTCGAGCGCCGCAATTTGCGGCGCCGTGGTTGCGTTTGCCATGTCTGTTACCGTTGCTCGAAGTGAAACCGCTGCGGTTCATTCAAGCGCCGTCGTCATTGCCGCTTCTGGGGATGCGATCGTTGGCGCAGCATCCATGTACAATCCGTTCCGGTCCGGATGGCGGGAGGGCGGCTCAAGCACAGCCTCCGGCGAGCGCTATGATCCCTCCGTCTGGGCGGCTGCCATCAAGACAAGCTTGCGTCAGAAGTTTGGTGGGGTCCAATTTGGCGCGAGGCCGAAGTATGCCCTCGTCGAGGCTGCAGGCAAAAAGGTCATCGTCAAGATAAATGACGTGGGGCCACTAATGCCTGGCCGCATCATTGACCTCAATGAGCGGACGATGCGCCATTTCGATCCAAGCCTGCAGCTCGGGGTCATTCATGACGTAAGAGTTAGGCCGCTTGCAGGGGACTATTGGATCCCCGGACCGGTTGGCTGACCTTCTTCTCGGAACACCCCGTTTCCGCCTCGTCATCGAGGCGGACGGCACGATCATCCAGCGCTCGACGCTGGACTTTGGCGATTCCCCGCTACCGCCCGGATCGGATGCCTCGCGGGTCAATACCTCGGTGCGAGGCGACGTAGTCGATCTCGCCGCGCGTGGTGCCGATATCCATCAGCTCCCTGTCGCTTAAGTCGGACAAGGTGGCGCTCAATTTTTGGCGTTGGCGGCGCTCCAGAAAGGCATCCCAACATTTCCAGATGAAGCTCGAGACACGCCGGGTCGATACGGATGTCCGTTCCAGCCACGTTGTGCCGTGCGTCGTGCTCATTGCGGTGTCTCCTGGGACGGTGTCTTTCCACCGGCACGAGGGTGCCGCGAGATCGGCAGGCACGCTTGACCGGC
>NZ_JBHMET010000193.1:0-776 GCF_042430365.1 Bradyrhizobium erythrophlei
CAGGTGGCCTACAATGCGCAAATCGCGGTCGATGCCGAGCACGACCTGGTCGTCGCTTTCGATCTGACCAGCGAGGGCAACGATCTGCAGCAACTGCATCCGATGGCCCGGCAGGGCAAGGCGGCGGTCGGAACCGATCAGGTGATTGCCGTGGCCGATACCGGCTACTCTAACGGCGCGCACGGCCAGCAATGTGAGCAGGACGGCATCACGGCGATCGTGCCGCATGCCGAGCGGGTCAACCCGAAGGGCAAGCAATACTTCAGCCGCGATCAGTTCAGCTACGATCGAGAGAGCGACAGCTGGGGCTGCCCGGCCGGTGAGGTCCTGAAGCTCTTCAAGACCTCCCACACCAAACAGAAGAAGGAATATCGGACGCAAGCCTGCCCGGCCTGCCCGCTGAAGTCGCAATGCACCGAGGCGGCGCAGCGGATCATCGTGCGCGGCTTCCATGACGATGACCGCGAGGCCATGCACCGGCGGGCGATCACCGATCCGAGCTGGATGAAGCTCCGCCGCGAAGTCGCCGAGCATCCGTTCGGGACTATCAAATGGTTGATGGGCGTCCCGCGGTTCCTCGTCCGCGGATTGCTGAAGGCCAAAGCCGAACTTGCCCTCAGCATCACCGGCTACAACCTCAAGAGACTGATCGCCATCAAGGGCACACCCGCCCTGCTCAAAGCGCTCCGGCCCTGTCAAGCTTGAGGGCGCCTCTTTGATCTCAGCTCCAGCCGCCGCGCCAGCGTTTCTACACGGCCTGTTTCGCCAGGACGACG
>NZ_JBHMET010000194.1:0-1305 GCF_042430365.1 Bradyrhizobium erythrophlei
GGCCCTAAGCGGATATCAGGGAACTCCCCGGAAGCGGACGCATTGTCGATTGCAGGGGACGTGAATCTGGCTTTGCCAAAGGGACATAGCGCCCCGACAGTTGGTGTCACGGTTGCGCGCAGACGCATTCAATCTTTGCCGGAAAAGGATAGCGAGATGACGGAACGAATTTCGTTGGAGGGGAAGGTCGCGGTCGTGACTGGGGCAGGCCGCGGGCTGGGGCGGGCATACGTCGAACTCCTCGCCGAACGCGGGGCCCGGGTCGTGGTGAACGACCTGGGGACCGACGTATCGGGGTTCGGGAAGGACTCCACGATAGCGGAACAGGTCGCCGACCTCATTCGGTCGCGTGGAGGCGAGGCCATCGCGAATGACAGCGATGTCTCCAGTCCTGAAGGTGGCAGCGACTTGATCGCGACGACCACCAAGCATTTCGGGAGAGTAGACCTTCTCGTGAACAACGCTGGTATCTGCGGAAGCCAGCTATTCGAGGACGCCACCCTTGATGATTTCGATCACTATTGGCGCGTGCACCTCGGCGGGCCGGTCAACACGGTGAAGGCTGCCTGGCCGTACATGGTCGCACAGCACTATGGGAAGATCATCCTCACGACTTCGGTCGCCGGGCTGCTCGGAATACGGGGCCAGGCCACCTATGCGGCGGCGAAGTGCGCAGTCGTCGGATTGATGCGCATTCTTGCAATTGAAGGTGCCGAGCATGGGATTCTCGTGAACACCATTTCGCCAGCCGGGTATACGAGGATGCACCCGGCGGCGGTTGCGGATCCCGCTTGGCTGAAGCAGAGCGAAGCCACAATGCCGGTTGAGGCGGTTGCGCCGGCCATCGTCTGGCTGGCAAGCGATGGGTGTTCGGAGACGAACCGCATCTACAATGTGGAAGCCGGAACAATTCAACGTATCGCTATCGTCATGGGACGTGGCTTCCACGACCCACATCTGACACCCGAGAGCATCGCCGAGAATTACGCAAAGGTCGAATCGATCGAGGGCTTCTTCGAGCCGGGTCCGTTCGAGCCCGGTCAGATACCCGCAACGGCGAAGTCTTGAGGAACGAGGTTAGGTCATGGCGACGTTCGACTCTGGCAGACAGCGTTACTCTATGAACTTCTACGCAAGTCATCAGCGGCCGCTCCAGAGGCGGAGCTACACTGGCCGCCCAAGCAGACCTGCTGAAGGTCAGCTAAGGGTCCACGCCCGGAAGAACTCGGGTGGAGCATATCGAGTCCGCTTCACCCCCAAGGAGCGGACGTCTAGCGGACATGCCGGGTCGGCCGCTTGGGGCCA
>NZ_JBHMET010000195.1:0-42070 GCF_042430365.1 Bradyrhizobium erythrophlei
CAAATGGGACCAAATAGAAACGTAACTTCAACCGAAAAACACCTGACGACAAAAGGGGGGAGGTTAACTCGTTCGCTGAGAAACCCGCGAGCGCCACATGACCCAGACCATTATCGCTCGGCGCGTGCTCTCGCCGTCAAGCCCTTGCGCCCAACGGCGCAACCCTTGCGGGCGTTGGGGCTTGACCGCGAAAGCCCGGCCAAGCAAGGGACCATCACGCCATGAATGCAGCCACAGGCCTCTTGGGAAGCAAGAAAGCGAAGCTCTCGCAAAAAACCTCTTGACTGACGAAGCCTCATATAAGCGCCACGGCGAAGCAGTAGTGCCCATCTTCATCGGTCGTGGCGCGCCACTCCCGAATCGACGCCAAGGCACGCTGTAGATCGCTGAAGCCTCCGGTTCAACCCTACCGTACGACTGTCAGGCGGCTTCTGGGACGTAGTGCAGGATGAGCAAGTCCGCCCGTGGGCAGGGCGCGATCGCGTAGGCACGACCTTGGTCGTCGCTGAACTCCACGAGTAGCGTCTTATCATCAAGCTGCTCGACGACGGTGCCGACCTGTCCGCGAGCAAGCCGCTGCGCGGGAAGGTCCGTCAGTAATGCCACCACATCCAAAACGGACGGTCTTTCGTTCTTGGTCTTTTTCGCCTTCATCACAGCACCCAGCAGCTAACGAACCTCGGCACGCTCTCGCCGGTTCGCACGATCCAGATTGTTCTTACCACAACACTCTTCTCTTGTCGCCTGACGGTCGCATCGAGGCGCCAATACCTCCCCCAAGCATCCTCCCCATCCTGCACGGCTTCGCCGGAACGAGCGGCTTCGAGCAGAGCATTGCGCAGCCACGATGCATCGCTCCACTGAAGACCGAGGGCCTCGCGGAATACCCGAGCTTTGTGCCGTCCCCGAGGATGCGAGGGGTTCAAACAGTAATCCTCGATCTTGCGAAGATCGAGGATTGCCTGATCGCCGTTCGGCAGACGCTTCGTCATCGCGGCAGATTGGCTTCGCATCCGGTAGAGTGCAAGCCCAATACCAGTAGTGCCTCTGAGAAGGGCGGCGAATGCCTGGATGTCCAGGCGCGCTTCCGGCCGCAGATGGCGCTCTCGGTTCTGGCCTATACTCTGACGCGAGTCATGAACATTGACGGAATCAAGCCGCTGTTCGCTGCGATCGCAGCCTGAGACACCCCAGGCTCCTGGCTGCCAGGACCGACACCCTTAAGGGCTCTTTTTACACCGCCAAGACCTGAAGCGGACGTTGAACGAGCGCGATGCACGTACTTCGTTGTCGCCACCATCACCGGAGCCGTCCCGGACGGACCGACCATAGGGCTCGCCTTTAGCGCCAGGACAGCGGCCAACGAACGCCGCCTTACAACAATCGATAGGTCTTGCTACGTCGAACTGGTTGCGCCGTTAGGTATGCTGTGAGGCGACCTCCCAGTCGAAGCTTTCTTCGCGGCTAGTTTGAAGACCGCGCTTGTGTGGGATAACTCGTCTTGATTGGAAGGAATATCCAGAATGAACGTCTCATAACCAGCAGCGACATAGAGAGCAAGTTCATCGGAAACAGTCCCATAGTCACCGACCAGATAGGGGCAGAAGGTCTTGTAGTTTTCAAACGGCACTAGCCAGTAAGGCGCTTCTTCGATATTCGAATGGCTCGCAAGCTCGGAAAGTTGCTTGTGCCAGGAAGAATCTGAAACCTTCATGGCCAGCTTGTGCGTTAGCTGCGATGCATGTAGGCAGGCTGCACTGCAACTAGCGGACAAAGTTTCTTGGTGTTTTGCAGAATGACCTGAGAAACGAGCCAGGGATCGAGCAGGGAGTTGTCAGTATAGACCAGAATCCCCTTGCATCCGCATTCTTCGCTCCAGCGTGCAACAGCTATCACCTCATCTACATACTTCTCCCGCAAAACCATGCTGGATTGCGGACAGGTGCAGAATACTTCGAGCTGAACTTCAGATATGGTGTCAACCATCACATCCTCCTTTTGGAAAACGCCCGTTCGGAAAACGCGCCTTTCGAAAAGATTGTTCCCTCTCCGCGACGATCCCCATCTTGCGCGACTTCATTTGCTGACAGTTCCTCCTCGTAACCTATTTACGGCGTCGCTCGTCTGCTCTTTGTCTCTAAGCGAGCACGTCGCAATTTGCTTTGGCGGGCCTTTACCGAACCAGCGTTGTATCGCCGTCCAACGGGCCAGCGTACCATGCGTTCTCGTCTGCGAGGGTCCGATCCAAGGCCTGGTCCGCCGTCTTGTAGATTAGTGGATCAGTCGGGTACGCCCTGACGTATGGATTCCAACGCATCAGAATCTGCCTGATATTTATCGGCAGGCCCAGCACTTCAAAGCAGTGATCGCCTGAGACGATAGCATTCGAATAAGCTGCCTCCAACAACGCTTCCGTCACGCTAGAATCGTCTTGCTCTACCAGGATGTCCGCGAGCAACGACCGTCGCATACCAGTTTCGGGGTCGATCGTGTGTCGCACAATGGCTTAACCTACTAGGCGTTCAAATCGACGGCAGCAGAGGACAGTAGCTGTTGACGAGCTACCCGGGATCGTGAAGTGCCATCTGAGAGAAGCGGGGCTTCGATCCGCCATGAGACGAGGCACCTCGGTCAATTTGCGCTGCCACAGGGCTTGGAATTCGTCTCCGATGTCTGTTACTTCGATTTTCGTTACTCCGAATTTATTCGTAAGGTGACCCCGGGGTCCACGGCGAAGGGTATCCGCTCGCAAGACCGACGAGCCGAGGAAGCTCCCAACCGCTACCATTCCGCTCCCAAAGGCGAACTTCGCTGCGAGCGCTTTCGCAAAAAACTGGTGGGCATCCAGGACCCAGAAAAGCTTCTTGTCGTAGCAGTGCTGATTCAACGCCTTTGCGTGAAGAGCCTTTGATAGTTCGACCACAGATGGCATCGCGAACGTCATCAAAAAGAGGTCAACACCTCGTTGCCGGTAGAACGAAGCCATCAGGCCGATACAGCGCGCGCGGTATGCTGGTTCGATCACCAGGCTGGTGCCGACAGCTGCAACAAGCGTTCGGCCTCCAAATTGGTAGAGCAGCGGGATGCTTCCCTGGTACCCAACAATTCCTTGCGCAGTCTCCAGCACCCATCCCATGCTGAGTTGCGATTTGGCAACGGACATCGCAGGATTTTGCTGCCAGAGCCGGCACCAGTGCTCCTCGTTATCTTTCGGGAGTCCCCCGCGCTCCTGCAGCCTTGCGACATTTTCGAGATCCGAGAACCGGACCTCCCGCTGCTTCGCGGGGATTGGTACGTTCTCCGGGCCGATTTCACCGGCTATCGGGCGATGCCGGCTTCTCATGAGCCGAAGCAAGCTGTCAGCGGCGTAATCCATGGCGCGCGTCATTATTTGGAAGCTCGCGTGTTCAAGCAGTCTACCAACCGATCCCCAGCCTTGAGCACTTCTCGAGTTGGAACGCATATTCCGTCCCGAAACACCTGTCGCACCGGATCCATTCGTCTGCGCCCGCCACCTCGACGCCTCCACGCCTCTCCGCGCCAACCGTGCCTGGCGGCGCATCTACCGGCGTTCCTGTCAACCGCGCGTTGAGAATTCCGAGTGTCGAATCCCCACGCTTGGTCCGAGGAACACCCCAGGGTGAGCGATACGGGAAAAAGTTCGACGCGCGGACGAAGTCAACGATGCGCCGCGCGGGACGATTCCAGGACAAGGTCCCGTTCTCTGGCACCTCGCGACCGAAATACTCCCGCTTGCTCAGATCCTGCAGGATCAACGGTATATGGGACGGTCCTTGTGCAGCCGCTTCCAACAGCCGCGATATCAATGGAACTCCGACGTTGACGCACTTAACAGTCAGCGACAGTCCAGTTTCCTCGTTTCCGACGCCGACAGATTCCTGGTAGACGATGGGCCCGGCGTCGATCCCCGGCACCAGCTTGTGCAACGTTACGCCATGCTCCTTTTCGCCTCGGCAGATCGCCCAGGATACCGAGTTCAGTCCCGCGTAGCGGGGGAGGGGCCCTGGATGGAGATTAAAGCTTCCGAGACGCGGGGCCTCTAGCACCTCCTTCCGGATCAAGAAGAGCGAGTGCACGTTGAGTATGATGTCCACTCTCTCGTCGCGCACCTGCGCTGCGAACTTCGGATCCCTAACTAGCTGTGCCGGCCAAGTCCTATATCCAAGCTTGGTCGCCAACCCCCAAAGGCTCACCCCTTCGTCCTGCCGTCTCGGTGATGCCATAACAGCAATGACCCGAACGCCGCATTGCTCCAACGACTGCAATGCTCGCATCCCGGCCGCCTCCTCACCTATTAGGACGACGTTCATGCCAGCCACGGATACCCTCCGCGCACGTGGGCCAAAGGTTACTGACGCTTCGTCAATTGCTCCGATACGAATACGCACAAGGGGCCGACGACCGTCATTTTCTCGGGGGCGAGACTCTCAAAATCGATTTCCCCGACAAAGTGCTCGCCCGCGGCCATCATCATTTCAACGAAGGCTAGGGAGTCCAGCGCTCCCGACAGCAACACGTCGTAATCATCGGGAAGATCGCTCAAAGGGCCCTGCCCACGGTCCTTCAGCTTGCGGTTAAGGAAGTCTGCGACAAATACGCGAACGTTGTCTAGAGTAGCGCTGTTCACTGGCAGTCTCCCAAAATCGCCAGCAAAGCCTTGCGGTCGAATTTGCCGTTGACATTGCGAGGCAATCTGCTCAGGACATGCCACCTTCTGGGGACCATGTAGTCCGGACATCGAGAGGCGATCGCGCTCCGGAGCCGATTGACATCAACCGACTGCCCTTCAATAAATACTTCGACACCTCCGTAGCCGCTTAGGGTAGCAGGCCAGCCGATTGCTACGACGCCGTCCCTGCCGGAAGTTTGCCGTACGACCGCTTCGACCTCACCGAGTTCCACTCTATGCCCAAGTATTTTCACCTGGGAATCTATGCGCCCCAGATGCGTGAGGGGACCATCGCCGGATGGCCGACGGACGCGATCACCGGTGCGGTAGAAAATTTCCTTCCTCCCGGGGGGAACGACGAAGGCCGAACTGGTCCTTTCGGAATCCCTCCAATATCCGAGGGACATTTGCGGGCCGTTCATCAGGAGTTCGCCCTCCGCGCCCGGACTTACTTCGTTCAAACTTTCGTCGGCAACGAGAACGTTCATCTCTCGATGTGGAAATCCGATCGGCACGATGCCCAGTTCCGACTCGCCCGGCGATCGTTCAGGGTGCCATCTGTAGGCTGTGCATGCGATCGTCAGCTCCGTCGGTCCATAAAGGTTCTCCAGAACGCTGTTCGGCGCGGCCCTTAGCCACGCGTCGGCGCAGCTCACGGGCAGCGGCTCACCACAGAACAGGCTCAGTCTCAGGGATGGATACGCGCCCGGTTTCAGCAGACCCAATTGCTTCATGAGTGAAACCGTTGAGGGTACTGAGAACCAGACTGTCAGCCCATGGCCGCGAATGAATTGTCCCGGATTGATCAATGTTGTGAAGGACAGCACACACACGCTCCCCGCTCCCAGGACACAAACATGTCGAAGGCTGACAGATCAAAGGTCAAATCGAACATCTGCGAAACGATATCCCGTTCTGTGACCTCGAGCCGATCTGCAATGTAGTCGACGAAGGAAGTGACATTCCGGTGCGCAACCATGACTCCTTTCGCGCACCCGTGCTACCCGAGGTGAAAAGCAGATAAGCAATTGCGTCCCAACCCAGTGCCGGCTCGCGCCAGGCCGCGCACCCTTCGAGATCCCCGGAGCCGACAAAAATATGCTGAGGCCATCGTTCACGATAACTCCGAGGGTCCTCGAGATCGGGGGCTATGACAAGCAGCTGTCGGTTATCTCCGTCCAAGAGCGCATCCAGCTGAGGCAAAGACTCTTCGTCTACGATAATTGAGCGACACAGCGAGCGTTCAAACATCAGTCGAGTTCTCGTGACCGGAAACGTGCGATTCAACGGCACATAGCCGTTGCCGGCCAGGAGAGCCGCGAGTACCCCTGCAAGCGCTGTTGCACTGCGATGCGCAAATACGGCGGTCAGGTGCGTCCATGAATCTTCCTGACGGGCCTGGATGCTAGCGGCTATACGGATGGCGGTTTTGCGAAGCTGCCGGTAAGAAAGCGACGTGCCCTGCGCGATACGATAACCGCAGGGCGTTCGGGAAACCGCTCTGCAGACCGCATGAATCCTATCCACAATCCTCGTTGCGATACGGCCATGCGCCATTAGTCCACCAAAAGCAGTCAGCCTTGCCGCCGGCCAGCCATCGGGCAGATATCCAATTGCAGATAAGGGTCCGATTAACCCGATTAAGAAGTGGATCTTCCAGAACCATCCCACCCGTCGTCGCTCGGACCCGCGCGGTGACGCTAGCGCGGCGCGGTCTTGTTAGAATGTGACAAAAATGTCAGAATGAACGCGCAAAAGGGGTAACAAAGGAGGGTTAAGTCTGCGGGCCGCCAAGCCTATATCCGGGCCATGCCTAACAAGCCAATCGAATTGTCGCCCGGTCCATGGATTGGAATTTCGGTGGAAGACACTGGAACCGGAATGCCAAAGGAAGTGCTCGACCGCGTGTTCGAGCCTTTTTTCACCACCAAGGAAATCGGCAAGGGAAGTGGCCTCGGATTGTCTCGCGTTTACGGAGCTCTCGGTTCGCCTGCAGGATATGCTCGGAGTGTGACCTCGATCCCCACAAGCACAGTGGGCGAGCGACGCTGGCGGAACCGCACCGACGAAGTGATCGAACAAGACGTGGTTCGCTGCGATGCATGAGTCCGAAAGTGGCCATCACGTCAGTCGCAGCCTGGATCGAGAGGGCCGCTATCGAAGGGTAACCGGACCATCCTGCAAAATCGAGGTGGCCGCCAATGAGGCGTAGCACAAGATCGCGGGTCGCCGCTGACTCGCCGATTGAAGCGCATGGTGGGTCGCCGCATCATAGATCCACGGCGAAACAGTAGTTCCCATCTTCATCGGCCGTGGCGCGCCATTTGCGGACAAAACCGCGAACACATTTCCGTTCTCAATCTGTTTGCCGGCTATGGCGGCTTGCAGGATGTCCTTGCTGCCGATGATCCGGATGGACTTGTCGTCGACCTCGACGGCGTCGATGATCGAATGGATGTAGCCCTTACGGGCGCTGGTAGCCACGGTATCGAGCTTCTGGTTCATCAGCCGTGCAAACGCATCGATCTTCCCGGCATCGATGGCGGCTGCGGCGCCGCATTGGGCGCGGGCGTGGCCCAGCGCCGCTTTGGCTTCGGATTGCTTTTGGCCAGTTTCGCCTGCACCCGGTCGAAGTCGGCCTGTTCGATCAAGGCCGGTAGCGAGTTTGGAAGCCGTAAGGCAAGATACGGGGCTGCAGTGCCTTGCGCTGCTGCTGCGGCTTCATCAGATCGCTGTTGATTGCGCATCAGTTCGCCGGCTCGGCTGTTGGCGTTGCCGAGATGCTCCGCTGGCGAAATCCGCAAAAAAGAGGGGCGCCGACGGCCGGAACAGGTTATGGTGACCTCGTGCACGATCAGGACACTGTTACGATCGATCAGGGTATGAAGGCCCGGCGTCAACATCCGTAGTAGAAGCCGCGACCGCTCCCTTCCGCGCCGAGCGGGGCGACGCGCTCGGATATCGACCTCGCCCTCGATGATGTGGAAGGTCTCGCTGTCAGGGGTAATCCTTCGGGGCCATTGCACTCGGCCCCCGGAGAGAGTGAGCTGAGCTAAAGGCGATTATCGGATGCCAACGCGCGAAAGACGCATCCGCTGTCGTGAGTTTGAGTCTTGGAAGCATAGTCGGCACCTAAACGGCCATCGGGCGGAAACCGATCGGACGAATACGGAAAGTGTCCGATATGATCCTGTTGACCGGAGGCGCCGGCTATATCGGGTCTCACGTTTGCATGGCATTGCTGGACGCCGGCCTCGACGTCGTCGCAGTCGACAATCTCTCCAACAGCAACAAAGCGTCTCTCGAACGGGTACAATCCATCTGCGGGCGGTCGCTCGTCTTTCGGCACGCCGACATCCGGGATGAAGCGGCGATCTACGACATACTTCGTTGTTGCGGAGTGACCGCGGTTATTCACCTCGCGGGGCTGAAGGCCGTAGGCGATTCCAATGTTCAGCCCATAACCTATTACGAGAACAACGTCCTGGGAACGATGCGGCTTGTGTCGGCCATGACGAAGGCAAAGGTCAAGACGCTCGTCTTTAGTTCGTCCGCTACCGTCTACGGGATACCAACGTACCTGCCGCTCGACGAGAAGCATCCTCTCGGACCGACAAATCCGTACGGCCGCACAAAGCTTTTCATCGAAGAAATGCTGAAGGATCTGCATCGGTCCGACGACGAATGGCGCATTGGCATTCTGCGCTACTTCAATCCGGTTGGCGCGCACGAAAGCGGGCTCGTTGGAGAAGATCCCCTGGGCGTTCCGAACAATCTGTTGCCGTTTGTGGCACAAGTGGCAATTGGACGACGCGACAAGCTGACGATTTGGGGCAACGACTATGACACGCCGGATGGCACCGGAATCCGCGACTTCATTCATGTCGTCGATCTTGCATCCGGACATCTAAGTGCATTGCGCCACCTGAAAGAGCCCGGCCTGCTCACGGTCAATCTCGGAACGGGAGCCGGCAGCAGCGTCCTGGACGTGGTCCGGACATTCGAGGCCGTGAGCGGCAGGCCAATTCCGTATGCGATTGGTGAACGCAGGGCCGGTGATGTTGCAATCTGTTATGCCGATCCGACGCTTGCGGAAAGAGTATTGGGTTGGAAATCGACGCGGTCTTTGGCGCAAATGTGTTCGGACCATTGGTGTTGGCAATCGAAGAACCCCGACGGCTATCGTGGTGCCGAGCACCCGGAGCGGTCCAGCGATTTCTAGCGCCACGGCTGAGCCTCGGACTGCAACGCGCCCTCTCCTTGCCGGCGCTCTTTCCATTCCGCGAAATCCTTCACGCCTTGGGGTTCAAAGAATTGCTCGGCGTTCGCGAAAAATTGTAAGCGGCGCTTAAACCTTTCAATTGCCCACAACTTTGACCACTCGGACTGATCCGCTGATCGGCGAAATCTCGAGTCGAAAGAATCACTTGTGATTCCTTGCTGAGCACCTGATTCTTTATGGGGTGCTCTATGGGGCTGACATTATGGGATCGATCGGCAAAAGGCTGTTTGCGATCCTTGGAAGGTGAATGTTGGATTGATTGAGAGACTAGTGGATGCGAGTTCAGGGACGCGTGGCTCGGCTGGTCTGAGCCCTGCAATCTCCTCCAAAAATGGGTAGAGTCCATCACCTCGGAGGGGGATGGACATGAGCCGGTTCGCTTCACGGAAGAACCCGATCATCGGGATCTTGCGGGAGCAGGAAGCCGGGTCGAAGACGGCGGACGTGCGCCGCAAACACGGGATCTCAAGTGCGACGCTTTACAAATGGAAAGCCAAGTATGACGGGCTGGAAATGTCCGACGCCCAGCGGCTGAAGACGCTGGAGGACGAGAATGCGAAGCTGAAGAAGTTGCTGGCGCAGGCGATGCTGGACAACGCCATGCTCAAGGACGTCGCACCACTTTATCGCCCGGAGCTAACCCCAAAGAGTTAGCCTAGGCAGTCCTTGCGAGGATTATTAGGGTTCGCAAGTCGGCGAGGTGTCGCGACTAATCAAGATTGGCCATATCGCCATGTGGCAGAAGGGGAAAGGGGTTACATTGCTGTGGGGCGCTGCAGCCGTCCTCGCGGCGACGTGGAACCTCGGCATTCTGGTGGCCCTGTCCTCCCATCGAGAGGAGCCCGATCGGACCACGCGGGCGAACCAGGAGATGGACAGCGGCGCGTCCGAATTGCGTAAATCAATGTTAGGCGATCAGGCGGCGCGGATGGAGCGGGATCTGTCGGCGATGCGCCGCAATGTCGAACCGCAGACGGCGACGGTCACGAGGACAGGTGACGAGGCCAGCCCGGCAAAACAGCAGGCGGACGCGGCCACGGCCGATTTGCGCAAATCGCTGCAGCAGGAGCACGAGCGGGCGAGCAAGCTGGCGCAGGACCTCGCGGCGGCGCGGCGCGATGTCGAAACGCAGGCTGCGTTGGTGGCCAAGACGGGCGCCGAGGCAAGCGAGTTCAAGATGACAGCGGACGCAAGCACGGCCGATTTGCGTAAATCGCTGCAGCAGGAGCACGAGCGGGCGAGCAAGCTGGAGCAAAACCTTGCGGCGGCGCGCCGCGATGTCGAGGCGCAGACGGCGCTGGCTGCCAAAGCCGGTGAGGAAGCAAGCCAACTGAAGAAGGCAGCGGACGGCTCAGCGGATTTGCGCAAATCGCTGCAGCAGGAGCACGAGCGGGCGAGCAAGTTGGAGCAGGACCTCGCGGCGGCGCGCCGCGATGTCGAGACGCAGACGGCGCTCGCGGTCAAGGCGGGCGAGGAAGCCGCGCAGCTGAAGCAGGTGGCAGAAAAAGGCTCCGCAGAGCAGAGGCAATCGCTCCAGCAGGAGCATGACAAGGCGGAGGCGCTCGCGAAAGAGCTTTCGAGCGCGCACGCTCAGATAGATGCATACGGGGCCCAGGCGCGTAAGGCCAGGGAGCAAACGGAAGAGATCAAGAAGGAGGCAGCGGAAAACAGCGCGGTCGAGCTGCGAAAATCGCTACAACAGGAACGCGAGCGAGCTGAACAGCTGGAGCAGAGTCTGGCATCGGCAAGGCGCGAACTCGAGACCCAAACGGCGGTGGCGGCCAAGGCTAGGGACGAAGCCGGCCGACTGCAGCAGCTCGCGGACAGTAGCGCGGCTGAGTTGAAGCAATCGCTGCGGCAGGCCAGCGAGCAAGCTGAAGAGAAGAAAGCCGCGGCGGACAGTGGCGCGGTCGAGCTGCGCGAGTCCCTGCAACAGGAACGCGAGCGAGCCACCCGGTTGGAGCAGGATCTCGCGGCGGCGCGCCGCGATGTCGAGACGCAGACGGCGCTCGCCGCCAAGGCGAACGACGAGGCGAGCCGATTGAAGCAGGTGGCGGACAATGGCGCGACCGATACGACAAAGCTCGCCGCAGAAGACCCGATAAGGGTCACCAAACCCGGAGACGAACCGCGGCCGCACGCCGATGATGCTGCGGAAGCGGCAAGGCTATTGGCGCGTGCGAGCGTGTTGCTAGGGCAAGGAGATATCGGCTCGGCTCGCGGTTTGCTCGAGCGCGCGGCCGAGACAGGCAACGCACAGGCAAATTTCGCACTCGCCGAGACTTATGACCCCCTCATTCTTGCCAAATGGGGAGTGCTTGGGACGCACGGCGACGCGACGAAGGCACGAGAATTCTACGCAAAGGCTGAGGCAGGCGGAATGGAGGAGGCGAAACAGCGGTTCGACGCGCTGCGCCGGTGAGCTACCGCGCGGCGAGTGGGAGAAATCGGTGTGCCGACCTCGCAAGACAAGGAGTTGGTCGATGCCAAATTTTTCTCGCAGATGTCCGCAGCTCTTGCTCGCTGCATTGTCGCTGCTGCTGATTCAGCTCTCCGGCTTGGCTGCAGAGACGAAAAATGGCCGAATGGCAAAGCCACCCCCTCAACCACCTCGGCAAGTGACAATGAATGCCTGGACGGTTGGGCTTGCCGGAGGTCTCCTTTAGGGCGCGCCTAAAGGTGCCTTCAATTCGATTCCACGAATATTAGGATAACAAGCGTACATTTTCACTACTAAACGCATCGCAACTCGGGGGCATCCCCAAGGAGCGGTCCTTAAAGCCACCAGAAAATCCACGAATGAGAGTCCGAGCTTAAGGTTTCGTCAAGCTTCCAGTTGCGTGCGAGTTGGGAGCCAGCATGAGAGATTCTTTCGCAATCGTACTCATTGGAAATCATAGTTTGCTTAGAGAGGGTGTTGCCAGAATCCTACGTTCAGCAAAATTTAGAATCATGTCTTCAGTGTCATGTGCCGATGATTTTCTCTGCAACGAAGTGCAGCAACCCCAACCGCTGTTTCTCATCGTCCATACGGGTGATGATTTCGATGTCGTGGCCCAACAAATCGAATTATTAAGGCGCAGCAACCCGTGCGCGCGAATTGCGATTGTTGCCGATCGCTACCGTCTGGAAGAATTGGCTTCGGCATTTCGGACAGGCGCCAATGGCTATTTCGCGGAGGTCACACCCGATGTATTCATCAAATCAATGGAACTTTTGATGATGGGTGAAACAGTTGTCTCTGGGGCATTTCTGGCATTCGTCTTCGGTCCCGAAGGCGCGCCCCTAGACCATGCTGACCCACGCGCCGCCAACAGCGAAGCACTCCTCGCCACGCCAGAGGACGCGATCGCACCGCAGCTTTCGCCACGGGAGAAATCGATTGTCCGCTGTCTTGTTGATGGCGATTCCAACAAGTCCATAGCGCGAAAATTTCACATCACCGTGGGCACCGTGAAGAGCCATGTCAAGGCGATCCTGCGCAAGATCCGGGTCCGCAATCGCACACAAGCGGCGATTTGGGGGATGCGCAACGGATGGCCGGCACGGACAACCAGCACCAATCAGCCGCCGCGGGCAGCCGGCGTGGGCAGCAAGCTGCCAGCACCAGGGGGGCACTCTGGGATCGCGCAAATAGACCGATCCGACCAACCGGACGCAAATCTCACTGAGTTGCCTCGCCGCCTAACCGAAACCGCTCCTAGCCTTGGGCGATGTTCAACCAGATCGGGGCCTTAATCAGCAACCGGTGGACCGCCTCGCAGAGGTTGCCGATCAGTGTGTTTTGCGTGAGTATCGTCCGTTTGCCGTTATCCTGAGGACTGCAAGGAGGTGTGTGCGGTCGCCAAATTCGTCGAGAAGCCGGATCGGGCGATCTCAAGCGAATACATCAGGTCGGGCTCTCCCCGGAGCAGCGGCAAATTCATTTTCCGTGCCGCGGTGATCGATGAGTACTGCAAGGTTTTTAATATGTCGCGCTCCATGCGCAGCCGGGGACTTCTAACGAAAGGTCAACAGATTTCCACTAACGGACGTAGGCGCAATGGTTCTGTCGGCCAACATATCTGCGGCAGCTGATGCGGCCGGCGCGGTCCTCATCATCGTCGAAAACCTGCCGGTGCCGGCCGATCGCCGGGTCTGGCAGGAGGCCACAGCGCTGCACCAAGCTGGTTACAGTGTTTCGGTCATTTGTCCGAAAGCGAAAGGATATGACAGGGCATACGAGCAGATGGACGGTGTGCATATCTACCGCCATCGACGGGGTGTGGAAGGCTCGGGCGCCGTAACTTATCTTCTCGAATATGCTGTCGCTCTTTTTTGGGAATTCGTTCTGTCGTTGAAGGTGGCGCACCGGCATGGATTCGATATTCTTCATGCGTGCAATCCGCCGGACTTGATCTTTTTGATCGCGATTTTTTACAAGTTCTTCTTTGGCAAGAAATTTCTGTTTGACCAGCATGATCCCGCGCCCGAACTCTATGCGGTCAAGTTCGGCCGCCACGATTTCTTTTATCGTCTCCTGTTCCTGCTGGAACGCTGGTCGTTTCGATCGGCCGACGGGAGCCTCGCGACAAATCCTACGCTGAAGCAGCAAGCCGTGGAGCGAGACGGGATTCCGCCAGACAGGGTTTGGATCGTCAGAAGCGTCCCCGATCTTGGGCGCTTCAGGCAGGTCAAGCCCGATCTGTCGGTCAGGCGGTCCTTTCGATATCTCGTCGGCTATGTGGGAATGATTGCCGAGCAGGACGGTGTAGACCTGCTGGTCGAGGCGATGGAACACATCGTCAAGCGCCTGCATCGAACGGATATCGCCTGCCTGATCATCGGCGACGGGCCGGAAGCAGGCCGGCTCAGGACGCTCACAGGTGAACTCGGGATCGCCGACAATGTCGAATTTGCCGGTTACATTTCGGGCGATACACTTCCCGCCATGCTCGCGGCTTGCGATATCGGCGTCGTTGCGGATCCGCCCAATGCCTGCAACGTGATGATGTCGATGATCAAGGTCTATGAATACATGGCCATCGGGCTGCCGTTCGTCCTGTTCGACTTGGCACAGGCGAGGCATGATGCAGGCGACGCCGCCCTGGTGGTGGCGGAGCCGACGCCGCAGGCGCTCGGCGAACGGATCGTGGCGCTGCTTGAGGACGAGGCCGGCCGCGAGCGTATGCGGAACTACGGCAGGGAGCGTGCCTACTGCGAATTTCAGTGGGAGGTCGAAAAGCGTTCCCTCCTCGCTGCCTATGCGACGTTGGCGCCGAGGCGCGCACGTGCGCATGCGAGGAAAGCAGGGACACCAGCCGATACGGATGCTCACTGAGAGCGGAAGCAATGAGCGTCCAGCGGTGGAGCGGGTGAACTGCTGTGACCGATGGCGAGGTCGCCGAGAGTGTACCAGGGGCCATCCCCCTGGATCGCGAGTGTAATGTCGGGATCTTGGCTCCCGGCTGCGGCGAGACCGATCTGCACGGGGTGCGCGCCAGGAGCCAGACCTCGCGTGGCAATCGTTGCGACGTCCGTGCGCGTGGCGGGAAGAGAGCCTTTCATTGAAATTGCGGTTTCGAAGACTCGGGTGCCGATCCGGACCAGAAGCGTCGGTCGGAATACATCGGTGCATTTCCCACGTTCGTTCAATTCAACGTGAGATCAAATCTCGCCGCGGCCTACCGACTTTGGAAACCGCGCGCTAGTGAGCACGAAGCGATAGCCGAGCTTCGTGATCATGTCCTCTACGGCGGAGTACATTACCGCGGGGACCGCGTCGTTCTTGCTGTTGAACTGGGAGGCATGGTTGTCGATGGCCCACTGGGGAGAGCTTGTTGCCGGACGCGCGACCAACCCCTGATGAATTCGCGCGACACGAAAGAACTCGCATATGACCTCCGCTCCTTCCGATGTGACGTGCCGACCCCGGTCCTCGGCCGGCCTTGAATGAGTTGGGGCGTTCCGGCAGGGGAGCGTGGCCTCCAGCGAAGAGTGAGGCTCATGTCATGGTTGGACATAACTTCAAACGTCGAGCGATTGAGAGGTAACTGCCAGCCCCGCGCTAGAGAACGACGACGTGGATTTTGTCTGCGCTGTCGGATGTTTTTGTCTACGCATTTGGGGATGCCTCTTTTGGTCTACCTCTGCGATTCTTGTCCGCATGTTTTAATGCGTCGTAACATGTTTTAATGCGTCGTAAATTGCATTGCGCTGCGCTAATCTCATTGAGACGCTCCACGCGTGGACGACTTACTCGAGGCGCGGCAGACCGCGTCCTCGAGTAGACAGGGCAGACGGGTGCGAGCCAAGCCTGTTGAGAAAACGGAGCTTTAGGTGGAGCTGCTGCTTGCTGCCAAGGTTCTGATTGCCGCATTGCGGCGCCGCAAAGTCATGGCGCTTGCCGTCTTTCTGACGGTCCTCGCCGCGTCTCTTTCCGCCTATCAGCTTGTCGGGCGGCGTTACAACGCCGAGGCCCTGCTTCTGGTTGGCAATGGTGTGAAGGACTCGGAATCCCGCAGCGTCGTCGACTCCCGCAGCATCGTCGACCCTACCGGTATCAATTCGCTCGCCCGACTTGCCGAGACAAACGACGTTGTGCGCGAAGCGGCGAAGAAGGTAGGTCTTCAGCGCCTTTTTCCTGATCTCGACCGGATGCAACCGAACGGCGGCCGCCTGCGCGAAGCGGCAGCTGAGCTAGGCCTCGAGCGCTTGCTTTCCGCTGATCAGATTTCGAATTTACGCGAAGCGGCAGCTAAGTTAGGTCTCGAGCGCTTGCTTCCTGCTCATCAGACCCGCCGCAAGGACGACATCCTGATCTCGATGCTGCGGCGCTCCATGTCCGCACAAGCAGAGGGCAAAACCGACCTTCTGAAGATTTCATTTCCTCACCGCGATCCGGTGATCGCGGCCGAGTTCGTCAATGCGCTCGCTGACGCATTGGTCGCCAAGCAGGTGGAGCTTCTCAACGTGCCGGGTGCCTTTCAGTTTTTTGACGTGCAGAGGAAACAGCTGCAGGAAGAGGTTCAGAAGGCGGCCACCAGGCTCGAGAGCTTTTCGGCTGAAGTCTCGATCTATTCCATCAACGATCAGCGCACTCTCCTTCTCCACCGTGCCGACCAACTCACCCAATCCCTCAGTTCAACGCAGGGCTCGATCGTGGAGCTACAAGGTCAGAAGGAAGCATTGACCGAGCAGTTGCTGAGGCTGAAGCCGGTCACGCAATCGCAGTACGTCTCCGGGCTTGTGAGCAGCTTGGGAGCAACCAACGTTGAAAGGGCTGAAAGTAGCGCCAGGACGAGCCCGGCGGCGCGATCTCTCACCGAGGCTCCACCGCTCCTTCTCATCCGCGTCTATCAGGACACAATGGCTGCTCTTTTCAAGGTTGACGCGGATTTTGCCGGCACAAAGAATCGGGAGGCACACCTTGGCACAGAGCTCCAGCGTGTAAACAAGGAACTTGCCGCTCTTTCGTCGAGAGAGGCGGAATACAATCGGCTGAGCCGGGACCTGACGCTGGCGGTGACGGCTGCCGAGAGTTATGCGAAGCGAACCACCGAAGAGCGGATCAACACGAGTCTCGCGAACGCACGCGTATCGGGGTTGCGAATTGCGCAATTTGCCAGCCCGCCAGATTCTCCCGCCTTTCCCCAACTGATCATTTTCCTGGCGCTGGGCCTGGTCGGCGGGATCGTTTTGGCATCGGCTGCGGCTCTTTTGCCAGAAGCGTTGGCTAGCGTCGGAACATACGATGCCGTATCGCTTGGGTCCGCGGAAGCCGCGACACACGTGCGGTCGCGCGCCGAAACCGAGCGAAATCCCACATCGTTTAACTTCCCTGCGCAAGGCGTCACACAAGCGCTATCGGCGGCGCCACCCGCTTCGTCGACATAATTTGCGGCAGGACCGTCTTGCGATCGACGAAGTCAGGAACGCCAAACTATTCCCAAATGCCCTCGAAGAACGTTTATTGGGCTGATCGATTAGCGCCGAGAACTTAATGGTTGCGACGCGGGGATTTCGCGCTCTTAACTTTAGGAATATCCCTCAATAGTGTGCTCCACTGGGCTAGCGAGAAAGGGCGGTTGTAGTAGGTTGTAGTAGGTTGCAGTAGTAAATTCGAAGAGCGTGACCAACGGAGGGGAGCATGTCTCGTTCGAAAGTATTGCGTTCCAAACTTTTCCCTCCCTTACTCGATACTCCGAACCAAACCGAGGACGCGGAAGGTCAGACCGCGAAAGGCGGCCCGTTGCTCGCCGTCATCGGTTGCGGCTACTGGGGTGCGAAACACATCCGTGTCGCCTGCGATATACGCGACGCAAGGATGTCGATGGCCGCTGATCTGCGGCGTGACAGATTGGAATATGTCCGTTCGCAATATCCTTCTGTCGCTGTTTCGCGTGATATCGGCACGGTACTGAATAACCCTTCCATAGACGGGGTCATTGTCGCCACCCCCGTGGAGACGCACTTTGAATTGGCGCGGGCGGTGCTCCAGGCCGGAAAGCACGCTCTCGTCGAGAAGCCATTGGCCATGACGAGCGCGCAATGCCGCGAGTTGAATGCGATCGCCGAAGAGCGCAAGCGTGTGCTGATGGTCGGGCACACGTTCGAGTATCACCCGGCGGTGGGTTTCATGCGCCAGATGATCCAGGGTGGCTCTCTCGGCGAGCTTTACTACATTGATTCGCGGCGCCTGAATCTCGGTCTCTACCGGCAGGACGCCAATGTCCTTTGGGACTTGGCGCCGCACGACCTCTCGATCATCTTCTTCTTGCTGGAGGAGGTGGCGCAAACCATCGGCGCTTGGGGTTGCGCGCACGTTCTGCCCGACGTTGAGGACGTTGTTTACGCCAAGATGGGCTTCAAGAGCGGCGCGACCGCTCATGTGCATGTTTCCTGGTTGGACCCGGTCAAGGTGCGCCAGATCACGATCGTCGGAAGCGATGCGATGCTGGTGTTCGACGACGTGCAGCCGTCGGAGAAAGTGCGCGTTTACCAGAAGCACTTCAGGCCGCAGATCGACGGCGACTCCTACGCCGACTTTCAGTCGGCCTATCATCATGGCGACGTTAATATCCCCGCGATATCCAACAGCGAACCGCTGAAACTCGAGGTGCTCGACTTCGTCAATGCGATCATGACCGGGAAACGGCCGCGCGCGGACGGAATGCATGGGCTGCGCGTTGTCGAAGCGCTCGAGGCGGCATCGGCGTGTCTACGGCGCAACAAACACCGTAGCAACGGTAAGCATCAACCGACGTTTAGGCGGCGGAACGTGTCGGTGGGAGGTCCCGAAATTGCTGCCGCATGAAGCCACTCGACGGAAGGCGATCCCGCGGGAATTCGGCAAACGGGCGCTCGACGTTACGATCAGCGCTCTTGCGATCGTGGTGGCGGCCCCCGTCCTCATGGTGGTGTGGACAGCAATCCATCTCGACAGTCCCGGACCCGCGGTCTTTCGCCAACGTCGGATCGGGCGAGACGAGAAGCCGTTCAACTGCTTCAAATTCCGGACGCTCCGCCACAAGGCCGACGAAAATGTCCATCGCGAGGCGGTCCGGCGGGTTTGGGCGAATGAACCCCTCTCGGACGACCCCGATGCCCCATACAAGCTGACAGACGATCCTCGCGTGACGCGCGTGGGGCGGTGGCTGCGGAGAACTAGCCTCGACGAGCTGCCGCAACTCTTCAACGTATTGCGGGGCGAAATGAGCATCGTCGGTCCGCGGCCGGCGATTCCTTATGAACTCGAATACTTCCGGGACTGGCACCATAAACGTCACATTGTGAAGCCCGGAATAACCGGAATTGGCCAGGTGCGCGGTCGGGGTCGCGTTCGCCCTGAGGTGACGCTCGAGATGGATGTCGAGTATGCAATGAACTGGACCTTATGGACCGACCTGAAAGTGATTGCCCTGACGTTTCCCGCGGTGCTGCGGGGGCGCGGTGCCCGATGAGGTTCTCGAGTAACAGAGACGGATTCTCGTGAGGTTCGAGAAATGCGCATTCCGTTCGTCGATCTCAAAGCGCAATATGAGACGCTGAAGGACGAGGTGGCCGAAGCAATTCGGGGCATTCTCGACTCCGCGCAGTTCATCGGCGGCGAGGCGGTTGCCTCGTTCGAAAGAGATTTCGCCGCGTATTGCCAGGTGCGCTATGCGCGCGGTGTGGCGAGCGGCACGGACGCGCTTCACCTGGCGCTGCGGGCCTTGGGTATTCGTCATGGCGACGAGGTAATTACAACCGCCAATACCTTCATAGCCACCGCGGCCGCCATCGTTGCGACGGGAGCGCGGCCCGTGTTCGTCGATATCGATCCGGACACCTACACGATCGATCCCGGGATGATCGAGCGCGCCCTAACGGGTCATACAAGAGCGATCGTCCCAGTCCACCTCTTCGGCCAGCCGGCGGACATGGATCCAATCAAGGAGATCGCACGGCGGCGCGCCCTCTATGTAGTAGAGGACGCGGCCCAGGCGCACGGGGCGGAATATCAGGGGGTCCGAACCGGGGCGCTCGGCGATGTCGCATGTTTCTCGTTTTATCCCGCGAAGAACCTCGGGGCCTATGGCGACGGCGGAGCAGTTACCACCAACAGTGCCGCGATCGCCGAGCGGATCGAGCGACTGCGCGACCACGGTCGAACCACCCACGACCACCACGCCGAGATCGGGTTCAACAGCCGGCTCGACGCTCTCCAGGCGGCGGTCCTGCAGATCAAGCTCCGGCGCCTGGATCAATGGAACGCCAATCGGCGGCGCGCTGCGGAGTGGTACGCCGCGGAGTTGGCGCAGTCAGGGATCAAGACGCCTTTCGTTCGAAAGGGGTCGACGCACGTTTACCATTTATATGTGATCGCCACGAACGAGCGGGACGCAATGCGGAATGAGCTCAACGAGGCTGGCGTGACGACCGGGATCCACTATCCGTTGCCGCTTCACCTGCAGCCTGCTCTCGCCCATCTCGGCTACAGGCGGGGCGACTTGCCGTGCTGCGAAGCGATGGCCGCTCGATCATTGTCCCTGCCTATGTTCCCCGAGCTCGCACGCGACCAGGTGCGCCGTATCGCCGCGATTGCGCGCGCTGCGGCCGAGCGGGACGGTCACAGCAAATTGGGGCGAAACTCAACGGATTCGCGCGCCGCGCTACGCGCCGATGGCGAACGCTTGGCGATGAATCGAAAGGATTGGCGATGAATCGAATCAGCGCATGGGCGGTGGTCGAGACCGAGGCGATCGGTGCGGCCGTCGCGATCGCCGAGTTCGCCGTGGTGCGGCCTGATGTTACGATTGGCAACGGGGTGGCCATTCACCCGCATGTCGTGATCGAGAGCGGCGCAAGAGTCGGGGACAATGTCGAAATCTTCCCAGGAGCCTATATCGGCAAGGCACCCAAGGGGGCCGGCGCGTTGTCGCGCGCGCCGCGTTTCGAGGCGTGGGTCGATATCGGCCCCGATTGTTCTATCGGACCGCACGCGGTGATTTTTTACGACGTCTCGCTCGGCGCGGGGACCCTGATCGGTGACGGCGCCTCGATCCGCGAACAATCGCGGATCGGCTCGAAGACCATCATCGGACGTTACGTCACGGTCAATTACAACACGCGAATCGGCGATCGCGTTCGGGTGCAGGATCACACCTGGCTGGCGGGCAATATGACGATCGAAGACGACGTGTTCATCTCGGGCTGTGTCGGCACTTCGAACGACAATGCGATCGGCCGCGACGGCTACGACGGTTCGACCATGCTTGGGCCCAACATCGCGCGCGGCGCGGCGATCGGAGTGGGAGCCAACCTATTGCCAGGCGTCAGAATCGGCGTTGGCGCCGTCGTTGGCGCTGGCGCGGTGGTGACGAAGGACGTGCCCGACGGCGCGCTCGTGATGGGTGTCCCGGCGGGGATCCGGCGACGGCTCAAAGCGACTACCGGCGCAGACCAGTGACTCGATGGAAGTTCCTGCCAAGCGTGGAGTGAACACTAATCGTGAGGATCCTCTACGTCACCAACATGGATCCGAGTCCTAGTCAGTTAAACGCTGGGGCTGCGGTCATAACGATCGGGTGATAGAATGCTGAATTCGTCAAGCGCCGCGATCAGGATACTGCATATAACCGATACGTTGGCCTCCGGAGGGAAGGAGCGGCAACTGGTTGAATTGCTGCGCGGGTTCAACAAATTAGATGGGTTCATCAACGAACTGGTCGTTCTTTCAGATGTCATACACTATGACGAGGTGAGATCACTGGGAATAAAAATACACATCTTCAAAAGAAGCCGGCAATGGGATTTCCGTATTCTCCAAAATCTATATAGCCTGGCGAGGCAATACCGACCGAACATAATATACACGTGGGAGTCGATGTGTTCCGTGTATGCGTCGCCAATTGCGTTGATATTTAGATCGGCTTTGATCAACGGGATGATACAAAACGCACCGCTCTCTTTGAATTTGAAGGATCGCGGGTACCGACGTTTACTTCTTACAGCTCCATTTTCAAATGTAATATTGGCAAATTCATTAGCGGGACTTAGATCGTTCCGAGTAGATGGCAAAAAAGGTCTTTGCATACATAACGGTTTTAATTTTGATCGAATAAACAATCTTCCGGACGTCGACGACGTCAAGCGTTCGTTGGATATAGGAACCAAACACGTAGTCGGTATGGTCGGAAGATTCCATCGAGAGAGAGACTATAGTACGTTTTTCAAAGCGGCAAAATTGCTGTGCAGCGAGCGGAAGGATATTACATTCGTTGCTGTCGGCGAAGGACCGGATCTGGAAAGCTTCAGGGTGCGTTTGAAGAGCGACAGTCAGGCGAATATACGCATTCTGGGAGTCAGAAAACGGGTCGAAGAAATCGTAAAAACGTTTTCCGTCGGAGTATTGCTAGCGGACTCAAGATACCACGGGGAGGGAATAGCCAATGCAATTATGGAGTACATGGCGCTGGAGAAGCCGGTCATAGCGACAAACGCGGGGGGTAATCGCGAAATTGTCAAGGACGGAGAGAATGGATTCCTAATACCATTCGGAGATGAAAATGCGCTGGCGTTGCGGATAAGGGAAGTTGTCGACCGTCCTGACATCGGAAGCGCGTTCGGTCGTGCAGGACGGGCGCTCTTGGAGCAGAAGTTCGGGATTGAGCAAATGGTGCAGAAGCACGTTGAGCTGTTTCGGCGATTGGCAAGCGGGAACAGGGCAGTTTGATTGCGAGATGGGCCTCAGGTTGATCGAACGATCATATTTGGAGGCTGCTGAAAGGGGTATTGGTCGCTATGTGCGGGATTGCAGGTTTGATTGACCCTAGTCTCGCTGCGCAGCCGGAGGCCTTGCAACGTTCGGCGCGCGACATGGCGAATGCAATTGCGCATCGCGGACCAGACGGTGAGGGGGTGTGGATTGATGCAGCGATTGGCGTCGCGATGTCACACCGCCGACTTGCCATAATTGACCTAAGCGAGGCCGGAGCGCAGCCCATGATGTCCGCAGATGGGCGGTGGGTCGTGAGTTACAATGGCGAAATATATAATACGGAAGAAATTCGTCGGGAGCCGAGCGTTGCCTGGGTGAAGTGGCGAGGTCATTCGGACACAGAGGTTCTGGTCGAGTCCGTTGCAAGTAAAGGAATAACGGCGGCAATAAAGTCGCTCAACGGCATGTACGCGATGGCACTTTGGGATCGTCGAGAGCGGGTGCTGCATCTCGTACGCGATCGACTTGGAATTAAACCCCTGTTCTTTACCTTCCATGGAGGAAAGATCGCGTTTGGATCCGAGATAAAGGCCTTGCTGAGACTGGGATTTGTGCCAAGGGAGATAGATGCTGCAGCAGTAAGCAGTTATCTCAAATTTGGTTATGTTCCGGGACCGGGTGCGATATTAGGCGGCATCGAGAAGGTGATGCCGGGTGAGATCGTATCGATTGGCGTCAATGGGCGTATTTCCCGGTCGCGGTATTGGCGCTTGGAAGATGCCGTCGCACAAGGCTTCGAAGCGCCGCTGGAAGTTGGTGACCGAGAGGCAATAGAAACGTTTTCGTCGTTGCTCGCCGATGCAGTCAGCAGGCAAATGATTTCCGATGTGCCGCTGGGCGCTTTTTTGTCAGGAGGCATCGATTCCTCTTCAATTGCGGCGTTAATGATGGCAGCTGGGAAAGGGCCGGTCCGTACGTTTTCGATTGGATTTCCCGACCTAGGGTTTGACGAGTCGGCCTATGCCGCCCGCGTTGCTCGTCACATAGGGAGTGTCCATTCGGAACTGGTCGTTACCGCTGCTGATGCGCTTGCGACGGTACCTCTGGTCCCTGAAATGTATGACGAGCCATTGGCAGATTCTTCGCAAATACCTACTTTTCTTGTGTCGAAGCTGACGCGAAGTCACGTCACCGTAGCATTGTCCGGCGACGGCGGCGACGAACTGTTCGCCGGATACGACAGGTACAAGATTTTGACGCGGTTCTCGCGATACGCTGGCCCGATGCCTATTCGGTTTCGGGTGGCCGCCGGTGCCATCTTGGGCGCTTTGCCACCCGCCATCTTAAATCATTTATCGCACCTCCTTGGCGGTATGGTTCCGCAACGACTTGGAGATAAGGTGCGAAATCTATCTTGCGTGATGTCGTTGGATCCGGATGGGGTTTACACTCGGCTTGTCAGCCTGGTTCCGGATGTGGGGCTTCACATTGCTGATCGGGAAGATCCCCCTGGGCCGGGAGGGGCGCCACCAGGACTTGGCGTTTTGGACCGCGCTCGTTTTCTCGATACAGTTACCTACCTTCCGGACGATATACTGCAGAAGGTCGATCGGGCGTCAATGGCAGTAGCCTTGGAGGCGCGTCCGCCACTCCTGGACCATAGGATAGTCGAATTTGCGTGGCGCCTTCCTCCACGGTTTTTGGTGCGGAATGGAGAGACGAAGTGGCTGCTGCGACGGGTCCTCGACCGTTTCGTTCCTCGCCATTTGGTCGAACGGCCGAAAATGGGATTCAGTGTCCCTATAGGCGAATGGCTTAGAGTACCGTTACGCGATTGGGCCGAGGACCTGTTTGCGCCTGCCAGATACGGCGGTGGGATCCTCGACGTAAAACCGGCGCAAGAGATTTGGCGGAAGCATATCTCGGGGGAGAAGAATTATGGACCCCAGCTATGGACCCTACTTTCCTTCGAGGCGTGGCGAAGACAATGGGCCGAGCAAATGCAACGGAGGCCGGCGCAGGCCAGTAATGCGATGGCAATTCCTAGCGGGCGCTTAGGGAACGCAGGATCGTGAGAATCCTATGTCACCGACATGACACGGAGGACACCCCCTGCGTGGGTGGGTAGTCAAGAATTTCGTCTTTAAATGCATCAAAGGCAAATCTTTACATGCATCTAAGAGAAACTTCATATCGCGAGCGCCTCTGGGGGTCATGATGCTCATCGACGTCAGCGTGGAGACTTTGCGGAACGTTGAGAGACTTGAGACTTCGTGGAAGGAGCTCGAAGCGCGGGCGACTCACTCATTCTATTTGTCTTGGCTCTGGATCGGCACTTGGCTACATCATCTCCCGAAGGCCGCGCAACCACACGTTCTCGTCGCTCGGGCGTCAGGCAAGATCGTTGGCTTGGCGATTATTTGCCGACGGCGGGCGTGGAGTCTCGGGCTGCATGCGGGGGCGCGTTGGCTGTTGAACGAAGCCGGAGATACTCGTTTCGACAGATTGTACATCGAGTACAATGATATTCTTGCAGATCGATCTCTAGCCGATGCCACTATAGACGCATGTCTCGAGGCCTTGACGCACCGCTTGCGGCACTCGGACCAGCTGGTGCTCTCCGGAATTGACCTAGACCTTGAGATGGCCGCGAGTCGCACCGCAAGCCGAGTTGGGCTCATTACGGAGGTGAAGCGGGCAGATACGGTATGGTGGATTGATTTCGCCAAAGTCCGCCAGAGAGGCGGAAATTACCGCGCCACATTGGGCCGCAATACGCGCCAGGCCGTGAACCGTGCCATGCGGTTATATGCGGAACGCGGCCCTGTTGAGCTGCGGATTATGGAAACCACCTCGGAGGCCCTTGCCGCGTTCGATTTGCTGGAGGCGTTTCATGAGGCGCGATGGGGACGCAGGGGACCGCTTGCCAATCCGGGCTTCCGTCCGTTTCACGAGGAACTGATTGCGCGCGGGGTCCCCATGGGGGCCGTCCGCATCTCACGGACGTTGGTGGGGGACCAGACGATCGGGGTCCTCTACAACTTCGTGCATGACGACCGTGTTCTTAACTACCAAAGCGGCTTTCTCTATGAGCGCGATGGCCGGCTCAAGCCCGGGCTAATCAGCCATGTGCTGTCTATTGAGGACAGCATCGTACGCGGGGAGTGCGGCTACGATTTTCTGGCGGGCTCCGCCGGGCATAAGTCCCATCTAGCTAATGCGGAGCATGCTATGAAGTGGATCGCGATAGGTAGAGACGGTCCAGAGCGCCGCCTCGAGGCCAACTTTAGGCGTGCCAAGTCAGTGCTAAGGACCATTGCTACGAATCTGAGGCCGCAGCTGACCAAGAAGGAGCTGTGCTCTGTATTCCGTGTGTAGATGCGAGCTCTTGAACGTTCGGCTGGCGGGGTGGGCCGTTCGGCAGGCGAGAACCAACGAGAGGTCTGGCTTTGACTAGATCATGCGATGTGGCCGTTGTCGGTGCGGGCCCCTTTGGATTGTCGGTTGCAGCACACTTGCGCAAACTCGGCGTTGATTGCTGTATCGTCGGCAGTCCGATGGCGAGTTGGAAAAACAACATGCCGAAAGGCATGCTGCTCAAATCAGCTGGGTTCGCATCAAGCCGAACGCCCGTTCCCAAGCGTATGACGGCTCCTTTGAGAAGGCCTATCGCATCGAGTGCGAAGCCGACGCGCGGTCGCTCTGCGAGCGAGTGCTGGACAAGGTGGGGGAGGTGATTGTTCAGGAGTGGATCGAGGGGTCGAATGACTCCATCTACTTTTGCCTTTGCTACATCGGCCCGCATGCCTCGGTTGCCTTTACGGGCCGCAAAGGCCGTTCTTGGCCGCCGCAGATCGGCCTGACCGCTAGTTGCTGGGCGGCGCCGGAAATCGCCGAGGAGTTGGAGGATCTGACGATACGCTTCTTCCGATCAATCGGGTTTACGAACGGCTTCGCCAGCATGGAATACAAGCGCGACCAGCGTGATGGCGGCTTCCGGTTTGTCGAGCCAACAGTTGGGCGGACCGATGGGCAGGTGGAGATCTCCGCACTCTGCGGCATCAATCTCTGTCATGTCGCTTATTGCGATGCCGCCGGCCAGCCGTGTCCACCACTCAATCTTGACCCAACCCATGTCTGGCGCGACGAATTTACGGATTTTATCTCGGCCCGGATCCTCGGCACCAGCTGTTTCTATCCACCACATCATCGGATTCACAACGCCTACTGGCGTTGGGACGATCCAGGTCCGGCACTACTGAAGTCAGCAAGAGGTGTAAAAACAAGACTGAAGACCAAACTCGTTGCGTTCGCGGAAGAGATTGGGGTCGAAAATGCCAGCACCATGCGCAAGCAAGAGCTGATGTTCGCCATTCTATCCGCAGTCAGAAAGAGGGCGAGCGCTATTTGACGTCCGTATTCCGATCGGTGATGCGCCGGCGCTTCTGGCAGGAAATGATTCATCGGGTTTAACGGCCCGATTTCTCGAGATCGCAGCATAACTGCAATGGTGGAAAGGTTCATCGAGGTTTATAGCGAATTATCAGGCGGTCGCCATTCCCGGAGGCCGCAAGGAGCAAGCTGCGATGATGGTTCTGCATGTTACGGGCGCATACCCTACTGAACAGAATCCGTCTGACGGCGTTTTCATCTGCACTCAAGTGGAGTCGCTGGCGAAGCTTGGGATTGATGTTGATGTTTGCCTGCTCAGTGGCACTGGCATTGGCAGATATATCAAGGGCATTGCTGAAGTACGGAAGGCTGTGCGTTCGAGGGAGTACGATATCGTTCATGCGCATTATATGTACTCAGGCTGGACTGCCAGATTCGCTACTATCCTGCCACTCGTTGTGTCTTTTATGGGCAACGACGTATATGGAGATTGCAACGAGTGGGGAGAATATCGATTCTCTAATCGAGTGTTGCACGGACTATTCTCCCGTTTATTGTCGTACGCGACGGCTCACAATATTGCGAAGAGTGCGGATCTTGCAAAATATCTTCGCGTCAAGACAACGTCCATTATTTCCAATGGGGTTGATCTTGATATCTTCTATCCCAGAACGGTCGCTAAGCGCGAAGTGGGTCTAAAGGAAGACGAGCAGCACGTTCTATTTGCAGGCAGGCCCTCAATGGGGGGTTATAAGAGATACCCGCTCGCCGAAGCCGCTTTTGAGTTGGTGCGAAAATCAAATCCATCCGCCCAATTGGTCACACTTGACAAGAGACCTCAACGAGAAGTGGCACGGTTCCTGAACGCCGTCGATTGTTTGCTCCTTACGTCCGCTCATGAGGGGTCTCCGAACATTGTCAAAGAAGCTCTTGCCTGCAATCTACCGATTGTTTCCGTCGATGTTGGCGACGTGGCCGAGCGAATTAAGGAGCTCGAAGGATGTTACATCGTACCTGACGAGCCGACCCTTATCGCGGAAGCTGTAGCGAAGGTACTGGTCCGTGGAAAGCGTCTTTCCGACGGTTATGCCGCGCTCGATGAACTTTCGCTCGCAAAGGTCGCAAGGCGAATACAATCGGTGTACGGTCGGGTTCTTTCGTGAAGCTGCGGGAGGGGAGAGGTTGGCGCGTGGCGCGCGGATGACGATCGTTGTCCCTTGATTCTTGCCAAATGGGGAACTTGTGGGACGGGCGTTCTCGACTGCGCGCGGTCGATCGGTTCCAATCTGTCAGGGCGCAGATCAGCGGCCATCGACATCCGAGATGCTAACTTTAGGGTTATCCCTCAATAGTGCGCTCCACGGGGCTGGCGAGAAAGGGCGGTTATAGTAGTAAATTCGAAGAGCGCGACCTAGGGAGGGGAGCATGTCTCGTTCGAATGTACTGCGTTCCAAAATTGTCCCTCCTCGACACTCCGAACCAAACCGAGGACGCGGAAGTTCAGACCGCGAAAGACAGCCCGTTGCAAACAGGGCATAGGCGACCGCTATCCCGACCTTCACCATAGCCACGCCGCACATGGCCACCAGAACCCAGCCCACGTCGCCGGATGCGACGGCCGCACCTGACAATGCCGCCGCCCTGAGTATCGCATGGCCGACCGTTGTGGAGAACCTGGAGGTGGAGCCATGAAAGATCGTTCTGGAAACAAGCTCGGTCGTTTGAGTGCAGCGATGATGGCTGCCTCTCTCGGGACCGATGTCCGTGCCGGTAACAACGCCGAGCCCATGATTGGATTCAAAGCGCCAGCTATTGACTTGGTGCGAATTGGATTTGTGGGCGTCGGGGGTATGGGTTTGTACCCATGTCGTATGACTATTTGGATTGGAGAGATCTTCGTCCAACCTGGACAGCCACAGTGAATGGTATTCGCTATTTATTGCGGGACAAGTCAGGGGATTAGCGGCCTGTGTCTGTGTATTATAAAATGTTGGCTGTAGCTGCTGGCATTTTGTTTTACAGTGGATTGGTGCGGCTAGGACGCTGGTGGATGCGGCGACAAGGACGGCGACTCATCATTGTGAATTACCATGCAGTTACCGGCGGTAAACTGCGAGAACATCTGCTCTACCTTCGACGTCACTATCGGCTCCTCCATCTTGAGGATGCTCTCGAAGAACTGTTTACGCCGTCAAAACGTCCAGTAGAGGATCGGCGCACACTGCTTGTTATAACGCTAGATGATGGGTGCTATGACAACTATACGCATGCTTTTGCGCTAGCTTGTGAACTCCAAATTCCTCTAACCCTCTTCCTTATTCCCGGCTACATTGAAACAGGTGAGCGCTTCTGGTGGCATGAACCGAATTACCTCATTAAGCATGCCCAAGTCCAAGAAGTTGTTATTGAGGGCCAAACCTATCACCTGAACATACCAGAAGAACGAACTTCATTGGTGCAATCGATAGATACTCGCTTACGTTTTGCCTCATCGGTTGACGAGCGCGAAATGTATTTGAGAGAAGTGCGCCAACTCCTTGTGGTGCCTTATGCGTTGGAATTAGAAGAAAGGAGCAGTTTGTCCATCTCTTGGAAAGAGGTCGAGATCATGAAGAGGTCCGAATGGATTTCATTTGGTGGTCACACAATGCATCACCCTGTTCTGGCCTACCTAACGGATCCAAACGAGATAGACTATGAGGTGAGCGAGTCCCGTATACAGTTGGGGCAGCACTTGGAGTCCCCAATACGCAGTTTTGCCTATCCAGTTGGAATGCTTGCTGACATAGGGAGGCAAGCGGTACTTAGTGTACAAAAGGCTGGCTATACGTGGGCAGTGACGACAGTAAATGGCATTAACACACCCCAGACCAACCAATATCTATTGCATCGTTTGAGCGTTGATGTGAACCATCATTGGTTGACCGTAGCTGCGAAGGTCTCTGGTGTCGGAAAAAGGGTTTCCAATGTGGCGAAGATCCTTACGAGTTTGTTCCCCAGCGCCAAGAACTGACTCCCGCTCAACGGCCTGGGTGCTTTTTCACGAACGACTAATAATGCTGGTACTTCGGTACTTCACAGGTCAGCAGTTACCTGACGTGACACGTCTTAGCTCGCGAGCGGACTTGGGACTGCCTCACGGTACGCCGTAGAAGACGCCCCGTCCGTCGGTCCCGATGTACACGCGGCCCCAGACCTGCCGGTCGCCCGCCATGGACCCCGCTCCGTTCACGAGATCGCTCATCTGGTGCTGGGTGTCGTTGACGAGAATCCAACTGGTGCCCATGTCGTCGGACCGAAATATCCCCTTCGTGTCTTCTACCGTGCCGTAGAGAAAGACCGTCGGGACTTTCGACCCGTTGGGCGGCGCTCCGAAACTGAACATGAAAGCGTAATGGACGTTGGCAACCTTGGCGAAGGTCTTGCCTGCGTTCGACGACCGATAAAGGCCCGAGGCACCGTTGCTCATCCAAACCTCCCCGTTCATTCCTGGTGCGGCCTCCACGACCTGCTGTTTCCAGCCCAAGGATGGAATCGTTGAGACGCTCTCGAATGTCGCCGCGCCATCGATTGAGCGGTAGAAATGCCCGCTGTTGTAGTCGTAGAGGTAGAACTTGCTTCCATCTACGCGGTCCGCCGCCAGCGGCTTGTTCTTGCTCCAGTAGTTCGCCCCTTCGATGGCGCCCGATGGCGCTCCAATTGACTTCGTCCACGAGGCGCCCAGGTCGGTCGAGTAGTAGGGAGCGCTTCCTTTCGGCAGCCACACGATCCGCCGCGAGGTGGCCGAAACCGACACCCTACCGTCGACGGTTCCGTTGGGGTTGGATGGAAAGGCGGTGAACGTCTGCGCGTTGTCAATTGAGTACCCACCAGCGGGAGAGGTGAGTCCGGGATGACCCACGCGCACGACGAAGTTTGGATCCGCCTCCTCGAAATCGATTCCGGTGGAGTTGCCGAAAGGCGTATATCCGAATTCGTTAGGCGGAGGGGCGTTTAGAGAGGCGTTTCGAAACCCTATGTGGTCGGCCACACCTGAGAGAAGGGGAGCGCCCGAGGGCGGGGACTTCACGTCGAATACGACCATTTCCTCCAACCCGCTCACGTAGCTCGTCCAGATCTGGAGCCGCGCGGTTATGTCGTCTGTGCGCCACACCCCACCGGTGTCCGTGAACCAGACCCGCTTCGGATCGGCGGGGTCGATTACCATCGCCGACGGCCGATCGGCAAACTCGCTGTTGGGCAGCCACGGAACCGAAGACGTGGCGCTCACGTTCCAAAAGGTCCAACTGGTGCCGCCATTCGTGGAGCGGTACCAGCCGTAGCGGGCCTCCATCGTCACCACGACGTTTGGATTTGTAGGGTCAACGCTGATGGCCGAAAAGTTGCGCCTGCGCTGAGGCGGCGAAATGTTGGTCCAGGCGCCCCCGGAAAATTTCGCGACGCCGTCGTCGTGGGTCACGTAGAGGGTTCCATCAGAGGCGATGGCTTCACGGTGAGGGTCAACTGGGCTGTCGGCCATGACGGCCCACGAGCGCCCTGCGTCCATGCTTCGGTAGACTCCGTGGCCACGTACAGCGGCATAGATTGTTGAAGAAGGCGACCCCGCCCCGCCTGTCGTGCGATCGATGGCCACGAAGGTGATCCCGACTCCCGCCGTGCCTTTGGGAAAACTCTCGACCCGCTGCCAACTTGCTGCGGCGTTGGTGCTCTTCCACAAACCATCGTTGCGTGAACCAAAGTAGAGGACGTTGCCGTCGTTCGGATCTACAATCAGGCGCTCCCCGTTGAGCGCGCCGGGGAAATCGTTGCCGTTCATTACGACGTTCAGATTAGTGCGCTCCCATGTCTTGCCTTGATCCGTAGACTTAAGCACATCCCACGGTCCGCCGCGCCACCAATTGAACATCCCGGCAGCGAAGTAGACGTTGTTGGGATTCGATGGATCGATAGCGATGCTCTCTCCGCCGAATAGATTCTCGTGCGAGAATGGGAGCCAGTCGAGCAACGGAATCCACCGCTGGTTGGCAGAATCCCACCGGTAGCATCCACCGACATCGGTGCGGATGTAGAGCAAGTTGGGGGCGGATGGATGTGCGACGATCCCGGTGACGTAGCCACCGCCGCCCCACTTCACGTTTGTCCAGATGTATGGCTCGCTCTTGACAACACCCCTGCCGGTCACAAAGTCGACGTCCGAATAGCCCGTGAAAGCGGCGACGATGGCCGACGCGAACAAGCAAAAGCGAATGATGAAGTTCCGGTAATTGGACGTGCGCATGGGTTTCCTAGGGTGCTCGCTGGGGCGCTACGCGCTGCCACCCCCCGCTTGCCGAGCCATTTAAGGCGTCCTGCCTGTTAATACGCACGATGTTTACGTCGCATTCGCGGGCGATGCGGAGCCATTGCTCCAGCACGACGACACTAAATAATATCTTGTGGTGGTCGGCCCGGCCTGTCGCGTGGTCGCCTAGCATGGATTGCACCGCAGCCGGCGCCAGGAAGCGGTAGACCTGTGACTGCGGATCGGCGAGGTATTGCCGGATCCGTCCGTCGAGGGATTGGCGGAACCACCCATCGACCACATTCGCCGCAAATGCGCGCTTCTTGCGATCGATGATTTCCGACGACAACATCCGCTTGCTCACTTCGCGGTGAAGCCACTTGCGAACGCCTTGCCGCACCTTGAAGGACGCGCCCAATTGCTGGACGTGCTCGACCACTTCGCGATCGAGATAGGGTACGCGAAGCTCGAGGGCGTGCGCCATGGACAGCTTGTCGCCATACATGAGCAACTCGTCCGGCAGCGACGAGCGCAGCTCGAGTAACTGAAAGGCGTTCAGGTCGTCCAGGTTTTCGAAGGCCGGCCGGTATTCCTCCCAGCAGCGGGCCGTAACGGTGGCTTCGCCGTCAGCGATCAGCCCGGGGCGGAAAAGCCCCTGCATCGCGTTGTCCGAAACCAGGGAGAATACCTGCTGGAAACGACGAAGCCGGTCGGGCTCGTGCAGCGAGTAAAGGCCACGCTTGACCGTATCGTTCCGCGGGAGGGCGCGCACGAGTGCGGCACTGGGTGTCCGCAACCAGCCGGGCAGCGCGCGCCAGGCGGCGCCATAGCGCACGCCGAGGTGTCGGGCGTATCCGCCGAACAGCTCATCCGGTCCCTGGCCGATGAGCGCCACCTTCACGTTTTGACGGGCGCGCTGGCAGACGAAGTACATCGGCACGATCGAGGACGAGGCGACGGGTTCCTCGAGGACGTCCACGATGCGGGGCAGGACGTCTTCAAACGTTTCCCGGGTGAGGTGAACCGTGTTGTGCTTGGCCCCGTAGGTCCGGGCTGTTTTGGCGGCATCCTCGAGCTCATCATCGGCGAACGACGATCCATACCCGACGGTGAACGTGTGCCAGTCGCGGCCATAGAAGCTCATCAGCGCGAGCAGCAGGCCCGAATCCAGGCCGCCGCTGAGCAGCAGTCCGAGCGGAACGTCGCTGATGAGATGCCGCTTCATCGCCGCCTTATAGAGCTCGATCAATTTTTCCGCCGCCTCCTCCCGGCGGGGCTGCGGGGCAAATGGCACTGGGGCGAACTGGTAGTAGCGCGAGACGTGCACCTGGCCGTTTTCGACGACGAGTTTTTCACCCGCGGCGAGCTTCTGGATGCCCTTGAACATCGTGCGCGGGGCCGGCGTGTAGCGATAGCGCAGAAAAAGAGCGACGGCTTCAGGATCAACGCCTGGTGGCTCGCCGAGAGCAACGCGGACCGGCCGGATCTCCGAACCAAAAGCGAGCGATCCGTTGCGGATTGCGTAATAGACCGGCTTGATGCCCATCGGATCGCGCGCCAGCAGCAGCCGGCGCTTTTTCACGTCCCAGATGGCGAGGCCGAACATGCCGTTGAAGCGGTTCAGCACGGCGTCACCCCACTGCTTGTAGCCGTGCACGATCACCTCGGTGTCGCAGTTGGAACGAAACACGTGGCCGTGCCCCTGCAACTCCTGCCGGAGCCGCTGAAAGTTGTAGATCTCTCCGTTGAAGACCACCCACACCGTCTGGGCTTGGTCGGACATCGGTTGGTGGCCAGCGCGTGACAGATCGATGATCGCCAGTCGGCAGAAACCCAGGCCGAGATTCCCATCCAATTGCTGGCCGGCGTCGTCGGGGCCGCGGTGGATGATCGTGCCCATCATCGCTTCGATGGTGGAAGCGCTGACGGGCGCACCGCTGCCGAAGTTAAACTGCCCGCAGATGCCGCACATGATGGAGTCCGCTCGCGCTTGTAGACGGTCATGCGCGGCGCGCGCGCAAGCGGCCGCTGCTCATCGAGAGCCTACTACGCTAGCATGGATAGCACTGACGACGGTTAGCGATAGCGGTGCTGCAATTTATGAGCCCAAGCGCAACGCATTAGAACACGCGGACAAGAATCCAAAGAGGTAGACCAAAAGAGGCATCCCCAAATGCGTAGACAAAACATCCGACAGCGCCGACAAAATCCACGTCGTCGTTCTATAGCATTGGGCTGGCAGTTACCCTCTCAATCGCGCAACGCTTGAAGTTATGTCAAACCATGACATGAGCCTCACTCTTTGCTGGAGGTCACGCCGGAGGGAACACCGACGCCATGGATACGGCACCTTCGATCGCGCTGCTGCTCCGCAGCGGCACTCCATCGCCCGACGATTGCAATTTGGCGGAGATCCTTGATTTTTTCGGAATTCCATGGACTGCGCTGACAGTCAGCGAAGCGAAAGGGGGCAATGTAGCCTCGCTGACGGCAAGTCATCCGCAGTTCTCGATCCTAACTTCCGCGCCCTGTCTCGCCGAAACCCTGCAGTCCTGCAAGACCGGAACGTTTCCGGCTTGGTTGACGGCAGCCGCTTCTGTGTTCATCTATGGATTTCAAGCTGTGGATCCCTGCAGGGCTCTGCTACGCCAGATCACGGGAGACCCGGAGGCGGACATCCGCGGCATCGACGCGCGGCCAATAACCGTGTCCGTCACTGATACTTTTCCAGACATGTGCGGCCCAATGTCGGCCCTGCAGATCCAACTGGAGCCCGGCGCCGCGGATGCGGCACTTGTCATCCGGCACGGCGGCGAATTGCAGAGCATTGTCGCGGCGCCCGAGGGACATCTGTTCGCCGGATTTGCTTATTCGGGTGTGCGTTTTTTTGCTGATGCGTCACTGGCGATGGTGGACATTCGCGAACGGGCTGCGATCTATTTTGATGTGAAGAAGCGTTTCGCCGGTGCGGTGCCAGTCGTGATGTATCTGAAGTGGTCGTTCCGCGGCGTCTGCTGGACCACCTCTGAAACAAACGCGTGCCTGATCATCGACGATCCACCCCTGAGGCCACGGTACGGCTTTCTCGATTTTGGCGAACTACTGCAGTTGGCCAATAAGCAGACGTTCGCGACGACCATCGCCTTCATTCCATGGAACTGGCAACGAACAAATCGCGACACCGTTGCCGCTTTTCAGCAAAATAGCGGAAAACTGTCCGTCTGCGTGCACGGCTGCGATCACACCCGTGGTGAATTTGCAGCGCGTTCAGTCGACCTACTCGACAGAAAGCTGAAGACCGCCAAGTGTCGGATGCAATCCCTTCTCAACAAGACTGCGCTTGACCACGATAACGTGATGGTTTTTCCGCAAGGGGCATTCTCGCCCGAGGCAGTTTCGGCTCTCAAGCGAAATGGCTTCGTCGCGGCGGTGAACACGGAAGTCGCACCGGCCGATGACACGTCGAACGAAACGACACTTGCAGACCTGTGGAGTGTCGCCATCGCCCGCTATGGGGAATTCTCGATTTATACCCGGCGGTACATCGACCACGGCATTGAAAACTTCGCATTTGATGGAATCCTGGGCAAGCCGTGCTTCATTGCCGGGCATCACGACCTTTTCCGGGACCACGGCAGCGAATTGACGGAGTTCCTCCGACAGCTTGCATCGTTGCGGTGGAAACTCTGTTGGCGGACTCTCGGGGACGCCGTTTGCCGCAGCTACAGCATTCGACGCGACGGCGGAACAAGCATAGTAAAGATGGTTGCTGAACAACTCCGCATCGAAAACATGGAGGCGGTGACGCGACGGATCCGGGTCGTGAAGCAAGAACCACAGGTTGTCTCTTTGAAAGATGTTACAGTCAACCAAGACGTCGTCGCGTACGAATACATGGATGGATGTATTCGATTGATTGTCGATATCCCGCCCGGTAGGACGGCGGATATACGCTGCGTTTATCACGAACCGCCGGATGCGTTCCCGGATTCTGAATCGGTCTCATACCAACTTGGGGTGGCGGTTCGGCGATATCTGTCCGAACTTCGCGACAATTACGGGCACCGCGACCTGTTTCGTTGTCGCATGTAGCCGGGAGCAGATCGCTTTGTAGCGGACTCCGACGCCTGACCCGATACGTGATCGGAGAACTCAAAAGGATTACCTCCAATTCGCAGAGTTCGCGCAGTATCAGACGTCAAACGGCTCTGCATATGATCGTGAAGAATGAGACGGCGAATCTCGTGCACTATCACGTCGCGGACGATGACGGCACGCAAAAGGTCATTCGACAAACACGGTATCGATAGATGAACGGCTCCCGCTCGAATTCCAGCTCCCTCGCGCCGTTGCGAGCCGATACGTTATTCTTAATTCTCATCGGGATATTTGCTGCGATCGCGAGCGGATTGACGGCAATGGTCGGGGGAGCGATTCCCCTTGTACTTTGTTCGCTGCCGATTGCCGCGGCGGTGGTTCTCGCCAACTATCAGAACGGGGTCTGGCTGTTGGTGTTACTGTTGCCCTTCGCGGCAACCCAATTGGTTCCCCGTCAGGTATTCGGGGTCACGGGACTCAATTTGGAAAATTGCCTGCTCGTGCTCACGTTCTCGTCGTTATGCTCGGCTTCGCTCTTAAGCCGAGAGGCCGTTCGGTTCCCCCGTCTGCCGCTGGCACTACTGGTTTATGTCGCACTGATTGCACTTGCCGCTTACCGCGGCTCCGGTTCGGCAGAGCGCGCAATCACGCTACACGGCCAAGAGCCGTTAACAGTGAGGACATACCTGCTGGACAGTTTCGCTAAGCCGATGATTATCGTTATCGTGGCTTGGCTGGCGGCTGTGGTCTCGCGAAATGGAAATGGGCGGCCTCTGATCTGGGCGCTCGCAGTTGCCTACGCTGTCTTCTTCGTGCTCATCGTGGGTTACCTCGTCGTCAACGGCATCAGCCTGCACAGTCTCGCGTCGCCAAACGGCGATGTCATGAAACCGCGCGATTTTCTTGGTTGGACTGGAATGCACGCCAATGAGGTCGGCCTCATGGCGAACTTGGGGTTTGCGATCCTGCTTTGCACGGCGGCCGCCACCGCCCAACCGCTGCCGCGCCTGACGCTTTTTGCATGCGCCGTCGCCGCCGCCACGACGGCGGCGCTGACCTTTTCTCGAGGCGCTTTTTTCGGCCTTGCCGTCATCGTTGGCTATTATCTGTTCAGCCGGCGCCGCGCGGGCCAGCTTGTTCTTGCGCTGTTGATCGTCCTCGGAGTCGCCTTGATATTGCCCGACGCATTCCTCGAACGGGCGACGACGGGGTTCCGCACAGAGGATACTCATGCAATCACGGCCGGTCGCCTCGACACAATCTGGCTCCCACTATTGCCAACGTTCTGGGAAGCGCCCATCCTCGGGCATGGCCTCGGTTCGACCTTGTGGGCGACTCCCAATCTCCGCGGAGCCATGCTGCCGGTGGGACACCCCCACAGCGCCTATCTCGGCGTTCTTCTTGATCTGGGGATGGTGGGTGTCCCAGTCGTCGCAGCCTTCTTCTGGTCGGCATGGGCCATGTTCAGGCGCCTCGCGAAGAACCATGCAGATCCTCTATGGCGCGGGGTTTTCGAAGGGGGCGTCGTTTGCCTGATGTGCCTCGCCGTCCAGGGATTGACGGATGACCGATTTGTACCGACCTACCCGCAGGTGGCCCTTTGGTTGTGTTACGGGCTCGCCCTCGGCCAAGCCCAATCAACCTGTTCGACCAAAAGAACGCAGCCATGAAGGTGTGCTTCGTCGGTCTTGGAAACCTCCCGGTCCTTGCCCCCGAATACAATCACCATGGTATTGGCGGGGAGCAGGTCCAACAGACGCTGCTCGCGAAGGCACTCGCCACTCGTGGATACCAGGTTTCCATGGTCGTCGGGGATTACGGTCAATCCGACGCGGCCTCCTGGCACTGCGTCACGACCTACAAGGCGTATCGTGCGGATGCGGGTCTTCCGGTACTTCGTTTTGTTTATCCCCGTTGGACCGCAACGTGGGCGGCGTTGATGCGGGCCGATGCCGACGTCTACTATACGAGTTGTGCCGGGATGCTTGTCGGCTTGGTTGCGATGTTCTGCCGTCGGCATGGACGTGGTCTCGTCCACCGATTGGCATCCGACGTAGACGCCGATCCGGAGAAGTTGCTTATACAGTACACGCGGGACAAAAAACTTTACGAATACGGATTGAGGAGGGCTGATAGTGTCCTTTGCCAGCACGCCGGCCAGCAACGCGCGCTCTTGGAAAATTACGGATTGACGAGCGTGGTCGCTGACATGCTGGTGGATCCCCCGGATCGGCAGCTGGATCATGATCAGCGCGATCTGGAAATTCTTTGGGTCAGCAACCTGTATGACCTCAAGCGACCCGAGCTCGTCATCGAGTTGGCGCGTCGTATGCCTTCCCGGCATATACACATGGTTGGCGGTCCACAACCGGGTTTTTCCGATCTGTACAGCAAGATCGAGTCTGCCGCGAAGAGCTTGCCGAACCTGACGTTTTGCGGTCGCGTGCCTTATCACGACGTGGGTGACCTGTACGACCGCGCCAAAATTTTCGTCAATACCTCGGACACGGAGGGTTTTCCAAATTCCTTTCTTCAGTCCTGGCGTCGCGGCGTTCCGGTAGTATCATTTTTTGATCCTGATGGACTTATCGAGCGCGAAGGCCTGGGTGCCTCGCCCCAGTCCATCGATGAGATGGCTTGCGTTGCTGGCCATTTGATTGCCGATGAAACAGCATGGCGAAAGGCGTCCGAGCGATGCAGGAGCTATATGGACCGGATGCATGGCGATCACGTGGTGCTGAAGCCCTACCTCGCAGCAATCGAGGAAGCGGTTCACCGAAGGAAGAAATGACGCGCGTCGAGCGAACCGGTGTGGCGATTAGACTCCTGATCGACGGCGATGTATGCAAAAGGGATGGCATGCATGCGCGTCAGCGCGTCCTTGGCCTCGTTTCCTTATGCTCGATGCGCAGGAAGCACGAAAGCCTGCCGGACAAGGCCACACGGAGGGGGGCTCGCGCGGCATGACGTCAAGGATTCGCCGCAAGGCAAGTTCTCTGGCCGCTGCAGGGCTGCTCGAGTATGCTGTGCAAATGGCGCTGCCGGTCATCCTGGTCCGCCATCTGACCAAGCAGGAGTTTGGGGACTACCGGCTGATATGGTTGGTCGCCACGACAGGGGTGATCCTGTTTCCCCTTTTCTTGCCGCAGTCCCTGCTTTATTTCCTGCCGCGCGCTGCTCCCGGAACCCGACCGAAGCTGGTGGGGAATACGTTCGCAAGCCTGTTCGCGCTCGGGGGGCTCTCGGTCCTCTTGCTTCTGGTGCTGATGCCCGTCTTGCCCGGTTCGATCGCCGGCTTGCAGCGCCACTCGCCGCTCGTGCAGATTTTCGCCGGCACCTGGATATTGGCGTCGATTCTCGACGTGTTGCCGAATGCGGATGGAAGAGCGGAGTGGCAGGCCTGCGCAACGGTCGGCCTTGCGATACTCAGGGCGGCGGCATTGTCAGGTGCAGCCGTCGCGTCCGGCGACGTGGGCTGGGTCCTGATGGCCATGTGCGGCGTGGCTATGGTGAAGGTCGGGACAGCGGTCGCCTATGCCCTGTTTGCCGCGCAGGAAACGGGACTCGGATTCGACGGGCAGCTGGCGCGCATGCAATTGAATTATTCGTTGCCCTTTGCTGTCGCCCAAGGGCTTTTCGCTTTGCGCGGGCAGGCCGACCAGTGGGTCGTGGCGGCGAACTTTTCGAACACGGCCTTTGCACTCATCTCGATTGCCTCGATGGTTACGGTCGTCGGAATGTTGACCCGCCGGCCTCTGAATGACGCTCTTCAGCCCTCTATCAATTCCTTGGTGGGCGAGGGCAAGCTTGATGACGCCCGCGCGCTGATACAGAAAGCATACCTCCTGGTGGGACTTATGCTCCCCCCAGTTCTCGGGTTGCTGATCTCGACCGCGGAGGAACTCGTGGAACTCATATATACGCGCGCCTATCTGGGCGCGGTGCCGCTCATGCGGATTTATCTTTTGGGAGATATGGCAACCGTCTTCGCGGCGGGGCATCTGCTTCTTGCATTTGGATTCGGCCGGCAGGCTGCAATAGTCGGCGCAATATCTCTTCTGCTATCGATTGCTTTGAGCATTCTTGCTCTCCAGTTTTTCGGACTTGCCGGCGCGGTAGCAGGAAGCATCACAAGCCTTGTTCTTTGGGAGTGCTGGGCCTTGAACAAGGTCGCCAAAGCACTAGGAACCAGCATAGCTCAAATGATACGGCTCGATCAGACTTGGAAGGTCATCCTTGTGGTCGCAGTCGGTGTGTTCGTCGTCCACATCTTCTGCTCCGGGCTGGACACATCCGTCCTTCTGCGCCTCTTCGTGAAGTCTTCGGTCTTTGTGATGGTCGTGCTGCTTGGTTTTGTGCTCACGAACATGCATCGGTCCTCTCTCCTTCGTGAATGGCTGAAGTGACGTCGGATGGCCGAACCTGCTGGGCGTCGAGATTCAGTGCTGACTGTTTCGCTTTCGGTGCATCGCTGTTCTTTCCGGTCATTGGACGAACAAGCGTAACCGTGTAGGTGCTTCCACGTATCGGATGATGTTCGATTGTCAGAGAATCTCCTGGTGATTTGTTTGCCAGGATCTCATATGAGCGAACGAACTTCTGACACCAAGAATTTCGAAGTTATCACGGCCACACCCGAGCGGCTTGCGGTCAATCCGGGGGGCGAAGCTATCGCACTTGGTCGCGGGAGGCGAAGGAACGGATCGTCAAGGAAACGTTTTTGCGGGGGCGAGAACGTGTCGGTTATCGCGCGGCCTCACGGGCTCGATCCAGCGCAGTTGTTTGCGTGGCGACGCAAGGCGCTTGCCTCTGGACTGGTCGCACCGGTTTCTGGGGCGCGAGGCCAAGCGGTCAAGTTCGTGCGGTTTGATGCGGTGACGAGCACGTTGTGGAAATCGTGATCGGCGACGTTGTGGTCCGTGCCGGCAGCGGTGTGGAGCCTGAGCGGCTTGCTGCCGTAATCCGGAGTGAATCGAAGGGTTCAAACCGGTATGTCAATAGCACTGCGGGGGTATTGCAGGGACGCGACGAGTGATTCTGCGCGCAGTTCCAGGCGTGTCGAGCGGTTGCGCCAGCTCCGGTTCATTCACGTACGAAATGCCGTTGTTCGGCTGTCTGTCCGTCTCATTAGGACCAAAGTTCGAACAAACTGACGGGTGAAACGCACGGAGAGCGGCAAACCGCTCAAGAGAGCGCCTCGGTACGTTACCAGGCTCGTGATGCGCCACAACGAAAGGGTAGGCATGTCGTACAATTTGTCATCCACTCCGTTTTCGTCGGACTCGGCTTGGAATCAGCAGGTCCCGACTGGAGCAACATATACGCGGCTCAACTGGCCCACCTCGACCGGATGGAACTACGACGCGACCTGGGCCCAAGGCTCGCCGCCAGTCTACGTCGCCTCGTCGTCGGACCCGGTCGTGCAGGTGTCTGTTCCCGCTAGTTGGGGATGGCCCGGCGGAACCGTCAGTGTCCATGTTCCGGCCGGGGCGACCGGCGGGGCCGGCGACGGCTCGCCGAATCCCGACGCCCCGATCATCGTCATCGACGGCGACATCGCCTACAATTTCTGGCGATTCAACCGCACGAGCGACACGACCGCGACCGCCGAGGCGTATGGCGAGGCGAACGTGGCCACGGGTACCGGTTGGGGCACCTCCTCGCAGGGCGCAGGCATCGTTGGCGCCGGCGCGAGCGAGCTCGGCGGGCTCCTGGTCAAGGCGCAGACGGACACGGGCACGATCAATCATGCCCTGCAGCTAGCCATCGAGTCCTCGCTCTTGAAGCCAGGCTACGTCGCCCCCGCCGTTGCCGGCGACGGCAGCAACCCCAACGGCAGCGTGCAGGAAGGCCAGCTTCTGGCCATTCCGCCCGGAACGCCGATGCCCTCCGGCCTTTCGCCGCTCGGCCAAGAGGTGTTCCGCGCCCTCCAGCAATACGGTGCCTACGTCACCGACAATGGAAACACCCAGACCGCCCTTCGCGCCCAGGCGAACGCCTATGATGCGGCGACGATGAACGCCCTCCGTCTGGACTTGAATTCGTTCCTTCCATTGCTCGAGGCGGTGAGCGGGGGCTCGCCCACGACCACCACCCCGCCAAACGTCGCGCCGACAGTGACGCAGGCCTCCGCCTCGCCGGGGACGG
>NZ_JBHMET010000195.1:42080-115798 GCF_042430365.1 Bradyrhizobium erythrophlei
CCCGACCGGCGCGAGCATCAAGGATGCCGGCGGTCTCGCAGCGAACCTCTCGGGCGCGGTGACGACATTCTCTGGTCTCCAGATCTCGACGTCATCGACCACGCCAACGACCCCAACCACGCCCACCACCCCGCCAAACGTCGCGCCGACAGTGACGCAGGCCTCCGCCTCGCCGGGGACGGGAATCGAGCATGTCGGCGATGCCATCACAATGACGCTCGGCTTCAGCGAGGCCGTGACCGTCACCGGTACGCCCACGCTGAAGCTCAATGACGGCGGAACGGCCACCTATGTCGGCGGCTCCGGGACGAGCTCGCTCACCTTCAAAACGACTGTCGCGTCGACGGATACCAATACTTCGGCGCTCGCCATCACCGGCGTCAACCTTCCGAGCGGTGCGAGCATCAAGGATGCCGGCGGTCTCGCGGCGGACCTCTCGGGCGCGGTGAAGACGTTCTCGGGGCTACAGGTCGATCCGACGTCATCGACCACGCCAACGACTCCGACCACCCCGACCACCCCATCGACCCCGTCATCGATCGCGCCGGTCCTCACCATCGCGGACAACTCGCTCTGGGTGGCCGGAAGAGGCGGCACGGTCGACCTCGGGACAAAGGTGACCACGACCGACTCCAACGATCTCGTCACCGTGAAGATCACGGGGCTGCCGAGATACGAGACGATCACCGACAACCTGGATGGTCACACATTCAGGGGGGGTAACGACATCACCTTGACCGCCGCGCAGGTCGACAGCGGACTGACGCTGCACTCGTACTACAGGGGCGGCGGCCATCCCGTCGCAACACTCACTCTGACCGCAAGCGCGATGGATCCGGTCGCCGGCACCGTCTCGACAGCCTCGCCGCAGACCATCACCGTGACGGATCCGCGACCTGCGATCAACACGACTGCGCCGTCGTCGCAAACGACCACCGTGACGACTCCTCCGTCTTGGAGCGCCGCGACCACAACGTCGTCGCAGCCGACCGTCGTACCGGACCATTCGTTTACGACTGCCGCGAACGCAGGCTTCCTGGCAGGCCGAGGCTTTGAGCTGCTGCAGCAGCAATTGGGCTCGGTCAGCAATACTCTGGCGACCACCGCTCCGCAGGCGACCACTCTTGCGAATGCTCAGCTTGCGACAGGCGTCTCCACCGCGTCCGCGGCAAGCCAGAGCTTCGCGCTGCTGAACCAGTATCTGGCCGGCAACACCGGCAGGGTCGATTCTGGTCAGATCGTGGCCGCCGTGTCGCAAGCGTCCGGGGTGGGTCGGGAAGCTTTCCTGACCAGGCCGCAAGCTTGATCCGCTTCTGCACCCAGGCGCATCAGCGCCGGGGTGCAGAACGATCAGTTTTGGAAATGCAGAAGAAACATCGAACGCCGCAGGCAACGGCAAAGGAATGGATAGTCACTTGCGAGCGTTCATCTTCTCGGGTGGCTCTGCGGCTCGCGATCTATCCGCAGCTTTGATGCCGAGCAATGTGCCGGAAAAATCAAGCGTGTGTCTTCCGACTAACCGAGCGCGTGTCGGCGCAAAATACATGCGTGTAGCGCAAGTGGGGCGCTGCATACGTGTGTATACTCACATTTTGAAAGTTTTTTCGCCATTTTTGCTTATTAACCAACCGGCCTAGCAGTTGGGGGGCCAGCTTCCAAAATCCCACTGCTCTGAAATCTCCTCGCGGTTCGAGGCTGCAATGCTTTGAAATCTGCTCGTGGTCCTAGGCTGCGAGCGTGCGGTATGTCGCGCGCCTTCGCGATGCGCGGCAGTGGAATTCCCCGTCTTCAATTTGGCCTGCCAAAGAGGTCGTGGAGTGTCCACAAGTGCGTTGGCCGGTAATCCAGGCCGGGTCGATCCGTTCAGATCGTGGTGGCGGCGTCGAATGTCGCCATCTGGGGTCAGGGCCCGTTCCCGACCAGGCCTCAGCACTGATCCGCTTCCGCGGCCAGGCGCCTGGCGTTCGGGTGCGGTACCACCAGTTTTGGAAATGCATGAGAAGGGACATCAAACGCGGCCGGGTAGCCGCGAAGGGTTGAGTAAGAAATGGCGATCCAGAACGGAAATGCCCACGCCGCAGATCTGGGGCTCCGAGCCCTGGCTCTGTTCCTGCGTCTTCATGGCGTGAACACTGAGCCCGACCAGCTCCGCGACCGCTGCGGGAGCGATGAGGTCGGCATCCGCGCGATGCTCCGCTGCGCGCGCGAATTTGGAGTCAAGGTCCGTTCGCGTACGACGCATTGGACGCGACTTGCGAGCATCCAGCTGCCTGGAATCGCATCGCTCCATGACGGCGGATTTCTGCTTCTCGGAAAGGTCGACGACAAAGGGGCGCTCGTGCTCCATCCGAAATCGGCGCATCCGAAACTGATGACGCGTGCGGAATTCGAAGAAATCTGGGACGGCCGCTTGATCCTAACCGGATCACAGAACGTCGCCAATCGGGTGTTTCATGCTCTTGCCGGCATGGCTGTCCGCGGGCGTGATCAGGCGGAACGTGCGCGCGATGCCCTGATCCGCATCCGCGGTCCATTGACGCGTGCCCGGGATATCCTAATGCTTGCCCGCGATATGTTGATGCGCGGGCGTCTCGCCGATCGAAGCGATACGGCGACCCACGCGGGGAGCAGCGAATTCCAGGTAGCGGGCACTGAATCTGAGATTGATGTTGAATCCGGGCTGATCGCAGTTGCGATCTTGCTACGTTGCCATGGCATCGCGGCCGACCCGGGCCAAATCCGCCATCGCATGGGCGCGGCGCGCCTGGGTGTTACCGAAATCCTGCGCTGTGCCAAGGAGTTCGGGCTCAAGGCACGGGCACAAAGGACGAGCTGGAACAGGCTTGCGGTCACGCCGCTGCCGGGAATAGCGCTGCTGCGCGACGGCGGCTTCCTGATCCTCGGCAAGGTCATCGACGACAAGCTCCTCGTTCAGCACCCGTTGTCTGCCCGACCCGAAACAATGACGCAGGCCGAACTCGAGGGTATCTGGGACGGTGACATCATCCTGATGGCCCGGCGCGCGGCGCTGACCGACCTCGCCCGCCGCTTCGATATCAGCTGGTTTCTCGGCGCGGTCCACAAGTATCGCCGTCTTCTCGGCGAAGTGCTCGTCGCGTCGTTCTTCCTTCAGATCTTCGCCCTCATCTCACCGCTGTTCTTCCAGGTGGTCATCGACAAGGTGCTCGTGCATCGAAGCATGAGCACGCTGGACGTTCTGGTCATAGGCCTTGTCGCGCTGACGGTGTTCGAGACCGTTCTCGAGACGCTGCGCGTCTATCTGTTCGCGCACACGACAAACCGTATCGACGTCGAGCTCGGCGCCCGGCTGTTTCGTCACCTGATGGCGCTGCCGATCGCGTATTTCCAGACCCGGCGCGTTGGCGATTCGGTGGCACGCGTCCGCGAGCTCGAGAATATCCGCCAGTTCCTGACGAGCTCGGCGCTCACGCTGGTCATTGATCTCCTGTTCACCGTCGTTTTCCTTGCGGTAATGTTCTATTACTCGACGACGTTGACGCTGATCGTCATGGCGTCCTTCCCGTTCTACATCGGCATCTCCGCGGGAGCTGCGCCGCTGTTCCGCCGGCGCCTCGATGAGAAGTTCAATCGGGGCTCCGAGAACCAAGCTTTCCTGGTCGAGAGCGTCACGGGCGTCGAGACGTTGAAGGCCATGGCAGTCGAGCCGCAGATGCAACGCCGCTGGGAGGAGCAGCTCGCCGGCTATGTGGCCGCGAGCTTCCGCGTGCTCAGCCTGAACAACACGGCGAGCCAGGCTGTCCAGATGATCAACAAGCTGGTCGTCGCCGCAACGCTTTACTTCGGCGCCCGGCTCGTGATCGGCGGCGATCTGACCGTCGGCGAGCTTGTTGCATTCAACATGCTGGCCGCGCGGGTGAGCATGCCGGTGCTACGGCTCGCGCAGATCTGGCAGGACTTCCATCAGGCCCGCCTGTCGATCGATCGTCTCGGCGACATCCTCAACACCATTCCCGAGCCAAGCTTCACTCCTGCCCGCGCGGCGCTGCCGGCGATCCGCGGCAAGGTCACATTCGAGCACGCGACCTTCCGCTACCGCATCGACGGCCCCGAGGTGCTGCACGACGTGTCCTTCAGCGTCGAGCCGGGCCAGGTTGTCGGCATCGTGGGCTCCTCGGGCTCGGGCAAGAGCACCATCACAAAGTTGATCCAGCGTCTCTATGTGCCGGAGAGCGGACGTGTGCTGGTCGACGGCGTCGATCTCGCGATGGTCGATCTGAGCTGGCTGCGGCGTCAGATTGGCGTCGTGCTGCAGGAGAATGTGCTCTTCAACCGCTCGGTCCGCGAGAACATCGCGCTCGCCGATCCGGCCATGCCGATGGAGCGCGTCATCGAGGCGGCATCGCTCGCCGGCGCTCACGACTTCATCCTGGAGCTGCCCGAGGGCTATGACACCGTCGTGGGTGAGCGCGGCAGCAGCCTGTCCGGCGGGCAGCGCCAGCGTATCGCGATCGCGCGCGCTCTCATCACCGATCCACGCATCCTGATCCTCGATGAGGCAACCAGCGCACTGGACTACGAAAGCGAGCGCGCCATCCAACAGAACATGAAGCGGATTTCCGCCGGACGGACTGTGTTCGTCATTGCTCACCGGCTGTCGACCGTGCGCAATGCGAACCGGATCATCACCCTCGAGCATGGCCGCATCGTCGAGGACGGCAGCCATGATGAGCTGATCCGGTCGAACGGGCGTTACGCGAACCTTCACTATCTGCAGGCCGGGATCCATGACGTCCGCTAGCCGCAACATCGTCCCGTTTCCGAGACGCGAACCCCGCCGCCGCGAGCACGAAATTGCCTTCCTGCCGGCGGCGCTCGAGATTACTGAAATGCCGCCGTCGCCGATCGGACGCGCGATCGGGGCGAGCATCATCGCGGTGTTCTGCATCGCGCTGGCGTGGGCGTCATTCGGCAGTGTCGATATAGTCGCCACCGCGACCGGCAAGATCGTGCCGGGCGGGCGCACCAAGCTGATCCAGCCGTTCGAGACCGGCGTTGTCCGCGCCATTCACGTCCGCGACGGCCAGAGCGTCAAGGCCGGCGACGTCCTGATCGAGCTCGACCCGACGATGACGGAAGCCGATCAGGAGCGCCAGAAGAGCGATCTCCTTGCGGCCAAGCTCGACGTCGCGCGGCTGCGCGCGGCGCTCGCGGCGGATCCGCTTGCCGCCTTCCGGCCGCCGCAGAGCGCAAGCGCCGCCGAGGTCGAGATGCATCGCCAGTTCCTGATCAGCCAGCGCGCCGAGCAGAGCGCCAAGCTTTCCGAGATCTCGCGCCAGCAGAGTCAGAAGGAGGCTGAACGGGCGACCACCTCCGCGAGCGTCGCGAAGCTAGAGGCGACGATCCCGGTGCTGCAGGAGCGAGTCGACATCCGCAAGGGCCTCGTCGACAAGGCACTGGCGTCGAAAGTCGTCTATCTCTCCGAGTATCAGGAGCTGGTCGCCATGCAGCAGGATCTCGTCCTGCAGCAAAGCCGGCTGCGCGAGGCCGATGCGGCCATCGCCTTGCTTAAGGAAACGAAGGACAAGACCGCAGCGGAGTATCGCCGCGCGACCTATGAAGCGCTTGCAAAGGCCGAGCAGAAGGCCGCGAGCGCCGCGCAGGAGGTCGTCAAGGCAGATAGGCGCACGAAACTCCAGCGTTTGACCGCACCGGTCGACGGGGTCGTGCAGCAGCTCGCCGTTCATACGGTGGGCGGCGTGGTGACACCGGCTCAGGCGCTGGCCGTGGTGGTCCCGAGCGAGAGCCAGCTCGAGATCGAGGCCATGCTCTCCAACCGCGACATCGGATTCGTTCATCCGGGACAGAAGGCGGAGATCAAGGTCGATACGTTCAATTTCACGCGCTACGGGCTCCTTCATGGGGACGTGCTCAGCGTGTCGACGGACGCGATCACGCGCGACAGGCCGCAGGGCGGGTCGAATGACCGGGCATCGGGCGCAGCGCAGAGCAGCAGTGAGCCGAAAGGTCAGGACCTGGAATATGCCGCACGCATTTCGCTCGACCGTACGCACATGCAGGTGGAGGACAAGCTCGTCAAGCTCGGCCCGGGCATGGCAGTGACGGTCGAGATTAAGACGGGTTCGCGCAGAATGATCAGCTATCTGCTCTCGCCGCTGGCAAGATATAAGCAGGAAGCCCTGCGGGAGCGGTAAGAAGCCGACTTCCATCCGACGAATCTTCGCACTTCAGGTTGTCAACTCGACAGCGCCGCGATCTTGTACGACACGCGGGAGCAGCCGGAGAGCATCATGCTCGACGGTTGGAAAAGTTAATTCACGCGATCCCTGGGGAGCACAGCCTGCGCCTGGCAGCCATTGCACGGAAGTCGGTTGGGCGAATACGGAAAGTGGCCGAAATGATCTTGCTGACCGAAGGCGCTGGCTACATCGGTCCCATCTCTGTGTCGCGATACGCCGGGCTCGATGTCGTCGGAGTCGACAATCTCTCCAACAGCAACAAAACCTCTCTGGAACGGGGTACCATCCATCTGGGGGCGGTCGCTCGTCTTTCGGCACGCCGACATTCGGAATGAAGAGGTCATCTGCGAAATACTTCGTGCTTGCGGGGTGGCAGGTCGAACTGCAAGGTGATCAGTCACTTCCTGCCTGACATGCCCTTGCGTGGTTCCTCGATGCGCTCCCTCGGAGGCTATCTCAACGTGCCTTCGATCGAGAGCATGCTCGACGAACTGGCGGCGCGCTCAGGGCAGGACCCCGTCACGTTTCGGCTTCGCCACACTGTCGATCCCCGAGCGCGAGAAGTCATCGAAACGGCGGCATCGCGCTTCGGCTGGGCACAGCGGGTCAAGCGTTCGGAGAGCGCAGGATTCGGGTTTGGCTTTGCACGTTACAAGAACCTCGAGGCCTGGTGCGCGGTGGCCGTCGAGATCGACGTCGCGCGCCTGAGCGGCGTGGTTCGCATCCGCCGCGTCGTGGCGGCAGTGGACACGGGGCAGGTCGTGAACCCGGACGGTGTTCGCAACCAAATCGAAGGCGGCATTTTGCAATCACTGAGTTGGACGCTGTTCGAGCGCGTAACGTTCGATCGCACCCGCGTCACGTCGGTGGATTGGTCTGCCTATCCGATCATGCGGTTTGACAGCGTCCCGGAGTCGGTTGAAGTTCACCTGATAGATCGGCCCGGCGACGGCTTCTATGGGGTGGCAGAGGCCGCGCAAGGGCCGACGGGAGCCGCGATCGCAAACGTGATCAGAGATGCAACCGGCGTTCGCATGCACGAACTCCCATTCAGTCCCGCCCGCATCAAGAAGGCGATCGGAGCGTAATTGGAGGAACAGGGATCTAAGCCGTCGCTTTCGACGGGAGAACGAAGCGAACGCCGCCAAGGAACGTTGTTACCTTCGCATCGATGATCGAATTGACGTCGGTCTCCAGGGGCATCGAGTAGATGAACTTGCGAACTCCGAGATAGAAGATCGCGGCGTGCAGGCCCCACACCATCTCGATTTCGAGATCAGTGGTCGGGAGCTCATCGGTCGAGGGGCGTCCATACTCGATCCTGATCTCCTCGATCACCTTTTCGAACGCGCGTTCGCGCAGCATTTTGAGATAACGGGCGTTCAATCCGAGGTCCTTGAGACCTGCGAACATGAACAGGCGAATCCATTCGTAGGTGAGAATGACCTCGGCGTACTCGCGATAGAACTGGATCAGCCTGGCCTTCAGGGGGACCGAGCGATCGGTGATGATCTTCTCCCAGGACGGCTTCCAGCGCCCGACGAAGACTTCCTGATAGACCCGCTCGATCAGGGCTTCCTTGCTGGGAAAATAGCGATAGAGCAGGGGCTGGGTAATGCGAAGCCGCTTCGCCAGTTCGCGGGTCTGCCCCTCGAACCCGTGCTCGGCGAAAAACGACACGGCTTCCCGCGCGATAATGGCTTCCCGCTCGGACGGGTCCAGCCTCTGCTGCTCTCGGATCGGCGTCGGAAGACGCACTCTTCTGGGCTGCTTCACACCTGATTCGTCAGTTTGAGTACGCTTTCGCACCTTCATACACCGATTTGCCGCCGGGGCCGACCGGGGCGGCGACCATCACATTTTGTTTATCAGGTGATAAATAGTCGTTGACTTGGATCAACCGCATGCCGATAATTGATCATTTGATAAATAAGCAAGGCAACGCAACGCCGCGCGAACCGATCACCGAAGGGAGGATGCTCATGAGCGACGACCGCTGGAAGCGTGGGGTGCAGCCGAAAGCACTCGTGATCGGTGGGTCAATGGCCGGGCTTTTCGCCGCGTTGCTGTTGCGGCGGGAAGGCTGGATCGTCGATGTGTACGAGCGTATCGGCGCCGAGCTCGCAGGCCGTGGTGCGGGCATTGTTACCCATTCGGAGTTGTTCGAGGTATTGGGCCGGGCCGGCATCGATACCGCAGCCGCAGCGGTCGGGGTCGTCGTCCCGGGGCGGCGCGTGTTGGATCAACGCGGCCGTATCGCGGGCGAGCTCGGCTTGCGGCAAGTGCTCACGTCCTGGGGGCACCTCTACGGGCTTTTGAAGGCAGCGCTGCCTGCAGAGTATTACCATCACGGCAAGAACCTCGAGGAAGTCAGTGAGTGTGGCGACCGCGTGGTGGCGCGCTTCTCGGACGGCTCCGAGGCCTCGGGAGATCTGCTGATCGGCGCGGACGGCATATTCTCAAGCGTCAGGGCGCAGCTCGCGGCGGACGTCTGTCCCAAATACGCCGGCTATGTCGCCTGGCGGGGCCTCGTCAATGAATGCGACCTGTCGGCCCGGACTCGCGCGGAATTGTGCGACTGGTTCGCCTTTAGCCTGCCTCCCGGGGAGCAAATGCTCGGCTATCCCGTCGCGGGACCCAACGAAGAGATGGATGTCGGCGAGCGCCGCTTCAATTTCGTCTGGTACCGCCCGGCCGACGCTGACGATGGATTGGCGGATCTTCTGACGGATATCGACGGAGTCCGTCACGAACTATCCATTCCGCCGACCAGGATACGATCCGATGTGATCGCCTCAATGCGTCGGGACGCGGAGCGACTGCTGGCGCCGCAATTTGCCGAAGTCGTTCACCTGACGCCGCAGCCGTTCATACAGGCCATCCTGGATCTCGAGACGCCGTGCATGGCGCTCGGATCCCGGACGGTCATCCTCGGCGATTCCGCATTCGTGGCTAGGCCCCATGTCGGGATGGGCGTGACGAAAGCTGCGGCCGATGCGGCGGCTCTGGTCGATGCATTGCGAGCTCATCCGGTCGATCTGCCAGCGGCGCTCGCGAAGTTCGAGTCGACCCGGCTTCCGTTTGGAGCCGCGGTCGTCCGGCGCGCCCGCCAGCTCGGCGCATACATGCAGGCGCAGATCGCCACGGCCGAAGAACGGGCGATGGCGGAGCAGCATCGCAGTCCCGAGGCGGTGATGGCGGAGACTGCGGTGGCGACGGGCATTGCCGCCTAGGCAAACTCAAAGGAGGGAGGAGAAGTAACCAATGGACCTGCAAACCATCCAGCACCATCCCGCGTTCAGGCAGCTTGCGAGCGAACGCACACGCCTTGGCGTCGGGATGTCGATCGTCATGGCAGCCGCCTACTTCGCCTACATCCTGACCATCGCATTCTGGCCTCGGCTGCTCGCATATCCGCTGTGGAGCGGCACCGTGATTACTTGGGGCGTGTTGATCGGCGTCGGCCTGATCGCACTCGGTTTCTTGCTTACAGCAGTCTATGCCAGGCGAGCCAATTCCCGTTTCGATAGCCTCAGTCAGCTTCTTCTGGAGGATCTCCGATGACGTCACGCTCGGCTTGCGGAGCCTTGTTTGCAACTGCATTCGCCATGGTTTCCGGTCCTGCGGCGGCCGACGCGCTGACATCAGCGACAGGCATACGGCAACCGTTGAACGCGACGGCGATCGCCATGTTCCTCGGCTTTGTCGCGATCAGTCTCGCCATCACATTGTGGGCTGCGCGACGGGGGACGAGTACGGCGAAGGACTTCTATGCCGCCGGCGCCGGCCTGAAGGGCGTGCAGAACGGGCTCGCGATCGCCGGTGATTACACGTCGGCGGCGACGTTTCTGGGAGTAACGGCGCTCGTCTACACCTCAGGCTACGACGGCATGATCTATGCGATCGGCTTTCTCGTCGGCTTCCCGATGATCCTGTTCCTGATTGCCGAGCCGTTGCGCAATCTCGGCCGCTACACCTTTGCCGACGTGGCGGCATATCGGCTGGCCGAGGTGCCGGTGAGGGCGGTCGCCGGCGTAAACACGCTCGTGATTGTGGTCTTCTATCTGATCGCCCAGTTGGTGGGCGCCGGCAAGCTGATCCAGCTGCTGTTCGGGCTTCCCTACATCTACGCGGTAGGCATCGTCGGCGACGCGGTCTATTCGGCCGGCCAGACGCGCCACTTCGCCTATGGAGAGGGCGAATACAAGATCCACGATCTCGAAAACGTCGGCGATACCGACTTGTGGTTCACCACGGTTGAGTTTCTCGACAGTGCCAATGCGCCATTGAAACTTGGCTTGTGAGCGTTACGCCGCGACTGGCCGCCGGTCGGCGGCTCGCGAGCCGGTGAGCGGCCGCGGGGGTGACTGGCTCCCGCGCGGCGATGTCGGGGCCATTGGGGCGTTTGGTGTGAGTTGATCATGACTGTCCTCCTCTATGAGCAAGGACTGGACGATGATACCTTCCTGGCACCGCTGGCCCGAGAGGAGCGCTCAGCTTGAAGAAAAGCCTGTGCCCTTCCTGAAGGATGGGTGACAGTTCGTTCCCGTAAGGATGGCGAGAGGTCACGGATATTAAAGCTGGCCGTTAGATCCTGTTGGCCTAGGTCCTGACGGAGAAGCGGTCGAACGCGGTCAGGGTCTGGATCCGCACCTCAACTTCGCACTGATAAACCGTGCGTTGGAGATACTCGATCTCTGCCGCCTGACCGGTTTCATCGACATCGATGTACCAGGACCGCGGCCGGCCGTCGGCGCCGTCGCTCCAGCGATACCCGCGCCGCTTGAGTTCGTCCTTGAGCTCGAACGGCGAATGTTCGGCCCAGATCCTGATGGTCTTGCGACGGGCGCGTTCGAGCAGAACAGACAGGACGGTGCGATCGAGATGCGGCAGGCGAAGCGCGAGGATCTCCAGAAGCGCCAGGCAGTCATCGACCGCCCGGTGCGCCTCGTGAAACAGGCCGGCTTTCATCAAGAGGTAGGAGAGGCGCGATCCCTCGAAGCCATGGCTGCGCCACTCTATCTCGCTGACCGAGCACGCCCACGCCTTGTGCTGGAACAGAGGCGCGTACCGCTCCATGAACTTGCGGTCGAAGGCGGCATTGTGGGCGATGATGACGACCGCGTCTGAGGCGAACTGGTTGACGCGTTCTTTCTCAAGCCCGTGGCCGCGGACCATCTCGTCGGTGATCCCAGTCAGCGCGACGATCTCGGCAGGGATGGTGATCGATGGCTGGTTGAAGCAGCTGAAGGTGTCGATGACTCTGATAATCCGGCCGTCCGGCAGATAGCTGAACTTGACCATGCCAAGTTCGATGATTTCGTCGCGGGCCGCATCGAGACCAGTGGTTTCGACGTCGAGCAAGAGCGCGGTCTTGGCCGCTTCGCCATCGCTTGGGGAGAATTCAGGACGAGGAACGAGACGACGCAACACCCGGTAGTCAGGTGATTGCTCCAGTGTCGCCGCCATGTCGGCCAGGGTTGGATGATCAGTCATATCTTGGGCTTAAGGGATCGACGGTCACCTTACCGCGGGCCTGCAATTTAGCCGATCCGGTCGAGGCGGGCACCGTGGCGCCTGTGGATAGAATCTTCGATCGCGCCGGACCCTGGGTGCAGCGGCGCTGATCACTTGAAGCGCTGGGCAAGATGACATGCTGATTCTCATGGCCGGGAGCTTCGCGCGCTCGCCTCCCGGATTGTCCAGGATAGCCTGGGGCGCGCGCCCGCAGGATGCAGCACAGGTTCTCCTGAACCGTGCCGCTTCGCCTCAGGTCCGGCTTCGATCCCGCGCCGCGATATCGGTTCCCGATCACAAATTCGGAAAATCGGAAATTTGACTCGACCTTCCATCCGACTCGCTCCTATAATCTGATCTCAATGCGTTGGGGTTCAGTGATGTCGGATGAACACGTCAGGTCTTCGGACCTCATTGAGATCGCTCGCAGAAGCGGGGAATTTCGAAAACACTATGGTCTCTTGCTGGGAGCGTTTCTGTACCTCAGGTCGATCAGTGCCGCACGATCGCCTTCGAGCTGGTGGAGCAGCCTGCTCATGGCTCTGATCGGCGCAGCGGTTATCTGGCTCAGGAGCAGGTGGATCGGTGGCGGTTGAACTTGAATCCCTCTGGCAACTCAGAAGCTTTGCCAAGACAGAGGTCCTCGCAAGAAGACCAATAAAAAGTCAGGCGATCCCTCCCTCGCCAGCGAGTGGCTCGATCGATCAAACGAAGATCGGCATTGAGCAGAGCCATGTAATGTTATCGCAACTGCGGATCGCGATCGATTACCGGCGAGGTGACGGCTGGAAGGAGCATCCAACGCCAAGTCGGGCGGCATTGATATACGGTTCTGCCACGCGGCATCCAATCCCGTGAAGGATCTTCCGGGATAGGGCGGAGCTGATGGACCGAATGTACTTCCCCGCGCGGCTATTCCAGTCCGGCGCGACGAAAGCCTCCCAGGTAGTGCTCGCGATCGCCGCCGAGCTTCCAGGGCAGCTGGGTTGCGATCCAGGCCAGCGAGATGTTGGCCTGAGTCCGGCGCAGCTGGTGCAAGGCAGCCTTCGCCGTTCTGGCAGTGGCGGCCGATGCCCGCGGTCGTTTGGCAGGTGGCGAATCCGGAATTGGCATCGGTGGTCACGGGACTGTCCTTTCTCGGCTGGGTGATCGTCTTCACCAGCACCTTCCTGATCAACCATTTCGAATTGTTCGGATTGCATCAGGTCATGAACAACCTTGTCGGGCGGACGATGCCGGCGCCGAGATTTCGGACGCCGCTGTACTAAAAATTCGTGCGACATCCGATCTATTTCGGTTTTATCATCGCCTTCTGGGCGGCGCCGACCATGACCGTCGGACACCTGTTGTTTGCGGCGGTGACCACGGGTTACATTTTCGTTGGCATCTTGCTCGAGGAGCGCGATCTCGTTGACTTGTTTGGTGACGAATACCGAGATTACAGGCAGCATGTGTCGATGCTGGTGCCGTGGCGAAAGCCGTCCTGATCGGGTTCATCAAAGGAGAACTGTCTGATGAAGCATACTGGAAACTGCTTTTGCGGCGCTGTCGAGCTGGAGGTTACCGGCGAGCCGGAAGCCATGGGCTACTGTCACTGCCGTTCGTGCCGTTCCTGGTCCGGCGGCCCGGTGAATGCATTCAGCCTCTGGAAGCCGGAAGCCGTGCAGGTGACCAAGGGTGCGCAGCATCTCGCGACGTTCGAAAAGACACCGATGAGCCAAAGGAAATATTGCGCCAAGTGCGGGGGTCATCTGATGACCAACCACCCGACGCTCGGGCTCGTCGATGTCTTCACCGCTACGATTCCGACGCTTGTCTTTACGCCCGGAGTCCACGTCAACTATGCCGAGACGGTGCTGCCGATGCGCGACGGCCTGCCGAAGCTGAAGGATTTCCCGGCCGAGTTCGGCGGCTCGGGCGAAATGGTCGCCGAGTAGGCTATACTGCGATAACGACAGCGCGGCAGCGAGCAAGCCGACGATCTGCGTTCATGGTGCCGTTCGATACCGGGTCATGCCGGGATCGGGCGGCTTTTCTTTTGGAGGCAAGGCCGGATTTGAAGGGAGGGCGCTCGCCCTAAGACAGCCATGCCGGCCCGAAGTCCGGCCCTGCAAAATCCGGGTTTGGCGTTGCTGGAGGGCTTCCGGTAAAAGGCGATTGCGCCGCGATTATCGAATTTCGCCTGGCAAAATAAGAAGAGGAAGCGCCCGATCATGACGACCAGACCAGAACTGCCGGAGCGTACGCCGCGCGGAAACGGCGTCCCGACGGCCCTTGATGGTCTTTTGGTCGTCGATTTCACCCGCGTTGTTGCCGGGCCGGCTTGTACGCAGACGTTGGCGGATTTCGGGGCCGAGGTCATCAAGATCGAAAATCCGGATGGCGGTGATGACACGCGCGCGTATGAGCACGCGGAGATAGGCGGCGAAAGTGCTGCGTTTTTGAGCCTGAACCGTAACAAGCGCGGCATTGCGCTCGATTTCAACAACCCGGCTGCGCTGGAGGTGGCGCGCGCGTTGATCGCCAGGGCGGACGTTGTGGTGGAGAATTTCTCCGGTGGCGTGATGAAGAAATTCGGCCTCGACTACGCATCGGTCGCGCCGACCAATCCGCGCCTAGTCTATTGTTCGATTTCGGCCTACGGCCGCAAGGGCGATTTCGCCTTGCGTCCGGGTTTCGATCCGATTACGCAGGCAGAAAGTGGCTTCATGTCGCTCAACGGCTTTCCGGACAGCGAGCCGGTTCGGACCGGTCCGCCGATCGTCGACATGGCGACGGGTATGTCAGCCTGCAACGCGATCCTGCTTGCATTGATCGCGCGCGACCGGCTCGGCCGCGGCCAGCAGGTTGAGGTCGCCCTGATCGACACCGCCGTGGCGATGACCGGCTTTTACGGCATGGCCTATCTGATCAATGGCAACAACCCGGGTCGCTTCGGGAACTCACCCAACGGCTCGCCGACGGTGGGGGTCTATCAGGCGTCCGATGGACCGCTTTACATAGCCTGTGCCAACGATCGCCTGTATCGGCGGCTGGTGACGGAGGTGCTGGAGCGGCGGGATCTTGTGACCGATCCCGAATTTGCGCATCGCAAGGCGCGGACCGCCAACAAGGAGAAGCTGCGCGCCATCATCGCCGGCGTGTTTGCGAGCGACAAGCTCGAGAACTGGATGGCGAAGATGAAGAAGGCCAACATTCCGGTCGGCTACCTGCGTACGGTCGAGGAGGGGTTCAATGCACCTGAGGTCCGCGACCGGCACCGCCTGAGCAAAATCCCCCATCCAACCGCCGGAACGGTGCCCAACATCGAATCGCCGGTCAGCATGAGCCTGACGCCGACCATCGACCCGGTAGCAGCTCCGTTGCTTGGCCAGCACACCAAGGACGTGCTGCGCAGGACGCTCGGCTACGACGACCGGCGCATCGCGGAACTGGCCAAGGCTGGGGCTTTCGGCAAGCCGGGGAAAACCGGCTAGCCTGCCAGGACGCAGCGCCAGCACATCACTGGTCATATCGACCACTGGTCAGATCAACCCCCGGTGAGCGGGGACCGCTCGCCCTTGAGCTCATTAGCGCGTATACCGGCCCGCTGCGGCGAGCCTGATTGGCCGAAATCGGGCCGTCTGGGCCTCAGTTCGGCTTGCTGCGCAGGTTGCTCCTTGGCATACTTTCAACTTCTTCGGGTTCCGCCCGATCGATCTCGAGGCGTGCCATCCGGAGTATCAAGGTTGCCGTCGTCAGGCCGAGACGCTCAGCCTCCTGGCATGCGGTGTCGACCTTCTGGGCCAAGCCTTCACGTTTTCCTGGGTATGCCATTTGTGATCCTCACTTAAGGTGCGAGATGAAAAATCCAACTTATGTTGCAGAGCTGCAGAAGAAGCTCGGAGCTCCATCGAGCGAAACACTGGAAAGCCTGCGACTGTTGAAGGCCTTCCTTCGGCTTGCGCCCGATCAGCGTTCCGAAGTTATCGAGCTGATCGAGCGTTTGGCGGCTCAGCCGCCGGATGATCCTTCATTGTGTTGAAGGCCTTGCATTCTCCCTGATCGTCAATTTTTGATTGGATTGGCCGGCGGCTGCGTCGCGATGACATAGACCGCGCCACCTTCGAGCGCCTCCGATTGGTGGCGTGTTCCGGCAGGCAACAGGATGGTGTCGCCGGCGCTGACGATGCGTTCGCCGCCATCCCAGATGAAGTTCAGCCGTCCGCTGACGATCATCAGGATCTCGTCCACCGGGTGAGTGTGGAAGGCGTGCACCTTGCCCGCCGCATCGTGCTGCAGTTCGACAGAGCCCTGCGCCGGAAGCAGGTTCAGGATCGCCGGATCGATGGCGAATTCGGTCTTCGTAGATGCAATGATCTGGGTCATGCTGCCTGTTCCTTGTTCTCGATGGATGGCGTCTTGTTCTGCGCGAGCTTGGCGAATGGGCAGCCGCCGCGCGCATCGTTATCGTCGTGCAGGAAATATTGCAGGTATTCGCGCCCGTCGGATGCGCCGTAGCGTCCGAGAAGCGGCGAGGGGCTCGCACTGTCGTAGGGGATGAGGCGCTTGCGGACCTCGGCGAACGCGGCGTTCGCCGCCTTCTCCGTTCCAAGGATCTTCTCGAATACCCAGCGCGGCTGGAAGGTGAGCATGAAGGCGCTGGAGCGGCGGCTCTGTCGCATCACATGCGCGGGTGTCGTGCACACCACGAAGATCGGCTCGCCGGCGAACGAGAACTCCCACATCGGATGGTCGATCTGCTCGGGAATGTCGGTCGGCCACGGGCGCCTGTCCAGGCGAGCGAGCTGATCGAGCGTCAGCCACATCTTGCGATAATAGGCGTCGAGCGTTTGCACGGGGCGGGGCCGCGTGAACACGATCAGCGAAGTGTTGGGCCCGAAGGTACGCGACTGTGCGACATATTGCGCGAGTTGTTCGCCGAGGACTCCGACGTCGTAGGGATCGAGGAAGAGATAGCGGAGCTGATCCTGGCGATGTCCCGTCACTCCGAAAATGCAGGGAAACGGCCGCGCCTCGCTGCTCATCTGCGCTTCGAATTCGGAGAACATCACGCTTTGCCAACTGCTCACCGGATAGTTCGCGGTAACCTCGCCTCGTCTTAGAAATAAACGTTCCATAACGTCCCCTTCACTCTTAATGAGATTAACCAGCTATCAATTTGCTCCTCATCAGCAGCGGCCCGACAATTCCCGGCAGCGACATGAGCAGCAGAATGGCAATCAAGGCGCCGTAACCGGCATCGCCGATCACAGCCGCGTTGTGCACGGCGTCGATTCCGGAGACCTGGCTTGCGGCAAGCATGGCGAACCCGATGACGGGCTGCGAAGCGCCGGCAAAGATTCCGGCCGCTGTCGTGTTCACTGACGCGCCGACACCGATCAGGTCAGCGGTGTAGAGCTTCTTGACGCATTTCAGCACCAGCGGGACGGTCCCGCCGGCGACGAGACCGAGCGCGGTAAAGACGATGGTGACGTAGACGAAGCCGAATGCGTGCGCGACCGGGGGCAGCAGCATCGCGATCAGGACCATGCGCAGCAGGCAAATGCGGATCAGCGCGTTGTCGAGTGCAGCAGCAGCGCGATCGGCGGCATGACCCAGGAAGATTGAACCAAGAGCGTTTCCGATCATGAAAGCGAGCAGCGGGGTGCCCGCGGTCGCTGGCGAGATGTTGAAGAAGTGCGCCACCATCGGGATGCCCCAGACGCCCGACAGCGTCGTGACGACCGCAAAGTGCGACGCAAAGGTCATCGCACAACCCCAGTTCGCAACATGCGTCAGCGATTGCCGCGCTGCTGCGACGACGCCCTTCAGCGTCTTGTTGCTGTGGGACGCGGGATCGGGCTTCAGCGCAACCTTGGCGAACGCCAGGTTGGCAAGGCCGATGCAGGCGATGAACAGGAAGCAGGCCCGCCAGCCGAAGCCGGCCACGGCGGCCGCAAGGGGCGTGGTTGCGATCACACCGCCGACATAACCTGATACCTGCGAGATGCCGGACATCGCGCCAAACCGTTCGTCGGAAAAGCTCTGCGCGACGAGTTTCAGGAGTGCGGTGAAGACCAGGGCGTCACCGCAGGCCACGATCAGACGTGCTACAAAGACGTTGAGGAGGTTCGGCGCCAGCGCGAATGCCGCGCTTCCAAGCGAAGAAGCGATCATGCTGACGAGCACAACCCGCTTGACCCCGTAGCGGTCGACCAGAAGTCCCGCCGGAATCTGCATCAGCGTGTAGCCCCAGAAGTAGCTTGAGGCGAGCATCGCAACACCGGCGGCATCGGTGTTGAAGTCGTGCATGAAGCTCAGGCTGACCGATTGCGGCGATACCCGCTGCAGAAAGGCGATTGCGTAGGCGGCGGCCACGGTCGCCCATGCCAGATAGGCGCGGTCGGCCAGGCGCGAGGTCGGGGCGTATACGGCTTGCTGTCCGACCATCGACATCACACCCTCGCGTAACCGACTGAGAACAGGGCATCCGCGGAATTCGGAATTTTGCGTGACATCGCCGCATCAACGAGCGACGCAGTACCGTGATAGGCTTGGCGGTGGTGCTTGATATGGCCGTAGGCACCCCGCATGATCATGTCGGGCAGTTCGAGCGCCTTGCCTGGATAAAGCGAGGCGCACATTTCGACGCAGGCCGCCTGCAAGGCGGGGTCCTGCGCATCGTCCAGCAACGAGGGCGTGACCCTTTCGCAAATCTTGGCGTTGGCAGCCCAAACGATGGGATTGCGGGTCCGCCAGCCGTAGAGCACGCCATCGGCTCTTTCGGCTGCGCCCGAGCATTTCAGGACCTCAGTGGTAAAGAACCCGTAAAGACCACGCCCCTGGTGCGCCGGCAGCACCTCGGTGCCGCTGCGATAGATCGCAGGTCCGGCCGAGATTTCCAGGACGCGATAGACCGAAAAGGCCACAAGACCTGACCGGTCATAGACCAGGATAAGGCTGTATTTCCTGTCGAACGGCGAGGAGGCGGCGGTCCAGTGCGGCTCGGTGGCCTGCCAGTTGACGGCGATGATGCCGTTCATGGCGTCCATCAACGGCTGGCGATCGGCATGATCTATTTGGGAGGCATCGGGGAAGCTCTGGATCGCATAGTCTGACCAGGGTGATTTGATCGCCTGATATCGGCTGCTCAGACTTCGCGACATGGAGGAACTCCAGAGTGCATCGTGAGCTATACAGGGGGGCCTCGAATGGCCTAAAGGACAATATGCCCTCGAAAACTGCCAAACCGTCCCGGCCCGAGCCCCAGGAGAAAGCGCCCACGCGACTGATCGCGATTGTCGCCTTTCCGGGGGTGACACTGCTCGACATATCCGGCCCGGCGCAGGTATTCGCGGAATTGGAAGCGATCGAATTGCCCGGACCCGGCTATTCGCTGGCCTATCTGTCGGCCTCGGGCGGGCTTGTGCCGACCGATGTCGGCATGATGATCGACACATCACCCATCGATGAGGTTCAGCCCGGTGAGATCGACACCCTGGTGATCCCCGGCGGGCCGGGCATCTGGGAGATGCGCAACGATGCGAAGTTGATGAAGTGGGTCATGCAGGCGCTGCCGAAGGCGCGCCGTGTCGCTTCGGTCTGCCTTGGAGCGTTCGCGCTGGCTTGGACCGGGATATTGGACGGCAAGCGTGCTGCAACGCACTGGCGCTATTGTCCGCGGCTGCAGGATAGTTTCCCCAATATCCGCGTCGAGCCGAACGCCATCTTCGTGAAGGACGGACGGGTGTGGTCTTCGGCCGGCGTCAGCGCCGGCATCGACCTGGCGCTCGCGATGATCGAGGAGGATTTTGGCCATACAACCGCGCTCGACGTTGCGCGTCGCCTGGTGGTGTTCTTGAAGCGGCCCGGTGGCCAGAGCCAGTTTTCGACGGTGCTCGCGGCACAGGCGTCCGACGTCGAGGGACGCTTCAGCGCGTTGCATGCATGGATCATCGAGAACATCGCGAGTGATCTCAAGGTGGAAACGCTCGCCGAAAAGGCCGGCATGACGCCCCGCACGTTTGCCCGCACCTATGTCAGCCGCACCGGCATGACGCCCGCAAGCGGCGTTGAGGCGTTGCGCGTGGAGACGGCGCGTCTGTTGCTCGAGAGCCGCCAGATCGGCGGTGTGGTCGAGGTAGCCAAACGCGCGGGCTTTGGCGATGACGAGCGCATGCGCCGAGCCTTCCTAAGGCACCTTGGCGTCTCACCAACCGAATACCGAAGCCGCTTTTCAGGGCGATAAGCACGAGCCGCCGCGCCAGTGTACCGCCACGAACTTCCTCGTGCCTTGACGCATTTCGGTGACGGGATTTTCCCGCCGATGTCCCATCTATCTCGTTAGCGAATGGCAGGGCTTCGCGCGCGGCTTCACCCGTTCTAGGCGGTAGCTTTTCCGGTTTGTCTGCGGCTAATGTGCCGGCCAAATCGGGAGAGAAGCACTATGAATGACGGGACCCCCATCCGGCCGGAGCGCAATGTCGAACTTGGCGCCAGCGGCGAGGAATATCAGAATCTGCACGAATTCGTGCGGAAGGCCCGCGCCAAGCTCAATCAGAACGCCTGGGACTATATCGTCGGCGCCTCCGAGACCGAGACCACGATGCGTCGCAACCGGATGGCGCTCGACGAGATCGCTTTCCGGCCGCGCGTGCTGCGCAACGTCACACATGTCGACCCTTCGACCGAAGTCTTCGGGCGCAAGCTGCGCATCCCGGTGATGATCGCCCCGGTTGGGGCCCTTGAAATCTTCGATCCCGATGCAGGCGGCGCGGTCGCACGCGGGGCGGGGACGTTTGGTGCAGCGCACATGTTGAGCTCAGTCTCCGAGCCGGGTCTGGAAAATACTGCGAAGGCCGCGCCGGACGCGCTGCGGATCTTTCAGCTGTATGTGCGCGGCGATGACAGCTTCGTCGAAGACGTCGTCAGCCGTACCATCGCCAACGGCTATGCCGCGTTTTGCCTCACGGTCGACACCGCCCATTACAGCCGGCGCGAGCGCGACATCGCCAAGCGTTACGTTCGCGAGAGCCGCATTCGCGCTACCGGCGGCGATTTCCAGAAAGGGTTGGAATGGCGGACGGTGAAGCTCATCAAGGACAAATTCAAGATTCCTTTGATCCTGAAGGGCATCGCTACCGCGGAGGACGCAAAGACCGCACTCGATCATGGAGTCGACTGGATCTATGTGTCGAACCACGGCGGGCGCCAGCTCGACCACGGCCGCGGTTCAATGCAAGTGTTGCCCGAGATTGTCGAGGCGGTCGCGGGCCGGGCCAAGATCATGGTCGACGGCTCGATCTGCCGCGGCACCGACATCGTGAAGGCGATTATTTCCGGCGCCGATCTCGTTGGCATTGGCCGACTTCAGTGCTGGGCCCTCGCCGCCGCGGGTGAGGCCGGGATCGTGCGTATGCTGGAACTGCTCGAGGATGAAGTGATCCGCTGCCTCGGGCTGCTTGGCGTTACTCGTTTTTCCGAGTTGGACAAGTCCTACCTGTATCCGGCGACGCCAACCAACCTGCCAAGCGTGTTCAGCGCTTTCCCGTTGCTCGATATCGAACCCTATCGGTACTGAGAGTTTCCGTATTTCGCGCTGCTGCAGCAGACCCGACCTCGATGCGGACGGGTCTCGGCCATCCTGTGGCGTTCACGAAGACGCCGCGGCAAAGCCAAAGTCTGATCGAAATGCCGAACTAATCGGGGCGAATGGCTGATAACCCGTTTGCTGAATTCCCCCTCGAAAGAGCAATTGGCCTGCGCTGGACGCTGCGGGACATCCATGCCCGCCGGCTGAAATTGTCCCCTGTCAGCGACGAGGATTTGCGCGTGCTGATGGAACTCGGCTTGGTCGAATTGCAGGAGGATGAGCCGGTGCTGACGTCGACGGGGGCGGCGGTACTCAGCGGCTAGGACGGCGCCGACGCCCGGCGCTCTGGCGCGTGCAAGAGGCTTCCGGCCGAATTGCTGGAAGTGCAGCGATCGGTCTGTCCTTCTTGGTCCCGCAACCCGATCGGGACCGACCTCATTTGTACGCCGTAATCCACGCATATCATCTCTATAATGGTATCGAACCAGGGGGCTAGCCGAGGCGCGCACCATCTTGTGCGGCTGGAGCCACCAGCCCCAGCCTGCTTGCGTCATAGCCGGACTGCCGAATGGCCTGCCACCAGGCTTTATTCGCTAGATACCAGCGAACGGTCTTTTCCAACCCGCTCTCGAAATTCTCATTCGCCTTCCAGCCAAGCTCGCGCTCCAGCTTCGATGCGTCGATCGCGTAGCGGCGATCGTGGCCCGGGCGATCGGCCACAAACGAGATCAGCCGGCTGCGATCTCCGCGGCTTGACGGTTGAAGCCGGTCAAGCAGTAGGCAGACCCTATCGACGACATTGAGATTGGTCCGCTCGTTGCGGCCACCGACATTGTAGGTTTCGCCGATCTTGCCGTGCGCCAGGATCGTCTGCAGCGCACGCGCGTGATCCTCGACGTAGAGCCAATCACGGACATTCTGTCCGTCGCCGTAGACCGGAAGGCTCTCCTCGGCGAGCGCCCTGATGATCATGTGGGGGATCAATTTCTCGGGAAACTGATACGGGCCGTAATTGTTCGAGCAGTTCGAGATCAGGCACGGCAACTCGTAAGTTTCGCACCAGGCGCGAACCAGATGATCGGAGGCCGCCTTGCTGGCGGAGTAGGGCGAGTTCGGCGCATAGGCGCTCTGTTCGGTGAAGGCGCCCTCCGGCCCGAGCGAACCGAACACTTCGTCCGTCGAGACGTGCAGCAAGCGAAACGTCTTGCGTTCCGACGGTGCCAGTGTCCGAAAATAGCGTAGCGCTTCCTGCAGGAGCGTGAAGGTGCCGTTGATGTTGGTCTTTATGAATTCCTGGGGACCATCGATCGAGCGATCGACATGGCTCTCCGCCGCGAGGTGGATCACCCCTTGCGGCCGGTACCGGGCGAACAATTCCCGCAAGGCTTCGCCGTCGCAGATATCGGTCCTTGCAAGGACATAGCGGGAGGTTTGCCGCGCGGGTTCCGGAATCGAGTCCAGGCTCGAGGCGTAGGTCAACTTGTCGATGTTGACGATTGCGGTGCTGGTCGTTGCAAGGAAATGCCTTATGACGGCAGACCCGATGAAGCCTGCGCCCCCAGTGACGAAGATCGTTGATTGGTGCTGACTCATGCTCGAACGTGCGATGATTAGCGCTGCGCTTTCTCGAAGCTGCGATGGACCGACAGCAGGTACTCGCCGTAGCTGCTCTTGGCGGACCGTTGCGCAAGGCGATGGAATTGATCGAGGCTGATGTTTCCCATTCGCAGCGCGATTTCCTCGATACACGCAATCCGCAGGCCCTGCCGCTGCTCCAGGATCTGAACGAAGTGGCTGGCCTCGACCAGCGACGAATGGGTGCCGGTGTCGAGCCACGCAAATCCGCGGTGGAGCATTTCGACGGAAAGATCACCGCGCTCCATATAGGCGCGATTGACATCGGTGATCTCAAGCTCGCCACGTGCCGACGGCCTGACCGAGGCCGCAATATCGAGCACTGCATTGTCGTAGAAATAGAGGCCGGTCACCGCAACATCCGACTTCGGCAGCGCCGGTTTCTCTTCGAGAGAGGTCGGTCGTCCCCGATGATCGAGCTCGACGACGCCATAGTTCTGCGGAGCGCTGACAGTGTAGCCGAAAATTGTCGCGCCCTTGGCCCTGTCGGCAGCCCGCTTTAGCCTGTCGACCAGTCCGTGGCCATAGAAGATGTTGTCGCCGAGGATCAGCGCGACGTTGTCGCCGCCGACGAAATCGCGGCCCACGATGAAGGCGTCGGCAAGCCCGCGCGGCTGCGGCTGGACCGCGTAGGAGAACGTGAGACCGAGCTCGGCGCCATCGCCGAGCAACCGGCGGAACAGGGGCTGATCCTCCGGCGTGGAGATGATCAAGATGTCCCTTGCGCCCGCCAGCATCAGCGTGGACAAGGGATAGTAGATCATCGGCTTGTCGAAGACCGGCAATAACTGCTTGGACACCACCGTTGTCACGGGGTAGAGCCGCGTCCCGGTTCCACCAGCAAGAATAATCCCTTTCATCACACCTCTCGCCCAGAAGGATCGGGTCGCTGCGGGCTAGCTCTAGCACAGATTTCCCCGTTGTCGCCGTCGATCGACGCACGGCCAGGCGAGCCTAAAGGAGCTGCGGACCCGGCCCATTGATTTCGTACAATGCTCGACACTCGCTCTGTGTTGTCATCGACGAAGATGACGTTAGGGCGGCAGGTGCAATTCTAGGTAAATTGTCCTAGGACGGATTGCGGCAATCGCAATGACGCCGCTTCTATGCTAATGTGACCAACTATAAGTCAGGGGAGCGATCATGATTGAGCCGAAGCTTGAAGTCCCTGCCGAGTTGCGCGACCTCGCGGAGAAGACCATTGATCAGGCCGAGAGGGCCTTCGGCATGTTCTTCGATGCCGCCAGCAAGTCGATGACGGCGATGCCGGGCTCGGGAACGGAGATCTCCAAACAGGCTCTCTCGTTCACCGAGCAGAACATGAAGGCTGCGTTCGAACACGCGCGAAAGCTCGTGCATGCGACCGACCTGCAGGAAGCGATGCGGATCCAATCTGAATTCTTGCGAAGCCAGTTCACCAACGCCGGCGAGCATATGCGCCAGATCACTGGCAGCGTGATGTCTGCAACGAAGGACGCGACCAAGGGCAAATTCTAGCCTCGGCCGCCAGCGGCGGCGTTTGAGCGCCAGCTTGGCGTGACCGCGGCGCGGCCCGCGGCGCCTTCGTGCGTCGCGCGCATCGTTCATCGCCTCAAGCGCCGTTTCGGCAAGAAGCCCGGCGGTCCGGAAAGAATTTGACTCGTCGGGCAGATCAGCGAACGCTGACGAACATGCCCCAGGCCGCGGCAAGCCCGGCGCCGACCAGAACCAGAAACGGATTGTCGCAGAACGTCCCGCCGTAGCTGCACATCGTTGCGCCGAGCGACCCGATCTCATGATGGCTCGCGGCATAGAACAGACCTGACAGAACCGCCAGCACGGCAGCAACGAAATACATCGACGCCTCCTTGCGACGCGAGTAACGGGCGGGCCGTTTCGACCAGCGCCGGCCAAACTGTCCTGATGTCGTGCGCGCGGTCTCCGATTTCCGGCCTGACGGGCCGTGCAAATCAGCGGCACACTGACATCATCCCAACAATCATACGACCGTCGGCGGGAGATCGGCAGCGCGATTTCTCGTTTTGCACCAGTTTCGATGAAGGCAGTTTCCTGCCGTCCAAGCCAACTTGCAGCATTTTATGGATTTCGTTCAGCGCGTAGAATGTTGAGGGCTGCGGCATTGCGGCTCGACTGACTCGATTTTGGTCCATTTCGAGGTTCGCGCAAGGGACTGGGCAGCCCCCCGAGGGGGCGCGATTGTGCGCTCAAGGCAGATCCCGAGATGTCTTGATCATCGGTGATCAATCGATAAACTACATGGCGGGCCTTGGCCGTGCCCTGTGCAAGCCAAGACCGAACTAAGGAAACGCCAATGGCTGGGAATGGCCGTATTCCCGATGCAGATGTGCCGGCGGGACCTGGCGCGGATCGCTACGCAGTCATAGTCGCGCGGGCCAGGGCGTTGATTCCTGCGTTATGCGAACGGGCGTCGAAGACGGAAGAATTGCGGCGATTGCCGCCGGAAACGGAGCGGGACCTCCATGATAGCGGGCTGTTTCGGATCTTGCAGCCCAAGCGCGTCGGAGGAAGCGAGCTCGATTATGTTGCGCTTGTGGATTGTGCCGACGCCCTCGGGCAGGGGGACGCATCCGTTTCGTGGAACTTTGCCAATCTGGCAAGCCATCACTGGATGCTCGGCATGTTCACGCCCGGAGCGCAAAATGCAGTCTGGGGAGAGGATCCGAACGCTCTGATCGCGTCGTCCTTCGTTTTTCCGGCCGGCCGGGCCAGGAAGGCCGATGGCGGATATGTGCTGAGCGGCCACTGGCCGTTCTCTTCCGGGGTGGAGTCGTGCGAGTGGAACATGCTCGCCAGCATCGTCGCGTCCGACGATGAGGCCGACGGAATCGAGTACCGGATCTTTCTGCTGAACAAGCGTGACTACAAGGTCAACGACACCTGGAATGCGACAGGCTTGCGAGGAACTGGATCGAACGATGTTCGCGTGACGGATGCCTTTGTTCCCGAACAGATGACGGTCGCTGTCGCGGACCTGGCGGGCGGTCCGACGCCAGGCAGCATTGTCAATCCGAATGCGCTCTATGCGCTTCCCGTGTTCTCATTGTTTCCATACGTGCTGTCGGGGGTTGGGCTCGGCAACGCGCAAGCGTGCCTCGACGACTACGTGGAGATCGCTCGACATCGCGCCTCGACATACAATCGAGCAAAACTTGCTGATCTGCAGACCACCCAAATCAAGATTGCGGAGGCGTCGGCCAAGATAGATGCCGCGCGCCTCATCATGCGAACGAACTGCATCGATGCGCTGGCTGAGGCCCGGCGTGGCCACGTCCCGGATATTGCAGCCAAGACGAGGTTGCGGCGCGACGGCGCATTCTCAGTCAATTTGTGCACCGATGCGGTATCGCTCTTGTTCACCGCGAGCGGCGCTCGCAGCTTGTTCACCTCGGGCACCCTGCAACGCCAATTTCGCGATGCCCACGCGGTGAATTCGCACCTCGCATTCAATTTCGACGCTGCGGGGACCAACTATGGACGTGTTGCCCTTGGGTTGCCGTCCGAGAATTTGACGCTTTGAGGCTGACGGATGTCTGACGCACACAAGCATCCGGCGGATCCAGCCAATGAGCTCGCAAGTGACAATTCAGCGATCGATCCCCGCGATTTTCGCAATGCGCTCGGCACATTTGCCACCGGCGTAACTATTGTTACTGCGATGTCGGCCGAAGGAAAGCCGTACGGCGTCACCTGCAATTCCTTTGCGTCGGTGTCGCTCAATCCGCCGTTGGTGCTTTGGAGCCTCGGCATGTTCTCGCAGGGACTGACCATCTTCCAGAATGCCAGCCACTTCGCGGTGAACGTCCTTGGCGTATCACAGCAGGAGCTGGCTGCGCGGTTCGCGAAATCATCCGGTGACAAGTTCGCTGGGGTGAGCTGGACGCCAGGACTGGGAAATGCGCCCGTGCTCGCCGATGTCGTTGCCAACTTTCAATGCCGTGCCGCCAATCGCTACTATGGCGGCGATCACGTCATATTCCTCGGGGCTGTTGAAGCCTACGCTTACAACGGCCAGGAGCCGCTGTTGTTTGCTCGTGGCAGTTTCGGCCGGTTTCGCGCCGGCGACGGCAGCACAACGTCATGAGCCGGAAAGAGCCGGACAAGCGAACGACTGTCAGACAAAGGCGGCGGTCTCCTGACGATCGCCGCAGCGAATTCGTCGCGAAGGCGACCGAGTTCTTCTCGGAGGAAGGTTTTGGCGGCGGTACGCGTGCATTGGCGCGCAAGCTCGGTGTAACGCAGCCGCTGCTCTATCGCTATTTTCCGAGCAAGGACGACCTGATCAAGGAAGTCTATCGCAAGGTTTATCTCGATCCGCTGGAGACTGGCTGGGAGAAATTGCTGTCCGATCGATCCCGCTCGCTCCAGGCGCGGCTGCAGGAGTTTTACGAAGCCTACACGGACGCGATCTTCACGCGGAAATGGCTTCGGATCTATCTCTATTCGGGCCTGAAAGGGCTCGATATCAATCGCTGGTACGTTGGCATGGTTAAGGACAAGATTCTGACACGCATTGTCAGGGAATGTCGCCACGATGCGGGGCTGGCGGTACAGAGCAGACCGACGGCGGCAGAGGTCGAACTGGCGTGGGTGCTTCACGGCGGGATATTCTACTACGGTGTGCGGAAGTACATCTACGAGGCGCCCGTGCTCGAGAACAAGGCGCAGATGATTCGTGATGCGCTGGATGTCTTCCTTGCCGGCTTTGAGCGAATAGCCGAAGAGTCCGCCGATCGACGACGGCCTCCAATCAAGGTCGTAGGCTGAGCCTGTTATGCTTTGGCCATCTCGGCGCGATACCAATCTCCAATCTGGCTCGCGGTCATCAGCGCTACACCATCGTGCCCGATGACGTAATCGAGTAACGCTTCAAGATATTTGATCCGGTGCGGTACGCCTGTGATGTAGGGGTGGATCGAAATCGCCATGACCCGTGCATTCGTCGCACCCTCGAGGTAAAGCCGGTCGAACTGGTCGGTACAGCGCTTCAGAAATTGTTCGGATGAAAGGTGCTGCAGAGCGTGAATGACGATATCGTTGGTCTCGACTGAGTAGGGGATCGTGGTAATGGTGCCGTGTGTGGTGGTGATGTCCTGCGGAAGGTCGTCGATCACCCAATCTGCCACATATTCGATTCCGTTGAGACGCAAGAGGTCGAGGGTTTCTTCGGTCTCGGTCAGGCCCGGGCTCTCCCACGATCGAGGCGGCTTGCCGGTGAATGTTGCGATGGTCTCGACCGAGCGTTTGATCGCATCGCCCTGGTTCTCGACCTTGTGCATCGGTCCCTGAACGAAGCCATGGCCCATGAATTCGAAGCCAGCCTCCTGCGCGGCAGACGCCACGCGCGGATAGGTATTGCAAACGTTGGCGTTTATCGCGAGCGTCACCGGGATATTCCGTTCGGTCAGCGCCTTGAACTGTCGCCAAAATCCAGCGCGCATGCCATATTCGTGCCATGACCAATTCGGCACGTCCGGCAGTAGCGGCTGACCCATGGGCGGGCTAAGCACGGTGCGCGGCATCGCATTTTCGATCCGCCATTCTTCGACGTTGAGGATCACCCAAACGGCGAGCTTTTTTCCGCCCGGCAAGGTAAGCTTGGGACGGTCGACCTGAGCCTGATAGGAGATACGATCGGTAAAGACCACGGGAGTACTCCCTGCTTGTCGTTTAGGTGGAGGCGCTCGCGTTGACCCGCGGCAGAACCTTTTCGGCCATCAGAATCATCGACTGACGCCCTAGGTCGCGATCTTTCCAGTCCTTGCCGGCATAAAGGAGGGTTCCGAACGTGCCGACCTCCTCCTGAAACGCCAGCAACTGGTCGGCTACGCTTTCCGGCGTGCCGTAGATGATGAGTTTGTCGCAAATCGATTCCAGCGTTACTTCTGCGTCCGCCTGATCCCGTCGCGTTTTGAACAGCTCGAGCCGGCCGCTGCGTTTGAGCTTCGTGAACAGCTGGTAATAGTAGTAGACGTACGGTCCGTTTGGATCGGTGGCATAGGCTTTCGCCGTCGCCTCATCCTTCGCAACGAAAACGCTCTTCGCGACGCGCCAGTTTGCTGCGTCGACCGTGCGCCCCGCACGTTCGCAGCCTTCGACATATTTTGGCCAGTGGCTCTTGACCCAGGCCGGCATCAGGAAGTTTGCCGAAATCGGATCCCAGCCGCGCGCAGCGGCCTCGGTCACACCCTTCGAGAACGGGGCGACAGCCGTGACGACAATCGGCGGGTGCGGCGTTTGCAAGGGGCGGGCGATGAAGCCCTGCCCGATGTCTTCGATCAACGTCCTCTTTACGGAGATATTCCAGAACTTGCCCTGCAAATCATACGGTGGTTTCTCCGACCAGATCGTTAGCACCTGATTGATCGCCTCGAGGAACATTGCATTGCGATCGGCATCGAGATTGCCGAACACCTCGGCATCCGACAGTAGCCCACCGGGGCTGATCCCAAGAATGAAGCGGCCATCAAGCAAGTGGTCGAGCATCGCTATGGACGCGGCGACGGCCGCCGGATGCGCGTTCGGCATATTGATCGTGCCGGTCCCGAGCTTGATCTGCCGCGTGGCGGCCGCGATCCAGGCGATGAACGCTATGCTTGAAGTGATGTTCTCCGCCCGGTCGGTCGTGTGCTCGCCGACATAAGCCTCGGTGAAGCCGAGTTCATCGGCAAGCAGGAAAGCTTCACGATCCTCCCGAAGCGATTGCCGCCAATCCTTGTCGACAGGATGGATCGGCATCGTAAAGAACCCGAGCCTCATGGTCTGCGGCTCCCCCGGCGGGCAGGCTCATTGTTGGCGAGGAACGTGCGTCCTTCGCGGCGCGAAGACAAGTCCCATCGGCCAAATAATCACTCGATAAACAAGCTTGACGTTTAAAAAGGGGCACCGTCTAATCCGCGAAAGCCAACATCTGGCCGGGGAGGCCACGCCCAACATGAAAGCCGCGGCTTTCGCTTACGCCCGGGCGACCAGCGTCGTGAATGCGCTGGAGCTGCTTGCCGCGTACGGCGACAAGGCGAGGGTCCTGTCGGGTGGGCAGAGCCTGATGCCGGCGATGAACCTCCGGCTCATTGCTCCGGATATTTTGATCGATATCGGTAGCCTGGCCGAGCTGCGCGGCATCGAGACGAAAGGTGATGTGCTCGTGATCGGCGCGCTGACGCGTCATGTCGACTTGCAGAGATCGCCGCAGATAGCCTCGCACGCGCCATTGTTGCGAGAGGCCATCGCTCATGTCGCGCATCCCGCAATTCGCAATCGCGGGACGATTGGAGGGAGCCTGGCGCACGCCGACCCGGCGTCGGAGTTGCCGGCCTGCATGGTCGCGCTAGGCGCGACCATTGTCGTCCGCGGTCCAACGGGCGACCGCAGGATCGCTGCGACCGAGTTCTTCACGGGGATCTACGAGACGGCCTTGTTGCCGCAGGAACTGCTGGTTGCGGTCGAGCTGCCGGTGGCGGCGAAGGATTCGGCTCATTTCTTCAAGGAGTTCGCGCGAAGGCACGGCGACTACGCCATCGTGGGTCTCGCAGCCCAGGCCCTTCTTAAGGACGGAATGTTTTCTGATCTGCGGCTAGGCTACTTTGCGGTTGGCGACCGACCCATGCTGGCCACGGCCTCCGGTACATTGATCAACGTGCCCGTCACACCCGCCGCACTGGCTGCTGCTTCTGCTGTTCTGTCCGAGGAGCTCGATCCCCCTGCGGATCAGCAAGCGTCGCCTGCCATGCGTCGGCACCTCGCCTGTGTTTTGCTGGCGCGTTGTGTGGCGACGCTGCTGTCGCGCCCGGACCTGCAAGATGGAGCATCCGGGTGATTGCTCCGATATCGATATCGTTGCACGTCAACGGCGAGCCTGTGGATGCTCTTGTTCCGCCTCGGCTCAATCTAGCGGACTTTCTTCGGGAGCACCTGAAGCTCACGGGAACACATGTCGGCTGCGAGCACGGAGTCTGCGGCGCTTGCACGGTTCGCGTCGACGGCGACATCGTGCGTTCCTGCTTGATGCTGGCCGTGCAGGCGCAGGGCACATCGATCGAGACGATCGAAGGGCTTTCGGATAGTGGAGAAGTTGCCGACCTTCAGGCCGCGTTCCGCCAGCGCAACGCGCTGCAGTGCGGGTACTGCACGCCGGCAATGCTGATGACGGCACAGGATCTGCTGAAGCAGTCGCCAGCGCCTGATCGGGATGCGATCCGTGAGCATCTTTCCGGGAACTACTGCCGCTGCACCGGATATCAGGCCATTGTCGATGCGGTGGAAACCACGGCGAGGGCGCGACTGGAGCGATCGTCATGACCTCGGCGCGCCCGTCGGCAGTCTCGGTGCTCGATCGGCCAAATTCATATATCGGCAGGACCGTGCCGCGGCCGAACCTCGATCGGCTGCTCCAAGGGCGCGGACTTTATGTCAGCGATCTGGAATTGCCGCGTATGGCGCATGTGGTCTTCCTGCGCTCGCCGCATGCCCACGCACGGATCGTTGAGATCGACACCGAGGCCGCAAAGCGCATGCCGGGCGTGATTGCCATTGTGACCGGCCGCGAACTCGCAGCCGTGATCACACCTTGGGTCGGCGTGCTCTCGCATCTAAAGGGGTTGAAGTCGGCGCCACAGAGCGCGATCGCAATCGAGCGCGTTTGCTGGCAGGGCGAGGCGGTTGCTGCGATTGTTGCGATTAGCCGTGCGGCGGCCGAAGATGCCATGGAGCGGATCTCGGTCGATTACGCAGAGCTTGAGGCAGTCACGGACATGCGCACAGCGCTCGACCCGTCGACTCCAGTCATCCATGCGTCGCTTGGTGATAACCTTGCGTTCGAACGAAATCATAGTGCAGGTGATGTCGATAGGGCTCTGTCGGATGCCGACGCGGTGGTCGAGGCGGAGTTCGTATTCGGCCGGCACACGGGTGTGACGCTCGAGCCGCGGGCCGTTGTCGCTGACTGGAACGCCGCGGAAGCACGGCTCACCATCTACCAGGGGACGCAGGCTCCCCACATGGTGCAGAATATCGCGGCTCTGCACTTGGGACTCAATGAATCGCAGGTTCGAGTGATCTGCAAAGATGTCGGTGGTTCGTTCGGCATCAAGGTCCATATCTACGCCGATGAAATGGCGACCTACGCGCTCTCGAAGCTCCTGCGCCGGCCGATCAAGTTCGTTGCTGATCGTGTCGAAAGCTTCAATACCGATATTCACGCCCGGGATCATCGATGCAAGGGGCGGATCGGGATCCGGCGCGATGGCACGATCACGGCGTTCGAGATCGATGATCTGACCGGGATCGGCCCCTATTCGATGTACCCGCGCACGAGCGCCATCGAGGCCAATCAGGTCGTCAATCTCGTCGGAGGCCCTTACGTTACCCAGAATTATCGGGCCAGGGCTCGGGTCGTCTTCCAGAACAAAAACGTCATGTGCCAATACCGGGCAGTCGGGCACCCGATTGCCTGCTCGGTGACGGAGGGGTTGGTCGACCTTGCTGGCGCGAGGATCGGCATGGATCCGGTCGAGATTCGGCGGCGCAATCTCATTGCCGATGACGCGTATCCGTGCATCTCGCCCTCGGGCCTTCGGTTCGAGCGATTGTCGCATCATGCATCGTTGGCGAAGCTGCTCGACATGATGGAATACGACGCGCTGCGAGCGGAGCAGGCCGCTCTGCGTGGCAGGAACATCCATCGCGGCATCGGTATCGCCAGTTTCATTGAGGTGACCAACCCGAGTGCGGCGTTCTATGGCGTCGGCGGCGCCAGGATATCGTCTCAGGATGGCGTCGCCGTTCGGCTGGACGCACAGGGGGCGGTCATCTGCCAGACCAGCATCACCGAGCAGGGACAGGGATCGGAGTCGTTGACTGCCCAGATCGTGGGCAGTGTGCTCGGGGTCTCGATGGAGCGCGTCCGGATTATCCTCGGTGACACCGACAATACGCCGTATGGCGGCGGCACGTGGGCCTCGCGCGGCGCGGGGATCGGTGGCGAGGCAGCGCTGCAGGCCGCCAAGGTCCTGCGCAAGAACATCCTTGACGTTGCAGCAGCTATCTTGCAGTCCACGGCTGGCGAGCTCGACATCATTGACAATGGCATCGTCAATGCCAGTGACGGCGCGCCGCGCATCGGGCTAAGCGAGCTGGCACGGATCGTCTATTTCCGCCCGGACACGCTGCCGCCGGGCATCCAGCCCGAGCTGATGGCGACGCGGCATTTCGTCCCGCGCGAGTATCCTTTCGCCTTCACCAACGGTGTCCAGGCTTCGTGGCTTGAAGTCGACATCGATACCGGGTTCGTCAAGCTCCTGAAGCATTGGGTGGTCGAGGATTGCGGAACGATCATCAACCCGCAGCTGGTCGATGAGCAGATCCGGGGTGGCGTGGTGCAGGGGCTCGGCGCTGCGCTGTTTGAAAAATGCGTCTATGATGAGCGGGGCCAGCTGACCAACGCCAACATGGCCGATTACCTGGTGCCGATGTCCGCTGAGATGCCCGATATCGATGTCGGGCACGTGGTGTCGCCGACGCTGGAATCGGAGCTGGGGGCAAAGGGAGCTGGGGAAGCGGGTACGGCGGGTGCCGCTGCGGCGGTGGCCAATGCGGTCAATGATGCCCTGCGGCCGTTCGGCACGATAATCACCGAGATTCCGCTGACACCTCAGGTTGTTCTGACGGCGTTGCGGCGGATTTGATGAGGAGGCGCCCCTACTAACGGACGTGATGCTTTTTCGTTGTGACGTTCGGTGTGTTCATCCAATATACGAGCAAAAAATGAGACGTATGGGGAGGATCAATGAAACGCAGGACACTTCTCGGTGGAACGATTGCCGTAGCCTTGCTTGGGCTGAATTCAAGCGTTGACGCTCAGCAGCCGCCGATCAGGATTGGTATGAGCATGCCGCTGACCGGCGGTCTCGCCGGCGGCGGCAAGGCCTCCTTGCTCGGCATCGAGATCTGGCGGGACGACGTCAACGCCAAGGGGGGGCTGCTCGGCCGCAAGGTCGAACTTGTGGTTTATGACGACAAGTCGAGCGCTTCGGAGACCCCGGCCATCTATTCGAAGCTGATCGACGTCGACAAGGTTGATCTGCTGTTCGCGCCCTACGCGACCGTGCCGACCGCACCGATCATGCCGATGGTCAAGCAGCGTGGTCTCCTGCTGATCGGCAATTTCTCGTTCCAGGTGAACAGCAAGGTTGGCCACGACATGTGGTTCAACAACGCGCCGTGGGGACCGGCGGACAGCTGGGCGGCTTCGTTCCTCGATATCGCCCAGAAGGCCGGCGGCAAGTCGATAGCGTTGCTGGCGGCAGACCAGGAATTCGCTCAGAATCTGGCGAAGACGGCGAGGGAGCTCGCAACGAAGCGCAACATGCCGATCGTCTTCGATCAAGCCTATCCGCCCAACACCATGGAGTTCTCCAGCATCATCCGCGCGATCAAGGCCGCCAAGCCCGACATCGTCTATGTCGCATCCTATCCGCCGGATTCGGCAGGAATCTTGCGCGCTGTGAACGAGATCGGGATCGGCGACAACGTCAAGATTTTTGGTGGCGGTATGGTCGGCCTGCAGTTCGGCGCAGTGATGGAAAATCTGGGGGCGCTGCTCAACGGCGTTGTCAACTACAACACGTGGCTCCCGGAAAAGAGCATGTACTTCGAGGGGACGAAGGAGTTCTTCGAGACCTATACGAAACGCGCCACGGAAGCCAAGATCGATCCGTTGGGCTACTATCTTGCGCCATTCGGCTACGCCAGCGGCCAGCTCGTCGAGCAGGCCATCAAGGCGGTGGGCTCGCTCGACCAGAAGTCGATCGCAAAATATCTGCGTGAGAACACGCACAAGACCATTGTTGGTCCGATCGCATTCTCGGCGGATGGCGAACGCAAGGAAACCGCAGTGCTGCAGGCCCAGTTCCGCGGCGTGGTGGACAAGAACATGCAGCAATTCCGCAGTTCGGGCAAACAGGTGATCCTGTTCCCGGAAAATTTGAAATCCGGCGATCTCATTGCTCCGTTTGAGGCCGCCCGTAAGTAACGGCGTTTTCGAGATCGTCGCGCGACTGCCCGGGATCAAGGCGAATAATCACGGGCGGGGAATTGGATGACCCGGCTTGGGCTAGTCGGGGAGGCGGGCTTAAGCCGGGTCAGAGGGACCTCAATTGTTTTCAATGGACCTGCTGCTCGATGCGGTGGTGATCGGTGTGCTGCTCGGCTGCTTCTATGCCGCGGTCAGTCTCGGATTGTCCGTCTCGTTCGGTCTGCTTGACGTCCCGCACGTAGCGCATCCAGCCTTTCTGGTGCTGGCGTCTTACGCCGTGTCCTTCCTCAACGAGCAATACGGCGTCGATCCGCTCGTGGCGGGGCTGTTGATCACGCCGATATTCTTTGTATTCGGTCTCGCGGCCTATCGCCTGTATTACGAAACTTTTGAAAGACGTGGCAGCGAAGCCGGCGTGCGCGGCATCGCGTTCTTCTTCGGCGTCGCGTTCATCATCGAGGTGCTGATTATCCTGCAGTTCGGTGTCGACCAACGTTCCGTCACTGCGACTTACATCGGCAAGGCCTGGCGGCTCGGCGATATCCGGATTCCCTTCCGCCTGCTGGTCGCGTTTGTGGTCGCGGGTGCGCTGACCATCCTGCTGACCCTGTATCTGTCGCGAACCTTCATGGGACGCGCGATCCGCGCGGTCGCGCAAGACCAGGAAGCTCTGCGGTTGATGGGCGCCAGCCCGATCCGCATCAAGCAATGGGCGTTCGGCATTGCGACCGGCGTGCTTGGGGTAGCCGGGGCTTTGCTCATCATTGTCGCTCCCGTCGAGCCGACACTCGACCGTGCCTATATCGGACGCACATTCTGCGTCGTGGTTATGGCGGGGCTTGGCAGCATTAGCGGCACGCTCGTCGCCGCCATCATCCTCGGCGTCGCCGAGTCGATCGTCCTCACCATGTTTGGCGCGTCCTGGGCGCCGGCCATTTCGTTCGCGATGCTCCTCGGCGTTCTCGCCGTCAGGCCGCAAGGCCTGTTTGGGAGGCGGTCATGAAGCGCAACGGTGCCTCCTTCTGGATCGGGGCGGCGCTGTTTCTCGCTGCTGCGCTACTGATGACGCAGGTGATCGGCAACCAGTATCCTTTCTTTGCGGGCTACGTGATATTGCAGTTCATCGTCCTCGCCGTCGCATGGAGCATCCTCGGCGGCTATGCCGGTTACGTGAATTTCGGCACCAGTGCGTTCTTCGGCATGGGCGTCTACACGGCCGTATTTCTTGTCAAGGTGGCTGGCGCGCCGCTCGCCGTGCAAATTGCAGCCGCAGCCGCCGTCGGCGCCCTGATGGGGTTCGCCCTGGGCCTGCTGACCCTGCGCATGCAGGGCATCTTCTTCTCGATCGCGACCATTGCGCTGACGATCATCATCGAGACGTCGGTAACGAACTGGCGGTATGTCGGCGGCGCCGCTGGCATTCAGATCCAGCGGCCAGCCGTAACGGAGCCGTTCAGCAACTATGTGCAGATGCTGTTTTTCGTTCAGGCGCTGCTGGTAGTGCTGGCGGTTGCGATCTCGCGCTACATCCAGAACTCATGGATCGGCCGCGGCTTGCAGGCGCTCAAGGACGACGAGTTGGCCGCCGAATGCACCGGCGTGCCAACTCTGCGGTTGAAACTGTTGGCGTGCGTTATTTCCGGGGCGCTGATGTGCGCGGCCGGCGCGCCCGCCGCGATGTATCTGCAGTACGCGGACCCCGCGTCCGCGTTTAATCTCAATTACTCCGTCTCGGCGCTCGCGATGTCGCTGATCGGCGGGACGGCGCATTGGACGGGCCCGGTCATTGGTGCGATCCTGTTGAGCGCGACGCAGCAATTGCTGACCGTTACCATCTCGTCGGAAGTCAACGTGCTGTTGCTCGGCGTGATGTTGGTGCTGTTTGTCGTGGGCGCGCCGGAGGGCATCATTGGCCTGATTCAGAAGGCGTTCCGCAATCGCAACGAGGGAAAGGGATGATGGTCTCCGAAACACGGGTGCCCTTGCTGCGGATCGTCTCGCTCACCAAGCGGTTTGGTGGTTTCACCGCGCTCGACAATGTCAGCGTTGACATTCCTCCGGGAGAGCGCTTCGGCCTCATTGGTCCGAACGGCTCGGGAAAGACCACGCTGATCAATTGCATTTCCGGCGCGTTCCGGACCGAGGCCGGCACCGTCGTGTTTCGCGATGAAGACATCACGCCGCTGCAGCCGCATATGCGCACGCGCCGTGGCATCGCGCGCAGCTTCCAGGTCCCGCGGCCGTTCAGAAGCATGACGGTGGCTGAAAACCTCATGGTGGCGCTCGACTTTGCTGCGGACGAGCATGTCTCGGTGACACAACGTCGTGACACCATGATGTCGATCCTGACGCGGATGGGTCTCGCGTCCAAGGCTGACGTCTCGGCCACGAAGCTCAGCCAAGTGGAATTGCGTAAGATGGAGCTCGCCCGCGCGCTGGCGACGCACCCAAAACTGCTGATTTCCGATGAGGCCATGGCCGGTCTCTCCAGCTCAGAAGTCGACGAGGTTCTCGATCTCCTGATGAGCCTCGCGGATCACGACATCACGATCATCATGATCGAGCACATCATGCAGGCGGTGATGCGTTTCTCAGATCGCGTCATGTGCCTCGACGCCGGCAGGATCATCGCGATTGGCGCGCCGTCCGAAGTCATGGCCAACCAGCGTGTGCAGGAGGCCTACCTTGGCACTTAGCCTTGCCATCAATGACCTTGATGCGGGTTACGGCGCCGTGAAGGCGCTGCGCGGCGTCTCGCTCCGTGTCGAGGCTGGCGAGACCGTCGCATTGCTTGGGACCAACGGCAACGGCAAGAGCACGCTGATGAAGTGCATCGCCGGCCTCGTTCGGCCGCAGCGGGGAAGCATATCGCTCACGATGGACAGAACGGTTCACGATCTATCCCGGCTGTCGGCTGAAGATATCGTCGATCTTGGTGTGGCGATGGTTCCCGAAGGGCGGCGGCTGTTTCCGAGGTTGACGGTGCTGGAGAACCTGATGCTCGGCGCCTTCCGCAAGGCCGCCCGCAGCAACATCGAACGCAATCTTGCGCTTGCCTTCGAAGCATTTCCGGCGCTCAAGGAGCGAAAGAGCCAGCTCGCCGGCACTATGTCGGGTGGGCAACAACAAATGCTTGCGATCGCCCGCGCGCTGATGTCGTCGCCACGCTTGTTGTTGGTCGATGAACCTTCGGTGGGCCTGTCGCCGCTCTTGGTTTCGCAGACGATCGCCAAGATCGGCGAGCTCAATCAGAAGCGCGGCCTGACCGTGCTGATGGCGGAGCAAAACTTCAATCAGGCGATCCGGATCGCCAATCGCGGGTACATCATCGTCCATGGCGAAATCGTCGTTGCGGCCGATTCGGTCGACGAGTTAAAAGGTAATGACATCGTCAGGCGGCTCTATCTCGGCGGGGCTGCATGATTCCCCGCGAAGAGCGCTATCGCTTGCCGCGCTTGGTCTTTTGTTGGGCTGGAGCAGCCTGCGGTGGTCACGGCGACTCGCGGGCGATCTTGGCGAACGGAATGCCGACAATCAGCGCGATGGATAGCGGACAAGGCTGTTCGCGAACACGTTCGCGAACGTTCTCCGGGTGTTCGGCGAACCGTTTGCAAACGTTACGGCGTCACGACAAGCTACAGAACCCAGAGCGCGGATTCGCCTTGATCGAACGGTCCCACGACTGTGCGTTGGCGACCAGTCTTGGAGCGAGCGCGCGGGCAGGTGGTCAGCGGCAGCATCGGTGGCGGCTGAATATCCCGGTCGATCGGACAGAGGCGCGGGTTGTGGGGGGAGGAAAGCTGACGGTAAGCCTTTGATTTAAAATAGTTATACTGTTTTCGTGGAAATAGTATAACGAGGCTTGCCTGCAAGTTCCGGCGATTATACTATTTTCGCGAACGTAGTATAATCGAAGGATCCGCAATGGCTTCTACCCAACGGCTCGATATCTCCTACCAGACGCTCTACTCCGAACTGGTCCAGCGAAGCCTCGATGAGAGTTTCACATCCGAATTCTCCTCGAATGGCAGGTTCGTGGCCGTCGAGGTCAAGGACAAGAAGTACTGGTACTTCGACACGCCCAAGCCCGAAGGCGGCGGCCAGGATCGAAGTTACATCGGTCCCGTGGCAGATCCCGAAATCACCAAAAGGGTAGAAGCCTTCAAGGATCTGAAGGCCGATCTCAAAGGACGTCGTCGTCTCGTTTCCACACTCGTGCGCGAGGCGTACCTGCCGCGTCCGCTCCCGCTCGCAGGTCAAGTCGTCGAACAACTGGCGAAGGCGGGCTTCTTCCGAATGAGGGGTGTGCTTGTCGGCACGGTTGCCTACCAATGCTACTCCGCCGTTCTCGGTCGGCGTCTCGACGCAGTCGCCATGCAAACCGGTGATGCCGACTTCGCGCAATTCCACGAGACCTCGGTGGCCATCAAGGACTCCATCCCTCCCATCCTGCAAGTTCTGCAGGAAGTCGATCCAACTTTTCGCGAGATACCCAGTCAGACGGATAGCAGGGTCTCAACTCGATTCGTTTCAAGAGACCAGTTCAAGGTCGAATTCCTTACGCCCAATCAGTGGTCGGATGATCAGGCAGGCAAGCCCGTCCACATGCCGGCGTTGGGTGGAGCCGCGGAATTTCCGCTGCGGTTCCTCGACTTCCTGATCCATCAACCCATCCGCGCGGTTCTCTTACATGGTGCCGGCGTGCCGGTTCTCATCCCGTCACCGGAACGTTACGCCATTCACAAGCTCATTGTCGGATCCCGCCGAAAGACCGACGGCGACGCTAGCGCAAAAAGCTCGAAGGATCGCCTTCAGGCCAAATCCATCATCGAAGCCATGATTGCGAACCGCCAGCACGCTGACCTAGCATCCGCATTCGTGGAGGCCTGGGATCGCGGTGATCATTGGAGAGCGGCAATCAGTACAAGCATCGCGACCTACGAAGAGGACTTCCAGACCTCTTTCCGAACCGAGCTTGCGAAGGGGGTGACAGAGATCGGCTCCGATCCCGAACACTACGACCTCGCACAACAGCCGACCGGCGAGAAAGCGGCTACGCCGAAATGAGCTGCGGACCGAAAGCTCGCGTAGCCGACGAGAGCCGGGTAAGCCGGGAGGCCGTGAAGTCGCTAGGGTCCTTTGCCTCGCCACGCATGACGAACTTGATCGCATCGTCAGACAATGGCGGCTGCAGCACCATCGCTTCATCTCATGGCGCGCGCATCCAGACGTCGCGCTCCTTGTCGGTTGTTAGCATTGCCGGCCGGCATAGCCTTGGGATGGATGGGGCTCGATGACCGCGTTCGGCGACGTCCTCAGGAAGCAGCGGCTGAGGTGACGGGCGGGTGCATCTTGGTGTCCATAGCAGGTCAGCTAGACTCGTCTCCAAAACGCCGTCCGAACTTATGGGCAGGAATGCCGCCGTCCGTCATAGCCCATGTAGGTTCCGGACGCCGGATCGTAGGTCCGATAGTGCTGGCAGGCGTAGGCATTCCCACCGCGCGGTTCGTGCTCAACGCGCTTTGGTAATGGAGCTGTTTCACCCGGGCTAGTTGCCGATTTGCCGCTCTCCGTCGCGGCGTCCGGTTGCACTGCGGTCTGGGCGGGCTTCAGGAAGGCGTTGCTGTTTGCCCAGGCGGGCAAGGAGATAGCGGGCCTCTCTTCCACGGCAGCAGGTTTCTGTTCCATGGCCTGCCGCACCTTCGCCAGTTCGATTGCCAGCGCTTCAGCCCGGTCGTGCTCCTGCTGCAGAGACTGGCGCAGTTCTGCCGTCGCCCTCTCGACCGCCTGCTTGAGCTGCGCCGCCTCGTTGATCTTTCGCTCCGATAACAGCGTCTCGACGTCCCGTAAGCGCATCTCGACGTCTCGCCACGCCTTCGTCAGCTCGGTTGCCAGCGCCAAGGCCGTGTCGTGCTCCTGCTGCGGAGACTGCTGCGATTCCGCCGTCGCGCTCTCGACCGCCTGCTTGGGCTGCGCCGCCTCGTCGCCCATCGGAGATGGGGTCTGTTGCGCGATGGCCTGCGGGACGATCGTGATGAGCTTGGATATCTCCTGCTCACTGGCGTGTCGCGCCAAATAGGCGACGACTTCGGCGTGGAGACAGATGCCGACGAGCGCCGTCGTGACGAGGGGTGCGGCGATCCAGGAAATTGCAAATCCCCGCCGCGCGTGCGACGCCTCGAGGATGACGACGTTTGGTGCTGTCTCAGTCGTATGGCGCATGTAAACCACGCCTATGCTGACGGGTTATCGGGCCATGTCTTCCTGGCTTCGCCAATACAGGAAACCTATTCCCATCCGTGGTGGGCCTCAAGTTGCTCTTTTTGGTGAGGCGTCCGCCTCCCGCAGTCGCCAGGAGCCGCCGCCCCAATCGTAACTTAGTCGTTGTGAGCCACCGCGTGCTTGCTGCCTGCATGTAAGCGCGAGTCCTTGCGGTGCGCTGCAAGCTCGTCGTTCAGGGATTCCGTTTGCTCTCCATGGAGTGGGAGGAATTCGCTGAGAGCAGTAGAATGGGCGCAAGAGCGGGCGCACGCGCGTGAAAGCTTCAAACTTCTCGGTGGGACTTCCGCATTTTCGCAAGGCGCCCGTTTCCTTGACGCGCCGGTCCTCCGGCGCCTCGGCGAGGTGATGGAGAGAGTATCTGGTTTGGTGGGGCCAACCAGGCGGCTGACATAGACTTGGTCGTCGCGGCGGTAGGTGCGGAGAATGGAACGATTTTGTTCTGAACGCAGGATTTCGTTGTTCTCAATGGGAGAACCGAACGAGAAGATTCAGAATGGTCGTTGATCGACTTGGGTGTGGCAGCCGATCTTCACGCAGCAGCAGCTCGTCAGGATCGCTGGGAATCCAGGCTTTCATCCGGTCAGGAATGGGAAGATATGATGACGTCGTGAGGCCGGCAGGACGATACAGGGGCTTTCGTCTTTTGGAGCTGACTCCTACCGCAAAACGACAGTGGGCCGCGAGCAATGCGCCTCGCCCGTTTCGTGGGCCCCGTTTGCTGCATAGCAAAACGGACGTCGCAAAACCTTCATGCGCGGCCTATACTTGGTCCGCCGGTTGATGTTGAAATCCCCCCACGGATTCCCCGCCAAAACCGGAGCCCCCCATGAAGACCGTCCGCTTCGTCCTTGCCTTGCTGGCGCTGACGCTGCTCGCGCCGTTGCAATCCGCCAGGGCGGCCGACGTCATCTGCTACAATTGCCCTCCGGAGTGGGCGGACTGGGCCTCGATGCTGAAGGCCATCAAGGCCGACCTCAACTACGACATCCCCCATGACAACAAGAATTCCGGCCAGGCGCTGGCGCAGATCCTTGCGGAGAAGAGCAATCCGGTCGGTGATATCGGCTATTTTGGCGTCACCTTCGGCATGAAGGCCAAGGCGCAGGACGCGCTCGAGCCCTACAAGCCGGCCCATTGGGATCAGGTCCCTGCGGGCCTCAAGGACCCGGACGGCTATTGGACCACGATCCATTCCGGCACGCTCGGCCTGTTCGTGAACAAGGACGCCCTTGGCGGCAAGCCGGTTCCTGCCTGTTGGAAGGACCTGCTGAAGCCCGACTACAAGGGCATGGTCGGCTATCTCGATCCGTCGTCCGCCGCCGTCGGCTATGTCGGCGCGGTTGCGGTTAACCTAGCGCTCGGCGGCTCGTCGACCAACTTCGATCCCGCGGTCGGCTTCTTCAAGGAGCTGCGCAAGAACGATCCGATCGTGCCGAAGCAGACGTCTTATGCCCGCGTGGTCTCAGGCGAGATGCCGATCCTGTTCGACTACGATTTCAACGCCTATCGCGCGAAATATTCCGAGAAGGGCAACTTCGAGTTTGTGATTCCCTGCGAGGGATCGGTGGTGTTTCCCTATGTCGTCGGCCTCGTGAAGAACGCGCCGGACAAAGAGAAGGCCAAGAAGGTGATCGACTATCTGCTCTCCGACAAGGGCCAGGCGATCTGGACCAATGCCTATCTGCGTCCGGCCCGTCCGATCGAGCTGCCGGCCGCGGTGAAGGGCAAATTCCTGCCCGACAGCGACTATGCCCGCGCCAAGAGCGTGGACTGGGGCGAAATGGAAAACGTGCAAAAAGGCTTCGTTGACCGCTATCTCGCCGAGGTCCGCTGAGGCAATATGGTGCCCCTCGCTTGGGGGCACCACGCTTACGATGTCGCAAAGATCCTTCGTCTGGCTCTGTTTGCTGCCGCTTGCGGTGGTGACGACGGCGTTTTTCCTGCTGCCGATGGCGAGGCTGGTCGTGACCGGTGCCGAAGGCCCGCATGGGCCTGCCGGATATCTCGCTATCCTTGCCGAACCGCGCTACCGCGCGACGCTGATCAATACGGTGCTTCTCGCGGCGGCGACCACGATCGTCACCTTGATCGTGGCGACCATTGCCGGAATGTTCCTGCAGCGGCATCGCTTTCCCGGCCGCGCCGTCCTCATCGCCATGCTGACCTTTCCGCTGGCATTTCCCGGCGTTGTGGTCGGCTTCATGATCATCCTGCTGGCCGGGCGGCAGGGGCTGATTGGCGATTTCTCGAACCGCATGTTCGGTGACAAGATCGTGTTTGCCTATTCCATCTATGGACTCTTCCTGGGTTATCTTTACTTCTCGATCCCGCGCGTGATCCTCACCATCATGGCGGCGGTGCAGAAGCTCGACGTCGGTCTGGAAGAGGCCGCGCGTTCGCTCGGCGCTAGCCCGTGGGCCGTGCAGCGCGACGTCGTTCTGCCGGCGCTGGCGCCGGCCTTCGTCGCCTCCGGCGCGATCGCGTTCGCAACGGCGATGGGCGCGTTCGGTACGGCCTTCACGTTGGCGACGAATATCGACGTGCTGCCGATGCTGATCTACACCGAATTCACCTTGGCCGCGAATTTTGCTACGTCGGCGGCCCTGTCGGTCGGTCTTGGCCTGATCACCTGGCTTATCCTTATGCTTGCCCGCTCGTTCAGCGGCAGCGCCGTTGCCGCAGCCGGGTAGACATGCGCGATCGCCTGATCTTCACCAGCCAGTTCATCTTCACGCTGCTCGTCGCGGCGTTCCTCGTCGTGCCGGCGGGGCTTTCGATCTCTGCCGGCGTCACCGTCAACTACTTCCGCGGCATCCAGTCCGGCGTCACCCTGCAATGGGTCGTGCAGGTCTGGGACCTCTACGCCGGCACCATCCTGCTTTCCTTCGTGATTGCGTTCGCGACCCTTGCGGTCACCTTGCTCGCGGGCGTCCCCGCTGCCTATGCGCTGCACGTGCGAGGCGGTCGGCTCGCGCGGATCGTCGAGGAGGTGATCACGCTACCGCTCGCGATTCCGGGCCTTGCGATTGCGCTCGCGCTGCTGCTGGCCTATGGCGGCTTCGGCAATTTTAGACGTTCATGGCTCTTCATCCTTGTCGGGCACGTCATCTTCACGATGCCATTCATGGTGCGGTCGGTGATGGCGGTGTTCGCAACCGTCGACATCAAGACGCTGGATGAAGGCGCAGCGTCGCTCGGCGCGTCCCCCTGGCGGCGCTTTCGGGACGTGATCGTCCCGAACGCCGTTCCGGGAATTCTGGCCGGCGCGCTGATGGTCGTCACGCTGTCGCTGGGCGAATTCAACCTGACCTGGATGCTGCATACGCCGTTGACAAAGACGCTGCCAATCGGACTTGCCGACAGCTACGCTTCGATGAGGCTCGAGGTGGCATCCGCCTACACCCTGATCTTCTTCGTGATGATCATCCCGCTTTTGGTCGCGATGCAGCTGTTGACCGACAAGGATCACAAGCGATGAGTGCGGCAGGACACGGCGCCGCGGTGCGGATCGAAGCCTGTGGCAAGACATTTGCCGACGGCACGCGCGCGCTCGATCCCGCAACGCTTGATATCGCCCGTGGCGAGACGCTGGTGCTGCTTGGGCCTTCGGGATGCGGCAAGACCACCATGCTCCGCATCATTGCCGGCCTCGAGCTGCCGGATCCCGGCGGCAAGGTCCTGTTCGATGGCAAGGACATGACGTCCGTGCCGATCGAGCGCCGCAATGTCGGCATGGTGTTCCAGTCCTACGCCCTGTTCCCCAACATGACGGTGGCCGACAATATCGGCTACGGCCTGAAGATTCGTGGTGTACCGAAGCAGGAGCGCGCTGCGCGCGTTGCCGAGCTGGTGGCGTTGACGAACATCACCGGATTGGAAAACCGCCGCATCGATCAGCTTTCCGGCGGCCAGCGCCAGCGCGTGGCGCTCGCGCGTGCGGTGGCAATCCGGCCGGGTATCCTGCTGCTGGACGAACCTTTGACCGCGCTTGACGCCGCCTTGCGGGATCGGTTGCGAGGCGAACTCAATCGGTTGCTGCGCGCGCTCGGGATCACGACTATCTATGTGACGCACGACCAGGCCGAAGCCATGGAATTGGGCGATCGCATCGTGGTGATGCGTAAGGGCGCGATCGCCCAGATCGGGTCGCCGCGCGAGATCTATTTCACGCCGAAGGATCGATTCGTCGCGGAGTTTGTCGGTGCGGCTAATATTATTGAAGCGCCGATCGAGAACGGCGCGCTCGTGCTGCCGGGCGGACGTCTGCAAGTCGACGGTAACGCAACCGCGCCACGAACGATCGCCATGATCCGTCCCGAAACCATTCGCGTGATGGAACCCGTGGGCGGATCGCTCTCGGGTATCATCGATAGCGTCAGCTTTGTCGGCGATCGCCTGCGCCTGGTCGTGAGCGGAGCATCCGGCAAGCTGCTCAATGTGGACGCGCCGAATACGATCCAGGCCAAGGCCGGAGACCGGATCGGACTGTCAGTCGCGCCCGAATCCATTCGTCTCTTGCCCGAAGATTGAGTTGATCGATGCCCGAGATGCCTGTCCTCATTGCCCAGATTTCCGACCTCCACATCAAGCCGCCGGGAACGCTTGCCTATGGTCGCGTCGACACCGCGAAGGCGCTGGAACGCTGTGTGGCAGCGCTGAATGCATTCGAGCCGGCGCCCGATTTCGTGGTGATCTCCGGCGACCTCGTCGACACCCCGGCAGCAGAGGAGTACGAATACCTCAAGCAATTGCTGGCCCCCCTCAAGATTCCGTTTGCCGGCATTCCCGGCAATCACGATTCGCGCGAGCTGATGCGTTCCACATTTCCAGCCGCAGGCTATGCCCATGTCTCGGGGCCGCTGGATCAAAAGATCGAGGTCAACGGCCTCGATCTCATCCTGCTTGATTCAAGTTTACCCGGCAAACCGCACGGCCTGCTCGAGGGGTCGACCTTGCGATGGCTAGATGCGACCCTGGCGACGTCGGTTGATCGGCCGGCGCTGCTCTTCCTCCACCACCCGCCGTTCAAGGGCGGCATCTGGCACATGGATCGGCAAGATCTTTTCAACGCGGATCAATTGGTAGAGATCGTCAAACGCCGTCCGCGCGTGCAACTCATCGCTTGCGGCCACGTTCACCGCGCGATGCTGACGACGCTTGCCGGAATTCCCGTCACGATATGTCCTGCGCCAAACCACGCCGTCGATCTCGACCTCGGACAGCTCCGCGAGCCGTCCTTCAAGATCGAGCCACCTGCTTTCCATCTCCATGCCTGGTTCGCAGGCGAGGACTTCGGACGGTTGGTCACGCATCAGGTCCCGGTCGGCCAGTTCGACGGGCCGCATCCGTTCTTTGGACCGGACGGCAAGCTGCTCTGAGGTGATCCGCCGCGATCAGCCCGCGGCGGTGCGCGCGGGAGCGTCTGCGATCGCAGTGTTCGACCAGCTGCCTCGCATCATTTCGTGCAGCATTCGCAGATCGCGTACAGCTTCATCGATGGCAGCGTCGGCGTTCCGGATCGCATCGACAAATCGCGCCGTGAGCTCGGCATCTAGCTTGGCGCGGGTCATGCCGTCGCGGCTCTTTTTCCTGTCGAGCGAGCGCTGGATGGTCACGGTGCGTGCGGCCCGCGCATCGCAACCCAGCATGTCGGCGATTTCGTTGTAGGTCATCCAAATTTGCGGCATTGCGCTCTCCCCTTTTGGTAGGGAGACTGGCGAAACTTGATGAACAGGCTATTGCCTGCACGGGCGAGAAACGCGCCCACGGCGTAAAGCAATGTTCTTGGTTAAGCGAATTGCAGGCTGTGACGATGCATGCAATCTTCGCTAAAAAGATAATGGTCCGCTAACCACATAGCCTGGCGAGGGGAGGATCGTCGCGATGCAGATGACCAGATCACTTGTCCACGCCAAGGGCCATGGCGCAGGCCACATATCCGGACCGGCCGATCAAGATGATCGTTCCGCTTGCGGCCGCAAGCGCCGTCGACGTTGCGGCGCGGATCGTGACGCAAAAGATGGTGGACAATATGGGGCAGCAATTCATCGTGCTGAACCAGCCAGGCGCCTCCGGATCGATCGGGGCCGAGCAGGTGGCGCGGGCTGCGCCGGACGGATACACGATCGGCGGCTTCAACGACAGCATCATGACCATGGTGCCCAATCTGCAGCCAAACCTGCGATGGGATGTCCTGAGGGATTTTGAACCGGTGTCGCTGGTCGCGATAGTCGAGTGGGGGCTTGTTGCCAGCAACACGACGAGCTTCAGGTCGGTAGCCGAGCTGATCGCCGCCGCAAAAGCTGCTCCCGGCAAGATCGACTATGCTTCGGGCGGGCCCGGGAGCCCGCAGCATCTGGCCATGGCTATGTTTGCGTCTGCGGCCGGCATATCGCTGACGCATGTGCCTTACAAGGGTGCAACGCAGGCTGCGACCGATGTTGCGGCAGGCCAGGTGCCGGTCGGCTTCCAGGGGCTTGGCACGGTGGCTGCGCTGGTGCGAGGCGGTCAACTCAGGTTGCTCGGCGTCGCCACCGAGGCGCGTTTGGCACAATTCCGGATGTGCCAACGGTTGCGGAATCCGGCTTGCCGGGCTTCTTCTTCAACTCATGGTTTGCGATCGTCGCCACCGCAGGCACACCTGCGGAAATTGTGACCCGGCTCAACGCCGAGGTGCGGAAGGCACTGGGCGATGCCGAGGTCCGTCGCAGGCTTGAGGAGCTGGGATTTGCCGTGCGCGGAAGTGCCGCCGAGGAGTTGCGCTCGGCGACGCGCGATCAACTCGCCAAATATGCCCGCGTGATGAAGGAAATGGGGATTTCGAGGGAATAGCCGGAATCCCGGGTCAAAGTCATCGCGACCCACGGCCTGGTTTCGCCAGGCGAGATTATCCGCGGATTGGGAGAGCCTCGGGTTCCCGAATCAGGGGCTGCCACACTTCCCAATCAAAGGTCTTCCAGGCAGGCACTATTTATCGAGAATTGTAGCCTGTCCGTTTTCCATCGTGCCGGCGTTCGCCCTTTTGTTGCTGTAGACAATCAGCAGGGCTATAGTTAAGCCCACTTCATTGATCGATGGTTTTGCTGGCGTTTCCTGCGAAGGCGCGCCGTTCCGATATCACAATTTGTCTGGATGACGATGACCGCTGCGCCCATAGAAAGAACTGCCGGGGCGCCGCCGTTTCCGAGCAGCAAGCTGTCAGTGCTGCGCAAGCACCCTTATTTTTCCGATCTCGAGCCTGAAGCGTTCGACCAGCTCTGCCGCTATGCCAAGCACGTCACCCTGAAGCGGGGAACTACGCTCTTTTCCAAGGGCGATCCGGGCAACAACCTGATCGCTGTCATCTCTGGCACTGTGAAGATCAGCATCTCCTCGCCCGATGGCAGGAACGCGATTTTGAATCTGATAGAGGCCGGTGAGATCTTCGGCGAGATCGCCTTGCTTGATGGGCAGCCGCGCAGTGCCGACGCTACCGCCAACACCAATTGCGAGCTGTTTGTCATCGACCGGCGCGAGTTCATTCCGTTCGTGCGCAGCCAGCCCTCGCTCGCGATGAAGTTCATCGAGCTGCTCTGCGCGAGATTGCGCTGGACCAGCGACCAGGTCGAGCAGGTCATCCTGCAGGACCTGCCTGGGCGCCTCGCCAGCGCGCTGCTGCGGCTGAGTGACAAGCACAAGCTCGAGCCCCAGGGACGCACCATCTCGATCACTCAGCAGGAGATCAGCGAGATGGTCGGCATGACGCGCGAAAGCATCAACAAGCAGCTGCGTGCGTGGGCGGGGCGCGGTTGGGTCCGGCTCGAACACGGCGCCATCGTCGTGCTGAAGCCGCAGGCGCTCCAGGAGCTGGTTGACGCCGGATCCGATGACGGCGAATAGCGCCCGTGGACCGGGGCGGCCCGCAGCTCACAAACCGGTGAACTGGGTAAGCCTGTGAAACCATTCACATTGGTTCTGCGTGCGCTGCGGTAAGTGACCGTTCGGGGAGCACGCTCACCGTGTGGAGGAATCCATGCATGGCTCTTTGGACAAGCGAGCACCGGACGAACAGAGCAACTACCAGAGCTTCAGCATCAAGCTTGTTGCGCTGCCTGTGCTCATCATCATCGCGCTGATCGGGTTGGTGGTCAGTCATCCGGCAGCCGTCAAATGGGTGTCCGACGCGGCGCAGGCCGAATTCGCCGGGACCGACTTCGTGCCCGACGTTGCGCCGCCGGCACGCGTTGCCGAGCCGCACAACGAAATCCGCACGGTGGGGGTCTACTGAAGGCAAACAGCCCAGGATTGGCGCCTCGCCGGGAGCCGGGTTGACACCAATCGTGACCTTGTCGAATGGACCGATGATTGGCCTGCCTTATGCCGCCACGCCAAGCAGTCGTGCTGCCGTGCGACCAAGAATATTGGCCTTATCGTCGTCACTCAGCGATGCGGAGGCGAAGATGTGGTCCACCGGCGCCATCTGCCACGGATAGGGATAGTCGCTCCCGAGCACGATCTGGCTCGCGCCGACCTGCGCGACGAGGTGGCGGATCGCCTCCGGCGTAAAGACCAGCGAGTCGAAATAGATCTGCTTCAGATATTCGCTCGGTGCCTTCTTGAGCTTGACCTCGGGATTGCACCCCTTCGGCCCGACCAGGCAGGCGTGATCCGATCGGTCGGCATACGAGGCCAGATAGCCGCCGCCATGGGCCGCGATGACCTTCAGGCCGGGAAAGCGGTCGAGCGTGCCCTCGAAGATCAGATGCGAGAGGGCGATCGTGGTCTCGAGCGGATTGGCGATCGTGTTGCCAAGCCAGCCATTGCCGGAGAGCCGCTTGCCGAGCTCTGGCACGCCCTGCGGATGGATGAACAGGGGCACGCTGAGTTCCTCGGCCTTGGCCCATACCGGATGAAACTTCGGATCGGAGAATTCGATGCCATTGACGACGCCGCCGATTGCGGCGCCCTTCAGGCCCTGCTTCCTGATTGCGGTTTCGAGTTCGTGAACGGCGAGGTCCGGGGCCTGCAACGTCAGCGACGCGAACGCCGCGAACCGGTCGGGTTTTGCGGCGCAGAGTTCGGCGAGTCTCTCGTTCTGGAGCTTGACGATCTGCCCGGCGAGATCGCGGTCGCGGTCGTACCAGAATGGATTGATCGACAGTACCTCCATGTCGACCGCCTGCGAATCCATGGCGGCGAGGCGCTTGTCGATCTCGACGAACGCCTCGGGCGCGCCGTTGACCGGAGGCAGCTGCAGCTTGTCGGCATCGGCGCCGAGTAGCGCGCCCGCCTCGCGGAAGTGGCAATGCGCGTGAATATCGATGGTCTTGACGCGGTTGCCACCCGCGGCGACCGGCAGCTTCTGGCGCGGCTGTTGCGCGCTTGCGTTGTGCACCATTCCGCAGCTGCAGAACACGATGCCGGCAGCGGCCGCCACCCCCGCCTTCAGGAAATTGCGCCGTGTGGTCATGACGATTGCCTCCCCTTATTTTGTTTGTTGTGGAAGGCAGCGTAGGGAGATGCGGGAATTCCCGCAAGACTGCACGCCCTGCGTGTCGCGCAAACTTGATCTGATCAGAGCGACTTGATCGAGCTCTTGTGACGACGTCGCGCCGGCGCTTCATTCTGCCTCGGCGCGCAAGTCGCGTTCAGTGCGGGACCTGGAGTTGACGTGGCAGCCAAAGCGAGAGTTCCGGCAGGTAGGTCACGCACAACAGGACGAAGAACATCACCGCGTAGAACGGCCAGATCTTGCGCATCACCAGCTCGATCGTGACCTTGCCGACTGCGCAGCCGACAAAGAGGATCGCGCCGACCGGCGGATGGCACAGGCCGATGCCGAGATTGAGCAGCATGATCATGCCGAAATGAACGGGATCGACGCCGAAATTGGTCATCACCGGCAGCAGGATCGGGGTTGCGATCAGGATCGACGGTGCCATGTCGACGAGCGTGCCAAGCACGAGCAGGAGAATATTGATCAGGAACAGGATGACGTATTTGTTGTCCGAGATCGACAGGAAGAACGCCGTCATCTTCGCCGGCATCTGCGTCAATGCCATGATGTAGCCGACGCTCGAGGCGCAAGCGATCAGCGTCATCACCATCGCAACCGTCCGCAGCGTGCGATGCAGCAACACAGGCAGGTCGCGCCAGCGATAGTCGCGGTAGATGAACATAGTCACGAAGAAAGCCCAGACGCAGGCGACGGCGCCGGCCTCGATCGCGGTGAAGATGCCGCCGAGAATGCCGCCCAGGATGATGACCAGCGTGATCAGCCCCCATGCGGCGTCGATCGTGATCCGGATTGCGTCCTTGGCCGGCACCGTCTGCCCATGCGGATGTTTTTCGCGATAGGCGACGGCAAGGCACAGGATGATCAGCGAGAAACCGAGCAACAGGCCGGGAAAGACACCGGCCATGAACAGCGCGCTGATCGAAATGGTCCCGCCGGTGGCGAGCGAGTACAGCACCGCGTTGTGGCTCGGTGGGACCAGCAAGGCCTGAACCGACGAGGTGATGGTCAGATTGGTGGCGAAGACGCGCGGATAGCCGTTCCGTTCCATCTGCGGGATCATCACCGAGCCGATCGCGGAGGTGTCGGCGACCGCCGAGCCGGAAATGCCGCTCAAAAAGGTCGTGGCCAGCACGTTCACGATGGAAAGCCCGCCGCGCAGCCGGGTGAGGCCGACCAGAACGTCCGCAAACGCGACGAGCCGCCGTGCCATGCCGCCTTCCGCCATGATCGCGCCGGCCAGAACGAAGAACGGGATCGTCAGCATCGCAACCTTGCTGACGCCGTCCGAGATCTTCAGCATCACGGCTTCGAGCGGGATGCCGATCGACAACGCGCCGGCGATCGCCGCCATTGCGAGCGAGTAGGCGATCGGCATGCCGATCAGGAAGCAGGCCAGCATCGTCGCGAGCATGATGAAGATGTCCATGGCGGCCTCGCGCGATCAGTCGAAGGTGACATCGCGCTGCTGCGCGATCGGATCGGGCGGCGCGCCAAGGACGATCCGCTCGATGATGAACAGCAGCAGGCAGACGCCGCCGACCGGTATCGGCAGATAGGTGACGCCGACGGAGAGGAACGGGAAATCGGCGATGGTGTTGTGCCAGGTCACTTCGACCAGCCGCCAGCCCCAGATAATCATGAACAGCGCGATCAGCGCCATCAGGAGCTGGACGATCAGATCGACGAGAGAGCGGAACGGACCGGGCAGCTTGCTGGCGAAATAGGCGACATTCATGTGCAGGTTGAGCCGGTAGCCTGCCGCCGCGCCGATGAACGTCACCACGATGGTGAGCAGGACGGCGAGCGGTTCGGGCCACGACGCGGCGCTGTTCAGCACATAGCGCGTGAAGACGGCCCAGGGGATCACGGCCGAGATCAGCACCAGCGCCACGCAACCGATGACGACGCAAATCAGATAAAGGAGATCCATCGCTCGGCGGAATGTTCCGGCCATGTCCGTATTCCCTGGAAAGCGTTTGGTTAGACCGCCTGAATGCGCTTGATCATGTCCTGATATTTGGGGCCGTATTTGTCCCAGACCGGCTTGACCGCATTCTGGAACGGCGTTTTGTCTGATATCTCGACGATCTCGCAGCCGGCGGCCCTGGCCTTCTCCATCGCCTGCCGCTCATACTTGTTCCAGAGCTCGCGCTCCTCCATCTGTGCCTCGCGCGCGAACGTCTTGATCAGTGTTTGATCGTCGGCGGAAAGTGCGGTCCAGGCTCGCTTCGAGAACACCAGCACTTCGGGAACGATCAGGTGCTCGGTGAGCGAGAAGTGCTTCGCGACCGTGTAATGGTTGCTGAAGACGTAGCTCGGCGGGTTGTTCTCGGCGCCGTCGATCACGCCGGTCTGCAGCGCGCTGAACACCTGGTCGTAGCCCATCGCAACGCCATTGCCGCCCAGCGCGTTCATCATGTCGATGAAGATCGGATTGCCGATCACGCGGAACTTCAGTCCCTTGACGTCGGCGATCGTCCGGATCGTTCGCTTGGTGTTGTAGAGGCTGCGTGCGCCGGAGTTCATCCAGCACAGGGCCACCAGTCCGGCGTTGGCATTGGCGGTGATCCGGTCGAGCAGGTCCTGCCCGATCGGGCCATCCATGATTTTTTCGGCATGCGCCATGTTGTTGAACAGGAAGGGCATGTTGACGACGTTGATGTCGTCGACGATCGGGCCGACGGTCCCTGCGCTGACGCGCAGCATCTGGATTGCGCCGATCTGGGTCTGCTCGATCGTCTCCTTCTCGCCGCCGAGCTGCATCGATGGGAACATTTGCACCGACAGGCGGCCGTTGGTCGCGGCCGCGAGCTTCTTGCCGAGGTTCTCGGTCGCGACGACGGTCGGGTAGCCGGGCGGCTGCACGTCGGATGCCTTGAAGACCGCTTTGGATTGCGCGCGGGCGGGCGACGTCGCGGTTGCGAGGGCCGCGCCAAGGCCGGCGCCCATCTTGATGAAATCACGACGGTCAAGGCGGGCGATGGTGCGCCGTGGTTGAAGTGTCCTGTTCATGTTGTTTCCTTCCCCGAATACGCGTCCGGCTTCCCGCCGCGGTCGTGTCGGCTAGTCGGGCTGGTCGAAGAACTCCGGATTGTTGTGTTGCGTGGCCGATATGTCGGTGCGAAGACGTTCGAGGTGCCGGGCCATCGCAGCCCCGGCGGCAGACGGATCGCGCGCTTCGATACCCGCCACGATGCCTTCGTGCTCGGCGATCACCTCGGCCATCCGTCCCCGTTGCGGCAGCGTGAGGCGGCGGAAGCGGTCGACATGGACCTTGACCTGCAGGATCAGTTTCCAGATGCCCGGGTGCCCGGCGATCTCGGCAATGGCGGCGTGAAAGGCCTCGTCGGCCTGGTGGAACGCGTCGCGATCTCCGGCAGCATCGGCCTCGCGCTGGCGCTGGATGATGGACTGCAGGTTGAGGATCTGGCTCGCGCTGGCACGCTCGGTTGCCATGCGCGTCGTGGTCTCCTCGAGCGATTTCCTGATGATGATTGCCTCGGGCAGCGCGGCCAGCGGAATGCGCGAGACGAAGATGCCCGATTGCGGGAAAATCTCGACCAGGCCTTCGTCCGACAGTTTCAGGATCGCTTCGCGTACAGGCGTGCGGCTCACGCCGTAGGACAGCGCGATCTCGGTTTCCGAGATCGCATCGCCCGGGCGGCGCTCCAGCGAGACCAACTCGGCACGCAGATTGGTGTAGATGCGAGCCGCCGCGGTCGCGGCGCGGGGCCGGCCGGCCCGGCGGTGGCCGGGAGAGCGGGACGCGATCTCTGATGTCTTCGACGCTCGCGACGGCATTTCTGCTCCCAAAATTGATATATTAGTATATGAATTTTCGACTAAAGGCAAATCCGAGCGCGCCGCAAGCTATGTCAGCGGCAGCACGTTGTTCGTCGATGGAGGCTGGACCACGGTCGATGGACCGCCGACTGGCCTGACCGCGTTGGCGCGCTAGGCCGCCACGAAGCCTGCGCGGCGACGCGTCTCCTGCGCGTCCGGCGACGTCAACAGCGCGATCAGCCGCTCGGCCTGTAGCGCCGCGGATGCCCGCGTCGTCACGGCGGCTGTGTACATCGTCGCGAGTTCGCATCCCGGCGGCAGCGAGCCCGACAGTGAGACGCCGCGGGTGCTGATGATCTCGGTCGATTGGGTGCAGCCGATCGGGCGACGCGCGTCGGATTCCGCGAGATGGCGCATCGCCGTCCCGCCGTTCGGAAAAACGCTCAGCCGATGCTCGACCTGCTCGGCGATGCCGAGCTGGGCGAGGACTTTGGCGACGTGAATTCCGGCTGTCGACACCTTGGTGTCGGGCACGAAGATCGCATCCGACGCCAGCAGCGCATCGCGCAGGCTGGCGGCGTCGATGGCGTTCACCGGCGGATCGCCGTCACGGACGGCGAGCGCGGTTTCGACCAGCCCGACGTCAGTCTTCGAATTGCGCGAGACCAGTCCTTCGTCGGCAAGCCTCGCCACCAGCGCCGCGGTGAGGATGACGATATCGGCCGGCAACCCGCCGCGCAGTTTGTCGGCCATCGCGCCGACCGCGCCGAATTGGCCGGCGATGTCAAAGCCGGTTTCGGCGGTGAAAGCCGGAGCGATGGCGGCCACCAGGCCCTGCGCCGCGCCGCCACTCAGGATATTCAAGCTTGTCATCGGCTCAGTTCCATGGCCGCGATCAGGCTTTCGCGGGTGATCGGGAGATTGCGGACGCGCACGCCAAGACAATCGAACACGGCGTTGGCGATCGCGGCAGTAACCGGTCCGTGCGCGGCTTCGCCGGCGCCGACGGGATCGAGGTCGGATCGCTGGATCACCTCGACTTCAACATCAGGGACTTCGCTGAAGCGAAGGATCGGATAGTCCGACCAGCCCGTGCTGGTGATCCGGTGCCGGTCGAAGCGCACGCGCTCCTTCAGCGCCCAGCTCGCAGCCTGAATCGCGCCGCCCTCGATCTGGTTGGCGACGCCATCGGGATTGATGGCCTCGCCGACATCGACTGCGAGTGTCAGCCTGGTGACGCGGATATCTTCGTCGCCCTCGACCTCGGCCACCGCGGCACAATATGCGCCCATGTTCTTGTAGCGCGCGAAACCGACACCGTGACCGATACCCGGTCGCCTGTCCGGCTTCCACCTCGCGCGCCTCGCTGCCGCGCGGATCACGTCGACGGCCCGCGCGTCGCGCAGATGGCGGAGGCGGAACGCGATGGGGTCTTCGCCGCGCTCGGCCGCGATTTCGTCAAGGCAGGACTCGATCGCAAACACGTTGCCGTGCGCGCCGAGCGTCCGCAGCGCTGAGGTGCGGACCGGCATGGTCAACAGACGATGGCTGTCGATCCGCCATGACGGAAAATCGTAGAGCGGGACCGCGTTGCGATCCGCGCCGCCGCCATTGGCTTGCGGCGGATTGCTCGAAATCGTCAGCGGGAACGGCCGTTCCAGCTCGAACCCTGCGAGCAGGGCCGGCTGTGCCGCGCGTCCAGGCCGTGCGGCATGACCATTGCTCCAGACCGTGTGCCGCCAGTCCATGATCTCGCCGGCCGCATCGAGATCGGCTTCGATCTCGATCGCCATCGCGGCGCCGAACGGCGCTTGCGACATCTCATCTTGGCGCGACCATTGCACGCGCACGGGTCGTCCGCCCGCGGCCCTTGCCAGCAGCGCGGCGTCGAGTGCGACGTCGTCGGCGCCGTTATGCCCATAACAGCCGGCGCCCTCCATATGCTCGACAATGATGTTTTCGACCGGCAGCTTGAGCACCAGCGCCAGATCGGCGCGCAGCAGGTAGACGCCCTGGCTGTGCGTCCAGACCCGAACCTTGTCGCCGTCCCACTGCGCGATCGCGCAGGACGGCGCGATCGAGGCATGCGCGATATAGGGGCGGGTATATTGCCGCCGGATCGTGCGGCTCTTTGCACGCGGCATCGACACGGCCCTCAGGTCGATCACCGTCGGCTCCGATGGTTGAGCCTTCAGGAACGAAGCCAGATCGTCCTCGTCTGGCAGGGCGTCTCCTTCGGACCACGTCGCGCCCTTGCGCAAAGCCTTGAGAGCAAGCTCGGCGTCGTGCTCGGTCGCGCAGACCACGCCGGCAAAGCTGCCGTCGCGCACAATGGCGACCAGGCCGGCGATCGCCCGGGCGCTACTATCCTTCAGCTCGATCAGCCTGGCGCGCGCATTCTCCGGCCGCATCACGCGGCCATGAAGCATTCCGGGCAGCACCTGATCGTGGATGAAGCGCCGCTGCGCAAACACCTTGTCGGGAATGTCGAGGCGTTGGGTCGACCTGCCGGCGACAGTGCGTTGCGCAACCGCTTTCGGCACAGCGCCGGGCGCAGCCTCGCGGTCCAGGGAAACGTCATTTGCCAGTTCCCAATAGCTGGTCCTGACATTGCCCGGGCCCGAGATCGTTCCGTCCGCGATCGACAGCGCGTCGGTCGCGACGCCAAGGCGATCGGATGCCGCGGCAAGGAAGATGTGCCGCACCTCCGCGCAGGCGTGACGCAGTGCGCGACCGGATTGCTGGATCGAGAGACTGCCCGAGGTAACGCCTTCGTTCGGGCTGATCGCCGTCGAGGTGCGTACCATGCGCACGCGCGAGATGTCGACGTCGAGTTCGTCGGCCGCGATCTGTGCCAGCGCCGTGACGATCCCCTGGCCGATCTCGACCTTTCCGGGCGAGACCATGACCTCGCCATCGGCTGTGAACCTCAGCCACGACGACAGTCTCGGGTTCGCCGCGAGACTGATCGGCAGCTTCGCCGGCGGCATGGACGCTTGCTCGCTCATCCCGCTGCCGCCATTTCCGCTGCCGCACGCAGCACCGCGCGTACGATCCGATTGTGCGATCCGCAGCGGCAAAGGTTGCCGTCGAGAGCCTCTTTCACATCCCGGCTGGTGGGTGAGGGATTTCGCTTCAATAGCGCCGCGGCGCTGATCAGGATGCCAGGGACGCAATAGCCGCATTGCAGCGCCTGCTCGGCAATGAAGGCGCGCTGCAGCGGATGCGGCTGCTCTGCGCTACCCAGTCCCTCGAGCGTCGTGATGTCTTTGCCAGCCACCGACCAGACCGGCGTATCGCAGGAGGCCGTCGCCCGATCGTCGATCAGGACGTTGCAGGCGCCGCATTCGCCCGCGCCGCAGCCGAAATGCGCCCCGATCATGCCGAGCGAACCACGCAAGACGTCGAGCAACGACCGCTCAGGATCGGCATCGACGTTCATCTCGACGCCGTTGAGGCGAAATCGAACGCTTGGCATGGTGGCCTCGTGCTGCGGCGCGTTTACTGGGTCTTGTCGAACCTTTTGACGACCTCGGCCCATTTCGCAATATCGCCGCGCAGGAACCTGTCGAATTCTTCAGGCGACATCGCCATCGGCACGGCACCCTGGGCGGTCCAGAGCTTGACGATGTCAGGCCGCTTGATCGCGGCGTTCACGGCGCCGTTGAGCTTGTCGATCACGGGCCTCGGCGTGCCGGCCGGCGCCATCAGGCCGAGCCAGATCGTCGCCTCGTAGCCGCCGACCCCGGCTTCGATCGCCGTCGGCACGCCGGGCAGGACCGCCGAGGGGGTCTTGCCGGTGGTCGCGAGGGCGCGGACCTGGTTTTCGGCGACGTTCGGCGCCATCGTGGTCACCGCGTCGATCATCATCTGGACCTGGCCGCCGATCACGCTGCTGCGCGCTTCGCCGCTGTTGCGGTAGGGCACGTGCAGGAGGTCGATGCCGGCCATCGCTTTGAAGAGTTCGCCGGCCATGTGATAGGGCGTGCCCTGGCCGGACGATGCGTAGTTCAGCTTGCCCGGTTGCGCTTTTGCAAGCGCGATGAACTCCTGCAGCGTCTTCGCCGCCACGGCCGGGTGGACCACGATCACGAGGTCGGAGGAGTTCAGCGGTGCGATCGGCGCGAGGTCGCGCATCAGCTCATATTTGCGCTGGGGCACCAGCGATTCATTGGCAGTCTGGGTATTCGACATCATCAGCAGCGTGTAGCCGTCGGGTGAGGCCTTTGCGACCTCGAGCGTGCCGATGACGCCGCCGGCGCCGGTGCGGTTCTCGACCACGAAGGGCTGGCCGAAGCCTTCCTGCAGGATGCTGCCGATCTGGCGCGCGGTGACATCGGCCGGCCCTCCGGGGCCAAAGGGCACGATGATCTTGACCGGCCGCGTCGGATAATCCTCGGCATCCGCATGCGAGCCGGCAATCGGGACGGTCAGCAGAGCCGCAACCAGGGCCAGCGCGAACCGTGAGCCCGCCATCGACCGTCTCCCTCGACTTTAGTCTTGTTTCTTGATGCCAAGTCTAGCTGCAACCTGAAGCCGCTGTCGACGCCGGACTCCGTCTCCCGCATGGGAATAAAGGACAGGGGACGGTGTCCCCAACTTCGCCATCAAGCGCGGGGAGCACATGAGGAACCGTCTTGGCATGTCGCGCCGCGTTGTGCTGAAGGGTGCCGGCGCGGCGCTCGTGGGTGCTGCCTTCTCCACGCGGGTCGCCGCTGCCGCGCCGCCGGCGGAGCTGGTCACATCAACCCTGATCGAGGCGGCGAAGCGGGAAGGGCAGGTCATCTACTACACCTCGACCGATCTTCCGGTCGCGGAGAAGCTCGCCAAAGCGTTTGAAGCGAGATACCCCGGCATTGCTGTGCGCGTCGAGCGCACCGGCGCCGAGCGTGTCTTCCAGCGTATCGGCCAGGAATATTCCAGCAACATCCACGCCGTCGATGTCGTCAATTCCTCCGACGCCGCGCATTTCATCGTGTGGAAGCGAGACGGCATTCTCGCGCCCTACGTTCCCGAAGAGGTCGCAAAATTCTATCCAGAGGAGCATCGCGATCCGGACGGCCAGTTCGCGAGCTTCCGCGTCTGGCTCTCGATCATCGCCTACAACACCAATCTGGTGAAGACGGAGGATGCGCCGAAGAGTTTTGCCGATCTGCTCGATCCCAAATGGAAGGGCAAGATCGTCAAGGCGCATCCGGGCTACAGCGGCACCATCATGACCGCGACCTATCAGATGCAGCGTGATCTCGGCTGGAGCTATTTCGAGAAGCTCGCGAAGCAGAATATCATGCAGGTGCAGTCGTCGGCGGATCCGCCGAAGAAGCTCGATCTCGGTGAACGTGCCGTGATGGCCGATGGCAACGAATACAACATCTTCCAGATGAAGGAGGCCGGCCGCCCGGTCGAGCCGGTCTATGCGACCGAAGGCTCGCCGCTGATCATCGGGCCGAACGGCATCTTCAAGGATTGCCCGCATCCCAATGCGGCCAGGCTGTTCCAGTCGTTCGCACTCGGCCGCGAGGCGCAGCAGCTTATCATCGATGTCGGTGGCCTGCGGTCGGTGCACGCGCAGACCCAGGAGAAGGCCAGCCGCAAGCCGCTCAAGGACATCAAGACGATGAAGGATGATGCGGCAGCCGTGGAGCGGGAGGGCGAAGCAATCAAGGCGCGCTACACGCGCATCTTTCGTGTCTGAAGGCATGAGGTCTGCCGGCATGTCTGTTTCTGAAACGCTGGCTGAGAAGATCGTCGCGCTGAAGCCGGGCGTGCTCCCGGCGGTCACGACGCGGAAGTGCCGGGACCTCCTGATCGACATCGTCGGTCTCTGCGTCACGGCGCGCAATGAGGACTACATCAGGAGCGCGCTCGCCGGTTGCGACGACGACGGTCCCTGCACGGTGATCGGGCAGGTGCGGACGCTGAATGCAGCTGGTGCCGCCTTCGTCAACGGCACCGCGGCGCATGGCGAGGATTTTGACGACACGTTTGTGGGCGGCCCGGTGCATGCCGGTGCCGTGATCGTGCCCGCGGTATTCGCGGCGTGCGAGCGACACAATCCCGACGGCCGCATGGCGCTGATCGGGATTGCGGTCGGCACGGAGGTGCTGTGCCGGCTCAGTCTCGTAGTGCCGAAAGCCGTGCACAAGGCGGGCTTCCATCCGACCGCGATTTTCGGCGCGATGGGCGCGGCGGCCGGGGTCGGTGCGGCGCTTGGGCTCAACGCCCGGCAGATCGTCGATGCACTCGGCATCGCCGGCAGCATGGCGGGCGGCATCATCGAGTATCTCGCCGAGGGCGCCTGGACCAAGCGTTTGCACATCGGCTGGGCGGCGCAATCCGGAATCCGCGCGGCGCTATTGGCGCGCGGCGGGTTCGTCGGTCCGCGTACGGTGTTCGAGGGCGTCCACGGGCTGTTTCATGGCTTCGCGCACACCGCACAGGGAGACTACGACGCGCTGATCGGAGGTTTCGGCGAGCGATGGGTCACCGATACGCTCGCCTTCAAGCCGTATCCGTGCGGGACGATGGCGCAGCCCTATATCGATTGTGCGCGACGGCTGGCGGCGCGCGGCATCAGGCCCGAGGACGTCACAGCGATCGTCTGCGAAGTCGCGGAAGGGACGGTGCATCGGCTTTGGGAGCCGCTCGCCGACAAGCAGCGTCCGCCCAATGGTTACGCGGCCAAGTTCGCAACACCCTATCTGCTCGCAACCGGCTTTGTGCATGGCGGCGTGGGCCTCGGAGCGTTCACGGAGGCTGCGATCCGCGATGCGCGGGTGCTGGAGCTGGCGGCCAGGGTGACGTTCGTCGTCGATCCCAATAATCCCTATCCAAGCAACTACACTGGCCATATCCGCGCAACGCTCCGGGATGGCAGCGTGGTCGAGGAACGGCAGCCCCATCTGCGCGGCGGCTCGCAGGAGCCGTTGACGCGTCAGGATCTGATCGACAAATTCGTCCTCAATGTCGCGCATGGCGGCTGGAGCATGACGCAGAGCGACGCGGCGTTGAAGCTGGTGGCAAGGCTGTATGATGGTCGCATCGATCTGTCACCCCTGCGCGGGTAGGTGCTTATGACCGGAGAGCTCGCGGGCAAGGTCGCAATCGTCACCGGCGCCGGCCGCAATATCGGTCGTGCCATCGCGCTGGCCCTGGCCGATGGCGGCGCCGCGGTGTTGGTCAATGCGCGCGCCAACCGCGCGGAAGCCGATGCGGTGGTGCGCGAGATCGAAGCCGCCGGCGGCAAGGCAATCGCGCATCTTGGCAGCGTTGCCGATGCATCTTCAGCGCAGGCGATGGCCGACGCTGCGATGCAGCAGCTTGGCGGGATCGACATCCTCGTCAACAACGCTGCGTTGCGGCAGGAAAAGCCGTTCGCCGAAATGGACTATGCAGCGTGGCGCGACATCCTCGATGTCACCCTTGATGGCGCCTTTCACTGCGTTAAAGCCTGCCTTCCGGCGCTGCGGCAGAGCAGGGCGGGGACCATCGTCAACATCGGCGGCCTGAGCGCGCATACCGGGGCAAGGAACCGCGCCCATGTGGTGACGGCCAAGGCCGGGATCATCGGCTTCACCCGCGCGCTTGCGCATGACCTTGCGGACGATGGCATTACCGTGAACTGCGTCGTTCCGGGCCTGATCGGTACGCCAAGGCCAAAGGGTGGGCCCGAGCCGGCGCACCATTTGCGCCACCAGACCATTACCGGCGCGAAGGGCCGACCGGAGGATGTCGCGGCCGCCGTGCGTTTCCTCTGCGGGCCGGGCGCGCGTTACATCAACGGTCAGGCGATCCACGCCAGTGGCGGGGCCTATCTGGGCGGCTGACGCATGGCTTGTGCACGGTTTTCGCACGAAACAAGCCGATAAAGAGCCTCGGCGAATAGGTCATTTGATGTTACCTGTTGCGCCATGAACCAGCATGCCAAGGTCGAGATCGGCCATTCCACCTGTCCGCACGATTGCCCTTCGGCATGTGCGCTCGATATCGAAGTGATCGACGGCCGCTCGATCGGCCGGGTCCGTGGCTCCAAGCAGCAGACCTACACAGCCGGCGTCGTCTGCGCCAAGGTCGCCCGCTACGCCGAGCGGATTCATCACCCTGACCGGCTGATGCATCCGATGCGCCGGACGGGACCGAAGGGCTCGGGGCAGTTCGCGCGGATCTCGTGGGACGAGGCGCTTGACGAAATCGCCACGCGGTTCGATGCGGCCGAGCGCGAGTTCGGCGCGCAATCGGTCTGGCCCTATTACTATGCCGGCACGATGGGCCTCGTGATGCGAGACGGCATCAACCGTCTGTCGCATGTCAAGAAGTACTCCCGCTTTTACTCGACGATCTGCGCCAACATCGCGCGCGTCGGCTTTTCCATCGGCACCGGCAAGATCGCCGGCGTCGATCCGCGCGAGATGGGCGTCTCCGACCTCGTCGTGATCTGGGGCACCAATCCGGTGAACACCCAAGTCAACGTGATGACCCATGCGATGCGCGCGCGCAAGGAGCGGGGCGCCAAGATCGCGGCGGTCGACATCTACAACAACGACACGATGAAGCAGGCGGATATCAAGATCATCCTGCGCCCCGGCACGGATGCCGCCTTCGCCTGCGGCGTCATGCATGTGCTGTTCCGCGAAGGCTACGCGGATCGGGCGTACATGGAAAAATACACCGACTGTCCGGGCGAGCTTGAAGCCCATCTCAAGACCCGCACGCCGGAATGGGCGTCGGCGATTTCGGGCGTGCCGGTGGAAGAGATCGAGGCATTCGCGCGCCTGGTCGGCGAGACCAAGCGGTCGTTCTTCCGGCTGGGTTACGGCTTCACCCGCAGCCGCAACGGCGCGGCGCAGATGCACGCCGCGCTGTGCATCCCGGCGGTGACCGGGGCCTGGCAGTATGAGGGCGGCGGCGCGTTCTTCAACAACGCCGCGATCTGGCGCTTCAATGAATCCGTGATCGAGGGCCACGACGCGATCGACCGCTCGACGCGCTGGCTCGATCAATCGAAGATCGGGCGCATCCTCACCGGCGACGCCGAATCCCTGAAGGGCGGTCCGCCGGTCAAGGCGATGCTGATTCAGAACACCAACCCGATGACGGTAGCGCCCGAGCAGACCTTGGTGCGCCAGGGCTTTGCGCGCGAAGACCTGTTCGTCGCCGTGCATGAGCAGTTCATGACCGAGACGGCGGCGATGGCCGACATCGTCCTGCCTGCGACGATGTTCATGGAACATGACGACCTCTATTACGGCGGCGGCCATCAGCACATTTCGGTCGGCCCGAAGTTGATCGATCCTCCCGGCGAATGCCGCACCAACCATCAGGTGATCCAGGCGCTCGGTCGGCGCCTGAATGCGGTGCATCCGGGATTCGAGATGTCGCCGCGCGAACTGATCGACGTGACGCTGAAGAAGAGCGGTCATGGTGACATCGCGGGCCTCGAGGCCGATGTCTGGCGTGACCTGCAGCCGGATTTCCGCACCTCGCATTATCTCGACGGCTTCGCGCACGCCGACAAGAAGTTCCACTTCAAGGCCGATTGGGCCAATCCGCCGTTCGGCAATCCGGGCCTTGGTCCGTGGCAGCAGATGCCGTCGCTGCCCGACCATTGGACCATCATCGAGGAAGCCGACGAAGCGCATCCGTTCCGGCTCGCGACCTCGCCGTCGCGCAGCTACCTCAACACGAGCTTCAACGAGACGCCGGGATCGCAGGCGCGCGAAGGCGTGCCGACCGTGATGATCCATCCGGACGACGCGGCGGTGCTTTCGATTGCCGATGGCGACGCGGTGACGCTCGGCAATATGCGCGGTGAGACGACGCTGACGGCGAAATTGTTCGATGGCTTGCGTCGAGGCGTCGTGATCGCAGAATCCATCCACCCGAACAAGGCGCATATCGGTGGTCGCGGTATCAATACCCTGATCGGGGCTGATGTCGTCGCGCCGGTCGGCGGTGCCGCGTTCCACGACAACAAGGTCTGGGTGAAGAAGGCAGCGCTGCCAGCATAATTCCTGCTTGCAGTCGGCGCCGATCCTGCCGCAAATGAGCGCTGAAAACAGCGATAGGCGGGACACATGACCGACAGCAGCAGCGTTATCCTGGAGAAGCGCGGCCAGGCCTTCTGGATCACGATCAACCGGCCGGACAAGCGCAACGCGCTCAATGCCGGCGTGATCGCGGGCATCGCCAAGGGCTATCGCGACGCGCACGACGACAAGGACGTGCGCGTCATCGTGCTGACGGGCGCGGGCGACAAGGCGTTCTGCGCCGGCGCCGATCTGCAGAACAGCGGCGCGGCCTTCTCGATGGATTTTTCGCGCCCCAATGTCGATTACGCCGATCTGCTACGGCTGTCGCAGAACTCCACCAAGCCGGCGATCGCGCGCGTCGGCGGCGTGTGCATGGCGGGCGGCATGGGTCTGTTGTGCATGACCGATATGGCCATCGCTGCCGACAACGTCATCTTCGGATTGCCTGAGGTAAAGGTCGGCGTGTTCCCGATGCAGGTGATGAGCCTCCTGCAATCGATCGCGCCGCCACGCCTCGTCAACGAATGGGCGCTGACCGGCGAGCCCTTCGATGCCAGGACCGCGCAAGCCGCAGGTCTCCTGAACTATGTCGAACCGGCGGCCGAGCTCGATGCCAAGGTCGAGTGGCTGATCGGCCGCATCGTCGACAAGTCGCCGACCGCGATCCGCCGCGGCAAATACGCCATGCGCGCGATCGCCTCGATGTCGTTCGATGAGAGCATCGCCTACACCGAAAGCCAGATCGCGCTGCTGGCGATGACCGAGGACGCCAAGGAAGGCCTCAAGGCGTTCGGCGAGAAGCGCAAGCCGTCCTGGCCCGGACGGTAGGCGCGGGGCTCGATCGTAAGCCCCCTTTGACGAGAAACTAGCTCTATTGCCTGACCTTTGAAGAATGAGGCGGTGTACTCATAACGCCAGTGGCTTGGCGCACCGAAGTTGTTTCTGCTGACCTTCATCTCCTCTTCCAGCGAGAAGCCCGTTACTTTGGGAGTCGCGACAGATTTGATCCGCGGAGATATTTTTTATTGGGGCGAATTGATGGGCGCGGCGCATATTTCCAGCGCGGTGGCGATCGCTTACAATCTCTTTTTGGACCGCTTCATCAGTGGCATCACAGGCGGCGCGGTCAAATAGTCGGCCATTTTCGTGCTGAGCCTTAGCACGCACGGTCAGAGCCGGTTGGTACTTCGCAAAAGTGCCATTTCCGGACCCATGCACCGCAGCAAGCAGCTCTATTCGATCAGCTCGTCGGCGCGGGAGGGCAGCGTCGTGGCACGGTAAGACCAAGCACCTTCGCGGTCTTAGTCGGCCGCGCGACCGGCAGATCGGCAGGCTTCGCGCGCTTGAAAATCTTGGAAGACGGCGGCGCGACGCAGGGGCGCATCAGCGCACCGGCATTTCGTTCTCGATCCAGCCGGTCAACGAAGCGTGCTTGGGCGACCAATCCAGCTCCGCCCGCGCGCGCCTGCCGCGCACCCGGCTGTTCGAGCCCAGCGAATAGACGGCGTGGCCGAAGCCCAGCGCGGCGATGGCGTCGTCGATCGGCCAGGGCTGCGGCGCGCCGAGACCGAGGCGCCGGGCGATCGCCGCTGTGGCCTCGGCGAAGGAGGCTTCGCCGTTCTCGACATAGTAGAAGGCGCCGGCCGGGGCGCGGTCCAGCGCCAGGGCGTAGAGCTCGGCCATGTCCTCCACATGCACGTTCGACCAGATGTTCCGGCCGCGCCCGACATGGCGGACGATCCCAGTCTGCCGCGCCTGTGCGACCAAGGCCGGGATCTGCACGCTGTCGGAGTGCAGCCCGCGACCGGTACCGTAGATCAGGCTGTTGCACAGCACGACGGACCGTAAACCGCCGCCGGCGGCGTCGATGATCAGCCGATCGATGGCGACGCGCGCCGCCTTGGCCGGCACCGGCTCAATCGGCGTGTCCTCGTCATAGATCCGGTCCGAGGCCCGGTCGCCGCGGGCGTCGTCGGCCAAAACGCTGGTGCCGCTCGTGTGTAGGAACGGCTTGCCGCTGCCGCCGAGGGCATCAAGGAAGGCGTCGACCGCGGACCGATCGTCGGAGCTGGCGGCATTGACCACCGCATCCGCCGCCTTCGCCTCCTGCGCCAGCAGCGCGGTGTCCGAGAGATCGCCGAGCACCGGCTCGATGCCGAGCGCCTGCAGCCGCGCCGCCTTCTCGGGCGACCGCACCAGGCCGCGAATCCGATGGCCCGATGCCTTCAACCGGAGGGCGACGGTACCGCCGATAAAGCCGCTGGCGCCGGTCAGGAAGATGTTCATGCCTGTTGCTCCCTATATGCCCCCAGTCCCGTGCAAGACCGGAAGCGCTGATAATTCGGCTTCCCGGTCGCGTGAGCGCGCCGATCGTTGCCATCTCTTCCGATGAAAGCTCAAAGTCGAAGATCGCGGCGTTGTTCCCGATGCGATCGATCTTGGTGCTCAGCGGCAGCGCCACCCCACCACACCAACATGCGCGGAGTGACGCCGCAAAGAACATCGTGCTCAATGCGCAACTCGACGCGCCCGGGGTGCCCCCTGCCTTCGGCGCGGCGGAAGTATCTGTGGGAGGTACGGCGGAATTCTTGAGCTAGCGGTTCAGGATCCTCGCAACTGGCTCACGCTGGCGCCGCGCGACGAAAGCAAAACCCTCCCGATCCTTCGCCTCTCGCACGGGCCTTCGGCGGTCCTTAGCCGTTCCCAAGCGCTTAGCCAGCGGTCAGTCTCCAGCTTTTAAGCCAATCGTACTTGCCGCCGCCCTACACAGACCTCTGGAAATACCTTACCTATGGCGGCGGATCCGCGTAACGGCGTCGGCCGGCCGGCCCGCTTCGATCCCCGAGATAGGACGATGCAAACCTCTGTCGCCATCGTCGGTGGTGGTCTCGCCGACCTCTATGCAGGACGCTTGCTTGTTCGGCCGGCGGCATCGGCGTCCAGGTTCTTTGAAGCCCGCAATCGGGCTGGGCGGACGCATCCTTCTGGGCATCGAAATGCTTATCGATGGTGAACCAGCGGAGCTTTGACCATGCGCATCAACGATGATTTCACCCGTCCCGTCATCGTCCATGCAGCCAGGCAAGACTGGGTTCCTAGCCCTGCCCCAGGTGTTCACCGGCGCATGCTGTTCCGTATCGGCGAGGAAAAGGCCCGCGCCACCTCGATCGTGCGTTATGCGCCGGCCAGCGCCTTTCCGCGCCATACCCACACCGGTGGCGAGGAATTCGTGGTCCTCGACGGCGTTTTTCAGGACGAACATGGCCACTATCCGGCTGGCGCGTATATCCGCAACCCGCCAGGTACTTCGCATGTACCCGCCTCGAAGGACGGATGCACGATCTTCGTTCGCCTCTGGCAGTTTCGTGCGGATGACCGAGCCCAGACCGTACGCCAACCGGGCGAAGGACAGCAAGTTCCTCCCCGAGCCGGCGCAACGGCCGCAACAATCCTATTCGACGACGGACATGAGGAAGTGCGGTTCGAAGATTGGCAGGCGGGAGGCAGCGTCAAGGTCGAAAACACCAAAGGTTTGGAGTTTCTGCTCCTTAGCGGCGGCCTGACGGTGGGCGGCGAGACATTGGAGCCGCAAGCCTGGGGCCGCCTGCCGGCGGGCGTGGCTCTGCATGCCCAGGCGTCTTACGAGGGGGCGCGCGTGTGGATAAAACGCGGTCCACTCCTGCATGAGGATGTCTGCCCCTTCTAAGCGACATCCGACTGCCGAATGGGCTCGTCGTGCTGCGCCTGATCCTCAACGCTTTGATGCGACCGCTCGCCGCCACAGCTGCGCTCAAATGGGCTTCTTAACGGACGGCTAATGACATCACCCGCTCGCCGAAGCGCGAGCACGACGCACCGAGATGGCGCGCGGCGACTGAGGCGCTGTTGCTCGTCGTTGGGCATGGCGGCGACACCATGCTGCCGCGCATCGGAGCATTGTGTTTGGCCGGACGCCTGTGATTGAAATTCCCAAGCTGGGGGGCTTCGAAGCATGCGCTATGAACTCGCCGATCATGAATGGTCTGCCATCGGAGGGTGAGACGCGAGCGCGCCTTCTGACAAAGGGACTGTTCTAGCTCGCTCCTCCCGGCGTTTCCTGGACACTTCAATCAGCTGTTTACGTGTGCCCTTGGCATAATTTATCAGCATCTGATTCGAGCGATGACGGCCCGCAGCCCGCAATTCGGCATCCGTGAGACGGCTATCTGCGCCTTCGGTGAAGCCACCGTGACGAAACGAAGTAAATGAGAGCTCGTTTCGGAGGCCCGCTGCTGCGACTATCTTTTTGACGACGCGCCGGAGGTAACGCAGATCCTTGCGTTCGGTGATCCATGGGAGCGGAACGTGTGATCTGCGATGCGCGTGATCGCGCCGAAAGGCCAGTCCGGAAACGACCGACTGTTTGATAGCGTCGAGCTCCGCCATCAGCTCGGGGAAAAGAAGCTCGCCGGTTTCGTCGAAAAGGGGCCACCAGACTTCTTCGTCATTCTTCGGATGCACGACCCTCACGCTGTTTGGTCGCCTTTTCGGCCGATAATGCGCGATTTCGAAGGCGCCGAACACGTGTTCCTCGCGCTGCAACCACTCCCAAGTCAGCAAGGCGGCCGTTCCGATCGAGTTGTATCCGAGCTTCCTCGCAGCCTGCCTGAATGCGACAAGTTCGTCCCAAGTCGCCGTGGGTGTCTCTGGCTTAGGCTGGCCAGGCGCGCGGGATTTCAGTCCCATCCGCGAGAATGGATTGATCGCTGGCACTATCGTCTCTTGAGCACGCTGACCAACAAACCACGCTCGCCTACAGGCAGCCATGGCTGCATTTGCGAAGCGTCGCCGCTCGCGCTTGATGAAGTTGCCATCCGCGTCCTTACGTTCCACAACGAGCAACTTCGCATAGACCGCGTCGACAAATGCTTTGGTGAAGTCAGAAATCTGCTTCGAGCCCGCGCGGCTACCGTCCTTCAGTTTGTGGTTGGCAAAGAGCGCCAAACCTTGTTCGTATAGGCGCTGAGTTTTGTGATCGATCTCTTTCCATTTCTGATGTGCTTTGAAAATGCCAACGAGCCAATCGAAAGTGCCGGGCACAGGCGAAGCTGGGACCATGTCGGTCAATCCTCCGGAGCGCCAACTGTCGAAGGCGGGCAATAGGACATTCTCGGCTCGGTCTACGGCAGTCACAAAGTCCTCCCCTAACGCTTCAGCTTTGACGTGGCAGCCCTGTTTGCGAGCCCAAGTCGGCGGTTCAAAAAAGTATGCCCATCGACCACACTTCAAAGGCTTTGGCCGGCAGTAGCGGGGAAGCTTCAATGCAGGAGCGGATATTTTCATGCGAGAGAGGCCAAATCTTCACCTTCTGATCCATCTGAATCCATGGCTCTGCTTGGTGCGGTGAAGTTATCAATCCTGGCCTTCGACCAGACTGGTTGTCGAGCGCGACCAATTCCGTGATAGCCAGTTGGCGGTGGAGCCTCTCCGCGGGCCACGGCGCGCGTGAATTCGCCTGTGTCGCAATAATCCAGGTAGGCTGCGGCCATGTCGGCTCGCATGAGCGCAGGCCATGTGCCGATGGGTGGATAGCGGGCAGGAAGGGCTGTGCGGGATGCCATGAGCGCCGGCTCGCGCGTCAATGATTCAACGGTCTAAGTGCTGAACGCAACAAATAGCACCATCTTTCGAGAGCATCCTTCCTCGTGCAAGATTTCGAAAAGGGCCGACCCAGATAGCTCAACTCGCTCTCGATGTCTTTTGTGTACAGCATGCGTCCATACTTTCTCGTCAAGCGAACTCTCGAATCGGAACACGAGAGAGCAGCAGAGAATAGGGACGCCAATGGCTGGTGCGGGAATCGGCTGGCCTAGAGTGTAAATAAGTGATGGGTGGTGATTGACCGGGCGAAGCGCCGCAGTTGCGCTGGGAGCGCTGTGGCAGTGATCGACACATAGTTGGGCACTCGATCGCTCCAGATGATCGCACGCGCGTGTGACAGATCGTCAGGCAATGGGGCCATCCAACCCTGGGCACATTGCCGGCTGTGCCTGTGTTCGCCCGCTAATCGAGAGGCATGTGATTCGTGTGAGTTATCAGCGCTCGTTCCGACAGGTCTGTCGTTCACCTTACGTCGAAACCGCAATAGGCCTCCCCCTTTGTCGGAATGGCAGACGCCGCCTTAAATATCGCTGCTCCCAGTTCGTGCTCGGCGGCGGCAAACCGCAGCGGGGAGGATTGGCCGGTCCTTCTCACGGACGGATGCCGGTCGAGTCCTTGGCGAGGTCGCTTGCGATCTTGCGCTGTTCATGCTCGAAAGCATCTTCGAAAGCATCGCACTCTCGCGCGGTCATGCCGATTTCCGGCTGGCGTGCGACTTCGCGCCATTGCGAGACCGCGCTCTCGACCTCGACCACAATTTGCTTGGCGCGCTCCTCTTTGAGCTTGAAATATCGGGCCGCCGACATCGCGAGATCGATGCTTGCCTCGTTGCCCTCCTCCGAGATCCAGGTTTTGAGAACCTTGGCCCTTTCCGGAAAGGGATTGATGTCAAAGGCGGGCGACAGACGCCATCGTCCATTGGCGACATGCAGGAAGCCGTGGTTGTTGAGATGGTCGTCCGCGTTGCTAATGAGCACGTTGAAGACGATACGGCGCCAGAGCTGGTGCAGATCCTCTTCGACGCGGTTGCCCGAGCGGATGATCGCCTCGGCAATCTCCGTGTAGGTGTGCTCCTGATCGTCGCGCACGCCGAGCAAAGTTCGGGCGGACCAATACATGAGCCGCTTGTCGCCCTGCCTGTCGAAGCGTTTCACGACCGCGACGCTAACTCCGTCGTCGGTGGTGACCACTCGCCCGTCCGAAGCCTGAATGCCGGCCTTTTCAGCGAGCTTCAGCGCCAACACCTCGGCCTTCACGATCGAGCGCTCGTCATTCACGCTCGGGAACTTTCCGATGCATAGCGCCCCGTGCTCGTCGAGGATGGACGCCTTGGGGCGCATCCCGCCGATCGAGGTGCCGATGCCGAGCAGAAAGCGTAGATCTCTTGCTGTCTCCGTTTCATTCTCGACTGCCTTGCTGGCGCGGATGAGATCGTCCAGCTCGATGAGCGGCGGCGCAGCGCGCTCGCCAGGCTCATGTGAACGGACGAAGATCCCGTCATTGTCGCTGAGACGGAGGGCCCCGATCCGGCTGAAATCGTCGACCGCGCAGAGGTAGTCGAGCGAGTTCAGCGGACGATCATCGAACGGTGCTCCGACGGCGGCCGCCGCCTTTCGTTGTTTGGCGTGGTCGCGGCGGATGACGAGCGCAGCCCAGCCGTCGGGTTCGGAATCGGCGAAGCAGCCAAAAAACGCGGAGACCTTCGATTTCGTCGGATATTGCGGGCCAGCCACCAGCGGCAGTTCGGGGTCGATCTGAAACCGATCCTTGCGGACCAGCCAATCCCGCGAGTATTCGAACGCGCAGGCTTGGCGGTTGCCGCTGGCTTCGAACCTGAGCGAACCGATCGTCTTGTCGTCGAGGTGGACGTCCAGCTTTTCTTTCATTACGCCGCCTCGTCCTTCCTGAGGCGCACACGCTTGGGAAGCCGTTCGGTCTGCAACAAAAGACCGACGTCATCGCGGCTTTGATCGAGCAGATCCGCAAAAATCTGGGCGTTGCCGAGTGCCAGTAGACACATGGCGTAGGCCCCTATCGCCACCGTCGGCTCGCCAGCCTCGATCCGCCGATAGGTATTCTTGGAAAGCCCAGTACGATCCAGCATCATCTCGACGGTAAGCCGCCGCTTTTTGCGGGCGTGGGCGATATCCTCGCCCAATTTCTTAATCGAACGCCGGACCGAGAGAGGCATCAGATCTTGTGCGCCAGATTTCATATGGTGAGTCCATTGATCTATATCTTCCATAAGTAGCTATATATGATCCCATATATATATATTCAAGCCAAGGGTGGGTCGCTCCAGAACTAAAGATTAATATATGGACCACAAGGAAGCATAATGGTCTATATATAGACCGTTATATACGATGAAGCTCCCCTGCGGTGTTTGATGACGTTTTCGCAGTTTCTGCTGGGCTGAACTCGTTCTGAATTGCGGTCGTTAGCGCCCGAACTTCCATCCCAGACATGATGTCCCGTGGAATCTCCCGGGCAAGGCCGCAACCCTTGGCGAGTCTGTGCCCCAGGGCCTCGACGTCTCCCTAACGGGCCGGGCTGTCGGCTGCGCTGAAATCCGGCTTCTCCGGGTTTTCACCCTTCGGGCTTCCATCCCTGACGCGGTGCGAGCGGTGCAGCCGGAGAGATCGCCACCGGCGCTGCGCAAGCGGGAGCGGCAGACATAGAGAGTAGGAGTGCGGCCGCGGGCTGGCCGTGACGGGTTGGAAGTTGCGAGAGAGGCTCGCGGCGCCCGTCGCGGAGACCCGCGATGTCCAAACATCATCCTCGGGCGTGCACCGGCCAGAACCGGGTGAGCCTGTATGACGAAATCACCGACAAGATCATCGCCGAGCTGGAGGCCGGCCACGTTCCCTGGGTTCAGCCATGGGAGGCTGCGGCGGCGAAGGCACCGTTGGCTATGCCGAAGAACGCCGCAACCAGTAGGCAATACAGCGGCATCAATATACTGATCCTCTGGGGTGCTGCCCTCGAGCGCGGATTCGCAGGCCAGAGCTGGCTCACATTCCGCCAGGCGCTGGCGCTCGGCGGCCATGTCCGCAAAGGTGAACGCGGCACGACCGTCGTCTACGCCGATCGCTTCGTGCCACTTGACGAAAAGTGCCGTGCGTACGAGACGGGCGAAGAGGCGCAAGCCGTTCCATTCTTGAAGCGCTTCACCATCTTCAATACCGATCAATGCGATGGGCTGCCCGCGGAAATTGCGACCGCTACGCCACCATCGTTACCCGGTATGATCGAGCCGACGGTCGAGGCCTTGATCAAGGCGACCGGCATCGACTTTCGTATCGGCGGCAGCCGCGCCTTCTATGCGCCGACAGAGGATTTTGTCCAGGTGCCGCCACCAGCGGCCTACTTCGAGCCGATCAATTGGCACCGCACTGTACTCCACGAACTTGGCCATTATGCCGAGAGCCAGGTTATGCCGACTACACGCGGTGGATGTCGGGGGCCATTGCCA